>NZ_CBDRCM010000060.1:0-44592 GCF_965342435.1 Actinacidiphila sp. bgisy160 | reverse complement strand
CCCCCCCCCCCCCCCCCCCCCCCCCCCCCCCCCCCCCCCCCCCCCCCCCCCCCCCCTGCGACCTGGTCCCGCTAGAGGCGCACCCCGTGTCGCCGCAGGTAGGCCACCGGGTCGACGTCGGAGCCGTACCCCTCGCCCGTGCGCACTTCGAAGTGCAGGTGCGGGCCGGTGGTGTTGCCCGTGGAGCCCGAGCGGCCGACCTGGCGGCCCGCGGCCACCGACTGACCGGCACGTACGGTCAGCGAGGACAGGTGGCCGTACTGGGTGTACATGCCGTCGTGGTGCCGGATCACCACCTGATAGCCGTACGCGCCGCCCCAGCCGGCCTCGACGACGGTGCCCGCGGCGACCGCCTTGACGGAGGTGCCGGTGGGTACCGTGAAGTCCTGGCCGGTGTGGTAACCGCTGGCCCAGTGGGATCCGCTGCGGTGGTACGGGGTGCCGAGCGCCCCGCCGACCGGCGCGACGAACGTCCCCGCGGCCGAGGCGGGTGCGGCCCGCCGCTCCGCGGGCTTGGCGCCATTCCCCGGCTTGGCGCTCTTCCCCGGCTTCGCGCTCTTCCCCGGCTTCGCAGGCTTGGCGGCCTTCGCGGGCTCCGCGCCGGGCACGGACAGTTCCTGTCCGGGGAGGATGAGGTCGGGGTCGGCTCCGACGATCCGGCGGTTCACGTCGTAGAGGCGCTGCCAGCCGCCGAGGACGTCCTGCTCCTCGGCGATCCCGGAGAGGGTGTCCCCGCTGACGACCGTGTAGGAGTCGTCCCGCGCCGCGGGGTGACGGTCCGGCTCCGGCTTCCTGTCGGCCCGCTTCCCGGTCTTCTTCTCGCTTCTCCTCACCGGGGCCGCCTGCGCCTCCGGCCCGTCCCCACCGCCGCCCCGAGAGAGCCCGGCGCGCCGCGCGCACACGGGCCACGCCCCGGGGCCCTGCCCGTCCAGGACGCGCTCGGCTATCGCCACCTGCTCTGACCTGGTCGCCAGGTCGGCCTGGGTGGCGAACTTCGTGCCGCCGTAAGCCTTCCACGTCGACTGGGCGAACTGCAGCCCGCCGTAGTAGCCGTTGCCGGTGTTGATGTGCCACTTGCCGCTGCTCTCGCACTGGGCGACCTTGTCCCACGTACCGGCCGTGGCCGCGTCCGCACCCGTGGCGGCGATGAACGGCAGCGCGAGCCCCGCGCCGGATGCGGCGGTGACGGCGACGGCCACCGGCGAGAGCCGGCTCGGCGGCTGGGGTCTGCGGTGGCGACCGCGTACGGGCCGTACGGGCATGGGGAGGACCACCTCTCGGCTCCGGACACACGGCCGTACAAGTACGACAGAGGGATCTTGCCGCCGCAAGGGTGCTTTTGAGACTCTGTCGTCCCAAACCGTGCGGCCCGGAACCGGGTTGGCGCGGGGGGGCTCCCTCAGGACGTGCGGGGCGGCAGCGGGAGCGGCAGACCCGGCAGGCCGTCGAGGCTGACCGCGACGTACGGCTTGCTCACGCAGTAGTCGCTGAAGGACTCCTCGGTCTCGCGGGAGAAGCGCTGGGTGTGCAGCGGCCGTTCCTCCCGGAAGTCCATGAAGGGGACGGCGAATCCGCAGCTGTCGCTGATGCGTTCGGCGGTGACGACAATGACGGCGCGGAGGTCGGTCCGCTTGCGGATGTCGTCGGAGAAGTGCGGGAGCAGGTCGTCCCAGCGCGGGTCGTCGCGGAAGACGGCCTCGCCCCGCCCGTGCACCCGCACGACGGTGGGCGGACCGGCGAAGGCACACCACATCACGGTGATGCGACCGTTCTCCCGCAGGTGGGCGATGGTCTCGGCGCCGCTGCCGCCGAGGTCGGCGTAGGCGAAGGTGCGGTCGTCGAGGAGGGCGAAGGAACCGTCGAGACCCTTGGGCGACAGGTTGACGTGCCCGTCGCCGGACAGGGGCGCGGTGGCGGTGAAGAAGACCTTCTGTTCTTCGATGAAGGCGCGCAGGCGCCCGTCGATGCGTTCGTACGTCTTTCCCATGTCTGTGATTCTGCGGCGCGAGCCCCGGCTCCCGCCGCACCTTTCCGGCCACCGGACGGGTCAGCGCCGCCGGGGACCGCGACCGCGGGGACGCCCGTCCTCGCCGTCCCGGACGGCGATGCCCAGCGCGGCGGCCAGCGCCGGGGCCAGGTCGAGCAGCTGGGCGCTGCCGATGACGGCGCCGCGCAGCGAGTCGTGGCCGTCGGCGAGGTCGAGGCGGGTGGCGCCGCGCAGGTCCGTGGCGTCGAGTTCGGCGCGGCCGAGACGCAGGCGTTCCAGGGCTGTGCCAGGGAAGGAGACGTCCTTGAGGCGGGCGCCGCCGAGGTCGACGTCGCGCAGTACGCAGTCCTCGAAGACGACCTCGTGCAGCCGGGCGGTGCGCAGGTTGACGGAGTCGAACTTGCAGCGCCGGAAGACCACCCGGCGCAGCACCGCGCCGAAGGCCTCGACCCCGGCGAGCACGCAGGAGTCGGCGGTGGCGTCCATCCAGTTCGTCTCGGCGGCCGAGGTGCCGACGAAGCGGTCGCCCTGCAGCCAGACCTCGTTGAAGCGCGCCCGGCGCAGGCTGCCGCGCTCGAAGACGGTGTCGGTGATCGCGCACTCCAGGAAGACGGCACCGCCGGCGTCCTGTTCGCCGAGGGTGAGGCCGTCGAAGCGGACGGTGTCGTAGCGCTCCTCGACGCCCAGCACGGACTCGCCGAACGGCTCCAGCGCCTGCGCGTACGGCAGCTCGGACAGGGATTGCGGTGCCTTGAAGGTCATGGCGGCCACGCTAGGGCGTGTTTCGAAAGTAGCGCCGGCCGCCCGAAGGGCGGGTCCCGCGGCGTCTGGTGCGGTGCATCGCAAGGCGGAGAGTCGTCCTCGTAGTGGGCTACTCGGACGATTCGACAACGCAGCGAGGTGCCGTGCCAGGCGTCGCGGGACAGGCGGGACTTTCGAAACACGCCCTAGTGGCCCGCTGTGACAGCGCCGCCCTTCACGAATATGAACGATTTATCCGTGATGTCTTGCTACGTTGCGTCCCATGACCGCCCCCGCCCCCGGGACCTCGCCGCCGGCCCTCGCCGTGCCCGCCGTCCCGCTGCCCCGGCGCCGGGGCGTCGAGTTCGCACTGCTCGTCGGCGCGGTGCTGATCCCGGTGTACGGCTACTGCGCCGTGGGCCTGGCGCACGAGGGCGCCGTACCGCGGGGCGCGCTCGGCTACGGCGCGGCGGTCGGCGGCCTGGCGCTGGTGGCCCATCTGGCGGTGCGGCTGCGCGCCCCGTACGCCGACCCGCTGCTGCTGCCGATCGGGGTGCTGCTCAACGGCCTCGGCCTGGTCCTGATCTACCGCCTCGACCTGGAGACGCCCGACTCCGCCGCCCCGGCACAGCTGATCTGGTCCGGACTGGGCGTGGCCCTGTTCATCGCGGTCGTCCTGCTGTTGCGCGACTACCGCGCCCTGGCCCGGTACGCGTACCTGAGCGTCGTGGCGGCCCTGGTGCTGATGATCGCGCCGAGCCTCTTCCCCGCCGTGAACGGCGCCCGGATCTGGATCCGGGTCGCGGGCTTCTCCTTCCAGCCCGGCGAGTTCGCGAAGGTGCTGCTGGCGGTGTTCTTCGCGGCGTACCTCGCGGACAACCGCGCCGCGCTCGCCTACGCCGGCCGGCGGATCTGGCGCTTCCGCCGGCTGCAACTGCCGACCGGCCGGGTGCTCGGCCCGGTACTGGCGGTCTGGACGATCAGTCTCGGCGTGCTGGTCATCGAACGCGACCTGGGGACCTCGCTGTTGTTCTTCGGACTCTTCGTGATCCTGCTCTACGTCGCATCAGGCCGCACCGGCTGGATCGCGATCGGGTTGCTGCTGTCGGCGGCCGGCGCCTTCCTCGTCGGCTCACTCGAACCGCACGTGCACTCCAGGGTGGCGGACTGGCTGCACCCCTTCGCCGGCATCGAGGCGGGCCGGGGGCCGGGCCAGCTGGCGCAGTCGCTGTTCGCGTTCTCCGCCGGGGGACTGCTGGGCGCGGGCCTGGGTGAGGGGCACTCGATCCTGATCGGCTTCGCGGCCAAGTCCGACTTCATCCTGGCCACCGCGGGCGAGGAGCTGGGGCTGACCGGGCTGACCGCGCTGTTCCTGCTGTACGGGCTGCTGGTGGCCCGGGGCTACCGGGCGGGGCTGTCGGTCCGCGAGCCGTTCGGCAGGCTGCTGGCCGTGGGGCTGGCCTCGATCGTCGCGCTGCAGGTCTTCGTGATCGCCGGCGGGGTGACGGACCTGATCCCGCTGACCGGGATGGCGATGCCCTTCCTGGCACAGGGGGGTTCGTCGGTCGTCACCAACTGGGTGATCGTGGCGCTGCTCATCCTGCTCAGCGACACCGCCCGCCGGCCGGTGCCCGGCCCGGGCACCGGCCGGACCGCCGCCGGCGGGGCGGACGCGGCGTGACCCCGTACGCCCGCCGCGCGGCGGCGCTGTGCCTGCTGCTCCTCGTCGCCCTGCTGGTGAACGCCATCCGGGTCCAGGTGGTTCGGGCCCCCGCGTACGACGCCAACCCGGCCAACCGGAGGGTGCCGATCGACCGTTACGCGCAGCCGCGCGGCGACATCCTCGTCGGCGGCCGGCCCGTGACCGGCTCCCGGTCCACCGGCGCCCAGCTGGACTGGGTCCGCACCTACGCCGACGGCCCGCTCTACGCGCCCGTGACCGGCTTCTCCTCCCAGACGTACGGCACGGCCCTGCTCGAGGCCGCCGCCGACGACGTCCTCTCGGGCTCCTCTCCCAGCCTGTCCGCGCTCCCGCTGTGGAACGCGATCAGCAGGGCGCCGCGGCGCCCCGGCGACGTCCGCACCACCATCGACCCGGCCGCCCAGGAGGCCGCGTACAAGGCGCTGGGCGGCAAGAAGGGCGCGGTCGCCGCCCTCGACCCGGCGACCGGCCGCATCCTGGCACTGGTCAGCACGCCCTCGTACGACCCGGGCGTGATCGCCGGCACCGGCCCGGAGGCGCTCGGCGCCTGGCACCGGTTCGTCACCGCCGAGGACCAGCCGATGCTCAACCGGGCGCTGCGCCAGACCTACCCGCCGGGTTCGACCTTCAAGACGGTGACCGCGGTCGCGGCGCTCACCTCCGGGGTCGTCACCGACGTCGATGAGCCCACCGACTCCCCGGACCCCTATCCCCTGCCGGGTTCCACGACGACGCTGGGCAACGAGTCGGCGTCCGCGGGCTGCGAGGACGCGCCGCTGAGGTACGCGTACGTCGTCTCCTGCAACACCGTCTTCGGCAAGCTCGGCGACGACGTGGGCCTGCGGGCGATGCGCGAGACGGCGGAGGCCTTCGGCTTCAACGACCCCTCCATCGGCGTCCCCTCGCACCCCGCGGTCAGCGTCTTCGACCGCCGCATGGACCGGGCGCAGCTGGCCCTGTCGTCCATCGGGCAGTACGACACCCGGGCCACCCCGCTGCAGATGGCGATGGTCGCCGCGGCCGTGGCCAACGACGGCACGCTGATGTACCCGCATCTGGTGGACCGGACCACCGACGGCGCCGGCCTTCCGCTGGAGATCACCGGGGAGCGGGCCTACCGGCAGGTGATGGACGCATCCGTGGCGTTCACGATGCAGGACATGATGGTCGCCGTGGTGCGGCACGGCACGGGCCGCAACGCCGCCCTGCCCGGCGTGCTGGTGGGCGGCAAGACGGGCACGGCGCAGCACGGCGAGGACAACCGCAAGAACCCGTTCGCCTGGTTCATCTCCTGGGCGAAGGAGAGCCGCGGGGCCCCGGCGAAGGTCGCCGTCGCCGTCGTCGTGGAGGACGCCGCCGCGGACCGCGCGGACATCAGCGGCGGCGGCGAGGCGGCCCCGGTCGCCCGCGCGGTGATGCGCGCGGTACTGGGGCACTGATCCCGTGCCCGGCCCCGGTCAGTCCTGGGCGCCCAGCGCGATGGCCTCGTCGACCTCGGCCGCCCGTTCGGTCTCCTCCCTGGCGAAGCGCTCGGCGTCGAGCTTCTCGGCGATCTCCTCGTCCTGGGCCATCAGCAGGTCGAGGTCGGAGTCGCCCAGTTCCAGGACGCCCATGTCGACGTAGGCGCGCTGCAGCCGCTCGCCCCACAGCCCGATGTCCTTCACGCACGGCACGATGCGGCTGAACAGCAGCTTGCGGAAGAGCTGCAGGTACTCCGAGCGCTCGCTGAGCTCCTCCGCCTCCTGCCGCGGGATGCCGAAGTCCTCCAGCACCTCGGCGCCGCGCAGCCGGTCGCGCATGAGGTAGCAGCCCTCGATGACGAACTCCTCGCGCTCGCGCAGTTCGGCGTCGGACAACTGCTTGTAGTGGTCGCGCAGCGCCATCCGCCCGAAGGCCACGTGCCGGGCCTCGTCCTGCATGACGTAGGCGAGGATCTGCTTGGGCAGCGGCTTGTCGGTGGTGTCGCGGAGCATGCCGAAGGCGGCGAGTGCCAGGCCCTCGATGAGCACCTGCATGCCCAGGTACGGCATGTCCCAGCGGGAGTCGCGCAGGGTGTCGCCGAGCAGGGCCTGCAGCGAGTCGTTGATGGGGTAGACCATGCCGACCTTCTCGCGCAGGAAACGGGAGTAGATCTCGGCGTGCCGGGCCTCGTCCATCGTCTGGGTCGCGGAGTAGAACTTGGCGTCGAGGTCGGGCACCGACTCCACGATGCGGGCGGCGCAGACCATGGCGCCCTGCTCCCCGTGGAGGAACTGGCTGAACTGCCACGAGGCGTAGGCGCGGCGCATGTCGCGCTTGTTCCGCTCGGACATCTTGTCCCAGTAGGGCGTGCCGTGGACGGTCATGTTCTGGTCCGGCACGCCGAGCGGGTCGTACGGGTCGACCTCGGTGTCCCAGTCGATGCGGGTGACCGCGTCCCACTGCTTGTCCTTGCCCTTCTGGTAGAGGGCCAGCAGCCGGTCGCGCCCGTCGTCGTACTCCCAGGAGAAGCGGGCGGCTCCGGAAGCCGGGATCTCCCACAAGTTGTCCTGCGACGGCATTGGCGTCTCCTCGACTCTTGACGGGCTTGCTGACACACAGTCTCATAAGAGCATGACCGCTGGCACCCCTCTTGCAACGCGTGAAAAAGTGGCGGAGCGGCTGCTCGACGCCTCCGCGAAGCACTCCTTCGACCCCGACACCGAGCTGGACTGGGAGGCCCCGTTCGAGGACGGCGCATGGTTCTGGCCGCCCGAGCTGTGCTCCCTGTACGACACCCCGCTGTGGAAGCACATGTCGCAGGAGCAGCGGATCGAACTGAGCCGGCACGAGGCGGCGTCGCTGGCCTCGGTCGGCATCTGGTTCGAGATCATCCTGATGCAGCTGCTGCTGCGGCACTCCTACGACCTGGACCCCACCAGCGCCCACGTCCGCTACGCGCTGACCGAGATCGCCGACGAGTGCCGCCACTCGAAGATGTTCGCGCGGCTGGTGACCAGGCTCGGCACGCCGGTGTACCGGCCGTCGCGCCTGGACCACAACCTCGGCCGGGTGCTGAAGTCGGTCTCCACCACGCCCGGCTCCTTCACCGGCGCCCTGCTCGCCGAGGAGATCCTCGACTGGATGCAGCGGCTGACCTTCCCGGACGAGCGCGTGCAGCCGCTGACCCGCGGCGTCACCCGCATCCACGTGGTCGAGGAGGCCCGGCACATCCGCTACGCCCGCGAGGAGCTGCGCCGCCAGATGGGCTCGGCGCCGCGCTGGGAGCTCGCCTTCACCCGGGTCGCCTCCGCCGAGGCCGCCCGGGTGATCGCCCGGTCGCTGATCAGCCCGCGGGTGTACGCCTCGGTGGGTCTTGACCCCCGGTACGCCGCCGAGCTGGCCCGCACCAGCCCGCACCGCCGCGACGTGATGCGGCAGGCCGCGCGGAAGCTCATGGACTTTCTGGACGAGATCGGCATGTTCCAGGGCCCGGGCGTACGGCGCATGTGGCGCACCTCGGGGCTTCTCGGGTAGCACGACGCGCGGGCGGATACGCTGGCGTTCATGAACGGCAGTTCGACGCCGGCGCCCGCCGCTCCCGCCTACCGCCGGCTGAGCGTCGAGCAGCGGCGCACCCAGCTGCTCGCCGCCGCGCTGGACCTCTTCGGGCACCGCAGGCCCGAGGACGTCTCGGTCGACGACGTGGCGGCGGCCGCCGGGGTGTCCCGCCCCCTGGTCTACCGCTACTTCCCCGGCGGGAAGCAGCAGCTGTACGAGGCCGCCATGCGGGGCGCCGCCGAGGAACTGCGGACCTGCTTCGCGGAGCCCGCGGAGGGCGGGATGACCCAGCGCCTGTCCAACGCGCTGGACCGCTACCTCGCCTACGTGGACGAGCACGACGCGGCGTACTCGGCACTGCTGCGCGGCGGCAGCGTTGCCGAGACCAGCCGGACCGACGCCATCGTCGACGGGGTCCGGCGTGGCGCGGCCGAGCAGATCCTGATGCACCTGGGCGCACCGCGCCCCGGACCACGGCTGGCGATGATGGTCCGCTCCTGGATCGCGAGCGTCGAGGCGGTCTCGCTGACCTGGCTGGACGAGGGCAAGCAGCCGCCCGCCCAGGAGCTGCGGCGGTGGCTGGTGGACCACTTCGTCGCACTGCTGCTGGTCACTTCCACCACCGACCAGGAGACCGCCGGGGTCGCGCTGGCCGCGCTGGAGCGGGAGTCCGCCGGCAGCCCCGCCGGGGACCTGGCCCGCCGGGTGGCCCCGCTGGCCCAGGCAGTCGCACATCTGCTCCCACCTGCCGTTTCCTGAACGTGACCCGCTCCGCAGGGCCTACTCTGAGCCCGTGAGGCATGAGGACACGGAATTCGTCGGAGGGCCGCTGGACGGCCGCGTGCTGGGGGTGCTGACCGGCATCACCGGGCAGCCTCCGAAGGTGTACGAAGTGCCGGTTCCGCAAGAGGACGGCGCACCCCCTGTTGTGCACATCTATCATCGCGAGCCCAGTCCCGGTCCGCGCGCGCAGCGCCGTACGCGCTGGGTCTTCGTCTACGACCCCGAGGGGAACCGCCCGGGGAAGCCGCGCTGGCCCTGGTCGAAGCCGCGGGCGTGAGCCGCCGGGCGGTCGCGCGCGGGCGGACCGCCGCCGGACGTGATCGGGTGACGAGCCCGCGGGACTTGGCCCGGACGATTGACGGGATTGGCCCGGACCTGTTGCCGCGGATTGTCGCGCTCACTTCTTCCCGCCCCCCAAGGAGCGGCCCTACGGCCCGGGCCCGAACGGCGCCCAGGACCCGCGGGCCGGCGCGCACCTCCCCGGTGATCCACGCACTGCGCAAGGATCTGACGCTCCTTCACGTCCAGGACACAACTCCGGGCGATCATGGGACTGGACGAGCAGTACCACCGGATGGGCGGCGCCGACCTCCACATCGCCATGACCGACATGCCGCTCACCGGCTTCCCGGTCGCGGGCCACACCTCCCGGGCGTTCCCGCCGCCGTCCCGTCGCAGGTGGCCATCGGCCCTCCCGCGAGCAGCAACGCGGGCAACGGCTGGACCACCCCGGCCGAGGTGAACAAGGCGCTCGACTGCCTTACCAGGAAGGTCAACTGCGGCGGCTACGCCACCCACGGCACCTCACCCGCGCTGCACGGCCTGATGACCTGGTCGGTGAACCGGGACAAGTGGCGCTGCGGAATTCCACCGGAACTTCGGCGCCGTTTCGGATGACACCGGACGAACGGGTGGCTGCGCGGCCCGCGGAGCCACCCGTTCCGGCCGGTCCCTCTGTCGCAGCCGACCCGATCATGTAAGGATCTACCCGCAGGTATCGGCCGGACAGGCGGAGGTGACGGTATGTCAGCAGCACACCGACCGATGGAGTGGGTGCGCAGGGCACTCGTCTGCGGGACGCTGCTGGCCGCCGCGGCGCTGGGCATCCCCGCCCAGGCCCACGCCGCGCCCGACGACCCGGTGCCGGACGACCGGACGCTCGTGGTGCTGCTCGAGCAGCTGCAGGACCTCTACCTCAAGGCCGAGCAGGCCACCGAGACCTACGACCAGGCCAAGGCCGAGTTCGAGGAGAACCAGAGCAAGGCCGACCGCCTCGACCGGCAGCTCGCCGAGGAGCGCACCGCGCTCAGCGACGCCCGCGCCCTGGCCGGGCAGCTGGCCCGGGAACAGTACAAGTCCGGCGGCGTCTCCCCGTACCTCAACCTGCTGCTCAGCGACAACCCGCAGGACGCCTTCACCCAGGGACACATGCTCGACCGCGCCGCGGGCAGCCAGGCCGAGCTGGTCGCCCAGCTGGAGAACGGCGAGAAGCGGATCGCCGCGCTCAACCGGGCCCAGCAGCACGCGCTGGACGGCTCGGAGCAGCTGGAGAAGAAGCAGCGCGAGGCCAAGGAGGAGATCGAGCGGCAGCTGGCCGACGTCGAGCGGATCCTCGCCGGCCTGACCGGTGCCCAGATCGAGGACCTCCAGCGGATGGAGCAGCAGGGCATCGACCAGGCGCAGGCGGCCTTCCTGCGCTCCGGCCGGCTCGGCAGCGTGGCGCTCGCGCCCTCGAAGGCCGGCAACAGGGCGCTGAGCTTCGCCTACGCGCAGCTCGGCAAACCCTACGTCTGGGGGGCCGAGGGCCCGAAGGCGTACGACTGCTCGGGCCTGACCTCACGGGCCTGGGAGCACGCGGGCACCACCATCCCGCGCACCAGCCAGGAGCAGTGGAAGCAGCTGCCGCACGTCCCGCTGAACCTGCTGCGCCCCGGCGACCTGGTGGTCTATTTCCCCGGCGCCACGCACGTGGCGATGTACATCGGCAACGGCATGGTCATCCAGGCCCCGCGCCCCGGCGGCGTCGTCAAGATCTCCCCGATCGCCGCCAACCCGGTCCTGGGCGCCGTCCGGCCGGACTCCGGCGACCCGTCGATGAAGCGCTACGTCTCCCCGGTCGCCCCCAAATCGGCCACCGACCCGACGCCGCTCGGCGGCACCTCGCGCTCCTGAGCCGCGGCGGCGCGCCGCGACGGCGGGCCCCGGTCCCGGTGTGACCGGCGCCTCATCGCCATCGGACAGACCTGTCTGTTAGTTTTGCCGCGAGGGGCCCGCCGGGCCCCGGCGAGGATCACGGTGAGCACCATGGCCACGACGGCGAAGCGTCCCCCGGCGCGCGAGCGCATACTGACCACGGCCGAGGCGCTGTTCGCCGCGCACGGCCTGCGCGGCGTGGGGGTCGACCGGATCATCGCCGAGTCGGGCGTGGCCAAGTCCACCCTCTACGTGCACTTCCCCTCCAAGGACGAGCTGGCCGCCGCGTACCTGCGCAGGGTCGACGACTCCTGGCGGGGCAAGCTGCGGGCCGCCGCGCTGGCGGCCGGGGACGACCCCCGCGCGCAGCTGGTGGGCCTGTTCGACGCGGTGGCGGCCTCGTACGAGCGCCACGGCTTCCACGGCTGCCCGTTCATCAACGCCGCCGCGGAGAGCGAGCCGGGCAGTCTGCCGCACGAGGTGACCGCGGCGCACAAGCGGGCCGTCCGGGCATGGGTGCGCGGGCTGGCCGAGGCGGCCGGCGCCGCGGACCCCGACGAACTGGCACTGCAGCTGACCCTGCTCATCGACGGCACCCTGGCCGCGGGCAAGCTCGAGCAGAACCCGGCGATGCCGGCCGCCGCCAAGGCCGCGGCGCGGGCCGCGGTCGACCGGGCCTGCCCGCCCGCCGCCTGATCCCGGCCCCACCCTCGTCCGCACCGTCGACGAGGGCTTCCTCCGACCCGAATCAAACAGACCTGTCTGTTCGAAAGGACATCCGATGACCTCCTCCCGTCCCCCGGTGGACGCCACCATGCGCGCGGTCCTGCTGGAAGAGTTCGGCAGCCCCCTCGTCCTGGGCGCGATCCGCACCCCCGCGCCCGGTCCCGGCCAGGTGCTCGTCCGGATCGCGGCCTCCGGGGTGAACCCTCTGGACACCAAGATCAGCGCCGGGAAGGCCGCCCACGCGCGCACCCGGCCGCCCGCCGTGCTCGGCCTGGACCTGGCCGGCGTGGTCGAGGAGGTCGGTGCGGACGTCACCGGCTTCGCCCCCGGGGACGAGGTCTTCGGCATGACCGGCGGGGTCGGCGACCTGCAGGGCTCCCTCGCCGAGTACGCGGCCGTGGACGCCCGGCTGCTGGCCCGCAAGCCCGCCGCACTGACGATGCGTCAGGCTGCGGCGCTCCCGCTGGTCTTCATCACCGCCTGGGAGGGTCTGGTGGACCGGGCGGGTGTGCACGAGGGACAGAAGGTGCTCGTCCACGGCGGCGCCGGCGGCATCGGTCACGTGGCCGTGCAGCTCGCCAGGGCCCGGGGCGCGGAGGTCTTCGCCACCGGTTCGCCGCGGAACCTGGAGACCATCGCCGCCCTCGGCGCGACCCCGATCGACCGCACCGCCACCCCGGTCGACACCTACGTCGCCGAGCACACCGGTGGCGAGGGCTTCGACATCGTCTTCGACACCGTCGGCGGGGAGACGCTCGACGCCTCCTTCACCGCGGTGCGCACCTACACCGGCCATGTGGTCAGCGCCCTGGGCTGGGGCAGCCACAGCCTCGCGCCGCTGTCCTTCCGCGGGGCCAGCTACTCCGGGGTGTTCACGCTGCTGCCGATGCTCACCGGCCGCGGGCGCGAGCACCACGGCGAGATCCTGCGCGAGGCCGCCGCCCTCGCCGAGGCCGGGGCACTGCGGCCGCTTCTCGACCCGCGGCGCTTCACCCTGGCCACGGCCGCCGAGGCGCACGGTGTGGTCGAGCGCGGCGAGGGCCAGGGCAAGGTCGTCGTGGACGTCGCCGGGTGACGCCTCCCGGCGGTCAGCGGCGGTAGCAGTACGAGTCCGAGGAGGCGTCGCCGCCCTCCAGGCGCGTCTGGTGCACCCGCAGCCCCCGGAAGTCGGGGCCGTGCGGGAAGAAGCCGCCGTCGACGCGGAGCCCGCCGCTGGAGGTGTCGGCGTCGAGCTTGATCATCCACGGGTCGATGCCCTCGGGATAGAACTGCTCGTCCCAGGCGGCGTACAGGGAGTTCGTCACGTACACGCGTCGTCCGTCCCGGCTGAGCTCGACCATCTGCGATCCGCCGGTCAGCGGGACGTCGGGCTCCGCGGGATGCGTCCGCCGGCCGGCGATGCCGCCCAGTCGCACGGACGCGGTCAGCCTCGGCCGGCGCGGGTCGCCCACGTCGTACTGCAGCAGGTCGCCGGTACCCCACGCCGACACGTACAGCCACCGGTCGTCCACCGACAGGTCGATGTCGGTGATCAGCGGGGGCACGGCGCCGAACGGCCGCAGCGCCGGGGGCAGGTCCTCCGCCGGGGCGGGCTCGGCGGGGACGGTGATCACCTTGCGGACCGTGAAGTCCCCGTCCTCGCGGGTCCACAGCCACACCGACGCCGACAGGTCCTCGACGTCGACGACGGTGTTCACGAATCCCCAGGTCGCCTCGGGGTCGTGGGAGGGGCGTAGTTCCAGCACCATCTGGTTCTCGTCCCCCAGGTCGACGCGCTGCAGGTGCCGGCCGGCGTCCAGGTCCCAGAAGTGCACCGCGTGCCCGTAGCGGCGGTCCAGCAGCAGTTCGGGCACCAGCCCGTCCTCGATCATCGAGGGGCTGCCCCACTCGCTGGTCACGGCGATGTTCTGGCGCAGGTGCCACCAGACGTCGTAGGCGAGCCGCTGCGGTCCGCGCTCGCTCTCCCAGGCACGCAGCACGTCGAAGGTCTCGTGGTCCAGCAGCGCCACACCGCCCGGCCCGTCCGCGCCGTCCGCGCCGCCCAGGCAGGACAGGAACACCCCGTCGGGGCCGCAGTGGAGGGTGTGCGGCCGCGAGTACCCGGCCCTGGCGGCCAGTTCCCCCGCCTCGACCACCTTGACCAGGCGCGGGCGGACGGGATCGGGGCCGGTGTCCAGGACGTGCAGCCGGGAGGAGCGCAGCCCCGGGACGATGAGGTAGCGCCGCGCGGCATGGCTGTGGCCGGCGTGGGCCAGCGCGCTGGAGCAGGCGTTCCAGCCGAAGTGGTGCAGTTCGTTGCCCCGGCCGGGCAGCTCGACGTGGGCGGCGACCTGGCCGTACACCGGGGACTTGGGGTCGGTGACGACGGTGAACAGCGCGTCCGGGCGCTGTCCGGCCGGGTCGAAGCCGACGACGTAGGCGAGCTTCTCCGGGGGCGCGGCGATGGCGTCCGCCGGTGTGCGGTACAAGGTGGGGTCCAGATGGCCGTCGCGGTCGTGCTCGGTCGTCGTCATGGCTGTTCCCTCTCCCGTACGGGGCCCTGACCAGGGGCCTTGCGACGGGCAGCCTGGCTCGGCCGTACGGGATCTGTGTGCGGACGCCGGACGGATGTCCCGTATGACGAGCGTTTCACAGCCCCGGGGACCTGCCAAGGCGGGCCCGCGAGCGCCCGCTGGGCCCGCCCCACGCCGGGCCCGGTTGCCGGTACGCGGGCGGCGCCGGACCGGACACCGGGGCCGGCAGTAGGTTGCCGCCTCGTGACTCACGACGACGCCACCGTCGTGTCCCCACCCGTGCGGCCGGCCAAGGGCGAGCCGGTCCTCGTCCCCGAGGCGACGACCGTCGTCGTCGTGGCCGCGCTGGGGGCCTGCTGTGCATCGCCGTGGTGCTGGGACTCGCCTCGATGCAGCGGACACGCCTGGGCCGCTGAGACCGGCGGGCCGTCCGGCGCCGGCGGTGTGCGCCGCCGGCGCCCGGGCCGTCAGGCTCCGGCGGCCGAGGCCAGGTAGGCGGAGGTCGCCGCCGGGTCGTAGAAGTACGACTCGTAGTCCGACGGGTCGTCGAAGCCGTTGGCGAAGCGGTTCGCCACGGCCGGCAGCTGCCCGGCGGCGCCGATCAGGCCCAGGACATGCTCCGGCGGCGGGCCGAGCAGGGCGTTGGTCCACTTGGTGACCGGCTCGGCGGTGGTCCAGAAGCGGGCGAAGGCGGACTCCATCCAGTCCCGGTCGAAGGGCTTGTCGCCCTGCTCGACGATGGCGTCGAGGTAGGCGGCCGCGCACTTGGAGGCGCTGTTGGAGCCCTGGCCGGTGATCGGGTCGTTGGCCACGACGACGTCGGCCACGCCCAGCACCAGCCCGCCGGAGGGCAGTTCCGCCACGGGATGCCGGACCACCGGCGCGAACCGCCCGGCCAGGGTGCCACCGGCGTCCGTGAGCTCGACGTCACGCGCGCGGTCGTACTCCCAAGGGAGATGACGCTCCATCAGTTCCAGAGTGACGCGCAGGTGTTCCCGCGGGTCCTTGACGCCGTCGAAGACGTCGAGCGGACCGCCGGGCAGCCCCTCCCAGAACAGGATGTCGCAGGGGCCGGAGGTGGTGAGGGCCGGGATCACGATCAGTTCGCCGGCTCCGGGCACCATGTTGAGCCGCACCGCGTGGAAGTCGGGGTGCTCCGGGCGCGGGGCGAGGCCGTGCACATAGGCGACGGCCAGCGAACGCTGCGGGCTCTCGTACGGGGAACGCTCCGCGTCCCGGCCGAACATGGAGACCAGCTCGCCCTTGCCCGCCGCGACCATCACCAGGTCGTAGGCCCGGGAGAAGTAGTCCAGGTCGCCGACGGTCACGCCGTGGACGACCAGCTTGCCGCCGCGCTCGACGAAGGTCTCCAGCCAGCCGGCCATCTTCACCCGCTGGTCGACGGACTGCGCGTACGCGTCGAGCCGTCCCACCCAGTCGATGGGGCGTGATCCGTCGGGGGCGGCGACCGAGACGCCCAGCCCCTCGATCCGGGGGGTCTGCTCCTCCCAGAAGTTCAGGCCGAGCTCGCGCTCGTGCCGCAGCGCCGTGCCGAACATGCACTGGGTGGACATGACACGCCCCTGGCGTATCTCGTCCGCCGTGCGGTTGGACATGACGGTGACTTCGTATCCCCGGGACTGCAGCCCCAGGGCCAGCTGGAGCCCGGACTGGCCGGCTCCCACGATCAGTATCTTGCGCAAGGCGGCATGCTCTCTCGTACGGTGCGGCTTGGGTGCGTCCGGTGGGCGTCCCCACGACTCCCCCGGAAGACTGCTACTCCGGCTGGGCGACGAGGGCCTGCTTGACCAGGGCCAGCAGCACCTGGATCACCGACTGGCGGTCGCGGGCGTCGCATATCACCACCGGGATCTCGTCCGGCACGGCGAGCGCCTCGCGGACGTCGATCTCGTCGTAGGCGGTGGTGCCCTCGAAGTGGTTGACCGCCACGGCGTAGGGCAGGCCGCTGCTCTCGAAGTAGTCCAGCGCCGGGAAGGCGTCGGCCAGCCGGCGGGTGTCGGCGAGGACGACCGCGCCGATCGCCCCGCGCACCAGGTCGTCCCACATGAACCAGAAGCGCTGCTGGCCGGGGGTCCCGAACAGGTAGAGCACCAGCTCCCGGTCGAGCGTGATCCGGCCGAAGTCCATCGCCACCGTGGTGGTGGTCTTGTCCGGGGTGGAACCGAGGTCGTCGATGTCCTCACTGGCCCGTGTCATCACCGCCTCGGTGGTGAGCGGGGTGATCTCCGAGACCGCGCCGACGAAGGTGGTCTTGCCGACGCCGAAGCCGCCCGCCACCACGATCTTGGTCGAGGTGGGGGCACGGCTCACGTCCAGCTGCCACTCCTGCAGGCCGTCTTCTTCCGCGAGGGACGGCATGTCAGAGCCTGCGAAGTCCACCGAGCACCCTTTCCAGCAGCGCGCGATCCGGGGCCCCGGGCCCGTGCCCGGTCCCGTACACGCGGATCCTTCCCTGATCGGCCAGGTCGCTGAGCAGCACCCGGACGACACCGAGCGGCATGCGCAGCAGCGCCGAGATCTCCGCCACCGAACGCATCCGCCGGCACAGCTCCACGATGGCCCGCATCTCCGGCATGACGCGCTCGGCCCAGCTGCCCGAGGTCAGCTCCCGGCGCTCGGTGGAGCCGTCGATCGTCGCGACGAAGGTCTCCACCAGCAGCACGTGGCCGAAGGACGTACGGCCGCCGGTCAGCGCGTACGGCCGCACCCGGGCGGCCCTGCGCCCGGCGCCCCGTACCGGGAGCGCGGCGGCGGTCTGGGCCGCGGCGATCAGCGGACGGCGCATCAGCGGCCCCCCTCGATCGCGTGACGCAGCTCCGTACGGAGCGCGGGGGTGAGCGCATGCCCGGCCCGGCCCACGAACAGGGCCATGTGGTAGGCCACCACACTCATGTCGCACTCGGCGTCCGCGCTGACGCCGAGCAGCGAACCGTCCCCGATCGTCATGACGAACACACTGCCGTTCTCCATCGAGACCGCCGTCTGGCGCACGCCGCCGCCGTCCATCAGGCGCGCGGCGCCGTCGGTCAGCGAGGCGATGCCGGAGACCACCGTGGCCAGGTCGGCGGAGGTGCCCGCCGGGCCCTTGGGCCGTTCGGCCGCGCCGTCCGCCGCGTCCTCGTCCGCCGCGCCGGCCTCGTCCTCGGGCTCCGAGGTCAGCAGCAGCAGTCCGTCCGAGGACACGACGGCCACGGAGCGGACCCCGGGCACGTCCTCCACGAAATTGCTCAGCAGCCACTGGAGGCTACGTGCCTCGTGGCTCAGGCCCCGTTCACTCTGGGTGTCCGTACCGGCCGACATCAACCGCGTGCCTCCTCGACGCCTTCGGCTTCGACTTGTTGGTGTCCCCCCGAACTGCCTGCCGTCGCGGCCGCGTCCGCGGCCGTCCTCGGGGCGGGCAGGCCGCGCCGGATCTCCCGCGTCTCGGCCTCGGCCTCCGCCCGGCCGTCGCGCAGGCCCCGGGCGAAGCCGCCGAGCTTGCGCCGCAGCTCCTCCGGGTCGACGCCGCCGCCCTGCCGGGCCCGTCCGCGGACCTGCGGTTCACCCGAGAGCCCCGTGGACCGTGGCACCCGCTGCGGAAGCCCCTTGGCGGTGAGCCCCGCGCCCTCCGGCACCCGCGCGGAGTCCGGTGCGGGCGCCGCGGGCGAAGTCGCGGGCGCCTCGGCCGGTGCCGGCGCGGCTTCCGGTGCGGGGGCGGGCTGGTCGGCGCGGGCGTGCTCGACGGCGTGGCCCCCGGGCCCGGTTGTGTCGCCCGGCCCGGGCGCCGGCTCCCACACGGGCTCCACGGCCGCCGGTGCCGTCCGCTCCGGCTCCCCGGCCCGCTCCTCGCGCGCACGCCGCTGCGCCTCGCGCGGCCGCCACGGCTCGCCCGCGACGGCCGCCTCCACCGGGGTCTGCGGGCCTTCCGGGTCCTGCGCGGGAGCGGTGAGCGCCGCGGGGACGACCACCACGGCGGTGGTGCCGCCGCGCTTGGCGTCGCGGAGCTGGACGCGGATGCCGTGCCGGGCGGCGAGCCGGGCGACGACGTGGACGCCGATGCCGGTGGCCTCCGCACCGGAGGCGTGCTCCGCGGGATCCGCCTCGGTCAGCAGCGCGTTGAGCTCGTCCAGCCGGGCCGTGGGGATGCCGATGCCCTGGTCCTCGACCGACAGCATCAGCTCGCCGCTCTCCAGCGTCCAGCCGGACAGCTCCACCTCGGTCTCCGGCGGGGAGAACGCGGCCGCGTTCTCCAGGAGCTCGGCGATCAGGTGGCTGAGGTCGTCGCAGGCGAAGCCGGCGATGCGTCCCGCGGGCAACTGCTGGATGCGGACCCGCTCGTACTTGTCGATCTCGGAGACCGCGGCGCGCGCCACGTCGACCAGCGGGACGGGCTTGGGGTGTGCGTGGCCGTGCTCGGCGCCGGCGAGCAGCAGCAGGTTCTCGCTGTTGCGGCGCATCCGGGTGGCCAGGTGGTCCAGCCTGAACAGCTGGGCGAGCTCGTCCGGGTCGTGGACGAGTTCCTCCAGTCGCTCGATCAGCGTGAGCTGGCGCTCGACCAGACCGAGGGTGCGCATCGTCAGGCTGACGTAGGTGCCGTGCACGTCGCCCCGCAGGGTGCCCAGGCGCGCGGTGAGTGCCTCCTGCCGGCCGTGCAGCGCGTCGCGTTCCGCGGCGAGGGCGTCCCGTACGCCCTGGAGCCTGGTGTGCTCCGCGTCCTGATCGGCGACGCGCCCGCGCAGCCCGGCGACCTCGGCGCGGAGCGCGTTGACGGCCCGGGCCGTCGCCGCGAACTCGTCGGAGCCGACGACTCTGACCTGTTCCCCGGCGGGGACGTCCCCACGGGCGAAGCGGCCCAGCGCGGCGGCCGGCCGGGTGATCGAGCGGGCCGTGGAGACGCCGACACCGAGAACGAGCAGGAAGCACACCGAGGCGAGGGCGACGTGGAGTTCGAGGGCCGTCACGTCGTCGTCGCGCAGCGCGGCGAGCCGGTCGGCGGCGGCGGCCGCGAGCGAGGACTCGACGCCGCGCATCATGTCGACCCGCGCCGAGAGCGCCGCCTGGACCGCTCCCGGCTTCAGCGCGTGGTCGGCGGCGGACAGCGAGGAGCCGTTCAGCAGTTGCTTCAGGCGCTTGTCGGCCAGGTTGACGTCGGAGCCGGTGACCGTCTGGTCGTACTGCTCGACCGCGGCCCGCGAGGCACCGCCGCGGAAGCCGGCGAGCGCGGACCGCTCGCTGACGGCGGCGGTCTGCGCGGCGCCGACCAGGTCGGACTGCTCGCCGCCCGCGGTGAGCGCGCCGACCAGCAGGCCGCGCTGGACGGAAGCCTGGTCGACGGCGCGGGCGAGGTCGGGCAGCGCGGTGGTGTCGGCGGAGGCACCGCGGGCGGGCAGCGAGCGGGCGACGGCGGAGCCGACCCCGTTCAGCGCCCGGATCACCGGGTCGTAGGCCGCGACGACCGCCTCGGCGGAGCCGGGGCCGGGGCCGGAGAGCACCTTCCGCCGGACGGCGGGCAGTTCCCGAAGCTGCCGGACGACCTCGGCGGTCGCGTCGGCGAAGGCCGGGGCGTCGTCGGTGTCGGCGTCGGCCGCCGCCGCCAGCACCTCCTCGGTCTGGCGGTCGACCCGCTGCCGCTGGGTCCCGGAGACACCCGTGCCGCCCTCGGCGGAACGGCCGCCGGCCACGTGGACGGCCATGCCGTCGCGTTCGTCTGCCAGGGCGTGGGACAACGAGACCGCCTGGGCCTCCAGCCGTGCCATGCCCACCAGCCGCTGGGACTCGGCCAGATCGCGCACGCCGGTGGCCACGCCCGGAGCGGACGCGGCCAGGACCGTGACGGCGCAGATCAGCAGGGCGCCCAGCAGTCTCTGCCGTACGCGCTTGGTCCGCGGGTTACGTCGTGTTCGCACCGGTGCTCGCTATCCCGTCTCGCCTGTCAACTGGTCTCGAGATGACGACACATCGGCCGAGCGCCGAGCGCCGAGCACGGCAACGTCTGGCCTCATCCCGGCATCGTCCCGACCTTCTCAGGCCGGCCCGGAATGCGGATGTGCGTCCCCCGCCCCGACACTCGAACGAGTGAATCGCACCGACAAGTTGACGTTCAACTCCCCGACTGGATCGTTACGCGTGCGTCTGCCGGTCGGCCGGATCCGGAACTGGCATCGGAGCCGCCGCCCTGGCAGGATGCGCACCTTCACTCACCGGTAACCCCCGGTGACCACCCCCGGGGTTCGAACAGCTCCCCCGGGCGGTTGCTGGAGACTGGCCGCATGCGCATCGAGACGGCGACCGAGCCCGGCAGCCCCGGACGCCCCAACGAGGACTTCGTCGCGGTGGCCATGCCCGCGTCAGGCGGCGGCGGTTCACTGGTCCTGCTGGACGGCGTGACCCCTCCCGACGGCCTCACCGGATGCCGTCACGACGTCCCCTGGTACGTCGCCCACCTGGGCGGATCCATGATCGAACTGTCCGTTTCGCCCGCGGCCCCGAGCCTGGCGGAGTGTCTCGCGGAATCCCTCCGGCGCACTGCCGACGCGCACCGCGACACCTGTGACCTTTATCACCGTCGCACCCCGCAGGCGACCGTGGTGGCGGTCCGCTGGAATGCGGACACCCTGGAGCATCTGGTGCTATCCGACTCGGTGTTGCTCATCGAGGACACCGTAGGTCACGTCGGTGCCGTGCTCGACGACCGGCTGCGCCGGCTGCCCGGTCCGGTGCCCGCGCTGCGCGCCGCGGTGCGTGCCCTGCCGCGCGGCACCGCCGCCCGCGCCGCGGCGGCGGCGGAGTACGGGCGGGCGGTGGAGGCCCTGCGCAACGTCGAGGGCGGCTTCTTCACCGCGGCGGCGGACCCCGCGGTCGCGGCACGCGCCGTCACCGGCACCCGGCCGCGCTCGCAGGTCCGCGCGGTCGCGGCCCTGACGGACGGCGCCGCCCGGCTGGTCGAGGTCTTCCACGAGCAGGACTGGCGGGGCACGTTCACGCTGCTGCGCAAGGCCGGCCCCGAGGAGCTCCTGCGGCGCGTGCGCGCCGCGGAGCACGCGGACCCGGAAGGCATCCACTTCCCGCGCGGCAAGGCACGCGACGACGCGACCGCGGTGTTCGCCCGGTGGTGACGGCGGCATGGCGTACGCCGGGCGCAGGACCACACGGGTCGGGGACCCCACGGGTCGGGCGCTACGCGCTCTCCTGCTCCTGCGAGGCGTTCAGCTGGCCCAGCAGCCGGGCCAGTTCCCGCAGTTCGTCCCGGTCCCAGCCGCTGAGGCGGTTGACGTAGCGCGCCCGGCGGGCCTGGCGGACGCGTGAGAAGCGCTCGGCGCCCTCCGTGGTGAGCTGCACCAGGAAGGCCCGGCCGTCGGCGGGGTCGGGCTCGCGCCGGATGAGCCCGAGCACCTCCAGGGCGCGCAGTTGACGGCTCATCGTGGCCTTGCCGACGCCGAAGTAGCCGGCGAGCACGGTGGCCCGCTCGGGGCCGGTCTCGGCGAGCCTGGCGAGAATCCCGTACGCCGCGGGCTCCAGGTCCGGGTGGACCTCGCGGGCCATCTCGCCGGAGGAGGCGCGGGCACGCCGCAACAGGACGGTGAGCTCGCGTTCGAGCGCCTCCATCACGGGGTCCGCCTCCCTGGGGGAGCCGGCGGTTCCGGCCACCTGGTCACCCGCCTTCCGTCGTGAGAACTACTCGTCTCCGGCCGCCGTACGCGCAGCGTCCCCAGTATTTCGCAGGCGTGCACCAACGGCGTGACCAGGGGCCCTTCCGCGTCCGGTGTCCCGGCGACCGGCCCGCGCCCGCCGCGGGCCGCACGCACGGGAGCGGCCCCTCCTCAGGCCGTGGGAGGGGCCGCTGTCCATTCACCCGGTCAGGGGCCTCGGCTCAGGCCGCGACCGAGGCCTCCAGGCCGGAGTCCGCCTCGGTGACGGCGGGCACCAGGGCCAGCTTCAGCACGTGCCGGACGTCCGAGACCGCGTGGACCTCCAGCTTCTCCAGGACCTCGGCGGGGACGTCGTCCAGATCCGCCTCGTTCCTCTTGGGGATCACCACGGTGGTGATCCCGGCACGGTGCGCCGCCAGCAGCTTCTGCTTGACGCCACCGATCGGCAGCACACGCCCGGTCAGCGACACCTCGCCGGTCATCGCCACGTCGTCACGGACCCGGCGCCCCGACAGGAGCGAGGCCAGCGCCGTGGTCATGGTGATGCCCGCGCTCGGCCCGTCCTTGGGAACCGCGCCCGCCGGGACGTGCAGGTGGACGCCGCGCTCCTTCAGGTCACCGACCGGCAGCTCCAGTTCGGCGCCGTGCGAGCGCAGGAAGGAGAGCGCGATCTGCGCGGACTCCTTCATCACGTCGCCCAGCTGGCCGGTGAGCTGCAGTCCGCTGCCGCCGGTCTCCGGGTCGGCCAGCGACGCCTCGATGTAGAGGACGTCACCGCCCGCGCCGGTCACCGCCAGACCCGTGGACACGCCCGGCACCGCCGTGCGCCGCTCCTGCGGGTCCTGCGCGGACTCCGGCACGTGGTGCGGCCGCCCGATGAGCTCGCGCAGGTCCTCCGGGGTCACGGTGTACGGCAGCTCGCGCTCGCCGAGCTCGTGCTTGGCGGCGACCTTCCGCAGGATGCGGGCGATCGACCGCTCCAGGGTGCGCACCCCCGCCTCGCGGGTGTACTCCCCGGCCAGCCTGCGCAGGGCCGCGTCGTCGACCGTCACCTCGTCCTCGCCGAGCCCGGCCAGCTCGCGCTGGCGCGGCAGCAGGTGGTCACGGGCGATGACGACCTTCTCGTCCTCGGTGTAGCCGTCCAGCCGCACCAGCTCCATGCGGTCCAGCAGCGGCTCCGGGATGGCCTCCAGGACGTTGGCGGTGGCGAGGAACACCACGTCGCTCAGGTCCAGCTCGACCTCCAGGTAGTGGTCCCGGAAGGTGTGGTTCTGCGCCGGGTCCAGGACCTCCAGCAGGGCCGCGGCCGGGTCGCCGCGGTAGTCGGAGCCGACCTTGTCGATCTCGTCCAGCAGGACCACCGGGTTCATCGACCCGGCCTCCTTGATGGCGCGGACGACACGGCCGGGCAGCGCGCCCACGTAGGTGCGCCGGTGGCCGCGGATCTCCGCCTCGTCGCGGACGCCGCCGAGCGCGACGCGCACGAACTTGCGCCCCATGGCGCGGGCCACGGACTCGCCGAGCGAGGTCTTGCCGACGCCGGGCGGGCCCACCAGGGCCAGCACCGCGCCTCCGCGACGGCCGCCGACGACCCCGAGTCCGCGGTCGGTGCGGCGCTTGCGCACGGCCAGGTACTCGGTGATGCGTTCCTTCACGTCCTCCAGGCCCGCGTGGTCGGCGTCCAGCACCGCCCGCGCGCCGGGGATGTCGTAGGCGTCCTGGGTCGTGGTGTTCCACGGCAGCTCCAGGACGGTGTCCAGCCAGGTGCGGATCCAGCTGCCCTCGGGGGACGCGTCGCTGGACCGCTCCAGCTTCTCGACCTCCTTCAGGGCGGCCTCGCGCACCTTCTCGGGCAGGTCGGCGGCCTCGACGCGGGAACGGTAGTCGTCCGCCTCGTCCTCCGGGTCGCCGTTCAGCTCGGCCAGCTCCTTGCGGACGGCCTGCAGTTGCTGGCGGAGCAGGAACTCGCGCTGCTGCTTCTCCATGCCCTCCTGGACGTCCTTGCGGATGGTCTCGGCGACGTCCTGCTCGGCCAGGTGGTCGCGCAGCCACTGCGTGGCCAGCCGCAGCCGGGCGACCGGGTCCAGGGTCTCCAGCAGCTCGATGCGCTGCTTGGTGGTCAGGAAGCCGGAGTAGCCGGCGTTGTCGGCGAGCTGCGAGACGTCCTCGATCTGCTGGACGCGGTCCACGACCTGCCAGGCGCCCCGCTTGCGCAGCCAGCTGGTGGCCAGCGCCTTGTATTCCTTCATGAGCTCCGCGACGGTGCCGGGGGCCTCGGCCGGTGCGGGCTCGGAGAGCTCGGTGCCCTCCACCCACAGGGCGCCGCCGGGGCCCGTCGTGCCTGCGCCGATGCGCACGCGGCTCACGGCACGGAGCACGGCACCGGGATCGCCGTCCGACAGGCGTCCCACCTGCTCGACGGTGCCCAGTGTGCCGACGCCCACGTAGTCCCCGTCGACCCGGGGAACGAGCAGGACCCGCGGCTTGTTGCCGAGACCGGGCCGACCGGACCGCTGTGCGGCCTGGGCGGCCTCGACCGCGGCCCGCGCCTCGGCGTCGGTCAGGTCCACCGGCACGACCATGCCGGGCAGGACCACCGCGTCGTCGAGGGGCAGCACGGGCAGGGTGAGCGGCGCGAACGCCGACGAAGACGATTGAGCCATTATCTCTCCCTAAGCAATGAAGTTGAGCTACACAGGCTCAATGCATCTGATGCCCTCGGTGTTCCCCAGGCCGCGTTCGCTCTGAGCGATCAGCCGCGGCGCGCACCGTGTCGACGGCGACACCGACGGCATCGGCGTCTGCGCGGCCCGCCCGTCGGCGCCCGGCGCGGGCGAACCGGGAGCACGTGTCCGGAGACCGGCTGTTCCGAGCCGGGCGGCAGCCACTGAGAGGGGCTGGCTTCGGGCCCGCGGGGTGGACTCCTCGCCTCGCCGGCCACGACCGTCGGCAGACGCGGCCTCCGGCCTCACCGGACACGCGCCCCCGAGAACCGCCGGCGGCAGCGGCGGCGATAGAGGGGTGTGAGAC
This sequence comes from Actinacidiphila sp. bgisy160, assembly GCF_965342435.1. Taxonomy (GTDB): domain Bacteria; phylum Actinomycetota; class Actinomycetes; order Streptomycetales; family Streptomycetaceae; genus Actinacidiphila. Next base: position 19,749 of record NZ_CBDRCM010000060.1, on the reverse strand, counting down.
TCTTCCGGCCCATGAGCCACGAGCCCCCCGGGGACGACGCGCTCCTGCGCGCGATCGCCCGGGGCGACGCCCAGGCCCTCGCGGATCTGTATGACCGCCATTCCGGATGGCTGCACGCCCGGCTCACGCGGCGCTGCTCCGACCCCGAGACCGTCCGTGAGGTGCTGCAGGACACCTTCGTCACGGCCTGGCGCTCCGCGCGGGGCCATCGCGGCGGAGCCGTGGGCGGCTGGTTGTGGGTGATCGCCGTTCGGCGACTGGCGGACGCCCGCCGCGCCGCGGCGCGGGCCGGCACCCGCGACCTGCTGGCCGCCGAGGAACCGGGCACCACCCCCTCCGCCGAGGAGCACGTCCTGGCCGGGCTGGAGTACGGCGACGTGGGCGCCGCGCTCGACCGGATCTCCCCGGAGCTGCGGGCCGTGCTGCGGGCCACCGTGATCGACGGCCTCACCACCCGTGAGACCGCGCGCCTGCTCGGCATCCCCGAAGGCACCGTCAAGACCCGGGCCTCGCGAGCGCGCCGGGAACTGCGCGCCGCCCTCGCGGCCCTCGACCCCGCGGGAGGTACCGCATGATGACCCCGGCCCGGGGGCGCCCCCGGCGTTCCCCGTCGACCCCGCGCTCGGCCCCGCGCCGGAACCGCGGCGCCTGGCACGTACCCGAGGACACCGCCGCCGCCTACGCCGACGGCACCCTCGCCGACACCGCCGCCTGGTCGGTGGACAAGCACCTGGAGTCGTGCGCGGCCTGCTCCGCCCGGATCTCCGCGCTGGTCCGGGCGGGCGCGGGCGGAGCGGTCCTCGCCGAGGTCCGGGACGCCGTGCTCGCCGCGGCCGCGGGCACCTCGCCGCCGAGGGCGGAGCCGCGGACGGCCGCTGCCCGGCCCTGGCTCGCCGCGGTCCGCTCCGCGCGCACGCTGCGTCCCGCCTGGGTGGCGTCGGTGCTGCTGATGCTGGCGGCGGCCGTGGCGCTGACACGTTTCGGCTGGGCGCCGCAGGGACGCCCCTGGCTGCTGGTACTCACCCCGGCGCTGCCGCCGGTGGGCGTGGCCCTCGCGTACGGGCGGTACGGCGATCCGGCCCACGAGCTGGCCGCGTCGACGCCCTCCGGCGGGCTGCGGCTGCTGCTGACGCGCACCGGAGCCGTGCTGGCGGTGTGCGTGCCGCTGCTGACCGCCGCCGGAGGCGTCCTGGCGGGCACGGGCGCGGCGGTGGCGTGGCTGCTGCCGGGCCTCGTGCTCACCGGGGCCACGCTCGCGCTGGGCAGCTGGACAGGCTGCCACCGGGCCGCCGCCGTGGTGACCGGGGGCTGGCTGTGCGCGGTCGTCCTGTGCGGGCTCCCACCCGAGTCCGCCCCCCTGCTGCTCTCCCCCACCGCGCAGCCCGCCTGGGCCGCGGCCGGCGCCGCCTGCGCCCTTCTTCTGATCCTTCGCCGTACCTCTTTCGACCACCTGGAGCGCCCATGAGCACCGAGACGACCGTCTCCGTCGACGGTCTGACCGTGAGACACCGCAGGACCACCGCCCTGGAAGCCCTCGACCTGCGGTTCGGGCGCGGAGTCCACGGGCTTCTCGGCCCCAACGGCGCCGGGAAGACCTCGCTGATCCGGGTGCTGGCCACCGTGGCCGGGCACCAGTCGGGCCGCCTGGAACTGCTGGGCCACGATCCGGCGACCCAGCCCGGGCGCACCGCGATCCGGCGGCGCCTCGGCTACCTGCCGCAGGAGTTCGGCTACTACCCGGGCTTCACTGCGCGCGAGTTCGTGGCCTACGTGGCCTGGCTCAAGGAGATGCCCGCGACCGCGGTACCGGCGGCCGTCGAGCGGGCACTGGAGCGGGTCGGCCTCGGCGACCGTGCCGACGCGAAGCTCAGGACCCTGTCCGGCGGCATGGTGCGCCGGGTCGGCATCGCCCAGGCCATCGTCAACGACCCGTACCTGCTGCTGCTCGACGAGCCGACGGCCGGCCTCGACCCGGAGCAGCGGGTGGAGTTCCGCGCCCTGCTCAGGGAAGTGGGCGCCACCGCGACCGTCCTGGTCGCCACCCACCTCGTCGAGGACGTGGCCGCCGCCTGCACGGACGTGACGCTGCTCGCCGGCGGCCGGGTCGCCTTCCGCGGTACGGCGGCGGAACTGGCCGCGGCCGGGGACGACGACGGGGCCGGGGACAGCCCGATCGAGCGCGGCTACACGGCGGCGCTGCGCCGCCACCGCGCCGCGGCCGCCGGCGTCCGGGAGGCCGCCGTATGAGCACCACGGACACCCTGGTCTCCCCTCCGCAGGCACCTCCCGCCGCCGCGCCCCGTGCGCGGCGCGCCCCCCGCACCGAGCTGCTGCGCGGCTACGGGCCGTGGACGGGGGTCGCCGTGGCCGGCGGCGTCCTCGTCGCCGTACTGGCCAGGCGGTACTCGCTGGGGGACAGCTGGGCGGTGCTCCACGGCTCGCTGCGCGAGGCGGGCCTGCTCCTCGGCGGTCCGCTCGCCCTCGCCGCGGGCTGCTGGCAGGGCGGGCGCGAACGGCGGCGCGGCACCGGCGACCTGCTCGCCTCGGCCGCGCGGTCACCGCTGCGCAGGGCGCTGGTGGCGGCCCTGCCGTCGATGGTCTGGCCGGTGCTGGGCTATCTGACGGCAGCGGGCCTGTGTCTGGCGCTGGTCCTGCCGTACGCGTCCTACGGCCACCCCTCGTGGGACCGGCCGGCCGCCGACGCGGTGGCGCTGGCCGCCATGGGCGCGCTCGGTTTCGCGGCGGGGCGGGCCCTGCCCTGGCGGTTCACGGCACCGCTGCTCGCGGTCGCCGGGTATCTGCTGCTCGGCATCGGCGCCTACGGCGAGTCAGGCGCCACGGTGCTCAGCCCCGCGTACGCCGGTCCCCCCGGTGACGCCCCGGTCTGGTGGGCGGGCCCCGTCGCGGCGGTGTGGTGCGCCGGACCGGCCGCCGCCGCGCTGCTGGCCGGTCACGCCCGGCGGCGGGTGATCGCCGTTCTGCCGCTGGTCGTCGCCGTCGCGGCCGCGTCCGTCCTGTACCGCAGCGACGACGATCTGTGGCGTCCCGACCCCGCCGCTTCCGCGCTCGTCTGCGACCAGGGCACCCCGACGGTGTGCGTCCGCGCGGTGCACGGCTCGGCGCTGCCCGCGGTACGCGCGGTGGTGGACCGCATCGACGCCCGGCTGGACGGCGCCCCGGGAGCGCCCGTCCGGTACCGCGAGGGGGGATCGCCGGAGACGGCGCCGCCCGGGGAGGTCCGGTTCCAGCTGTACGGCGGCGTCTTCCGAGGCCGCCTCGGCGACGACGGCATGCTCTACCGGGACTTCGTGTACGCCGTCTCCTCCACGGCTCCGTGCGAGAGGAACCAGGTCGGTGCGCGCGCCCACGCCAATGAGTACGCCGCCCAGGAGTGGCTGCGCCTCGGGCGACCCCTCTCCCCCGCCGACGGGGCCGGGAACCGCCTCGCGCGCGCGGCGGCGGACCGGTTGCGCGCCATGACGCCCGACGACCGCCGCGCCTGGCTGGGCCGTTACCTGGCCGGCGTCCGGGCCTGCGACATCGGCGGGGTGCCGGCGCCGTGACCCCCACCGGACCCGTCGAGGAGGCCTCACGATGACCCCTTCCCTTCTGTCGCTCTATGTCCGCTCGCGCGGCCTGCCCGGCGCCGCCGCCGCGCTGGCCGTCCTCTTCGCCGCCTCCCGCTGGAGCGCGGACTGGCTGGTCGGCCGCCCGTTCTACGGCACCGGCGCGCGCGTCCCGGTGGTCGTCCTCGCCCCGGTCCTCACGGCGGCCGTCATCGGCGTCTCGCTCCACACCCACTCCCGGGAAGTGGACCGCGGTGCCCCGCTGCCCTGGTGGCGGTGGCGGGCCGTGCACCTGCTCGCCCTCACCGGGCCGGCGGTGCTCTGCCTGGGCGTCGCGGTCCCCGGGGACCCCGGCCACTTCGGCGCCCCGACGATGGTCCGGGGTGTCCTCGGCTTCACCGGGCTCGCGGCCGCGGGCGCCGCCGTCCTGGGTGCCCGGCTGAGCTGGCTGCCGCCGGTGCTCTACGGCGGCGCCGTCTATCTCGTGGCGCCCCGTACGCCGGGCGGAGCGGCCGCCGTGTGGGCCTGGTCGATGCAGCCGGGCGCGCAGTCCGCGGCATGGGTGACCGCCGTCGCCCTCTTCGTGGGCGGCGCGGCCCTGGTGGCCGTCCGGGGGCCGGCCCCGGAGGGCCGCGGGTAAATACTCCGTCCGGCCCGCGGACCCGCCTCATTACGCTGGGTCCATGTACACGAACGACGAGGAACGGCCCGTCACGCTCGACCGGCGTGACGGGCCGTTCGGCGAGGTCGCCCTGCGGCGCACCGGCGGGCGCTACGAGATCATCGCCAACGGCACCTTCCTGATGGACACCTCCGACGGCCGCTCGGAGCGGCTGCTCGTCGACGCGGCGCTGGACGCGCTGCCGGCGGACCGGGCGGACCTGTCGGTGCTGATCGGCGGACTCGGGGTGGGTTTCTCGCTCGCGCGGGCGGCGGCCGAACCGCGGTGGACGCGCATCGCGGTGGCCGAGCGGGAGCGGGCGGTGGTCGACTGGCACCGCTCGGGACCGCTGGGCGCCTTCTCCGAGCACGCGCTGGAGGACCCGCGGGTCAGCGTGGTCGAGGGCGATCTGGTGGCGTACGTCCGGAACGCGGACGTGACGTACGACGCACTGTGCCTGGACATCGACAACGGCCCGGACTGGACGGTCACCGAGGGCAACGGGGGGCTGTACGGTCCGGCGGGCCTCGCGGCCTGCGGGGAGCGGCTCGAACCCGGTGGCGTACTGGCGGTATGGTCGGCGCAGCCGTCCGCCGCGTTCGAGGACGCACTGCGGTCGGCGCGGTTCACGCAGGTCCGGACCATCGAGATCCCGGTGAATCGGGGCGTTCCGGATGTCGTGCACCTGGCAATCAAACCCGCATAGCCGCGGCGTCGTCCCGCCCCGTACGCTGCAGCGCAACGCAAACGACCATGGGGGACCCCACATGGACAGCACACAGCCGACGACGGCCGACGCCGCAGCGGTGGCGGCCACCCCCGGTGCGCAGCGCCGCGTGCTGGTGGTGGAGGACGACGCCACGATCGCCGACGCCATCGCGGTACGCCTGCGGGCCGAGGGCTTCCAGGTCCGCACCGCGGGCGACGGTCCCGCCGCCGTGGAGACCGCCGCCTCCTGGCAGCCCGACCTCCTCGTCCTCGACGTCATGCTCCCCGGGTACGACGGCCTGGAGGTCTGCCGCCGCGTGCAGGCCTCACGTCCGGTCCCGGTGCTGATGCTGACCGCCCGGGACGACGAGACCGACATGCTGGTCGGGCTCGGCGTGGGCGCCGACGACTACATGACCAAGCCCTTCTCGCTGCGCGAGCTGGTCGCCCGGGTCCATGTGCTGCTGCGCCGCGTGGAGCGCGCCACGATCGCCGCACGCGACCCGCGCGGCGCCAACATGCAGCTCGGCGACCTGGAGATCGACAACGCCCAGCGCCGGGTCCGGGTCCGGGGTGCCGACGTGCACCTCACCCCGACCGAGTTCGACCTGCTGGTCTGCCTGGCACAGCAGCCGCGCGCGGTGCTCTCCCGGGAGCAGCTGCTCGCCGAGGTGTGGGACTGGGCGGACGCCTCCGGCACCCGCACCGTCGACAGCCACGTCAAGGCACTGCGGCGGAAGATCGGCGCGGAACGCATCCGTACCGTGCACGGGGTCGGCTACGCGCTCGAGACGCCCACGCCGTGAGCCCCTACAGCGCGCCGCGCCCGCCGACGCTGCGGGAACGTGTCTGGGCCGCGCTGAGGCCGTACGACCCCTTCCGGTCGATCAAGGCGGCGCTGCAGTACCTGGTGCTCGCCTCGGTGCTCATCACCACGGGCCTGATCTTCGTGGCGATGCACTCCGCGACCGAGATCCGGATCATCACGATCTTCTCGATCATCGCCTCACTGCTGATCTCGCAACTGGTGGCGCACGGGCTGACCGCGCCGCTGCGTGAGATGACCTCGGTCGCCGGTGCCATGGCGCGCGGCGACTACAGCCGGCGGGTCACGGCCGTGCGCCGCGACGAGGTCGGCGAGCTGGCCGAGACCTTCAACCGGATGGCCGCCGACCTGGAGGCCGTCGACCAGCACCGCAAGGAGCTGGTGGCGAATGTCTCGCACGAGCTGCGCACCCCGATCGCGGCACTGCGCGCGGTCCTGGAGAACGTCGTGGACGGGGTCTGCGAGGCCGACCCGGAGACCATGCGCACCGCGCTGCAGCAGGCGGAGCGGCTGAGCCTGCTCGTCGCCCACCTGCTGGACCTCTCCCGCCTGGACAACGGCATCGTGCCGCTGGACGCCAAGCGTTTCGAGGTCTGGCCCTACCTGTCGGCGGTGATCAAGACCGCCGGGCTCGGCCTGCAGGACTCCCAGGCGCCCGCCGGGCGGGCGCGCAAGGACGTCCACCTCCACCTGGACGTCTCGCCGCCGGAGCTGACCGCGTACGCGGACGCCGAGCGGCTGCACCAGGTGGTCGCCAACCTGATCGACAACGCCGTCAAGCACAGCCCGCCCAGCGGCCGGGTCACCGTCCGCGCCCGCCGCGGCACCGGCCCAGGCAGCCTCGACCTGGAGGTCCTGGACGAGGGCCCGGGCATACCGGAGGCCGAGCGCACCCGCGTCTTCGAGCGGTTCAACCGCGGCACCGCGGGACCGGGCGACGGCGGGACGGGGCTCGGGCTGGCGATCGCGCGCTGGGCGGTGGATCTCCACGGCGGACGTATCGCGGTCGCGGAATCCCCCCGCGGCTGCCGGATCCGCGTCACCCTCCCGGGTACCGCCCCGGCGTCGGCTTGACGCTCCAGCCTGGGCGGATGTTGCCAGAGGCAACCGGACCAGTCGATTCAGCACCTCATTCCCGCCAAACTCCGCGCCGAAACCGCCTTTCCGATGTGACTTAGGCGACGACTGGCCTCCCCGCCTGCAGGAAACGCTCGGGTAGGCGTAGCCTTTATTTCCGCTGTCCATCACCTTGTGAAGCGGAAGAGGGCGGTTGCCGCCGTGTCGCCACACCCCAATAGCTCGAGCTCCCCCGACCTCCGGTCGGGCGGTACCCCCGGGACCGAAACCGATGGGCAGGGCCAGGGCCCTGCCGCGGGCTTCGGGCCCAACGAGTGGCTTGTCGATGAGATCTACCAGCAGTACCTCCAGGACCCGAACTCGGTGGACCGAGCCTGGTGGGACTTCTTCGCCGATTACAAGCCGGGAGCGGATACGGGTTCCGCAGTCGCCTCGGGCCAGCCTCAGGCGGCCCCCGCAGCGCCGCCGGCCGCTCCGGCCGCACCCGCTGCTCCCGCTCCGGCCGCGGCGCCCGTGACGCCCGCCGCCGCGCCGGCCCCGGCCGCCGCCCAGGCCCCCGCCGCCGCGCCGGCCCCGGCCCCCGCGCCGGTCGCGCCCGTCGCCCCGGCCCCCGCGAAGCCCGTCGCCGAGAAGCCCACTCCGGCGCAGCCGCAGCCGACGGCCAAGGCCGCCCCGGCCACCGAGGCTGCCCAGGGACCGGAGTACGTGACGCTGCGCGGCCCGTCCGCGGCCGTGGCGAAGAACATGAACGCCTCGCTGGAGCTGCCCACGGCCACGTCCGTGCGTGCCATCCCGGTGAAGCTGCTGTTCGACAACCGCATCGTCATCAACAACCACCTCAAGCGCGCCCGCGGCGGCAAGGTCTCCTTCACCCACATCATCGGCTACGCCATGGTGCAGGCGCTGAAGATCATGCCGGCGATGAACTGGTCGTTCGCGGAGAAGGACGGCAAGCCGACGCTGGTCAAGCCCGACCACGTCAACCTGGGCCTGGCCATCGACCTGGTCAAGCCCAACGGCGACCGCCAGCTGGTCGTCGCGGCCATCAAGAAGGCCGAGACCCTCAACTTCTTCGAGTTCTGGCAGGCCTACGAGGACATCGTCCGCCGCGCCCGCGTCGGCAAGCTGACGATGGACGACTTCTCCGGCGTCACCGTCTCGCTGACCAACCCCGGCGGCATCGGCACCGTCCACTCCGTGCCGCGCCTGATGCCCGGCCAGTCGGTGATCCTCGGCGTCGGCTCGATGGACTACCCCGCCGAGTTCCAGGGCACCTCCCAGGACACCCTGAACAAGCTGGGCATCTCCAAGGTCATGACGCTGACCAGCACCTACGACCACCGGGTCATCCAGGGTGCGGCGTCCGGCGAGTTCCTGCGCATCATGAACCAGCTCCTGCTGGGCGAGAACAACTTCTTCGACGACATCTTCAAGGCGCTGCGCATCCCCTACGAGCCGGTCCGCTGGCTCAAGGACATCGACGCCAGCCACGACGACGACGTCACCAAGGCCGCCCGCGTCTTCGAGCTGATCCACGCCTACCGGGTCCGCGGCCACGTCATGGCCGACACCGACCCGCTGGAGTACAAGCAGCGCAAGCACCCCGACCTGGACATCACCGAGCACGGGCTCACCCTGTGGGACCTGGAGCGCGACTTCGCGGTCGGCGGCTTCGCCGGCAAGTCGCTGATGAAGCTGCGCGACATCCTCGGCGTGCTGCGCGACTCGTACTGCCGCACCGTCGGCATCGAGTTCATGCACATCCAGGATCCGCTGCAGCGCAAGTGGATCCAGGACCGGGTCGAGCGCCAGCACACCAAGCCCGAGCGCGACGAGCAACTGCGCATCCTGCGCCGCCTCAACGCCGCCGAGGCCTTCGAGACCTTCCTGCAGACCAAGTACGTCGGCCAGAAGCGCTTCTCCCTGGAGGGCGGCGAGTCCGTCATCCCGCTGCTCGACGCCGTCATCGACGCGGCCGCCGAGTCGCGTCTGGACGAGGTCGTCATCGGCATGGCCCACCGCGGCCGCCTCAACGTGCTCGCCAACATCGTCGGCAAGTCGTACGCGCAGATCTTCCGCGAGTTCGAGGGCAACCTCGACCCGAAGTCGATGCACGGCTCCGGCGACGTGAAGTACCACCTGGGCGCCGAGGGCACCTTCACGGGCCTGGACGGCGAGCAGATCAAGGTCTCGCTGGCCGCCAACCCCTCGCACCTGGAGGCGGTCGACCCGATCGTCGAGGGCATCGCCCGCGCCAAGCAGGACGTCATCGGCAAGGGCGGCACGGACTTCACCGTCATGCCGGTCGTGCTCCACGGCGACGCGGCCTTCGCCGGCCAGGGCGTCGTGGCGGAGACCCTGAACATGTCGCAGCTGCGCGGCTACCGCACCGGCGGCACCGTGCACGTGGTGATCAACAACCAGGTCGGCTTCACCGCCGCCCCGGAGTCCTCGCGCTCGTCGATGTACAGCACCGACGTCGCGCGCATGATCGAGGCGCCGATCTTCCACGTGAACGGCGACGACCCGGAGGCCGTGGTCCGCGTCGCGCGGCTCGCCTTCGAGTTCCGCCAGGCGTTCAACAAGGACGTCGTCATCGACCTCATCTGCTACCGCCGCCGCGGTCACAACGAGGCCGACAACCCGTCCTTCACCCAGCCGCTGATGTACGACCTGATCGACAAGAAGCGCTCGGTGCGCAAGCTCTACACCGAGTCCCTCATCGGTCGCGGCGACATCACCCTGGAAGAGGCCGAGCAGGTCCTGCAGGACTACCAGGGCCAGCTGGAGAAGGTCTTCACCGAGGTCCGCGAGGCGACCGCGCCGGCCGCCGCGCAGCAGGAGGAGACCCAGGCCACCGGTCCGGAGTTCCCCGTCCCGGTGGACACCGCGATCAGCCAGGAGACCGTGAAGCGGATCGCCGCCTCGCAGGTCAACATCCCCGAGCGGATCACCGTCCACCCCCGTCTGATGCCGCAGCTGCAGCGCCGCGCGGCCATGGTCGAGGACGACACGATCGACTGGGCCATGGGCGAGACCCTCGCCATCGGCTCCCTGCTGATGGAGGGCACCCCGGTCCGCCTCGCCGGCCAGGACTCCCGCCGCGGCACCTTCGGCCAGCGGCACGCCGTCCTGGTCGACCGGGAGACCGGCGAGGACTACACCCCGCTGCTCTACCTGTCCGAGGACCAGGCGCGCTACAACGTCTACGACTCGCTGCTCAGCGAGTACGCGGCGATGGGCTTCGAGTACGGCTACTCGCTGGCCCGCCCGGACGCGCTGGTCGCCTGGGAGGCCCAGTTCGGCGACTTCGTCAACGGCGCCCAGACCGTCGTCGACGAGTTCGTCTCCTCGGCCGAGCAGAAGTGGGGCCAGACCTCCGGCGTCACCCTCCTGCTGCCGCACGGCTACGAGGGCCAGGGCCCGGACCACTCCTCCGCCCGCATCGAGCGCTTCCTGCAGCTGTGCGCGCAGAACAACATGACGGTCGCGGTCCCCACCACTCCGGCGAACTACTTCCACCTCCTGCGGTGGCAGGTCCACAACCCGCACCACAAGCCGCTCATCGTCTTCACCCCGAAGTCGATGCTGCGCCTGAAGGCGGCGACCTCGAGGACGGAGGAGTTCACCTCCGGCCGGTTCCAGCCGGTCATCGGCGACAGCACGGTCAAGCCCGAGGACGTCCGCAAGGTCGTCTTCTGCTCCGGCAAGGTCTACTACGACCTCGTCGCCGAGCGGGAGAAGCGCGGTGCCTACGACACCGCCCTCATCCGCATCGAGCGCCTCTACCCGCTGCCGGGCCTGGAGATCCAGGCCGCCCTGGCCCCGTTCACCAAGGCCCAGAAGTACGTCTGGGCCCAGGACGAGCCAGCCAACCAGGGTGCCTGGCCCTTCATCGCCCTCAACCTGATCGACCACCTCGACCTGGTGCTCGGCGCCGCTCCTGACAACGCCGACCGGCTGCGTCGCGTGTCGCGTCCGTCCTCCTCGTCGCCGGCGGTCGGTTCCGCCAAGCGGCACCAGCAGGAGCAGGAGCAGCTGGTGCGTGAGGTCTTCGAGCTCTGACGCACTACTGAGCGCCACCACGCGAAGGGGCCCCGCACTGCGCGAGCGCGAGTGCGGGGCCCCTTCGCGTACGCGGGCCCGCGGGAGGGGGAGCCACGGGCCGGAGCGCCGGGAGTACTTATCCTGGCCTGGTACGTCATTTTTCGACCCTGATCCGGAGCACCCCTTGTACTTCACCGACCGCGGCATCGAGGAGCTGGAGAACCGGCGCGGCCAGGAGGAGGTCACCTTCGAGTGGCTGGCCGAGCGGCTGCGGGAGTTCGTCGACCTCAACCCGGAGTTCGAGATCCCGGTGGAGCGGCTGGCGACCTGGCTGGCCCGGCTGGACGACGACGAGGACGAGTAGCCGCCGGTGGCGGGACCGGGGGTCTCGGGCGTGGAAGGCGCCGGTCTGCCGTCGGCCGGCGTGACCTCGACCGTACGGGCCGCGTCCCCGGGCAGCCCGATCTCCCATGCGGGAGGCCCGCACGGGACGGACCTCGCGTGACGAAGGGTGGCCGTGGCCGACCTCGGCGGTGCCCCTCGCACCCGGGTGGAGTTCCACGGCGTCAGTACCGGGGGCGGCCTGCCCTGGTCGTCCCTCGCGGTGAGGGTCGCGGCGCCGTGCAGTGCGCGGAGGGCGCCCGGGGTGCCGGCCGCCTCGACCCGTGCGACCGCCGGCCGCGACGCGTTCGCGTGGACGCCTGCGGCCGGGAAGCGCACGGCGGTCGTGCCGGCCGTGCGGGCGCTCACCCGGGCCGCCGAGGGGCTCACCCCGGCGGCGGGCTCGCCGGTCCCGGCAGGGGTTCCCCAGGCGGCGAGGGCGGGCCCCGTGCGGAGGGTGGCCACGGTGGCCGTGCGAAGGCGCACGGGGAACCGAGCGCAAACACCGCCCGTCGCCCCCGTACGGCCGGTCGCGGCGCGCGCGAGGCGGTCTCCCGCGTGCGGGACCCACCCGTATGCCGCGCGGCCGCCCGCCGGGAGACGGAGTATCCGCCGGAAGCCGCCACCGGCAGCCGCGCGGCGCTCCCTTGACTTCCGATCCACGCGATATATCGTGTCTATCGAGAGACGCGATATGTTGCGTTGTCGGCGTCGTAGGCGTTGTCGGCCTTGCCCCGGGGTGCCCGGGTGAACCCCAAGGAGGGGCGTAATGAGCGGAACCCCCGGCTCACGGGAGTGGACGGTCACCGAGCCGCACAAGATGGTCTTCGACGGAAACGTCGACACCCTTCACGTCCGGGTGGTCAATGGCGCCGTCAACGTGGTCGGCGTCGACGAGGGCCCGGCCCGCCTGGAGGTGAGCGAGCTCGACGGCCCGCCGCTGATCGTGTCGCACGAGGGCGGCACGCTCACCGTCACCTACGAGGACCTGCCCTGGAAGGGCCTGCTCAAGTGGCTGGACCGCAAGGGCTGGCGGCGGCACGCCGTCGTCTCGCTCGCGGTGCCGCAGCGCACCAACGTGTCCGTCGGGGTGGTCGGGGCGAACGCCGTGATCTCCGGGATCTCGGACCGCACCGCCGTGAGGGGGGTCAACGGCGACATCACGCTGGTCGGCCAGGCCGGCCCGGTGACCGCCGAGACCGTCGCGGGGAACGTGGAGGCCCAGGCGGTCTCCGGCGACCTGCGGGTCAACACCGTCTCGGGCGACCTGACCGTGGTCGAGGGCAGCGGCGCCACCGTCAAGGCCGACTCGGTCAGCGGCAACATGGTCCTCGACCTGGACCCGCGCAGCGGCGCCGACGTCCGTCTGACCTCCGTCTCGGGGGAGATCGCGATCCGCATCCCCGACCCCGGGGACGCCGAGGTGGACGCCAACACCACCAGCGGCGACGTCTCCTGCGCCTTCGACGAACTGCGGGTCAGCGGGCAGTGGGGGGCCAAGCGGATCTCCGGCCGGATGGGGTCCGGCGGCTCCCGGCTGAAGGCCACCACGGTGTCGGGCGCGATCGCGCTGCTGCGCCGCCCTCCCCAGGACGACCACGGATCCGCGGACGCGGATCCGTTCCGGAAGGACGTCTGAGATGGCCCCCGTCTTCGCACACGGCCGCCTCCGCCTGTACCTCCTCAAGCTGCTGGACGAGGCCCCCCGACACGGCTACGAGGTGATCCGGCTGCTGGAGGAGCGCTTCCACGGCCTCTACGCCCCCTCCGCCGGCACCGTCTACCCGCGGCTGGCCAAGCTGGAGAAGGAGGGCCTGGTCACCCACTCCACCGAGGGCGGCCGCAAGGTGTACTCGATCACCGACGCGGGCCGCGCCGAACTCGCCTCCCGCAGCGACGAGATCGCCGACCTGGAGAACGAGATCCGCGACTCCGTCTCCACGCTCGCCGCCGAGATCCGCGAGGACGTCCGCGGCGCCGCCGGCGACCTGCGGCGCGAGATCAGGGCGGCCGCCCAGCAGGCGGCGCGCACCCAGCCGAAGTCCTCCCCTTCGGACTGGAAGGAGCAGATGCGCCGCTCCAAGGAGGAGATCCGGCAGGCCCGCGAGGAGGCCCGCACCGCCAAGCGCGCCGCGCGGGAGGCCCAGGACGCCGCCCGGGTCGAGATGCAGCGCATCGCACGCCGCGTCCAGGAGGAGGTCCAGGACCACGTCCGGCGCGGCGACTGGCAGACCGGCGTCCGCGAAGGACTGGCCGAACTCACCCGGGAGCTGGGGCAGTTCGGCCGTACGTCCACCTGGCCGCCGTACGTGAAGCCCGAACCCGCCGAGGCGCCCGAATGGGGCGCGGAGGACGCCGCCGTGACCGAGGACCCGGCCCGCGACCTGGAACGTCTGCTGGACCGCTTCCGCGACGACGTCCGCGACGCCGCCCGCGACAACGGCGTGGACGCCGAGCAGCTGCGCGAGGTCCGCCGCCATCTGTCCACGGCGGCGGCCCACATCGGCGTCGTGCTGCGCGGCGGGCGCAAGGACCGCGAATAGGCCCTGCCCACGGCCTCGTCCCCCGACGTGTCCGGGCCCCCGCCCGCCGGCGGAAGCCCGGACACGCCCGGTCCGCGGCGGAGGGCGTAGGGAGTTCCCCGATGCAGTTCCCCGATGCCGCGGCACCCGTGCCCTGGCAGGCTCTCCGATGCGACGGCGCCGGCGCGCGGCCGGTGGAGGTCGCGCGTCCCCCGCGGCGCCTGCCCGACGCACCGTCACCGTCGGCCGTGACGCGGCGTGGAACCGGTGGCACCACCCCCGGCACCGCGGGCGCCGTCCGTCCTGGCCGGTCCGATGACCCGCTTCACGGTGACGGTCGGGGACGTCCCGGGTGGCCGCGTGGTCCTGGTCCTCCCAACGGCCACAGGTCCGGGGCCCGCTGTGGGGATGCCCCGAACCGTTCTCCGGACCGCGCCGGGCCTCAGACGGTCAGGACGACCTTCCCGAACAGGTCGCCGCCCGCCATCTTCTCGAAGCCCTCGCGGGCGCGGTCCAGCGGCAGCACGGTGTCGATGACCGGACGCACCCCCGTGACCGCGCAGAAGCTCAGCAGGTCCTCCAGTTCGTCCTTGGTGCCCATGGTCGAGCCGACGACCTTGAGTTCCAGGAAGAAGATCCGGTTCAGCTCGGCGGCCTTCGGGTCGGGACCGGAGGTGGCGCCGGAGATCACCAGCGTGCCGCCGGGACGCAGCGACTTGACCGAGTGGGACCAGGTCGCGGCGCCGACGGTCTCGATGACCGCGTCCACCCGCCGCGGCAGCCGGGCGCCCGGTTCGAAGGCGGCGTCGGCGCCGAGGTCCTCGGCGCGCTTGCGCTTGGCCTCGTCGCGGCTGGTGGCGAAGACCCGCAGGCCCGCGGCCTTGGCCAGCACGATGGCCGCCGTGGCGACACCGCCGCCGGCGCCCTGGACCAGGACGGAGTCGCCCGGGCGCACGCCGGCGCCTGTGAAGAGCATCCGGTAGGCGGTCAGCCAGGCCGTGGGCAGGCAGGCGGCCTCCTCGAAGGAGAGCTCCTTCGGCTTGGGCAGCAGGTTCCAGGTGGGCACGGAGACCTTCTCGGCGAAGGTGCCCTGGTACCTCTCGGTGAGGATGCTGCGCGGCTCGTCGGGGCCCACGCCGTGCCCGCTCAGGCCGACGACGGGGTAGACGACGACCTCGTTGCCGTGCTCGTCGATCCCGGCGGCGTCGCAGCCGAGGATCATCGGCAGGCTCTCCTCGCCGAGCCCCACCCCGCGCAGCGACCACAGGTCGTGGTGGTTGAGGGAGGCGGCCTTGACGGTGACGGTACTCCAGCCGGGCCGTGCCTCCGGCTCGGGGCGCTCCCCGAGTTCGAGGCCGCTCAGCGGCTGGTCGCGGTCGATGCGGGCGGCGTAGGCAGCGAACATGACCTTGACGCTAGCGCCGCGCGGTGCCCCGGCGTAACCGCGCGGGGATGTGACACGCGCCGCGTGGCGTGGTGCCCCCGGCCGGCGGGCAGCACGCCACGCGGCGGCGTGGTCTGCGGGCGTACGGCGCTCAGCGCCGGGCGACGCCCTCGGCCCGGGCGGCCGCGGCCACGGCGGCGGAGACCGCGGGGGCCACGCGCTCGTCGAAGGGCGAGGGGATCACGCAGTCGGCGGACAGCTCACCGTCCACGACCGCGGCCAGCGCCTCGGCGGCGGCGATCTTCATGCCCTCGGTGATGCGGGAGGCCCGCACCTGCAGCGCGCCCGAGAAGATGCCCGGGAAGGCGAGCACGTTGTTGATCTGGTTCGGGAAGTCGCTGCGCCCGGTGGCGACGACGGCCGCGTACTTGTGCGCCACCTCGGGGTGGATCTCCGGCGTGGGGTTGGCCATCGCGAAGATGAAGCAGCCCTTGGCCATGGTGGCGACGGCCTCCTCGGGCACGGTGCCGCCCGAGACACCGATGAAGACGTCCGCGCCCGCGAGCGCCTGCTCCAGCGTCCCGGTGAGCCCGGCCCGGTTGGTGTAGGTGGTGAGCTCGCGCTTGGCGGAGTTCAGGTCCTCGCGGCCCGCGTGCACCACGCCCTTGCGGTCGGTGACGGCGACGTCGCCGATGCCGGCCTCGACGAGGATCTTGGCGATGGCGACACCCGCGGCGCCGGCCCCGGAGATCACCGCGCGCAGCTCGCCCAGCACGCGGCCGGTGAGCCGGGTGGCGTTGCGCAGCGCGGCGAGGGTGACGACGGCGGTGCCGTGCTGGTCGTCGTGGAAGACGGGGATGTCCAGGCGCTCCTGGAGCTTGCGCTCGATCTCGAAGCAGCGGGGGGCGGAGATGTCCTCCAGGTTCACCCCGCCGAAGGAGGGGGCGAGGCGCACGACGGTGTCGACGATCTCGTCCACGTCGGTGGTGGCCAGCGCGATCGGGACCGCGTCCACGCCGCCGAACTGCTTGAAGAGGATCGCCTTGCCCTCCATCACCGGCAGGGACGCCTCCGGGCCGATGTCACCGAGGCCCAGCACCGCCGTGCCGTCCGTGACCACGGCCACGACCTGGGACTTCCACGTGTAGTCGTGGACCAGCTCGGGGTGCTCGGCGATGGCGGTGCACACCCGGGCGACGCCCGGCGTGTAGGCGAGCGACAGGTCGTCGGCGTTCCGCACCGGAACGGTGGCGGTCACCTCCATCTTGCCGCCGCGGTGGAGGGCGAACACCGGGTCCACGGGGCTTTCCGGGCCGTCGCTGTCGGCGCTCTCCGCGTGGTCGGCGCCGTCGGTGCTTTCGCTGCTGTCGGTGCGAGGATTCACGATCTCCGCTGCCACTGTTGACCCCTTTGTCCGAATTGTCTATGAGGGTACTACCCCCTACAACAGGGGATAGGTGGGCTCGGCTTCCGTACACCCGGACTCGAGTGGTCCCGGGCGAGACGGAGGCCAGGCGCGCCGCACGCACGCCGAGGGGCCCCCGGTGAGGGGTAAGGGTCCGTTGTACCGGAAGACGGTTTCCGCTGACGAGTCTGTTCGCCGCACCGCGGCGTCGCACATCGGGAACTTCTGCGCACAACGCAACAAGTCGTCCGAATAGCGGGACAAGGAAAGTGATGCACGCAACTTCGCGGCACGGCCCCAGCACGGTCCGGCCTTGGTGTACCGGCCTGGTGGGGGGCCAGGGGATCGCCCGTTATGCGATTTTGACACATCCGGACACCCATGAGGACGTGTCCGGATGGCAAGATGCGGAGATCACACGCGTACGCGACCACCGAACGTGTGCACCCGGAAGATCGGCTGCTCCCAGGATTCCCCGCAGGAGGAACCACCCATGACCGCACGTACCACCCGTCGCTCGACCGTGACGAACCGCTTCGCCGCGGTCGCAGCGATCGCGGTCGCCGGCGCCCTCGTCCTCACCGGCTGCGGCGACCAGACGGACAAGGGCGGTTCCCCGTCCGCGTCGAGCGACGCCTCCAAGGCGCCCCTCTTCGAGAAGCTGCCGAAGTCGGTGCAGTCCGCGGGCGTGCTCAAGGTCGGCTCGGACATCGCGTACCCGCCGGTGGAGTTCGTCAAGGACGGCAAGAACGTCGGCATCGACCCGGACCTGGCCGACGCCATGGCCAAGCAGCTCGGCGTCAAGGTCGAGTTCAACAACGGCACCTTCGACACCCTGCTGACCGGTCTGCGCGCCAAGCGCTACGACATGGTGATGTCCGCGATGAGCGACACCAAGGACCGCCAGGAGGGTGTCGACTCCTCCACGGGCAAGAAGGTCGGCGAGGGCGTCGACTTCGTGGACTACTTCACCGCGGGTTCCTCGATCATCGTGAAGAAGGGCAACCCGGAGGGCGTCACGTCGCTCGCCGACCTGTGCGGCAAGAAGGTCGCCGTGCAGCGCGGCACCACTTCCCAGGACCTGCTCAAGGCCCAGAAGTGCGACAAGCCGATGTCGATCCAGGCCTTCGACACCGACACGGAGGCGCAGACCCGCCTGAAGGCCGGCGGCGTCGTCGCCGACGTCTCCGACTTCCCGGTCGCCGCGTACGCCGTGAAGACCTCCGGTGGCGGCAACGACTTCGAGCTGGCCGGCGAGCAGGTCGAGGCCGGCCCGTACGGCATCGCCGTCGCCAAGAGCAACACCGAGCTGCGCGACGCGCTGCAGGCCGCGCTGACCGCCGTCATCAAGGACGGCTCCTACACCAAGGTCCTGGAGAAGTGGGGCGTCACCGACGGCGCCGTCACCGAGGCCAAGATCAACGGCGGCTCCTGAGTCACGACAGCAAGAGGCTTCCCTCCATGTCCGAAGCGAATGACAAGGTCCCGGCCGGCACCCCGGCCGGGACCCCGCCCGCCGGGGCCTCCCGCCCGGAGGCCATCAAGGCGATCCCCGTACGGCACTATGGCCGCTGGATCTCGGCGATCCTGGTGCTCGCCGTGCTCGGCCTGCTGGTCAACGCTTTCGCCAACGCGAATGTGAACTACGGGGCGATCCCGGACTTCCTGTTCGACTCCGCGGTGCTCAAGGGCCTGCGGAACACGATCGTCATCACCGTGGTCTCGATGGCCCTGGGCCTGGTCCTGGGCATCGTGCTCGCGGTGATGCGGCTGTCGAAGAACCCGGTCACCTCCTCGGTGGCCTGGGGTTACATCTGGTTCTTCCGCGGCACCCCGGTCTACGTCCAGCTGCTGATCTGGTTCAACCTGGCGCTGATCTTCCCGGTCATCAATCTCGGCTTCTACAAGGACGAGATGAACCAGTTCATGACCCCCTTCATGGCCGCGCTGCTGGGCCTGGGTCTGAACGAGGCCGCGTACATGTCCGAGATCGTGCGGGCCGGCATCCAGTCCGTCGACGAGGGCCAGACCGAGGCGTCGCACGCGCTGGGCATGACCCAGGGCCAGAACCTGCGCCGCGTCGTGCTGCCGCAGGCGATGCGGGTGATCGTCCCGCCGACCGGCAACGAGTTCATCAACATGCTGAAGACCTCGTCACTGGCCGCGCAGGCCGCCCAGTACGCCGAGTTGTTGCGCTCCACCACCGACATCGGCAACACCACCGGTGCCACCGTGGAGATGCTCTTCCTCGCCGCGGTCTGGTACCTGGTCCTCACCTCGGTGTTCTCGGTCGGCCAGTACTACCTGGAGCGCCGTTACGCCCGCGGCACGACCCGCAACCTGCCGCCCACCCCGTGGCAGCGGGTCAAGGCCAACCTGGGCACCTTCCGCCGCCCGGAGGTGGCACGATGACCGACTTCAGCAAGGGCACCGGCGCCCACCCGATGGTCAAGGCCGAGGCGGTGCACAAGCACTTCGGCCTGGCCCACATCCTCAAGGGCATCGACCTGGAGGTCGCCCCGCGTGAGGTGTTCTGCCTGATCGGCCCGTCGGGCTCGGGCAAGTCCACCTTCCTGCGGTGCATCAACCACCTGGAGAAGATCAGCGGCGGCCGGCTCTCGGTCGACGGCGAGCTGGTCGGCTACCGGCAGAAGGGCGACAAGCTCTACGAGCTCAAGGACCGTGAGGTCGCCGCCAAGCGCCGCGACATCGGCATGGTCTTCCAGCGCTTCAACCTCTTCCCCCACATGACCGCGATCGAGAACGTGATCGAGGCGCCGGTGCGGGTGAAGAAGGAGGCCAAGGCCGTGGCCCGCGAGCGGGCGCTGGCCCTGCTGGACCGGGTCGGCCTGCGCGACAAGGCCGGGCACTACCCCGCCCAGCTCTCCGGTGGCCAGCAGCAGCGGGTCGCCATCGCCCGCGCGCTGGCGATGGAGCCGAAACTGATGCTCTTCGACGAGCCCACCTCGGCGCTCGACCCGGAGCTGGTCGGCGACGTCCTGGACGTCATGCGGGGCCTGGCGGAGGACGGTATGACGATGATCGTGGTCACCCACGAGATGGGCTTCGCCCGCGAGGTCGGCGACGCCCTGGTCTTCATGGACGACGGCGTCGTGGTCGAGTCCGGCCACCCGCGCGACGTGCTCACCAATCCGCAGCACGACCGCACCAA
>NZ_CBDRCM010000059.1:0-45421 GCF_965342435.1 Actinacidiphila sp. bgisy160 | reverse complement strand
ATGGGCTCGCCATGAAACGTGCAGCATCGACGGCATGGTCGCGAGGCTGAGGGGCTGCGCGTTTCACGCGCCGCCCGACGTTGACTGAGAGCAAGGTCGGGCCTTCCGAGGACAGCGGGACGCGAACGGCGGACCGACCACCGGAAATCCCGACGCGCGCACCCTCCGCGAGTGCGCGCGTTTCCTGGCGCACTTCGCCCGTACCCAAGCACGACCGATGTGAGCAGGACGTGAGCGATGCTCGAAGTGCCCAGCTCAGGGGGTGCGAGCCGCCGGATCGGGGCCCGGGTTCTCCGGCGGGTACAGCACGATGGCGGCGAGGGAGCGGGCCAGCCCCTCCCAGCATCGAGGGTCCCAGCCCGTGAGGTGGTGCCAGCGATCCAGCCGGTAGGACACGGTGTTGGGGTGCAGATGCAGGACCGCGGCACTCGCGCTGATCGAGAAGCCGTTGTGCGCGAAGGCCAGGACGGCCTCGGCGAGGCGTGGGTGGCTGCGCGGCACCGTGGAGCGCACGAGGGGGGCCAGCCGATCACGCTGGGGCAGGAGGGTGGCGATGAGCCACTTGTCGTCGAAGGAAACGGTGCACCCCCGTTCCCGGGCGACCACGAGTGCCCGTTCCGCGTCGCCGATGCTCTCCGCGGCACCCGCAAGTCCGGCCCTGGGCATGCCGATCCCGGCCACCGGGTCGACTCCCGCGGGCAGCAATTCGCCGGCGTCCGCGATGATCACGCCTTGCGCCAGGATGACGACGCGCTCGCCGTGGATCACAGCGTGCAGCGTGCCGCCGTCCGCGTGCAGCTTCCGCCGCAAAAGGTCGAAATGGGTGTCGGACCAGGCTTCGACGGGTGCGCACACGGCCTGGAAGGAGGCGTAGGGGTCGAAGTCCAGAGCCCGCGCCATGCACAACCCGTCCTCGCCCTGCGCGCCGTCGGCGTAGAGGGCCCCGATGAATCGGTGCCGAAGTTCGACGAGAGCCGTTTCCCTGCCCCGGCTCGTCTCGGTGTAGCCCTCGGCCACAGCGCCGCACATGTGCTGCACCCATGCCCAGGCCTGGTCCACCAGTTCCAGCAGGGCGAGCAGGGCCGCCGCATTCCTGTTGCGGGCCTCGCGGCGCAGCATGCCCCACAGATGCCGGTAGCCGATGTGGAAGCCAGTGATGACGGCTTCCATGGGAACGAACTGCCGGGCCCGCCTTCGTCCGAGTTCTCGGGCAGCCTCGATCTCGCGTCCGGTGGGCGGTCGCCTCTCCTGGAGCGAGGCGAGGAATGCCTGGTACTGCTCCAGCACCGCCTTCTCGTGGTCGGCGCGTGGCATCGCTTCGAACGATCCGACCTGGCCGCGGATGTCGTCCACGACGGCAGGCACCAGATCACCGATCTCCCGAGTTGCCCATCGGTAGAGCGAGGAGAGCTCCACGGCAACGGCATCATCAGTGCTCGGGAGATCCGCTTGTCGTGCGCTCACGAGAATCCTGGCCCTTCGAACGGATGACGATTTCCACCGTACCTCAGCACGTCATGCCTCCTCCCCGGTGCGCAGTCGCGTGATCCGTCTCTGATTCCGTGCAGGAATTCATTCGGCCGGGCCTCCTCCGCGCTGCGATCGCATATCCGGAAAACGCGTCGGCCACGAAGGGAAACCCTCCGCCCGGCCCGGGTCCCGAGCCCGGTCGGCACGTGTCCCGGCAGCGCGGCACCATGCCTTGACGCCGAACAAAACGATACGTATCGTTTTGGCATGGCACTGGAATTCTCCTCGGGACCGCCGACCGGTGGGCCGCGGTCCGCAGCGAAGATCCTCGACGCGGCGCGGGATGTCCTGTCGGCACAGGGCTACCCGGCACTGACCATCGAAGCCGTCGCGGCCGCCGCCGGCGTCGGCAAGTCGACCATCTACCGCTGGTGGCCGAACAAGGAAGCCCTCGTCGCCGACGCCCTCGCCGAGATCTTCCGGGCCGAGGAGATCCCCGACGTCGGCGACACCCACGCCGAACTGCGCCACGCCGTCGACATGACCATCGACAACTACACCAACGAGGACATCGCGGCCTCACTGCCCGCCCTCGCCGCGGGCCTCCTCCCCCACCCCGAACTCATGACCCGTTTCCGCGAGACCTTCCTCCGCCGCAAACGCGAGAACATCGCCGCCGCGCTACGCCGCGGCATGCGCCGCGGCGACCTCCCCGGCGACCTCGACACCGACCTCGTCCAGGACATCTGGGCCGGCACCATCCTCTACCGGCGCCTCATGACCGACACGCCCACCGACACCGCCCTTGCCGAGCACCTCACCAGGCTCGTCACCGAAAACGGCTCCCACTTCGCGCTCCGCGCGGCCGAGCCCTCCGCGTGAACCCGGCACCCGCCGCCCCGGCCGCGGCGATCAATGAGTCGGGGTGGGCTCCTGTGATTTCCACAAGGATGCCGGCCTGGATTCTTCGGTCTTCCCTCTACCCCCGTGACGGGAGATGCGAAAAAATGGGGACGAAGCCTTTTCCATCCCGGCTGAAAGCGACCGCATTTCACTGACGGCCGGGCCCTCGATCCGCGGACGGAATCGAATGCGGATGGGCGGGCCAGAGAAGTCGAACCGGGAGCCAGTGAATGCCCCCCCTGCCCCGTAGCCTGAAGGCCGGCGTCGCGGGCCGGAAATCGTGAGCATGGTCATCCGCCGGCTCGCCGAGCACTGGGGGAGCTTGCGCCTCCGGCTGACCGGCATATTCGGCGTGATGTTCTTCCTGGCCGTCGCCGTGGTGCTGGGTGTCACCGTGCTGCTGGTCTACCGCTTCCGCCAGACCCACCCCGGAGCGTCCTTCCCTTCCTACGTGAAGATGCGTCCACCTCTCACTCCGCAGCAGCAAGCGCAGTTCCAGGAACAGGCCAGGTGGCTCGCGGCTGCCCAAAGCACGGACACGCGTGCCGACATGTTGTGGATGCTGAAATGGGGATCGCTCGTAGCCACGGCCGTGGGAGGCGCGGCCACTGCGGCAGGCTGGGTGGCGGCCGGCCGGCTGCTGCGGCCGCTGACGCAGATCACCGGAACGGCCGAACGCGTCGCCGAAGGGACCCTGCACCAGAGGATCGCCCTGAAGGCCGGGCCGGGCGAGGTCAAGAGGCTGGCGGACTCCTTCGACCGGATGCTGGCGAGACTCGACGAATCCTTCGCCGGCCAGGGCCGCTTCATCGCCAACGCGGCACACGAACTCAAGACCCCGCTCGTCATCAACCGCACCCTCGTCGAAGTCGCCATGAACCGGCGCGACGTTCCTGTGGAGACGCGTCACCTGGCCGAGGACCTGCTCGCGGTCAACGCTCGCCACGAGCGGCTGATCGACGCCTTGCTGGCCCTGGCCCGCTCCGAGAACGGCACCGTGGACCGCCTGCCGACCGACCTGGCCGAGGCGGCCGCCTCGGTCGTCGCGGCCTCGGCGCAGGCGGCCGAACAGGCCGCGGTGACGGTCCGAACGGATCTGCGTCCCGCGCCACTCCGCGGAGACCCGCTCCTGCTGGAGCAAGTGGCCCGGAACCTGGTCGACAACGCCATCCGCTACAACGTTCACGGCGGCGCGGTCGGCGTCCTCACGGCACAGGTTGCCGGCGAAGTGCGCCTCACCGTCACCAACACAGGGCCCGTCGTCGCCGCGCATGAGGTACCCGTCCTGTTCCAGCCCTTCCGCCGGCTGACCGACCGGGTCGGCGACGAGGCCAGGGGCAGTGGTCTGGGCCTGTCGATCGTCCGGGCCGTCGCCCACGCCCACGGCGGAGACGTCGATGCCGTACCTCGTCCGGGCGGCGGCGTCACCGTGACGGTCACCCTGCCCACCCCGGTCCCGGGCAGCGCAACGCCCACAAGATGACGCCGCCGAACGTCGGTCTTGACCAGGACCGCCTCGTCCTTTGATGGCCGGGAGGCAGCGTCCTTCAACGGCACTTTCAAGGAAGTCCTGGTCACGCTGCTGCCGGCATACCAGCAGCAGGCCGGTGAGCAGCCCGTGAGCACTCGCGCTCACCCCCAGCTCACGCCCGGTCCGGACACTGGGCGTAGCAACATCGCTGAGTGGAGGAAGGTGGACGGATGGGTGTGGGGGCGGCAGTGCGGAAGTTCGTCCCGGTCGGCTTGCCGCGTTCGCCGGGCCTGAACCAGCGGATGTCCGTTCATGACGGCGGCCGGGTTCCGCGGGCGGAGGCGGACCACCCGAAGCGCCGCGGTCACCGGTGCTGGACCCGGCGAGCGCCGGCCTCACCGTTCCTGTGGATCGCCGCTCACCGCGGCAGCCTGCGCCTGCAACTGACCGCCGTCTTCGGCTTGATGTTCTTCCTCGCCGCCTCGGCCGTACTCGCGGCCACCGTGCTGCTTGTCGTCCGCTACCTGCATTGGGACAGACAAGTGGTGGCGCCCGAAGCGCATCCGAAGATCTATTCGGTGGTGGCGCCGGAGCACAGAGGTGCGTTCAAGGAGCTGTCGAACGAAGACCGTTCCGTTGATCCGGTCCTCCTGCACAGTGATGTGTGGTGGTTGCTGAAGTGGGGGTCGCTGGTCGTCGTCATCGTCGGCATCACGGCCACAGCGGCCGGCTGGTGGGTGGCCGGACGGCTTCTCCGACCGCTCACGAAGATCACGCGAACCGCCGAGCGGGTGGCCGGGAGCACGCTGCACCAGCGCATCTCCCTCGAAGCGCCGCCCGGCGAGGTCAAGACTCTCGCCGACTCCTTCGACCACATGCTGGAACGTCTGGACGAGTCGTTCGCCGGTCAGGGCCGCTTCATCGCCAATGCCGCGCACGAGTTGAAGACGCCGCTCGCGCTCAACCGCACACTCGTGGAAGTGGCCATGAACCGCCGCGACGCCACGGCGTCCCTACGCCACCTCGGTGAGGACCTGTTGAGGGTCAACGCTCGCCAAGAGCGCCTCATCGACGCCCTCCTCGCGCTCGCCCGCTCGGACAGCGGCACCGTGGAGCGCCTGCCCACCGACCTTCGCCTCGTCGCCGAAACGGTCCTCGACGCCTCCGCGGCAGCGGCACGAGAAGCCGGGATCGCCCTGCGCGGCGATCTCGATGTCGCGCCGCTACAAGGGGATCCCACCTTGCTGGAGCAGCTCGCGCGGAACCTCGTCGACAACGCCATCCGCTACAACCATCACGGCGGTACCGTCCGCGTCATCACCCGGTTCAGCCCCGAAGCAGCCGTGCTGACCGTCACCAACACCGGGCCCTCGATCGCCCCGCACGAGGTGCCCACTCTCTTCCAGCCCTTCCGCAGGCTCACCGACCGCGTCGGTTCCGCCAAGGGAAGCGGCCTGGGCCTGTCCATCGTCCAGGCGATCGCCCACACCCACGGCGGCGAAGCCGAAGCCACCCCACGCCCCGAGGGCGGCCTGACCATCAGCGTCACACTCCCCCACCGAGGAGCCCGGCCCCGGTAGGGGCACCGAACGCTGTCGTCACGCGGCCGTCAGCGTCTGCTCGGCCCAGATCGTCTTGCCCACGTCCTCATAGCGCATGCCCCAGCGGTCGGCGAGGGACGCGACGAGGAACACGCCGCGCCCGCCCTCGTCCTGCAGGCGGGCATGACGCAGACGCGGGGTCGTATTGGCGTCGTCCGCGACCTCCACGGTCAGCACACGGTCGCGTATGAGGCGGAGCCTGATGGGCCCCTCGGCATGCTCGATCACATTGGTGGCGAGTTCGCTGACGATCAGTTCCGTGACGGGGGCGCACTCCTCCAGCCCCCACTGCGCCAGCCGGTCCCGTGCGGCCCGGCGCGCCTCGCGCACGGAGATCGCTCGGGCGGGGAGGGTCCAGGAAGCGACACTGCCGTCGCCGACGGACCGGGTTCTGGCCACCAGCAGCGCCGCACCGTCCTGGGGAGTGCTGCCACGGAGGACCTGGTACGACACCTGGTCGCAAATGTCGTCCGGAGCCGCGAGGGGGTGGGCCACCGCGGCTCGGAGCCGGTCGACGCGGTCCCTGGCCTCCGACGGATGGCGATCGGCGCTCCCGTCCGAGTACAGCGCCAGGAGACTGCCCGGCGCCAGCTCCGCACTGACGACCTCGTGCGGCTCGCCCTTGCCGAGAGTCGCGCCGCGCGGCACGTCGAGCGTCCCTACGCCGCCCTCGGGACTGGTGACGAGTGGGCTGTCGTGACCGGCGGACGCAGCCGTACAACGGCAGGTGACCGGGTCGTACGTCATGTACAGGCAGGTCGCGGTGAACGGCGGCCGTGCACGGTGGAGGGTGGCCGGGTCCGCTTCCTGCTCGCCGGCCAGTCGCTGGGCGACATCGTCGAGATGAGCCAGCAGCTCATTCGCCGGCAGGTCCATCGCGGCCAGGGTGGAGGCCGCCGTCCGCAGTCGCGCCATGGCGACGGACGCCTGCAGGTCCTCTCCCGGCACATATCCGATGGTCAGACCCACACGGCAGCTCGACAGCGGGAGCACCTCGAACCAGTGAGCGCCGTAACGGCCGACCCGGTAGCAATGGGAGGCTTCGACGGCGGAGAGCTGGGGCGTCTGGCGGGGCAGCAGGGTGCGTTGCAGAGCCGTCGCGACCACGTGCTCCCGGGTGAAGCGACGTGCGTTGTCGATGCAGACCGCCGTGCAGGAGGCGAGCTGCGTCGCCAGCGACAGATCGTCGTCGCCGAACGGCTCGGGGTTGGAGCGGGTCCGGTAGAAGCTGGCCAGACCCAGGACCAGGCCGTGCACGGTGAGCGGTGCCACGATCATCGAGTGCGCCCCGGACCGGACGATGAACTCGGCCCGCATGCGGTCGTGCACCAGCCAGGCGCCCGAATTCGTCGCCAAGTCGACCAGCCGCGGCCGCAGGTCCGCCAGGGCCCGCGTGTAGGGCGTGTGGGACGTGAACTGGCTGGTGCCGCCCACCGGATAGACCCCGTAATACCCCTCGTGAGAGGAGAAGGCGGCACGCCGCATCGGGAGGTGTGCCGTGACGGGCGCTATGGGGGCGTCGCCGTCGGACACGGCCTCCGCCAAGTCGACGGTGACGGCGTCGGCGAAGGCCGGAACCGCCATGTCGGCGAGTTCCTGGGCCGTACGAGGTGCGTCGAGCGTGGTGCCGATCCTGGACCGGGCCAAGGCCATCAGGTCCGTCGCCCTCTGCTTGCGGACCTGCTCGGTCACATCGCGGACCATCGCCGCGACGGCGCCCGGTTTATGGCCGTCGCGTCGCAGGGGGTAACCGGTGACGGAGTACACGTGCTGATGCTGCGGGTCGTCGGCCGGGACCGCGGCGACCGTGCGTTCCCGGACCACTTCCCGGGTGTCCAGAACCTCACGCATGATCGGCGACAGAGGGATCCGGCCGTCCAGATCACCCAGGCTGGCTCCGACCACTTGCGCCTCAGGCATGCCCCGCAAGGCCAGGAAGACGGCGTTGGAGCGCAGAACCCGCAGATCCGGACCGTACACCTCAAGGCCTGTCTGGGCCCTCCTGAACAGTTCCCTCTCGAAGGTCTCCGCTTTCTCTCCCGGAGGCACCTTCGGGAAACCCGGTTCGGCGTGTCGATGTCCACGAGGCATGACCGACCTCATCTTTCCTCGGCATCGCCAGTAAACCCGCCTCCGGACCGATGGGCCAACCGGGCGCGGTGGCGCACGGCGTCCAGTGCGGGCGCAGGTGGCCGGAGGGTGCGCTCGTCCCCGGTCGCCGACGGCCGCGGAGGCATCGCGGGGCAGCGGTGCCCCCCGGCTCAGCGGATGCGGTACCCCACTCCGGTGACGGTCTCCACGACGCCCGGCTCGCCGAGCTTGCGCCGCAGGCTGCGCATGGTGACCCGCACGATCGTGGTGAAGGGGTCGATGTTCTCGTCCCACACCCGTTCCAGCAACTGCTCCGCCGAGACCGGCCCGCCCTGCGCCCGGAGCAGTTCCTCCAGGACCGCGAACTCCTTCCTCGACAGCGGTACGAAGCGGCCGTCGCGGGAGGTCTCACGCAGGTGCGGGTCGAGGCGGATTCCCGCACGCTCCAGAACCAGCGGGGCCGGTGGCCGCACCCTGCGGCCCAGCGTCCTGATCCGGGCCACCAGCTCGGCGAACGCGAAGGGCTTGACCAGGTAGTCGTCCGCCCCCAGGCGCAGCCCGGCAACGCGTTCGGCGACCGTCGTCGAGACGGTCAGCATGAGGATCTTGACCTCGGCCCCCGCGGAGGCGGTGCGTCGGCACACTTCGTCGCCGTGCAGCTTCGGAAGGTCCCGGTCGAGCACCATCACGTCGTAGTCGTTGACCGCCAGCCGCTCCAGAGCCGCCTCACCGTCATGGACGACATCCACCGCGAACGCCTCCTGCCGCAGACCCTCGGCGATGGCACCCGCGAGCAGTTCTTCGTCCTCCACGACCAGCACCCGCACCTTGCGTCTCTCCCATCAGCCGTTTCTGCGCCGTCCGCCGGGCAGCAGCCATCTCGTCATGTCCGCGCCGAAGGCGCCCGTTCAGCCTCACCGGCAGCGGCACGAAACCGGCCCGTCCTTCGCTGGACCGCGGGCCGGACGACCGAGCTGCCAGGGCGTACGCGGGCCTCCGCGATGCGTCCGGGTTCGCCGCCGCTTCATCCCCTGCCCGGAGCGGGAAGGTGGCGTGGGGGCCGGCAGCGGTTCCGGCGCTTTCTTGCCAACTATGCATCGCGCCGCGTGAGGACAGCGTGAGTCGCGGTGCTCACCGCTGTTTCACCGGAGGCGTTGTGTAGTCCGAGGCATGAAGCACCGTCGCCGCAAACACCGCCGGGCAAGGAGGCGGCGCAGGGTTCTTGTCATTCCCTGCCTCGCGATCCTGGGAGTGTGCCTCGCGGGGGTGTTCGCCGTCACAAGGCAGGACACACCGGAGCCGGCCGTGCCCGCCGCGCACAAGAGCCGTCCCTCGCCGACCACGCCCGCCTCGACGCCTCCACAGGACTCAAGCCCCTCGACGACACCGCCGAGTCCCCGGCGCAGTCCGTCGCCCCCGCCGGCTCCACGCGTGCCGCAGCACGGGGCCGGCACGTTCACCTCCGCCGCCGGCTCATCGGAGGCCGTCGGGCACGGCAGAACCCTGCGGTACGTCGTACAGACCGAGGACGGCAGCGAACTGACCGCGGCGTCCGTGGCCGACGAGGTCGAACGCATACTGGCCGACAGCCGGGGCTGGACGAGGAGCGGCGTGGCATTCCGGCGTGTGGAGGGGCCGCCGTACGACTTCCGGGTCCGTGCGGCGACCCCGGACACCGCGGATGCCCTGTGCGCCGCCTATGGCCTGGACACCCAGGGTGAGCTGAATTGCAACGTCGCCCAGACCGTCGTGGTGAACATCAAGCGCTGGATCCTGCTCAGCCCCCAGTACGAGGGCCGGCCGGCCGATTATCACGCGATGATCATCAACCATGAGGTGGGTCACTTCCTCGGGCGTGGACACCGGGGATGTCCTGGACCGGGCATGCCGGCCCCCGTGATGATGCAGCAGATCAAGGGGCTGCACGGATGTATCGCGAACCCATGGCCCTACGACGACCAGGGCGACCTGATCACCGGGCCGCCCGTGCCCCCCTGACCCGGAAGCGGCCGAACGGTCCTGCCCCTCGTGAGCATGAGCTGTGGCCCGCGGAATCGACGATGCGCACGTCGGGAACTCGCGCGGAGCATGCGCCGCTACGCCTCCCGCCGGCCCAGCCATTCCTTCTCGTGGCCGGGGTCCGGCAGGACATGGCCGCCTTCGACCGCGGACCGCGCGGGGCTGTCCTGGATCACCACCAGAACGCGGCGCTCGGCGATCCCGGTGACGCGGGAGGCGGCCGCCGACAGTTCAAGCGCCAGGCGGGTGGTCTCCTCCTGCGGGTGGCCACGCCGGGCCCATCCGGTGATCAGCAACGGCGCTCCGGGCTCTCCGCCGACGTAGACGCTGTCCCGGGGCAGTTCGGTGAAGACCACGTTGACGTAGGCGGGCGGCACATGGTTGATCTCCGAGTGGATCCGGGTGATCTCTCCGGCCAGTTCCCCTTTGGTCGCGACTTCCAGCGTCCCCTGAGCGGTGGTGCAGGTGTAGATGGGCACGTCGGCTCCTGAAGTGTGAGGCCTACGGGCATGCCCCTCGATGCGAGGGGCATGGCTGGGTCGTCGGGTGGGGTGGGGCTCAGTCGGTCAGGGTGGTGAGGTCGGTGACCGTGTAGGCGAGGTCGAAGTGGAAGCCCTTGCCAGTGCGGCGGACGGGGAGGTCGGCGAGTTCTTCGCCGTGGGCGGGAAGGAAGGTGAGGTCGGCGGTGCCGGCCCAGGCGTCGCTGACGGCGGGGTTGTCCAGGACGGCCATGACGAGTTCGTGGACGGCGGGCTTGTCGTGCTGTCCGGCGGTCAGGTTGGGGAAGTGCCGGAGGTTGATCAGGGGGCGGCCCATGAGTGCGGTGGGGTCGGGGACGGGCTGCTGGAGGGTGACGGTGGCTTCGGCGATGCGCTGTCCGGCGGAGGATGCGGTGGCGGCGAATTGCCCGCCGGGGCCGAGGACGGGGGTGCCGGGGCCGCCGACCGAGTAGGCGCGGGTCTGGTGGACGGCGCCGAGCTTCTTGGGGAAGCCCTGGACCCAGCCGCGGGCCATGGCGGAGTCGTTGTCGACGTAGATGTACGGGCACCAGGAGACGGGGGTGCCCTTGTGGTGGGCGTCAAGGGTGATGAAGAACTCCCGGTACTGGGAGCGCGCGGGGTCGAGGTACTCCATGTTGGTGGAGGAGTACTGCCAGTCGATGAACATCGCGACGCCGCGGCCGGCGGAGTCCGGGTCCGGGGTCAGTCCCTCGGGCAGGGTCGCCGCGGCCGCGTCGGGGTCGGTGAAGAACTCGACGGCGACCACGGTGCCGGCGTAGTGCCACGGCGGGGCAGGCGCCAGGTTCGCGATGCCGCGGGGCGAGAGGGGGACGGTGTAGCCCTTCATCACACGCACTCCTTCACAAGAGAACCAATCAAAACGATACGTATCGTTTCGTTCGACTGGTACGACCGTAGCAGACGTTGATCGGGAAACAAAACGATACGTATCGTTTTGCCAATGTGCTCGTCATCCCTTCCGGTTCGGCGGCCGGTGAGCTGCGGTCTGCTTCAAAGATCCTCGACGCGGCGTGCGATGTCCTGTCGGCACAGGGCCGCCCGGCACTGACCAGCCGGTGACCGAACACGGAAGCCCTCATCGCCGCAGCCCTCGCCGAGATCTTCCGGGTTCCGGCGACCTCCTGCAGCTACGCGTCCGGGCTGCAAGACCCGTTGCCCACCGCGCCAGTCGGGGGGCGGGTCAGTTCTTCCAGAAGGAAGACGAAGGACTCGTACGGGCGGCCGGTCGCGTGGCGCAGCCCCATCTCGCAGGTGCGGTTGGCCGACAGGTAGGCATCCGCGGGGGTCTCGTCCAGGACGGCTTTCTCGTCCCGCGTCGCGGACCGGACCAGTTCCGGGTGGAGGAGTCCCCGGTCGCCGGCCGTGCCGCAGCAGGTGGTGCCGACCGGTACAAGGACCTCGGCGGCGAGTTGTCCCGCGATGACTTCCAGCGTCTTGCTCAGCCCCAGATGCGCTGTCGAACAGGTTGGGTGCAGCGCCACGCGGTTCACCCGTCTGGTGATGGTCAGGTGCGGCAGCAGGTCGGCGCACCAGGTGATCGCGTCGAGAAGAGTGATGCGTTCCAGTCGGGCGCGGTGTTCGTCGTCGAGGTAGTTCTTGACGTCGTCGAGCAGGCCGTTGGTGCATGAGGCGGCGTCGATGACCACGGGCAGGGCGCCGTGCCCACTCCAGGACCACAGGGCGTCGCAGGTGGTCGCGGCCATCCATTCGTGGCCGCGCGTGTAGCCCTTGCTGCTCCACGGTGTGGAGCAGCACTTGCCTGCCACGTCGTCGGGGATCCACAGCGGCTTGGAGGCACGTGCCGAGACCTCGACGAACGCCTGCTGCAGGGACGGATGCCGTGGCTTCCCTGGGTCACGGCCGAAGATGCGGTTGACACAGGCCGGGAAGTACACCGCCGCCGCGCCGTCGCGGGAAGTGTCGGGTGGTTTGCTCGCCGCGCCGCGCGGCATCGGTCCGGGGATCGCCGGCATGAGGTCGTTGCTGATCGCGAGCCGTGCGCCGGCCGTCAGTCCGGTGAGTGCTTTCGCGCCCACGGCTCGCTGGACGATGCCGGCGGCGCCCATGGCAATGCGGGCGATTCCCTCCACCGTTGCCCAGCGCTTGGCGATCTCCAGGGCGGCCTTCTCGCGGTGTTCCGTCGATTCGTCCCGCCGGAAATCCTTGATCAACGCGCCGGTGTTGATATGTACGGGGCAAGGGAGCGCACAGGTGCCGTCGACGGCGCAGGTCTCGATGCCGTCGTACTCGTATTCCGCCTGCAACTGAGCCAGCAGCGGCGATCCTGCCGGTTGTCGCGCCATTTCCCGGCGCAGGACGATGCGCTGGCGGGGAGTGGTGGTGACGTTCCGGCTGGGGCAGGCGGCCTCGCAGTACCCGCACTCGATGCAGTGGGTCGCGACGTCCTCGATGTCGGGCGTCGACTTGAAGGACTTCAGGTGGATGTTGTCGTCGCGGGTGAGGACGACGTTGGGGGCGAGTACGCCGTGCGGATCGGCGAGTTCCTTGATCCGCCACATGATCTCGGTGGCCTTGTCACCCCATTCGTGGCGGACGAACGGCGCCATGTTGATCCCGGTGCCGTGCTCCGCCTTGAGCGACCCGTCGTACTTGTCGATGACCAGTGCCACGAGGTCGGACATAAAGGCGGCGTACCTGTCGCGGTCGGCGGGATCGGCCAGCTTGGGGGTCAGGGTGAAGTGCAGATTGCCGTATGCGGCGTGGCCTGCGACGCCCGGCAGAAAGCCGTGCTTGGTCAGGAGAGAGTGCAGATCGCCTGCCCCTTCGGCGATCCGGGCGGGCGGGAAGCAGACGTCCTCGTTGACCACCGCGGCGCCGGACGGACGCAGTTGGCCGACGATGCCGAGCAGGCCCTCGCGGATGCGCCAATCCAGTTCGATGAGTTCCTGGTCGCGGGTGAAGTCCAGCGGGTGCAACAGGTTCGCGTCCACGACGAGCTCCGCGACGCGGGCTTCGACTTCGTCGAGGCCGGCCGGGTCCTCGGAGGCGAACTCGACGAGAAGCGCCGCCGCGCCCGGATCGAGGGTCTTCCAGTATTCGGGTGTGTGGGGGAAGGCCTGGGCGGCGGCGGTGAGGGCGGGCGCGACCATGAGTTCGACGGCTTCGGCGCCGAGACCGACCAGGCTGGGGACGAGAGCGACCGCTTCGTCGACCGACGGGAGCGCGATCCAGGTGACCGTGGTCGCGGTGGGGGCCGGGAGGGTGTCGATCACCGCCTCGGCGATGAACGCGAGGGTGCCTTCGGAACCGATGATCAGGCGCCGGAAGATCTCGAGCGGGGTGTCGGCATCGAGCAGCGCCGCAAGGGTGTAACCGGTGGTGTTGCGTATGGTGAACTTGCGGCGCACGCGGGCGGTGAGCTCGCTGTCGGCAAGCAGGTGCTCCCGCAACTCGGCAAGGCCGGCCGCCAGCCGGGGTTCCGCTGCGGCGAAGCGCTCCTCGGCGTCGGGTGCGGCGGTGTCGATGACGGTCCCGGACGGCAGCACCAAGGTCATCGACGCCACGGTGTGGTAGGCGTTGCGCTCGGGGGTGCAGCGCATTCCCCCCGCGTTGTTGGCGAGCACTCCGCCGATCGTGGCGACGTCCGAGGAGGCCGGATCCGGGCCGAGGCGTCGACCGTGGCTGCGAAGTACCGCCGCCGCGTGGCCGAGGATGGTGCCCGGCCGCGCTCGCAAGCGCGCGCCGCCGTCCTCGACGGCCATCCCGTTCCAGTGCCGGCGCACGTCCATGAGGATGTCATCGGACTGGGCTTGGCCGTTGAGGCTGGTCCCGCCGGCACGGAATGTCGCGTGCCGCCCGCTCCTGCGGCAGTAGCCGAGCACTTTCTGGACGTCGTGCACGTCGCGTGGCAGGACGACGACCTGGGGCAGGTAGCGATAAGGGCTGGCGTCCGAGGCGTAGCGCACGAGGTCCGAAATGCGGTGCAGCACTTGGTCCTCGCCGAGCAGCGCGACGAGGTCGTTCTTGAGTTCGTGAGGTGTCCCGCCCGCGTGAGCGGTGTCGATCGCATCCGCCTCTGGCAGACCCGACGGGCGGCCGACCGCGGAAACGCGGGGACTGAGCAACTTCTTCACGGTGCCGACCTCTCCGCCACGGCACCGGTGGCGGTACACACGGCTTCTTGCGAAACGGTGCACTCGGCGGGGCTCACGGTCTGTGGAGTTCACTGTGGCAACCCGAAAGACCGTGAGCGGGCCGACCGAACTCGGCTCCCGCGCGTCTCACCCTGGCCGGCGCCGGGGGACCACAGACCCTGGTATCGCGCCCTGATCACACAGTGGCAAGTCGTAGTCGAAGCGGACTTCAGACGATTTTACCGCGGCCATGCGGCGCGCGCCCGGTGACGTCGCGTGGCTTGCGCTTGCGCTTCCAGGGCCTTGAGGGGCGGCGGTGAGTGCCCGGTCGGCGGCCACCCATGCGGCGGCCGGCACGTCCCGGCGCACGAAGCTCGCCGCAATTACCTGGTGGTCCCGGCCCAGGCGTTTTCTCCAAGCGGCCCGCTCCGCCCGCACTCGGCTTCCGAGTGGTGAAGTGCTGGGCCTCACATGGGAGAACGTGAACCTTGATGCTGGAGCGATCACGATGCAGCCCCAACTCCAGCGTATCCAGCGCCGCCTGGCACACGACGAGACCAAGACCGAGGCGTCGACGGCGACCCAGCCGCTGCCGCAGATCTGCGTCGCAGCCCTACAGTTCCGCCGGAACGAACGGGGAAGCCGCCGGCGTGCCGCCGGGGAGCCGGCGAGGGCCACGTCGAGGGCGGTCAGGACCCGCGTGGTTCCCCCGGTGGCGCGGCCGATCCCGCAAGCCGAACGGCTGCGGCCCCTTCCCAAGAAGGACCTGCCGCGGATCTGCCCATAAGCCCACGATCACCGTCCAACCCGGCGCCCTCGGCAAGCTCGACAAGTTCCCGCCAGGACCGGCACTGCCTCCACCCCACCTGACACGACGCCTACCGGCCGGAGCGAGCGAACACTGCACGGCCGCCCGACGCGGCTGGCCTGCCGCCGCCCACGGGCCCGCCGATCCGCACGACCACCCGAGACCCCAGCACCACAAGCCGGGATCACGCACGCCCGACGACAGTGCCAGAACGCCCCACGCACCCGAACCACCCCGGAACTCCAGGCCGGCGATCGCCAGGCAACCGCCTCCAGCACCGACGCCGTTCGGACAACACCTCGAACAGACCCCGGGAACGCCGAGATCCCGCCCGATCAATCAGATCGGACGGGATCACGTGAACTCTTCTTGAACCAACTCAAGAACAGTCGTGCTGTGGGCCGTTCACGAGTCTGGTTGACCTGCACCCATGCCTGCCATGCAGGGCACTCTTCCCGCAATCCGCAAGATCACTTCCCGCAACGGCATGCCCACGCCAAAACCTAGAGAAACGCACGGCTTGCTCGGCGCCGCCACCTTCAGCGCGTCCGACGAGTGGGAAGCAGACGCGGAGGGGCCTGCAGCCGGATCCGACACTGGCTGACCACCAGGCGCCCTGGCCCTGGCACCGGCCGCCCCGAAGGGCGGGCAACCGACTCTATGCGTCGTCGCCCTTCTGTCAGCGCCTCCTTTGGTGTGCGCGCTGCACAGTCGCCTACACCTGGCTTCCCGGTCTTGCCAGAGATAGCGCGGAAAGCTGCCCATGCGCCACCCCGCCCGCAGACACGACAGAGCTCCACCTGCTCAAGTGGTGGCGAAAACCAGTCATCACCGGCGCAATTCACGCCATTCTCAATTCAACAACTGCGGCACGGTCAGCCGGCCCCGACCCTGAAATGTTGGTCACCGACTGAGGGGAGAACGGTGAACGCGACCGGACGTCATGCAGGGCATCCCGAGGTCATCGCCTCGACAACGGGGCTGGTCAGCTTCCTGCGCGAGGTGGTGCAGAACGGGACGCAGCGATTGCGGGACTCGCGAGACAGGTCGCGGGAGTACTGGTGGCTGTCAGAGGTGCCGGAGGGCGTGCGGAGGCCGGCGGAGCGGCTGGACGGGGTGCTTTTCAGGCTTGACTACGTGCCGCCGGTTGCAGCGCCTGAGCTTCCAGAGGTCTTGGTCGGATGGGTTGATCCCGTGCGTCTTGCCGATCCCGAGGGGGGTGACCCGCCGCTGGCCGAGGAGGGGCCGGTGCGGGAACGGGTGCGGGATGAGTTCGGGCGCGCCATGTGGGAGGAACGGACCAGCGCACAGGTGGACGCGGGAGATGTCCTGCATGCGTACGGTGCCTGGCTGGCCCGATGGCGGCGCTGGGCGGAACGGGAGACCGGGGACCGTCCCAGGCGGGAACGTTATGAGGCGTTGTACGGCTGGCATCAGCAGTTGGCTCAGCACGACGACCAGCGTGAGCTGGTGCTTGCGGTCGGGCTGCTGTCGTGGGTGGATGCCCATGGGGAGGCCGTGTACCGCCACCTGGTCACGCGGCGGGTCGAGATCGCAGTGGAACGCCGCACGGCCAGGCTGACGGTTCGCCTTGCGCCGGACACTGCATTGCGGGTGGAGGACCAGGACTTCCTCGACAGTGACGACGGCTGGGATCCGGAGAGAGCCGCGGCAGTCGGCGAGGATCTGGCAGCGCGCTCGCCTCATCCGCTGAGTGAGGCGGTACTCGAGCACCTGGTCCAATGGCAAGAGCGGGCGCTGTCCCGGCCCGTCGCCTTCAGTGCGGAGTGGGCGCCTCCCACGGACATCGAGCCGGGAGCGCGCCTGACGTATGCCCCCGCGCTGGTACTGCGTCCTCGTGACCGGAACGCGCTGCTGCGTTGCTACGAACAGATTGCCGCCGGGCTTGCTACAGACGGACACGCGCCGCTGGGGCTTGCCCAACTGGTGATGACGTTGGATGACGACGACCGGAAGCGGTGGAGCAGCGTCCAAAACGCTCCCTTGCTGGGAGATGACCCGCTGTTCCCGCTGAAGACCAACGCCCAGCAGCGGTCGGTGCTGCACCGCCTGGAGCGCAGTTCGGGCGTCGTGGTCCAGGGTCCGCCGGGCACAGGCAAGACGCACACCATCGCCAATCTCGTAGCCGCGCTGCTGGCTCAGGGCAAACGCGTTCTGGTGACCAGCGCCCGCGACCAGCCGCTGACGGTGCTGCGCGACAAGCTTCCTCCGCATGTGCGGGACCTGTGCATCTTGATGCTCAGCTCCACGCGTCAGGACGGGGCCAGCGAGCTGGAGCGCACCATCAATGCGCTGACCGACCAGGTGGCCGTCAGTGATGTCTCACACCTGCAGGATGACATCGCCCGCCTGTCGACCCAGCGTGACGGGCTGCGGGCGAGGATCTCTTCACTGAGCGACCAGGTGGTCGAATTGCGGGAGGCTGAGATTCAGCCTCACGACGACGTGGCTGCGGGCTATTCCGGCACGCTCGCCGTCATCGTGGAGCAGGTGCAGCGTAATGCCGATCAGTTCGGCTGGATCGGTGCTCTTCCGGAAGGCTCGCGCACAGGACCGCCGCTGACCGGGCTGGAAGCACAAGAGTTGCTTGCGCTGCTACGTGAGGGGGCGCTGGAACCACGAGCGGACGGCTGGTTGCCTGCTCCGGGCGATGTGCCGTCCGTCGGTTTGGTCGCCGAGACACTTGCTGCCGGCAGCGTCGCCGATGGGGACCTTTCGGAGGCGACGGTAAGCATCAGGGACTCGCTGGCCCGGCTCACCGAGACGGTGACCGACGAGCTGGCTGTTCTCGTCGAGCAGTGCCGGACTGCGCTGCATCATCTGGGACTGCCGAGCTCGCCGACGGATTGGCCGGCTCACTCCTGGAGCGCGGCGGCACTCCAGGATCGCCTGGCGCGCAGGAAGGCATTCTTGTGGAAGCGTGTGGCGCAAGTGTCGGGGGAGCTCGATGTCGCCCGGCGCAGCCTGGATGCCGCCGGTATGCGCCATGTCTCAGTGCCGGCCGACGTGTCGCCCGAGGCCGCAGGGCGGATGGCGCAGTCGGCCCGTGACCTGCGTGCGTTTCTTGAACGCGGCGGCAGGCTCCGGTCCCGCTGGCCGGGCAAGGAGCAAAAGGCGGCGCACGACATCCTCACTCGCTGCACGGTCGATGGCCAGCCCCCTGCCGAAGAGAGCAGCCTTGACGCACTGATCGCACACCTCCAGGCCCACGCCACCGTCTCGATGGTCGTCGCGCGCTGGGAACAAGCAGGCGTGCGGCTCACCCCGGAGCCACCCGAGGTCGCCATCGCCATGCTGGCCGAGCACTACGAACATCTGTCCTTCGTCCGAGCATTCGGCGAGGGGCGGGAACGGATCGATGCCCTGCTGGTATCACACGGTGTGCACGTCCCGCTGACCACGCCGCAGCAATGGCTGGAGTTCTGCCAGGCGCTGGCGGCGCTGGCCGACCGTCGGGCCGCGGACGACGCACACAGGCGTCTCGATGCCTGGGAACAGCGACTCCGCGCACCCGTCGGGGACACGCCGCCCGCCGCCGAGGTGGTCGCCCTCGCCGGCGCCCTGAACAGCGCAGACGTCGAACAGTACGCGGCTCAGCTGCAGATCTTGGCCCGGGCACACGAACACGACGCCCGCTTCCGGCGCTGCTCCAGCCTCCTGGAGGCACTCAAACAGGCCCACCCCTCGCTTGCCATCCACCTCGGTGCCGACCCGTCAAGCCCGCACTGGGACACGCGCCTCGCGCTTCTGGGCGAGGCGTGGGCATGGGCCACCGCGGCTGGATTCGCGCGGCGCCGCCGAACCCCCGGACTGGAACAGCGCCTCGACGCCGAGTTGACCGAACACGAGCAGCGGCTTGAGCAGGTCACCGGCGAGCTGGCCGGCGCCCTGGGACGCCTGCACTGCCTGAACCGCATGACACAGGACCAGCGGTCCTCATTGCAGGCTTACCGCACGCACACCGCTTCCTACGGCCGCGGCAAGGGTCGTCGTGCCGCACACTTCAAGGCCGCAGCGCGCGAAGCGATGTCTGTCGCCATGGAGGCGGTACCCGCCTGGGTCATGCCGATCGGGCAGGTCGCCGAGATGGTCCGCATGCAGCGCGACACCTTCGACGTCATCATCGTCGACGAAGCCAGTCAGGCCGGCATGGAATCCCTCTTCCTCATGTGGCTCGCCCCACGGGTCATCGTGGTGGGCGACGACAAACAATGTGCCCCGTCGGTCACCAGCCTGGGCCGCCTCCAGGTGATCGAGGATCGTCTCACCGCGCACCTGCCGGAGATTCCCGTCCGGCTGCGGGAGCTGTACACCCCGCACACCAACCTCTACCAGTTGCTGTCCACGTTCTTCCCGCTGGTGATCCGACTCAACGAACACTTCCGCTCCATGCCCGAGATCATCTCCTGGTCCTCCCGGACCTTCTACGACGGCAAACTGATCCCGCTGCGACAGTTCGGCGGGGAGCGCCCCGAACCGCTGGTGACACACTTCGTCGACGAGGCACTGACCGAGGGTCGTGACGGCCGTTTGCGCAACCCCAAGGAAGCCCAGGCACTGGTCGACCATCTTGTGGGCATGGTGGAAGACCCCGCTTACCGTGGCATGACGATCGGTGTGATCGTGCTGCAGGGGCAAGGCCAGGTCCGGCTTCTGGACGACATGATCAAGCAGCGTATCGATGCACCCACCCGGGAACGGCACGCAATCCGAGTCGGCAATGCCGCGTCGTTCCAGGGCGACGAACGTCACGTCATCTTGCTGTCGATGGTGGTGACCAACCCGCCCCGGGTCGCGGGCGGACACCGCAGCGAACAGCAGGCCTACAACGTGGCCGCCAGCCGCGCGCAGGATCAGATGCACCTGTTCTACTCAGTTCCGCGAACCAAGCTCAAATCCAACGACCTGCGCCTGAATCTGCTCACCTTCATGGAGAACGCTCCCGCCGCCCTGGCGGCTGACGACGATCTCAAGACGGTCCTTCCCGACGTCCCCACCCCGCCCTTCGAGTCGCTGTTCGAGCAGCAGGTCTACCTGCACATCAAGAAGCGCGGCTACCACGTAGTCCCCCAGTTCCCCGCCGGCGACAAGCGCATCGACCTGGTGGTGATCGGCGCCCGCTCCCGGCTGGCCGTCGAATGCGACGGCGACCACTTCCACTCGACACCGGAGCAGATCCGGCACGACCAGAGAAGGGAGCGAGAGCTGCAACGCGTGGGCTGGGAGTTCTGGCGTGTCCGGGAAAGCGAGTTTCGCTTCGACCCGGAGGCGGCCCTCACAGGCCTGTGGACAGAACTGGACCGGAACAACATTCATCCAGCCACCTTCGGCCTCACGCCGAAGCCCTCCGGAACTGGTCAGGTCTGGACGCCCATGGACTTGCCAGAGGCCACCGACGACACAGACGACGATGTCGAGGGCATGGAGGACACAGCAGACGACATCGATCCGCCGGACACGACCTCGACAGAAGGCGCAGCATGACGCAGCACGGAACCGCGGCGGCTCTCGGCCAGCTGGACGCGAACACGCTTGAAGAGATCGCTCGCGTGATCTGCGGTGACGACAACCTCTACTACCGCAAGGGCTGGGAGATCTCCCGCTTCTTCATCAACGCTGGCTGGGAGGGGGTACCTGCCTTCGACGCCGAATTCCGCCGCGACTGGGCCAAGGAACGCCTCACGGAACGGCGCACCCAGCCCGCAGCCCTGGAGCAGGTTCTCCTCCGCCTCGCCGACCCACGCGAATACCTCGATGAGCCCAACCAACTACCCCAGGTGGTCAGCGCCCTCAACGCCTTCCTCGTCCACGAGGGGCTGCGACTGGACACCACGGGCGGCAGGCCCCGGCTGCAACTGTGCGATCCAGCCCTGGCCCAGCCCGGCCAGCACGCACCAGCGGAGTTCCGGGCCACCCTCACCGACATCATCCGCGATCCGGTGATGGCCCGGGTCCTGCAGCACCGGCTCGACGAAGCACAGACCTGCTACCACAACGGTGCGCACATCGCTGCCACCATCATGCTGGGCAGCCTCCTGGAAGGCGTCCTGCTGCAAGTCATCAAGGAACACGACACGACCCTGCTCGGCTCGACCCCACCAGACAAAGCCACGCTGGAAAAGCTCATCAATGCCTGCAACACCGCCCGGCTCATCGGCGCGGACATTGAACGCTTCTGCCATGAACTGCGCATCTACCGCAACTATGTCCACCCAGCAGCCGAAATCCGAGAAGCCCACGCTCCAGACCGCGACACCCTCAACGTCTGCTGGCAAGTTGTCGGCGCTGTACTCAACGATCTCAAAAGTTCCCACCCCGCGCCCCCGGCACCTGCCTGACCACACAGCACTCGAAGCCACAACCAGAGCTCCCCTCCCGTCGGCCCCCTCCGACGGGAGGGAGCGCCACTGCCTTCGGAAAAGGGGCGGCAGCCGGAAGGTCACAAGTCGGCCGTTCATGTTCGGCAGCGACGACAACAGCGGCTACGGAGGCGCGTGCCTTGGTCCTCGGAGCGTCGACCAGGGTCGGCGGGAATGGGCACGGAACCGGAATCGCCGAGTCTCACGGGCCCGGTCCTGGCAGCGAGCGGGGCAGCGCTGCTGCTGCAGACCTTGACCACCTTCGCGTGAGCAGCGTCCCGACCATCGAGCTCACCGCTGACAGGTGCGACGCAAGGGAATTTTTCTCAAGGTGGTCACGGGGTGGGCTACCCGGCTGGATTCGTGGGGTTACCCCTATGGTGTGTCGCGGGCGGGCCCCGCAGAAGTCCCAGGGGCTGCCTGACAGCTTCCCTGCCAGGGCAAACGCATCATGGGAGGCGAATCAGAGCGGCACCCCAGCTTCGCAACAGCGTCGTCCGCCTGAACAAGTGTCACCGTTCATCTCCGGAGTACGCCATGCCCACATCCGAACTGATACCCGACAGCCTCCCGTACCCCATGACACTCGCTGACACCGGGAGTGGCCGGCATCGCGGGCAAGCCGCACCGGAAGGCCTCAATGGCCTCGACGGCCCCGGTCAAGGCCGGCACCGCCGGCCCGATGGAGTCCTCCCTCCCACGGGGAAGCAGGCATGAGCGGAACCACCAGCACTGCCGGACGGCTCGGCTACGGTGAACTCACCGGGAAGACACATGTCAACATC
This sequence comes from Actinacidiphila sp. bgisy160, assembly GCF_965342435.1. Taxonomy (GTDB): domain Bacteria; phylum Actinomycetota; class Actinomycetes; order Streptomycetales; family Streptomycetaceae; genus Actinacidiphila. The sequence goes on along the minus strand of NZ_CBDRCM010000059.1, from coordinate 23,278 downwards.
GCCTGTCCACCCGGCGCCCCGGTGAGCGCCGGCAGTGCCAGGATGACTCCGACGGACCTCGTTGCACGCTTCGAGCGTCTGGCCATGCCACTCCTGGCACGAGTATATGCAGCAGCAGCGCACATGACTCCCGACCGATCGGCCGCGGAGACCTTGGTTCAGCAGACATATGTACGGGCTTACGAAGAGTTCGGGATGTGCACAGGAGTCAACCTGAAGGCCTGGCTATTGCGCCTTCTGGCCGATACGGCACGCGGAACCCACGACCGACGTCAGGACCCGCCGCACTCTGACCGCGAGAATGCACTATCGCGCCACCAACCGCCGGAACGGCGGCGCCCGGAGCTTCCCGCGGCCCGTGACCTTCTCCTCCTGCCCGACCGCAAAGTCGCCGAAGCGCTGCACCGCCTCCCACAGGACACAGCACTGGTCATGCACTTGGCCCACGCTGAGGAGTTCACCCCGCAGGAGATCGCCGAGATCCTGCGCATTCCCCAGGCCGTCGTGATATCCCGATTGCGCCATGGGCACCGACGCATCCTCCAACTGCTGACCGGCGCGGTCTCGGAAGCGTTGCCCCGGTGACAGTGACGCACCGGCTTCGGCGACGGCGCTCGTGAGCGCCCCCACAACCGTGAAGGGGCCCCCTCCCGCCCGTCCTCGTTGCCGCAACTTCTCAGCGCTCCCCGGCAGCATCCGCCTGCAGTCGCCGACGATGCCGCGGACGCCCAGCCCATCACGCGGACGAGCAACAGTGGCTTGTCACCAGCGCCGGGGACGGTCTTCATCCACGGTAATCACTGAGCTTTTTCAGCGTTGCTTCCCCAGGGTGAGGACGGCTTTGGCTGCTGACGACAGGCGGTTGGGGCTGCAGCGGGCGTGGCGGAAGATGCGCCAGCGCTTGAGGGTGGCCATGCCGCGTTCGACGGGATACCGAAGCCGGGCGTGCCTCCCGCCCACTCCCGGCTTCGCAGCGCCGTTCCCTCGACGACCTGGCAGAACTCGTGGACCTGTCCCCTCAGCGCAGCCAAGCAGTCAACTTCTGGCTGATGCTGGCGCTCTCCTCAATTGTCGCGACCGTGGGCATCATCGCTGACTCCACCCCCACGGCGATCAGCACGGTGATCACCGCGCCGCTCTCGACCCCAACCATGGGCATCGCACTCCAGTCGGTATGACAACGTCCCCTGGTACATCGGGCGCCAGCGGGGCATCCACGATGTCCTGGAGACGGGAGAGCCCTGGTTACGGAACTTCGGCTCCACAACCAGGGCTTGCCATCCGAGTGCGCTTCCGTCGCCCGGGACGGCCGCACGCTGGTCAGCGTTCGCTGTCGAGGGTGGCCATCATCGGGGCCGCGTACCGCTCGCCGGCCGCCGAGCCGGCGGGAATGGCCGCCTCGATCTCGTCCAGCGTCTCCCGGTCGAGCTTGAGGTCGTCGGCCCCGAGCGACTCCGCCAGACGCTCGCGGCGACGGGCACCGACCAGGGGCACGATGTCCTGCCCCTGGGCTGCCACCCAGGCGATGGCCACCTGACTGGTGACGGCGCCGAGCCGCTCCGCGACCCTGCTCAGTGCCTCGACCAAGCGCAGATTGGCCTCAAGGTTCTCGCCCTGGAAGCGCGGCGAGTGGGCACGGAAGTCACCGCCGCTCAGTTCGCGGGACGGCGACCAGTGGCCACTGAGCAGACCACGCGACAGGACCCCGTAGGCGGTCAGACCGATACCCAGCTCGCGCAGCACGGGGATGATGTTCTCCTCCGGGCCGCGCGAAAGCAGCGAGTACTCGATCTGAAGGTCGCTGATCGGGGCCACGGCCGCCGCACGGCGGATCGTGTCGGCGCCGAGCTCGGACAGCCCGATGTGACGGATGTAGCCAGCCTGGCGCATCTCCTCCAGGGCCCCGACCGTCTCCTCGACCGGTATCTGCGGGTTGAGGCGGGCAGGGCGATAGATGTCGAGGTAGTCGGTGCCCAGGCGGCGCAGGGAGTACGACAGACGGTCCTTCACCGCGGCTGGGGACACGTCGTAGGGCACCGGCTGGAAGCTGCCGTCGGGGGCGCGGCGCGAGCCGAACTTCACGCTCAGTACGACGTCCTCGCGGTTGCGCTCACGCAGCGCACGGGCGATGAGCATTTCGTTGGCGCCGGAGCCGTAGAAGTCACCGGTGTCGATGAGGTTGAGGCCGGCGTCGATCGCTGCGTGCAGGGTGGCGATGCTCTCGGCGTCGTCGGCGGGACCGTACAGATCCGACATTCCCATGGCGCCCAGGCCGATGGTGGACACCTCGGGGCCGTTGGCGCCCAGCTTGCGACGGCTGACGGGCATGGTGTTTCTCCTTCGTGATTCGTTACCGAAGTGCGGCACGGACGTGTATGGACGAAGCAATGCGAGATGCGTGCGGACGCGGTGCGTCCGGGTCACAGTCGGCCAAGCAGGTCGGTGACGCCCATGCGGCGGGCCAGCCGCAGCCGCAGTTCCTCAGCGGCGCCGTTGATGATCTCCGCGCCGTAGTCAGAGGCGTCGGCAACGGTGCGGCGGGGGCGCTGTCCAGCCGGAAGGCCGACCACCCGGACAATCTCGTCGGCGACAATCTGCGGGTCGGCACTGATGGCATTTATCATCATGCGTTCGGTGTCCTCACCCATGGAGGCGAGGAAGGGCGCGATCTTGTCGTAGGCGGCGGTGCGCTGGGTGTCAGCGGGGAAAGCGGCGTTGGCGAAGTGCGCCGTGCCATGGGTGAAGACGCCGGGCATCAGAATCGTGGTCTCGATGCCATAGGCGGAGACCTCCCAGGCGGTCGACTCCGCGAAGGCGTCGAATGCGGCCTTGGCCGCCGAGTACGGGGCGAGGAAGGGCGGGATGGCGCGGGTGGTGCCGGAACCGACCCACAAAAGCAGGCCCGACTCCTGGCGGCGCATCACAGGCAGGACGGCGCGGTTGACTCGCAAGGCGCCTACGGCGTTGACGTCGAAGGCGCGTATGACCTCCTCCGGGCTGAAAGCCTCGGTGACACCGACCAGCAGGTGGGCGGCGTTGTGAACGACCACGTCGAGGCCTCCGCCCTGCTGGACGATGTGCCCGACGGCGGCGGCCGCGGACTCCTCTGACAACACGTCGAGTTCGACGACGGCCAGCTCGCCGACCGCGCTCTTGGTCCGGTCCAGCAGATGCTGGGCCTTGTCGGAGTTGCGGCCCTGTGGGTCACGCATCGAGGCAAAGACGCGGTGGCCGGCCTGGGCCAGCGAGATGGAGGCGAGGGCGCCCATCCCGGTGCCCGCGCCGGTCACCAGCACGGTGCTCGGGGTGGTGTTCGCGGTCTCAGTGCTCATGATTTCTCCTGGATCGTGGCGTCGGCTCTTCCTCCGATAGGAGGAATCGCCGATCGCCGGTTCGCTACATCGACAGCGGTGAACACTGGTAACGAAATGTCGTTACCGTCGATCACATGAGTGCTCCATGCGCGGACTTCTCAACGAGGGTCGTACGGATGGGAGTCGCCGCCACATCGCCCACGGACCAGCCGGTCTCGGCGCAGGAGAGCCGGGCATACAACTTCGTCGGCGTCTGGAACCTGCACGTGGCCTTCCGGCTCCCTCTACCTGGCCCGCCCACCGGCTCCTGTGCGCCGGCTCTCGCCTAAACGCGGGTTATGCCCTCAAAGATGCTGCATTCTGGTGCGGCTGGTCACCCGGGCGGCCGAAGCCCGTCCGCTGCGGACGGGCTTCGGCCGCCGACGCGCGGCTGCCTTCAAAGCCCTGCTGGACGAGGACCGTGCGGACGAGACGGCAATGCCTACTGCTGGGCGTATGGCTGATCCGACTGACCGCACCGGCCGTCTCTGTCGTCCGCATGGTCCGAGAAGGGGCGTTATCAGGCGGAGCGGGCGTGTGCGTCGGCCCCTCGGTCCCGGATGCTGGAAGTCCTTTACGCGCTGGCCGGGTGGACGGTCAGCAGGTCGTCGAGGTCGATGCGGGTGAGGAACTCGCGGCGGATCCGGTCGGCGACGTTCGACACCTCTTCGGAGCCGTCGTTGGCCGGGTCGATGTGAACACGGTAGGGACGCTCGCCCGCGGGGAGCGCCACGATGCGGGCGATCTCGTCGGAGACCAGGGATGCCTCAGCGCCTTCGGGGGCCAAGGCCGCAAGCTTCTGGGCCACCTGCTCCATCAGGCCCGCGTACTTGGTCTCGTATTCCGCCTCGACGGCGCCGTCGGCCGGGTGGCCGGAGTGCGCGAAGTGATTGGTGCCGCTGGTGAAGGAGCCGGGGACGATGATCGACGTCTCGACCCCCCAGCGGGCCAGTTCGCCTGCGTAGGTCACCGCGAGTGAGTCCATCGCGGCCTTGGCCGCGAAGTACGGGCCGAGGTAGGGCGGGGTGCCGCCCTTGACGCTGGAGCTGGACACCCAGACGACCAGGCCCTGGCCGGCCTTGCGCAGATGGGGCAGGGCGGCACGGTTCAGGCGCTGGGTGGAGAGCACGTTGATGTCGAACAGCTGGTCCAGCTGCTCCGGGGTGAACGCCTCGGACGGGCCGGTGACCATGTGGCCGGCGTTGTGGATGAGGACGTCGATGCGACCATGCTCCTCGATCAACTGCTTGACCGCGGCATCGACGGAGTCCTGGAGGTTGACGTCCAGGTCGACCGCTCGCAGGTCGACTCCGTGCTCCTTGGCATAGTCGCGAGCAGCCTGCACCTGGGGCGCGTTACGCCCGGTGGTCTCGCGCATGCCTGCGTAGACGATGTTCCCCGTGTCGGCCAGGGCACGGGCGGTGAGGGCGCCGAAGCCGCTGGATGCGCCGGTGATGAGGACGATGTTGCTCATGGGTTCTCCTTGAACACGGTGTTGTTACTGTCGAACGGAAAGCGATGGACGCCCGGGGGGGGGCACCGGGCGTGCCTGTCGCCCGGCCGGTCATGGTTCTGCACACTTCCGGCAGCAGACGTTCATTGCCCGCGGTGGCACTCACGGGCCGAAAGGGGAGGCAGTGTTCATGGGACGGGGAGGCACTCGCTGTTGCGGCGATGAGCGAATGGCGGCTGGTGCCTGTTCTCGCAGCTGGCGCTGCTGTCCCGGTCACTGGACCGGTGGCGGCGTCGCACAGATCACTACCGGGTTGCTGCCCGAAGTCCTGGGCACCCGACGCAGGCACTGACTCCCGGCCGCTGCCGAAGCGCTGTCGACGTGAACAGCGCCATATGCGCTTGTCAGGCGATACCGCCGTTGGTGAAGATGACCTGCCCGTTGATCCAGCGGGCCGGCCCGGCAAGGAACGCCACGGCCTCGGCGATGTCTTCGGGAGTGCCGATCCGCTCCAGCGGCGCCGCCTTGGCGAGGTTGTCGAGGGCGGCCTGGTCCTTGCCCTCCAGGAACAGCGGGGTCGCGGTCGGGCCAGGGGCGACGGCGTTGACGGTGATGTCCTTGCCGCGCATCTCACGGGCCAGGACCAGGGTCATCGCGTCGACCGCGCCCTTGCTGGCCGCGTAGGCGCCGTAAGTGGGGAACTGGAGCCGGGTGAGGGACGAGGAGACGTTGATGATCGCCCCGCCGGAACGCACGCGTCGGGCCGCCTGCTGGGAGACGACGAAGGTGCCGCGGATGTTGGTGCGGTGCATACGGTCGAGGTCGTCCAGGTTCAGCGTGGCGATGGGTGACAGAAGCATGACACCTGCAGTGTTGACGACCACGTCGACCCGACCCAACTCCGCCTCGGTGACGTCGAAAGCCGCCGCCATCGCCACCTCGTCAGCGACGTCAGCGGCCACGGCGACGGCCTGACCACCCGCCGCCTTGATGGCGTCGACCGCCTCGTCGGCCTTGACCTTGTTGCCTGCATAGTGCACGGCGACGGCGAACCCGTCCTGGACGAGACGGTTCGTGATGGCCCGGCCGATGCCTCCGGTGGCGCCGGTGATCAGTGCAACGCGAGAGGTCGTGTTCGTCATGATGACCAGTCCTTGGATGAGAGTGGTACGCGGATGGACAAGTGGATGCGCCGGTCGCCGGGAGCATCCGGAAACGCGGTACCCAAGACCGGCGGACGATTGTTCATCTCCCCTCGGCGCAAGGAGAGCCGCGAGCGGGGAGTCTGACGTTGCCGGCTTGGCGCGGCGAACCACTTCGAGGTCTGCCTCTCCGTGTCTCGGCGCACCATCAAGTCTTCCGCGGGCGCCGACGAGGGACCATGTGGCGGGCCGGACACCTGACGTCTGGGCTACCCGGCGGGAATGTAGGGCCAACCCCCACCCAGGTGAATGGAGTGCCCCGACCGGCGGGGCGCGTGGAGGGAGTACCCGGTAGATCGGGGCGTCCGGCCACAACCAGTTGCTGACATCGGCTACGAGGACGATCCGCCTGGCCGGGCGCGGCAACGGGTTGGAGGCGGGTGAGGCGACCGCCTATCTGACCAACCCCAGGCACCCATGGCCGACCGCACCGTATACCGGCCCGGCCCGCAGCAACGAGACCCGAGCCCCTTCTCATGCCGGGAAGCTCGAGGCCCGGCGCCCGCCCGCGCTAAGACCACGATGCGGTGAGGAACAGAACGACGACCTCCATCCCCGACCCCGCAGATGAACCAAACCGTTTGGACGTGACGGTCGCCCTCCGGGAGTCGCTGGCAACCGGCACACGCTCCAGGTGTGCCGCGGGCGGGCCGTGAACGGCCCGCCCGCACCTGTGTGAACGCGACATCGTGCGCCAGCGCAGGCCGAAGGCCCGGTTCACGGTCTGGGTGACCGCGTAACCCGCGGAGTCGTGCGCACGTGCACGCAGCGAGACGAACCGCGCCTGCTTCGGGGCGGACAGCTTGAAGCGGCCGTCGTGCCCGCAGGCGGTCTTCCGCCAGGTGTGTCCGTCGTCGTAGGACACCTCCAGCGAGACGGCCGAGAGGGTGCCCGTGCCGCCCGGAAGGTGGGAGGCCGTGACGGACAGCGTGCTCCTGCGGACGGCCCTGCCGTCGGCGTCCGTGGCCGAGCTTCCCCAGGGCACCTACTCGTTCCCCCTGATGGCGGCCGAAGGCGCGAGCGCGGACTACGCCGGGGTGGACGCGCGCGGCAAGGCCGTGGTCGTCTTAGCCTGTCAGGCGAACGAGCAACAATGCCTTGTCGTCAGTACCGGGTACAGTGCGAGCCGCATGGTTCAGAATAGCGTCGGCGATTTCCTCTACACTCTGTTCGCCAGCGCCAGTGAGTTCGTGAGCCAAGTCGACGATGGCGTCGCCGATGTCGACACCTGGGGTTTCAACAAGTCCGTCAGTGTAGAGGGCCAAGATCGTGCCGGAACTCAGGGCAACCTCGGTGGTGGGGTATTCAGCGTCTGGGATGACACCGAGGAGCGGGCCCGGATTTATCTGCAAAATTGCGCTTTCCGCACCAGGATGACGAATCAGGGCCGGGGGATGGCCCGCAGTGGCGAAGTGGGCGCTCTTTTGGGCAACATCCACGTGTGCATACAGGCAGCTAGTGAAAAGCCCCGGGTTGAGGTCGGCAAGCAGTCGGTTCGTACGGGCCAAGACCTCTCCGGGAGCGGCACCCACGGCGGCGTGCGCATGGATGGCCGTTCGGACCTGTCCCATGAGGGCGGCGGCTTGCACACTGTGCCCCTGCACATCACCAATCACCACGTCGGCACATGCAACTGAAGAGCGAATAAGGTCGTAAAAATCCCCACCGATATCCATACCGAAGCCAGCGGGAAGATAGCGGGCCGCGACTTGCAGTCCAGGTACCGCGGCCAGATCCTGCGGGAGCAAATCCGCTTGTAGGGCCCGTGACAGATTATGCCGAACATCGAAAAGGCGAGCACGATCCAACGCCTGCGCGATCACTCCCGCCAGCGCGGTAAGGAGGGCACGCTCGGCCTCCGGGAAGGAGCGAGAGCGATCATAGGACAGGACCAGAAGGCCGATCAGTCGGCTTGAGGCTATCAACGGCAGGAAAGCCCAGGCATCCCTATTACCGTATCGGGCAGGATTGGGATAGGTGTTCTGAAATTCGGCGTAATTGGAGAAGAAGACCGGCCCTCCCATCGCCAGAACCTGCGTGGAGGGAGTGTCTGCGCTTAGCGATTCGCCGTCAAATTGTCCCACGAATTCGGCGCTGTACCCACGGTAGCCAACAACCCTGAGTCGACCCTCTTCGACTGTCATCAGGGCCAGCCCCTGAGCCCCAAAGGAAGGGACGAACTGATTGGCCACCAAGTCGACAACATCCGCAACGCCGGCGGCCTCCGTAAGCGTCGCCGCAAGGTGCATGAGCTGGTATAGAGCCGACGCGCCAGTCGGACCCGTGGCAGGGCGCTCAGCAAGACCAGGGATCGTCGGGCGACCATCCGTAAGCGGGCTGATGAGAACGCTCACGCCCGAGGTGCCGGGTCGCAATTGAAATGAAAGCTTCCCATCCGGTGGCCTCACGGAGACGAATTCGGTCGACTGGCGGCTGACAACTGTAGCGCGGTGACAATCCTCGAACGCCGGATCAGTCAACCAAGATATCTTCTCCCATGGCCGGACTCCAACCAATTCGGCGGCTCCCGTTCCGAGAAGTTCAGCCGCAATTCTGTTAATATACGCAATTCGACCGTCGGCGTCTAGCGAAAGGCACCCCACCGCCAAATATTCGACTGCATCATGCGCGGCCATTGCCTTGGCATGGGCGACGGTGCTCGAACGCGTCGGCGAAAACACTGCTGGTTCCGCTCCAGGCTGTATCGAGTTTCCGCGTTCTGCCGCGCACCGTAGCAGCTGGCCCGCATTGCCACAAAATGCATCGATTTTGTCGCGTTCTTCCTGCTCCAACTGCGGTGTATGCGAGGTCGGCCATATCAGGCTTATGCCACCCCATGCCAAATCATCGTGAATCATTGGCGCCGATGCAACCATGAAGTCGTAGGGCAGCAGGAGCCTGAGTCGCGGGTAGCGGTGAGCCATCTGCTGCGGGGTATTCACCCATACAAGTTGCCGCCCCCGCACTGCCTCGGCCACTGGTGTTACTTCACTGAGGGGAATCCGCATCCACGGAGCAACGATTCCTCGAGAGGCGCCCGCCACTACCGCGAGATGCAGCACCTCGCCTCCTTCGGGCAATACATATAGCGTGCCGACTGCAGCTTCGGTGTCCAGCACCAAGCGGTTGAACGGATCGATGATTTGCTGCAAATTCGAAGCAGCGAAATTTTCGTATTCCCTCATATCGCCGCCAACCTTGCGGAGATCAGTATGCCGACGTTGCGGATCGGGTCCGTGCGCGCTCGTCCTGACGACATCACGCGCTTTCTTCTCTAGATTGTCATGAGGATTCGCAGGCCGCAAAGCATGCGATCAGGTGCTGTGAGTCGATACCGGTGAGCTAGGGGTGTACGGCTTCTGTGCCCCTGAGGGTAACCTGCCCTACGACGACCCGCTCTCGTGCATAGGGGTGTCCCCATAGTCGAGGCCGTGCACACGTGGGGTCCACTCCATCGCAAGACTTCTACCCGTGAGAGATCATGGAGTCCGTCCCGTCGGCCGCATGAAGTGGCGCGGTTGCCGGTGCGCTAAGAGGCCTGGTAGCGAGTCCGGTAGCCGATAGGTGTCCCCGACGCCTGGATTTCCGCGACTGCTTCCAAGGCAGCGAAGATCTTCTTCGATCCGTGATGCCTGCCAGCCGTCATTCGGCCGAGGAAGCGTCCTAACCGGGTCCCCCGCGGCCCCGCGATGGGTCGCTGGGCGCCACGGTTAGTCACCCACATGTATGCGAGAAGGGGGGGTTACCGGATGATCCCGATCTATGCCTTCCCTACCCAAGCAGAGAGAAGTCGACATGACTGAGTCACGTCCGCCGTTCCCACCGTTCGATCGGCAGAGCGCCTGGGCCAAGGTGCAGGCCGCTGAGGACTCATGGAACAGTCGAGATCCGCAGAGGGTCGCCCTTGCTTACACACCAGACTCGGTCTGGCGCAACCGTGACGCGCTCATCCGAGGGCGCGCGGCGATCATCGAGTTCCTAACCGCCAAGTGGGAACGGGAACTCGACTACGCATTGCGCAAGAGTCTGTGGGCGTACGAAGGAGACCACATTGCTGTGCGATTCCAGTACGAGTGGCATGACATCGAGGGGAAGTGGTTCCGAAGCTACGGGAACGAGCTGTGGGAGTTCGACAAGAACGGGCTCATGCGCAGACGCGAGGCGAGCATCAATGACGTTGAGATCGCCGAGTCCGATCGACGCTACTTTGGTCCGCGCTCGGCGGATGAGCGCGGGAGCGGTCACGATTTCGCGTTGTATTAGATGGACCGTGGACGGCACAGTGGTCCCAGTCCGGTCGCAAGGTGCTTCGAACCGCCACTACCGGCTCTCCGCAAACGTGCAGGTCATCGACGTCGCCGGGTCGTCGCTAACCTGGGCGCCGGGCACCAGGGCCAACGCTGTTGTGTGGTGCAACTCCGTTCATGCCGCAGCAGTGCCAGGGGTCACCGTGCGCGGAGACGAAGCCTCTCTCAACACCGCCCTGCCCGTCACGCACCGCGAAGGTGCGACCGCCTCAAGCGATTGCCGGGAGTGAGTAGTCGACATGCCGCCGTTTGGGCAAGGCTGGCCTGTGCTGGACCGCTCGCGAACTCTCTCCGTCGCTGCTGATCGAGCTGGAACGGCGCGAGTGCGTCTGCTTACTGATCGTTTCAGAATGACGTGCGGAGTCGTCGGAGGCAGATGATGCTGCAGGCGAGTTCCAGGAGGCCCTGGTGGAGGTCGGCGCGGCGTTCGTAGCGGATCCGCAGTCGTTTGAACTGGTGGAGCCAGGCGAAGGTGCGCTCGACGACCCAGCGGGTCTTGCCCAAGCCGGAGCCGTGAGCGACGCCGCGCCGTGCGATGAGGGGCTTGATCCCGCGCTGCCAAAGCAGCCGGCGGTACTTGTCGTAGTCGTAGCCGCGGTCGGCAAATAGCCGCTTGGGCTTGCTGCGCGGACGCCCTTGAAGGCCCCGTATTCGGGGGATCGCGTCCAGCAGCGGGATCAGCTGCGTGACGTCATGCCGGTTCCCGCCGGTCACGGACACGGCCAGCGGGGTGCCGCGGCGGTCGACGATCAGGTGGTGTTTGGAGCCGGGGCGAGCTCGATCGACCGGCGAAGGCCCGACGTGATCCCCCCTTTGAGGGCCCTGACATGGGAGCCGTCGATCGCGCAGTCGTCCATCTCGAGCAAACCGGCCTTGCGTAGTTCGGCAAGGAGCTCCGCGTGCAGGCGGGGCCAGACTCCTGCTTCGGTCCAGTCCCGCAGACGCCGCCAGGCGGTCACGCCGGAGCAGCCCACCACGCCGGCAGGGACGTCCCGCCAGGCCACCCCCTTGCGCAGCACGTAGACAATGCCCGCCAGGGCAACACGGTCGGGCACCCGAAGTCGGCCTGGGTGCCGGTGCCTTCGCTCAGGCTGAGGCGGCAGCAGCGGGGCTATGCGTTCCCACAGGTCATCAGGGACAAGATCATCGGACACCCCGCAGACCCTGCCGACGAAGATCACTGACTGCCAGCCGACACGCCGATCTCATTCTGAAACGATCAGTTATAGGTCAAGTGCTACCTGTCCCGGACATAGCAGAGCCCTGGTTGCAGAGCCGAAGCTCGGCAACCAGGGCTTGCCATCCGAGTGCGCTTCCGTCGCCCGGGACGGCCGCACGCTGGTCAGCGTTCGCTGTCGAGGGTGGCCATCATCGGGGCCGCGTACCGCTCGCCGGCCGCCGAGCCGGCGGGAATGGCCGCCTCGATCTCGTCCAGCGTCTCCCGGTCGAGCTTGAGGTCGTCGGCCCCGAGCGACTCCGCCAGACGCTCGCGGCGACGGGCACCGACCAGGGGCACGATGTCCTGCCCCTGGGCTGCCACCCAGGCGATGGCCACCTGACTGGTGACGGCGCCGAGCCGCTCCGCGACCCTGCTCAGTGCCTCGACCAAGCGCAGATTGGCCTCAAGGTTCTCGCCCTGGAAGCGCGGCGAGTGGGCACGGAAGTCACCGCCGCTCAGTTCGCGGGACGGCGACCAGTGGCCACTGAGCAGACCACGCGACAGGACCCCGTAGGCGGTCAGACCGATACCCAGCTCGCGCAGCACGGGGATGATGTTCTCCTCCGGGCCGCGCGAAAGCAGCGAGTACTCGATCTGAAGGTCGCTGATCGGGGCCACGGCCGCCGCACGGCGGATCGTGTCGGCGCCGAGCTCGGACAGCCCGATGTGACGGATGTAGCCAGCCTGGCGCATCTCCTCCAGGGCCCCGACCGTCTCCTCGACCGGTATCTGCGGGTTGAGGCGGGCAGGGCGATAGATGTCGAGGTAGTCGGTGCCCAGGCGGCGCAGGGAGTACGACAGACGGTCCTTCACCGCGGCTGGGGACACGTCGTAGGGCACCGGCTGGAAGCTGCCGTCGGGGGCGCGGCGCGAGCCGAACTTCACGCTCAGTACGACGTCCTCGCGGTTGCGCTCACGCAGCGCACGGGCGATGAGCATTTCGTTGGCGCCGGAGCCGTAGAAGTCACCGGTGTCGATGAGGTTGAGGCCGGCGTCGATCGCTGCGTGCAGGGTGGCGATGCTCTCGGCGTCGTCGGCGGGACCGTACAGATCCGACATTCCCATGGCGCCCAGGCCGATGGTGGACACCTCGGGGCCGTTGGCGCCCAGCTTGCGACGGCTGACGGGCATGGTGTTTCTCCTTCGTGATTCGTTACCGAAGTGCGGCACGGACGTGTATGGACGAAGCAATGCGAGATGCGTGCGGACGCGGTGCGTCCGGGTCACAGTCGGCCAAGCAGGTCGGTGACGCCCATGCGGCGGGCCAGCCGCAGCCGCAGTTCCTCAGCGGCGCCGTTGATGATCTCCGCGCCGTAGTCAGAGGCGTCGGCAACGGTGCGGCGGGGGCGCTGTCCAGCCGGAAGGCCGACCACCCGGACAATCTCGTCGGCGACAATCTGCGGTGCGCCCTCCGGATTCCTCATCGAGGCGAGCACGGTATGGCCCGCCTTCGCCAGATTAACTCGAGGCTAGGACGGGCTATGCCAGTTCCCGCACCCGCCAGCAGAACGTTTCTTGGCTGGGTAGCCCTACTTCCTCCTGATGGAATTAGAGCGTGAAGTCAATTTTCGACGCAAGACTTACATTGCCGCACAGAATGGAATATGGCGCGTCATTTTTAATGCTAACGTGCGACTGTTATCGATGATTCAGAGGGAAAGATCGGGGCATCCACACCACCACTGGCCCGCCTGTATCCCGGGCCAGGTGGGCCTGGATGCGGATGCTCGTGCTGCCAGCGGACGGCTGTCGGGCCTGAGCAGCGACCAGGAAGTTATCCGAACAGTCACGTCTTCGGGCGACGGACTTGCCGGCCCCTCCGGCGTGACTGGCGTGTCCCAGGATGCGACGGCTTCAGGGCATGCTGACTTTACGTTCGGCGTCGCGGAGTGGTGCTTGCACCAGGCGTGGCCGCTTCGGCCCGAAAAGCATGGGGACGAGCATGCCAGGTGAGAAGAGACGAACAGGCGGCTTCTCCAGGCTCATGACGTCGAGCAGGGCCTCGAGCGCCTGGGGATTGCGAGCACCAGTGGCCACCGCCCGGTCGACATACCGCGCGAGAAGGCGCTCCACGGTGCTCGGAGGTGCCTCCGTGGCGCCGGGATAGAAGGCGTCCTGGCCGAGAGCCAGACTCCAGGCGGCAGAGACGGGACGCGCGGCAGCGTGTTGGAGGCGGCGGGCGGTGCCAGGAGCAATGAGACTGGTCACGCGTAGAACATCCCGGACCGCGATTGCGCTCTGAGCGGCAACCGTGAGGCCGTGTCCGTAGACAGGATTGAATCCGGCGATGGCGTCACCGATTGCAACGAATCCGTCGGGCCAGCTCTTCAGCTTCTCGTAGTACCGCCGGCGATTGGCGGTACTACGGCTGATGGTGATGTCATCGAGTGGCTCCGCGTCGCGGATGAGGCAGCCGATCAGGGGATCCGGAAGGCTGAGCGCGAAGTCTACGAAGGCGTTGGGGTCAGTGGTGGGCTCTCCGCCGCGAGTGCCCCTTAGCGTGACGAGCCAGCGGTTTCCCTCGATTGGCAGCAGCAACCCCCCCTTTCCGGGGGGAGCAGCCGGGTTGGCCTGCACGTTGATCAGAGGGAACTCCGTGTTCGAGGCAGCCGCGGGTGCATTGAAGAGACGCGTGGCATAGGTAACGCCTGCGTCCACCACCCGCTCAGCGACACGCGGCAACCCGAGACCCTGGAGCCACTGGGGTGCCCGAGAGCCGCGACCCGAGGCGTCCACGATCAAGTCGGCCGACAGGATCGACTCTTCCTCGCCAGTACGGATCCGGACGCCTGTAACTCGGCTAGCATCCCCTTCTATCCCAATCACAGTGGTGTTGGGCCGCAAGCTGACGCTGCCTAGAGCGAGGACCAGATCCCGGAGCACAAAGTCCATGAGGTCGCGAGAACTGACCAAAGCCCGGTGGCGGTTACTTAGGAAGCGCCTGAACCAGATGCCATTGGGCGCGCGGCACACCATGTCGCCCATGATGTGGGCCAGACGGCCGCCGCGCGCGAGGATGTCGTTAATGGCTCCGGGAATCAGTTCGTCGAAGGCAGTGACTCCACCGCTCCACACCAGATGTGCGTGCCGGGCTTGTGGCACCCCGCGGCGTGGGTGTGGTTGGTCGGGCAGGTCGTCACGTTCGACGAGCGTGACGTCCGCGAGCGGTGCGAGTGCAGCTGCGGTCAATAGCCCTGCTGCACTCGCCCCTATGATCAGTACGGTCCGCGGATGATTCGCTGCGCAGTCAGGCGCATATGCGGGATCATTAGTCAACTAACTTCGAGTCCTGTCGATAGCGCTGATCAAGGGAGGTGCAGTCGCTCCGTGCTCCCGATTCAGCTCGTTTCGTCATGAGCACGGTGGCCCAACGTTTAACACGCGTATCCCGGTCTCCTACGGGCTCTACATCCCGGATTCTCGCCGCGCCTCGCCCAGCGAGCGGCAAAGCGGACGAGCTCGAGATCGCCTCCGTGAACGACGGCCCGCCCAGCACCTACGGCCGGTGGAGATAAGAGCTCGGTCGTACGAGAGCGTGTCCCAATCGTGCTGCTCGAGTGGGCGCGGTTGCGGCCATCACCCGGCTGTCATCGCCTCGACCGCGGACGGTCCAGATCCGGCCGACGGATGGAACACGGCAGCCTGCCCGTGGCGGGTGCCCTCGGAGTCCTCTAGGTTCCACATGCGGACGTCCTCGATCCGGAATATGCGGCCCTCCTTGTGCCGTCGCAGTCCTTGGTATCCGTCGGCGTAGCCGTGTTCGTTCACCGACGCGAGAAGGGCATCCCGGTCCTCTTGCGCATCCGGCGCGGCCGACAGGCGCGAGGGAAGGCCGATGAACTCGTCCCAGGTGTAGCCGAAGGCCCGCTGCGCGGTGCGGTTGGCGTAGAGGAACAGCGGGTCGGCTGACGCGTCGTGAGCCAGTAGCACGAAGGGCGCCTTCTCGTAGAGCCACTGGGCGGCCTCGGCGTCCGATGCCCACACCGGTGGACACAGGTCGACGCCCACCAAACGGCGGTAGCTGTCCAGGAGGAGGGCGGCGAAGCGGGGATCCGCGCGCCGGTCGGAGGGCGCCTGCACCCGCGGGGACGGATCAGTCACCGTTCTCGACCCAGCTCATGAGCTTGCGGAGCTTCTTGCCGGTGGTCTCCAGCAGGTGGTTCTCGTCGGCCTTCTTGTACTCGTTGTAGCGCGGCAGACCGGCGTTGTACTCGGCGATCCAGTTGTTGGCGAAGGAGCCGTCCTGGATCTCCGCCAGGACCTTCTTCATCTCGGCCTTGGTGGCGTCGGTGATGATGCGCGGACCGGTGACGTAGTCGCCCCACTCGGCGGTCTCGGAGATCGACCAGCGCATCTTCTCCAGGCCGCCCTCGTACATCAGGTCCACGATGAGCTTCAGCTCGTGCAGGCACTCGAAGTACGCGATCTCCGGCTGGTAACCAGCCTCGGTCAGGGTCTCGAAACCGGCCTTGACCAGCGCCGCGGTACCACCGCAGAGCACCGCCTGCTCACCGAACAGGTCGGTCTCGGTCTCCTCGGTGAACGTCGTCTTGATGACGCCCGCACGGGTGCCGCCGATGGCCTTGGCGTAGGACAGCGCGAGCGCGAAGCCGCCCCCGGTCGCGTCCTGCTCGACCGCCGCGATGCACGGGACGCCGCGGCCCTCCTCGTACTGACGGCGCACCAGGTGACCCGGGCCCTTGGGGGCGACCATGCACACGTCGACACCGGCCGGGGGCTTGATGAAGCCGTAGCGGATGTTCAGGCCGTGTCCGAAGAACAGCGCGTCGCCGTCCCTCAGGTTGTCCCTGACGGACTCCTCGTACACCCGCGCCTGGATCGGGTCCGGGACCAGGATCATGATGACGTCGGCCTCGGCCGCGGCCTCGGCGGGGGTGACCACGCGAAGACCCTGCTCCTCCGCCTTCGCCTTGGACTTGGAGCCCTCGTGCAGGCCGACGCGCACATCGACCCCCGAATCGCGCAGCGACAGCGCGTGCGCGTGGCCCTGGCTCCCGTAGCCGATGACCGCGACCTTGCGGCCCTGGATGATGGACAGGTCGGCGTCGTCGCCGTAGAACAGCTCAGCCACTGCTTTCCCTTTCACGAACTTACTCACGCAAGGATGCAAGTCACCTTGGGTGCGGGAGCACCCCGGCGCCGGATGGGCCCGGGGAGCGGCAAGAGGCGGAAACATTGACTGACCGCAGGTTGAATGTGGCCGTATATATCGCTCGCGTGCCCAGCACTCAAGTCGGTGTACCCGAAGCCACACCTGCCGAGAATATTGTGACGTCGGCACGGTAGGCAGCCTCTTAGGCTAAGGGTAGGGCACCCGAACAACACTCAAGGTCCATCTTGGGTGTACGTAACAGGTACACTCGTGCGCCGCCACGAGTCAATGAGGCGCGTAGCCGACTCTGCCCGCTACGTCCTCATCTATTCTCACGCCGAACTGCCGAATATGTGCGCTTCGTTACACCGCGGTCCCGTACCAATGCGGAGGACCCACCAACGTGTGCATGTGCTTGGATGGGGGACGATCCAAGCAAGCTCGGACATGGGTCTCGTGTCATGTTGCACTCAGGAAAGCATGCCTGGAATCTTGAAATGGGCATTGCCGAAGTAATCTTGCTGACCGACCACTGTGGGTTCAGCAGACAGGAATGGGTAGTGGCTTCGCACCATCTTTTCCCCACAGGGGCCACCCCCCGGCGGGCACAATTTCGGAAACTCCGCGCCGCTACGAGCCCATGTGAGCGAGCACTTCGCCGACCTCACAGCACTAATTATCTGCAATTACAAGCACGAAATTGTGAGACCTAAGGAGCAACGAACGTGGACGTCAGAGCGCTCAACGCTGCTGCCCTTGACCGGTCCATCGCTGATCTGCGCCGGGGCGCCGGCTCCTGGGCCGCGAGCCCGCTAGCAGACCGCATCGTCATGCTGGAACGACTGCTCCCGCGGGTGCTGTCGCGCTCTGACGTCATGGTGACGGCGGCGGCGCGTGCCAAAGGCTACGGCCCAAGTTCTGCGTGGGCAGCTGAGGACTGGGCCGGCGGCCCGTGGGCCCTAGTACAGAGTGCCACGGCATATCTGCACGTTCTACGGCGTATCGCCAACGGCCAGGACCCCGTAAAGACCCAGAACATCCATGTGCGGGGCGCGCGCGTCCACGTCGATGTCTTCCCCGTAACCGGCTGGGACCGGATGCTGCTCAACGGCTTCAGTGCGCGGGTCTGGATGCGGCCAGGCGTTACGGCACGGCAGGTTCGTGATAGAGCGGCGAGCCCGCACCGGAGTGATGGATTCCGTCCTGGCGTGAGTCTGGTACTTGGTGCGGGGAACGTTGCCGCCATCGTGGCTCTCGACATCCTGCACAAGTTGTACGTCGAAGGCCAGGCAGTTATAGCCAAGATGAACCCCGTCAACTCCTATCTGAAGCCTCATTTTGAATACGTATTCGGAGAATTCATCGCGCGGGACTGGGTGCGCTTCGTCGACGGAGGTGCACGCGAAGGCGAGTACTTGGTCCGGCACGAGGGCGTCGACACCGTCCATGTAACTGGCAGTGGCCGTACACGCGATGCCATTGTCTGGGGCACCGGTACGGACGCCATGGATCGCCGACGTCGCGGACAGCGCCTCATGAACAAGCCTCTTAGCAGTGAACTGGGCGGGGTCAGCCCGTGCCTAGTGGCACCCGGCCCTTGGCGCGCGGCCGACTTCCGGTTCCAGGCTGAGAACATCGTCACAAGCAAGCTCAATAATTCGGGCCACAATTGCATCGCCAGTCAGATACTGGTGGTGCCTCGCGACTGGGATGGCACCGAGCGACTGCTGCAGGAGATACGGCGCCTGCTGCGTGCCTTGCCGCCCCGCAGCAACTACTACCCTGGTGCTGATGATCGGCTGGGAAAAGTTGCCACAGCCCACCCGGAGGCGGAGGTCTACGGTGATGGCTCCCGACTCCTTGTACCCGATATCACGGATTTTGACGGTCCGCTGATCAAAAGTGAGGTATTCGGTGACGCGCTGGGAGTCGTGCGCCTTCCGGGAGGGAGTACCCTGGACTACTTGACCAAGGCCGCGGAGTTCGCCAACGATATGCTTCCCGGCTCCCTCGGCGCCACCCTCATCGCGCACCCGAAAACGCTCCGAACCGATCGTGAAGTGCTGGAACGCATAATCGATCGTCTTCAGTTTGGCACTGTGGGGGTCAACTGCTGGGCAGGCCTGGGCTTCCTCCTCGGCTACGCACCTTGGGGTGCCTTCCCGGGAAACACTCAGCAAGACGTCGGCAGCGGCATTGGGTTCGTGCACAATGCCTTCATGCTCGAAGACATCGAGAAGTCTGTCCTGTACGCTCCGTTCGCGCCGGCGCCACGAGGGCTGTTCCAAGGGGCGCCGTCCATGTCACCACGGCCGCCGTTTTTTGTGACCAACCGCTCGGCGCTGACCACGATGCGGCTTGTCACGCGCTTCACTGCGGCGCCCAGTCTGCTGGCTCTCCCGGCCATTTTCGCATCCGCCATGCGCGGCTGAGAGACGATACGGCCACCACGCAAGGTCTCGGTCAGCGGGCCGGGCGCGACGTCGACCACGGCGCCGACATGTAGTTCAGCATGGGAGCGATGCGGCAAACTGACGTCCACTGCGACGCCAGCACTGCTTTCTGATGCTTCAGTTGCGGTGACCGGCCGAGGCTGCCGCCGGAGCCAAAGATTCGCTGTCTGCCTCAAGAGACGTGGTCCACTTCTTCTCGATGCCGGCGCACCTCCACACCCCCATGGCGACCATCCAGGTGCCGAAGAAGAGCGCGACAATGAAGTATCCGAGCGCGTTGAGGTCGAGTCCGCCGATCCAGCGCCAGAAGGCACCCTTCATGTGGGCCTTCTCTGCGACGAGCCCGAGTAGCTCAACAGTGCCAATGAGCCATGCGACAGCGACCGACAGGCCCGTGATGGTCAAGTTGTAGTAGACCTTCCGTACGGGCTTGGAGAACGCCCATTGGTAGGCAAAGTTCATGAAGGACCCATCGATGGTGTCCAACAGCGACATGCCAGCAGCAAATAGAACTGGCAGGCACAGAAGGGCGTACCAGGGCAAGCCGGAGGCGGCGCCGGTCCCCGCCAGGACCAAGAGCGCGATCTCGGTGGCGGTGTCGAATCCGAGGCCGAACAGCATTCCCAGGGGGTACATCTGCCAGGGCTTGGTGACAGACTTCATCACCCTTCCCAGGATGCGGTTCATGAGACCGCGGTTGTTGAGCTGCTCGTCCAGGGCTGCCTCGTCGAAGTGACCGCGGCGCATCTCCCGGAAGACCTTCCAGATGCCGGTCAGGAGGGCGAGATTGATGAACGCGATCAGGTAGAGGAAGGTGCCCGAGACGGTAGTGCCCACCCAGCTCGTGATGTGGTGCAGACGCGAATTGCTGTTCTGGACCGGATCGGCGAGGGAGCGCACGCCAACGGAGAGTATGAGGGCGAGCACGAAGACGATGCTGGAGTGCCCCAGGGAGAACCAGAAACCCACAGACAGCGGACGCTTGCCCTCGTGCATGAGCTTGCGGGTCGTGTTGTCGATCGCCGCGATGTGGTCTGCGTCGAAGGCGTGCCGCATGCCCAGCGTGTACGCCGTCAGGCCGATCCCGATGCCAAATGTCTGGGTTCCGGCGCTGTAGTGGCGTGGTGCCACGATCTCAACCAGGGTGAACCAGCCGATGACGTGCAGGAACACAATGAACGTGGCCATGCCCGCAAGCCGGGTCCATTCCGATCTGGTCATGACGCGTGCTGGCCATCGCTTGCTTCGATGGGACGAGTGACTCATAGCTTGAGCGGACATGGGGTTCTCGTGCTTTCTGTCAATTGCCGGCATCCCATGCCCCGGCAGGGGATGGAGGAGGCCGCCGGGCCGGCACGGGGGTGGTGCCGGCCCGGCGGGGCGCGGTGTCAGGCAGTCGGTACGTAGGGAAACACCTGGGACGGCTTGGAAGTGATCGAGTCCTTGTTGATCCCGAGCGTCACCGGCGTGTTGGTCGCCAGCGAGAACATCACGTCGGGGGCGTTGTCCGTCAGGGAGCGCCCGTTCCACTCCGCGAAGCCGTACACGGCGGGGGTGGCGATGGTGTACGGCAGCACGTTGGGGAAGACCTTCGCCGCGACCGTCCGGCCGTAGGCTTCGGGGTCCTCGGCGGTGCCGTAAGCACGCACGGTGCCAGCGATCATCTCGGCGATGGAAGCACCGAACGTGACGATGTCGTCGGCCGGACGGCCGATGTTGAGGTGGTCGCCCAAGTGCTCGTCGAGCTGGGTGAAGAGCGGGTGGATCATGGGGAGTCCTGCCCGGTTGATCTGCCGCCAGCCGCCGGCGTCGGTCGCCAGGCTTGACAGCGCCCATGCGCCGATGCGCCGTCCGCCCGCGAGTTCGGCAACCTCGTTTTCGGAGACCTCCAGGACGAGCGAGTGAACAGTGTGGCCCGCGAACAGGTTGACGGCACGGTCGGGGCTCCATCCGTTCAGGTCCACCCGTGTGCCCTCCTTGACCGCCTTGCCGACGGCGTGAAGCACATCGGGCTCGATCCAGAACGGATCCCCCGCCTTGCCGGCCCACGATCGGGCGCCACGGCCGAAGCTGGCAGTCTCGCCAGTGACCCCCTCGCCGATGAGCTCACCCCGGGCAAAGGGGTCCTCGGAGTGCGAGCCGATGAGGCGGTGCAGGGTGTATCGCTGGGCACCGTCCGGGTCGGCCTCACCAAAGGTGAAGCGGTAGGTCAGCTCCTCCACCGCGTCACCGTTCCCGTCGATCTTGAATTCGTAGCGGCCCTCCGGGTGGAAGCCACGGGGAATGTCCTCCCCGGCAAGCGAGTGCGACACGTTCAGGACGAAGACCGTGCCGCGCTCACCTCGGAAAAGGTAGAAATCCGTGATGTCCAGTCGCGGGTCCTGGCGGGCGATGGGGGAATCGAGGTGGTGAGACATTTTTACTCGCTTTTCTCGCGCGGCTTGTGCAGTGCTGCACCGATGTCTGACATCAGGGCCCGTCGCGTCACGGAAACTGTATCGATGTGCGTCGTGCCCTGATCGCAGAAATAATCCTCGCGAAATTTCCTGCCAGGTTCTGTCGAGCGACCCCCAAACTTGGCTGATGCCATCCCCATCGCGGGCGTGGTGTCCCCTCAAGGAACGGCATCGGGTTATCCCCACGATCGGCAATGAGACATCGGAACGCCGGATGAGCGGCTCACGTCGCGATAGCGCAACCCACTGTGACGTGAATACTGCAAAGAGTCACGTGGCGAAAGGGCCACGCCGCCTGGGTGGACGCCACACGTACACCCAGCGCCAGCCCCGAGGCGTTAGCCTGCCTTCATGGAAGATTTCACCGGTCTTGGTGCATTCATTCGGGCCAGGAGGGCGGCGACCTCGCCGGCTCAGGTGGGGCTACCCGACACCGGACCGCGCCGCACGCCAGGGCTGCGGCGCGAAGAAGTTGCCACCTTGGCTGGCCTCAGTGAGGGGTACTACGCGCGTTTGGAACAGGGGCGCGAGAAGTACCCGTCGGACCAGGTCCTCGATGCGCTCACCCGTGTCTTCGGTCTTGATCGGGAAGCCGAAGAACATCTGCACCACCTCGCTCGACGGACAGGGCAGCACTGGGCCAAGCGCCGAGAGGACGTGAGCCCGCACCTCCAAGACATGCTGGAGGCATACGGGGACACGCCTGCAATGATTCTTAGCCCTCGACTCGACATCTTGGCTGGTAACAGGCTGGGGCGAGCCCTGTATTCGGTGGTCCTTGAGGATGGCAATTTGGTGCGTTTCACCTTCCTGAATCCTGCCGCTCGCACGTTCTACCAGAACTGGGATGAGATCGCCCGCACGGGCGTGGCCCATCTTCGCGCGGCCGCCAGTGTCGATCCGGATGACACCGCCTTGCAGGATCTTGTACGCCAACTGTCCGAGAAAAGCCCCGAATTTCTCCGCCTGTGGCAGCAATACGACGTACGAGGCAAAACTCGTTCGATCAAAATGCTGCACCACCACCAGGTCGGCGACCTCACCCTGATCTACCAGTCTTTCGACGTGTCCGGCGCCCCCGGACAGCAGTTGGTCACTTACCAGGCCGAAGCCGGCTCTCCGAGCGAAACACAGCTTGCCCGCCTGTCTGCTCTAACTGCCGACGATGCCACGGGGTGACGGACCGCGTCAGCCAGCGTTTCCTCTTAAGCCTCGCGGATCGATTCGCGCCCCAGGCCGCTCAAATGCGGGCATCGCCTGAGCTGTTCGTCCACCCGCACGGTGTACGGGGCAACCTGCATCTGAAGGAAAAGGGGGGGCAGGCGCTGGGCCGAACCGCACAAATCCCGTCCCCACAAGTTGCCGCACGGATTTGTGTTGTCAGACGTGCCCGGAAGCGGTCCCCGATACGTGCACAATGCACCAGCACGGGACGGGGAGGGCACAAGGATGGCGCGACGAATGCGGCATGCGCGATGCCGGGCCGACTGGCGCACTCCGGAGAGGATATAGCCGACCGGAAGAACTCACAGCCCGCGCTGCCGCGTCCGGCGCCGGCACGCTGGGAGTGGGGCCCTGAGCAGGGCAAGGCGACCCACTGGGCATAGCAACGGCGGACCGCGTCTTCCATCCCAACGCGGGAGCATCGTCCCGGGGGGGGGGGGGGGGGGGGGGGGGGGGGGGGGGGGGGGGGGGGGGGGGGGGGGGGGGGGGGAGAGGGGG
>NZ_CBDRCM010000058.1:0-46142 GCF_965342435.1 Actinacidiphila sp. bgisy160 | reverse complement strand
CGGGCGCGTGCGGCAGCACTGCCGCACCTGCGGTCGGGGGCCGCCTCTCGTTTCCCGCCGGCCGCCGCACAGGAGTACACCGGACAGGAGACATCCAGCCGCAAGCAAGGGAGGGAGGGAACGACGATGCCAGCCGAGCCGCTGCCGGAGGCATTCGGGGCCTGGGCACGCGAGATCGTCAAGGCCTTCCCCCACATGTCGGATGAATCCCTGCAGAAGGTCGCGGACATTTTCGACGAGATGGATGCGCGGCTCATCGAGGAAGTCGCCCGACGCCAGACACACCCCTCCGCGGGCTCGACGCCCGACCCGCACAGCCCCGCCCCTCCGTCACCCCGGGCGGCTGCCGGGGAAGCCTGACGCGTGTTGCGTCCCTGCCGCAGGTCGATGCGCAACGTTCGCCGGCGTCGGGCTGAAGGCGGGCGTACCGGCAGCGGTGACCAGGTCGGCCAAGTGCAGGCCGTGCATCCGCCGGTCCGGCGACCCGGCCGGACGGCTGCCCCGAGACGGCAGGCGGCACGCGACAGGCCGTCGCCCCGCGTACACCGTGCGGCACGCCGCGCGGTGCTTGTTCAGCCGGTCCTGGACGACCCGATGCAGGCGCGTGAGGAGCACCGTATTGCCGAAGTCGCCCACCGCGAGCCTGACGTCGCTGTCAGGCTCTCCCACCGACCGCGTCCGCCTGGGTGCTCCTGGGCGCTGCCGGCGGTCCGGGCGGGTTCGGGCGCCGCCGTGCGTAGGTCCACAGTTGGTCGATGAAGGCGAAGCCGAAGGATTCGAAGAGCCTGGGGGCGGCCTGGTGGCCGGGGACCGTCTCCGGGAGGTCGTCGACGACGAGGGCGACCTCGGTGGCGCCCTGCTCGGCCAGCAGGGCCAGGGCCTGGCTGAGCAGCTGCTGGGCCAGGCCGTGACGGCGCTGCTCGGGCAGGGTCTCGATCCACCACACGGTCGCGGTGTGGTCGGGTCCGACGCTGACCAGGGTTTCGGCGACCGGCTCGTCCGCCTCACGGATGATCAACCGGTAGCCAGGAGGGAATTCGCAGGGGAAGACGTCGGCGACCAGCTTTGCGGGCAGCGTCTCGACGGGCAGCGGGCGGTGCAGGTAGCAGCCCCGGCGGCGACCGGTGAAGCCGGTCCCCAAGAGCGCGTCGTGGGTGGCGGCGCGGCGGGTCCGGGGCAACCCGCCCGGGCCGAGGGCGTCCGGCGGGGCACCGACGAAGGCCTCGACCAGCGGGCAGCCGGCGAGTTCCGCGACGGCGTGCGTGAGCAGGGCACGCAGCACGACGGGGTCCTCTCGGGCGTGCAGCCAGCAGATCAGGCCGACCTGCACATCGGGCCAGGCCAAGAACACGATGACGCCGCGGGGCCGGTCCTCGGCGTCAGCCAGCACACTGATGCAAGGCCGGGCAGGTGCCGCCCAATCAGCGAGGTGGGACGGCCCCCGGGCGGCGTCAGCCAGGATGTCCCGGGTGCAGCACGGCTGTCCCGGCGGCCGGTCGGCGTTGATCAACTCACGCACCACCGGCTCGTCCTTGGGGCGATACGGACGCACCACCGACCCTCTCGCAGGGCGGGGCGAAAAGGCTTCTTCATCCTTTCGCATGCTGCTGGCCTTCTTCCGACAGCTGCAGCACTCACGTCTTTCAGCGTGCCGTGTTCTGCTTGTCCTGTCACGGGGCCGCCCGGCAACAGGGCGCGCC
This sequence comes from Actinacidiphila sp. bgisy160, assembly GCF_965342435.1. Lineage (GTDB taxonomy): Bacteria > Actinomycetota > Actinomycetes > Streptomycetales > Streptomycetaceae > Actinacidiphila. Next base: position 44,442 of record NZ_CBDRCM010000058.1, on the reverse strand, counting down.
GTCATGCGGCGGGCGTGACCTGCTGGGCCTCGGCCAGCACCGCACAGATCTCGTCGATCAACGGCTGGTGGATGGGCAGTGCCAGGTGGCCGACGCCGTGGACGAGCACGCTGCGGGCCTGCAGGTCGGGGTGGTCGATGCGGGCTCTGCCGGCGGGGATGACGGCCTCGTCCAGGTCGCTGTAGAAGGCGACGAACCGGGTTCGGCAGCCCGCAGTCGGCTCGGCGAGCTCGGCCAGCAGTTCGCTTCCCGGCCTGAGCTGGCGCAGCAGCGGGTGGGGCGGGGCCAGCAGCGCGGTTGCGGTGCCGCCGTGCGGCGTCCCGAGCGTGATCACCAGCGGGACGCAGGCGTCTCCGCCGAGCCGCTGCACGTAGTAGCGCGCGATCAGCCCGCCCAGGCTGTACCCGACCACGCGGACGGCCTGTCCGCCGCTGCGGGCGCGCAGCTGCTCGACCTCATCGCCCAGCACCTTCGCCGCCACGCGGATGTCCGGGGTGAGCACGCTGTAACCGACCGTGGTGACCGGGCCCGCGCCGGAGCCGCGCAGCCCCTGCCGCAGCAGCGTGAACACCGAGGCTCGATCGGCCAGTCCGTGCACCAGCAGCACCGGCGTCCCCCGTTCGACCGCCTGCTCCTCGGCCCGGCCCGGCGGCAGCCAGGACACGGCAGGGGCGAACCGCCCGGTGAGCTGGCGCAGACCCCAGCCGGCCAGGTCCACCGGCATGCCGGCCAGGCGCCGCGCGGCCCATCCCGCCTCCACGCCGGCGCCGCGAGCCGCCGCCACCCATGGCACCGGCAGCTGCGGCCTCCACGCAATGCTCGTGTCGTCCACCTTCTCCAGACGACCCCCACATTAATGACACGTAAATACAGGGTTACACGCACCGCCCTGGATGTGCATCCCGCGAGTGATGACGTGCCCTCATGCGCTGCGCCGGCAGCAGCCCGGCGGCCGGCTTGGACGCAGGACGTGGCGGGCGAGCCCCTCAGCGCGGCCCGGGCCGGGTTCTCGAGCCGCCCGTCGTCCGCGCCGTCCCGATCAGGCTCAGGCCGGCAGGCCTGGTTGCTATGCACCGTGGAGGTGTCGGCCTTGCGGCGGGGGCGGATGGTGCGGGTCCCTCGGTTCGGGCGGGGCGGTGGCGGCGTCGACGACAGCCTCGGCGTGCCGCTGGAGGGTGCGGTCGAGTTCTTGGAGCTGGTCCTCGTCGGCACGGCGGATGGAGCCGAGCAGGTCCGAGCTGCTGGTGTCGCCGGTGGTGTGGGCGATGTGCTCACCGGCCCGGCAGGTGGCCACGGCGTACGCGGTGACGGCGTACTGCTCCTCGATGTTCTTCAGCTGCTGTTGCTCTGTGGCGGTCTTGCCCCGCAGCAGGGCGGCCGGGATGGCCATCGCCGTGTGGAAGGGGAGCCAGGCGGCCTGACGGGTCAGGTGCCAGACCCCGCCGAGGATCTGGGCGGGCCCGGGAGGCTGCAGCATGTTGAGATGGTCGTCGAGGCGGCGCAGGTGATCGCGGGCGTCGCCGATGCTGTCTTCCAGGGACGTGCGGTCCTGGCCGGCGGGAGTGAGCGCGGCGTGTGCCGTGAGCCGTTCGGTGACGGCGGCCTCGGCCCGGCGGGCTTCGCGCAGCGCCGGTACGAGTGCCTGTGTCGTGGCGGTCATCATGCTCCCTTGGCTGGCAGGTGAGGTGTGCGGGCCCGGTCTGCCCGGCATCACAGGGCAGCCGCTCATGCGCCCGCCCCCTCTTCCACGGTGACCCGGGGCGGGACCGCGCGCACCTGCTGGGGGCGGAGGGGGATCCCGCCGCTGTCGTCGGTGGCGGATCAGGCCCGTGCGTTCGACGGTCGCCGGCAGCGGAGTGGTGTCGATGGCGGTGACCGCCTCCAAGGGGGCCGACTGCCTCGGTGCGGAAGGTGTACAGCGCATCGAGGTTCGCGGCGGCGACAGCGACGACCAGGTTGGAGGGACCTGTGGTCGCGGCGCAGAACCGGACGTGCGGGTGGGTGCTCAGGGTCTGCGCGGTCTCCTGCAGTGCCCCTGGCCGCACGGCGATCCACAGCAAGTCCTCGGTCTGCGCGCCCAGCAGTGCGAGATCGAGCTCACCACCCGCTCCGGCGGCAGACAAGCGGTCGCTGGCAGCGCCACGCCCGCCCAGCTACGCGCCGACGCCGCTCGCCATCGTCAACCGGAGCCCCGCGCGCGGCCGGCTCACCCTGCCTCCTCCGCTCCCGGCAACCGGCGGACGGTTCAGCGCGTCGCGGCGAGGTGTGCGGCCATTTCCCGAGCCGAGGAAGGGAGCCCGCGGACGGGGTGGCCGTACTGCGGGTGCGCCTCGTCCAGGCCCGGGACCATCGACCGGGACCGTTCCCCCGGCACGCGTTCCAGCACGGTCGTGCCGGTCTCCGCCTCCAGGGCCGGGGCGTAGCCCGCCGTACGCAGGGCGGCGAGGGTCTCGTCCGGGGGCGCCGTGGAGATCAGCACGGTCGGCGCGATCTTCCGCAGGCCCAGTTTGGCGAGCCCGCGCGCCTTCGCGACCTCCTCGATCAGGGCCGTGTCCTCGGACCGGACGCAGCAGGCGGAACGCACCACCCGCAGCCGCCCATGGGTCCGCGCGACGTCCTTGACCGTGTACGTGAGCGGCTGCGGCAGTTCCGTCCCCGGCCGGCACACCGCGGCGAGACGTTCGAGGATCCCGCCGGCGTCCCATCCCGCGTCGAAGGCCCGGCGCAGGGAGGCGGGGGTGATGCGCCAGACCACGGCGTGCCCCTCGGACTCGATGTCGCCGACCGCGGACAGCAGTGCCGCGAGCTCCGGTGCGGGGGTGCCGGTGACCGTCGCCGTCGAGTCGGCCTGGAACCGGGCCGTGGTGCTCGGCGCGGGGAGCGACGAACGGAGGGCATCGCGCAGCGCCGCTACCGCCTTGGCCAGCACGGGGCGTTCGGCCAGGCCCCGTCCCAGCCGGTCGGTGCCTTCTGCCGCCGGGTCGGCGTCCGCGCCGGGCACGGCCGGGTAGTGGCGGGCGGCCCCGGCGTCCAGGAGGTCGGCGACCGCGCGGCCGGCCTCGGTCAGCGCACCGTGTGCCACCAGGCCGAGCAGCTCCGCCTCCGCCAGCGTGGCCTCGAGCCGGCCTTCGAGCTCCTCGTCCTCGTAGGGCGCCAGCAGCACCGGCCGCAGCCACACGGCCCGCTCGAGGAGTCCCTCGCGTCCCTCGTCCCCGGCGGCGAGTCCGCGCCCTTCCGGCAGCGTGGCGAGCGCCCGCAGGACGCCGTGCCGCAGCGGCGCCGCGTACGGGTCCTGGGGGGTGACCAGCGCGACCGGCGTCTCGTCGTCCTCCGGCCAGTACGTGAACACCTCCGGCACCACGGCCCAGGCGGCCACCAGTGGCAGCAGCTTCCCGGCGGGCGTGGCCGCCGCCCAGGCGTCGTACCGTTCGCTGGGCAGCAGTCGCACCGGCTGCTTCGCTGTGGCGGGTCGCCGGCGCCCCCGACCGCGAGCGGCGCCTTCCTCCTCCTCGGCCTGAGGCGCGGCGAGGCCCGCGTTCACCGCGAGGTCGAGCCACAGCCGGGTGTGCTCCTCGCTCGTCCCGGCCGCCTTCGCCAGCCTCCTGGTGTCGCGCACCGCGATCCCGCCCGCCTTGCGCACCGCCACCGGGTGCGCGGCCAGCTCCCGCAGCACCAGTTCCGCCCGCCATGCGGCGGTCCCCGCCGCCACCGCGCCCTGGCCCGGTCCCGGGGCAGCGGCGCGAGGCACGTCAGCGGTTCCGGGTCCAGGCTCGGCGCGGGCGCCGCCTGCTCCCCGCGCAGTGCGCGGCCCACCTCGTACGGCAGTTCCACCAGATCCGGCCCGACCGGCACCACCATGCCGTGTTCCGCGAGCCAGTCGGTGCCCTCGTCCCCGCTGCCGCCCTCCCGGAAGGTGTACTTGTCGTCCGGCCCCGCGTAACCGCCGTACCGGGAGACGAAGCAGTGCGTGCGCAGCAGCGGGGGTCCCTGCAGCATGTGCCCGAGCAACTCGTGGGCCGCCGCCGGGGCGCCGGCGACCAGTTCCCGTACCCGGTCGCCGTCGGCGAGCAGGGCGCCGATCGCCTTCTGCGCGTCCGCGCGGGTGCGCTGCTCGACGCCGAGTACGGCGGCGATCCGTTTGATCTCCGGCGCGTTGTACGCCTGCGTGAGCAGCGTGTCGGCCGGCCTTCCGTAGCCGTCCATCCGGGCCGCCAGCGCGTGCACCCGGGACGGCAGCGCCAACCGGCCGCGTGGCGCGGGAAGCAGCAGCGCCCGCTCCCGCAGCCCTTCCAGCGCTCGGACCGTCCTCTCGCGGGGCGTGCCCCCCTGTTCCAGCCAGTCCAGCACCTCGGACTCGGGCACCAGCCGGGTGTAGGGGTCGACCGGCGGCGGCGCCGGGCGCCAGGCGTAGACCTGCCGGTCGGCGGCGGGCACCGGCCCGTACGTCTCCAGGGCGCGGGCCGCCACGCACGCCAGCAACTGCGCCTCGCCCGCCGTCCCGGCGGCGACGGCCCGCTCCACGGAGCCGTCGGTGAGGAGGTGCTCCGCCAGTTGCCGGAACGTCGTCACCGGCTCATAGCCCGCGGCGTGCGGCAGTTCACGTTCTTCCAGCAGGGCGGTCAGACGCTCGGCGGAGAGTCCGGCGAGCCACTTCTCCAGGGCGGTACGCGCATCCACCCCCTGAGCCTAGAACAACTCGAGGGGACGCCGATGCCATCCGGGACGGGCTCACCCCGGCGGGCGGCCGAACGAGGTGCGGCCTCGCGACACGGTCTGCCGCCGTGTCGCGAGGCCGCGCTGACGCCGACGGAGCCCTGTCGGAGGTGGATCGTCTGTGGTTCCTTCACGCCTCCCGGAACAATCTCTTCGACCCGGGCGGATCGTTCCTGATCAGTGCGGCGGGCCAGGACAGCCGCGCCCTCGGCTGGACTCAAGTCCAGTGGCAGGAAGGCGGCGACTGGCGCCCAACCTCCAGGACGAGCAGTCACCGGAGTTCCTGGCGCTTTCCATGGACGGCCGCTGCATTTGCGCCGTAACGACGGAGGAATACGAATACTGGATCGTGGTCCACCGTTACAACTGATCGAGGGTTCCGCCTGCGGAAAGCTCAGGCGAATTCGCCGCCGCGGAACCACCCCGGCTCGAAACCGCGCGCTCCTGCGCAGGTGGCTGGGCAAGGCAGCGGGCCGAGCCCGATCCCTCCGCCGGCGGCCTGGACCGCACCCTCGCAGGCCCGGCCGAAGGCGACTGCGCGCGCCGGCGGCTCCTCTTGCGCCCTGGCGGGCCTCCTACGGCGCGCGGGCCCGACACCCCGACCGAGTCCTGTCCGATCGGCCGTGGCGCGATCACGGCTTCCTGCCGCCCAAGCGATCTCTCTGGCGCGGTCTGCCGGCGCGGAGTTGAGGCCGGGGATACCTCGCACCGCGGAAAGAGGTCGCGTGCGTCACGCACTGACGCCAACGAGCCCCATAGCCATGACACGCGACGACTGTATACTATCCGCCTGTATACAACCGCCCGCCCCGAGGACCGGAGGAGACATGGCAGATCTGGACTCCGAGGTAGTGCTGGGCATGACGGCCCAGGCACCCGACGGCGTGGTCATCATCGACCGCGAAGGACTCATCCGTTACTGGAACCACGGGGCGGAGCGGATCTTCGGGTTCTCGTCGGCCGAAGTGGACGGCCGCAGCCTGGACGTCATCATCCCGGAACGGCACCGTCAGCGGCACCGGGACGGTTTCGACAAGTCCATGGCGAGCGGCACCACCAAGTACGGGGACGACGACCTCCTGACCGTCCCGGCAGTGGGCGCCGGCGGCCGGAAGCTGTCCATCGAGTTCAGCGTGGTGCTGCTGAACGACGCCGAGGGACGGCCGGGTTACGTCGGGGCGGTCATCCGGGACGTCACCGCGCGGCGCGCCAAGGAGAAGGAGCTGTACCGCCAGGTGGCGGCCGCCAAGGTGGACCAAACGACGGCGACCTGACTTCTGCCCCACGCGAACGAAGCCCCTGTCGGCGTCGCCGGGATCGCCACGACATCGGCAAGTGCCGCCGACTGCTCCTCGGGGGCGACCGGCGTGCTGGGTGCGGGTGCGCGGAGGCCGTCCCCTCACTCGGCACGCCCGCCGATCAAGTACTGTACCGTCTTGATGCCGCCGGCGAGGGTGGAGAGGTAGCCCCAGCCATCGCGGCTTAGGTAGCAGGGCTTTCCCTCCGAGCTGGTCCACAGCAGAAGCGGGGACCTACCCCGCCCAACGCGGCGTCGTACAGCTCTCTGCGAGGCATGCGGTCTGCATCGCTTCTGGGCCGGCTCACTGGGCACCCCCGGCCTGGATCGCTGACCGTAGCCACTGATCGACCGTCACTTCAGGCGTCATCATGGCAGCTCTTTGGCATGCCGCTCGCCCCCCGAGCGGTGCGATTACCCGGGCGCGGTGCTGCGGAACTCGCACGTCTTGACCCTATGGGCCGTTTCACCACTTATCCACGATGCGAGATCGCACCGGCCAAGTCCGTCCCCTTCCACGCCGCCATCCGCCTCGAGGGACCCAACGCCCACCAGCGTCCCGACCGCCTGGGCCACCACCGGGCTCCTCAACCACGCCATCCGCGCCGCCGTCGCACGCACCCGCATAGTGCATGAGGGCGAGCCGCCACAGTCCGCCGGGAACACCTCCAAAGCCCGGAAGTCGGCCGGAGCGGTTGGTGTTCCGGTTCGGACGGCATATCAATCCGCGCCACGGAATTCACCCGCGACACACGGTCTTCCACTCCGCATGAATCACTGCACTTCACGGCACACCCACGACCTCCGCCACCCTCATACTGGAACAGGGCGTCGAACTTATCGTGATCAAGGAACTCCTCGGCCACGCCCACATCGACGTCACCGCCACCGTCTACGTGTACGCCTCCGCCTCCAACGCAGAAGCCATGACCGTGCTCGGAAACGTGCTCTGAGCCATCCCTGACCCGCACACCACAACGGCGGCGAACTGTTGTTCGCCGCCGTTGCCGCCAACTATCGCTGTCGGACGTCGAATCTCGTGCCCTCGGAATCCATTCGCCGACGCCAGATTGGCCATCGGGAACCCCTGCACGGGATCGAGCAGATCACCGCTAGCGGTGTTCACTTCCCCAGGCGAAGCCCTTTACGCGCCATGAACTCCAGAAAGCTATCCGCCTCAAGATGAAATCGGCCATCCTCGTGATCCCGAAAATAGACCTCGGGCGAGCACCGACCTTCAGCCGACAAGAAGCCCCACCAGTCACCAGTTCCGACAGGAGCCACAGGCACAAAGTTCGCGTACTTGAACTCCCGTTCATAGACCTTCAACAGGTCATCGTCTGGCCCTTCGTGAGCAGCAATAGGCAGCAGATCAAGGAATAGGAACATTCCTCCACCGTACCGCTGCATGAACTCCTTGTATTCGGCGGGGAGAGACGTCCCCAGGATGACTTCCGCATCAGATAGCTCTGCCTCGGATGCCCGCCGCGACTCAAAGACGTCACCACCTTCCGGGCTGCTCAGGGCCGCACGCTTCGCACGGGCAGTCGACAAGTGCTCCTCGAACTCTGCGAAATCCATGACTCACAAACCGATCATTGTCCAGGCCAGTTGTCGTACCAGTGGTCAGGACTGTACGTTCCCCAGCCCTGCTCTTGAGACCTGTACCACCAGTGTAGTTGCGTGTCTTCACTCCGCATTGCACCGTCGACGCCTTGATTGATGCCTACGCCGCCCGGAGTCTTATTCCGATGAAGATCCGTACCGGCGCCTCGGTGCACGTTCTGATCTAGTTCATGAATCGGCGACCCGGGCATCTGATCCGCGTGGTGAATCTCAATTCGATCACCGAGTTGATTCGGGCGCAACCCCAGAGAGCCTCGGATGATGTCGGACCGAGTCCAAGGTCCCGAATGCCTGATTGGGTCATCCGCTGGCCCTGCCCCCGTTCCTTGAGCGCAGTTGCATTCCACTCCATCTGGAGTGTCACCGCAGTTGTGAACGAGTACCGGAGTGGCCCCCGCCAGCACATAGTACGTGTGGAGGTCGGAGACGGTCAGGTTGTTGACCGTGGACTGCTTGACGGTCCAGCGTTCGATCGACGTGATCTGGACGTACGTGCCGGCGCTGGTCCGCAGCCACTGGCCCGACTTCAGGTCGGTGGCCTTGATCCACTCACCGAGCTCGGCTACCCAGAAGGGGTGGCCGTCGGTCGCGGTGACCTCGGCGGTCTTCGAGCCGTGCTTGCCGTCGATGTCGATGGTGACCTTGACCAGGTGCTTGAGGCCCTGGCCCTTGATCTCGGCGGTGACCGTCTCGATCCGGGTCTCCCCGGACTCGGGATCGGTCGCGACGACCTTGTCGCCCACCTTGATCTTCTCGATCGCCTTGGTGGAGCCGTCGGCCATCAGCACCTTCGTGCCCGGCACGAAGCTGTTGCAGGTGTCGCCCTCCCCTGCCTTGCCAGAGCCGCCGCCGCCGCTCGTACCACCCTTGCTGCGGGAGGAACCGCCGGACTTGCCGCCGCCTCCGCCGCCGCCGGACTTGCCGCCTCCGCCCTTGCCCCCGCCGGCGTGCGAGGAGGCCTTGGGTGCGGCCTTGGCCTGCGACTGCTTCTGGACGGGGTTACCCGTCTTCCGCTTCGCCGCGGCCGCCGCGTCGGCTCTTCTCTTGGCGGCCTCGGCCGCCTTCTTCTTGGCCCTCTGCGCGGCTTCCTTCTTCGCCCTCTCGATCGCCAGCTTCTTGGCCCGTAGCGCGGCGGACTCCGCCGCCTTGGCCGCCTTGAGCACCGCCTCGGCCGCCCGCTTGGCGACCTTGAACGCCTTGATGGCGTCGATGGTGCGGTTGACCGCCTTGATCACCGCCGGGATCTTCCCGAGCTTTGCCCACGGGATGGCGTCGACCGCGATGCTGACACAGGACCACATGTCGCCGCCGAAGCAGGCGATGGCGTCGTTGATGCCGATGAAGTCCTTCAGCGTCTCCCACGCGACCGCCAGGATGACGGAGGTGAGGGATTTGCCCTGCATCGCCTGCGCCTGCGCGACCTGCGCCGCGGACAGACCCGCGCCGGCGAGGGCCGCGGCCTTCTCCGAGGCGGTCAGGCTGATGGACAGACCCGTCGGGTCGGAGTACGTGACCGGGTTGTTCTGCGCGTACGCGTACCCGTTCGACTGCAGGGGGTCGTTCAGGTCGAGCACCGGGTCGACGGACAGGAAGCGTCCGACCACCGGGTCGTAGAGACGGACGCCGAGCGGCTGGTAGCCGGAGGAGTCGTCCCTGGTCTGGCCCAGGAACCCCTTGTGGTTCTGGAGGTTGGCACCGGCGGTGCCGCGCTCGTTGCCGAAGGGGTCCTGCTTGCGGATGCGGACCGGCATGGTGCCGTAGAGGCCGACCTCCGTGTACGCGCTGCCCTGGTGGTCCGTGGTCTGGGCGACCAGGGTCTCCCCACCGCTGCCGTAGGCATAGCGCATGACCGCGCCACCGGGAACCGCGTAGGTGCGCTGGGTGCTGACCAGGACGCCGCCCTGCTGGACGGTGACCTCGGCTTCGCCCAGGTGCAGCGTGGCCTGCTTGCCCTTGATGGTCAGCAGCCGGCTGCCGTCAGGGCCGTAGATGTGACGCGTGTCGTTCTGCGGCTCCCACAGCTGCGCCGTGGAGGAGCCGTCGCAGGCGGCCAGCACGATCGGGGTCGAGTTGGCGTTGACCGCACCCTGGACCGCGAGGCACAGGCTGGGAGTGCCGGCCAGTGCGAGCTGGCCGGTGGAGTTGCGCCGCAGCTCCTGCGCGGCCGAGCCGTCGCACTTCTGGATCTGGAGCGCCGACCCGGCCGAACTCGCGGTGGGCTGGAGACACCAGGTGCCGTACACCGAGAGCGTGCCCCGGTTGGGGTCGGTCTGCGGCGCCGACGCGGTGCCCGGAGTGGGCGTGAACGTGAAGTTCTGCGCCACCGAGCCGTTGCAGGAGTACAGCTGGATCGGCTGGCCCGCCGCGCCCGCACCCGACTTCAGGTCCAGGCACTTCTGGCCGAGACCCACATACGGGGTCTTGCCGCCGGTACCCGCACCGGTGATCCGGTCGACCTGGCCGTCGTAGGTCCAGGTCAGCTCCTGCTTGTCGCCGTTCTGGATCGAGGTGACGGACTTGGTCTCACCGGTCAGCTCGTACAGACGCGTGGCCTCGGCCGTGACCTGCGCACCCGCGGGGGTCTTGTAGGTCTTCGACACCTTGGTCAGCGTGTGCGGCTGGTCCTTGGCGGCGTTCTTGCCGTACGCGTACGTGGAGACCGCGTTCTTGGTGGTGTCGCCGGAGAGGTCGTTCTCGGTCAGCTTGGTGCGGTTGCCGAGCAGGTCGTACTCGTACTCCTGCCAATAGCCGGAGTTGTCCGCGCCCGCGGAGACCCGGAGCGTGCCGTCCGGGTTCTTGTTGAGCGTGCCGTCCGAGTTCCTCGGGTTGACGCAGGTCGTCTGGTCCTTCGACGTCCAGGCCGACTTCAGCTGGCCCAGCGGGTCGTAGACGAAGCACTGGCGCTCCGCGATCCCGGTGGACTTCTCCTGGATCGAGGTGACGTTGCCGGCCGGGTCGTAGGTGTACGCCCGGTTGGACACCAGGTTGCCGCCGACGACGCTCTTGTCGTCCGTCTTCTCGCGGTAGACCGACTGCTCGGTGAGCTCACCGCTGGACTCGTCGAAGGCGTTCTGCGTCCACACGCGGTACGGCTGGGCACCGAGCGTGGAGCGGAGCACCTGGCCGTAGGCGTCGTAGCGGGTCTCGGAGCCGTACCAGTCCTTACCGGAGATGGAGAGCGGCTTGCCGTCCTCGTTGTAGCGGACGACCAGCTTCTCAGCGGCGAACTTGCCGACCGCCGGGAGGGTGGTGTCGTCCAGCATGCCCTTGTCGTTGTACGTGTAGTCGTACCTGTATTCCTTCTGCAGTCCCCAGGTGTCTGCGATGGACTGCGGCAGGGACAGCGTGGTCGAGGTCGGCTGGTAGTCCTTCGTGTAGCCGTTGACCGTCTGCGTGTACGCGAGGCCGTCGGTGTAGCGGGTGGCGGTGGCGGGCATGCCCTTGCCGCCCGTGGCGGAGTCGTACGTGAACTCCGAGAGCAAGGTGCCGGAGGAGTCGTTGAGACGCTGCTGCTTGGGCCGCGACAGCTCGTCGTAGCTGTTCCAGACCTTGACGCCTCGGTCGTTCGTGCTCGTCTGAGGCCGGCCGAAGGCGTCGTACGTCGTGCGCGTCGTACCCGAGTCGGGGTCGGTCGCCGTCTCGAGCTGGCCGTTGTGGTTGTACGTCCACGTCCACGGGTGCGTGTCGTCCGCCGAGGCGGTCGCCTTCTTGACCTGGCCGTGCGCGTCGTACTCGTACCGCGTCGAGGTGAACCCGCCGGGGGCCGCCGGGTTGAAGGTGTCCGTCCGGACGGTACGGCCGGTCGCGTCGGTCCAGACGCGGTAGGACGAGTCGCCCTCCGGCTGGATGACCTTCGACCAGTCCTCGCCGTACTCGTAGCGGACGGCCCGGTCCTCGTACGCCTTGGAGAAGGACTCCTTGGTGTCCGGGTCGATCCACTTGAGGTACGGCGTCTCCTTCAGCACGCGGCCGAGACCGTCGTAGGTGTAGCGCGTGATGTTGGGGACGGCCGTGTCGGCGAGCGGGCTGAACAGCTCGCCCGGCTTGGCCTCCTGGGTCAGGTAGGCGTTGTTGGTCTGGTAGACCTCACCGGAGCTGTTGTACAGCGTGTCGGTGATCAGCCAGCCGGCGTCGTTGTCGGCCTCCTCCTGCGTCTGCCGCTCACGGCCGAGGCCGTCGTAGAGGGTGACGGAGGTCTCGATCCGGTCCTCGTAGCCACGCGCGTACGTGGTGACGTACGGAGGCTTGCGGATCTTGAGCTTCGGGTCGTCGGGGTCGGTCTCCTCCGCCGGGATCGTGTAGACCGCACGGAAGTCCGCCACGCCGTTGCCGGGGGTACGGCCCGGGGCCCAGGCCTCGGCGAGCCGGCCCAGCGGGTCGTACACGGCCTCGCTGACCTGGTTGTTGGCGTCGGTCGTCTTGACGGTGACCGAGCGGCCCGGCTCCAGCTCCTGGATCTGGCTGTGCCCGAGGACGTTGGTCGTGGTGACCTTGAAGACCTGGCCCGTGGCCGGTCCTATGGAGTCGTAGGTGATCGTGGCGGACTTCGGAGTCGGCTGGGCCAGCTGATCCGCCGGGGTCTGCTTGACCACGCGTCCGATGGCGTCGAACTCCGTGGTACCGGTGGTCTGGAAGCCGGTACCGGTGCCGTTGAGCGTCCACGACTCGGTGGCCAGGCCACGGGTCGAGGACCCGAGCGCGGTGCCGTAGGCCGTGCCGTCGTACGCGGTGCGCTGGCCGCCGGTGAGCGTCGACAGGTCCGACCAGTCGGCGTTCTCGCAGGTCGTCGGCGAGACCAGGACCTGCTTGGACAGGCCGATGAGGTTCTTGTCGGTCCGGTGCAGGTACTCCAGCTTGGTGCAGGACTCGTCACCGGGTTCGGTGATGTCGCCCAGGGACTCCACCAGGGTCGGCAGACCGTAGGTCGCGTCGTACGTCGTGCTGGTCCTGACCGTGCGCAGGGTGCGCGGGTCGTCGGTGTTGGTGCCGGACGACCTGGTGTACGCGATCTCCTCGGGCTCCGTGACCCGCCAGGCCCGCAGCGGGCTCAGTCCGTCGTCGCGGTCGCGCCTGGCGAGTTCGGTGGCCTCGGGCTTGGTGACCGAGCGGGACAGCCAGTCGGAGTCGGCCTTGGTGGAGTCGGTGTACGTGATCTCCTCGGCGATCCGGCCGGCGAACGGCTCCTGGTCCTTGGCGATCTCGGCGCCGGTGATGTCCTTGACGGACACGGTGTCGCCGAGTCCCCGGAAGAAGCGGGTGACGGACTTGGAGCGCTGGCCGGCGGTGTCCGGGGTGTCCTCGACGACGGGACCCGTCAGGACCGTGGTCTGCTCGACGCCCGCGAACTGCGAGTAGGTGCGGGTGGACTTCTTGGTGAACTCGGCCTCGGCGAGCTTCCAGGCCGGGTTCTTGTACCGGTATTCCGTCCTGGTGGTGAAGTTGCCGTCGATGTTGGGCAGTTCCTCGACGGTGTCCACGACGTACTTGTGGAACCAGTCGATGTCCTCGACCTCGGGGTCGGGGTTCCAGAACGACGGGTAGCAGAGCCGGTCGTTCACCTTGAGCTGGGCCTGCAGCCGGGCCATGGCCGTGGCCCTGTCCTCGCCGGGCTGCTGGTCGAGCACGGGGAGGTTGCCGGTGAGGCAGTCGCCCTCGATCGGCTTGTACGTGACGATGGTCTCGCCGCCGTACTCGTTGACGACGCGGCCGATGCGCAGCCGGGAGAAGCCGGGGCGTGACGGGTGGACCTTCTTGACGCGGTTCGGCATGTCCTCGGCGTTGGGCTCGAACTTCACCGTGTTGAGCTGCACGCTCGCGTCGGTGGAGCCCTTGCGGGCGTAGCCGGTGCGCTGGACCGACTCCAACCACAGGGCCGTGTTCGGGCCGGTGAGCAGCTCGGCGAAGCTCTGCTTCAGCTGGTACTCGTCGACGACCTGGCGGGCGGCGGTGTCCGTGCGCCGCTGGGCCGAGGTCGTGATCTTGTCGAGGCGCTTGCGGGTCCAGAAGGACGGACCGGCGTTCCAGCACTTCTTGCCGGCCTCGCAGCGCATGTCGACCGGGGTGTCGAACCAGGGCCGGTAGTTGCGCGGGTCCTTGGAGGTGAAGTTGGCGTCCGAACAGGTGACGTCGTCGACGGTGTAGCAGCGCTCCGCCACCGTGAAGCCGACCCGGGCCGGGGCCTCCGCCGTGAAGATGCTATTGCTGCGCTGGCCGTAGTAGATGTGGTCGAGCCAGCCGTCGCGGTCGTAGGGGACCGGGTCCTTGAAGTTGAAGTTGCGGGCGTAGTAGTTCGGGGCGTCCTTCTTCCACCACAGCGACATGGCGTTGCCGTGGACGTCCTCGACGTAGTCGAGGCCCCAGCGCCAGCCCTGCGTGCACCAGGAGTTCGTCCAGTCGGTGGTCGTGGGGCCCTTGTAGCAGTCCTCGCCCGAGTGGTTGCCGTAGACCGGGACCGTGAGCACCGAGTCGGTGGTCGGGTCGTCGGCGGCGGTGCCGTGGTCGGACCAGCCCGGGAGCTTGTTCTTGCCGAAGTGGTACTTCGTGCCGTCCTTGGTGGTGACGACCCAGTACTCACCGTCCTTGGCGCCGTTGCCGGTGGCCTCGCCCTTGATCAGCTGGACGGTGGAGCCGTCGCCGTTGGCCGTGAACCACTTGCCCTTGTCCGCGTCCCAGACCAGCTCGGTGGTCATGCCGCCGAGGGAGAGGGTGGCGTTCTCCGAGCCCCAGCACAGGTCCGCGGTGCGGTGGGTGGCGTTGTTGGAGCCGGCCTTCTTGGAGTCCTGGCGGCAGTTGGCGTACGTGCGGGTGATGGAACCCGCGTTGTAGTCCCAGCCGTCGCCGATCCAGGAGGCCTGGTTGTTCGTCGAGGACGTGCGGCCGTCGACGGTCTGCGAGGAGTACGCCAGGTTGACCTTCGGCATCAGGCCGCCGGCGGTCTCCGGGACCTGGATGTCGTACGAGTACGTGAAGGCGCCCGAGGAGGAGCCCGACGACCAGGAGCCGGAGGACAGCAGCGGCGAGGCCGTGAAGTCACCGGTCGCCGACGAGCCGGTGTCGAGGCCACCGATGGCGGCGCCGCCGCCCGCGGAGACCGCGGGCTGGACGCCCTCCCGGTAGGAGGCCTTTGTCGCCCCGGAGGGGACGAAGCCCTCGTCGAGGAGGCTGGAGACCGGGATGGTGCCGCTGAGGATCTTGTGGGTGGGGGCGTTCTTCGCCGTCCTGGCGTTGGTCGGCGCGTCCTTGGCGGGCACGGTCGTCACCGTGCTGCGCAGGCGCTGGAAGTTCTTCCTGCCGTTCTTGACGTTCTTGTCCCCGTCGGACAGGGACATCGTGCTCGTACCGCCGCCCTCGGCGCAGTCGCCCTCGGTCGGGGAGGAGTACACGCACTCGGGCAGCAGCATCAGACCGAAGCGTTCGACGGCCTGCGGTCCGTAGAGGTCCGCGAAGCCCGCGGTGTCGATGCTGATCGCCACTTCGGCGGCCGGGTCGACCGTGGCCGGCGGGGTGAGCTTCATGATGATGCCGGAGACGCCCGCGTCCTGCGAGGTCGTCTGCGGGGCCACGCCCACGGTCCAGTCGCCGGCGAGGGCGGCGGCGTCGCCGCCCTCGGGGACGCCGATGGCGACGGGCAGGTCGTTGCTGACCGGCTTGGTGGTGCCGGGCGCGCTGCTCGCGTCGAGTGTGGCCTGACCTGTGCCGGAGGCCCACGCCGCGGTGGCGGTGGGGGTGTACGAGGTGACCGGGTTCTCCGGTGCGAGGGTCAGGGTCTTGTCCGCCAGGTCGTCGCCCTCGACCTCGGTGGCCTTCGGCAGGTCCGGGAGGTCGACCTCGGCGATCGACTTCTCTCGGTTCATGCCGGGGCCGGGAACGGCGAGCGCCTCACCGCCCAGGCTGGTCAAGGTCATTGTCAAGGACAACAGCAGGACGACCCCCGTGCGGCTTCGCCGCCGGCGCCATCGTTGTGACTCCGTCATGGCTGGGCGTCCCCGCCCCAGCCATGACAGCCGACCTGAAGCACGCATACGCGTCGACTCCCACCCTGGCGATTCAAACGACGGACGAGGTGCGGAAACACCAATAGGCACACCCCTGGCTCAGGCGCATGCGTGTGGCACCTTCTGTCATGTCCGCCGCATACGCAAGATCGCCGCAGAGTGCCAGAAGCCGGCGAAAGTGATCTGCGACACGGTGCGTAACGGTTCAGACCGCTCCAGTAACGGCCAATCAGAAGGATGGTGGAAACCCGGTGATCGCCACCAATGCGGCCCCGGAAATGCCCGCGAAACGGGCTCAGCTAACAGCCAGTCAAGTCCGTTCCATGCCCATGTAACGGATTCATAAAATCTTCACCGTGGACGTAAATACTTCACATGTGTGATCGTGTGCCCGCCTTCTGCCCCGCGGCCTGCCGACCGGGGCTGTCTGTGCTGTCCTCAATCCGCTTGGTTCCCACGGGAGTAGACCGCCGTGACCGCGCCGCCTCGCTTTCTCAGCCCATTCGTGCGCACGCGCACGCGGCTGTCCCTGACCCTCGGCCTCGTGCTGGCCGCCCTGACCGCCGCCCTGCTGCCGTGGTGGCAGCCCGGCGGCTCTCCCCCGGCCACAGCCGGCCGCGGCGCCAGCAACGCCACCCCTGCCTCCACCGGCCCGCGCGACGAGGCCGCCGCGATGGCCCAGGCCATGCGCACCCACAAGCAGGTGCTCGTCGACACGGCGACCAGCGCCACCACGCTGACCTGGGCACTGCCCAACGGCCGCTTCAAGTCCCGGATCACGGCCGCACCGACCCGGGCGAAGAACGCCAAGGGCCAGTGGGCCCCGGTCGACAACACGCTGAAGCGAACGGCCGGCGCGCCCGGGGGCCTTGGTATCGCGCCCGCGAACCCGGCGGTTCCCGTCCGCTTCGCGAGCGGCAACGCCCGCAAGACGCGGGCCGACCGCTCGTTCGCCCGCCCCGAGACGCCGGGTGAGACGGTGCTCGCCGAGGTCGAACTGGGCGGCCACACCGTCGCGTACACCTGGCCGGACGCACTGCCCGAGCCGGTCCTCGACGGTCCGCGCGCCCTGTACCCCGAGGTCCTCCCGGGCGTCGACCTGCTGCTCGTCGCCCGCGAGGAGGGCGGTATGGCCCAGGTCCTGATCGTCAAGACCCCCGAGGCCGCGCGGCAGGAAGCGCTCAGGACCGTCCCGTACGGCCTGCGCTCGGCCACGGCCGTGTTCCGGCAGGACCGCAAGGCCGGCCGGGTCCAGGTCCTGGACAAGGCCGGCAAGGAGGTCGGCTCGATCCCGACGCCGTTCGCGTGGGACTCCAGCGGCCGGGACCCCGAGCTGCCCGAGGGCACCACGCACCGTACGTCCGTCGCCACCCCGGCCGACGTGCTGAAGCTGTCGGGCCTGACCGGCATCGAGCCCGGCGCGCGGTCCGCGCCGCTGCCGGTCACCCTGGACGGCGAGAACACCCACACCGCCCGGCTCGGCATCGGCTTCGCCGCCACCGGTCTTGCGGCGCGCAAGGACGTCACCTACCCGCTGTTCGTCGACCCGTCGCTGAACCCCGGCTGGGACGCGTGGACGGTGGCCTACAAGCCGTACCCGAGCACCAGCTTCTACAACGGCACCAACTTCTCCTCCGGCACCTCCGACGCCCGAGTGGGCCACGAGGACGACACCGGCGGCACAGCCCGCTCCTTCTGGCGCATGGACTGGTCGAGCAGCATCAAGGGCGCGGAGATCACCAGCGCGACCTTCAAGGTGCTCAACAACCACTCCTGGTCCTGCACGAACCGCGAGTTCCAGCTGTGGCGCACCGGCTCGATCTCGTCCGGCACGACGTGGAACGCGCAGCCGAGCTGGTCCGACGAGATCCAGCGCAAGTCCTTCGCGCACGGGTGGTCGTCGACGTCCTGCCCGGACGAGTATGAGGCCTTCAACGTCAAGGACGCCGCCCAGTACGCCACCGACCACGGCAATTCGACCCTCACACTGGGCATGCGGGCCACGAGTGAGTCGGACACCCAGACCTGGCGCAAGTTCAAGGCGACCTCCGCGACCATCGAGGCCGTCTACAACCGCAAGCCGTACGAGCCCACGAACGGTTCCTCCAAGCCCGGCGGCTCCTGCACCCCCGGCCCCGGCGCGGGCGTGACGGTCGGCAAGACCAACATCACCCTGTCGGTGACCGCCAAGGACCCCGACAACAACATGAGCAAGGTCCGCTTCCGGTTCTGGAAGACCGGCGGCACGGTCCCGGCCGGTGTCGAGATCCCGATCGGCGGCACCGGCGGCACCGCCACGTACACCATCCCGTCCAGCGATCCGCTGCTGAAGGACATCACCACCAACACCACCTTCTCCTGGGACGCCATGGGCAAGGACTCGGCGGGTGCGACGTCCACCAACTACCCACCGGGCACCGAGCCCTGCCGCATCACGGTGGACCCGAGCGGACCGTCGCAGCCCATCGTCACCAGCGACGTGTTCCTCAAGGCCACGTCGGACGGCGCCACGTGGGCAACGGTGAAGTTCGGCACGACCGGACCGATCACCTTCGAATCCCCGGGAGCCGTGAGGTTCACCTACGCCTGGGGCGGCGTCAGCCCGGCCCCGGTCAACGCCGACGCCAATGGCGTCGCCACCGTCCCCGACCTGCGGCCGCTGAACGCCGGCCCCAACACGCTGCAGGTCTACGCCTACGACAGCCTCGGCAACGCGAGTGCGCGAACGGACTACACGACCTACGTCCCGCCGAAGGACAACGCCGACGCCCCGGGTGACACGGGCGGCGACGGCACCGCCGACCTGATCCTCATCGACAACAAGGGCGTCCTGCGGACATACGCGGGCCAGCCGGGCGGCGAGCTGTACGGCTCGCTGGTCGCCTCGTACACCATGGGCGCCGACGGCAAGCCGGTGCTGACCCCGGCCGGTCACTGGTACGACGCGACGGCCGGCAAGGCCGCGCTCATCGCGCACTACCAGGACGCCTATCCGGGCGACGGCACCACGGACCTCTTCGCCGTCACCCCGGACGGCGGGTTCTGGCTCTACCCGGGCGACGGCTACGGCTCGTTCGACGTCGACCAGCGGTTGAAGATCCGCCTCCCGTCGAACGCACCCGCGCCGGCCACCTGGACCCAGCTCAAGGCCATCGGCGACATCACCGGCGACAAGCTGCCCGACCTGGTCCTGCGCGCCGGCGCGGCCTACTGGGTGCTCTCCGGCTACAGCGGCGCCACCTTCCAGACCGCGACCTTGATGAACCCCGACGCCTGGGCGCGGCGCGACATCGTCAACCTCGCCGACATGAACAAGGACGGCACGCCCGACCTGCTCTGGCGCAACCTGGACACCGGCACCATGTACGTCCGGCACGGCAGGCCCGGCACCGTCTCCGGCAGTGTCGACCTCAACTCCCTGATGCTCGCGGCCAACGCACTCGACGGCGACGTCCAGTTCGGCACCAGCTGGACCGAGACCAACGTCGACGCGGCGATCGGCATCCCGGACATCAATAACGACGGCATCCCGGACATCTGGGCCCGGTTCCCGTCGGACGGCCACATGGCCATCTACTATCCGTCCACCACCAACACGAACCCACCGGTGAAGACCGTCATCGGGTCCGGCTGGACCGACAAGCTGGTCTTCGGGTGATCCTGCCCGTCTGACCCGGCCCGTTCCTCACGAGTTCCCGGCCCCGTCGAGCTTCGGCTCGGCGGGGCCGGGAACTCGTCACGCACACGTAAAAAGCCGCGAGTGCCCCGCGCGCACGGATCGCGCGGGGCACCCGCGGGGCACTCGCAGGGTGACGTCAGACGATGATCTGCTTCTCGCGCAGCGCCGCGATCTCGTTCGCGTCGTACCCCAGGTCCGCCAGCACCTCGCTGCCGTGCTCGCCGAGCAGCGGCGCGCCCTTGATCTCGGGCTTGAAGTTGGAGAACTTGATGGGGCTGCCGACCGTCAGGTAGGTGCCGCGGCCCTTCTGCTCGACCTCGACGATGGTGCCGCTCTTGCGCATGTCGGGGTCCTCGGCGAGCTCCTTCATGCTGAGGACGGGGGCGCAGGGCACCTCCCACTTGCGCAGGATGTCGACGGCCTCGTACTTGGTCTTGTCGGCCAGCCACTTCTCGATCTCGCCGAAGATCTCGAAGATGTGCGGCTGGCGCGCCTTGGCGGTCGCGTACTCGGGGTCCTCGGCCCACTCGGGCCGGCCGATGGCCTCGGCGGTGCGCTTCCAGTTCTGCTCCTGGATCGTGAAGTAGATGTAGGCGTTGGGGTCGGTCTCCCAGCCCTTGCACTTCAGGATCCAGCCCGGCTGGCCGCCGCCGCCGGCGTTGCCGCCGCGGGGCACCGCGTCGCCGAACTCGCCGTTCGGGTACTGCGGGTACTCCTCCAGGTAGCCGACCTTCTCCAAGCGCTGCTGGTCGCGGAGCTTGACGCGGGTCAGGTTGAGGACGGCGTCCTGCATGGACACCGAGACCTTCTGGCCCACACCGGTCGCGTTGCGGTGGATGATCGCCGTCAGCAGGCCGATCATCAGGTGCATGCCGGTGTTGCTGTCGCCGAGGGCCGAGCCGCTGATGGTCGGCGGGCCGTCCCAGAAGCCGGTGGTGGACGCGGCGCCGCCGGCGGCCTGGGCGACGTTCTCGTACACCTTGAGGTCGTTCCAGGACGAGTCGTCGTTGAAGCCCTTGACCGAGCCGAAGATCAGGCGCGGGTTGAGCTCGTGGATGTGGTCCCAGCCCAGGCCCATGCGGTCCATGGCGCCCGGGGCGAAGTTCTCGACCAGGATGTCGGCCTCGCGGATCAGCTTCTCCATGACCTCCTTGCCCTCGGGGGTCTTGGTGTTGATGGCCAGCGAGCGCTTGTTGCTGTTCAGCATCGTGAAGTACAGCGCGTCGAGGTCCGGGTCGTCCCGCAGCTGGTTGCGGGTCACGTCGCCGCCCTGGGGACGCTCGACCTTGATGACGTCGGCGCCGAACCAGGCGAGCATCTGGGTGCACGCGGGACCGGCCTGGACCCCGGTGAAGTCGATCACCTTGATCCCGGCGAGCGGCTTTTCACTCATGGTGGCTTCCTTCTTGTCTGTTCGCGGTGCGCGGGTGGGCAGTGCTGGGGAACGGTGCTTCGGGGTACGGGAGATCGCCGTACGCGGACGTCACTTCTTGGCCGGCACGATGTTGCCGACGGTGATGCCCTTGGGGTTGAGGTGGGAGATGTGGCCGCTCTCGGTGCCTGCCGAGGGGTCGATCACGCAGTCGATGAGGGCAGGGCCGCCCGAGGCGAGCGCCTCGGTGAGGGCGGCGGTGACCTCGGCGGGGGTGGTCGCGCGGTAGCCCTTGCCGCCGAACGCCTCGAACATCATGTCGTGGCGGGCCGCGGACATCAGCGTCGTCGGGGACGGCGCCTCGTCGTAGGGGTTGACGTCGTCGCCGCGGTAGACGCCGCCGTTGTTCATGATGACCGTGACGACGGGCAGCTTGTAGCGGCAGATCGTCTCGATCTCCATCCCGCTGAACCCGAAGGCGCTGTCGCCCTCCACGGCCACGACCGGTGCCCCGCTCTCGACAGCGGCGGCGATGGCGTAGCCCATGCCGATGCCCATGACGCCCCAGGTGCCACTGTCGATGCGGTGCCGCGGCACGTGCATGTCGATCACGTTGCGCGCGATGTCGAGCGCGTTGGCGCCCTCGTTGACGAGGTAGATGTCGGGGTTGCGGTGGATGACGTCGCGTACCGCCTTCAGGGCGCCCATGAACTGCATGGGGTGCGGGTCGGCCTTGAGCCGCTCGGCCATCTTGGCGACGTTCCGCGCCGAGCGCGCGCCCAGTTCCTCGCGCCAGGCGGCGGGGGCCGCGATCCGGCCCGGCTTGGTCCGCTCGACGAGGGCCTCGACGACCGACTCGATGTCACCGACGAGCGGGGCGGCGATGGGCTGGTTGCTGTCCATCTCCCTCGCCTCGATGTCCACCTGGACGAACTTCGCGTCGGGGTTCCACTGCGGCGCCTCGCCGTGGCCCAGCAGCCAGTTCAGGCGCGCGCCGACCAGCATGACCACGTCGGCCTTCTTCAGCGCCAGCGAGCGGGCGGTGGCCGCGGACTGCGGGTGGTCGTCGGGCAGCAGGCCCTTCGCCATGGACATCGGCACGTAGGGGATGCCGGTGGACTCGACGAACTCGCGGATCCGCGCGTCCGCCTGGGCGTAGGCGGCGCCCTTGCCCAGGACGATCAGCGGTCGCTGCGCGCCGGCCAGCAGCTCGATCGCGCGGTCCACCGCCTCCGGGGCGGGCAGCTGGCGCGGAGCCGGGTCGACGAGACGGCTCAGCGTCTTCGCGCCCTCCCCGGCGTCCATGATGGAACCGAGCACCGCGGCGGGGATGTCGAGGTAGACACCGCCGGGGCGCCCGGAGACCGCGGTGCGCAGGGCGCGGGCGATACCGCGGCCGATGTCCTCGACCCGGCTGATGCGGTACGCGGCCTTGCAGAACGGCTGCGCGGCGGCGAGCTGGTCCATCTCTTCGTAGTCGCCCTGCTTGAGGTCGACGAGGTGGCGCTCACTGGAGCCGGAGATCTGCACCATCGGGAAGCAGTTGGTGGTGGCGTTCGCGAGCGCCACCAGTCCGTTGAGGAAGCCGGGCGCCGATACCGTCAGGCAGATGCCGGGCTTCTTGGTGAGGTAGCCGGCCGCCGCCGCGGCGTGTCCCGCGTTGCTCTCGTGGCGGAAGCCGATGTAACGGATGCCCTGCGCCTGGGCGAGCCGTGCGAGATCCGTGATCGGGATGCCGACCACCCCGTAGATGGTGTCGACGTCGTTCATCTTGAGCGCGTCGACGACCAGGTGGTACCCGTCGGTGAGCTCGGCCGGTGCGTCGGCGTTCGCCGCGGTCTCCAGTGGTGAGGGGGCGGTCATGGTCCGAGGTCCTCCTTGGGCAAGTCATGCGTGCGGCTGCTCCTCTCACGATCGGCAGCCGGCTCCGCCGCGTCCAAGACCTATCGGCGACCAGCCGATAAACGGCGTTTATCGACGCACGCCACAGGGGCGTCGAGGTGGGTTGATAGACCTCCGCTATCGACCGTTCGCCAGTGCGTATTGGACGCGTGCCCGGCGCCCCGCGCAGTCTCGCTGAGGACGGTTCATCAGAGATTCCAGGCGCGAGGAGGTGCGGCCATGGCCGTTCCGGCCGCTGCATCGGTGCGCGACCCCGACCGTTACCGGCCGCCCGTGGTCACGGGCCTCACCGATCTCCTCGACCGGCATGCCAGGGGGCGTCCGCAGGCCCCGGCACTGATCGCCGGCGCGGACCGCGCGGAGGTCTCCTACCGCGCCCTGGACGAGCTGGCCGACGCGGTGGCCGGTCAGCTGACCGCCGGGGGGCTGTGCCCAGGGGACGCGGTGGGCCTGGTCAGCGCGAACACCGCCGAGTTCGTGGTGGCGTTGCTGGGCGGGGCGCGGGCCGGTCTTGTGGTCGCACCCGTGGACCCCGCGCTGCCCGAGTCGCAGATGTCGGCCCGGCTGGAGGCGCTGGGGGTACGGGCCGTGCTGCTGGGCCCGGCCGCGGGCGGCGCCCCGCCGCCGGCCGTGGGGAGCGGTGTCCCGGCGTGGACGGTGCGGGTGGACCTCTCCGCCGCCGGCAGGGCGATGGCCGCGCTGGCGACGGACGCCGGCGCGCCGGCCGCCGCGCGGGGCGCTGCCGGTGAACTCACCGCGCAGGACGCCCTGGTGCTGTTCACCGCGGGGACCACCGACCGGGCGAAGATGGTCCCGCTGACGCACGGCAACGTGGCCGCCTCCGTCCGCGGCGTCTGCGCCACGTACGAGCTGGGGCCCGGCGACGCGACGGTCGCGGCGATGCCGTTCTTCCACGGGCACGGGCTGTTCGCCACGCTGCTGTCCACGCTGGCGAGCGGTGGCTGCGTGCTGCTGCCCGCGCACGGGCGGTTCTCGGCGCACACCTTCTGGGACGACATGCGGGCGGCGGGTGCCACGTGGTTCACCGCGGTCCCCACCATCCACGAGGTCCTCCTGGAGCGGGCGGCGACGGATCTCACGGGCCCGCGGGTGCCGGCGCTGCGGTTCCTGCGCAGCAGCAGCGCCCCGCTCAACACGGCCACCCAGCGGGCGCTCGAACGCGCCCTCGGCGCACCCCTGCTGTCGGCGTACGGCATGACCGAGTCCGCGCACCAGGCGACCAGCGAGCCGCTGCCGCGGCACGGGTCGCTCAAGCACGGTTCGGCCGGCCGGCCGGCCGGCCTGGAGCTGCGGGTCCTGGACCCGGACGGGAAGCCGTGCCCGCCCGGCGGCGTGGGCGAGGTGTGGGTGCACGGTCCCCCGGTGGCCCGCGGCTACCTGGGCAACCCCGCCGAGACCGCGCACGGCTTCGCCGACGGCTGGTTCCGCACCGGCGACCTGGGCGTGCTCGGCGAGGACGGCGACCTGTTCCTCACCGGGCGGCTGAAGAACCTCATCGTCCGCGGGGGCGAGAAGGTGGTGCCCGAGCACGTCGAGGACGTGCTCGCCGGGTGTCCGGGGGTGGCCGAGGCCGCCGTGTTCGCCGTGCCCGACGCGACGTACGGGCAGCGGGTCGGTGCCGCCGTGGTGCTGTCCGGGGCCGAGGCGCCAGGGGCCGAGGAGGTGCTTCGGTACTGCCGCGGCCGTCTGGCCTCCTTCGAGGTCCCCGACCGCATCCGCATCGTCGCCTCGCTCCCGCACACGGCGAAGGGAGGGCTGGACCGGGCGGCGGTGGACCTGCTGTACGCGCGGGACCCCGTGTGGCCCGGGCTCACCTGACGCGGTGCTCCGCCGGCAGCGGCTCGTCGAAGAACTCGTCCAGCGACAGCCCGGCCGCGGCGTTCATGAACGCCCGCGCCGCGACCGAACCCGGGGTCGCGGCGTGGATCGCGACCGAGACCTTGGCCCTGGCGTCCGGCTCGACCAGGCGGACGGCGCGCATCCGGCCGAGCGGCGGCATCGCGCGCAGCCAGGTGTGCGGGACGATGCTGGCGCACGCGCCGGCGCCGACGCTGGCGTAGAGGGCGGCCACCGAGTCCGTCTCGACCTGCGGGGTCACCACGACCCCGCTCTCGGCGAACGCGTCGTCGATGACCTGGCGGATCCTCATGTCGGGAGTCAGCAGGGCGAGCGGCATCGTGGCAGCGTCCGCCCACTTCATGGTGTCGGTCTGCGGCAGCAGCTGGTCGCTGGAGGCGAGCAGCATGTACCGCTCCTCGTACAGCGGCATCACCTGCAGGTTCTCCCGGTCGTGCGGGGCGAAGTGCGCGATGGCGGCGTCCAGCTCGAACGCGAGGAGCTGGCGGTGGAGCTCGGTGGTCGACAGCCGGGAGCGGACCTGGACCTTGGCCAGCGGATGGGCCGCGCAGAACGCGGCGACGGGCAGGACCAGGGTGGTGGACGCGGTGGGTTCGGTGCCCAGCCGCAGTGTGCCGGTGATGCCCGACTGGACGGCGGCGACCTCGGCCTTGAAGGCTTCCTGCTCGGCGAGGATCCGCTTGGCCCAGACCACCAGCCGTTCGCCCTCGGGCGTGAGGCCCTGGTAGTTGTGCCCGCGGTTGATCAGCGTGACGTTCAGCTCCCGCTCGAGCTTGGCTATCGCCGCCGAGAGCGCGGGCTGCGACACGTAGCAGGACTCCGCCGCCCGGGCGAAGTGCCGCTCCCTGGCGACCGCCACGAAGTACTCCAGCTGACGGAACAGCATGAACGACTCCTTTCTGCCTGTGGCCGCGGTCGCGCCGGCACGTCCCGCTGGAGTCGCCACACCGTCCGTGCCGGCGGTCGAAGCTCCCCGGGGTGAGAACGTCCCAGGGGCGGCCGACGGCGGACGAGCCGGTTGCGGTGTGACCGGGCAGAGCCTACCGAGCCGGATCGCGGCCCTCGTTCGTGCGTGCCCGCGCATGCGGTGCGGGCTCCTGCCCCGGGGCCCGGTCCCGTCGCCGCGACGGGCCGGGCTCCGGAGGTGTTGCGGCGGTTCGTCCGGCGGTGGGCCGGCGATCCCGGGGTGTCCCGGGAGCGGGTGGGTGACGAGCGGGGGACGGGTCAGGCGGGGACCGGTCTCCGCGCGGTGGCGCTGTCGTCCCGGGCCGCGGTGACGCCGCGCGCCAGCAGGTCGGTCGCGGCGTGGACCGCCCGCAGGTTGGGGGCGTCCGCCCCGGAGATGTCGGCCATCTCCACGACGGCCGTCACGATGGCGTCGAGTTCCAGCTGCTTGCCGGCCTCGAGGTCCTGGAGCATCGAGGTCTTGTGGTGTCCCACCCCCTCGGCGCCCCGAAGCCGCTTCTCGATCGAGATGTCGGGGGTGCTGCCGACCCTGGCCGCGATGTCCAGTGTCTCCTCCATGAGTTGGGTGACCAGCCGCCGGGTGTGCGGGTGCTTGCAGATGTCGACCATCGTCGCCCTGGTGAGGGCGCTGATCGGGTTGAAGGCGACGTTGCCCATCAGCTTGATCCAGATGTCGTCGCGCAGGTTCGGCTCCACCGGGCACTTGAGGCCGCCGGCGATCATGGCCTCGCTCAGCTCCGAGCACCGGTCGGAGATCGCGCCGCCCGGCTCGCCGATGGAGAACCGGGTGCCCTCCAGGTGCCGGATGACGCCGGGGGCCTCGATGACCGTCGCGGGGTAGACGACGCAGCCGATGGCGCGTTCCGGCGCCAGCACCGCGCTGGTGGCGCCGCCGGGGTCGACCGCCTCGATCCGCCGCCCCTCGTAGGGGCCGGCGAGCTCGTGGAAGTACCACCAGGGGATGCCGTTCTGACCGGCCACCACCGCGGTCCTGTCACCGAGGAGCGGGGAGATCAGCGGTCCGGAGGTGGCGTAGGAATGTGCCTTCAGGCCCAGGAAGACGTAGTCGACGGGGCCGATCTCCTCCGGGTCGTCCGTGGCGTGGGGCTTGGCCACGAAGTCACCGCGCGGGCTGTTCACCCGGACTCCGTGGGCGCGTATCGCCTGAAGATGCTCACCCCGGGCGATCAGGTGGACGTCGGCGCCACCACGGTGCAGTGCCGCGCCCACGTAAGCGCCGATCGCACCGGCTCCGAGGACTGCGATTTTCACGGCGACTCCTCTCCATTCGAAGGGGGAGTGGATACTGTATGCAGTACCCTCTTGGGATGTACAGTCCCCTCACACGAAGTCGGGCGCCCGGAACCGGGCGGGGTCCCGGCTCACGCCGCATCCAGTCCCCGGCGCCCCGCTGGGCCATGAACCGGGTCACACACGCTCCGGACAGGTTGACCGAGCACGAAGCAGGGGAACGCTTCGCCGCACACACGCGGTCCCGGGCGCGCACGGCCGCGCCACAGGGCCGGGGAACACGCAGTGCGGACGACGGCTCGGCTGACGAGCCGTGACGTCGGTCAGAAGCGACGGAAAAGGAGAGCGATGTCGGATTCACCCCCTCAGCAGATCGGTGTCGTCACCGAGTCCACCGCCGGGGAGACGCGAGTGGCGGTCACACCGGACAGCGTCCGCCGGCTCATCGGCCTCGGCTACGAGGTCGTCGTGGAACCGGGGGCCGGTGCCGCCTCCGGCTTCTCCGACGAGGCCTACGCCCAAGCGGGCGCGCGGGTCGGCGAAGCCTGGCAGGCGGACGTGGTCCTCAAGGTCAACGCCCCCTCGCACGAGGAGATCGAGAAACTGCGCGACGGAGCGACCCTCATCGGGCTGATCGCTCCGGCCCACAACCCCGGCCTCGTCGAGGAACTGTCGGCACGGCCGATCACGGTCCTGGCGCTGGACGCCGTCCCGCGCATCTCGCGGGCCCAGTCGATGGACGTGCTCAGCTCGATGGCGAACATCGCCGGGTACCGGGCGGTGATCGAGGCGGCCCACGTCTTCGGGCGCTTCTTCACCGGACAGGTCACCGCGGCGGGCAAGGTGCCCCCGGCCAAGGTCCTGGTGGCCGGCGCGGGAGTGGCGGGTCTCGCCGCGATCGGCGCGGCCGGCAGCCTCGGCGCGGTGGTCCGGGCCACCGACCCACGGGCCGAGGTCGCCGACCAGGTCCGTTCCCTGGGCGGGGAGTTCCTCGCCGTCGAGGTGGAACAGGAGGCGAGCGGCGACGGCTACGCCAAGGCGACCTCCGAGGAGTACGACCGGCGTGCGGCCGAGATCTACAGCGAGCAGGCCGCGGACGTCGACATCATCATCACCACCGCGCTGATCCCCGGCCGCCCCGCCCCCCGGCTGATCACGGCGGCCGACGTGGCGTCGATGAAGCCCGGCAGCGTCATCGTCGACATGGCCGCGGCGCAGGGCGGCAACGTCGAGGGGACGGTCAGCGGGAAGGCGATCGTCACCGGCAACGACGTGACGATCATCGGCTACACCGACCTGGCGGGCCGGCTGCCGGCCCAGGCGTCGCAGTTGTACGGGACCAATCTCGTCAACCTGCTCAAGCTGCTGACGCCCGGCAAGGACGGGCGGCTGACGCTCGACTTCGACGACATCGTGCAGCGGTCCGTCACGGTGGTGCGGGAGGGCGAGAAGACCTGGCCGCCACCGCCCGTCCAGGTGTCGGCGGCGCCCGCCGGGCAGGCCCCGGCGCCGGTGGCGGCCGCACCGCGGCCCAAGGAGCCACGTCTGTCGCCCGCCGCGCGCTACGGTCTGATCGCGCTCGGCATGCTTGCCATGTTCCTTGTGATCGCCTTCTCCCCCGCCCAGCTCGTGGGCAACTTCACGGTGTTCGCGCTGGCCGTGGTCATCGGTTACTACGTGATCGGAAAGGTCCACCACGCCCTGCACACACCGCTGATGTCGGTCACCAACGCAATCTCGGGGATCGTGGTGGTCGGGGCACTGCTGCAGATAGGCCACGCCGGACCGGCCGTCACCGTGATGTCGGTCGTGGCGATCATGTTGACCACCGTGAACATCTTCGGAGGATTCGCCGTCACCCGCCGCATGCTCGGCATGTTCTCGAAGGGCTGAGGATCGATGAACACAACCACGGCCGCCCAGGCCGCCGACATCGTCGCCGCGCTGCTGTTCATCTTCAGCCTGGCCGGACTCTCGCAACACCGCACCTCCCGCGCCGGAGTGGCGTACGGCATCGGCGGCATGGCGCTGGCGCTGATCGCCACCGTCGTCGCCGCGGCACGGGACATCCCGGGCAGCGCCGTCGGGCTGATCGTCGTCGCCACGGCCGTCGGCGGCGCCGTCGGCCTGTGGCGGGCGCGCCGGGTCGAGATGACCCGGATGCCGGAACTCATCGCCGTCCTGCACAGCCTCGTGGGCCTCGCCGCGGTGCTGGTCGGCTGGAACAGCTACTACGAGGTGGAGGCGGACGGCGCCGCGCAGACCCGGGTCGCCGGCGACCTGCTCGGCATCCACCACGCGGAGGTGTTCATCGGCATCTTCATCGGCGCGGTCACCTTCACCGGCTCCATCGTCGCCTTCCTGAAGCTGTCGGCGCGGATCAAGTCCCGTCCGCTGACGCTGCCCGGCAAGAACGCCCTCAACCTCGGGGCGCTCGCCGCCTTCGTGGCCCTGACGGTGTGGTTCACGGTGAGCCCGAACCTCGGGCTCATGATCGCCGTCACCGCCCTGGCACTCGCACTCGGCTGGCACCTGGTCGTCTCGATCGGCGGCGGTGACATGCCGGTCGTCGTCTCGATGCTCAACAGCTACTCGGGCTGGGCCGCCGCCGCGGCGGGCTTCCTGCTCGACAACAATCTGCTCATCGTCACGGGTGCGCTCGTCGGCTCCTCCGGCGCCTACCTGTCGTACATCATGTGCAAGGCGATGAACCGGTCCTTCCTCTCGGTGATCGCCGGGGGCTTCGGCGCCCCGGCGCCGACGGGCGGCGACGTCGAACAGGGCGAGCACCGTGAGACCACCGCGGAGGAGACGGCCGAACTGCTGGAGAACGCCACGTCGGTGATCATCACCCCCGGCTACGGCATGGCGGTGGCCCAGGCGCAGCACCCGGTGGCGGAGCTGACCCAGGCACTGCGGCGACGCGGGGTACAGGTCCGCTTCGGCGTCCACCCGGTGGCCGGCCGGCTGCCCGGGCACATGAACGTGCTGCTGGCCGAGGCCAGGGTGCCGTACGACGTCGTGCTGGAGATGGACGAGATCAACGACGACTTCGGCGACACCACGGTGGTGCTCGTCATCGGCGCCAACGACACCGTCAACCCGGCGGCGGAGGAGGACCCGGCCAGCCCCATCGCCGGCATGCCGGTGCTGCGGGTGTGGGAGGCGGAGAACGTCGTCGTCTTCAAGCGCTCCATGTCCTCGGGGTACGCGGGGGTGCAGAACCCGCTGTTCTTCCGCGAGAACAGCAGCATGCTCTTCGGCGACGCCAAGGAGAGCGTGGACGCCATTCTGCGCGCGCTGAGCACGCCGGATCCCGGTTCCGCGGCATCCCGGGGCCTGCGCACCGACCAGCAGCCCGCACCGGCCTGACGGGCATTACGCCCATGGCGGGCGGGGCGGGGGTCGCGTGCTTCCCCCGCCCCGCCCGCTGTGCGCCGGCGACCGCCGTGGGCCTCCGCACGCCGACGGCCGATTTCCGGCAAAGCCTTGTTCAACCTCGCGACTGAATTGCATACCAAAATCTGTATTCTTGGCACTGTGCAAAGAACTCAGCCGACAGGGGTGCTCATGCGCGAGACACGTACCGCGGCCACCGTCGTCCGGGTCACCCGGCCGGCTCCGCTGCGCCAGGCCGTCTACGAGGCCCTGATCGAACTGATCGTCAACGGCACCCTCAGATCGGGCCAGCACCTGGTCGAGGCCGAACTCGCCGACCACCTCGGTGTCAGCCGCCAGCCGGTGCGCGAGGCGCTGCAACGCCTGCAGACCGACGGCTGGGTCGACCTGCGCCCGGCGCAGGGCGCCTTCGTCCACGCCCCGACGCAGGAGGAGGCCACCCAGCTCCTCAGTGTCCGCGCCGTGCTGGAGACCCACTCCGCGCACGGCGCCGCGCTGCACGCCACGGACGCGGACGTGGTCCGGCTGTGGGAACTGCAGGACGCGGGCATCACCGCCCTGGCGGCGGACGACGCCCGCGGGATCGTCGAGGCCAACGCCGCGCTGCACGGCTTCATCACCGAACTGTCCCGCAACCACGTCCTTGCCGAGCTGATCCTCCAGGTCGACCGCCGGGTGCGCTGGTACTACATGCCCATCGCCCGGCCCCGGGGCCAGGACGCCTGGAACGAGCACGCCACCATCATCGAGGCCATCGCCCTGGGCGACGCGGACCGTTCCGAGGAACTGATGCGCCGCCACACCCGGAACACCACCGACTTCTACTGCAGACAGATCGCCGCAGCCGTCGACGCCGGGAGGGCCTGAGCCCCGCCGCGGGGAATGCCCGACGGTCCGGGTGCACGGGCACCCGGACCGTCGTCGAGGGGGAGGGAGCGGGAGGAACAGGGAGGAGAAGCGGCAGGGGGAACGCGGGCGGGGCCGGGCGGAGCAGGGGGCGCACCCCACCGACCGGCCCCGCCTCGTGACGCGGGCACCCGGTCCGGAACTGCCGCCGCCCCGGGCCGGGCCTCATCGCCCGCGCACGATCGATGGGGGCTCCTCGCGGGGCCCCGGTACCGCAGCCGTCAGGTGGTCGCCTCCGCGGGGGAGGCGGTGAGGCCGCCCACCTGGGCCACGGGGCTCCCGTCGCCGCCGCGGCGGGGGGCGCCGGGCTGCCGCAGGAACAGCGTGATCAGCGCGGAGAGGAAGGCGATGCCCCCGGCCAGGGTGTAGGCGCCGGTGTAGCCCCAGGCGGCGACCACCCCGGCGGCCAGACCACCGCCGCCGACACCGCCGACCAGCTTGGCGCTGTAGACCAGGCCGTAGTTCTGCGCATTGTTGTTCTCGCCGAAGTAGTCCGGCGTGAGCGCGGCGAACAGTGGGTAGAACGCCCCTCCGCCGAAACCGTTGAGGAACGCGAAGATCAGGAACAGGGGCTCGTTGTGCGCCTGGCCCGACCACAGCACGCCGAACTGCGCCAGGCCCGCCACCACCAGGACCAGGACCAGCGTCTGACGCCGGCCCAGGTAGTCCGACAGCCAGCCCACGATGGCCCGGCCGACGCCGTTGACCACCGCGAGCACACCCGCCGAGGAGGCCGCGACCAGCGGGCCGAAGCCCAGGCTCTTGGCGAACGGGACCTGGAAGTTGATGCCGAAGAGCGACACGCCGCCGATGCAGACCAGGGCGAACCACATCAGCGGGAGCTGCCCCGTCCTGATCGCCTCCATCGGGGTGAACTGGCCCTTGGCGGGCGGGTTCTTGGCCAGTCGCTTGGCGACCCGCCTCGCGTCCTCGGTCACGCCCCGGTTCAGCGGGTCGACGTCGTGCGGCCACCAGCTCTTCGGCGGGTCGCGGAAGAACATGCCGCAGACGGCGACGATCAGCACCATGCCCAGCGCGATCAGGTCGAGGACCAGCCGGAAGTTGCCGGGGTGGAACCAGTAGTTGAAGACGAAGATGAGCGGGAGGGTTCCGTAGGCGAAGCCGCCGTTCACGAACCCGGTGCGGGCGCCTTTGTTGTCGGGGTACCACTTGCCGACCATGTTGATGCAGGTCGCGTAGACCAGGCCGGCGCCCGTGCCGCCCAGCACCGAGTAACCGGCCATCACCAGATAGGGGTTCCCGAAGTGCGAGAGAGCCAGGAAGCCCAGACCGGAGAAGGCCGCTCCGGCGAGCATCGCCGTCCTGGCCGGCAGGACCCCGGTCTCCCGCAGACGTCCCGCGGGGAACGCGACGCCCGCCTGGAAGACCGCCCAGATGCTGGCGATCCAGAACGTCTCGGTGAGGGTCCATCCATGGGCGTGCTCGAGCACCGCCTCGGCGGAGCTGTAGCCGTACTCGTAGACGCTGACGCCCATCATCGAGATCCAGGGGAGCCAGACCATCCAGGCCCGGGGCCTCCCGAGGAGGGAGCGGTCGGTCTCCCCGACCCTGTATACGCGGCCGTTCGCGTCGGTGACTTGCCGGTACTGCCCGGGAGCCACATGCGGTGTTGCTGACATCGGTGCCTTCCCTTGCGTGAAAAGAACCTGGCGTGCGCCCCCTGGGCCTTTCTCTTCATGCGGAGGGGTGGAGCGGGACCATCCCTGCGGCTCGGCCCGGCATGGCCGGGCCCGGTGGTACGTCGTCCGGGCGACTGGGGGTCCAGGGCGGCAACCCGGACCGTGACAGCGCGCAGGCGGGTGACACGGTGGTACGTCCCTCGGACACGACGATTCGGCCGTGCTCAGGGATGTCGAGGCGAACACTCAGCTGGTCGGCGCGATTCTCCATACTGGAGATTGCATACGGTATGGATCTGCAAATCGAGGTGTCCAGGGGACGACGGGAAGATTGACCAGTGCATTACCAACCGGTCGCACCCGCTCCACGCCCGTCCGGACGGCGAACTCGACTTGCTCCAGGGAGCGTTCTGCCTGGTCAGCGAAGTAACCTCCACCGCCCGCCGAATGGTTGCCTGCGGCACCCGTTGCCTTCGCGCGGCGAGCAGGGCCGAGCGTGGGTAAAGGGCCGGTAAGGAAGCCGGCGACCTCGCGCGGGACGGCAGGGGACGGCTCGAGTCCGCCCGGCCGTCCCGCGACCGCCACCGCTAAGCGCTCAGGCGCCCGAACCGCCGTACCGCCAGCGGGAGGAACACCGCCAGCAGGGCCAGTGGCCAGGCCACGGCGGCCCAGACATGACCGGGCTCGCCACCGGGGCCGCCGAACAGGTCGCGTACCGCCGTCGCGGTCCGGGACATCGGGTTCCACTGGACCGCCGTGCCCAGCCAGCAGTGGGTGTCGCCGGGACGGGGTTCCCCCGTCGCGTACGGGTTCTCCTCGCCCTGCGCGAGAACGCCGACGAACGGCTCGCCCTCCCCCGCGAAGGTGTACGCGCCGCCCTCGATCCGCTCGATGAGCCCCCGGGTCCATGCGGCGTCGGAGTCGGCCGTGTGCACCCAGAGGTTCATGATCTCGCCGATGTGGCCGAGCCGACCCGGGCCGTCCTCCGGGATGTAGTGCTCGGTGACGGCGGTCCGCCACTCGCCGATCCTGCGGATCCGCTCCCGAAGCAGCTCCAGCGCCTCGTCCCGGCGCAGATCGACGATGAAACCGATGGCCGCGGACAGGAGGTCCATCTTCTGGTCGTAGGCCACCAGCGACTCGTGCAGCAGGCGCCGGAACTCCTCGGTCCCCTCGTCCGTGATCTCGTACTCGGTGCGGGGCGGGCCGCCGGCCGTCGACGGGGCGACCTCGTGGGCGTGCAGCAGTCCCTGCTTCGCCATCTGCTTCAGGGCGTGGTAGATCGAGCCGGGCTTGGCGTTGGACCACTCGTGCGCGCCCCAGTACTCCAGGTCGTTGCGCACCTGGTAGCCGTGGGCCCGCCCGTGCTGGCGGACCGCGCCCAGGACGAGGAGACGGATCGCTGACATGCCGTCCAGGTTAGGCGGACCGGCGCAGGGCCCCGCACGCGGCCCGCGCCCGTCCCCCTGTCCGGTCAGCCCGCGGAGTTGCGGCGGCCGCCGCGGCCCTCGGTGCCGGCCGCCGGCCGCCGTCCGCCGCCGCGGGTCCCCGCACCGGAACCATTGCCGGTGGCGGCACCGGCCGCGCCCCGGCGGTCGGATCCCCGGCCGCCCATACCGCCCGCGCCATTCGCCGCCCCGCGCGAACCCGCGCGGCGGGCGCCACCGGTCGCCGCCGTCCCGGCAGCGGCCCGGCGGTCCGGACCCCGGCCACCGGTTCCGGCGGCGGTGCCCGTCGCCGTCGCGGCCCCGCCGTTGCCGCCACCGCGGCGCCGGCGAGCGGGCCGCCCGCCGTTCTCGGGCGTCCTCGGCGTGACCGGCGGCTGGGGCAGCTCGATGGTGACGGCGATGCCCGACGGCTCACGGGCGCCGGTGATGGTGGTCAGCTCCGCGGCACCCGACTGGATGCGGGCCGTGCGGGGACGGACGCCCGCGTCCGACATGAGCCGGGTGACGTCCCGTTTCTGGTCGGGCAGGACCAGCGTGACCACCCTGCCGGAGCCGCCGGCGCGGGCCGTGCGGCCGCCGCGGTGGAGGTAGTCCTTGTGGTCGGTGGGGGGATCGACGTTCACGACGAGGTCGAGGTCGTCGATGTGTATGCCGCGGGCGGCGACGTTCGTGGCGACCAGCGCCGTCACCTGGCCGTTCTTGAACTGCTCCAGGGTCCGGTTGCGCTGCGGCTGGGACCGCCCTCCGTGCAGTGCCGCGGCGCGGACACCGACGGCCAGCAGCCGCTTGGCGAGCCGGTCGGCGGACCGCTTGGTGTCCAGGAAGAGGATGACCCGGCCGTCACGTGCCGCGATGCGCGTGGTGACGGCCTTCTTGTCGGTCTCGTCCAGGACGTGGAGCACATGGTGCTCCATGGTGGTCACCGCCCCCGCGGACGGGTCCACGGAGTGCACCACGGGGTCGGTCAGGAACCGCTGCACCAGGCGGTCGATGTTGCCGTCCAGGGTGGCCGAGAAGAGCATCCGCTGCCCGTCGGGCCGCACGCGCTCGATCAGCCTGGTGATCTGCGGCAGGAAGCCCATGTCGGTCATCTGGTCGGCCTCGTCCAGCACCGTGATGCCCACGCTGCCGAGCAGGCAGTCGCCGTGTTCCACCAGGTCGTTGAGCCGGCCGGGGGTGGCCACCAGCACCTCGACGCCGCGCCGCAGCGTGGCGGCCTGCTTGGCCATCGACAGTCCGCCGACCACGGTGGCCATGCGGAGGTTCACCGCCGTCGCGTACGGGGTCAGCGCGTCCGTCACCTGCTGGGCGAGCTCACGGGTGGGCACCAGCACGAGCGCGAGGGGCGCCTTGGGCTCCGCGCGCAGACCCGCCGTACGGGCCAGCAGTGCCAGTCCGAAGGCGAGGGTCTTGCCAGAGCCGGTGCGGCCCCGGCCCAGCAGGTCGCGGCCGGCGAGCGAGTTGGGCAGCGTCGCGGCCTGGATGGGGAAGGGGGTGGTCACGCCCTGCGCGGTGAGGGTCTTCAGCAGACCCGCGGGCATGTCGAGAGCGGCGAACTCGTCGACGGGGGGAAGTGCGGGTGTCATGCTCTCCGGCAGCCGGAATTCCCTCGGCGGCGATGCGGAGGGGGCGGACGACGACGCGCGCCGATTCGGTTTCTGGGGCCTGCGGGACATGCGGTTCATTTGCCTTCCTGGAGCAGCGCAAACCGGGGTCCGCACCACGATGGTGCGGACCCCGGTGAGCGGGTACGCGTCCGGCGATCAGGCGGGGACGATGTTCTCCGCCTGCGGGCCCTTCTGGCCCTGCGTGACGTCGAAGGTCACCCGCTGGCCCTCCAGGAGCTCACGGAAGCCCTGGGTGGCGATGTTCGAGTAGTGGGCGAAGACGTCGGGGCCGCCGCCGTCCTGCTCGATGAAGCCGAAACCCTTTTCGGCGTTGAACCACTTAACGGTTCCCTGTGCCATGACATTCTCCTTCTGTAGGCAGAGGGCCCATCCGGGGAATGTCCGGAGAACAAATAATGCGCCTGCGGGAGAAGAATTCCGTCAGGCGCACATAGTTTTTATGGGTACCACAACTGCATCCCTGTCACCCTAACACAGACCGCCCGCGGCCCGCCGACCCGGGGGCCGGACGGGGACGGGGACGGGGACGGGCAGGGTGAGCCGCCGGTCGCAACGTGTTCAAGGGCAGCGTGAAACGCTCACCCGCCGGTGTCACGAAGGCCCGGCACGCCGCCGTACTCCGACGACAGGGCGCCTCCCCGTGCTTCCCCGGTGTTCCGGACCCCGGCCGGCCTGGACCGGCCGGGATTCCGCGTCGTCGTCAGCGCAGCAGTTTCACCGCCTCGACCACGAGGGGGTCCAGACCTTCCGCACCGGAGTCGACGTAGGCGAACAACCGGGTGCGCATGCGCGGGTCCCAGAACCTGCCGATGTGCCCCGCGACGGCCTCCGCCGCCCGGTCTCCGGGCAGATGGACGAGGTTGGCCGCGATGTCGTTCGCCATCCGGCGCTCCGCCGGGATCGCTTCGGCCATCTCAGTCCACCACCGTCAGCAAGGCGTCCCGTTCCTGGCCGCGGTCGTGTTCCCCGTCCGCGGCCCGCCGCGGACGGGCGAGCCCCACCTGCACCGCGGTCACCTTGTACTCCGGGCAGTTGGTCGCCCAGTCGGAGTTCTCCGTGGTCACCACGTTGGCCCCGGTCACCGGGTGGTGGAACGTGGTGTACACGACTCCGGGCGGCATCCGGTCGGAGATCTCGGCCTTCAGCGTCGTCTCCCCCACCCGGCTCGCCAGGGTCACCCTGTCGCCGTCCACGATGCCGCGGACCTCGGCATCGTGGGGGTGCAGCTCCAGCACGTCCTCCGGGTGCCAGGCGACGTTGGCGGTACGGCGGGTCTGCGCCCCGACGTTGTACTGGCTGAGGATCCGTCCCGTGGTCAGGATCAGCGGGAAGCGCCGGGTGCTGCGCTCGGCGGTCGGCACGAAGGTGGTGACCACGAACTTGCCCTTGCCCCGCACGAACTCGTCCACGTGCATGATGGGCGTGCCCTCGGGGGCCTGCTCGTTGCACGGCCACTGGACGCTGCCCAGCTTGTCGAGCAGCTGGAAGGAGACACCGGTGAAGGTCGGTGTGACCTGGGCGATCTCGTCCATGATCTGACCGGGGTGGTCGTAGGCCATGGGGTGGCCCATGGCGGTGGCGATCTCGGAGACGATCTGCCACTCGTGCTTGCCGGTCTTCGGCTTCATCACCGCGCGCACCCGGTTGATGCGGCGCTCGGCGTTGGTGAAGGTGCCGTCCTTCTCGAGGAAGGACGCGCCCGGCAGGAAGACGTGCGCGAACTTCGCCGTCTCGTTGAGGAACAGGTCCTGCACGACGACCAGTTCCATGGCCTCGAGCGCGGCGGTGACGTGCCCCAGGTTGGGGTCGGACTGGGCGATGTCCTCGCCGTGCACGAACAGGCCGCGGAAAGTCCCGTCGATGGCCGCGTCGAACATGTTCGGGATGCGCAGCCCGGGCTCGGCGAGAAGCGTGCCGCCCCACAGGTTCTCGAAGACGGTGCGCACGGCGTCGTCGGAGACGTGCCGGTAGCCGGGCAGCTCGTGCGGGAACGAGCCCATGTCGCAGGAGCCCTGGACGTTGTTCTGACCGCGCAGCGGGTTCACCCCGACGCCGTCGCGGCCGATGTTGCCGCAGGCCATCGCGAGGTTGGCCATGCCCATCACCATGGTGGAGCCCTGGCTGTGCTCGGTGACGCCGAGCCCGTAGTAGATGGCGCCGTTCGGGGCCTGGGCGTACAGCCGTGCCGCCGCGCGCAGTTCCGCGGCCGGCACGCCGGTGAGCTCCTCCGTGACCTCAGGGCTGTTCTCCGGCCGGGCGATGAACTGCGCCCACTCGTCGAAGTCCTCGCAGCGCTCGTCCACGAAGGCCCGGTCGACCAGCCCCTCGGTGACCACCACGTGCGCCATGGCGTTGACGACGGCGACGTTGGTGCCGGGCCGCAGCTGCAGGTGGTGCTCGGCCTGGATGTGCGGGGAGCGCACCAGGTCGATGCGGCGCGGGTCGACGACGATGAGCTTGGCGCCCTCGCGCAGCCGGCGCTTCATCCGCGAGGCGAACACCGGGTGCCCGTCGGTGGGGTTGGCCCCGATCACCATGATGACGTCGGCCTCGGACACGGACCGGAAGTCCTGCGTGCCGGCCGACTCGCCGAAGGTCTGCTTGAGCCCGTACCCCGTCGGGGAGTGGCAGACCCGGGCGCAGGTGTCGACGTTGTTGTTGCCGAAGGCGGCGCGCACCATCTTCTGGACGACGTACACCTCTTCGTTGGTGCACCGCGAGGAGGTGATGGCGCCGATCGCACCCGGCCCGTAGGTCTGCTGGAGTTCGCGCATCCGGCGGGCGACCGTGCCGATCGCCTCGTCCCACTCGACCTCGCGCCACGGGTCGGTGATCTTCTCGCGCACCATGGGCCTCAGCACCCGGTCGGGGTGGGTCGCGTAGCCGAAGGCGAAGCGGCCCTTGACGCAGGAGTGGCCCTCGTTGGCACCGCCGTCCTTGTACGGCACCATCCGCACCAGCTCGTCGCCGCGCAGCTCGGCCTTGAAGGAGCAGCCGACACCGCAGTACGCGCAGGTGGTGACCACCGAGCGGGTCGGCATGCCGAGCTCGACCACCGACTTCTCCTGCAGCGTCGAGGTCGGGCAGGCCTGCACGCAGGCGCCGCAGGAGACGCACTCGGAGTCCATGAAGGACTCGCCGGCCCCGGGCGAGACCTTGGAGTCGAAGCCGCGGCCCTCGATGGTCAGCGCGAAGGTGCCCTGGACCTCGCCGCAGGCGCGGACGCAGCGCGAGCAGACGATGCACTTGGACGCGTCGAAGTCGAAGTAGGGGTTGGAGGTGTCCTTCCCGGCGTCGAGGTGGTTCTCGCCCTCGTAGCCGTAGCGGACCTGCCGCAGCCCGACCGCGCCGGCCATGTCCTGCAGCTCGCAGTCGCCGTTGGCCGGGCAGGTGAGGCAGTCCAGCGGGTGGTCGGAGATGTAGAGCTCCATGACGCCCTGGCGGAGCTTGGCCACCTTCGGGGTCTGGGTGCTCACCTTCATCCCGTCCGCCACGGGTGTGGTGCAGGACGCGGGGGTGCCCCGCCGTCCGTCGATCTCCACCACGCACAGCCGGCAGGAGCCGAACGGCTCCAGGCTGTCGGTGGCGCAGAGCTTGGGAATGTCGATGCCGGCGAGCGACGCGGCACGCATCACCGACGTGCCCTCGGGCACGGTCACCGGCATCCCGTCCACTTCCACCGAGACCGTCGCCGGTCCGGGTCGCTCCGGTGTGCCGAAGTCGGGTTCCTTGAGGAGCGTCATGCCGTGCCCTCCGTCCTGCCTCCATGGGCGTGCGTGCGGGGGATCGCCCGGCCGGGGTCGCGGGCGAGGAAGTCGTCGGGGAAGTGCGCGATGGCGCTGCGCACGGGCATCGGCGTGAGCCCGCCCATCGCGCACAGGGAGCCGTCGGTCATCAACTCGCACAGGTCCTCGAGCAGGGCCAGGTTCTCGTCGCGCTGCTGACCGGCCACGATCTTGTCGATCGTCTCGACGCCGCGGACCGATCCCACCCGGCAGGGTGTGCACTTGCCGCAGGACTCCACGGCGCAGAACTCCATCGCGAACCGGGCCTGGGCGGCCATGTCGACGCTCTCGTCGAACACGACGACGCCGCCGTGGCCAAGCATGGCGCCCGCCTCGGCGAACGCCTCGTAGTCCATCGGCAGGTCGAACATCGAGGTCGGCAGGTAGGCGCCGAGCGGCCCGCCGACCTGCACCGTGCGAACCGGCCGCCCGGAGAAGGTGCCACCGCCGTACTCCTCGACCAGTTCGCGCAGCGTCACGCCGAAGGCGGTCTCCACGATCCCGCCGCGGGCGATGTTGCCGCCGAGCTGGAACACCTGGGTGCCGCGCGAGCGTTCCACGCCGAGTTCCCGGTACGCCTTCGCGCCCTCGGCGAGGATGACCGGCACCGTGGCGAGCGTGAGGACGTTGTTGACGACCGTCGGCTTGCCGAACAGGCCCTCGATCGCGGGGATCGGCGGCTTGGCGCGGACGGTGCCGCGCTTGCCCTCCAGGCTCTCCAGCATGGAGGTCTCCTCGCCGCAGATGTACGCCCCGGCGCCGACACGGACGTGCAACTCGAAGTCGAGCGGGGAGCCGAGGATGCCCTCGCCGAGCCACCCCCGCTCGCGTGCGATGCCGATCGCCGCGTGCATCGTGGCCACCGCGTCGGGGTACTCGGAGCGGATGTAGAGGTAGCCCTCGCGCGCGCCGACGGCGTGCGCGGCGATCGTCATGCCCTCGATGAGCATGAAGGGGTCGCCCTCCATGACCATGCGGTCTGCGAAGGTGCCGCTGTCGCCCTCGTCGGCGTTGCAGCAGACGAACTTGAGTTCGTCGGCGCAGTCCAGGACGGTCTTCCACTTGATGCCGGCCGGGAAGCCGGCGCCGCCGCGGCCGCGCAGGCCGGAGTCGGTGACCTCGGTGACGACGTCGGCGGGGGTCATGCCCAGCGCCGTGCGCAGTCCGGCGAGGCCGCCGTGGCGCAGGTAGTCCTCGGGCGAGAGGGGGTCGGTCACCCCGACCCGGGAGAAGGTGACCCGCGTCTGGCGGGCCAGCCAGGGAAGTTCGTCGACGACGCCGAGGCGCAGCCGGTGGTCGGCACCCTCGAGCATGCCCGCGGCCAGCAGTCCCTCGACGTCCGAGGGGGCCACCGGCCCGTACCCGACGCGGCCGGCCGGGGTGACCACCTCGACCAGCGGCTCCAGCCACAGCATGCCGCGGGAGCCGTTGCGCACCACCTCGACGGGTGCCCCCCGCTCCGCCGCGGCGCGCCGCAGCGCGTCCGCCACCTCGTCCGCACCGACCGATCTGGCCGCCGAGTCCCGCGGGACGTAGACGGTCACCGTGGAGTCGGAAGATTCCCTCATCATGCGGCAGTCCCCTTGAGGATGGAGCCCAACCGGGCCGTGCCCACTCGTCCGTACAACCGGCCGTCGACCTCGACCGCGGGCCCCAGGGCGCAGTTGCCGAGGCAGAAGACCTGCTCGACGGTGACCGAACCGTCCGGGGTCGTCTCCCCCACGGCCAGTCCCGCCTCCCGCGCGTAGCCCACCAGCGCGTCGGACCCGAGGGCCTGGCACGCCTCGGCGCGGCAGATGCGCACCGTGGTCCGTCCCGCCGGCTCCCGGCGGAAGTCGTGGTAGAAGGTCACCACTCCGTGGACGTCCGCCCTGGAGAGGTTGAACTCGTCGGCGAGCGCCGGTATCGCCTCTTCGGGCACGCAGCCCAACTCGGCCTGCAGGGCGTGCAGTACCGGCAGCAGCGCACCGCGCTGGTCCCGGTGATCAGCCACAACCGTCCGGACCACGTCTTCGACCGTCATGTCACTCCCGCCGATCGTCATTGACCACTCCGCCTTCGCCAGGTCAGGGAGTCCGGCGCGGGATCGTCACAGAGCCGCTTCGCCTTCCCGACGGGGCCGGCAGTACACGGGCGACGATACCGCATACAAACTTCTGCATACAGAATCCTACGCCAAGACTTTCCCCAAGTACCGGCATCCGCGGGCGGCTTGCCGCAGCCGAAGGCATGTTGCATACCAAAACCTGTATACTGGGCGTTCCCGCCGCCGGCGACCCTCACGGCGGCCACCAGTCCGAAGCCGTCGGCCCACAGGCTCGGTGGCAGAACGGGGGAACCATGCGCGAGGCCCTGACGGCCGCGGCGACCCGGCGGGTCGCCCGCCCGGCACCACTGCGCCAGGCCGTGTACGACGCCCTGATCGAGCTGATCATCAGCGGGTCCCTCACACCGGGCCAGCACCTGGTCGAGGCCGAGCTCGCCGAGCACCTAGGGGTCTCCCGCCAGCCGGTGCGCGAGGCCCTGCAGCGCCTGCAGACCGACGGCTGGGTCGACCTGCGCCCCGCCCAGGGCGCCTTCGTGCACTCCCCCACCGAGGAGGAGGCCGCCCAACTGCTCGGCGTCCGCTCGGTGCTGGAGACGTACTCGGCCCGGCTCGCCGCCGAGAACGCCAAGCCCGAGGACGTCGAACACCTCTGGGAACTGCAGCGGGAAGGCGTCGAAACGCTCGCCACCGGCGACGTGGAGCGCCTGGTCACGGCCAACACGGCCCTGCACTCCTTCATCACGTCCATGGCCGCGAACGCCGTGCTGGCCGAACTGATCTCGCAGGTGAGCCGGAAGGTGCGGTGGTACTACACCCCCATCGCCAAGCCACGCGGCAAGGACGCCTGGAACGAGCACGCCCAGCTCATCAAGGCCATCGCCAAGGGCGACGCCGACCGCGCCGGCGAGATCATGCGCAAGCACACCGAACGCACCGGCGACTACCGCAAGGCGGTCGCGGCGGGGGCGACGGCGCTGAGCTGAGCCGCCCCGCCCACCGACGAGGCCGCCTCCGCGGCCTCGACCGACGGGTGGACGCCCGCGGCGCCCATGGCGTCGCGCAGTTCGAGCAGCCACGGCAGCACGGTGCGCAGCACGATGTCGTGCCCCGCGCCGTCCTCGCCGAGCATCGCGTCGGCGGGGACGAGGACCGGATCGGCGAGGACCGTCGAGGTGGCGCTGCCGTGCGGCCCTCCCCCGTCCGGCCGGGCCGGGACGAACAGGTCGGGCGCGTGGGCGGGCACCAGCCACAGGGTCAGCCCGTCCGCGGCGCTGAGCGGCAGCGACGACCAGACATAGCTGTCGGCCTCCCCCGCCGCGACCACCTCGCGCTTGCGGGCGCGCAGCGCGACCACCTCACCGGAGCGCGTCGCGGTCGCGGTCGCGCCTGCGGCGCCGTCCGCGGCGTCCGCGGCGTCCGCGGCGTCCGCGGCGTCCGCGGCGTCCGCGGCGTCCGCGGCGTCCGCCAGGGCGAGGCTGCTGAGATGGCGTCCGGCAGCCGTCTCGCCGCGCAGCCAGGCGCTGCCGCACGCCTCGATGACGGCGACCGCCGCGTAGTGGGACTGCAGCACGGCCGCGGTCACCGGGCAGGTGCCGGCGATCCGCGCGACGACCTCGGCCGCCTCGGCCGGACCCCGGCCACCGCCGCCCAGGTCGGCGGAGACGGTCAGCCCGAGCAGCCCCGCCTCTCCCAGGGCGATCACCGCGCCGCGCGGAAACCTTCCCTCCCTGCCGGTCCGCTCGGCGCCGGGCGCGATGACGTCGCTCAGAACACGGGAGAAGGCGTTGCGGTACGACACGAGGTGACCCCCTCGGGAACGGTTGCTGATCTGCCATCAGGGCAGCGGAAACAGGCACGGCGACGGACGGGGCGGCCGGGCACGCGGGTACGTGGTCGCCGGCCGCCCCGCCGGCGTGCGCGCGGACCAGCCGCCGGGAGCAGCCGTTTCGCGTCTCCCGGCAGGTTGCCGTCCGCCGGTCCGCGCGCAGGTCCTCGACGGGGCAGGGGTGCCCCGGGTGGCTCAGGTTCGCGGGTCGATCTCCCGCAGCAGCCCCGTCGTGACGTCGAAGACAAATCCCCGGACGTCGTCGGTGTGGGGCAGGAAGGGGGACGTGCGCACCCGCTGCATCGACTGCCGGACGTCCTGGTCGACGTCCTGGAAGGCCTCCACCGCCCACGCGGGGCGCTGGCCGACCTCCATCTCCAGCTCGTGCCGGAAGTCCTCGGTGAGGGTCTGCAGACCGCAGCCGGTGTGGTGGATCAGTATCACGCTGCGGGTCCCCAGGGCGCGCTGGCTGATGGTCAGCGACCGGATGGTGTCATCGGTGACCACGCCGCCGGCGTTGCGAATGGTGTGGCAGTCGCCCAGTTCCAGGCCGAGGGCGGCGTGCAGGTCGATCCGGGCGTCCATGCAGGCCACCACCGCCACCTGGAGCACCGGCCGGGCGCCCATGCCCGGATCGGTGAAATCTGCGGCGTACTTGCGGTTGGACTCCACGAGGCGGTCGATGACCTTCTCCCCGCCCGGGACGCTGCCGCCGGGCGGTGCGGAACCGTACGTTGACGTCGACATGACTCCGGTGCGCTCCTTTGCTGGTGCGGTCGTCCGCGTGCTCCGATCATCCACGCGAGCGGCCGGTCCGGGGCGGACCACGGCGGCTCCTGCCGCTCCCGCGTCCTCCCGACGGTCGATAGACGGGGTGAATCAACGCAGGCCCGACCGCAGCGAGCAGCGGCCCCGGTACGGCGGCAGGGGCCGCCGCGCCGAGGGGCCACGCTCCGTGCGCCACCCGTACGGGGGCGGGTCGCACCGCCGG
Organism: Actinacidiphila sp. bgisy160; assembly: GCF_965342435.1. Classification (GTDB taxonomy): domain Bacteria; phylum Actinomycetota; class Actinomycetes; order Streptomycetales; family Streptomycetaceae; genus Actinacidiphila. Next base: position 95 of record NZ_CBDRCM010000058.1, on the reverse strand, counting down.
GTCGTGTCGCCGCCGGCGGGGCGGTGCGCGTGGTCCGCGGTCATGGTCAGATCACTCCCTGTGCCTTGAGCTCCGGCAACTCATCTTCGCCGATG
>NZ_CBDRCM010000057.1:0-48389 GCF_965342435.1 Actinacidiphila sp. bgisy160 | reverse complement strand
GTTCCGATGGCCGAGACCGGTTGTCTGCGCAGTGACAGCCACGTGGGCACGAGAGCCGCTCCGAAGGCGAGTGCCCCGGTTCCGCAGGTGATCGCGCAGGCCGGCGGTGGTGTGGGACAGCAACTGCTGCCTAGTGGTCATGGATGGTCCTCCCAGGGGTGAGCGGTGCGTCCCGCGCGGTGTCCCGGCCCTGGTTGGACACCTCACTCCTTCTCGGGGACGAGCAGTACGGCGATACGCGTGTGGTGCACCACCGCGTCGGTGACGCGCGGAGAGAGCCAGGCCCCCAGGCGCGTGCGGGAGTGCGGGCCGAGGACGATCAGATCGGCGTCGTACCTGCGTGCGGCGGCGGCGATCGCCCCCGGGACGTCCGACAACAGCGCGTCGACGAGTTCGCCTTCGGCTTCGACGCCGTGCCTGCGCAGGGTCGCCACCGCCTCCTCGAGGACCTTGTGGGCGGTGGCGTCGTCCTCCATGCCGACGACGGTGTCGTAGACGACGTCCGAGGGGTCGACGTGCAGGACGCGGACCGACGCGCCGGTGCGCGCGGCCAGTTCGGTGGCGGTGCGGACGGAAAGGTGGTCGGTGCTGCTGCTGTCGACGGCGACCATGATGCGTCGGAACACGGTAGGACTCCCTGTTCGGCCCGGGCCGGTCAACGACCCTGGGCGGGCTGGACGGATTGGGCGGATCGAGCGGATCGGGTGGCGGTGGCGCCCGCGTGATCGTCGTGCCGCTGGGCGACGTGCGCCCGCTCGCGTTGGGCCAGGGCGACCACGGCAGAGACGGCGAGGAGGATCACCGACAGCCACAGTCCCTTGGCGATGCCGCCCGAGGTGTCCGACATCAGGCCGGAGATCAGCGGGCCGACCGCCTGACCGACGCTGAATGCCACGGTGAGCAGGGCGATGCCGGACGTCCAGGCGTGCGGGGGCAGTGTCCGCCGGGCGATGACGGTCACCGCGGTGGGTCCGGCCATGAAGCTGCCGCCGAAGATCACTGCCGAGATGATCGCCGCTACCTGGCCGTGCCAGAGCAGGACCGGCAGCACCCCGACGAGCACCACGGCGGAAACCGCCGCCGGGGCCAGGCCGCCCTTGAGCCGGCCGATCACGCGGCCCCACACCAGCAAGGTCGCTGCGGCCGAGGCGGCGCCGAGCACGATGAAGAACGCCGCGGTGGACCACGTCCCCAGGCCCTGGCTGTGCAGCAGGGCGATGACGAACGTCATGTACGAGACGTAGCCGGCCCCGAACAGCACGTACCAGGCGAACGTCGGGGTGAGGAACCTCAGGCCGCCACGCTCTTTGCCGGCCGCGGTCGCGGCCGCCGCGGGAACGTGCCGGGACGCCCACGCCGCCGGCCCCGTGGCGAGCAGCGCCAGGACGCCCATGAGCAGCCAGCCGCCCTGCCAGCCGGAGGCGCCCCAGGCGGTCAGCGCCGAGGGCACCACGACACCCGACAGGACGACCCCGATGCCGACTCCGGCCATGTAGGTGCCGACCATCGTGGCCGAGCGGGCCTGCTTTCCGCCGGTGTGGACCCGCGACGCGAGTGCCGATCCGACGACGAAGGTCACCGCGGTGGCCAGGCCGCCGACGAAACGGAAGACGGACAGCGCGGCGAAGCCCCCAGTGGCGGCGGACGCCAGCAGCGCGACTGCGCTGAGCGCCATGCCCCACACGAACACCCTCCGGGCACCGAAGCGCCGCGACCACCAGGCCGCCGTGCCGGCGCCGAGGATGTAACCGAGCGCGTTGGCGGTGTTCATGGCGCCTGCGGCAGCGTAACTCCAGCCCAGCGTTTCGCGCATGGCGGGCAGGAGCAGGGCGTAGGCGAACCGGGTGAAGCCGAGTGCCACCACCGGCCCGGCCGCGAGGCCGAGCGCGATGAGCGGTTCGGGTACCGCTCTGCGGGGCTGGATCGAGGTGTCGGTCATTGCACACTCTCCCGTGTGACGAAGGGGGACGTGGTGCCCGCCGCGGCAGGCGTGCCGTGGGGCGGGGGCGCCGGGGAGCGCCTGATGGGAATGTCAACCGGCCCAGTGCGCGGGCCGATGCCTGCCGGAAGGGACCACTGACCCTCGAATCGGGTCATCGCGGTGCCTGCCCGAACTCCATCCGGGGAGGGGGGGGCGCCCCGGGCAGGGCGGAGCGGACCGCGGCGAAGAGCACGGCGGCGATGAGTGGCGCCGGCGCGTACACCCACAGCCACCCGGTGTCACCCGCGAGGAGCCCGGGACCGAACTGCCGGGCCGGGTTGAAGCTGCCGCCGGCCCATCCTCCGGTGAGCAGGATCAGCACCGTCACGGCCGCGCCCGCCACCAGTGGGACGCGTGGGGCCGGGCCGGGCCGGGCGGCGACATGGGTGACCGCTGCCAGCAGCAGCGCGGTGGCCACGGCCTCCGACAGGAACACCAGGGGAACGGGGACGCCTTGGGCGGCACGGACGGCCGCGAAGTCCGGTCCGGGCCCGGCCAGTGCCCCACCCCACAGCAGCCGGCCCGCGGCCACTCCCGTCACGGAACCGGCCAGTTGCGCCACCGCGTAGGGGGCGAGGTCGCGTCCGGGCAGCGCGCCCATCAGCCAGAAGGCCACCGAGACCGCCGTGTTCATGTGCGCGCCCGAACGTCGCCCGAGCGGGGAGAGGATGAGCAACCCGACGGTGGCACCGCTGACGACGGCGTCCACCACCAAGCGGCCCCCCTGTGACGGCACCGCTTCGGCGAGAGGGCTTCCGGGACCCGCGAGCCACCGGAACAAGGTGGCCATGACGAACAGCAGAACGGCGGTCGCGGCGAACTCCGCGAGCCAGGCTTGCCAGTGCGCGCCTCCCCCGCGGGTGTCGCGGTCGGCGCGGGAGGCCATGCCGTCCTGCGACGTACCCGTGCCGTTGTCCGGCGCCCGTGCGCCCATGCGGTTCCTCCCGGTGATGCGGTGCGGGCGGGGGCGCCCACGGCTTCGCGGCCCGGCAGCGCGCCGACCGCTCGCTCCCACGATCCACCGCGGGATTGCACGGGTGTTGCACACCGCCGACCGCCACCGGGCTGCAACGCGCGTGCAAGCCGGCCGCGAGCCTGGATCCCGGGGCGACGAGCCCCACGGACCGAGCGGCGGCCGCATGCCGGTTTGCCGGCCGTGAGGAGAACCGTGGTGCCGATCTCCGCGACGCGTACGGGGAGTCGGTGATCGTGCGGCGCAAGCCGACCGCGCTGGGCATCGACCACGACGATGTGGCAGCGGTCCTGGAGGCCGAGGGCGTACGGCGGTTCACCGAATCCTGGCCGGACATGGCCAAGACCGTGCGCGCGGAGCTGGAGGAGGCCTGCTGACCGCACCGCGTGTCCCGATGCGTGGGAGGTCTGTCCCATACTCCGGTGGTGCCTGTCGCGGCGCCCGCCGAAGGTGGGGCCGGGTGGTGACGTCCCGCCGCCCGCGTTCGACAGAGAGCCGTCCCATGACTTCCACCACCCGTGCGTTCGACCGGAGGCGGTCCGCGGGCCCGATCCGTCTGCGGTTGATCGGCCCCCTCGACCTCGTGGATCCGGGAGCCGACCGACGCCCCGTGATTCCCCGGGGCCGGGCCTCCCTTCTGCTCGCTTTGCTCGGTGTCCGCCGCAACCGGGTGGTCGCCCTCGCCGAGGTCGTCGACACTCTGTGGCCGCAGGACCCGCCTCCGGCGGCGGAGCAGATCGTCGCCTCGCTGATCAGCCGGCTCCGCAAGATCACCGGTCCCTGCCTGGAACGCGTCGGTTCCGGTTACCGGCTGGACACCAGCGCCTGGCAGGTGGACGTGGACGAGGCCGCCCGTCTCGTGTCCGTGTCCGAACGTCACCTCGGGGCTGGGCAGAGCGCCGTCGCGGACGTCGCCGTACGCCGCGCACTCGAGATGCTGACCGCGGGCCAACCCCTGGAGGAGTTCCCCGCCGAGGAATGGACCGAGGAACTGGTCCGCGCCGTCTACCAGCAGTTGCGCCGCGCCCGCGAGGCCGCGTGGCTCGCCGCCGCGCGGCTCGGCGACCACCGGCGCTGCGCCGAGGTGGCGTGCGCGGCGATCGCTGTCGACCCGTACGACGAACCGGCCTGGAGGGCGCTGATGGCCGCGGAGTACGGCCAGGGCTCGGCCGGTGCCGCGCTGCGCACCTTCGACCGGCTGCGCCGCAGGCTGCGCGCCGACCTGGGCACCGACCCCGATCCGCGGACGGCCGCCCTGCACGAGGCGATGCTGCGCGGCGGCGAGACGATGTGCCTGCTGACCCGGCCCCCGGTCCGGTCCCTGGGCGTGACTGCGCCCCGGGGCCGGCTCGTGGGGCGCGACGCCGAACTGGGCCGACTGGAGCGGGCCTGGCGAGCCGCGCTGGGCGGCCGGCCCGCGGCCCTGGTCGTCCGGGGCGCCTCGGGCATGGGCAAGACCGCACTGATGGCGGCGGTGCGCCGGCATGTGGAGGACCACGGCGCCGTCGCCCTGACGGCCGCGCACCCCATCGCCGGGCAGGCGTCGGAGGCACCCGCTCTCGTGCGCGCCGTACGGGCTCACTGCCTCACCGCCCCGCCGGAGGAGGTACGCGCCGCGGCGGCCGGTCTGGAACGGCCGCTGCGCCGGTTCCTTCCGGAACTGGACGTCCTGCTCGACGGCGGCTGCCACGCCTTCGCCTCGGGCTCCCAGGCGCCGTCCCAGGACGAGGCGAGGCTCGAGGCCGTCGCGTCCTTCGTTCTTCGCATCGCCACCCGACACCCGGTGCTGCTCGCGCTGGACGACGCGCACCATGCCGATCGGGAAAGTATTGAGGCCGTCCGGCGCCTGGCCGGCGCGACGCCGGTGGCCGGCGTGCCCCACCGTCTGATGGTGCTCCTCACCATCGGCGCCGAGCACCGGCCCCCGGGCACGGTTCCGCTGCTCGGGTACCAGGCCGAGCAGCTCAGTCTGGAGCCGCTCCTCGCCGCCGACGTCGGCGAACTGGCCTGCCACCGCGGGTTGCCGAGCACAGCCGCTCACGTCCATCGGCTCACCGGCGGACACCCGGGGCTGGTCACCGAGGCCCTCCGTGCGGCCGCGCGGGGCGCCGACCTCACCGGACGCGGGCGGCTGCCGGTGAGCCTGGTCGAAGCGGCACTGGCCCTGGTGGACCGGGCCGGGCACGCCACCGCCGAGTTCCTCCGCTTCGCCGCGCTCGTCGGATCCCGGTTCCGCCTGCGGGAGGTCCTGGCTGTCAACGCCTTCGACGGCCGGGACGCCGCGGCCCACGTGGACGCCGCCTTGCGGGCCGGGCTGCTGGCGGTCGACGGTGACGATCTTGTCTTCACGGCCCCCGTGGTGCACGCCGCGCTCCGCACGACCGTACCCGCTCCGGTGAGGGCGGCACTGGACCCGTCACGGCAGGGCCGGGGGTGCGCCCGTTGCGGGGCACCGGCGGACCTGCTCGCGGGCTGAACGCGAGCGGGCGCTCGCGGCAGTCCGCCTGCCTCGGGCGCCTCGGGCCGCTCGGGTTCGGACGGTGGGCGCGGCGCGGCGGCCGGGACGTCGCCGCCCGCCGCGATGCCCGGTGGGAGGCGTGCCAGGACCCGGTCCGCCCGGGCCGTCACCTCACGCAGGCACTCGCCGCGGCGATCCGTCGGGCGCAGAGCGCGGTTCCCACGGTCGTACCGCATCGGAGCACCTCGCGGTCCTCGTCGGCGCTGTACCCCGCCTCGTACGCCGTGGCGCCGCCACGCAGCACCACTCGACCGCACCGGGGTCGACGTCCGGCCGCGCGCCGGCCAGTCGCGCGGTGGCGCCGGCTCGGACGGCCGGGCCGCACAGGACGCGCGCGTGGCGTCGTCCACCGCGGTGCGGGCACGACCGCCCTGTCGCGTGCCCGGGCGGCCGCCCGGTCTCGTCCCGCTGTACGGAGCGCCGCCCGCGGATCGCCTCGGTGCCGAGTGCGGCAAAGGGCGGTACCGCCTTCCGGCCGGTACCGCCCTTGACCACGGACCGCCATGGCTGCCCATGCGGCCTCGCGCGCCCTCGTCACGGCGCCGGGTCCTCGTCCAGCAGCCGTGTGAGTCGCGTGAGTCCGAGGACACGGCGCACCGGAGCGGACGCCGCCCCGATGGTGAAGCGGCGTCCCCGGTGGGCGGAGAGGGCCGCCGCCGCGACCAGGGGCCGCAGCCCGGAGCAGTCGATGAACACCAGGTCCCGCAGGTCGACGGTGATGTGCTCGCCCCGGTCCGCGCAGTCCTGCAGGACCGCGTGGACCCGGGGTGCGGCCGCCACGTCGAGCTCGCCGCACACCATCACCAGCGCACGGCCGTCGTCGTCACGCCGCACGGCGATCCCCACTTCCTGCAGTCGCGTGTCCGGCCCGAGTCCGGCGGTGTGCCGCACGGCCTTCGGGGACTGCGTCGGGGAGGGACAGTGCGTGGTGCTCATGGATGGCCTTTCCTGGAGGTCTGACGGTTTCGGCGCGGTGCGCCTACGCGCACCGCTGGACCGTTTCCAGATTCCGGTACGAAAGCATGTGAACCGTCAATCACCAGAGCGAATCACCTCGTAGTCCGCGGGGATGAGACGCCGGTGGGCTCCGCCTTCGGAACGGTGCCGTCCTGTGCGCGAGGGCCAGAACGCCCGGTGTCCCACCAGGGCCGTCAGCGCCGGGATCAGCAGCCACGACGTGACGAAGGTGGCAAGGAGGACGCCCATCGCCACCGGAAGCCCGACGGAGGCGGTGGAGCTGCTGAAGCCGAGGACGCCGAAGCTCGCGGCGAGGATGACGCCCGCGGCGGCGACCGAGGGGCCGGCGTGGGTGACCGCGTAGCGGGCCGCCTCTCGTGGGGTCGCCCCGCGCAGCAGTTCCTCACGGAGCCGGGCGATCATCAGGATGTTGTAGTCGGTGCCGATCGAAGCGACGAAGAGGTAGACGATCAGCGGCACGGTGAAGGTGACACCTGGCTTGTGCTGGAGGTGCTGGAAGAGCAGCACCGCCGAGCCCAGCGTGGCCGCGAAGCCGAGGCCGACGGCCGCCATCAGGTACAGCGGGGCGAGCACCGCCCGCAGCGTGAGCAGCAGGATCAGGCCGATCGCCACGGCCGCGATCGGGATGATCAGCCGCAGGTCGTGGCTGACAACCTTGCCGGTGTCCGCGTACGCCGCGGTGAGACCGCCGAGGGCGACCGAGGTGCCCGGTGGGGCGAGAGCGTGGGCCCTGGGGGCGAGCACCTCCTCGTGCCCGCGCAGCGCCTGGGTACCGGTGGGGTTGACAGTGAGCACCATGTCGATCTGCGCCACCTTCGCGTCGTCGGACACCCTCACGACGCGGGCGTCCCCCACGTCCGGCAGGTGCGTCAGCCGGGCGGCGTACGGTGCGAGCCGGGCAGCGGTGAGCGTGCCCTTCTCGGCGGTCACCATGACCTGCGTCGGGGTCAGCACGCCCTCGGGGAACGCCGACCTCAGCTCGGCGTAGCCCTGGGCGGCATGACTGCCCTTCTGGTACGGCGACAGGTCGTAGTCGGCCTTGTATCCGAAGGCGAACGTGGCCAGCGCGGCCAGCAGGAGCGTCGCCGCTCCGGCCACGGCTGCCGGCGCCCGCGCGACGAGAGCGGCCACCGGCCCTGTCACGCGCGGCGCGGGAGAGCGCCGCCAGGACGGCCTGCGCGCCAGTCGCTTGCCCAGCACCGTGAACAGCGCGGGGACCAGCGTCAGCGACGCGAGGAGCATCACCAGGACGGACACGCCGAGCGCCGGGCCCAGGACCCGGAAGTCCGGCATCTGCGAGGCGAGCAGCGCCACGAAGGACACCGCGACCGCCAGGGCGGAGGACACCACCGCTTCGCCCACCCTGCCCACGCCGCCGGCCATCGCCGGGCGGTGGTCCTGCCCGGTGCGCAGCCGCTCGCGGTAGCGGTGGAGCAGGAAGACGATGTAGTCCGTGCCGACGCCGAAGAGCACCACCGGCAGCAGTTCGGTGGCCGTCTTGCCGATCCCCACTCCGGCGAAGTGGGCGCCGATGGTGAGCAGCCCGGTCACACCGAAGCCGACCAGGGCGATCGTCACCAGGCTCAGTACGGCGATGAGCAGGCTCCTGAACAACGCGATCAGCAGCACGAACACCACTGCGATCATGGCGTACATGACGATGGCGCTCATCCGCGAGTCGTCGGCCGTCGCGGCGGTCTCGCCCGTCAGATGACCTCGCAGTGGGGTGCCCTCGGTCGCCTCGGTGACGTCCCGGTCCAGGTCGGTCGCCGCTTTCTGGGCCGCCTGGTCGTCCGACGGTTCGCCGAACACGGCCTCGGCCAACAACACCCTGTGGTCCGGCGACACCTGTCCGGGACCGGTGTCGACACGGACGGCGGCTGGGCGCGTACGCCGCGCGGCCCTCCGGTCCAGTCGCTCCACAAGGTGCTCGGCGCTCGCCACGTCCGCCCGGGTCAACGGGCGGTCGTCGGCCCTGGTCAGGACCAGGGTGGCCCTGCCGCGGTCGTCTGGCTTGCCGAAGGCCCGGTCGGCGATGCTCTGGGCCCTGGCCGATTCGTACTGGGCGGGCAGGCCGCTGCTCTGACGTGCGTCGTTGGTGTCGTTCCAGTGGTGGGCACCGGCGTAGCCGACGCCCACACCGGTCAGGGCCAGCAGCACCGCCGCCCAGGCAAGGATGACGAGGACGGGCCGCCGGGTGACGGCACCGCCGAGACGGTCGAACACGGAAGTTCCCTTCGCGGGGCTGGTACGGCTCCCGCGCGCCGCAGGAACCACTGTGGTCAAGCCTTCGGCCGACGCACGCCACGACCGTCGGTCGCGGTGCGGAACTCCCCGGTCATCAGCGCGAGGGAGCACGTTGTTCCGCTCGGTCCGAGGGACGAGCACAGACCCCGGCCCGGCACGGCCGCGCTCCTCCGGAGGGATGACAGCACTGCGGATGACAGAGGCCGCGGAACCTCGTGATCGGTGCCGAGGTGGCCCGGACCGGCGCGGACTACGGTGGGTTCATGACCTTCTTCGACGCGATCGCCAGGCGGCGGGTGCCGAGCTCCGTGATCGACACGGTGCTCGCCGTCCTGCTCGTCCTGGGGTCGCTGTCGACGGTGGTCAACACCGTCACGCTCCCGGGCGGTCCCGGCACGGCCCCGCTGGGGATCGCGCTGGCGGTGCTCACGGGACTGCCACTGGTCGTGCACCGGCGGTGGCCGGTCCCGGTGCTGGTGGTCGTCTCACTCGCGGCCGCAGCCCTCCAGGGGATGGCGTACGTACCCCAGCCGGTCGGGGGGCACGGCGTGTCGATCGGTCCCGTCTACCTCGCCGTCGCCGTGACGGTCTTCCTCACCGCGCTGCGGGTCCGCCGGTCGTCCTCGTTCGCGCTGCTGGCCGGGGTCGTCCTGGCGGCCAGCCTCGCGGAGATCGAACTCGACCCGGGGTACCGGCTCTCCGCTGCGGTCACGATGAACGTCCTGCTGGTCGCGGCGTGGGCGCTGGGCGAACTCGCCCGCGCCCGGCGCGCGATCGCCTCCGACATCGTGGAGCGCGCCGCCGCCGCGGAGCGGGAGAAGACCGCCAACGCACGCGCGGCCGTGGCCCAGGAACGCGCCCGCATCGCCCGCGAGCTGCACGACATCGTCGCGCACAACGTGAGCCTGATGATCGTGCAGACCATCGCCGCCGACCGTTTGCTCGACCGCGATCCGGGCAAGGCACACGAGCTGCACACGGGCGTGGAGCAGACCGGCCGGGCCACCGTCGTCGAACTGCGCCGGCTGTTGAACGTCCTGCGCACCGAAGAGGACGAGGAACCCGCGCGACGCCCGCCGCAGCCGCACATCGACGAGATCCCCGGCCTGCTGGCGGCGGTCGGCGACGCCGGACTGCGCGTGCGGTCCACCACCCTGGGCGCCCCGCGCCCACTGCCCGCGGGGACGGAGCTCACGGTCTACCGCATCGTGCAGGAGGCGCTGACCAACACCCTCAAGCACGCCGGCCGCACCCGCGCCGGCGTCACCCTGGACTGGCGGCCGGAAGAACTCGTGGTCACCGTCAGCGACGAGGGGCGCGCGGCGGACGCCGGCCTCGTCGCGACCGCCGCGTCGGCCGACGGCGGTCACGGACTGGTCGGCATGCGCGAACGGGTCTCCGCCGTCGGCGGGCGCTTGGAGACGGGCCCTCGTCCCGGCGGCGGATTCCTCGTCCGCGCCGTCGTACCCGCCCCGCTGAGGGAGGAAGGCTGCGAAGCCGAGGAAGGAACGGTGCGCCATGGGCGCAATTCGCGTACTGCTCGTCGATGACCAGCCGATGATCCGTACCGGGTTCCGGTTCATCCTGGAGGCCGAGCCGGACCTCAATGTCGTCGGCGAGGCGGGCGACGGGGCGAGCGCCGTCGAGGACGCCCGCGCCCTGCAGCCGGACGTCATCCTCATGGACATCCGCATGCCCAGGATGGACGGCGTCAAGGCGACCCGGACGATCGTCGCGGCCGGGCTGCCCACCAAGGTCATCATCCTCACCACGTTCGACCTGGACGAACACGTCGTCGACGCACTGCGCGCCGGCGCCAGTGGCTTCCTCGTCAAGGACGGCCCGGCGGCATCCCTCATCGAAGCCATCCGCGTCGTCGCCTCCGGCGAGGCCGTGATCGCCCCGCGCGTCACGCGACGGCTCCTCGAGCGCTTCGCCCGGCTCGACGACGGCACCGCGGACACCACGCCGCCGAGCCTGGAGCGGCTGACCGGCCGCGAACTGGACGTGCTGAGAGCCCTGACGCGGGGCCTGTCGAACGCCGAGATCGCCACCGAACTGGTGGTCAGCGAGGCCACCGTGAAGACCCACGTCGCACACATCCTGGAGAAGTTCGACCTGCGCGACCGGGTCCAGGCCGTGATCCTCGCCTATGACGCGGGCCTGGTCACCCCCATGGCCGACCGCTGACCGGACCACCCGCCGGGGCCGGTGCCCGTACCCCTCAACGACAGGCCGAGCCCGCGTCCTGCCCACACATCCGGTGCGTGCACGGCCTCGGAATGTGCAGGCAGCACCGCAGCAGCCGGTGCGCCCCCGCGCCGGCCACCGCGCCGGCCACCGCGCCGGCCATCGGGGCGAGCAGATGCGCCCACAACAACCCTGTCCCGTCGGCGAACAGAGCCGGGCCGAACTGCCGCGAGGGGTTCACCGAGGCGCCACTGCGCCCGCTCGGCACGGTGGTGATCAACGCTGTCACGGCCCCGACGGCGTAGGGCGGCAGCCGGCTCCGAGCGGGGCGGGCCAGGAGAAACCCCACGAGCACCACCTCCTCGACGATCTGGAAAGCCCAGTGCCCGGCCTTCGCCCGGCGTCCTCGCCCCCGTCCCGCACCGCTGGCGGTGGCACCTCGTACCGCTGGTCGACCCCACATGCGGCTGTTCGGGGCCAACCCTAGGCTTTGGTTAGGGCATCACGTGAGGCCGGGAGGTGGGCCTGATGGCGACGGTTCTTTTCATCGTGAGCGGTGCGACGTACTGGGTGCTCAAGGACGGCACCAGGTATGCCACCGGGTACTGGGCCGAAGAGTTCGCGGTGCCGTACAAGAAGGTCACGGAAGCCGGGCATGACGTGGTCGTGGCGACGCCGGGAGGTGTCGTCCCGAACGTCGACATGATGAGCCTGCGCCCCTCCATGGCGGGTGGCGAGGAAGGCGCCCTGGAACTCGAGGCGATCATCCGTTCCGCGGAGGTCATGCGGCGTCCGCTGGCGCTGTCGCATGTCCGCCTCGAGGATTACAACGCGGTCTACCTTCCGGGCGGCCACGGCCCGATGGCGGACCTGGCGTGGGATGCCGACGCCGGCCGCCTGCTGTCGGCGCAACTCGCCTCGGGCAAGCCGCTCTTCATCGTCTGTCACGCCCCCGCCTCGTTGCTGGCCACCCGGATCCACGGGGAATCACCCTTCAGGGGTTACCGGGTCACGGGCTTCACCAACGAGGAGGAGGAAGCGGTCGGACTGGCCCCCAAGGCGACGTGGCTGCTTGAGACAGCGCTCAAGGAACAGGTCGGCGTCGACTACAGCCGCGGCCCGATCTGGGAGCCCTACATGGTCGAGGACCGCAACCTCGTCACAGGCCAGAATCCTCACTCCGCCTCGGTGCTGGCCGACCGGCTTCTGGAAGTTCTCAAGTGAAACGACTGCGCGCGGTGCGGCGAGATCGCTGAAGCGAGAAAAGCGGCGCCGTCGTTGTCTCGGTTTGCTCGAGGTCCGACAATCCAGGAGGGCGGGCAGATGGACCCGCGTCACGCACTGGCGCTGTTCGACCTGGATGGCACCCTCGTACGCCGGCGGACGTCCTTCGTCGACGCGGTGACGGCGTTGTGCCTGGAGCACGGCTTCGGCACGGAGATCAGGGCCTGGATGCTCAGTGAACTCGCCGACCGCGCCAATGCCGACGACTTCGTGCGGCTGCGCCACGAGTACGCACTGGACACCGGGGTCGGGCCGTTGTGGGACGAGTTCGTCGACCGGATGGCGGGCGCCGTCACCTGCGACCCCGCGGTTCTCCGAGGACTGGAGCGCCTGCGGGCGGACGACTGGAGCATCGGCATCGTCGCCAACGGGGCCTCCGACGTGCAACGCGCCAAGATCGGCGCGACAGGGCTCGCCGACCTCGTGGACGGAGTGGCGGTCTCGGGCGACATCGACGTCCGCAAGCCCGACACCAGGCTGTTCGCCCTCGCGGCCGGACGCTGCCGCACGCCTCTGTCCGCCGAGGCGTGGATGACGGGCGACAGCCCCACCGCCGATGTCGCCGGCGGGCACCGGGCCGGCATCCGCACCATCTGGGTTCGGGGACGTTCGTGGCCCGAAGGCCTCCCCACCCCGCACCACACCGTCGACGGCGTCACCGACGCCATTGATCTTCTCCTGGCGCGCCAGTAGGCAAGGCCGGTTCGAGCGACAGCGCGACGCGCCGCATTCCTGGCCGGCCCCTCTCCCGGGGGCCGGCCGGGGACACTGGCCTGGAGCACTTCCTTGTTGCGGCTCGCGGTGCCGGCACGGAAATTCAGCCTGATCCGCCGAGCCGGCGTCAGACCGCCGACAGGGCTTGCGTCGGGGGCAGCCGCGAGGCGCGCAGTGCCGGGTAGACGCCCGCCACGGCGCCCACGACGATCGCGCCGGCCAGACCGCTTCCGAGCGCGAGGGGTGGCAGGACCGGCGGCCACGACTGCCACATCGCGTAACCGGCCGTCCCCACGGCGCCCAGCACGGTGCCGCTCAGTCCGCCCAGGACGGACAGCACGACGGATTCCGTCAGGAACTGCCCCCGAATCTGACGGCGGTTGGCGCCCAGGGCACGGCGCAGACCGATCTCGCGGCGTCGTTCCAGGACGGACACGAACATGGTGTTGGCCACTCCGATACCGCCGACCAGCAGGGCGACCCCGGCAAGACCGAGGAACAGGGCGGAGAAGGTGTGCTCGGTGGCGCGCTTGGCGGCCAGGGCGTCGGAGGGCCGGCTGACCTGGACGAGTCCGGGCAGCTCCGGATTGACGGTGGCGGGCAGGACGGCGCGTACGGCCTCGATCCGCGACTCCCGCGCCTTCACGTAGACCACGGTGGGGTGGCCGTCGAAGGCGAGTACGTCGCGTGCGGCGTCCCAGCCGACCAGTACGGAGCTCTCCAGATCGGGCGTGAGCGGCATCGGCCCGAGAACGCCGATCACCGTGAACCGGCGGGTGCCGATCGTCACCAGCGGCTCCCGTCCCGGGGTGACGCGGTCGATGCCCAGTCGCGCCGCGGAGCGCGCGCCCAGGACGGCCGTGGGGAAGCTCTCGGTGGCGTGGTCGAGGAACCGGCCGGATCGGATGGTGCCGCCGACCGTGGTCAGCAGATTGGTCCTGGCGGCCAGCACGCTCAGCCCGATCGAGTCATTGGGGTCGGCCAGGTCGGAACGCCGCACAGTGGTGTGGGTGTTGGCCACCGCGGTGGCGCTGGTGACGGGGCCGATCCGGGCCGCCATGGCGTCGGCGGCCTCCGGAAGAAGTGCCTTCTGTTCGGCGTCGGGCTGCGGCTGCGCGCGGAGCATGTTGGTGCCGAGCGCCGACAGCTCGTCCATGAGGGCCCGCTGGCTGGAGGCGGGGATGCCGGTGACGACGACCAGGGTGGCGATGCCGATCGCGATGCCCAGTGCGGACAGCGCGGCACGGGTCCTTCGGGTGCGCAGGCCGAGCAGGCCGAGCCTCAGGACGTCGAGGGGGGACAGTCTGATCGGTCGGTTCATGCCGGGCTCCAGGCGTCCGCGCGGGTGGCGCTGTCCGAGGCGATCCGGCCGTCGTGCAGTCGGATCCTGCGTGGCAGACGGGCCGCGATGTCCCGGTCGTGGGTGATGACCGCGATGGTGGTGCCTTCCTGGTTCAGCCCGGTGAGCAGGTCGAGTACGGCGCGCCCGTTGGCGCTGTCGAGGGCCCCGGTCGGTTCGTCCGCGAGGACCAGGGCGGGTTCGTTGACCAGTGCGCGGGCGATGGCGACGCGTTGCCGTTCGCCGCCGGACAGTTGCTGAGGGAGGTGGCGGGTGCGGTGCGCGAGGCCGACCCGGGCCAGCGCCTCTTCGGCGCGGGGGCGGCGCAGCCGTCGTGGGACGCCCGCGTAGAGCAGGCCGGTCGCCACGTTCTCCGTCGCGTCGAGGCCGTCGGTGAGGTGGAAGTGCTGGAAGACGAAGCCGAGCAGTCGGGCGCGCAGCGCGGACAGGTTCCGGTCGGACAGTCCGGCGGCGGCGTGTCCGGCGATCTCGACCGTGCCGCTCGTCGGCCGGTCGAGGGTGCCCATGATGTGCAGCAGCGTGGACTTCCCCGAGCCGGAGGGTCCCAGGATGGCGAGGAGTTCGCCTTCCTCGACGGTGAGCGACACCTCGTCCAGGGCGGTGACGTCTCCCGCGTAGGTCTTGGTGACCTCATGGACGACGAGGGCGGGGGCCGGCCCTGCGGTGTTCATGAGGCGGTCACCACCGTCATGCCCTCGCTGAGGCCCGCGCCGCTCACTTCCACCATTCCGTCGGCGAACACCCCTGTGTCCACCGGGATCAGGGAGGCATCGGGGCGCTGCAGTGCGTAGCCGCCTTCGCTCAGGGCGAGGAGCGCGGTGACCGGGACGGCCAGGACGCCCCTGCGGTCGGTCGCGGTGAAGCGGACCTGGACGGAGGCGGAGTCCAGCCCCTTCACGTCGGCGGCGTGCCGCGGCGTGATGGTGACGGCGACCGTGGGAGGTCCTGCCTGCGCGGTCTGGTCATCGGCGGAACCGCCCTGGACGGCGCGTGCGACGGTGGTGACCGTGCCGGGGATCTCCCGGCTGTCGGGCAGGGTGATCACGACGCTCTGCCCCTTGCGGAGGGCGCCGACCTCGGTGGCGTCCACGCTCACGGCCACCGACTTCGCGGTGGTGGTGTACGTCAGCACCTCACCTTCGACCGGGTCGCCCGGGACGGCGGTCACGGTGTTGACCCTCGCCGGTCCCGGCAGGACGAGCGCCCGGCCAGGTGTGAGCGTCCCCGTCGCCTCCTGGCCGGTGTCGCGCTGCCACCGCTTCAGGGCCGCGCTCAGCTCGGGTGTGAACTCGGTGACGCCGGGCGCGGGCGCGCGGCCCGCGGTGTGCCCGGTGCCGTAGCCGAGGGCCCGCAGGTTGTCCGCCAGGACGGTGACGTCCCGCCCGCGCAGCCCCGGCTTGTCCAGCGCTCTGAAGAAGGGGGTGTCGCCGAGGAAGACGGTCACGGGCTGGTCGTTCACCCAGTACAGGGGCTTGCCCCGGACGGCCTTCGCGCCGGGCGCCGGCAGCTTGGTGAGCACTCCGGAGCCCGTGCCCTTGAGGGTGCGCGGCGGGCCGTAGCCGAGCGTGCCGGGCAGGGTCCTGTCGGTGGACAGGTCGGTCCTGATGACCTTGACGGTGTCGAGCCGGATCGGGTGTTCCGGCGCGGTCTGCGGGCCGCCCTGCCGCGCGCTCCAGGCCGCGGTGGCCCCTCCGGCGCCGCCCGCGGTCAGGAGAACGGCCAGGGCCACGGTGAGCCGGCGCCGACGCCGCCTCGGGAGGCGGTGATCAGCGGTTCTTGTCACCGAAGGCCTCCATCGTGCAGCTCTTGTCGGCCTTGGTCTGTTCGGTGTCGCTCATCGTGGGCTGGCCGTCGTAGGTCCAGCCGGAGTTGTCGGGCAGGGCGACGACCTTGAGTCCGCGGTCGTTCAGGCACGTGATGTAGGCGCGGTAGTCGTCGTCGTAGTGCGGGTTGGAGTCGCGCCGCAACTCCGATGGCTGGAGGGGTAGTTTGCCCGCGCACGTCTTCCGGGCGGCCTTGGCGGTGGGGCTGTTGTCGTGCTGGTCGACGGAGTAGGGGCCGCGGGCCAGGATCATCTTGTGACCGTGGTCCTTCAGGCAGGCGGCGTAGGCGTTCCAGTAGCGGTCGCGCTCGGCGTCGGAGCTGTCCAGGCGCAACTGCGGACGGCCCTGCTCGCTGTCGGCCGGGGGCGCGGCGGACGGAGATCGCGGCGCGGCCGAGGGGGTGCCGGTCGCCACGGAGGCCACGTCGCCCTCCCCGGACTGCTTGCCGGACGCCGCGCCGGTGCCCCCGGCGGAGCCGCCGCAGCCGGTGAGCAGGACGGCACAGAAGACCGCGGCGGCCGTGCCGAGCACGCGGTACGGAGGGTACGGATGGGTCATGCCGCCTGATCATGGCCGGTGAATGTCGGAAACCTGTCAGGAAGCGGTCGGCCTCCCGTGGTCCTGCGCGGGCGGCCCGCCGAAGCCGCAAATACGCCACTTGGCGTACTTATACTCCCGGCCATGAGCGCACACATACTGGTGGCCGAGGACGACGAGAAGCAGGCACAGCTGCTGCGGGTGTACCTCGAGCACGAGGGGCACTCGGTCACCGTCGTCCACGACGGCCGCGCCGCACTGGAGGAGCTGCGCCGCGACCCACCGCACCTGCTCGTACTGGACGTGATGATGCCGAAGGTCGACGGGCTCGACGTCTGCCGCATCCTGCGCCGCGAATCCGAGCTGCCGGTGCTGATGCTGACCGCCCGCTGCACCGAGGACGACCTCCTGCTCGGCCTGGACCTGGGCGCCGACGACTACATGTCGAAGCCGTACAGCCCGCGGGAGCTGACCGCCCGGGTGCGCACCCTGCTGCGCCGCACCCGGCCCTCCGGACCGCCCGCCCCGGAACCCGACCCGACGCTGACCGTCGGCGGACTGCGCATCGACCCCGCCCGGCACGAGGTGATCTGCGACGGCACCACCGTGGACTGCACCCCAGGGGAGTTCCGGCTGCTGGAGACGCTCGCCGCCCAGCCGGGCCGGGTCTTCACCCGCGAGCAGATCCTCGGGCAGCTCCATGGCACGGGGCGCTACTTCACCGTGCGGACGGTGGACACCCACGTCATGAACCTCCGCCGGAAGATCGAGGCCGATCCCGCCCGTCCGGTGCGGCTGCTCACCGTGTACGGGGTCGGCTACGTCCTGTCCGACTCCGCATGAGCCGCCGCTTCCCCAGCAGCCTGGTGGTGCGGCTGCTCGCGCTGTCGGTGCTGGTCTCCGTGTGCTCGATCGCCGCCACCGCCTGGCTCGCGGTCCGTACGACCACCCGGGCGATCCGGCAGGAGCAGGGCCAGGCCATCTCCGAGGACGCCCGGATCTACGAAGCCCTCCTGGGCCGGGCCGCCACGCACACCGACTGGCGGGGTGTGCAGCCTCTGGTGGACCGCCTCGCCCGCGAGACCGGGCACCGCGTCGTCCTCACCACGCAGGATCGCCGGCCGATCGCCGACTCCGCCGACGCAGCCGGGGCCGGCCACCGGACCCCGCTGCCGGACCGGGCGTCGGCGACCGTGGACCCGCTCGCCGTCGACGCCGGCGTCTCGCGAACCAGGAGCGACGACCGCATCGACTCCCGTGCCGCCGGCCCCTTCCGTCTGACCCGGGCGGAACGGACACGGCTGACCGCCCTCGCGCAGCGCCGCGTCACCTGCCTTCGCAGCCTCGGCCTGCCCGCCGCCGTCACCACGGCTCCCGGCGGACGGCCGCACGTGGACTCGCCGGGCTACACCGGCGACCGCTGCGCCGACGAGGTACTGGACCGGCCCACCCGCAGCGAGTCCCGTGCGCTCGCCCGGCTCGACGCCCTGGTCGACGCGTGCCTCGGCCGGCGGGGCAGCGGACCCGTACAACTCGCCCTGGATCTGACATGGAGGGCCACCGCAACCCGCGACCCCGTGAACGAGGCGCTGGTCTCCTCCTGCCTGGACAGCGCACGCCGCGAGCAACTCGCCCCGTACGTGGCCCCGGCCGCGCTGCTCTTCATCGGCTCCCCGGACAACGCCGCCGCCGCGTCCCCGTTCGATCTCTCCGCGCCCAACCGGCTCCGCATGGCCGGGGTTGTGGGAAGCGTGCTCCTGCTGACCGTCGCGGTCACCACCGGCCTGGGTCTGCAGCTGGTCAGGCCACTGCGCGCCCTCACGGCGGCCGCCCAGCGCGTGAAGGCGGGCGACGTCGCCGCTCGCGTACAGGTGACCGGCAGGGACGAGATCGGGCGCCTCGCGGAGGTGTTCAACGAGATGTCACAGCAGCGAGCCAGGCTCGAACGGCTGCGCACCGAGATGGTGGGCGACATCGCCCACGAGCTCCGCACGCCACTGAGCAACATCCGCGGCTGGCTCGAAGCCGCCGACGACGGCGTCGTCCCGGCCGACGGCGCGCTCGTCGGCTCGCTGCTGGAAGAGGCACTGCTCCTTCAGCACATCGTCGACGACCTCCAGGACCTCGCGGCCTCCGACGCCGGAGCGTTGCGCCTGCACAAGGTGCCGTGCGACGTCGGGGAACTCCTCCAGCAGGTCGCCACCGCCCACGGCGGACGCGCCGACCACGCCGGCGTCGCCCTGTCCGTGGACATCGCCGACGGCATCGGCAGCGTCGTCGCCGACCCCGTACGCCTGCGCCAGGCCGTCGCCAATCTCGTGTCCAACGCCGTCCGCCATACCCCGCCCGGCGGCGCGGTCACGGTCACGGCACGCCGGGAGGACGACGCCGTCGTCATCGCCGTCGCCGACACGGGCGGCGGCATCCGGCCGGAGGAGCTGCCCCGGGTGTTCGACCGCTTCTGGCGTGCCGAGAAGTCCCGCAGCCGCAGCACGGGCGGCAGCGGTCTCGGCCTCGCCATCGTCCGCAATCTCGCGCACGCCCACGGAGGCACCGTCACCGCCGAGAGTTCCTATGGTGAGGGGGCTTTGTTCACCCTGCGGCTGCCCGGCGAAGGGCAGGGCCGGGAACAGGCGTCGTCGCGTCGCGGAGCACCGCGCTCAGGCGGGGTCTGAGCCCGGGGCGCAGGCGGGGCCTGAACCCGGGCCGGCTCCGTGAACGCGCCAGGCGCCGACTTCATCCGCGTCCGAAAGTGACGCGACCCCGGCCCATGCCGAAAGGGCGGCGCCCCCTCGGTTCGAGGGGGCACCGCCGTTGGGGATCAGCCTGCCCTGGTGGCGGCGCCGTGGAGGGGGCCGTGGCCGTCCCGGAGCGCGCGTGGTGGTGTCCGGGACGCATGTCCTGGACACCACCACAAATGCCGTGCGGTGCCGTGTGTCAGCGGTGGCTGTGAGGATTGGCCGGGTTCTGGGCGCTGACGTCGCCCTCGTAGACCAGCGCGGTGCGGTGGTTGTACTGGATCGTGTACATCTTCCTGGCGCCGAAGACGACCTTGCCGTCGCTCTTGAAGTAGTCGTCGGTCAGCGCCGGCGGCGCGGTGGCGACGTACGCCTGGCCGGACGGGATGTCGTACATGCTCAGCGGGGCCTGGGTCGAGGCGCCGTAGCCGGCCGGGTACTCAGAGGCGTCCGGGTAGCTGGAGCCGTACACCTTCACCGGCGGGGTGTCGGAGGTCCTGCCGCTCTTGACGATGGTCACGCCGTGGGCGGGGATCGTGTTCCGGCCCTTCGGGTTGTGGAACCACACCTTGCTGCCGCTGAACCAGATCGCGGTCCAGGCGCCCTGCTTGCCGGCGACGACGAACTGCTGGCCGGCCTGGGCGGTGCTGCCCCAGTCGTTGATCCGGGTGGTCCCGGCGGCGCCGGGGTGGATGGACTGTTCACCGAAGAGCGGCGCGGTGTCGCTCGGCGCGGTGCGCAGGTAGACGAAGTTGGCGGGCTGCTCGAGGTCCGTGCAGGCAGGGGTGGCGCCGGTCGGGTCGTCGGACGGGCAGATCCGGACGGTCTGCCGGTTGTCCGCGAAGCCAGGAGCGATGGTGACGACGCTGCCGGCCCTCCCGACGCCGTGCTTGCCGGTCAGCGGGGCGCCGACCAGGGCCATGAAGTGCTCCCAGTCCCAGGACGGTCCCGGGTCCCAGTGCATGCCCGACACCGTGGCGGACGTCGGACCGACAACGTTGTCGTGGCCGATGAGGTGCTGCCGGTCGAGCGGGATGCCGAAGCGCTCGGCCAGGTACTTCACCAGCTCCGCGGTCGCCTCGTACTGGGCCTCGGTGTACCAGGTCGCCCCGTGCGCGGCGTAGCCCTCATGCTCGATGCCGATGGAGTGCATGTTGGTCGAGTAGTTGCCCGCGTGGAACGCCAGGTCCTTCGTGGGGACCATCTGCGTGACCGCGCCGTCGGCGGACCGCATCACGTAGTGCGCGGAACTCCCGCCCGGGGTCTGGAACGTGGCTATCGCCGACTCGTACGAGGACTCGGTGTCGTGGATGACGATCGAGTCGATCCGGATCCCGTTGGCCGGACGGTCGGAGACCTGGCCGTTGGACGGGGCGGCCGGTACGAAGGTGCAGTCCACGGTGTCCGGGCACTCGGTGCCGGCCGTCGCCGCCGAGGTCAGGCGCAGTCGGTCCAGCTGGCCGGTGGCCGGCTTCACTCCCGTCGCGGCCGTCAGCGCCACACGCTGTCCGTCGGCGGTGGTGCGCTTCACGCCCTTCTTCAGCGTGGCGTAGACCCGGTCGGCGAACGCCCGGGCACCCTGCCGATGCGTGGACTGGCTGTAGCGGGCCACCGCGCCGTACCAGTCGTCCGGATCCGCGGACGCCTCACCGCCGGTCGCCTCCTGATACGACGCCAGCAGTGCGGCCCCGCCACGGATGTTGGCCTTCGGGTCGGTACGCAGGTCCTCCGCGGACAGGCCGGTGAGCTTCGCCGCCGCCTGGAGCGTGTGCAGCGCCGGGTCCGCGGCGAGTCCGGACACGTCCGCCCGGCCGGCCATGCCCGCGTCGCCGGCGGAGAGCATCGACGGCGTGACGTCCGTCAGATGCATCGGCCCGTAGCCGCCGTCCGTGCTGTGCTCCCCGGCATGCGCGTCCCATGCCGACTCCTGGTACGCCACCGCCAGCAGCAGTTGCTCAGGTACGTCGAACTCCGCCGCCGCGGCCGCGAAGTCGGCCTGCCGCGTCGATGCGCCGGAGGGCCTCTCGCCCGTCGCCTGCGCCACCACCGGCACCGCCACCGCACCGGCCAGCGCCAGTGCAGAGGCCGCGAGCAGCAGCGGCCGACGCCGTCCGGCGTGCCGCCGGCGAGCCGTTCTCTGTGTCGTCATCAATTGTTCCCGAGTGTGTCTGAGGCGGTCATGTCGCCTCGTGGGCGGCCTGACTGACACGGCATGAGCGTTCTGCGAGGCGCTCCGGAACCTCTACGGAGGTGTGCCTGCCGCCAATCGACCTGAGGACGGTCGGTGACGCTAGCAGAGAGGGCCGGACGGCATCAAAAGAAGTCGGCGCCAATGGGAGGATACTCGAAGGTTGTGAACGTGGCGTGGAAGTCCGCCATTTCGAGCCGCGCTCTCCGTCGCCGACTCCGGCGTCATGGCACAGGAATCACAAAATGTGGCACTGGCATTCCAAGCGCGGTCACGTCCGCAGCCGGGCCCTCGCCCGCCTGCCCCGCCGGCGGACCGGCCAGGCAGCCGCATCGCCCATAACGCGCGCCCCGGATCAGGGAATCACCCTGATTTCGGGTCCAGTCCGAATTCCACCTGAACATCGAAGAGACTCCGGCCGTCGATGCACCACGCACGCCCCATTGCCCTCGCGGCATCAAGTGCGCTCATTCCGGTGCGGCCGGGTGAACAGGCCGTCGGACCACACACGCGGCCCGATCCGGTACGCAGTGGCCGCGGCCGCCGGGACAGGCTCTCCGAGGGTCAGCACGCGGTGTACGTCTCCACACGCCAGGATCCGCGCCACCCTCCTTGGAGGTATCGCGGCAAAGCCGCGTCGCGCCCGGGCGGTGCTGGAGACGGTCGCAGCGACCCGGCCGACGGTGTCCAACCAACGACGGGCGGGTGGCAGTTCAGTGCGCCTCCACCCAACGGTGCCGTACGGCGTGGCCGCCCAGTTGCATCCGGGTCCGGACTCCGGCCATGTCCATGAGGTGACGCAGGCGTCGGTGCAGCGTGCGCGGTGACAGTCCCAGTTGCGTCGCGGCCGTCTGGTCGGTCAGTCCGGCGAGCAGCAGTGCGAGGATCCTTCGGTCGAGGTCGGTCGGGCCTTCCGCACCCGGCCCGACAGCGCTTTCCGCCTCTCCACCGGTGGCCGGCAGTTCGAGCGGACGGGCTGTGCGCCAGACCGTCTCGAACAGTGCGTCCAGCGCCGCCAGCAAGCCGCTGCGGTGCAGCAGCACAGCCCCTGGCTCTCCGGCGGGCGTGACCGCGAGCGGGACCAGGCCGAGGTCCGCGTCGGCCAGCACGAGTTTCATCGGCAACTGGTCGGCGACACGAAGTTGCACCCCATTGCGCAGTGCGTCGATCGCGTCGTTGATGATGCCCGGCTCCGCCAGCACGGCCCGGTCGAGCACCGCCCGGAATTCCACGCCGCGGCCGATGGCCTCGGGTTCGGCGGTGTTCTGGTCGGGGGGCACGGCGACGAACGGCGCGGTGATGAAGGTGCGGATCTGCGTGCGGGCCGCCTGCTGCACCTGCAGGAAACGATGGCGTATGGCATCGAGGCCCGTGACGACTTCGATCAGATCATTGATGCCGCGGCCGCTCATCGCCGCCCGGTGTTCCTCGGTCAGGGTCACGAGTGCCTGTTCGGCCCTGCGCAGCCCGTCCCGCTGCCGGGTGATGAGTGCCCCGAGCGCCATGGCCGGCGGCGCGGCGGTGAACCGGCCGTCGGCCGACTCGATCACCAGCCCCCACCCCACCAGGCGGGACAGCGCCTTGGCAACGTCGGTCCGCGCCAAAGCGAGCAGATCCGACAGCACGGTCACGGTGGAGTCGGGCCGTCCGAGCAGCACCCGGTAGACGCGCTCCTCGCCTGGTTCCATGCCCAGAACATCCAGCATCGGCGACTGGCTCCCTTCCGCTTGCCGCAGCGGGGAGAGTATGCGCCATGGCGGCAGGGGCTGAATAGTTCCTGCTGGGAGCAGGTGCGACGGGGAAGGCCCCGGGGAGTCCTCTCCCCGGGGCCCGACACTGCGGCTCATCGCAGGCCGTACGCCCGGATGATCTCGTTCTTGACGCCGAAGCCGCCGTCCGTCTCGGCGCTCGCGCGGATCGAGAGGAAACCGCCGGGTTTCTTCGCCGTGCGGAACGAACCCGTCCAGTAGCCGTCAGTGCCCTTGGTCAGGTTCACCTTCCGCCAGGTGGCGCCGTCGTCGTAGGACACGTCCAGCCGCACCGCGGTGACGTTGCCGGGCACTGTGCCGGAGTCCATCGACACCGGCTTGAGCGCGATCCGCCGGTTTGCATGGGCCTCGACGTCGCCGTGCAGGTCCGTCTCCGTCTTGTACTCCAGGTTCAGGACGGGGAACCGCTCGAAGAAGTCCGAGTCGACGGTGTCGGACATGAAGGTCCACTCGGTGTGGGTGCGTGTCGACAGGCGGAAGACGTCGGCGGGCCGCTCCGCGTCGAGGACGGCGCGGTAGGGCAGGTTGCCCGCCGGCACCTCCACCCACTGCATGTCCGTACTGCGCGGGTTCTCGTGGATCAGCGTATCGCCCTGGAAGATCCGCAGGCGGGTCGGCGTCTCCCCCCACGGCAGGTAGCCGCCGAGCCGCATGTTGTCGCTGGAGGAGGCCCATGCCTGCACGTTCCACGTCATGTAGTTCTGCCAGCGGGAGTTGTACACGCCGAAGGACTCGCCCTGGCCGGGCCTGGCCACCGGAGCGAACCAGTCCAGGCGGGTGGTGCTGCCCTTTGCGTAGGTGTTGTCGCCCGACACCATCGCCCACGGCAGGTTTCCGTCGACGCCCTGGGTGTGGAACTCCCGCCAGACCTGGCCCGGGGTCACCCATTCGGTCCGGGTGCCGGGATGCCACTCGAGCTCGGGGAGGTTGAACGACGGGTTGAGGGTGAAGTCGGACCGGTAGCCCTCCGCGGAACCGCCGCCCGTGGCCGCGTAGTAGCGGGCGTCGATCCGGGCGAGATCGGCCTTGGCCGGCTTGTAGACCAGGGCCCGGTCCGGCACCCGGCCGGGGTAGTCCCGGGTCAGGTCGTAGACGAACGGTGTGTACCGGGTCTGCTTCACCGTCAGCCTGACGTGGCCGGCCTTGGCCAGTGACACGAGGGTCCTGCCCGCGTCGCGGTGCACGGTGGCGACCGGAATGGGGCACTCGCCGACGTCCTCCACCAGGCCGCCCGCACCGTCGTTGACCACGATCAGCGCCTTCGCCCCGGCAGCGGCCGCGGCCGCGGCGCGCTCGTCGGACGCGACTTCGTCACTGCGCTCGACGACGGCCACCTTGCCCTCGGCGCCGGCCTTGGCGTAGTCGGCTGCCGCGCCCTTGCCCGCGTAGACCGCGGTCAGCCGGTCCGTGCCGGTGCCCAGGGTGCTGCCGGCCTGCACCAGCGTGTCGAAGCGGAGGCGGCCGCCCATCGCGCTCAGGCCGAGCAGCGGCTCGCCCTTGCGCCAGCGGGTGACCATCGTGAACTCGCCCTGCGTCATTGGCTTCGTGGGGGCGATGTAGACGTCGTCGTACGTCTGCGGCAGTACATAGGCCTGGCGGTAGTCCATGAACGCGTCGAAGCCGGTGTAGTGGACGTTGAAGTCGACCTTGCGCTGGCGGTCCTCGGTGCGCTGCGGCGCCTCGGTCCGCAGCAGGTGTGCCTTGCTCGCGTCCAGGACCACGTCCGCGGAGGCGTCCTTGAGCACGGTCTCCGGGGCGACCAGCACGGCCAGGCCCGAGCGGTCCGGCTTCTCGCCGGGCACGGGGAGGTGCGCCGCGACGGTGTACAGGCCGGGTGCCATGCGCATGGTGGTCGAGCCGTCCACGTAGACCGACCACGGCCAGAGGTCGCCGGCCAGGTTGATCGCGACCCAGCCGGCGGCGGGCTTGCCGTCCCGCCCGACCAGTTCGATGTTCAGGTCGTAGCGCTCGTCCTCCTTCAGCAGTGCGAGGGAGGTGCGGGTCACCGGCTGCCCGGTGGTCGCGTCGGTGCCCGTCACGTAGCCGACGTGGCGTCCGGCCGGGGCGGTTCGCGGGTCACCGGTCACCGGGACGGCTGCGGTACCGCCCGCCGGGACGGTCACCGTGGTGACGCCCAGTGTGAACGGGCCGTCGGCGTCGGTGAGCGCCAGATTCAGCGTGACGTCGGCGGTACCGGTGTTGGCGAAGGTCAGGTCCTTCGTGACGGCGACGTCGCTCGGCTCGTGCGGCCATGTGTGGTTGCCGAAGAAGAGCGATCCAGTGCCGCGAACCGTTGCCCGGACGGCGGCGGCGACGTCGACACGACCGGTGCCGACCTCGTACGGCGAGTACTGGTCGGCCAGGCCTTTCGCGGTGCTCATCAGGTGTTCCTTGAGCTGCGAGCCGGTCCAGTCCGGGTGTCGCTGGGCCAGGACGGCCGCCGCGCCGGCCACGTGCGGGGTGGCCATCGAAGTGCCGCTGAGGGTGCGGTAGAGGCCCTCACCGCCGTCGGTCATCCTCTGCGAGCGGGCCGCGGTGATGTCCACGCCGGGCGCCGCGATGTCCGGCTTCATGCCGCCGGAGTGGGCCAGCGGGCCGGTGCTGGAGAAGTCCGCGAGCTGGTCCTGCTTGTCGGTGGCGGCCACGGTCAGCGCCGAGCCAGCTGCCCCCGGGGCGGATATGCTCTCCGGCCCCGCGTTGCCGGCGGCGATGACGAACAGCGTGCCGTATTGCGCGGAGAGCGCGTCGACCATCTGCGACATCGGGTCGCTGCCGTCCGTCGCGTACGAGTCGCCGAGGCTCATGTTGACGACGGCCGCGCCGGATTCGGCGGCCCATTGCATGCCGGCCATGACCCAGGAGTCCTGGCCGTAGCCCTCCTCGCCACCGAGCACCTTGCCGACGATCAGGTCGGCTCCCGGGGCGACGCCCTTGTAGTCGCCGTCGGAGGCGGCGCCCGATCCGACGATCGTGCCGGCCACGTGCGTGCCATGTCCGTTGACGTCGGTGACGGTCTCACCCGGCACGAAGCTGGCCGCGTCGTCGACCCTGCCGGCCAGGTCGGGGTGGCCGACGTCGATGCCGGTATCGAGCACCGCGACCTTGACGCCCTTGCCGGTGAACCCGGCCGCCCAGGCCTCGGGCGCGCCGATCAGCGGCACGCTCTCCTTGAGTTCGGTCTTCACACGGCCGTCGAGCCAGAGCTTCGACACTCCCGCGCCCAACCTCGTGCCGCCCCGCGGGGCGAGGCTGGTCCAGAAGGCGCGGGTCTGCCGCTTCTCGGTGCTGAGCGCGGCACCGCGGATGCCCCTGAGCCTGCGCGTCAGCTTGCTGCCGCGGGGAGCCGTCGGCTCGGTGGCGGCGCGGGACTTCGCCTGGTCGTATGTCGCGATGAGCGGTACGGCCTTGGACTTCGTGTCGTCGTAGCCCATTGCGATGAGGTCGGTGACGTTGAACAGCCGCCGGTCCAGCTTCCCGGCGCCCAGCAGCGGCATGACCTCGTCCGGAACGACGAACAGGTCACCCCTGATCTTCCGGAGCTGCACGCCCCCGACGGCACCGTCCGGCCGGTCGACGTCGGCGGTCTGCTTGCCGTCGGCCATCGTGGTCACCGTGACGACGTCACCGGTGACCAGGGTGACCCTGTGGGTCGCCGAGGGCCCGGCGGGGATGGGTGGTTGGTTGGGAGCGGCTTGTGCGGGCACCTGCAGTGCGGTGAGACCCGTGGCCAGTAGCGGCACCGCCATGGCGGCCCAGAGCAGTCGCCGGCGCCGGAGGACGGAAAGTGGTGAGGGGGAGAACATGCCATGGATCTATAGGCCCGCGACGGCGGGGTGAAGGCCTGCCGACGACAAGTTATTGCCATGGCAATGACTTGCCTGCACGCGGGATGGGCGGGCCCCTTGCCGTGGTCCCGCCGGAAGCCGACCCGCCTGGCGCGGCGGAACCACCACCGCTGCCGGAGCGCGACGTGGCAGGCTGGTGGGCATGTGCGGCCGCTATGTCTCGACCCGACGTCCCGAGGACCTGGTGCAGCAGTTCCGGGTCACCGAGTGGAACCCTGAAACCCTTGTGGCACCCAACTGGAACGTTGCCCCCACGAACAGCGTGTGGTCGGTCGTGGAGGGCGTCGACCGGGAGACCGGCGCACTGGAGCGGCAACTGCGACCGCTGCAGTGGGGCCTGGTCCCGTCCTGGGCCAAGGATCCGGCGATCGGCGCCAAGATGATCAATGCCCGGATGGAGACGGTCCACGAGAAGCCCGCCTACCGCCGCGCCTTCTCCAAGCGTCGCTGTCTACTGCCGGCCGACGGCTTCTACGAGTGGGTCGCCGTCCCGGCCACCGAGGACAGGAAGGCGTACAAGCAGCCCTACTTCATCAGTCCGGAGGGCAGTGACGAGGGCATGGCCTTCGCGGGCCTGTACGAGTGGTGGCGGAACAAGGATGTCGCCGGCGACGACGACCCGGGCGCCTGGCTGGCCACGTGCACGATCATCACCACCGACGCCACCGACGCCGCCGGGCGGGTCCACCCCCGCATGCCGCTGACCATCGCGTCCGCCGACTACGACGCCTGGCTCGACCCCGAACACCAGGACCCCGACGAACTCCGCGCCCTCCTGACCGCGCCGGCCGACGGCCACCTGGCCGCCCGCCCCGTGAGCACGGCGGTCAACAGCGTTCGCAACAACGGACCCCACCTGCTGGACGCCCCAGCCTGACGAGGCCGCGCCGCTCCCCCGGGAGGAGGCGTGTCGTGCCGGCCGTCATGGCGTTCGTTCCGGCGAGTTCCTGGCGGTCGACTCGCCAATCGGTCACACGATGCGCCCGGGGGGGCTGCCTCCTTCGGGCCAGTTCCGGTCGCATGACCCGCGGCAGCACCGGGGGCGTTGGGCAACCACGACAGTGTCATTGAATTGCCGAGTGGGCATCCGTCCCTCGTTCCGACCGCCGAAAGGCGGCCACACATCTTGCCTCACGCCCGGCAATGCGCCCGCAGCCCGTCGCAACCGCACTGTTGATCCTGGCCCTTCCAGACAGTGTGATACGTTCATCCGGCATCGAGCACGAGGGGTACGCCGCGCACGGCGCCCAGTGGTACACCGAGGCGCAGTACCAAGCGACGGCCGACCCAGTGCGGTACTTGGCCGAGTGGTACGACATTCCGCTGAACCGTCAGCACGTCACGGCCATGGCAACGTTATGGCGCCGGCCGAAGCCGGGAGCGGCCGGCTGGACGTCGCGGCGGCAGCACGGGCCGGGGTCTTCGCGTCGGCGACCGCCTACGCGGCCCAGTACAAGGGCGGCGCCCTCCAGCGCCCGGTGACCTACACCAACGTCACCGACGCGCCGGTCGCGCTCACGCTGTCCGTCGACGCGGCGCACGCCCCGTCCGGGATGTTCCGCCTGTCGGCCTCCCACGTGGTCGTCCCCGCGCACGGCAGCGCCGACGTCACGGTGACCATCGACGGCTCCGACGGCACCGCCAAGAACCACTACTCGGGCCAGTTGCTCGCGACGGACGAGTCCGGCCAGGCCGTGGCGCACACCGCCGTCTCCCTCGGCTTCGCGACGATGCACAAGCTGACCCTGACGTTCAAGGACTTCGAGGGCAATCCCACGTCCGGCGAGGTCCAGATACTCAGGGCGGGCGACAAGAACCCCTTCGTGATTCCGGTCGGCCCCTCCGGCACCGAGGAGATCTTCCTGCCCGACGACGTGTACTCGGCGCTCTCCTACCAGGAGGTCCAGGGCGTCCACGGTCCCCATTCCAGGGGTCTGGCCTTGCTCGGCGACCCTGACGTGCTCCTGGACCGTGACACCACCGTCACGTTCGACGCGTCCAAGGCCGAGCGCATCGGCATGAGCACCCCGCAGCGCAGCGACGTGACGTTCCAGAAGCTGGGCTACAACCGTGTCATGAACGGCGTCAGGTCGGGTCTGTCCGCGGACAGTGTGTACTACGACAGCATCTGGGCGCAGCCGACCACACACGAGGTCACGCACGGGGACTTCCAGCTGACCGCCCGTTGGCGCGGCGAGAAGCCGGCGCTCGCGGTCTCCACCGGCACGACCGAGTACCCGGGCATCCTGCGTCAGGAGGGCATCACGCCGCTGGCCAGGGGCACCTACAAGTTGCCGCTGGTCTTCGCCGGCCAGGGTTCGGGGGCGGACTACGCCCAACTCGACGCACGCGGCAAGGCCGTGGTCGTCCGCCACAACGACGACGTCAGCGACATCGACCAGGCGGCCAACGCGATCGCCGCGGGCGCGAGACTCATGCTGGTCGTGGAGAACGGCTACGGCCGCCCGCTGCGCTCCTACGCGCCGCTGGGCCGGCGTCCGGTCGCGCTTGACGTCGGCCTGCTCGGTACCGAGGAGGGCGAGAAGCTGATCCGGCAGGTCAAGGACGGCGAGGCCAGGATCACCGTGGACTCCGAGACCGCGAGCCCGTACGTGTACGACCTCGCGCACGTCTGGCACAACGAGATCCCGTCGAAGATGACGGTCAAGGGCGACACGAAGAACCTGGCCAGGATCGACGTCACCTTCGCGAGCCCGAAGCCGGACGCTCCCGGCGGCGAGTTCCGCTTCGAATGGCTCGACGGCGTCGACTGGACCGCCGGTCCCGTCATGCCGGAGCCCTCGCACGGGAAGCGCACCGACTGGGTGTCCACCACCGGTGTCCGCTGGCACCAGGAGGCGTTCGCCGAGTCCATCGGGTTCGAGGAGGGAGCCAGGACCGCCTACCGGGCCGGCAGCAGGCAGTCCGAGGAATGGTTCAAGCCGATCCAACGGCCCTTCCTGAACGACACCTTCTTCAACAACCTCCCGCCCACCCGCAACGGCGACCGTCTGTACGTCGACATCCCGGCCTGGGGCAGCCGCGACCACGTCGGGTGGAACCAGGACCCGGCCGGCACCCAGCAGCAGACCCTGTACCAAGGCACCACCCAGTTGGGCCAGGGGAACTTCACCAACGTCTGGGGTGACGCGCCGAGCGCCGGCAGGCTGCCGTACAGGCTGGTCGTCACCAGTGAGCGCGACGTGGCCTACACTCCGTACTCCTCGCGCACGCGTACCGAGTGGGACTTCACGTCGGAGGCGCCGACCGACGCCGCCACCGTGGTGCTGCCGCTGGTGCAGCTCGACTACGCAATCGCCACGGACGCGGCGGGACGCGCGGGGCGGCACGACACCCTGTCCGTCACCGCCGCCCACCTGTCGCGCGCCGGCCTCGCCGGCGAGCTCGGCGCGGTCGGCCTTGAGCTGTCCTACGACGACGGCCGGACCTGGCACAAGGCCGCCTGCGGCAGCGACGGGCGGTTCCGCCTGGACGCCCCTGACAAGGCGTCCTTCGTGTCGCTGCGGGCGAGCGCCAAGGACTCGGCGGGCAACGCGGTGCACCAGACGGTGATCCGGGCCTTCGGCCTGCGCTGAGGCGCGGCCGTTCACGGCAGCCGCAACGGGTGCGGCCGGTCCGTCCGCGGTGGAACGACCACCGCGGACGGACCGCGCACACGTCCGTCACCGCCGCCCACCTGTCGCGCGCCGGCCTCGCCGGCGAGCTCGGCGCAGTCGTGGCGCTATGTGGCGGTCGGCTGCACGCGGGGCCGCAGGCGTTCACCTTGGGGCCCGTACATGATCAGGTATTCGACTGGTGCGCCGAGGCCGGCGTTGGCGACTCCATGAGGGGTGCGCGTGTCGAACTCGGCGACCTCTCCGGCGGTCAGGACGAGGTCATGGTCGCCGAGTGCCAGCCACAGCCGCCCGGACAGCACGCAGAGCCATTCGTATCCTTCGTGCGACGCCTGGCGCGGCCGTGGGGGCAGGTCGTCGATGGCCGGCAGGACGTGCTTGTGCGCGTGCAGCCCCCCGACATAGCGGGTCAGTGGCAGTACCGCCTTGTCGTCCGCCGCACGCGGCACCGGGCGGGACGGAGCAGGTGCCGGGGCCCGCGCGGTGCCCGCCAGCGCGTCCAGGGGGACGCCGTACACCTTCGCAAGGCGCAGCAACAGTTCCAGATTCGGTTTGCGCAGGCCCTTCTCGACCCGTGACAGCGTGCTGGAGGCGATCCCGGTGGCCCGGCCGACCTCGGAGAGGGTGTGTCCACGTTGCTCGCGCGCGGCGCGCAGGCGCGGCCCCATGGCGGCCAGGACCGCGGCGACGTCGTCCGCCATTCCGCTTCACCTCTCTCGCTGATCGCCCCTGACCTGCCATTTTGCCAGTTTGTCAACGCGGCTCGCATCCCCGCCCGGCCGCAGCGCATGATCGACGGGTACCGAGGTCCATGGGGAACCCGAGGGGAAGCCATGCATCAGCCCACGCCGTCCGGCGAACCGCGCCACCACACCGTCGACGCGCCTGCCGGACGGCTGCACCTGGTCGAGCAGGGCAGCGGGCCGCTGGTCCTGCTCGTCCACGGCTTCCCCGAGTCCTGGTACTCCTGGCGCCACCAACTCCCGGCGCTGGCAGCGGCGGGATACCGGGCGGTGGCACCGGACGTGCGCGGCTACGGCCGCTCCTCCAAGCCGACGGAGACCAGCGAGTACCGCATGCGCGCCCTGGTGGAGGACAACGTCGCCCTGGTGCACGCCCTGGGCGAGGAGAAAGCGGTAATCATCGGGCACGACTGGGGCTCGAACATCGCCGCCACGTCCGCCCTGCTGCACCCCGAGGTCTTCCGCGCCGTGGGCCTGCTCAGCGTCCCCTACGCCCCGCCCGGCGGGCCGCGCCCCAGCGACGTCTTCGCGCGGATGGGCGGAGACCAGGAGTTCTACGTCTCCTACTTCCAGCAGCCGGGCCGTGCCGAGGCCGAGATCGAGCCCGACGTCCGGGGCTGGCTCGCGGGCTTCTACGCCGCCCTGTCCGCCGACACCATGCCGGCCCAGGGACAGCCCGACCCGCACTTCGTCAGCGGCGGCGGAACCCTGCGCGACCGCTTCCCCACCGACCGGCTCCCGTCCTGGCTCACCGAGGCCGACCTCGACCACTACGCAGGGGAGTTCGAGCGCACCGGCCTCACGGGAGCACTCAACCGCTACCGGAACATGGACCGCGACTGGGAGGACCTCGCCGAGTTCCACGGATCCCCGTTGACCCAGCCGTCCCTTTTCATCGGCGGCACCCTGGACGCCTCCACCACCTGGTTGTCCGACGCGATCGACGCCTACCCGGCCACCCTGCCCGGCCTGGTCTCCTCGCACCTCCTGGACGGCTGCGGCCACTGGATCCAGCAGGAACGGCCCCAAGAGGTCAACAACCTGCTGATCACCTGGCTCGCGGCACTGCCTCAGCCGGCACAGAGCCGGATCGTTGCGGCCGCGCCTTCGCCTGCCTGAGGTCCGGGGGCGGAGCCGCCCGTCAACAGCGCGTCAGCCGGCCGTCGCGCGGGCACCGGGAGCCGTCGCGGCAGTCGGACGGGGCTGACGCTGGGCTCGCGCGGCGTGCTCGAGCGCTTCGGCGCGGACGCCGCACCGGGATCAGCGGCGTCCATGTGGGTCTCGGAGATGCCCGACGACCCGGTGGGCTGGCTGGCCGGGCACGGCTGGGAGGCCGACAGCCATACCCTTCGCGAGCGCGCTGCCGCCTACGGCCGCCCGATCAGCACCCCGCCGCAGCGCGAGGAGCGGCCCGGCGGGGTCATCTCGGCGGTCCGCCGGTAGAGCGCTTCCGGTTCGGCGGTGAACGATACGGTCCCTCGCCCGCCGCCCGGGATGCCCCTCAAGACGCCGGGGCCCGCCAGGGACTGTGCCTCGGCGTGGGAGCTTCGGGAGAGGAAGCCGCTTCGCCGGCCGTTGCCTTGCTCGGCCCCGTTTCAGCCGGCCTTGTCCGGGTCGAAGCCGTACCGGCGTTCGCGGACCGCAGCCACGGCCTTGGCGACCCGGGCGTCGAAGGCGTCAAGCTCTTCCGCCTCGGCCATGTCGGGAACGAAAACACGCCGGTCGCATGGGACGCCCGCTCGCCAGATCCGTTCGATGGCCCGGGTCGCGGTGATGTCGGTCAACGGGTCGCCGGACACGAGCACGAGGTCCGCGCGCCGGCCGGCTGCGACGAGACCGCGGTCGGCGAGCAAAAACACTCGTGCCGGAGCCGCGGTCGCGGCGTTCAGCGCCTGTGCGGGCGTGATGCCGCAGCGACCGAGCAGTTCCAGCTCCCGGTGGAGACTCGCCCCGAACGCCGTTCCCGGGCTGGGGGCGTCGGTGCCGGCCAGGATCGTGACGCCCGCGTCGACCAGACGACAGGCATTCTTCTCGGCACGGGCATAGGGCGGCAATCGCTGCCCACGCCGCCCTGGTGCACCGGAGGCCAGCCGCCGCACCTGTGCGTCCCCGAGTTTTCCGACCAGTCGCGGGTCTGCGACCACGGCGGCCCCGCCCGGTTCGCCCAAAAGGTTCTCGAGGGTTGCCAGCGTCGGGCCGACCGCGATCCCGGCCTCGGCCACCCGCTCGGCCAGGGCTCTGTCCAGTTCGCCGTCCACGGGCACATGCGCGATGACGTCGACGCCCGCAGACACGACCTGGCGCATCCCGGCCACGGAATTGACGTGCGCGACGACCACGAGCCCGCGACCATGGGCAGCCTGGGTCAGCGCGGCGATCGTCTCCAGATCCAACGACGGCGTCGCCCACGGACCCGCTGCGCCCGAGGGTCCGAAGATCTTCACATAGTCCGAGCCTTCGGCGACCCGTTCCGCGACGAACTGCTCGGCCTGTTCGGGGCCGGTCAAGGTCGGGAACGGGTCGTACATCATCGAAGGATGCCCGCCCGGCGCAGTGGCGCCGATCCCCGCAGAACGCACATCGGCCACGTCCGACCGGGCGCCGGCCTGTTCCTTGGCCACGGCCATCGCGCCGGCCTGGCTGAACATGTCCAGTGCCGTGGTCACACCGAAGGTGAGCCCCTGCGCCAGGGCGCCGGGCACGAGGTGGATGTGCGAGTCGATCAGCCCCGGCAGGATGGTGCCGCCTTCCGCGTCGATCACCACGTCGCCGCCTCGGGCAGTGGGACCGGTGGCGCAGTCGGTGATGATGCCGTCGGCGAACCGGACCGACGTCCAGTCCCGCAGCCGGGTGCCGTCAAAGACTTTTGCGTTGACGATCGCCGTTGCCTTGGGCACGAGGCCCCTCCCGAACGAATACACTTGATGGTCAGGGGCGGGACGGTACAACGTCACGCGAGGTCAGGCCAATGCGCGCCTCCCGGCCGGGGAGGGGCTCCCCGTCCATGGCGCCAGGGGTCGCACCCGCGCGCGGCACCGGCGACTTCACGTGGACGGGGCCCCGAACGTGGCCACGATCAGGGCCATTTCCGTGGAGTTCATGGTCCCGCCCTTCGCGTCCGTGGCACCGACGTTCATCACCATCGTGCGGGACAGGTCGCGGGTGGCGGCGATCACGCTGGTGTAGCCGTACCGGCTGCCCGTCTTGCCCCAGACCTCGCGGCCGCCGAGATCGATCCTGGACAGCCCCGCGCTGTAGGAGGCCGGGGCGCCCGAGCCGTACTCGCGCACCGACGCCCCGGGCAGGGTGAACATCTCCTCCAGTTGCGTACGGGGCACCACGCGACCGGTGAACAGCGCCCGCAGGAACCGTTCCAAGTCGGCGGTGGTGGAGATGATGTCGCCCGCCGCGTAGCCCTCCGTCTGGCCCCATATCGTCACGTCGCGGAGTTCGGTCGTGCCATCGGGGCGCGGAAAGGCCTGGTATCCGTGGTTATGGGGGCCCTTGATGCGCGGGTCGGTGCCGGGGTAGGAGGTGTTCTGAAGCCGCAGCGGCCTCAGGACGCGCCGGCTGACCTCCTCGGCGTAGGCATGGCCGGTGATTTTCTCGATCAGCAGTCCGAGCACGGTGTAGTTGATGTTGAGGTAGTGCTGCTGGGTGCCGGGCGCGAACTCGGGTGTCTTCGCGGTCGCGTTCCCGACCATGTTCTCGGGCCGGTAGACATCGAACCGGTGGGCGTAGGCCTCCTCGACGGTGTCGCCCGGCATGTCGGCCGCCGGGATGCCGCTCGTGTGGTTGAGCAACTGCCGTACGGTGACGGCCCCGTACTCCGCGGGTATCAGTGCCGGCAGGTAGTGACGTGCGGGCGCGCCCAGGTCCACCTTTCGCTCGGCGGCGAGCTGGAGAACGACCGCTGCCGTGAACACTTTGGTCACCGAGCCGGCCCGGAAGCGGGCCTGTGGATCGGCCGGGCGTCCGCTGTCCAGGTCGTGCACGCCCGCGCTGCCGCGCCAGGTGCCGTCTGTGCCGCCGACACGTACGAGCGCGGCGGTGGTGTCGGAGTCGGGCAGGGAGCCGAGCGCCGCGCACAACGCCTCGGTGTCGAGCCCGCCCGGGTGTGCGGCGCAGCTGTACGAGGACGGCGACGGGGGCGCGGTGGCCACCGCCGCCTGGGCCGTGGGGAGGGCCACGGTACTCAGGGCGAGGAGCGCGGCAAGGGCGGTACGGGTCCGGGCGTTCATCTCTTATCTCCTGACGACGGGAAACGGCGCGAGCCGTTGCCTGCCATCCTGTTGGATCACAGCCCCCGAGTGGATCACCCGCGCGAGCGGTCTTGGTGCGGAGGCCGGCTCGCCCGTGCGGGGGAGGAGGCGGGCCCGCCTCCCCCAGGCGAGGGATCGCGTGACGGCAGTCCGGCTGCGGCCGGTGCCCCCGTGGTCACGAGTCCGGTCTCGTACGCGCAGATGACGGCCTGGATGCGATCCCTGAGCCCCAGCTTCGCCAGCACGTTGCCGACATGGGTCTTCACGGTGTGCTCGCTGACTGTCAGCGCCGCCGCGATCTCGGCGTTGGACAGTCCCCGGGCGAGATGCAGCAGGGTCTCGCGTTCGCGGGCGGTCAGCACGTCGAGCAGATCCGGCACCGGCGCCCGGGCCGGGCCGGGCCGGCGCCTGTATTCCTCGACCAGTCGGCGCGCGACCGAGGGGGCGAGCAGGGAATCGCCCTCGGCCACCACCCGCACCGCGTGGACCAGGTCGTCGCGCCTGACGT
The DNA here is from genome assembly GCF_965342435.1 of Actinacidiphila sp. bgisy160. Taxonomy (GTDB): domain Bacteria; phylum Actinomycetota; class Actinomycetes; order Streptomycetales; family Streptomycetaceae; genus Actinacidiphila. Next base: position 12,096 of record NZ_CBDRCM010000057.1, on the reverse strand, counting down.
CCTTGAGGAGAAAGCCGCTCGCCCCCGCGTGCAGCGCCTCGTACACGTACTCGTCGGAGTCGAAGGTGGTGAGCATGATCGTTCGGCAGTCGGTCGCCGTACTGATGGCCCGGCACGCCTCGATCCCGTCCGTGTCCGGCATTCTGACGTCGAGGAGCGCCACGTCCGCGCCGTGGAGCCGCGCGGCCTCGGCCGCCTCGGCGCCGTCAGCCGCCTCGGCCACCACCTCGATGCCGGGTTGGGCGTCGAGGATCATGGCGAAGCCGCTGCGCACCAGTTCCTGGTCGTCGGCCACCACCACCCGAATGGTCACCCGTCCACCTCCATGAAGTCATCAGCCAGCGGAAGCCGCACTCTCACCCGGAATCCCCTGCCGTCCGGGCCGGGGCCCGTCTCGGCGGTCCCGCCGTGCGCCGCGGCCCGCTCGTGCAGCCCGATCAGTCCGTGCCCCGTGCACCCGCCCGGCCGGCTGCCGGTGCCGACCGCGGCCCCCCTGCCGTTGTCGGTGACCGTGACCTCCACGGTCTCGACGCCCAGTTCCACGCGCACACTCGCGGATTCCGCGGACGCGTGCCTGACCACGTTGGTCAGCGACTCCTGCACGATCCGGTAGACGGTCGCCTCGGTGGCCGGCGGCAAGGACCCCGGAAGGCCCACGGCCACGTAATCGACGGCGAGGCCGCCCGAGGCCACCTGTTCCACGAGCAGCGGAAGATCGGCCAGAGCGGGCAGGGGTTTGCGGAGCGCGGGTTCGGGGGCCTTCATTTCCTGCCTGAGCACTCCGAGCATCCTGCGCAGCTGTGCCATCGCGTCACGCCCCGTCTCGGAGATGGCCTCGAACGCCGCCTCGGCACGCTCCGGCGCCGTACGGACCGTGACGGGGCCGGCCTCCGCCTGCACCACCATCAAGCTCACCGCGTGCGAGAGGATGTCGTGCATCTCCCGTGCGATCCGGGCCCGTTCAGCCGCCGCCGCCTGCTCTCCCTCGATGCGGTTCGCCCGTTCCAGCTGGGTTGCCCGGTCCTCCAGGGCAGCCGTGTAGGCCTTCCGGGTGTGCGTGAGGCGGCCGAACCCGTACGCCGCGCCGAAGAGGAACAACGAGAACAACAGCTCCCTGGCCTCACCGGAGTTGAGCGCCACCGACGGGAAGATCAGCGCCAGCGTCCCCGCGCCCACGGGGATGCGCCACCTGGCCGGGGTCAGCTCGGCGACGGTGTAGAGCGCCACCAGAGCGTTGTACGGCAGGGGCTGCCCCGGCCCGTCGAGCGTGAACCGGTAGAGCATTTGCGCGGCAAGGACCGCGGCGAGCACGGTCACAGGCGCCCGGCGACGCCACAGCAGGGGCACCACACCGAGCGTCGTGAGACCGTACGACGCCCAGGTGGCGGGCGGCAGTGACGGCGCGCGCGGCACGACGAACGGAATGGTCTCGGCTGCCAGCACGAGCAGCATCAGCCCCGCGTCCACCGTCCAGGAGTTGGTGAGCGGCTGACGGAAACGGGAGGCGAAGCGCCTCAGGTGGTCGGCCGGCATCAGGGTTTTCTGGCGACCAGGCCGAACTGCGCCACCTCCGGACCCTGTTCGGCCTGTCGGTCGGGACGCCGCCGCTCACCGCTCGCCGTGCCCTCGCTCAACTCTGCCAATCCGCACCCCCTGCACCGTGAGTCTCGCTCCTGACCTTGCCAGGCTCCGGCCCGGTACGTCGACTCTGCCCGGTGCCGATCGCGGGTGGGCAGTCATCTCCCCGCCCTTGAACTCGCGAAGGAGCTCGGCTCCCATGGCTCGGGCGGCTCTTCCCGGGGCATCAGCGGGAAAGGCCGATGCGCCGGGAGATCATGGGCCTCGGCTTGGCCGGAGTAGGCACCCGCGGCGGAATACTTCTCCAGCCGGTCGGCGGCGGTGCCGCTCCACTGTGCTCGCCCACCTTGCAGCGGCCGCCTTGGCCTGGTCGGTCCACGTGCACGCGGATCCAGCGCAGGCCGCCCCGGACACGGACCGCGACGCACCCCGGATGCTCGCGCTGCTTGCCGCCGATGTGGTCCACGTCCTCTGCCTCGACGTCCCCGAGATCGCCCTCCCTCTGGTCCTGGTGACGCGGCTCCAGGTGTCCCCGGTGGGGCCGGCAGCCGTCTTCGTGGCCAAAACGGTCCTCATGTCCCGCTTTGCCCGGCGGACCGTGCCGGCACTCTCCGGCGTGGTGCCGGCCGCGTCCTGCCTCGGTTTCCTCGCGGCCACCTCACTGGGACACGGCTGGGGTATCCCGGCCATCGCCGCGGTATCCGTGATCTGCACGATCGGCGAGATCATCTAGACAGGCAGCGCCACCGCGCTCGTCACCGCACTCGCCCCGGCCCATGCCCTCGGACGCGCCCTCGCCCGCTTCCAGCTCTCCACGGGCTTCGCCCTCGCCCTCTCCCCGGCGGTCGTCACCACGCTCGCACCACACGGCCCGGCCGCCCTCCGGGGTGGCCTGGCCGCCGCGACGCTCCTGTCCGCCTCCGCTGTTGCCACCGAGAAGGGAGGAGGAACGCGGCAGCGCAGGATCCGGCTCGGATGGCCCGTCGCCGCCGACGAGCGCCGCGACGGGACCGGACGGCCACACCGTGAGGGAGGACGTTGTGAGGCTTCGCGGGCCCGGTCCCGGCGTCCGAGCCGATGGCGACATTGGCGCCGTGCTTGTGCAGGTTGCCGTAGACGTCCAGGACGGATGGCACGCGTTCCGGCACTGCCGTCTTGCGTGCCTTCGGAGCCAGGCGCGGCCCGGCAGGAGGCGGAACACCCCTGGGGCCGGTGTGCCGGCCAAGGGATCCGGTACCGGCGGTCCAGGTCGCCCTTACGGCGCTACCGGCGGCTCCTCGCCGCGGCGGTGGCGCGGTAGGGGGCGAGGAACGTGGTGAGCGCCGCCAGCAGTTCCTGCGGGGCCTCCTCGGCAACCCAGTGGCCGCTGCCCGGGATGACCAGGGACTGCACGTCGTCGGCCGCGAGCCTCATGGTGGTCGCCACACCCTCTCCGACGCTTCGCGCTCCACCGATCGCGAGGACGGGGATGGTCAGGTGTCGCTTCACACGGTCGGCGTTCTGCGTGAACGTGGTGTCGAGGGCGCGGTACCAGCCGAAGCTGCCGCTCAGGGCGTGACGGTGGGAGGTGAGGGATTCGATGTAGTACCGGATGGCGTGGTCGGGCAGCTTTCGCGCGGCCTTGGTGTCGAGCTGCCAGCCGAAGTAGACGTCTTCCCGGCCCGCGACCAGGAGTTCGTTGACGTCGTCGAGCCGGTTGAAGGGGAAGTGCCAGAGCATGTTGTTGGCCTGGGCCGGGCCGAGCAGCGGCGGTGAGGGCGTCACGCCGGGAATGACGGCTTCCGCGACGGCGAGACGGTCGACGCGGTGAGGGTGGTCGGCTGCGAGCGCGTAGCCGATCGGCATGCCGGTGTCATGGCCGACGACCGCGAACCGCTCGTGACCGAGGGCGTCCATCAGCGCGGCCAGATCCGCCGCGAGGGTGGCGGTGTCGTAACCGTCGCGGGGCTTGTCGGTCAGCCCGATGCCACGCTGGTCCACGGCGATGACCGTGTGGTTCCGCGCCAGCGCCGGCATGACCATGCGCCAGGCGTACCAGTTCTGCGGCCAGCCGTGTATCAGGAGCAGGGGCGGCCCGTCGCCGCCGACGACGGCGTGCTGACGTATGCCACCGGCCTGGATGAGCCGGCTGGTGAACGTCCGACGAAACCCTGCGGGCAGCCCGGGGACACCGGACACGGAGCCGAAGCCCTTCGGCATCTGCCCGGGAGCGGCCGTGGCGGGCGGAGCGGAGAGACCGGTGAGCGCCAGACCCGCAGCGACGGCTGCCGCGCCGCCGACGAAAGCGCGGCGGGAAACCGGGCGCCGCGCCTGGGCCGGGTGCGATGACGGCATGCCGGGACGGTCCTGGCCGGGCGGTTCGACAGGGGAGGTGTTCATGCTCGGTTCCTTTCGCAATGTTGATCAAACGGCGCAGCGGTGCCGGGCGCCTGGAGGCGAGGCGTGCGCGAACTGGTGGATTCGCGGGTTCGCGGGGCCTGGAGACGGGGTGCGACCCGTGGCCGATGCCATGAGGTTGCGCCTACGTGAGCCACCTTGCAGCAATAAGAGCATATGCTCCTACTTTGGGAAGGGCAACGCGGTGCGCTCTGGATCATCCTGGAGGAAGGCCCCGGCGCCGCACGGCACGAAAGGCGCGCCTCCCCTTTACCCTTCCACAATAGGAGCATATGCTCTTAAATGAGAGACGGCACGCCGAGGCCACCCGAAGAGAGCGGTCAGCGCGCAACTCAGCACCTTCCCCGGCTCCACGCCCCCTGAGGCCAGTCCCCGTGCCTGCCGAGCTCCGCCTCCGATCATCGCAACCGCCGATGGATCGCCGACCCCGCATCGCGAGAAGGAACACATCATGACCCTTGTGAAGGCAGCAGCCGTCCAGATCAGCCCCGTGCTCTACAGCCGTGCGGGCACGCTCGCCAAGGTGGCGGAGAAGATCCGGGAGCTGGGACAGAAGGGTGTCCGGTTCGCGGTCTTCCCGGAGACCGTTGTCCCTTACTACCCCTACTTCTCCTTCGTGCAGCCGCCCTACATCATGGCCAAGGAGCACCTGCGGCTGATGGAGGAGGCGGTGACCGTGCCCTCCGCCGACACCGCCGCGATCGGCACGGCGGCCCGCGAAGCCGGCGTGGTCGTCTCGATCGGTGTCAACGAGCGTGATGGTGGCTCCCTTTACAACACACAACTGCTGTTCGACGCCGACGGCACGCTGCTCCAGCGCCGCCGCAAGATCACGCCGACGTACCACGAGCGCATGGTCTGGGGCCAGGGCGACGGCTCCGGGCTGCGTGCCGTGGACAGCGCCGTCGGTCGCGTCGGCCAGCTCGCCTGCTGGGAGCACTACCAGCCGCTCGCCCGCTACGCCCTGATCGCCGACGGTGAGCAGATCCACGCCGCCATGTTCCCCGGCGCGTTCGGGGGTCCGCAGTTCGCCGGGCAGATGGAGGTCGCCATCCGCCAGCACGCCCTTGAATCAGCCGCCTTCGTGGTCAACGCCACCGCCTGGCTCGACGCCGACCAGCAGGCCCAGCTCGCGGCGGACACCGGCGCCCCGGCCGGCGTGTTCTCCCAAGGGTTCTTCACCGCCATCGTCGACCCCGAAGGCGGCATCATCGGCGAGCCGCTCACCTCCGGTGAGGGAGAGGTGATCGCCGACCTGGACCTCACGCTGATCGACCGGCGCAAGCGCCTGATGGACGCCCGGGGACACTACAGCCGTCCTGAATTCCTCAATCTGCAGATCGACCGCACACCCACCGCCCCGCTGCTCGACCGCAGCACCCAAACGCCGGTCCAGCCCGTCCACATGCCCGACGACGGCCTGCACTCCGAAGCCTGAGGCCATGCCGCGTCAGGAGGCGTTGCCCCTGGGGGGCACACCTCCTGCCCGGCGCCACGGTACGTCGGGACCGGCCGGCCTCGAGGTGTCACACGCGCGCAAGCCCAGGAATCGGACCGTTTGTGTGGTTTTCACGTGGGCAGGCGTGGGGTGCCCTCACGAAACGGAGGAGAACCATGGCGACAGGTGAGACAGGATTCAAGGACGTCGCTTACGACCTGGTGTCGGTCCAGTACCACTCATTGAAGGCTGGACATGACTACGGGCAGTACGTCCGGGACGCGAAGAACGCCGGGGAAACCGAGATCGCGGACTTCTTCCAGGACGTGATGCGGGAGGACTCCGAGCGCGCCGCTCGCTGCCACGACTTCCTGACGGAACTGGCGGAGAAGGGCGACATCGGACCGGCCGCGTCCTGACCGACCCCCTCACGCACCTCTGCAGCCGAGGACGGGCCCCTGCGACGTCGCGGGGGCCGACCCCGGTGACCATCCCCGGCTCACGAGCCGCCGCCCGGGCGGACAACCCCTACGTCTGAACCCCGGCTGGAGCGCCGCGCTCGCCGCGCCAGGAGCAAGAACCGGGTGGCGATGCCGGCCGGAAAGCCCAAGCAGGACAGCGCCCCCCGCGGGATGCGTGGTCAGCTCATCGCACCCAGCCGGGCGAGCCGCTTGATGGGCGGACCTCGGGCGGCCCCGCCGTGGACAGGGCGGTGAACGCCGGCGGGGCCGCGCGAGGCGCCCGCCCGGTCCTCACCACGTAACCGGACGGGCTGCTGTGGGGCTTACGGGCTGCGCTCCGCGTGGGCGGGTCGGGAGGCGGAGGAGCCTGGTCGGGGCACGTGCTCCTGATCACCGTCCCGGGCCGCCTGTCTGCGGGGAGCTGCGGAAGCCGCCTCCGCGGTTTGCGGTCATGCCCTGGCTTCGGTCGAGGCGGCTGCCGGGACGCATCGACGCCGCGGCAAGCGCGAGCATGAGGCCGATCACGCCGACGATCACGTTGTTGGCGATGGTGCGGGTTGTGCTGACGTCGCCGGCGACGCACCAGGGCGAGATGATCACCCAGAGCGCGATGATGGCGGATGCCCAGGCCTTGGAATGGGTGCGGTCGAAGCCTCGCCCGACGCCACCCATGAACAGCGCGTAGGCAATGCCCGCGATGAGTGTGCTGACCGTGATCGACGACAGGCCGTTGAAACCCACGATCCACGGTGAAGCGGCCAGGTACGTGCCGGTGACCAAGCCCATGGCTTCCGTCGCCTGGCCCCGGTTGGTAGCGGTCGCCCGCTCGTACTCGTCCCGAAGTTCCAGCAGATCAGGATGCTGCTCGATACCAGGTCGCGTATGAGTCATCCAGACCATCTCCCGTCAGACATTTGCCTGGTAGCGGCTACCCGCGGTCGTCGAACGGCCGCGATCGGGGCCGAGTGGGGAGGGGCCCCGATCAAGGGCGCCGATCACCGAGGGGCGAGGGCCCTTCGGGGAGCCACCGTACGGGCAGGGTTGCGGCGCTCCACGAGGTCGCCTTACCGCTCGTGAGTCGCCGAAACCCGCGTGGCTGTGATCCTCATGTCGCGTCCGACTCCGGCGGCGCGACGATACCCACGCGCAGCGGACCAGGCCGTCGAGCCGGCCGACGAGCATGCTGCTGTCGAGCCCGCCCACGCTGGGGCCCGGGCCTTGTGGAAATCGCACCCGGTCGGGCGGACACTTGCGGCGGCTCCTCCAGTCAGCGAAGGACGCAGACGGGGCGGCAGTCGTCGAAGGTGCGCCCGCTTTCGGCACTCGCCGAGGTTCCCCACCGCGCCGCCCGCTGCGGTGGGAACCTCTTGGGCCGACCCAGAGCTGCGAGCCGTGCTGGAGCACGCCCCCGCTTGGGCGACGTAGGCAGACGCGGGGGCCGCAGGACAGGATGCGGGGGAAGCCTGGTGGGAGCACGCTGGACAACGCGAGTCGGGTGGTCGTCCCACCGGCGACGAGCGGTGGCCGACGCGCGGGAGGGCTCTGGGAGTGGCCCTCCGGTGATCCTGCGGCGCGTCGGCCGCGAGAGCGGCAGGACCAGGAATACGCTCACACCGTTGTCTACGGCCACCTCTGCGGACACGGCCCAAGGGCCTCGCTGGCGACGCGGGGCCCTTCTTCATACGGTGGGCGGTGCCGCTCGAGGTCCGGCGATGACGGGGCGCTGTGACCGGGCGGCATTCCCAACGGCGCACGGCGGGCCACCGCTACGGCGACAGCACCTTCGGCACATGCCGGCGAGCAGCGGACCCACGCCGGACCCACCAGCGCGGGCTGCCGGAGTGAGGCCGACGCGCGCGCTGACACGACGGGCGGCCTCGTGGCGGACCTGCCGCGGCCGAGGTACGTGCGAAGAGAGCGAATTGCACTTCGGGTCGTGGAGCTCACGCGGCAGGAGATCGTCCGAGACCTCGCGACGGACGTTCACCGGCGTGAGTCCGCGGATGCTCCGCCGCCAACGAGATCGAGGTGCGTCAGCGGCGGTCGGGACGAGCAGCAACCCCGGGAGTCTGCACCGCGAGCGTCAGCGGACGACGTCAAAGACGTTCTTCTGCAGGCCGTTCGCGTAGACCTCGTGCTCGACCAGCTTCAGCTTCTGCGTGTCCTTGTCCGTCGCGCTGAACAGGCGCTTGCCCGCACCGAGCAGCAGCGGGAAGACCAGCAGGTGGTAGCGGTCGATCAGACCCGCGTCCGAGAGGCTCTGGTTCAGGGACGCGCTGCCGTGGACGATGATCGGCCCGCCCTCGGTCCGCTTCAGAGCCGCGACCTCGTCGAGCGAGCGCAGGATCGTGGTTTCGCCCCAGTTCGACACCAAGTCGTCTTCGGCAAGAGCGGTCGAGACGACGTACTTCGGCATGGTCTTGTACTCGGCGAACTCCACCATGTCCGGCCACACGGGGCTGAACGCCTCGTAGCTGACCCGGCCCATCAGGATCGCGGCCGCCTCGCTCTGCTCGCGCCCCTTGATCTCGTATGCCTCGGGCACGAACTCGACGTCCTTGAAGGTCCAACCGGAGTTCCGGTAACCGGGTTCGCCACCCGGGGCCTCCATGACTCCGTCGAGGGAAATGAAGGCGGTGCTGATCAGAGTGCGCATCACGGCTCCTTGGTCTCTCATGTCGGGTGTTCGATCGCTTGGTGCCCATTCAGCCACCCTCGGGCGGCAGTTCGCCACAGGCCGGGTCGACTTCTCAACCTCGATCCCGGTGTGTTCCCAGGATCCAACCGACAAAAAATTTTGTCAAGGCAAATCGAGTTGTCGGTTTGCCTCGACCGGGACACGTCTCGCAACGCCTCGTTACCGCGCCGGGCCCGGTGCGCCAGCCGACACGAGCTCTGATCGCGGTTCCCGGCGTCAGGATGGCTCCCGCTTCGTCCGCGTCCTCTGTGTCGGCACGCTGCTGGAGGACGTCAGTACTCTCCGTGTCGGTACGTGTCCAGGCCACGCAGACCTCCTCCGTGGGGGTCAGCGGAAGGCGCCCGGGTCGAGCCGGCACGCAGCCGATCACTGACCCGTTGTCGCAGCCGGCCAGATCACATAGGGTCCCCCACGTGAACACCGGAACGGCGCAGAGCCACGCACGGATTGGCCACCCGGTGGACGGCTGACCGCACCCTGGGTGCGGAAAAGGCACCCGACTTCGGCACGCGGACCTCCCAGTGCTCCCGCACCACGAGTCCCGTTTTCCGTGCCGAACGACAGCGAGGCCAGCCACATGCCAGTCACGTTCAATCACACCATCATCGCCGCCAAGGACCGAAACGACTCGGCTCGTTTCTTCCGCGAGCTGCTGGAACTTCCCGAAGCACCCTCCTGGGGCCCGTTCACCAACATCCAGCTCACCGACGGCGTACTGCTTCAGTTCGCCGAACCGCCGGTGGAGATCCAGATGCAGCATTACGCGTTCCTGATCGACGACGAGCTGTTCGACCGCGCGTACCAGCGGCTGTGCGATCGCGGCATCGAGCACTGGGCCGATCCGCAGATGCGGCGTTCAGGCGAGATCAACTACGAACACGGCGGTCGAGGAGTGTACTTCAAGGATCCCGCCGGTCACGCGATCGAGCTGATCACCCGCCCGTACCTGTAACCGTCGCTGTGCCTGGCCGGGCACCTGGAACACGGCGGCCGGCCAGGCAACCACCGTGCCCGGACTCTCATCCGGGCTCGGCAGCACGTCCAGGAAGCGATTGGGCCGCCCCGGAGAGGGTGGCCTGCGGACGGTTCAGCGGCCCACTCCGGCTCCGCGAAGTCGTCACCGCAGTTCCTCATGAACTCGTCGTGGAGCACTCGCGTCCAGACGGCGAACGGCGACTACACCCTGTCACCGGACGTCAGAGATCCGTCCACGGGTGGACACGGAAGTAAGCGTAGAGGCAGGCCCTTTCAGAGCCCTTCGCCAGGCACACGTCGAGGGTGCGACCAGGGATGCCGAGGGCTGCCGCATCCGGTACCGCTGACGGCCTGACGTCGCCGGGGATGTCCTGCAGATGCGAGCCGGGTGGGCGAAGCCGATGCTGGAAACAGGGGGTGCCTTCCCACGGCGCACCCTTCCCATGAACGACAGGTCGCAGCGGGGGCCCGGGCGCCCACGCCAGGGAGTACGAAACGATCGACGAGATGCCTCCGGGCAGGCCCACGTGCATCCGCTGCCGCAATGGACCCGACTGCCGTGACCGCAGGCACCTTCGGCCTGGAGCCCGCGCCGGCTGGGCGGGCGAAGGAGAGACAATGACGGGCAACACTCAGCTCACGGCCAGGGACATCATGTCCGGCGGTGTCCAGTGCGTCGGCGCGCATCAGTCGCTTCGGCAAGCGGCAAGGATGATGCGCGACCTGAACGTCGGATGCCTGCCCATTTGCGGGGACGACAACAGGCTCACGGGTATGATCACCGATCGCGACATCGTCGTCCAGTGCGACGCGGAGGGCATCGACCCCGCAACGGTACAAGCGGGAACTCTTGCCGGTGACCTGCAATGGATCGACGCGGACGCCGGTGCCGACGAGGCACTGCACGTGATGGAGCAGCATCAGATCAAGCGCCTGCCCGTGATCGACACGAAGCAGGGTCACCAACTGGTCGGCATGATCAGTGAGGCCGACCTCGCACGCAATCTGACGGATACTCAGATAGCGGAGTTCGTGACCCGGGTGTACGTCAGCACCTGACCGGGTGGGCCTGGGCCGCGGACGGGGCGGCCGTCTTCCTGAGCTCTGACGTCCATGCCGGCCGGGCAGGCCTGCACGCCCGTCGCGATGAGCGCCACGCCGCATCGGGGCGGATGCTTCGGGGGCGTGTCACCTGCCTCGGCGGTTCGCGCGTCGGCGCGTGGACGGCGCCGCCCACGGTCAGGCGCGGGCCGCCGCGGATGCCAGTCGTGCCGATGGCGGTAGCGGCGCGAGGTGATGGCAGGCCTCGAGCGCCTGGATCACCAGGCTCGCAAAGCGGCGGGGCCATGACCTGGCGGGATCGTTGGTGCCTTGCGTCCTTCGACAGACTGAACCCGAACGGTCGGGTGGTGGCCGTGGGTGCTGTCGCGGGCCGGCCGCCCGCGGACTTCGGCACGAAGATCATGGCGGCGTTCCGGAAGTCGCTGTCCTTCGCCGCCTTCAGCGCGGCTGCCCCCCAGGCCGACCTGCGTGCCGTACGCAGCGAGCAGTTCCCGCAGCCGGTGAGATCGCAACGGTGGCACATGAGGTGCTGCCGCTGGACCAAGCCCTGCCGGCGCACCAGAAGATGGCCACGGGTGAGGTCTTCGGCAGGCTCGTGCTGACGCCGTAGCCGGCGGCCGCGGACCGCCTCGCTCTCCTGAGCCGTCCGGAATCACGGGCGTGCCCCTCCCGGCCGCGTACGGTGGACGAGGAATCCACACGGGGGGCCGAGGCCCCTGACGTCCTTGGCCGAGCCGGTGACGTTCCGCACGACATCCGGCACCGTCTGCGGTTACCCCCCAGGGCCGCGTTGCGGGTGTCCCGCGGTCTCCGGTTCGCGTTGCTGCGGATATCCCACAGTTCCCACCCAGTGGCAGCCATCGGTCGACATGCGGATTTTACGGTGGATTCAGAAAGGGCTGCCGGAAAACGCCGGCCAGACGTGCCAGGCGAGCCCAGGCAGCCCGTTCCGGAGGGCATCGTGATCGAAGCATTCTGCACAGACATCCAACCACCCGCCGAGAGGGCCGAGTACTGGGGGGACGCCGTGCGCAGGGCGTTCACCCGGCTGGAGATCCGCACCCAGGGTGCGGCAGGGCTCCACGGGGAGATCCGCCGGGCGTGCGTGGCCGGCGTCCAGGTCGGCTCCCTCGAAGCGAGCCCGCAGCAACTGGCGCGCACTGCGCCCCTCATCGCCGCCGACGGCGACGCCTCACTGCTCGTGAGCCTGCAGCACACCGGCGGCAGCATCGCGGTCCAGGACGGCCGGGAGACACTGGTGGCCGCCGGCCAGCTCGTCATCCTCGACAGCCGAAGGCCCTACGCCCTGGCCTTCACCGGCCCGGTGCGACAGCACCTGGCCACGGTCCCGCGGCAGATGCTGGACCTCCCCGACTCGCTCCTGCGCCAGGCCACCGGCCGCACGTACTCCCGCCGCGGGATCGGCGGGATCCTGGCGTCCTATGTGAACAGTCTCGTCACCGTGACGGACCACTGCGTCTGCGCGA
>NZ_CBDRCM010000056.1:0-50027 GCF_965342435.1 Actinacidiphila sp. bgisy160 | reverse complement strand
TAGAGTGGGGGCATGGCCTCCTCGACCCCGCCGAACGCCGCCGCGGACGCAACCCCGCGCGCGCAGGCCTCCGTTGACCCCGCCGAACTGATCGTCGACCCCTACGGGGCGTACGGCAGGCTCCGAGAGGCCGGTCCCGTGCACCGCGTCACCGGTACCGACGGCCGCGCCGACCTGATCGGCGCCTACGCCGCGCCGCTGCCGATCCGGGTGATCTGCGACCTGCTCGGGGTCGCCCCCGGCGACCGCCGCGACTTCCGGGGCTGGACGGACGCCCTGGTCGCCCCGGACCCGTCGCGTCCCATGGCGGCGAGGGAGGCCGTCGCCGCCATGCTCGGGTAATTCGGTCAGCTCATCGCGCGCAAGCGCGCCCACCCCGAGGACGACCTGCTCTCCGCGCTGATCGCCGCCCGTGACGACGGCGACCGGCTCAGCGAGGACGAGCTGATGTCGCTGACCTTCCTCGTCCTGTTCGCCGGGTACGAGAACACCGTGCAGCTCATCGGCAACGCCGTCCTGGCGCTGCTGACGCACCCCGGGCAACTGGCGGCGCTGCGGGCCGAGCCGGGCAGGACCGCGGCTGCGGTCGAGGAGCTGACCCGCTGGGACGGGCCGGCGCCGCTGGCCATCCGGCGCTTCCCGCTGGAGGACGTCACCATCGGCGGTGTGACCGTCCCCGCCGGTGAGACGGTGCTGCTGGCTCTGGCCGCGGCCAACCGCGACCCCGCCCGCTTCCCTGAGCCCGACCGCCTCGACCTCGGCCGCGCCGACACCGCGCACCTCGGCCTCGGGCACGGCATCCACTACTGCCTCGGTGCGCCCCTGGCCCGGCTGGAGACCGGGATCGCCCTCACCGAGCTGCTCGCCCGCTTCCCGGGGCTGGCCCTGGACGCGGACCCCGCGGAGCTGCGGTGGCGCCCCTCGATGCGCGCCCGCGGCCTGGTCGCCCTCCCGGTCCGCTTCTGAACGGCGGTACGGGAGCGGTCACCGGCGGGCGGCGACGGTGGCCGTCGCGGCCACCACCAGCGCGCACCCGGCGGCCGCGGCGAGGGCGGCGGCCGGTGCCACCAGGAGCACGAGGAGGCCCCCGGTCAGGGCGCCGGTCACCAGCGCGGCCACGCTGAGCGCTTGCCGCACGGCCACCCGCCGGTCGTGCGCCGCGGCGCCGCCCAGCAGCCCGACCAGGGTGCGGGTCATCACGGTCGTGGTCAGGCCCGCGATGGCGACACGTCCCGCCATGGCGTTCTGGATGCCCATCGCCACCGCGCAGACCATCACCAGCACGCGCCGCGACCCGTCCAGCGCGTGCAGTGCCGTGGCCGAGCCGAGCAGCACGGTCTCGCACACGGCGGCCGCGCTCACCAGTGTGATCGCGGGGCTCAGCCGGGCCAGGGCCGCCCGGCAGAAGAGGATGCCCACGGCGAAGCCGCCGAGGGCCACCAGCGAGGTGACGACGGAGAACCCGGGCGCCCCGGCCAGGGCCAGACTGACGAAGACCAGGTTGCCCGTCATGTTGGCCACGAAGACATGGTCCAGGCTGAGGATGCTCATGGCGTCGACCAGCCCGCTGAGCACCGTGAGGACCAGCAGCAGCGCGGTCAGCAGGTCCCGCCGGTCCCCTTCCGGGCCACCGCTCATGTCCAGCCGCCTTCCGCCGGGGGTTCGGTGCCGCACCTGGTCAGGATGCACCGGGCCGGGCCCCGGAGCAGACTTGTGCGTGTCCGCCCGGACCCGGGCGCGCCCCGACGTGAAGGAGCGTGGTGATGGCGGAACCGCTGCCGCAGCCGGTGCTCAGCCCTCTCACCATGTCCGCGATCTTCCTGGTCGTCACGGTCGACCCCGGCGGCGAGAGCGCTGTGCGCGATCTGCTGGAGGATCTGTCCGGGCTGCAGCGCTCGGTCGGCTTCGGCACCCCGGACGGGCGGCTGAGCTGTGTCGCCGGGGTGGGATCGAACGTGTGGGGCCGCCTCTTCGCGGGGCCGCGCCCCGCGGAGCTGCACCCCTTCGCCGAGCTGACCGGAGCTCGCCACCAGGCGCCCGCCACCCCGGGCGACCTGCTCTTCCACATCCGGGCCGGCCGGCTGGACCTGTGCTTCGCACTGGCCTCCCTGGTGATGGACCGGCTGCGCGGCCATGTCACCGTCCGTGACGAGGTGCACGGCTTCAAGTACCTCGACGTCCGCGACCTGCTGGGGTTCGTCGACGGCACGGAGAACCCGGTGGGTCCCGAGGCGACCGAGGCGGTCCTGATCGGCGACGAGGACCCGGACTTCGCGGGCGGCAGCTACGTGATCGTGCAGAAATACCTGCACGACCTCGACGCCTGGAACGCCCTGCCCGTGGAGGCGCAGGAGCGGGTGATCGGCCGCAGCAAGCTGGGCAACGTCGAGATGGCGGACGACGTCAAGCCGGCCGACTCCCACGTCGCCCTGACCACGATCGTCGAACCCGACGGCACCGAACGGCAGATCCTCCGCGACAACATGCCCTTCGGCCGGGTGGGCACCGCCGAGTTCGGGACGTACTTCATCGGCTACGCCCGGACCCCCGAGGTCACCGAGCGGATGCTGCGCAACATGTTCCTCGGTGAGGGGCAGGCCGGCCACGACCGGATCCTGGACTTCTCCCGGGCCGTGACCGGCACGCTGTTCTTCGTGCCCTCGGCCGACTTCCTGGACGACCTTCCCGATCCACCCGCCTCCGCTGCCGTCCCGGCCGCGAAGTCGCTGGGGAGCGGGGACCCGAGGAAGACCGTCGCATCATGAACAACCTGCACAGGGATCCCGCCCCGGTCTCCGAAGCCGCCCGGGACGACCTGGAGGAGGAGGCCGGCGCGCCTTCAAGCGCCCCCGAGGCCGCCGGCGCCGGGTTCGCCGGGGTCGACACCGGCCACCTCGACCCGTCGAGGCGCCGCACGCAGCCGGCCGTCGAGCCGCGCGTGCCCTTCACGGTCGACCGCGGCGAGGTCGACATCGTGGAGCGCGGCGCCCGGGACGCGGACCGGCGGCTGCGTGCGGCCGTACTTCCAGGAGATCCTCACCTTCCTGGTGCACACGGCGGAGTCGGCGGTCGCGCTCACGGCCGCGTGCGGGGCGATGTTGACGCGCGACGTTGACGTGCGCGGGTGACGGGCGCCCGGTGCGGGTATTCGCCCGTTATGACCGGAAAACACAGGAAGACATCGCTCTGGCCGCACCGTTCCCAGCTCAGGACCGGCGGGCCCGCCCGCCACGCGGCCCCGCAGGGCGAGGAGGGACGCGGTCGCGAGCGCGTCCCGGAGGACCTCCCGCCCGCCCACGCCCCCGTGGTGCCCGGCACCCACGTGGACGGGACGGAGGCGCCCCACCACCGCGGATGAGGGCGGCCCGGTGCCCGAACTGCCGGACGTCGAGGGCTTCCGTCGCGTCCTGTCCTCGTACGGACGCGGGCGGCGCATCGAGCACGTCGAGGTCGCCGACCCCTCCGTGCTGCACGGGGTGAGCGCTCCCCGCCTGCGCCGGGCGCTGGAGGGCCGCCGGTTCGGCGCACCCCGACGGCACGGCAAGTGGCTGATCGCCCCCACCCGCGACGGCCCCGTACTGCTGATCCACTTCGGCATGACCGGGCTGTTGCTCCGTTGTGCCCCCGGCCGGCCGCGGCACCCGCACGACCGCGTGCTGTTCACCCTCTCCGGTGGGCGCGGACTGCGTTACCGCGACCAGCGCAAGCTCCAGGGCCTGCGGCTCGTCGCCGGCGAGGAGGCCGTCGCCGACGTGCTGGCGGGCCAGGGGCCCGACGCCCTGGAGGTGGATCGCCGCCGGTTCGCCGACCTGCTCACGCGGCGGCGGGGCCGTATCAAGGCCGTGCTGATCGACCAGTCCGTCGTCGCGGGGCTCGGCAACCTGCTCGCCGACGAGATCCTGTGGCGGACGCGCACACCGCCCACCCGCCCCGCCGCCTCGTTCGACGAGGAGGAGTGCGAGCGGCTGCGCACCGCGATGCGGCGCGTCCTGCGCTCCGCCGTGGAAGCCGGGTGCGTGCCGGCCCGGCGTTCCTGGCTCACCGGCCACCGCGACACCCCCGACCCGGACTGCCCACGCTGTGGCGGCCGGCTGCGCCGGGAGCGGATCGCCGGTCGTACGACCGTCTGGTGCCCCGTCTGCCAGCCCGCCCGGGCGCCCGACCGGCGCGGGAGCCCACGTACCGCCTCCGTACCGGACGGCGGCATGACGGGTCGCCGGTCCCGCACGCCCGCTTCGGCCGGCCGGAACGGATGATCACGGCGGACCCCGGGCCCGCGGCCGGGCTCCGGCAGGGTTGCTGACGGGCCCTCACGAAGTGTGCCCCCGTCCGGGTGGAGCGGGCCGGGAGGGCGTGACATGTTCCGTCAGGGCGGGGACCGATTGTGTGATTATTCGGCCCGCTCGGTTGGAGGTAGGACCCCCATGACCCCAGTGACGGAACGTCAGCCCGGACGCCGCGCCGCGGAGGTGCTGACCCGATGACGATGCACACCGAGAACGAGATCGTCATCGACGCACCCCTGCGGTACGTGTGGCTGCGCACCAACGACGTCGCCGGCTGGCCCACCCTGTTCAGCGAGTACGCCGAGGCCGAGATCATCTCCCAGGACGGCGACACCACCCGCTTCCGCCTCACCATGCACCCCGACGAGAAGGGCCGCGTCTGGTCCTGGGTGTCGGAGCGCACCGCCGACCCCGAAACCCGCACCGTGCGGGCCCGGCGGCTGGAGACCGGGCCGTTCGAGTTCATGAACATCTACTGGCAGTACGAGGAACTCGGCCCGGAGCGCACCCGCATGCGCTGGCTGCAGGACTTCCGGATGAAGGTGGACGCGCCCATCGACGACGAGGGCATGCGGCAGCGGATCAACAACAACTCCCGGGTCCAGATGCAGCTCATCAAGGACCGGCTGGAATCCCGCAGGATCCGCCCCGTCGGCACCCTGGACACCCCTGCGGACACCCGCCGCGGCGGCGACATCCGCACCCTGCTGACCACCACCTCGGTCGGCACGACGGACGGGTTCTGCGGCATGGTCACCGTCGGCCCCGGAGAGGCCGTCGCCGAGCACCACCACCCGTACTCGCAGGAGCAACTGGTGGTCGTCGAGGGCGAGGTGCGGGTCGACCTCGACGGCTGCCCGCGCAGCGTCGCCGCCAACGAGGCCCTGCTGATCCCGCGGGGGGTCCGCCACCGGCTGGTGAACACCTCCGGTGCCGTCGCCCGCGCGGTGTTCTTCCTGGCCCCGCTCGCACCGCGCCCCGAGCTGGGACACGTGGACACCGAGACCCGCGAGCAGGCCGCCGCCATCGCCCGCGCCGCCACCGCGGCGGGACCGGCGACGCAGGGCCCGGCACCGGGCCGCGAACTGGTCGACCGGTGACCGCAGGCCGTACCGCGCGCAGGGTGGTGGTGACGGGCGTCGGAGCCGTCGCCGCCGGCGGCATCGGGCGGGAGGCGTTCTGGGAGCGGATCGTCGGGGGCAGGCCGGCGATCCGCCGGATCACCCGCTTCGACTCCTCGGGGCACCGCTCGCGGATCGCCGCCGAGGCCGACTTCGACCCCCTCGCGGCCGGCCTCACTCCCCGGGAGACACGCCGCAACAGCCGGTTCGCCCAGTTCGCCCTCGCCGCCGCCGCCGAGGCGCTCGCCGACAGCGGACTG
This sequence comes from Actinacidiphila sp. bgisy160, assembly GCF_965342435.1. GTDB lineage: Bacteria > Actinomycetota > Actinomycetes > Streptomycetales > Streptomycetaceae > Actinacidiphila. The sequence continues at coordinate 44,360 of NZ_CBDRCM010000056.1, read as the reverse complement.
CGCACCGAAGCCGAGGACGCCGACCGCATCGGGGTCTGCCTCGGCACCGCCGTCGGCGCCACCGTCACCCTGGAGGACGAGTACGTCGTCGCCAGCGACGGCGGCCGGCACTGGGAGGTCAGCCCCGACCACGGCATGCCCTTCCTCCACCGGGCGATGCACCCCTCCTCGGCCGCCGCCGAACTCTCGCTGCGCCACGGCCTGCACGGCCCGTCCTCGGTCGTCTCCACCGGCTGCACCTCCGGCGTCGACGCGATCGGCTGCGCCTTCCGGACGCTGAGCGACGGCGAGGCCGACGTCATGCTGGCGGGTGCGGGCGAGGCGCCCATCTCCCCGGTCACGGTGGCCTGCTTCGACGCGATCGGCGCCACCACCGCCTTCACCGGCGACCCCGGGCTGACGCCCGCGCCCTTCGACGCCCGGCGCGACGGCTTCGTCCTCGGCGAGGGCGGCGCCGTGCTGGTGCTGGAGGAACTGGGGCACGCCCGCGCCCGGGGCGCGTCCGTCTACTGCGAGGTGCGCGGCTGGGACAACAGGACCGGCGCCTACCACATGACCGGTCTGCGCCCCGACGGCTACGACCTGAGCGAGGCGATCATCTCCGCCATGTCGGAGGCCGGCATCGCCCCCGAGCAGCTCGACTGGATCAGCGCCCACGGCTCCGGGACGGTGCAGAACGACCGGTACGAGACCGCCGCGTACAAGCGCGCCCTCGGCGAGCACGCGCGCAAGGTCCCGGTGAGCTCGGTCAAGTCCGTGATCGGCCACTGCCTCGGCGCGGCGGGCGCCCTGGAGATGGCCGCCTGCGCCCTCGCCGTGCGGCGGGGGGTGATCCCGCCGACCGCCAACCTCCTGCGGCCCGACCCGCAGTGCGACCTCGACTACACGCCGGTCCTCGCCCGTGAACGGCGGGTGCGGCACGCGCTGTCGGTGGCCTGCGGGCTCGGCGGTTTCCAGTCGGCGATGGTCTTCTCGGCCCTGGAGCCGGGCCCGGAACGGGAGGCGGAGGCATGACCACACGCGCGGTCCTCAGCGGGCTCGGGGTCGTCGCCCCCACCGGTGTCGGCGCCCGCCCCTACTGGCGGGCCACCATCGCCGGGCGCAACGGCATCCGGCCGATCGGCAGGCCCGACGCGAGCCGCGCGCCGGTCGCGCTGGCCGGCGAGATCACCGGCTTCGACGCCGCCCGCTGGATCGACGACAAGCTGCGCGCCGAGACCGATCGCTGGACCTGGTTCGCCCTGGCCGCGGCGGAGATGGCGCTGGCCGACGCGGCGCTCCGGCCCGCCGACCACCCGCCGTTCCACCTGTCTGTGGTCACCTCCAGCGGCTCCGGCGGCAACGAGTCCGGCCAGCGGGAGACCCACGCCCTGTGGACGCGGCGTCCCGGCGGGGCCGACGCCCACCAGTCCATCGCCTGGTTCCACGCGGCCGGTGCCGCCCAGATCTCCATCCGGCACGGGCTGACCGGCGGTTGCGGCGTCGTCGCCGCGGACGGCGCGGGCGGTCTGGACGCGCTCAAGCACGCCTGGCGGCTGCTGCGGCGGGGCGGCAAGGCAGTGATCGTCGGCGGCACCGAGGCGCCCCTGTCGCCGTTCGCGCTGGCCTGCCAGTCCACCCTGCCCACGGTGCACCGCGGTACCGACCCCGAACGGGCGTACCTGCCCTTCAGCCCGTACGCCTCGGGGTTCGTCCCCGGGGAGGGCGGCGCCCTGATGGTCCTGGAGGAGAAGGCGCACGCCGCGGAACGCGGGGTACGCGGCTACGCCGAACTGCTCGGCCACGCCGCCACGCACGACGCCCACCACCACACCGCTCCCGCGCCCGACGGCGTCCAGCTGGCCCGGGCCCTCACCACGGCGCTGGAGCAGGCCGGGCGCGCCCCCGGGGACGTGGACGTGGTCTTCGCCGACGGCGCGGGCGACCCGGCCGGGGACGCGGCCGAGGCGGCGGCGCTCCGCCGGGCCCTCGGCGATCGGCTGGCGGAGGTCCCGGTGACGGTGCCCAAGGCGGGCGTCGGGCGGCTGACCTCCGGCGCGGGCGCCCTGGACGTGGTGGCCGCCGCCCTCGCGCTGCGCACCGGTGTGCTCCCGCCCACCCGCGGCGGCGACGCGCGGGCCGCCCGCGAGCGGTACGGCATCCGCCTGGTCACCCGCTGGACGCGGCCGGAACGGCTGACCACGGCCGTGGTGCTCGCCCGGGGGACCGGCGGGTTCAACAGCGCCGTCGTCCTGGGAGCACTTGACTGAACAACCGGGCACGACGTGTTCCCGGCATCGTCGCGGTCACCGTGTCCGGTGGCTGCTGGAGCTGTCCCGCACGGTGCACCGGGTCTCGCGCTCGCTATGGCCGAGGGGAAGGTCGATGAGCGTGCCGGGGTTGCCGCAGCTCTGATTCTGCCGGCCGTTCTGCGCGGTGTTGGTCTCGGATCCGACCACCTCGGTGGTGCCGGCGGAGGCCTGGCCCCGATGAACGGTGGCGGGACCGGCACGGTGGGAGTGGTCTGCGGCGACGCATGTGGTGTGCTTCCGGATGGTGCCCAGTACGTTGACCGTGGCCGTGTCCGCGGAGTTGCCGCAGTTGAGGTTCTGCCGGCCGGTCTGCGCGGTGTTGACCTGGCCGACCGAGTGGCCGCCTTCCGCCCTGGCGTCACCGATGTGCTCACCGTGGCCGCGTCCGCGCTCCCTGCCGGGGGAGTGGCGGCCGTCCACCGCCACGCAGGTGGTCTCCTGGTGCATGGTCCCCAGGACGTTGACGGTGAGCGTGTCCGCGGAGTTGCCGCAGTTGAGGTTCTGCCGGCCGGTCTGCGCGGTGTTGACCTGGGGGCCGAGGGTTGCCCCGCCCACCGCCCGGGCGCCACTCGGGTGGCCGCTGTGTCGGCGCGTATGACCGTCGGTGTCGACACAGACCCGCTCCCGATGCACCGTCTTGCCGATGTTGAGGCGGACCAGGCGGGCGGAGTTGCCGCAGTCCAGGTTCTGCTCTCCGTCCTGGTCGGTATTGAGCTCCCCGCTGAGCGGCGTGTCGCCGAGCACATCGGCGAAGGCGCTGCCGCCGGCCGCGGAGATCAGCGCGCCGGCGGCGAGCATGACTGCCGCCGCCCTGCGTGCCTTCTGAGCGATTGCGCCGGCCGCCGTGTGCCGTCCCTGGTGTCCCATCGTCGTGATCCCCTGCCATTGAGTCGAGTCCGCTGTACCGGCACTCGCGTTCTGCCGCGCCGTGGCGACCGCCGGACCGGGCGAGATCGCCCAGCCCACTGGAGACTGACGCTTCGCCGGCAACGGGGCCGGCCCCGTCCGGGACGCCGGGCGGGGCCGATCAGGCATGAAGGCCCTTGCTTCGTGTGCTCTCACTACCGGCTGAAAGTGTCGAAGTTCTTGGACTCGTCGACGGCGACGCACTGGGTACGGGTGTGGCCCGAGGCGATCAGGGTCATGCCGTTGCGACTGCCGCAGTTGTTGTTCTGCCGGCCTTCCTGGGCGGTGTTCTGCTGGACCAGGTGGCCGACCTCGCCGGAGCCGCCGGTCGCGTGGCTGCCGCCGCTGAACTCGGCGGTTCGCACGTTGGTCGAATGGTCGATGCTTGCGCAACGGGTCTGCGAGCCGGTGTCCGGAGACGTGATGAACGTGTCGTTGGGGTTGGCGCAGTTGTTGTTCTGCCGGCCTTCCTGGGCGGTGTTCTGCTGCACCAGGTGACCGACCTTGCCGGAGCCGCCGGTCGCGTGGCTGCCGCCGCCCTTGGTCAGGGTGTGCTTGTTGTGAGAGCGATCCAGGTTGCTGCAGTGACTGGCCATCAGGTCATCGGGCGCGGTGATGTCGGACTGGTTCGGGTTGGCGCAGTTGTTGTTCTGCCGGCCTTCCTGGGCGGTGTTCTGCTGCACCAGGTGGCCGACCTTGCCGGAGCCGCCGGTCGCGTGGCTGCCGCCGCCCTTGGTCAGGGTGTGCTTGTTGTGGGAGCCGTCCTGGTCGACGCAGAAGCTGTCCGTCACGCCTTCGCCGTGGGAGAAGATGGTGTCGTTGGGGTTGGCGCAGTTGTTGTTCTGCCGGCCCTTCTGAGCGGTGTTCTGCTGGATCATTTGGCCGACCGTGCCCGAACCGCCGGTCGCGTGGCTGCCGCCGCCGTGGTTCACGGCGTGCCTGTTGAAGGAGGCGTCGCCGGTCCCGCAGCGGGTCTGCGTAGGCCCGCCCAGCAGCCCCGGTTGCACAAACGCAGCGTTCGGGTTTGCGCAGTTGTTGTTCTGCCTGCGCTCTTGAGCGGTGTTCTGCTGCAGCAGGCTTCCGATCGCGCCAAAACCGCCGCCGGCGGTGGTGGCGCCGCCGCTGTCGGCCGAGGCGAAATCGGATCCCCCGAATGACAGGCCACCCACTGCCAGGGCCAGCAGTGTGGCCCTCCTGAACTTCTGCACCTGCACCGTTCCTCTCGGACGGGCCAGAGGTTCCGAAACCCCCCTGGTCCCATTCTTGGCAACGATGTCCAGCTCGGCACCGATACGGCGTCACCAAGGTTTCCCCCACGTGGACTACGGCGACTGCGCGCTATGCGGCGCACCCGATTCCACGGCGAGCGAACGCCGAAGGTCTTGGAACGGGGATCCAGGACCGGAACGGCGGAGTCGCCGCTGTCCGCGGGGCAGGTGGTGCCATAACTCTTACGGATCTTCTGGCGGGCGTCCGGCCCGAATCTGTCACACCATGAGAAACGCGGAGCCTGGGGCGGTTTGCCCACCCGGTCGGGCGCGGACACGGCACACAGCCGCCCTGCCGGGCCATCGGCTCCGCACCACGTGGATCCACCGAGAGCGCATCGAGTGATCTTCATTTCATCTGGCCCACGGCCTTGGGAGTTGCGTTGCGTAACGTGGCCATTGTCGGCATGGGTTGCAGGTTTCCGGCAGCCCGCAATCTCCCCGAATACTGGCGGATGCTCCGCAAGGGTGAACGTCAGTTCCGAGTGGTGCCTCCCGAACGCTGGGATCACGCACCCTTCCACACCCCGCAGGACAGGCGCGCCCGCGCCGGAACATACACGGACGTCATCGCTCCGATCGCCGCCGTCGATCAGTTCGACGCCCGTCACTACCGGATGTCGCCACGCCGGGTGCAGGGATTGGACCCGCAGCACCGCCTGCTCCTGGACGCGTCCCGTGAGGCGCTGCAGGACGCCGGATGGGAGCGACAGGAGTTCGACCGCCAGTCGGCGGGAGTGTTCTTCGGCCTCGGTATCAGCGAATACATGGAACTCGTGCCCGACGTCGTCACCATGCAGCCGTCCTCCGTTCCGGGCGCGTTGCTCAGTATGGCGGCGGCGAATGTGAGCCGGTTCTTCGACCTGCGCGGCCCCAGTTTCACGGTCGATGCCGCGTGCTCTGCGACCTTGGTCGCGCTGCACCAGGCCCTGAGCCATCTGGCCACCGGAGAGTGCCGTGTGGCGTTGGTGGGCGGCGCCTATCTCACGCTGGAGCCGCGCACGCTGCTGGCCTTCTCGAAGGTGGGCGCGATCTCGGCGGCCGGTGTGTGCAGGCCTTTCGACCGGGAGGCCGACGGTTTTGTTCTGGGCGAAGGTGTCGGGGTGGTCGTGCTGCGCCCGCTGCAGGACGCGTTGGCCGCCGGCGACCGGGTCTACGCGGTGATCCAGGGCATCGGCGCAAGTAACGACGGGGCGGCGGCGGAGGGTCCGATGACGCCGAGCTGTGACGGCCAGATGACGGCGCTGCGCCGCGCCTATGCGGATGCCGGATGCTCCCCCCGATCGATCGGGGTCTTCGAGGCACACGGCACCGCCACGGTGGTCGGGGATGCCACCGAGCTGGACTCGATCATCAAGCTTCGAGGGGAGGCCGAGGGCGACTGGGACGGTACCGCCTGCCTGTCGTCGGTGAAGTCGCTGATCGGCCACTCCCTGGGGGCTTCCGGTGCCGCTTCTCTGATCAAGAGCGCGCTGGAACTGCACCACCGCACGATCGTGCCCATGCCGGAGACCGATCCCGCTCGTCCGGAGGATCTTGCGGGGTCGAGGCTGCGGATCCCGCGAGCTGTCGAGCCCTGGGAGCATCCCGGGGGTCGACCGCGTCGCGCCGGGGTGAGCAACTTCGGCTTCGGCGGCACCAATGTGCACGTCGTACTGGAGGAGGCGCCGGAGCCCAGCGCGCGGTTGCGCGGAGTCGAGACACCGGCCGCCGGGCGCCGGACCACCGGCGGGCAGCAGCCGGAGGAGGCGCCCGGGACGCGGGACGACGAGCCGCAGCTCTTCCTCTTCTCCGCCGGCAGCGTGGACCGGCTGGAGTCGCACCTCGTCCATGTTCTGGAGACCCTGCAGGACGCCCCCGACATGCCGCTGAGCGCCATCGCGCGGACCCTGGCGAGCAGGCGGCTGCTCACGGCCCGGCTCGCCGTCGTCGCCGGCAGCCACGTGGAATTGCGGACGCGGGTGCAGCAGGCCCGGTCCGCACTCGCCCAAGGCAGGGTGGGCACGCTGGACGAGGGCGTGTACTCGGCCGTCGCACCGCTGCCGGCCTCGGAACGTACGATCGCCTTCGTCTTTCCCGGGCAGGGCAGCCAGCAGCCGGGGATGATGCGGGACCTGTATGAGCGCTTCCCCGCCCTGCGCTCCACCATCGACGCCTTGGACGCGCTCGCCGTCTCGGATAACGGGCTTTCGCTGCTGGACTCGGTGTACGGGCCGGCCAGCCTTACCCCGGAAGGGCAGGAGCGGCTCACCGGCACGGACGTCTGCCAGCCGGTGCTCGGTGCGTTCGGCGTGGCGCTCGCACGTTTCGCGGGGTCTCTCGGCGCCGTACCGGCCGTCACCTTCGGTCACAGCGTGGGCGAGTTCCCCGCCGCGGTCCATGCCGGTGCCCTGGACGAATCCGAGTGCCTGCGGCTGCTCCTGGCGCGCGGCGCCCGCATGCGCAGCGCCGAGTCGGTACGACGTGGCGGCATGCTCGCCATCCGGGCCTCGCAGGACGAGGCGGCCAGTGTGACGCAGGGGCTGGAGGAGACATGGGCCGCCTGCTTCATCCACCCCCGCCAGGTCGTGTACAGCGGTACGGCGACGGAGCTGGAGGAGCTGGCACGGCGCTGTTCGGAGGCGGGCCTGGCGGCCACGCCACTGCGGGTCTCCAACGGTTTCCACTCCCCACTTCTCGATTCCGCCCTCGACGACCTCGCGGCGGACCTCGCGACCCGTACGATCACCCGCCCCCGGTCCGGATTCGTCTCGTCGGTGAGTGGCGCGGCCGAGGACGACCCTGCCGTGCTGCGCGAGCTGTGGGGCCGCCATGCCAGTGCCCCGGTCCGCTTCGGCGACGCGGCTCGCGCCGCGTACGAGGCCGGCGCGAAGGTGTTCGTGCAGGTCTGCGGGGGCAGCGGGCTGCTCGGTGCCGTACGGCACAGCGTTCCGGAGCCGAGCGGGGTCCGGTGCATGGCCCTGACCGCGGACGGTTCCGACCAGGCTCGCACCTTCCTCGCCACGCTCGGCGAGCTCGCCGTGCTCGGGGTCGACATCGACGCCGCGGGGCTCGTACCGGAGGGGACGCCACTGGTGACGCTGCCGCCTTCCCCCCTGGCGACGAAGTCGTACTGGTACCCCCGCGTCGCCTCACGGAGCCCGGCCCCGCCCACCGTCCTTGGTCTGGGAGCCGAAGAGGGGCATCTCCAGCCCCCCGCCACGCGACCTGGCCGGTCTCCGGACGTCCTGACGAACAAGGCTCCCGCCGTGCTGCCCGAGCCGGACCGCGAAGGGGCGGCCCAGGCGCCCCCCGCCGCTGCCCCTCCTCCGAGTTCCCCCGATCACAAGGATTCCCTGATGCATGACGTCGTGACGCTGCTGAGGGAGCAGCTGAACCTGTTGCAGACCTTCGGCACGGCCGCTCCCGTCGTGGATCGCCCGGCGGCCTCGCCCGCGGCGGCCCCGCCGCTCATCCAGCAGTGGGCCGCCGGCATGGACGTGCTGAGCCTGCCCGCGGTCGAAGACCGTGACGCCCGTGAGCCGGCCGCCGGGGTGGATTTCGAGCGGGTACGCGCCCGCGTGTACGCCGAGTTGTCGGCCGTCAGTGCGTTCCCCGTGGACCAACTGACGGATGAGCTGAACATCGTCCAAGAGCTGGGCTTCGACTCCCTGATGACCACCGAGCTGCTGGTGCGGCTGCGGCGGGCCTTCCCGGAGGTCGCCGAGAGCGTCACGGAGGGATTCATTCCCCGGCAGCCCACCATCGCCCAGGCGGTCGAGGCGATGGCCGGACTGCTCAAGGTGGATCGAGGGGCCCCGACCGCGACTGCCGTCCTGTCCGCGGCGGCCTTCCCGGCTCGGGCCGAGGGTGCCGTGAGTACGTTGTCGAACGGCCGCGTCGCTGTCGAGTGCGCTGCGCACACGTTGTCGGAGGGGCATTCGCAGCTCGCCGTCGAGGGCGGGGTGGCCGTGGCCGATCCGGTCCCAGCGGCGGCGGTGCGGGCCGAGAGCCGTATCGAGGACTTCCCCGAGCTCCTGGAGATGGAGCGACGCCGGGCCTCCCTCGGCCGCAGCCCGTACTTCCTGCTGCACGAAGGCACGCTGCGGGACACCACCCGGATCGAAGGCCGGGAACTGATCTCCTTCTCCGGATACAACTACCTCGGGCTGTCCGGCCACCCGAAGGTCGCAGCGGCTGTCAAGGAGGCCGTCGATCGATACGGTACGTCGGTCTCGGCGAGCCGTTTCCTGTCCGGCGACCGGCCACTGCACCGCGAACTGGAGTCGGAACTCGCCGCGCTGAACGGTTGCGAAGCGGCCGTCGCGCTCGTCAGCGGGCACGCCACCAACGTGAGCGTGATCGGCCACCTCATGGGCCCCGATGACCTGATCCTGCACGACGGCCTCGCGCACGACAGCATCCTGCAGGGTTGCAACCTCTCCGGGGCAAGGCGCCGCCCCTTCCCGCACAACGACATGGCGGCGCTCGACGTGATGCTCGGGCGGATCAGGCACCACTACCGCCGTGTCCTGATCGTGGTCGAGGGCGTCTACAGCATGGATGGCGACATCGTCGACCTGCCGGCCCTCATCGAGGTCAAGCAGCGGCACGGTGCCATGGTGATGATCGACGAGGCGCACAGCATCGGCGTTGTGGGGCCGCACGGCGGCGGAGTCGGCGATCACTTCGCCGTGGACCGCTCGGCCGTGGACCTGTGGTCGGGCACATTGTCGAAATCACTGGCGGGCTGCGGCGGCTACGTGGCCGGTACCGCACGCGTCGTCGACTACCTCAAGGCCTCCGTTCCCGGGTTCGTCTACAGCGTGGGCATGACCCCGGCGAACGCCGCAGCCTCGCTCGCCGCACTCCGGGTCCTGCGCGAGGAACCGGAGCGACTGCAGCGGTTGCGTGAGAACGCGGAACACTTCCTGCAACTGGCCCGGCAGGCCGGCATCGACACAGGCGACAGCTTCGGTTCGCCGGTCATCCCCGCCATCGTCAAGGACTCGTCCAAGGCCCTCCGCCTGTCGGCGGCGCTGTTCGACGCGGGGATCAGCGTCAACCCGATCCTTCATCCGGCAGTGGCGGAGGAGTTGACGCGGCTCCGGTTCTTCGTCACCAGCGAGCACACCGCGCAGCAGATCGAGTCCTCCGTGTCCGTGCTCGCCTCCCACTGTCACTCGTTGAACAGCTGAACTCCCGGCGTCCCCCGGGCATGCGGACGCCCCGACCGAGAAGTCCACACGCGAAGCGAGGAGCAGCCTCCGGTGAAGCCTCCCCCAGTATCGTCCCCCGAGGCCATGACGGGGACAGCGACCGTCACGTCGGGTGAGACGTCCGGCAGCACGTCGCCCCCGGGCCGGCCGGCGCGCCTTCCACTGCCGCTGCGCCGTCCTCGAGCCGTCCTCACGGCCTGGCTGTTCCTCGTCGTCCTGGCCGGGATTGTCGCGGGCGGCACACTCAACGTACTGAAAACCGGTGGGTTCGACGATCCGTCATCGGATTCCGCCGCAGCCACGCGGTTGCTTCGGGACAAGTTCCCCGCCGCACAGCCCAACCTGTTCGTGCTCGTACGGGACAAGGGCGGGGACGCGGACAGCACGGCGGCCACCCGTGCCGGACGGTCCCTGCTCGAGAAGTTGTCGCGTGAGCGCGCCGTGCACATCGTGGCCTCGTACTACCGAACCCCCGACCCGGCGCTCCGCTCGGCCGACGGTGCGGTGGGCCTGACCGCGGTCACCGTCGCCGGCGACCAGGATGCCGCCGACCGCAAGACCAAGGACCTTTACACCAGCCTCGCCGGAGAGCGCAGTGACGTCGAGGTGCGCTTCGGCGGTATCACCCAGATCAACAACGATCTCAACGACCGGACCGAGCAGGACCTCAAGCTCGCCGAGTCGGTGGCAATTCCGCTGACGTTGCTGCTGCTGGTCCTGGTCTTCCGAGGTGTCGTCGCGGCGCTGCTGCCACTGGCCGTCGGGGTGTCGGCCATCGTCGGGGCGATGGCGGTGCTGTGGTGCCTGGCCCAGCTGACCTCGGTCTCGGTGTTCTCCACCAATCTGATCACCGCCCTTGGTCTCGGTCTCGCGGTGGACTACAGCCTGCTGATCGTGGCTCGCTACCGACAGGAACGCGCCACCGACGGCGACGACATGGCGGCGTTGCTGCGCACCCTGCGTACAGCGGGCCGCACAGTGGTCTTCAGCGCCGCGATCGTGGCCAGCGTGCTGCTCACCTTGCTGGTCTTCCCTCTGTACTTCCTGCGGTCCTTCGCGTTCGCGGGCGTGGCGACCGTGGCGATCACGGTTTTGGGCGCGCTGGGACCGCTGCCCGCCATGCTTCTGCTGTTGGGGAAGCGGGTCGACAAGTGGCGCGTGCTGCCGACGCGCGCCGCGCAGGTCGTTCCCGAGCGCCGGCTGTGGGGCCGCATCGCCGGGGGCTCGATGCGCCGCCCCGCGTTGTGGGGCTTGCTGGCGACCATCGGGCTGGTGGTGCTCGCCCTGCCACTGGGCCACGCGCAGTTCGGCATCCCGGACGAACGCGCCCTGCCGAAGAACACCGAGAGCCGGCAGGTGGCCGAGGCGCTGCGTACGGGCTTCGCCGGCAGCGCAGGCGGTGACACGATCAGCGCGGTGGCGCCGGCATGGGACCGGGACCCCTCGGCAACCGCCTTGGCCACGTACGCCCGGACGCTCTCCCGTGTGCCCGGTGTCGACCGGGTGGACAGCCCTGTCGGCCGCTTCGTCCACGGCAGGGCACAAGCCGTGACCCCAGGGGCGGACAGCGCAGCGGTGGCCCTGCGCAACGATCGGAGCGTACGGCTCGACCTGCACACCCGTGTCGTGCCCTACTCCCCCCAGGGAAGCCAACTGGCCGAAAGGGTGCGCGCGGTCCCGGTGCCCGGTCATCGGGAGGTGTACATCGCGGGACTGGCCGCGCAACTGGTGGACACCACGGACGCGTTGGCGGACGGACTGCCCTGGGCGCTCGGCCTGACCGCGCTGATCACCCTGGTGCTGCTTCTGCTGGCCACGGGCAGCGTGCTTCTGCCGGTCAAGGCGGTTCTGCTCAATGCCCTCGGGCTGGCGGCGGTCGTAGGCGCGATGGTGTGGATCTTCAACGACGGCCATCTGTCCGGTCTCCTCGGCTTCACCCCGTCCCCGCTGGCCATCACGATGCCGGTGCTCCTGGTGTGCGTGGCGTACGCGCTGTCCATGGACTACGAGATCTTCCTTCTGTCCCGTATCAAGGAACGGCACATCGCCGGAGACCCCGCTGAGTTGTCGGTCCGCGCCGGCCTCGGCGAAAGCGGCCCCCTCATCAGCGCCGCCGCGGGCCTGCTGGCTGTCTCCTTCTTCGCCATCGCCCTGTCCGGAGTCTCCCTGGCCAAGTTCTTCGGCCTGGGCACCGGCATCGCCATCCTCCTGGACGCCGTGCTGATCCGCGGAGTGCTGGTCCCGGTGTTCTTCCGGCTGGCCGGCCCCCGTGCCTGGTGGGCCCCTGATTCCGTGAAAAGGCTGACTCGCAAGATCGAGATGGCCTCCGGCCACTGACCGTCCCCTCTGACCGAGCCGCCGACGGGGGAGTGTGCGGAGCCTGAGCGTCACCTGGACAGCCGTCCAGGCGGGCGACCGGAAAACTCTGATGATAGCCAGGACCTGGGGGGTCGTCAGATCGAGTGCGAAACAACGGTCAAGGAGCCCGCCGATGCGCATTTCTGTGCGGCGAACAGCATCCGTCGCCCTGATGACAGCCCTTCCCGCCCTTGCCCTGGCGGCGCCCCTCCCGAGCGCGGCGGAACCGCGGCGTGGCCCCTCGGGGGCGATCCCTGGGCAGTACATCGTCACCTTGGACCCCGGTACCGCGCCGATCGCCGTCCTTGAGGGGCTGGGAGTCCAGCCGCTGTTCACCTACCGGCACGCGCTGTCCGGCTTCGCCGCCAGGCTCACCGCCGGGCAAGTGCAGCGGGTGCGTGCCGCGCCGGGGGTCGACGAGGTGGAGCAGGACGTCATGGTGACCATCCCGCTCGGCGAGGACGCCCCTGCCGACAGCGACCTGGAGCCCCCGCCACCGGTGGGCGTGCCTGGCGAGCCCCCGGGGCCGGTGGACTTCCCCCAGGACATGGGCACCCCCGACGCCCCGTCAGCCGATCCCGCGCCGCCGGGTGAGTTTCCGCCGCACGAGCCAGGGCCGGGACAGCCGCTCCCCGAGCAGGCTGGGCCGGAGGAAGGAGTGGTGGCGCTGCCGCCCGATGCGGCGCCGGCGGGGTCACCCCCCTCCCCGGGGCCCGGTATCAAGCCGGTGCTGCCCCAGGGCCATCCCGCCGCGTCTTCGGGGCCCCCGGCCGTGGCCTCCGGTCCCGCGCGGGCGAAGGGAGTCCGCGGGCTGGGCGGCTTCACACCCTGGGGTCTGACCCGGATCAACAACCGGGCCCTCGGCGGGTTCGGTTACTCCGTCCGGGCCACCGGCGCGAAGGTGACCTCGTACATCGTCGACAGCGGCATCGAGTTCTCCCACCCGGACTTCGGGGGGCGGGCCGTGCCCGGCTACGACGCCATCGGGGACGGTCTGGACGGCGGGGACTGCAACGGCCACGGTACCCATGTGGCGGGCACCGTCGGCGGCAGTTACACGGGTGTGGCCCGCAAGACGACGCTGGTGTCGGTGCGGGTCTTCCCCTGCGTCGGTCGTACGGCGAACTCAGCAGTCATCGCCGGCATCGACTGGGTCGCCGGGCACGCGAAGAGGCCCGCGGTGGCGAACCTGTCCTTCGCCGGGCGCTGGTCGCTCGCCACCAACCGTGCGGTGGAGGGGCTGGCCAGGGCCGGGGTCTTCCCGGTGGCCGCGGCGGGCAACGAGAACGTCAACGCGTGCTTCGTCTCCCCGGCGAGTTCCCAGTCGGCGTTCACGGTCGGCGCGATCGACCAGGAGGACCGCAGGGCCTGGTTCAGCAACTGGGGTACCTGCGTGGACATCCACGCGCCGGGTATGGGCATCCTGTCCGCTTACCTCAACGGGAGCTTCCGCGACCTGGACGGCACGTCGATGGCCGCCCCGCACGTCACCGGGATCGCCGTCCTGTACAAGGACACCCACGGTGACGCGTCCTTCGCGACGCTGAGCGAGTGGCTCACCGGCCACGCGATCCGCAATGTGCCCATCGACGGCGGTTACGGCACCGCCCGGCTGAGCGCCTTCACCAATGGCCTGTGAGGCCCGCCCCGGCCAGAGGCCGCCGGAGAGAGTACCCCCGGCGGCCTCGGACGGGTGGGGCCTGCGTCAGCGGTTGACGCAGTAGTTGCCGGTCGTCGGGTTCAGGAGGGACCAGTGGTTGTGCCCGTTGCCGCAGTGGTTGATCGGGATGTTGATCGGGTGCTGGATGACGTTGCCGCTCAGGATGCCGGGGGAGCCGACCGCGATGGCCGAGGCGTAGGCGCCGCTGAAGCCGTAGCCGTCGTAGCCCTTGTCGTAGCTCTTGCCGTAGCCCTTGCCGTAGCCCTTGCCGTAGTCGTCGGCGAGAGCGCCGGCTGCCGAACCGAGGACGAGGGCACCGGCGGCGATCGTCGTGGCGACGGCCTTCGAGAAACGGATCACGTTCATGCCTTTCATGCTTGATGGGACCAAAGGTCGTGATCTGGTCAACGATCGGTTTTGCCCCGAGATGCGCGTTATCACCCGAATAGTCGTACCGGATGTGGATTCCCTGTGGCGAATCGTCAGTTTTTTGGGTGCGCCTGCCGGGGAGCACCGCGTGAGGGCACTGGTGGGCGGCGTACGCGCGCGAACCGGCCCGGGGGCTGCGACCCGTCCCCGCCGTGCCCACGTGGCCCCCTTCGGCGCCCGCCCCGGCCTCGCCGTCCGCCCCTGCTTCGATGAACGCCCCGGCCTCCGTGGCCGCCGCGGTTCGGACGAACGCCCCGGCTTCGGCGTCCGCCCCGGTGCCGGTGCCGGTGCCGGTGCCGGTGGCCGTACCGTCCGGAGCCGCGGGGACCGGCGGGGGATGGCGAGGAGAAAGCGAGGACGGCCGCCCGTACCGGGCGGCCGTCCTCGCCTGTGCGGTCCTTGCGCGTCCCTCAGCGCCGCGCCAAGTGGCGCCGTACCGTCGCCATCCGGGCGGAGGCGCGCTGCCTGGGCGCGCGGTGCCGGCCCCGGGCCGTACGCCGGGCCCGCCGTGCGGCCAGGGCGCCCGCGACCCGGCGCCGCAGTACGCTGCACCGCCAGACCAGCAGCGGTACCAGGGTGGTGAGCAGCGCGATCGCGGCCCACGTGCGCATCGCCGCGTGGGCGTGGCCGAGGAAGACCGAGGCGAGCAGCGAACCGGCGAACAGGGCCGCCCACAGCAGGTGGACGCGGAAGGTGGCGAGCCGGTCCGGGCGGGCCGGGCCGGCCCCGGCCGCGGCGACCGGGGCCGACGGGCGCCGCAGCAGCGTCGTCACGAGGGAGAGCGCGTGGTACGGGGCGGCCACCGCGGACATCACCATCCCGGCGACGCCATAGGACCCCTTCGGCTTGCGGGGGCTGACGTTGCGCCCGCGGTTCCCCAGGCACAGGGCGATCCGGAAGGCGACGGCGGTGCCGTGCAGCGTCAGCCACACCGTGGGATCGATCGGCGCGCCGGAGGCGCCGAGCCCCAGGAAGAGGACGCAGGCCAGCGCGGAGAGGAACCAGCCGAGGCCCGTCAGGGGGTAGTGGACGGCCGTCAGCGTGTAGGTGATCAGGCTGCCGGGGCGCAACTTCCACGGGGCCTTCCAGAACTGCCGCAGGAGGGACTCGCAGATGCCGCGGCTCCGGCGCAGTTGCTCGTCGAGGAAGCCGGTCCAGGAGGACGGTTCCCCGCCGGCGGCCACCACGTCCGGGGTGTGGACCGAGCGCCACTTGCGGCCGGTGGCGGGGTTGCGGCGGGCGTGGATCTCCAGTCCGGTGGCCAGGTCGCCGGCGGCGGAGTCGTACAGGCCGCCGGCCTGCCGCAGCGCGCAGACGCGGACGACGTTGGCGGTGCCGGTGAAGAGGGCGGAGCCGTAGCGGTTTCCGGCCCGCTGAGCGGGCGTGTGGACGAGGGACCGATGACTCTCGGCGGCCCTCGCCACGGCCGTGTCGTGGTCGCCGTGGACCTGCGCCCCGACGACGAAGGCGACGTCCGGGTCGCGGAAGTAACCGAGCGTCCGCTCCAGGTAGTTGGGGAGCGGGAACTGGCCGGTGCCGACGCAGGCCGTGAAGTGGTAGCCGTCGCCGTGGGCGTCGAGCCAGGCGTTGTGGACGCCGTGCCGGGCGCCGGCGCGGAAGGCGCCCTTGGGCTGGTTCCAGCGGTCGACGCCCTTGCGGGTGAAGTGTCGTACGCCCAGCGCCTCGCAGAGCCGCCGGAGCTCCGGATCGTCGTCCTCGTCCAGCAGCCACACGTCGACGGGGCCGTCGTGCCGGACGCGCACGGCGCCCTCCAGCGTGGCCCGCACCGTCTCCAGGGACTCCTCGCCCGGGGCGGCGGAGGTCAGCAGGGCGACCCGGGTGCCCGGCGCCGGGGCGACCGGGACCGGGTCACGGCCGACGAGGGTGGCGTGGGCGTGGGCGAGGACGGTGACGAGCCGGAAGAGCTCGACGAGCCCGAGGCAGACCAGCACCGCGACGTCCGCGACGTGCGCCCACTGCGGTACGGCCTCGCGGGCCGTCCAGTGGCGCGGCTGCACGAGCCAGACCAGCACGGCCAGCGAGGCCAGGGGCGCGGCGGTGAGCAGCAGCCAGGTGCGGATCCGGTGTCGCTCGCGGGACATCAGGCTGCGGTACCTGACCCGGTACAGCACCCCTGGCCGTGGGGGGTCGTTGAGGGGGCCGGCGAGCGTCCCGTGGCGCGCGTAGTCGTCGTGGCGGGGAGCGCCGGCGTCCGCTGCCGGCCGGTCGCCGTCTCCGGTGGCCGGGGAGGGGACGAGCCCGCCGGGCCGGGCGGGCGTCTTGCGCATGCTGCTGGGCGTGATCGTCACGGCGACCCCGTAGGAGGAGAGAGGTGAAGGAATCACCGAAAGGTGGGAAGTGGTACAAAATGCCTGATGGGCACTGAGAAAGTAGCAAACAGCCCTAGAGTTGTCCGACAAGACGACAATCGGCGTGGCGTAGTGCGCGGCCATTGCCCGTTACGACCTGCCGCGGATACGCTGCGTTCGCGATACCGATCGCTATACGGAATCTCGAACAGGCGCCGGAGAGAGCGAGCAGAGATGGGACGTCTCGTACCCGCCGTGACCAGAGCCCTGGACATCCTGGAGCTCTTCCTCGAAGGCGACGGCACGATGTCCGCGCCCGAGATCACCCGCCGGCTCGGCCTGCCGCGCACCACCGTGCACGAGCTGGTGACGACCCTCGCCGCGCGCAACTACCTGGTGCCGCAGGCCGGTCAGTCCGGTCGCTACCGGTTGGGCGTGCGCACGTACCAGCTGGGCAGCCGCTACGCCGAGCAGCTGGACCTCGCCGCAGAGGGCCAGCAGGTGGCCCGCTCCGTCGCGGAGACCTGCGACGAGACGGTGCACGTGGCGATCCTGGAGGGCACCGACGTGATCTACATCGCCAAGGTGGACAGCACCCACGCGGTGCGGATGGTGTCGGCCGCGGGGCGCCGGCTGCCCGCGCACTGCACCTCCGTCGGCAAGATGCTGCTGGCCTCGCTGCCCGCCGACGACCTCGACGAACGCCTGCCCGCGGACGGGCCGCTGGCCGCGATGACGGAGCACAGCATCACCTCGGCCGGCGAACTGCGGCGGCAGCTCGGCGCGGTGCGCGAGCGGGGCGTCGCCGTCGAGCGACGCGAGTCCAACCCGGACGTCTCCTGCGTCGCCGCCCCCGTCCGCAACTCGGCAGGGCAGGTGGTGGCGGCGCTCAGCATCTCCGTGCCGATGATCCGCTGGAGCGAGGAGCGCCGGGCTGAGCTGGAGGAGCTGGCCGTCAAGGGGGCCGCGGAGCTGTCCGAGCGCCTCGGCCACCGGGGAGGTGTGCGGTGAGCGGGGTCGAACTCGCCCTGAAGGCCGGGGCGCGGCTCGGCGAGGGCCCCACCTGGGACCCGGCCGGCGCGCGGTTGCTGTGGGTGGACATCCTCGCCTCCCGGGTGCACTGGTACGACCCGGCCGGCGGCGGCACCTCGGTGATGGCGACCGGACAGCACGTCGGCGCGGCCAAGCCGCGCGCGGCCGGCGGCGTGGTGGTCAACCTGCGCGACGGCGTGGGGCTGTACGACGCGGACGGCGCCTTCCGCTGGCTGCACCGCGACCCCGTTCCCGGCCGCCGGGCCAACGACGCGGCCGTGGACGCCACCGGCACCCTGTGGGCCGGCACCATGCGCTACGACGAGGCGCCGGGCGGCGGGACCCTGCGCCGGGTGGCCCCGGACGGCACGGTCGTGCCCGTGCTGGACGACGTGACCGTCAGCAACGGCACCGACTGGAGCCCCGACGGCTCCCTCATGTACTACGTGGACAGCCCGACCCGGCGCGTCGACGTCTTCGACGTCGACCGGGACACCGGACTCGTCGGCGGGCGGCGGCCGTTCGCGGTGATCGAGGAGGGCGCCGGGCTCCCGGACGGCCTCACGGTGGACGCCGAGGGCTGCGTCTGGGTGGCCCTGTGGGACGGGGCCGCGGTCCGTCGCTACACCCCGCGGGGCGATCTGGACCGGGTCGTGGAGGTGCCGGTGGGGAGGCCCACCGCCTGTGCGTTCGGCGGGCCGGCGCTGACCGATCTCTACATCACCTCCGCGAGCACGGGCCTTGACGCCCGGGAGCTCGCGGAGCGGCCGCTCTCGGGATCGCTGCTGGTGGTGCCGGGAGCCGGGCAGGGGATGCCCGATGTGCCGTTCGGTGGTTGATTCCGTGGTGGTTCGGGGTTGATTCGGGGCTGATCGACGCCTAAACCCGCATGTCCCGGGTTTCACAGAGGTTTCACGGGATCAACGGCCGACTCGTATGTACGTCCTATCGTCATGTCACATACGCTGCCGGAGCAATGGACTACTGCGCAGCATGCCGACGGCACATCAACGGCGCCCTGTCTTGCCCGGGGTGCGGAACGCCCGCTCACCAACTCGGTGCGCACGGGCCTGCCGACGCGCCCGTGCAGGGGCCCGCGACCGGCGAGGGCGAGGACCCCGCGGCCCCCGAGGGCGGTCGGGCGGAACGCCGCAAGGCCGCGGGGCGGGGCTCCGCGGACAGCGCCCCGCGCCGTTCCGGCAGCCGGGCCCGCACCCGCCGCGTCCGCACCCGCCGCCGTTCCCGGCTGCTGGTCGGCACCCTGGTGGGCGCCGCGATCGTGCTCGTCGGCTGGAGCGTGGCGGAACTCCCGCTCGCCGGTTACGTGACGAGCACGGACCCGGCCGCCTCGGACCACGCACAAACCGACGGCGCCTCCCCGAGCGCGACCTCCTCGCCCGGTGGCGACCCCTCCGGGGACCCGAAGGCGCCCGCCTCCGACATCTCGGCGTCCGCGAGCGCCTCCGCGTCGCCCAGCGCCTCGGAGAGCGACAAGAAGTCGTCGTCCCCCTCGGCCTCCGCCTCCACCCCGGCCGGTCACTCGCCCTCCGGCCCAGGGGCCACGGCCCCTGCCGGCGGCGGTGCCACCACCTCGGCCCCGTCGAACTCGGCCCCGGCGTCCCCGCCCGCCACAGACACGCCGCCGCCGACGCCCAGTTGCACCCGTTTCCTGTGGTGGTGCACCTGACGGGCACCGGGCCCGCCCTCCCGGCACGATCACCCACCCGCTTCAGCGACCCGCGGCGACGACCGGCTCCGCCGGCCGTCGCCGCGGTGTGCGACGGGACACGCCCGCGCCGATTTATTTGACTTCATCAAACATCCAGGCTCATGGTTAGTTAAGAACCTAAAGCTTTGGAGGCGTTCCCCCATGCCGAAGAGCCGTGAATGGCACCTGGTCGCCCGCCCCCACGGGTGGCCGAAGCCGGAGGACTTCGCGCTGCGCGAGACCGAGGTCCCCGAGCCGGGACCCGGTGAGATCCTCGTGCGCAACCTCTACGTGTCGGTCGACCCGTACATGCGCGGCCGCATGAACGACGCGAAGTCGTACGCGGAGCCGTACCGGCTGGACAAGCCGATGCAGGGCGGCGCCGTGGGCCGGGTCGTCGCCTCGGGCGCGGAGGGCTTCGCGCCCGGTGACCACGTGCTGCACTTCCTCGGCTGGCGCGAGTACGCCCTGGTCAACGCCGAGACCGTGGTCAAGGTCGATCCCGGCCTCGCCCCGCTGAGCACCTACCTGGGCGTGCTCGGGATGACCGGCCTCACCGCCTACGCGGGCTTGCTGCGCGTCGCCGGGCTCAAGGAGGGCGACGCGGTCTTCGTCTCCGGCGCGGCGGGCGCGGTCGGCAGCCAGGCCGGCCAGATCGCCAAGCTCAAGGGCGCCTCCCGGGTGATCGGCAGCGCCGGCTCGGACGAGAAGGTCAAGCTCCTCGTCGAGGAGTACGGCTTCGACGCCGCCTTCAACTACAAGAACGGCCCCGTGGCCGAGCAGCTGGCGGCCGCCGCGCCCGACGGCATCGACGTCTACTTCGACAACGTGGGCGGCGAGCACCTTGAGGCGGCCATCGGCGCCCTCAACCTGCGCGGCCGGGTGGCCGTCTGCGGCATGATCTCGATCTACAACGCCACCGAGCCCGCCCCCGGCCCCCGCAACCTGGCCCGGCTCATCCAGAACCGACTGCGCATCGAGGGCTTCCTCGTCGGCGACCACTACGACCTGCAGCCGCAGTTCGTCCAGGAGGTCGGCGGCTGGATCCGAGAGGGCAGGCTGCGCTACCGCGAGACCGTCGTCGACGGGATCGAGAACAACCTGGAGGCCTTCCTCGGCGTCCTGCGCGGCGACAACACCGGGAAGATGCTGGTGCGTCTGCCCGAGTGATCCGTCCCGGGCGGGAACGGGGACGGGGGGCGTGCCCGGGCGGGCGCGCCCCTCACGCGCCGCCGGGTTCCCCGTCCTCGCGGGCCGCCCGCCGCCTCTTCGTCCTGGTGCGCAACGAGCCGCGCGGCGAGCCCCGTGCTTCCCGTCGACCCCGCCGCGGTGCGCGGGTCGGTGCTCGTCGGGGCGGCCACGTGTGACGCCCGGGTGCTCGGGGGCGCGTCCGCGCGGGCCTTCCCGGATTGTGTGGTCGCCCCGCTGGGCGGCCCGCGCGCGGCGCTGCCGGAGGGCGCCGCTCTGACACGCCTCCAGGGCGCTACGCCGTGGGCGCCGGCCCCAACGAGGAACTCGTGCCCGCCGGGCCGGGCTTCGCGTTGCGCGCGGCCTACCGGGACGCCGCGGGCCGGGTCCCGGGCACCTGCACGCCGCCCGGTGGCCACGTCCAGTGGCTGGGCAGCGACCTGCCCGCCGGAGTGACCCACGCCGCTCTGCGCTCGGTCGAGTGACCGGCACGTTCACCCCATGCGAGAGCGGCGCCCACCACTTCGCCCCCCCCGGGGGCCTGGGCGGCTTCCGCCTCGCCGTGGACGGCGCGGTGATCTTCGACGGGACGCAGGTTGCGGGCCCCGAGTCCCCGCGGGCGCCGTGACGGAGGCCCGCATCACGCTGCCGCGGCGCGCCGCGCAGATCCGGGACCCCTCGGAGGGTGACTGGCGCACTCTCGCGGGTACGTACACCGCCGAGGTCGCGCGCAGCTTCGCTGACCGCCGTCTCACGGTGCCGGTGGCCGTGGACGGCTGATCCAGGCACCCCGGGGAGGTCCCTGACACCCTCCCCGGGGTGCGGGGTCGCCACCGGCCGCACGATGACGGGACGTCAGGACCCTTACCGGGTAGGGTCCCCCGGCCGGCCCCCGCCCGATTGCGCGCCGCCTCCCGCGACGTGACGCTCGTGCCAACCGCGCCCCACCCCAGGCGTCCACCCGAGGAGCTGCGATGACGGCACGTACGCGCACCCGTCCGGTCCTGGCCGGCGCGGCACTCGTCCTGGCCGGCGCTTTCGTGCTGCCGACCGGCTCCGCACGGGCGAGCGGCCCGCCCGCGCCCGCCGTCGCCGGCTGCACGGTGAACGGCCGGCCGGTCACCGGCGGCGTCGTCACCGGCACCGAGGGTTTCGACGAGATCGACTGCCCGGGCGGCGTCCCCGCCGGCGTCGTGGTCGCCGGCGGCGGCGGTACCGACGTGATCACCGTCGACGGCGGCAACGCGGGAGCCGTCGACGGCGGCGGCGGGGCCGACCTGATCGAGATCAACGGCGAGAACAGCGGCCGGGTCACCGGCGGCGACGGCGACGACCTCGTGGACCTGATCGGCGACGCCGACGCCAACTCGGGCACCGTCAGCGGCGGCCCGGGTGACGACGTGCTCTTCCTGAAGGCCGTGGACATCGCCGGCAACGGCGTCGTCAGCGGTGACACCGGCTCCGACGTCTGCCTCTTCGACCCGGACCCTTCCGGCGCCCGGGACTGCGAGGTCGTGGTCTGAGCCGTAACGGCCGCCCGTGGTTCGCATACCCTGTCGCGCATGCGAGATCTTGCCTCCGGGATACGGCTCTTCGTCGACGGCCAGCGCTGGGTGCTCCGGCACGGCCGCTGGTTCGGCTTCGGGCTGCTGCCCGCGCTGATCACTCTCGTCGGCTACGCGGCGGCACTGGTCGTCCTCGCCTTCTGGGCCGACGACGCGACCGCCTGGGCCACGCCCTTCGCCGACGACTGGGACTCGCCCTGGCGCGGCCTGTTCCGCGGGCTGCTCACCGCGATCGCCTTCGGCGGTGGCCTGCTGCTGGCCGTGATCTCCTTCACCGCGGTGACCCTCCTGGTCGGCCAGCCCTTCTACGAGTCCCTCGCCGAGCGGGTCGACGTCAGCGAGGGCGGCGCGCCGGACGCCCCTGAGGTCCCGCTGTGGCGGGAGTTGCTGCGGTCCGCCCGGGACAGCCTTCGGGTGCTGGTCCGGGTCGCGGCCTGGGGCATCCTGCTCTTCGCCGCCGGCTTCATCCCCTTCGTCGGCCAGACGGTCGTCCCCGCGATCGGCTTCTGCGTCTCCGGCTACTTCCTCGCCCTCGAACTCAGCGGTGTGGCCTTCCAGCGTCGTGAGGTGCCGTTGCGGGAGCGGATGCGGATGTTGCGCGGGCGGATGGCACTGACGCTCGGTTTCGGTGTGCCGTTGATTCTGTGCTTCCTGGTGCCGTTGGTGTCCGTGCTGCTCATGCCGGGTGCGGTGGCGGGTGCGACGCTTTTGGTGCGGGCGTTGGCGCCGCCGCGGGAGGACCCGGAGCCGCGGTCGGAGTCGGACGCGCCGGTGGGGCCGCCGGCTTTCCGCAAGCCGTAGCGGCCAACGCGCGACCCGGAGGGAACCGTTCGGCCCCGCCGTGTGACCAGTCCCCCGGAGAACGCGAGCGCGCCGGCATCCCGTTCGTCAACCACCACCCGCGCACGGTCGCCGCGCAGCCGGAGGCCGCGGGGCTGCGCGTCGAGCGGCGGATGCCGGTGTCCAACCTGCCCAGCACGCGGCTGAAGCGGGTGGTCCCGCACTCGGCGCTGGTACGGGCCGAGGGGGCGCTGCGGTCCCCGCCGGCCCGTGTGGGGGTTCGGGCCGAGGGGGCGCTGCGGTCCCCGCTCGCCCGTGTGGGGTTCGGGCCGGGCATCTTCTTCCTGGTCCGCCAGCCGGTCCGGCGTCCGGGACCTCTGGCGCGGCGGCGTCCGCGTGCGGCATGCTCCGGGCGGCCGACCCGTATCCGACCGCCCGGAGGTTCCCCGCCATGCGGCTGCCGCTCCACCTCGGTGTGCCCGCCGACGTTCCGTTGCCCACGGTCGAGGAGCTGCGCCTGGAGATGGCGGTGCCGCGGGAGATCCTGCGCCGCAGCGGCTTCCACACCGCGGCCCCGCGGTTCGCCCGGGCGCTGGCGGAGGCCCGTGACGCGGCCGCGGCCGCCCGGAGCGTACGGTGGCACGGGCGCGCCCTGTGGCGGGCCGCGGTGGACCGGGCCCAGGGCCGCGGGCCGGCGGAGGGTGACCTGAGCCACGACGACGACCGGCCGCTGTACTGGGCCCGGCTCGCTCTCGGCCGGGAACTGCGGCGCTGGGAACCGGCGTTCACGCTGCCCGCCGCCGTCCGTGCGGCGCTGCGGGAGCGCCTGGAGCGCGCCTCGCGCGGGCAGGACGCCGTCCCCCCGCCCGCGGCCGAGGGCGGCCGGCGCATCCTGCTGACCGGCTTCGACCCCTTCCGGCTGGACACCGACATCCGGCGCAGCAATCCCTCCGGGGCCGCGGCGCTCGCCCTGGACGGCGTCACCCTCGAGACCGCCGCGGGTCCGGCCCGTGTCGAGAGCGTCGTCTTCCCGGTGCGCTGGGGCGACTTCACCGACGGCACGGTAGAACGCGTCCTGCGCCCCCGGTTCCTGCCCGGCCCACGCCGTGTCGACCTCTTCGCCACCGTCAGCCAGGGCCGGGACGGACGCTTCGACCTCGAACGCTTCAACGGCGCCTGGCGCGGCGGCCTCCCCGACAACGCCGGCCTTTCCGTCGTCGGCACGGTCCCGGTCACCGCCCCGGAGCGGCAGCCGCAGTGGACGGCGTCCACGCTCCCGTACGCGGCGATCGCCGCCGCCGGCACCGGCCCCTTCCCCGTGCACGACCGCACCACCGTCACCGAGGTCCCGGCCGGGGCCACCGCTCCCGTCACCCGCGACAGCGGCCCGAGCCCGGGCTCCGCCGCCCGCGCCGGGGGCGGCGGCGACTACCTCTCCAACGAGATCGCCTACCGCGCCACCCTGCTCCGGGACAGGCTCGCGCTGCCCGCCCCGGGCGGCCATGTCCACACCCCCGTGCTGCACTTCGGCCCCGGCAACACGGATCCGGCCACGGGCACGGTCAGCGACCCCGCTTTCCTCGCCCAGCGCCGGGCGGTCACCGCCCAGATCCGCGCCCTCCTCGTCGCGGCCGCGGTCACGCTCGGCTGAGAGACATACGCCGCGGTTCCCATACGGTCCGCCGAGGCCGTCCCCGGTGACCGCCCGGACCTCGGTTGCGCGCTCGCCACCGCCGCCGGCGCCCGCGCGCAGGGGATGCGGTGACTGAACGGAAGCCCGGCCGCGCCCGTATGAGACCCGGGACGGCCGCAAGATAGCCGAACCATTCACCGCTTGTCATACAAACAACCCATATGCACCACATGTGAGGGATGTGTGACAAGGTCGTGCAGGCAAGGGGAAGTCGGCCGCCGCGGCGCGGCCCCGTGAGCGAGGGAGGTTCTGCCGTGACCGTCGCTGTCGGCGTCACCGGTCATGCCACCGAGTTGTTCCGCGCCAACACCGCGCACAGTCCCTCGTACTTCGCGCTGCGCCGCGCCGCCGGCGGCCTGTCGTCCTCCGGCGGAGGACGCGACATCGTCGACTTCTGCATCCCGTGCAACCCGTACTTCCCGAGCCCGGCCATGTACGACAAGCTCCAGGAGTCGATGCGGGACATCCTCACCTACTACCCGAGCAGCACGGACGTCATCACCAACGAGCTGTGCTCCCTGCTCGGGCTGAACCCGCAGACCGTGGCCATGGGCAACGGCTCCACCGAGCTGATCACCTGGATCGACCATCTGCTGGTCCGCGAGAGCCTGGCGATCCCCATACCCACCTTCGGCCGCTGGACCGACCAGCCCATGGAGACCGGCAAGCGCGTCGACATGTTCCTCCTCCCGGAGGCCGCCGGATTCGCCCTCGATCCGGCGGCCTTCGTCGCGTTCGTCCGCGCGCGGGGTTCCCGTACGGCCGTGATCTGCAACCCCAACAACCCCGACGGGGGCTACCTCCCCAAGCACGCCGTCGTGGCACTCATGGACGCCCTGGCCGACCTCGACCTCGTCGTGATCGACGAGTCATTCCTCGACTTCACCGACGCCGAGGTGTGGCCGAGTGTCGCCAGCGAGGCCGTCCTGCGGCCCAACGTGATCGTCCTGCGCAGCCTCGGCAAGAACTTCGGCCTGCACGGCATCCGCTTCGGCTACCTGGTCGCCAACCCCGCGCTGGCCGGCAAGGTCCGCCGCATGCTGCCGAAGTGGAACCTCAACTCCTTCGCGGAGGCGGTGGTCTTCATGCTCAAGGACCACCGCGAGGAGTACGCGCAGAGCCTGCGCCTGGTCTCCCGCGACCGCCAGGAGATGCTGTGGCAGCTCGCGGCGCTGCCCGGGCTGACCGTCTACCCGTCCCAGGGCAACTTCGTCTTCGTCAAGCTCCCCGACGGAGTCGACGGCGTGGTGCTGCGCGACCGGCTGCTGGCCGAGCACGGGGTGCTGGTCCGCGAGTGCGGCAACAAGCTGGGCAGCAGCAGCCGTTTCATGCGGCTGGTGGTCCGCCCCCAGCCCGACGTCCAGCGGCTGCTCACCGGGCTGAGCACGGTGCTGTACGGCAGCACCTGGTACGCCGCCCCATCGCCCGCGGCGCCCGTCCAGGAGCAGCCCCAGCAACCCCCGCAGACCGCGCCGCAGCAGCTGCCGCAGATCCAGCCCGCGCCGCCGGTACAGCCCGCGATGCCGCCGGCGCAGCCGCTCCCACAGATCCAGCAGGCCCCGCCGCCCCAGCCGCTGTACGAGCAGTCCGTCGCACCGCCCCCGGCCCCGCCGCAGCCGGTCTACGAGGTCAGGCCCGTGCCGCAGCCCCAGCCGCAGCCCCAGCCGCAGGTCCAGTCCCGGCCCCAGCAGCCTGAGGCGCCCGCCCCGGAGACGTACCCCGCGCTGACCGCCGAGGTCCCGGCGGCCTTCGCCTCGGTGCCGCCCGGCACGCCGCGGCCGGCGCTGTACTGGCAGGACGCCTCCTGACGCGTCGCGCCCGCGCCGGCCGGTCGCCCACCGGCCCGCGCGGGCGCGAGGTCACCTGGCCGACCGGAACGAGTGGCTGTCCAGGGTCTTCCACTCCCCGCAGGTGCTCTTCTTGCCGCGCGTCTCGCGGATGACGCAGTGCGTCTCGACCACCCGGCCGTCCCGGGTGATCGCCTTGACCCACACGCCGGAGCCGACGGAGGTCACCGTGGCGCCGCAGACGCCGCGAGGATAGCCGCGGTTGCCGCTGAGGGAGTGCCAGACGAAGCGGCCGCGGGGAAGGGTCCGCCCGCCGATGAAGATCCGGCCCTCGAACACCGCGACGGAGATCTCCTGGTCGCCCCTGCGGAGAGTGGAGTCGATGCTGACGCAGGAGCCGTCGCGGTCGTCCCGTCCGTCGCCCCGGTCGTCCCGGCGCTCGTTGTCGCGGCCGTTGCCCCGTTCGTCGTCGCGGCCGTTCCCACGTTCGTCGTCGCGGTTGCCGCCCTGGTCGTCGTGGCGCTGCTGCTGGGGCTGGTCACCGCGCTCGTCCCGGCCCTCGCCGCTCTCCTCGCCCTGGTCGTCCCGGCGGTCGTCGGCACGCTCGTCGTCGCCCTCGTCCCGGCCGTTGTCGCCCCGGTCGGTCTCCCGGCCGCCCCGCTGGTCCCCGCGGTCGCCGCCGTCCTCGCGGCCGCCGTCGTCGCGGGCCTCCTCGCGGCCGCCGTCCTCGCTCTCCTCCTCCTCGTCGTCGTTGTTGCCGGCGACACTCCGGGTGCCGGGTGGCCGGGGGTCGTTCACGGCTGCCCTCGTGCCGGCGGCGGTGGTCACGGTGCCGGGGGTCGTGGCGAGCACGGGCGCCGACACCGCGGCCGCGGCGACGGCGAGCGGCACGACCACTCCGGTCAGGCGTCCGTATCGCCGGTACCGGCGCGGCCGAGTCGACCTGCCGTCAGGACTCATGGGGGACTCCTCGTCGAATGCGAAAGCCGCAGGGCTTGATCGACGGGATGCGTACCCCCCCGCGCGCGGACTTTCCGCCGCTGTCATTCCGGTGGCCCACCACGGCCGAGGCGGGTTCACCCGGTCTCGGCCCCGAAGTCGACAGGCGGGGGCGCCCGGGAGAGAATCCCGGCCGCCCCCGCCCGCGGGGAGGGTGGCGCCGCTCAGTGGGTGCCGAAGGCGTGCACGGTGGTGGAGCGGTAGGTCTGCCCCGGCCGCAGGACCGTCGACGGGAACGAGGGGTGGTTGGGGGAGTCCGGGAAGTGCTGGGTCTCCAGGCAGAAGCCGTCGCCCTGCCGGTAGACCCGGCCCGAGGAACCGGCGAACGCCCCGGTCAGGAAGTTGCCCGTGTAGAACTGCACACCGGGTTCGGTGGTGGCGATCCGCATGACCCGGCCGGAGACCGGCTCGGTGACCGTCACGATGTGCTCGGGCGCGGCCGTGCGGCCCTTGTCGAGCACGAAGTTGTGGTCGATGCCCTGCCCGTACAGGATCTGCTGGTGCGCCGAGCGGATGTCGCGGCCGATCGGCTTCGCCGTGCGGAAGTCGAACGGGGTGCCCGCGACGGGCGCCAGTTCACCGGTGGGGATCAGGGTGGAGCCGACCGGGGTGTAGCGCCGGGCGGCGATCTGGACCTCGTGGTCGTAGATGCCGCCGTCGCCCTCGCCGCGCAGGTTGAAGTACGTGTGGTTGGTGAGGTTGACGACCGTCGCCTTGTCCGTGGTGGCGGTGTAGTCGATCCGCCACCGCGCGTCGGCGGTCAGGGTGTAGACGACCTTGACCTTCAGCGTGCCCGGGTAGCCCATCTCGCCGTCCGCGCTGGTGTAGCGCAGCACCAGACCGGCGTCCGAGCCCGCCTTGAAGCCCTCGACCGCCCAGACCCGCTTGTCGAAGCCCCGGTCACCGCCGTGCAGGCTGTTCGGGCCGTCGTTGACGGGCAGCTGGTAGGTGTGGCCGTCCAGGGTGAACTGCCCGCCCGCGATGCGGTTGCCGTACCGCCCGATCAGCGCGCCGAAGTACGGGCTGTTCGCCACGTAGCCGGCCAGGTCGTCGAATCCGAGGGACACGTTGACGCGGCGGCCGCGCCGGTCGGGCAGCTCCAGGGTCTGGACGACGCCGCCGTACGAGAGCACCTTGAGGGTGATCCCGCCGTTGCTGACCGTCCAGATGTCGACCTTGGTGCCGTCCTCGAGGGTCCCGAAGTGTTCCTTGCTCACCTTGCTCCTGCCCGCGGGCCTGTGCCTGGCGTCGGCGGTCTGCCGCGCCGCGGCGGCCTTGCCGGCCGCCCAGGCGTTCGTCCCGCTGATCGCGGGCGCGACCGCCCCGAGTGCCGCGCCCGCGATCAATGTACGTCTGTCCACTTGCGGCTCCTTCGATAGGTAGCTGCTTTACGAACCGACCTTGCGCTTGTTCCAGACGTCGAAGCCGACCGCGGCCAGGAGCACCAGCCCCTTGATGACCTGCTGGTAGTCCGTGCCGATACCGACCAGCGACATCCCGTTGTTGAGCACCCCGAGCACCAGGCCGCCGATGATGGCGCCGAGCACCGTGCCGACGCCGCCGGTGGCGGAGGCGCCGCCGATGAAGGCGGCCGCGATGGCCTCGAGCTCGAAGTTGATGCCGGCCTGCGGGACGCCGGCGTTCAGCCGCGCCGCGTAGACCAGTCCGGCGAGCGCGGCGAGCACGCCCATGTTCACGAAGACCAGGAAGACGACCCGCTTGTCCTTGACGCCGGAGAGCTTGGCCGCCGCCTGGTTGCCGCCGAGCGCGTACACATGGCGGCCGATCACCGCGTTGCGCATCACGAAGCCGAAGACGATGAGCAGCCCGGCGAGGATGAGCAGCACGATCGGCACGCCGTGGTAGCTGGCGAGGGTCATGGTGAAGGCCACCACGCAGGCGACGATGGCGAGCAGCTTCAGCAGGAAGAAGTTGCGCGGCAGTACGTCCAGGTCGTACGCCAGCTGCTGGCGGCGGTCTCGGATCTCCTGGACGAGGGCGATGGCGATCACCACGAGACCGATGAGCAGCGTCAGGTTGTGGTAGTTCGTGTGCGGCCCGACCTCGGGCAGGAAGCCGTTGCCGATCTTCTGGAAGCCGGTCGGGAAGGGCGAGATGGACTGGCCCTCCAGGAAGATCTGCGTACCGCCGCGGAAGAGCAGCATGCCCGCCAGGGTCACGATGAACGACGGGATCCCGACGTACGCGATGAAATAGCCCTGCCAGGCACCGGCGACCGCGCCGATGAGCAGGCAGGCGACCAGGGCGAGCGGCCACGAGACGTGGTGGTGGATGATCATCACGGCGGCGGCCGCGCTGACGAAGGCCGCCAGCGATCCCACGGACAGGTCGATGTGGCCGGCGATGATCACGACCATCATGCCGATCGCCAGGATCAGGATGTAGCTGTTCTGGCCGATCAGGTTGGTGACGTTCTGCGGTTTGAGCAGGATGCCGCCGGACCATATCTGGAACAGCGCCGCGATCAGCACCAGCGCGATGATCATGCCGTACTGGCGCATGTTGCGCCGTGCCGCCTGCAGCAGGAGGCCGGTGGCTCCGGCCCCCTCGCCGCCGTGCCCGCCGGCGGCCGCGCCCCCGGCGGGCGGCGGAGGAGTCTTGTCGGTTCTCACCGGGCTGCCCATCTCAGTTACCTCGGTCCATGGTCATGTGGCGCATCAGCACTTCCTGGGTCGCGCTCTCGCGCGGGATCTCCCCGGTCAGCCGGCCCGCCGACATCGTGTAGATGCGGTCGCACATGCCGAGCAGCTCCGGCAGTTCGGAGGAGATGAAGACGACGGCCTTGCCCTGGGCCGCCAGGTCGTTGATGACCGTGTAGATCTCGTACTTGGCCCCGACGTCGATGCCCCGGGTGGGTTCGTCGAGGATGAGGACCTCCGGCCCCGCGAAGATCCACTTGCTGAGGACGACCTTCTGCTGGTTGCCGCCGCTCAGCTTGCCCGTGGTCTCGAAGACCGTCGGGGTCTTGATGTTCATCGTCGAGCGGAAGGACTCGGCGACCCGGGCCTCCTCGTGCTGGTTGACGACGCCGCGCCGGGCGACCTTGGACAGGGCGCTGAGCGAGATGTTGCGGCTGATGTCGTCGATGAGGTTCAGCCCGTAGTGCTTGCGGTCCTCGGTGACGTAGGCGATACCGTGCCCCACCGCCTCCGGGACGGTGCGGGTGCGGATCTCCTCGCCGTGCAGGTAGACCCGGCCGCTGATGCCCCGGCCGTAGGAGCGGCCGAAGACGCTCATGGCCAGTTCGGTGCGGCCGGCCCCCATCAGTCCGGCGATGCCCACGATCTCGCCGCGCCGGACGTTGAGGGAGACCCCGTCGACGACCTTGCGCTGCTGGTCGATCGGGTGGTGCACGGTCCAGTCCTCGACGGCGAAGGCCACCTCGCCGATCTCCGGCTCCCGCTCGGGGAAGCGGTGGTCGAGGTCGCGGCCCACCATGCCGCGGATGATCCGCTCCTCGGTGACGGTGCTGCGGCCGTCCTCGTCGGTGGCCTTCATGCCGAGTGTCTCGATCGTCCGCCCGTCCCGCAGGATCGTGATGGAGTCGGCGACCCTGGCGATCTCGTTGAGCTTGTGCGAGATGATGATGCAGGAGATGCCGTGCTCCTTGAACTCCAGGATGAGATCCAGGAGTTTGCGGCTGTCCTCATCGTTCAGGGCGGCGGTCGGCTCGTCCAGGATGAGGAGCTTGACCTCCTTGGACAGCGCCTTGGCGATCTCGACGAGCTGCTGCTTGCCCACGCCGATGTCGGCCACGCGGGTGGTGGGCGCGTCGGTCAGCCCGACCCGCTTGAGCAGCCGGCCCGCGTGCCGCAGCGTCTCGTTCCAGCTGATGACGCCGCGGGTGGAGTGCTCGTTGCCGAGGAAGATGTTCTCGGCGATGGACAGGTACGGCACCAGGGCGAGTTCCTGATGGATGATCACGATGCCGCGCTGCTCGCTCGCCCGGATGTCGCGGAACTCGCAGGGTTCACCCTGGAAGAGGATCTCCCCTTCGTAACTGCCGTGCGGATAGACCCCGCTGAGCACCTTCATCAGGGTCGACTTGCCCGCACCGTTCTCACCGCAGATGGCGTGGACCTCGCCCTCGGCGACAGTCAGGGTGACGTCGGAGAGCGCCTTGACCCCTGGGAAGGTCTTGGTGATGGAGCGCATTTCGAGGACGGGTCCGGCCATTCCTGCTTTCCGTTCTCCTCGGGTGGTGGGAAGGGGAAGATCGTCGGTCGTGCTCCGGGCTCCGGTACTACTGGAGCTCGGACTCCTTGATGTAGCCGGAGTCGACGACGATCTCCTTGTAGTTCGACTTGTCGACGCTCACCGGCGGCAGCAGGTAGGTCGGGACGACCTTGGTGCCGTTGTCGTAGGTCTTGGAGTCGTTGATCTCAGGCTTGCCGCCGGTCAGCACGGCGTTGCCCATCTGGACCGCGACCTTGGCCAGTTCGCGGGTGTCCTTGTAGACGGTCTGGGCCTGCTCACCCGCGATGATCGACTTGATCGAGGCGACCTCGGCGTCCTGGCCGGTGACGATCGGGAGCGGCTTCTTGGCGGTGCCGTAGCTCACGCTCTTCAGCGCCGAGATGATGCCGCGGGAGATGCCGTCGTACGGGGAGAGCACCGCGTCCACGTCGGCCGAGGTGTACGACTTGCTGAGCAGGTCGTCCATGCGGGCCTGGGCGGTGGCGCCGTCCCAGCGCAGCGTGGTGACCTGGTTGAGCTCGGTCTGGCCGCTCTTGACCACCAGCTGCTTCTTCTCGATGTACGGCTTGAGGGTGTCCATCGCGCCGTTGAAGAAGTACTTGGTGTTGTTGTCGTCGGGCGAGCCGGCGAAGAGCTCGATGTTGAAGGGGCCCTTCTTGCTGCCGTCCTTCAGGCCCAGCTTCTCGACGATGTAACCGGCCTGGAGCTCGCCGACCTTGTAGTTGTCGAAGGTCGCGTAGTAGTCGACGTTCGCCGAGCCCAGGATGAGGCGGTCGTAGGAGATCACCTTGATGCCGGCGTCGTGGGCCTGCTGCAGCACGTCGCTGAGGGCCGAGCCGTCGATGGCGGCGATGACCAGCAGCTTGTCGCCCTTGGTGATCATGTTCTGGATCTGGGCGACCTGGTTCTCGACCTTGTCGTCGCCGTACTGCAGGTCGGTCTTGTAGCCCTGGGCCTGGAACTGCTTGACCATGTTGTCGCCGTCGGCGATCCAGCGCTCCGACGACTTGGTGGGCATGGCGATCCCGATGGTGCCCTTGTCCCCGTCCTTGCTGCCGCCGCCTCCGGTGTTCTCGCTCTGCCCGCAGGCGGTCGCGGTGGCGCCGAGGGCGAGGGTGGCCACCAGCGCGGCGGCGGTGCGCAGACGTGCGGCTCTGGCGATGCGCATGGCTGATCAGATCCTTTCGGCGGTCAGGCGGGGGTCGGTCGCCTGTTCCGGGTCGGTCGTGATGTCCAGGGGGAAGCGGTGGAGCGGTCCCGGCAGCCGCGCGCCCAGCGGGGACTGCCCGCCGTCCGCGCCCAGCCGGGAGAGCAGGTCGAGTACAAGGCGGCCGCGCCGGACCCGCTCGCGGGCGGTCGACAGGGCGACCTCCCGCAGCTGGCGTCCGTACGGGTAGATGCCGGGAGCCTTGCTCAGCCCGAACTTGAGGTAGATCGGCGCGCCGCGGCGGATCAGCTCCGCCGCGTCGTAGAGCCGGACGAAGCCGCCGAGGTCGTCGGGGGCCTCGATGTAGAAGTCCATCGGCGCCCGGCTGACCCGGCGGATCTCGGTGATCTGCTGGAGGGTCAGGTCGGAGGGGATGTTGATGGAGTCGGCGCCCAGCCGCTCCCACACCGCGTAGGCCGCCGGGTTGACCGGGCCGACCAGCGCCGAGACCTTGAAGGTGGTGTCGGCCGGCAGCAGGCCCTGCTCGCGCAGCTGGTGCAGCAGCCACAGCACGCCCTCGTCGGCGACGAGCAGGCAGCGCACGCCCAGGGCGGCGGCACGCAGCGCGTCCTCGACGCAGCCGGCCACCTGGTCGTGGCCGCGGGCGCGCAGGCCCCCGCCGCGGGAGTCGGTGCGGGTCGCGGCGCCGATGTCCCAGGTGCCGCGGGGACCGGTGAACAGGCAGAGCTCGACGTCCCGTTCGGCGCAGGCGGCGACCATCTCGGTGATCTCGGCGTCCGTCAGCATCCAGATGCCGCTGCCCTGGCTGATCCGGTGCACCGGCACCTGCAGCCGCTCGCTCTCCTCCAGCACGGTGGTCAGCGCCTCCGGGCCCTCCACGGAGGGGATCTCGGTGCGCCAGGTGCCGCCGTCGGGGAAGGAGTGCGGGGAGGCGTCGGCCGGGTCGTCCGCCGGTGCGCCGTGACCGAGGAGGGTGAGCGCGTACTGGCCCGGGTGGCGGGGACCGGAGGCGATGCCGGCCGTGCCGGGGCTCGGGGTGGGTGCGTCGGTCACGGTGCTCCTTCGTTCTCGCCGTTCGGTATCTCGGACGACGTTCGATTCATTGGGTATGGGTGGGAACGGATGGGACATCGGGTGTCCGCCGCGCACAGAGCGGTCACGGACGCAGCAGCACCTTCCCCACTTTGGGATCCCGGTTCCCCAGCAGTCCGAGGGCGTCGGCGTACTCCTCCAGGGGCAGGTCGTGCGTGATCAGCGGTGCCGGGTCCAGGATCCCGGCGTCGAAGGCGCGTACGGTGTGCGCCCAGGCGGCGGGCGGCGCCCCGAAGACCGTGTGGACGGTCAGCTGGCGTACCACCAGATCGGTGGGGTCGAGCCCGAGCGCCCCCGGCGCGGGGATGCCGGTCAGCGCCAGGCGGCCGCCGCGGCGCAGCAGCCCCGCCGACGCACGGGCCGCGGAGGCGGACCCGGCGGCCTCGACCACCAGGTCGTAGCGCCCCTCGTCCGCGTCCAGTTCATCGGCCGTGCGAAAGCGCGTGGCGCCGAACGAGGCGGCCGGCTCCGCCCGCTCCCGGCCGGTGCCCACCACCAGCAGCTCCGTCGGCGACACCGCGGCCAGGAACTGCACCGCCAGCATGCCGAGGGTGCCGGTGCCGACGACCGCCACCCGCTCGCCCGGGGTGGCCGGCGTCTTCAGCAGTGCCGCGGCCACGCAGGCGGCCGGCTCCAGGAGGGCGGCGGTGCGCAGGTCGGCCGCGTCGTCCAGGACGTGCAGCAGCCGGGCGGGCAGCGTCAGGGTGTCCGCCATGGCGCCGGGCTGGGTGAAGCCGGTCTCCTCGTACGGCGCGCCGCACAGCGTGGTCTCCCCGGCGTGACAGCGCTCGCAGACCTGGCAGTTGCGGAAGCCCTCGCCGACGACCTTCCGGCCCACCAGGCCGGCGGTCACCCCGGCGCCGACCGCCTCCACCGTGCCGGACCACTCGTGGCCGGGGGTGACGGGGTAACGCACGTACCCCTTCGGGCGGGTGCCGGCGTACATCTCCCGGTCGCTGCCGCAGATGCCCGCGGCGTGCACGCGGACCAGCGCCTCACCCGGGCCGGGCGGCACCGGTTCGATCGGCGTGATCCGGTGCCGGCCGGGTCCGTCGAGCACGACGGCGCGGTGGCTGTGGACGGTCACTTCGCGCCCTTCGGCTTCCGGCGCTCCCAGCCCTCGGCCCACAGGTCGAAGCGGGCCTGCTGCTGGGGGAACTCGGCGGCGGCGTCGACGTCGAGCTCGACGCCGAGGCCCGGCGCGTCCGACAGGGTGAAGTACCCGTCCTCGCCGACCACGGGGGCGCCCTTGACGACCTTCTTGATCTCGGAGTCCGCGAAGTCGTTGAAGTGCTCGAGGATCTTGAAGTTGGGGGTGCACCCGGCGAGCTGGAGGCTCGCGGCGGTGAGCACGGAGCCGCCGACGTTGTGCGGGGCGACCAGCACGTAGTGGGTCTCCGCGGTTGCGGCCAGCTTGCGGACCTCGTTGATGCCGCCGATGTGCCCCAGGTCGGGCTGGATGATGTCGGCGGCCTGGAGCTCGAACAGCTCGCGGAACTCGTAACGGTCGTGGATGCGCTCGCCCGTGGCGATCGGCAGATCGGTGTGGGCGGCCACCTTCGCCAGGGCCTTGAGGTTCTCCGGCGGCACCGGCTCCTCGATCCAGCTGGGCTTGAACGGCGCCAGTTCCCTGGCCACGCGGATCGCGGTGGCCGGGCTGAACCGGCCGTGCATCTCCACCAGCAGCTCGGCCTCGGGGCCGATGGCGTCGCGCACGGCCTCGATGAGGGAGACGGAGTAGGTGGTCGCCGCGTGGTCCAGTTCGAAGTGGCCGGTGCCGAAGGGGTCGATCTTCAGCGCGCGGTAGCCCCGCTCCACCACGGCGCTCGCGGCCTTGTGGTAGGCCTCCGGGGTGCGCTCGGTGGTGTACCAGCCGTTGGCGTACGCCTTGACCTTCTCGTTCACCTTGCCGCCGAGCAACTGCCAGACCGGGACGCCGAGGGCCTTGCCCTTGATGTCCCAGCAGGCCATCTCGACGACGGCGATGCCGGACATGACGATCTCCCCGGCCCGCCCGTAGTCGCCGTACTTCATCCGGCGGACCAGGTCCTCGACCGCGAACGGGTCTGAGCCGGTTATGTGGTTGACCTCCGCCTCGCGGAGGTAGCCGAGCAACGCGTCGGTGTGGCCGAGCATGCGGGTCTCGCCGACGCCCGTGAGCCCCTCGTCGGTGTGGACGAGTACATAGGTGAGATTCCGCCAGGGTGTGCCGACCACATGGGTGCTGATGCCGGTGATGCGCACGGAAGCCGCCCCTTACAGGGTGTCGTTCGAGATTTCGTCACACGTTCGAAATGTTGAAGGGAACGTAGTTACGGGCTCCCGGCGGTGTCAATGGGTGTGCCGGTGAGGTGTCGGCGATGTTGCCGAAGTGAGTCCGTCCGCCCGCGCCGCGTACCGCGCGGTGTCCGAAACCCCGGACGCTCACCGGGCCCGGCCCGGCTAGCGGCCGGCCGAACCCGGCCCGAAGGCCGCCGCGTAGACCAGTCCCGCGAGCTTGGCCTGACCCGCCTCACTCGGGTGGAACCAGTCCCAGCGGCTCAGCTCCTTCTGGGTGAACCTGTAGTCGAAGACCGCGCCGTCGTCGTAGCGGCAGCGCTTGTGGCGCGCGCACTCCTGCCGCAGGACGTCGTTGTACGCCATCACCCTTTCGCGTACGGTCTGCCGCCGTTTCTGGGCGGCCGTGCTCATCGACTCGGCGTCGCCGAGCATGGACGGGCACAGCCCCAGCTTCCAGACCTGCCGCCCCAGCACGTTCTGCCGCCCGACCTCCCACAGGCGCATCAGGTCGGGCACGCTCGCGACGAAGACCTGGGCCTTCGGCAGATCGCGGTCGAGGGTCTGCAGGGCGGCGGAGAAATCCCGGCGGTATTCGGCCACCGGGGTCATGCGGTCGGTGCTGCGCGCGCACGCGTCGTTGGCCCCCATCAGGATCGTCACCTGCTGCGGCCGCAGTTCGGCCGCCTTCCGCGCCTGCGCCGGCAGGTCGTGCATCCTGGCGCCGCTGGCCGCCAGGTTCCAGCTCTCGGTGTCCGGCTTGTCCAGCACCCGGGAGGCCACGCTCGCCACGGAACGGCGGCTGCCGGTCGCCCAGGACAGGTCCGGACAGTCCGTCAGGATCCCGCAGGCGTCGAAGGCACGGGTGATGGAGTCGCCGAGCGCGGCCAGGGACGAGGGGGTGGTGTCCCAGATCTTCGCGGGGCGTTTCACCGTGCCCGCCCGCCCGGCGGCACCGGCCTCGGTGCTGTCCGGGCCGGCCGGGGCCGAGCAGCCGGCCGCGAGTGCCGTCGTGAGCAGGGCGATCAGCGCGATCAGGGCGCCGCTGACCCCACGCGGGAGCGACTGGCGCATCCGTTCTCCCTCGGACGAGTGGGTGACTTCTCGCTGATCCCGACAGTACGTCACTCCTCGCCTGACGCCGCGCGGTAGCTTTTTCCCTGACAGGTGGTGCGAAAGAGGTGATCAGAGGTCAGATCTTGTCTCATTCGTTATGATTAGTGCAGAATGTCCACTGCTGTCCCGGATGGCTCGGTTATGGGCATGAGGCCGCTGGGGAAGGCGTACCTCGTCCCACACTGGAGGTCCCGGTGACGACACGTGGAGTTCTGTACGTGCACTCCGCGCCACGCGCGCTCTGCCCGCACGTCGAGTGGGCCGTCGCGGGCGTGCTCGGCGTGCGCGTGAACCTGGACTGGATCCGCCAGCCCGCCTCTCCGGGCACCTGGCGGGCCGAGTTCTCCTGGCAGGCGGAATCCGGCACCGCCTCCAAGCTGGCGTCCGCGCTGCGCGGCTGGCATCTGCTGCGCTTCGAGGTCACGGCCGAGCCGTGCGCCGGCGCCGAGGGGGAGCGCTACAGCAGCACCCCCGAACTCGGCATTTTCCATGCCGTCACCGGCATCCACGGGGACATCCTCATCCCCGAGGACCGGCTGCGCGCCGCGCTCGCCCGCGCCCGCAAGGGCGAGGCCGACCTGGAGACGGAAGTCGCCAAGCTGCTCGGCAAGCCGTGGGACGACGAGCTGGAGCCCTTCCGCTACGCGGGTGAGGGCGCCCCCGTGCGCTGGCTGCATCAGGTCGTCTGACGCTCCGCCACCCGGCGCGGTGCCGCGGCGCCGTCCGGCGCCGGCGGCTCGTCGCCCCTGTGCGCCGCGGCGCCCGGCCACCACACCTTCGGGCCGATGTCCCGGACCAGTGCGGGCAGCAGGAACGAGCGCACCACCAGGGTGTCCAGCAGCACCCCGAAGGCCACGATGAAGGCGATCTGCGCCAGGAACGCCAGCGGGATCACGCCGAGCGCCGCGAAGGTCGCGGCGAGCACCACGCCCGCCGAGGTGATCACCCCTCCGGTGGCAGTCAGGCCGCGCAGGACGCCCTGCCGCGTGCCGTGGCGCAGCGTTTCCTCGCGGACCCGTGTCATCAGGAAGATGTTGTAGTCCACGCCGAGGGCGACCAGGAAGACGAAGCCGTACAGCGGCACCGAGGCGTCCGTCGCCGAGAAACCGAAGGCGTGACGGAAGACCAGCGCCGACACGCCCAGGGTGGCGGCGAAGTTGAGCGCCACCGTGGCGACCATGAGCAGCGGCAGCAGCAGGCTGCGCAGCAGGGCCGCCAGGATCACCAGGATGATCGCGAGGACGACGGGGACGACGAGCGTGCGGTCGCGCTCCGCGGTCCGCTGGGTGTCCAGTTGCTGGGCCGTGTAGCCGCCGACCACCGCCTGCGCGCCGGGCACCGCGTGCACGGCCGCGCGCAGCCGCTGCACCGTCGCCTTGGCGGCGTCGCTGTCGGCGGCGTCCTCCAGCGTCACCTGCAGCAGGACCCGGCCGCCCGCGACGAGCGGCTCGCCCCCGCCGGGCCGGCTCGAGGCGGTGAGCGGGGCGACGGAGTGGACGCCGTCGGTGCCTGACGCGGCCCGGGTGACCGGATCGAGCCGGCCGGCCTGCGCGACGACCACGGCCGGGTTCCCCGAACCGCCGGGGAAGTGCTCGCCGAGGACGCGCTGGGCGGTCACGGAGGGGGCCTGGTGGACGAAGATCTCGTCCAGCGGCACACCGCGGGCGGTCAGCGCGGGGGAGAAGGCGGCACAGCCCACCAGCAGCACCAGGCTCGCGGCCCAGACCCGGCGCGGCGAGCGGTCCACGAGAGCCGCGATCCGCCGCCAGACGCCCTCGCCCTCCGGACGCCGCTGCCGCGGCTTGGCGGGCCAGTAGGCGGCCCCGCCGAGCAGCAGCAGCGCCGCGGGCAGGAAGGTCAGGCTGCTCGCCACGGCGCAGACGATCCCTACGGCGCCGACCGGGCCGAGGGCGCGGTTGTTGGTGAGGTCGCTGGCGAGCAGGGCGAGCAGGCCGAGGGCCACGGTGGCCGCGCTCGCCACGATCGCCCCGGCCGAGCGGCGCAGCGCGGCGCGCATCGCGGCGAACCGGTCCCCGCGGACCGCGAGCTCCTCCCGGAAGCGGGCCGCGAGCAGCAGGGCGTAGTCGGTGGCCGCGCCGATGACGAGGATCGACAGGATGCCCTGGACCTGGCCGTCGACCCGGACGATGCCGTGGTCCGCCAGCAGGTACACCACCCCGCAGGCCAGGCCGAGCGAGAAGACCGAGCCGACGATGATGACCAGGGGCAGCAGCAGTGCGCGGTAGACCAGCAGGAGGATCACCAGCACCACGCCCAGCGCGGTGAACAGCAGCAGCCCGTCGATGCCCGCGAAGGCCTCGCCCAGGTCGGCCTGCGAGGCCGCGGGCCCGGCGACGTGGGCGGTCGTGCCGCCGACCCGGCCCGCGGTGTCCGCGAGCCGGGCGACGGCGTCCCCGACGTCCCGGCCGAGGTCGGGGCGGAGCTGTACCACGCCCTCCAGGGCGAGGCCGTCGTCGGAGCGCACCGCCGGGGAGGGGCGCCCGGCCACCCCCTCGGTGCCGGAGAGGGAGGCCAGCGCGGCCGTGGCGGCCTTCTGCTGGGCGTCGGTCACGCGGCCGCGGTCGGCGGTCCAGACGACGATCGCCGGTACGGTCCCGTTCCGGCTGAAGGCCGTCCGCTCCGCCACGGCCTTCGTCGACTCGGCGCTGCGCGGCAGGAAGGCGGCCTGGTCGTTGGTGGAGACCTCGCCGAGCCTGCCCGCGTACGGGCCGAGGGTCCCCCCGATGCCCAGCCAGGCGACCAGCATCACCACTGGCAGCAGCCACCGGACGGCGCGCGGCACGGATGTCATTGCTCTCTCCCGTGGGATGCGGTCCCGGGACACCCCGGGGTGAGTTATCTCAGTGATTGATTATCTTAATGATCGAGATTATTTAGGATGGGAGGGTGCCCGACAACCTCCAGGACGAGTCCCCGACCGGGCTGCAGGCCTTCGCCGTGCAGCTGCGCCGGATGAACAGCGAGTTCAACCGCGTCGCGCAGGACTTCGCACAGAGCCAGAAGCTGCACCACACCGACGTGGAGGCGCTGGTGGCGATCCTGGACGGCGACGGCCGCGGCGGCGCCATGACCCCCGGTCTGCTGCGCGAGCGCCTCAATCTGACCTCCGGTGCCGTCACCGCCTGCCTGGACCGGCTGGAGCGCGCCGGCCACATCCGCCGCACCCGCGACGCCGCCGACCGCAGGGTCGTCCATCTGCACTACGCCCCGCGGGCGATGGGGGTGGCCCGGGAGTTCTTCCGGCCCCTGGCCCACAGCACCGACGCGGCGCGCTCCCGCTTCACCGAGGGCGAACTGGCCGTGGTGATGCGCTTCCTGACCGCGATGAACGACGAACTGACCGCCCTGCGCACCACCGTCCCGGACTGAGGTCCCGCAGGACCTCCGGGACCCGGGGCCGGGCCGCTACGGTCCCGCCGCGCCTTTCTCGGCCGCGGCGGCTATGTTCCGCGCCATGCCGCCGAAGACCAGGGAGTGGAACGGCGAGACGCTCCACCAGTACGCGTGCCCCGCCAGGCCGTGCGGGTGGAACAGCGCCCGCTGCCGGTAGACCGTGCGCCCGCTGCCGTCCCGTCCGGCCGCCAGCTCCAGCCAGGCCAGGCCCGGCAGGCGCATCTCCGCGCGCAGTCGCAGCAGCCGGCCCGGCTCGATCTCCTCCACCCGCCAGAAGTCCACTGAGTCGCCCGCCCGCAGACGCACCGCGTCCCGCCGCCCCCGGCGCAGCCCCACCCCGCCCACGAGACGGTCGAGCCGGCCGCGCACGGCCCAGGCCAGCGGGAAGGAGTACCAGCCGTTGTCCCCGCCGATGCCCTCGATCACCCGCCACAGCGCCTCCGGCGAGGCGTCCACGACACGGGTCCGGCGGTCGGTGTAGAGGCTGCCGCCCGCCCAGTCAGGGTCGGTCGGCAGCGGCTCGCTGGGCGCGCCGGGCACCGAGGCCGACGACCAGCGCGTGGCCACGTTGGCCTCCCGGATGCGCTGCAGCGCCAGCCGCAGCGCCCGCTCGACGCCGATCAGGCCCTCGGGTGGGTCCGGAACCCACTCGGCGATGGCGTGGTCGTGGCAGACCACCTCGTGGCGCAGCGACTCCGTCAGCGGCCGCGCGATGGACGCCGGCACCGGGGTCACCAGCCCCACCCAGTGGCTCGACAGCCACGGCGTCAGCACCGGCAGCGGCACGATCAGGCGCCGCGGCAGCCCCGCCACCTCGGCGTACTTCACCATCATGTCCCGGTACGTGAGCACATCCGGGCCGCCGATGTCGAAGGCGCGGCTCACCTGAGGCGGCAGCGTGGCACAGCCGACGAGGTAGCGCAGCACGTCCGGTACGGCGATCGGCTGGATCCGGGTGCTCACCCAGCGCGGGGTGACCATCACCGGCAGCCGTTCGGTGAGGTAGCGCAGCATCTCGAAGGAGGCGGAGCCGGAACCGATGATGACCGCCGCCCGCAGCGCCGCCGTCGGCACGCCGGAGGTGAGCAGCACCCGGCCCACCTCGGCGCGGGAGCGCAGGTGCGGCGACAGCTCCCGTTCGGGTACCCCGGCGGGGGTCAGACCGCCCAGGTACACGATGCGCCCCACGCCCGCGGCCCGCGCGCGGGACCCGAAGACCTCCGCCGCCTCCCGGTCGGTGCGCTCGAAGTCCCGCCCGGTCCCCAGGGCGTGGACGAGGTAGTACGCGACGTCCACGCCCTCCATCGCCGCCCGCACCGAGTCAGGGTCGGTGACGTCGCCCTTGACGACCTCCACCTCGCCCGCCCACGGGTGGTCGCGCAGCTTGCCGGGCGTACGGGCCATGCAGCGCACCCGGTGGCCGGCCGCGAGCAGTTCGGGGACGAGCCGGCCGCCGATGTAACCGGTGGCGCCCGTCACCAGGCAGGTGAGGCTCATCGCGGGCTCCCCACGTCGCGGGCGAAGGGGCCGGTCGCCGTCCCGGGCGGCAGCAGGGAGCGCAGCAGCGCCGCCAGGGCCGTCGCGGCGGTCAGGGCGACCGTGCACAGGAGGAGTGCGAGAGGGGGCCGGCCGCGGTGCGCGACAGGAGCGGTTGCGGCGGCGCGCGGCCGCTGGGGCAGCACGTACGCGACCAGCCCCGGACGCGGCGTGCCGTCGCCCGCTTCGTCACTGTAGGCCATCGAATCGCCTCTCTCGTACGCTCTCGGTCATTATCGGCCGCCCCCCGCGGGGACGCCCGTCACATACGTCCACCCATGGATGCGCCGCCGCCGGCCGGGCGGATCGCCGTACGGACCCATCCGCCGGCCGCGGGCTCCGGACCACCGCAGGGGGAGGAACGCGACGAAGGGGCGGGGCGTGACCGGCGGAAGGCGA
Organism: Actinacidiphila sp. bgisy160; assembly: GCF_965342435.1. Lineage (GTDB taxonomy): Bacteria > Actinomycetota > Actinomycetes > Streptomycetales > Streptomycetaceae > Actinacidiphila. The sequence goes on along the minus strand of NZ_CBDRCM010000056.1, from coordinate 1,969 downwards.
AGGGCGGCCGGCTGGGTGGAGAGGCCCACACCCACGACATACCCCGCTGGGCGGCGCGCGGGCGGTGCGCGGGTGCCGGGGCGGGGCTACTTGCCGCGGGCGGTGCGGAAGCGGGTGAGTGCTTCGTCGAGGTCGGCGAGCGGGGCGGGGTAGTCCAGGGCGGCTCGTTCGTCCTCGGGGAGCCGCCAGGGGCGGTGGACGGCGCCACCCCGTACCGCCGCAAGCTCCGGTACCCAGCGCCGCACGTAGGCGCCGTCCGGGTCGAAACGACGGGCCTGCACCAGGGGGTTGAGCACCCGGTTCGGGCGGGTGTCGGTGCCGGTGCCGGCCACCCACTGCCAGTTCAGCTGGTTGTTGGCGATGTCGCCGTCCACCAGCAGCTCCAGGAAGTGCGCGGCGCCGATCCGCCAGTCCACGTACAGCGTCTTCGTCAGGAAGCTCGCGGCCAGCAGCCGCGCCCGGTTGTGCATCCAGCCCTCATGCCGCAACTGCCGCATCGCCGCGTCGATCACCGGGTAGCCGGTACGGCCCTCGCGCCACGCGGCCGCCTCCGGGCCGTCACCGCGCCAGCGGTCGCCGCGCGGCCGCAGGTCCCGGGAGGCGGCGTCGGGGCGGGCGGCGAGCACCTGGTGGTGGAACTCCCGCCAGGCCAGCTGCCGTACGAACGCGTCCGCGCCGGGCCCGCCTGCGTCGCGGGCGCGCCGGACCAGCTCGGTGGCCGACAGACAGCCGAAGTGCAGGTACGGCGACAGCCGCGAAGTGGCGTCGCCGGCCAGGTCGTCGTGGCGGTCCTCGTAGGCGGCGAGCCCCGCCGTCCACCAGGTCCCCCAGCGTTCGCGGCCCGCGGTCTCCCCGCCCGCGGGCAGCCCGGGCGACGTGCCCTCCGGCGCTCGCGGGAGCGGCCGGGACGCCACGCCGTCCGGGACCCGGACCGCGCCGGGCGCGCCCAGCGGATCGCGCAGTTCCGCGGTCGCCCAGCGGCGGAAGTACGGTGTGAACACCCCGAAGCTGTCCTTGCCGGCCGGGGCCACCGCGCCGGGCGGCACCGCGGTCAGCACGGCGTCGTGCACGCGGAGTTCGCGGCGCTGTCCGGCCAGCGCCGCCCGCAGTCGATCCTCGCGCCGCGCGGCGTACCGGCTCACCCCCGCGGCGACGTGCACCTGACCGGCACCGGTCTCCTCCGCGACCTGGCACGTCTCGCGCGCCACGTCCCCGCGGCGCAGCACCAGCCGCCCGCCGCGGGCGCGCAGCAGTTCGTCCAGGTCGGCGAGGCAGCCCGCGAGGAACGCGGCGCGGTTCGGGGCGGCGAAACCCGCGGCCGCGATGGCGTCGTCGAGCACGAACAGCGGGACGACCTGTTCCGCGGCACCGAGGGCGGCCCGCAGGACGGGGTTGTCGTGCAGCCGCAGATCGGCGGTGAACAGGCAGATCGACGTCGTCGTCACGTCCCGTGCGCTCCTCCTGGCCGGGGTTCGCCCTGGCCCGCTCGGCGAGCCTACGACGCCGCCTCCCGCCGCGGCGGGAGGCGCCCCGCCGTGCCGCGAGCGCGTGGTCTTGCCGGGCGTGCTTGCCGCCTCGGCGTCCGTCGCCGCGCGCGGTGTCGATGCTGGCGGGCCCGCTGGAATGGCTGCGCGGGCCGGTCCGCGGACGACGCCGCCTTCAAGGCCGCGGTCTCGCCGAAAGAGCGGGAGTGCCCTGTGCCCCGTGCCGTACGCGGCGCCATCGCCGTCCAGGGATACTGGCGCAGCGGTGCCCGGGGCCGCGGACCGGGCTGACGCTGACGAGGCCGCGTGAACTACCCGGGGCCTCGGCCAGAGCGCCTCGTCGTGGGGCTGCCGCGCGATCCCGTGCCCCGGGCCGCACGCGCGGCGGTGCCCCGCGCCGCGGACTGGCCGCCTCCTCCTGGTGTTGCGGCAGGGCTGTGGCCGGGGCGCCCGGATCCGCGATGCCCGCGGGCCCATGGAGTACG
>NZ_CBDRCM010000055.1:0-51100 GCF_965342435.1 Actinacidiphila sp. bgisy160 | reverse complement strand
CCCCTGCCTCATCGCCGTACCGAGCCTTCCATCCTCCAAGGGATCACCATGACCCAGTACCTGGCGGACACCACCCGTCACCCCCACACCTCCGACCAGCCCGTGGCCGCCACGGACTGGTGGAGAGACGCGGTCATCTACCAGGTCTACCCCCGCAGCTTCGCCGACGGGAACGGCGACGGCATGGGTGACATCCCCGGCATCCGCGAGCGGCTCCCCTATCTGCGCGACCTCGGCGTCGACGCCGTCTGGCTGAGCCCCTTCTACGCCTCCCCCCAGGCCGACGCCGGCTACGACGTCGCCGACTACCGGGCCATCGACCCGATGTTCGGCACCCTCCACGACGCCGACGGCCTGATCCGCGACGCCCACCGGCTGGGCCTGCGGATCATCGTGGACCTCGTCCCCAACCACTCCTCCGACCAGCACGAGTGGTTCAAGCAGGCGCTGCGGGAGGGCCCCGGGTCCCCGCTGCGGGCGCGCTACCACTTCCGCCCCGGCAAGGGCGAGAACGGCGAACTTCCCCCCAACGACTGGGAGTCAGTCTTCGGCGGCCCCGCCTGGACCCGCGCCGCCGACGGCGAGTGGTACCTGCACCTGTTCGCCCCCGAGCAGCCCGACTTCAACTGGGAGCACCCGGCCGTCCAGGACGAGTTCCGCTCGATCCTGCGCTTCTGGCTGGACATGGGCGTCGACGGCTTCCGCATCGACGTCGCGCACGGCCTGGTCAAGGCCGACGGCCTGCCCGACATCGGCGCCCACGAGCAGCTCAAGCTCCTTGGCAACGATGTCCTGCCCTTCTTCGACCAGGACGGCGTCCACGAGATCTACCGCTCCTGGCGGCGCATCCTCGACGAGTACGACGGCGAGCGCATCGCGGTCGCCGAGGCATGGACCCCCACCGTCGAGCGCACCGCCAACTACGTCCGCGCCGACGAACTGCACCAGGCCTTCAACTTCCAGTACCTCGGCACCAAGTGGAACGCCGCCGAGCTGCGCGAGGTCATCGACCGCTCACTCGACGCCATGCGCCCGGTCGCCGCGCCCACCACCTGGGTGCTGTCCAACCACGACGTGGTCCGCCACGCCACCCGGCTGTCCTCCGACGGCAGGACCTACGACCTGCGCCGCGCCCGCGCCGCCTCGCTGCTGATGCTGGCCCTGCCCGGCTCCGCGTACGTCTACCAGGGTGAGGAACTGGGCCTGCCCGAGGTCATCGACCTGCCCGACGAGGCCCGCCAGGACCCGGCGTTCTTCCGCGCCGCCGGCCAGGACGGCTTCCGCGACGGCTGCCGCGTGCCCATCCCGTGGACCGCCGAAGGCACCAGCCACGGGTTCGGCAGCGGCGGCAGCTGGCTGCCGCAGCCCGAGGAGTGGGCGGGCCTCAGCGTCGCCACGCAGACCGGCGACCCCGGCTCCACCCTGGAGCTGTACCGCTCCGCCCTGCGGCTGCGCCACGACCAGCAGGGGCTGGGCGCGGGCGAGTCGGTCCAGTGGCAGGACGCCCCGGAGGGCGTGCTGTCCTTCCGCCGGCCCGGGTTCGCGTGCACCGTCAACACCACCGACGCGCCGGTGACGCTGCCCGTGCCGGGCGCGGTGCTGCTGGCCAGCTCGCCGGTGGAGGTCACGGCGGGCGGGGTCGTCGTCCCGGCCGACACGACCGTCTGGTGGGCCGTTTGACGTGCGTCGCGGTCGCATAGGGTCTGGAGTTGTGAACACCACAGCCCGACTTGCCGACATCGCGGCCCAGGCGGGGGTCAGCGAGGCCACCGCCAGCCGCGTGCTGAACGGGAAGGCGGGGGTCGCCCCCGCCACCCGGCAGAAGGTGCTGGCCGCACTGGACGTGCTCGGCTACGAGCGTCCGGTGCGGCTGCGCCAGCGCAGCGCCGGCCAGATCGGGCTGATCACCCCCGAGCTCAACAACCCGATCTTCCCCGCCTTCGCCCAGGTCATCGAGCAGAACCTGACCGGATACGGCTACACCGCGGTGCTGTGCACCCAGCACCCCGGCGGCTCCACCGAGGACGAACTGGTGGAGGCGCTGGTGGAGCGCGGGGTGCGCGGCATCGTCTTCCTGTCCGGTCTGCACGCCGACGTCACCGCCGACCCCGAGCGCTACGCCCGCCTCCTCGGTCAGGGCGTGCCCTACGTCCTGGTCAACGGCTACAACCCGGCGATCGCCGGGCCGTACATCTCGCCGGACGAGCGCGCCTCGGCGCGCATCGCCGTCCAGCACCTGGTGGAGCTCGGCCACCAGCGGATCGGCCTGGCCGTCGGACCCAACCGCTTCGTGCCCGTGCACCGCAAGGTCGAGGGCTTCGTCGAGGCCCTCGGCACCCTGCTCGGGCTCGGCGAGGAGCAGGCCGCGGAGTACGTCCAGCACACCCTCTTCTCCGTGGAGGGCGGCCACGCGGCCGCCGGGGCGCTGCTGGACAAGGGCTGCACGGGAATCGTCTGCGGCAGCGACCTGATGGCGCTGGGCGCGGTGCGCGCGGTGCGGGAGCGGGGGCTGGCCGTCCCCGGGGACGTCTCGGTGGTCGGCTACGACGACTCGCCGCTGATCGCCTTCACCGACCCGCCGCTGACGACGGTCCGCCAGCCGGTCGAGGCGATGGGCGCGGCCGCCGTGAACACGCTGCTGGAGGAGATCGGCGGCAACCCGGTGCAGCGCTCGGAGTTCGTCTTCCAGACGGAGCTGGTCGTCCGCGGCTCGACGGGCCAGGCGCCCGGCGCCGGACGGCGTTCCTGAGAGCGTTCCCCACGGCGGGGCCGGCCGGCCTCACGCGTGCCGCGTGCGGGTGTTGAGGCGGGCCCTGGACCTGCCCCGGGCGGGGCGCAGCGGGGTGGCTTCGTCGGTCCTGGGCCCGTCTCCGTCTCGGTGGCGACCGGTCCGGCCGGCCGGGCGCGTGGGACCCGCCGTTCAGGGGCGGACCCCCGGCCGGCCGAACCGGGCCGAAGAGGAACGTAACAGCCGTTACGGCCAGGACGGAAGGCCCCTGCAGAAACTTTCTGCAAGATTCTGCAGGGGCCTTTCGAAAGGGCGTGACCGCAGGTGGGAGGCCACATTGCGGTCGTGAAGGGGTCGGCTCAGGGCGCGATGCCCACGCCGTCCAGACGGTTCCAGGCGCGCTCCCGCGCGGCGGACAGCGCCGGCCAGTGCCGGCCCCGGGCCGCGGGTACACCCGGGAGGCGTAGCGCCGCGGGACGCACCCCGGCGTCGAACGCCGGGCAGGAGGCCGTGCCGCGACCGTGGCGGGCGCGGGCTTGTGGCCGGTCCGTACCCAGGCCGCCGGGGACCGCGTCGCGGCGGCGTACTCCAAGGAGCTCGGCTCGCCGTGCTCGCTCTCCCGCGTGAAGTTCCGCACCAGCAGCCGCCCGCGGTGGGCGTCCTTCAGGGCGCCGGGAGGTCGCCGTCGTGCCGTTGGAAATCCTTGCGACATCTTGCTGTAAGGCCTTCGCGAGGGGTACGGTCCCGGTCACGGTCCGGCACCGCTGCCGGGCGAAGGCTCATGGCGCGTGGGCTCCCAGAGGTACAACCGTCCGCACACGGATTCCGCAAGGAGAACACCCCGTGGCCCAGCACACCGGGCTGCCCGCGTCCGCGCGCCCACGCGCGCGCAGACGCGGCGCCGCAGCCGTCGCGGTGGCGGCCCTCGCCGCCGCCCTCGCCGTCCCCGCCTCGGCCCCCGCCGCCTCGGCGGCGGCCCCGCCTCCACCGCCCTCCGACGCGGCCCTCGCCGCGCAGCCCGCGCGTCACGACCTCACGCGGGAGCAGTTCTACTTCGTGCTGCCGGACCGTTTCGCCAACGGTGACGCGTCCAACGACAGGGGCGGTCTGACCGGCACCCGGCTCAGCACCGGTTACGACCCCACCGACAAGGGCTTCTACCAGGGCGGTGACCTCAAGGGGCTCACCCGGCGGCTCGACTACATCAAGGGCCTCGGCACCACCGCGATATGGATGGCGCCGATCTTCAAGAACCGGCCCGTGCAGGGGACGGGGGATCAGGCCTCGGCCGGCTACCACGGCTACTGGATCACCGACTTCACCCAGGTCGACCCGCACTTCGGCACCAACGCCGACCTCAAGGCGCTGATATCCAAGGCCCACGCCAAGGGCATGAAGGTCTTCTTCGACGTCATCACCAACCACACCGCCGACGTCGTCGACTACGACGAGAAGTCCTACGGCTACCTCTCCAAGGGCGCCTTCCCCTACCTGACGAAGGACGGTGTGCCCTTCGACGACAGCGACTACGCGAAGGGCGGCAAGGCCTTCCCCCCGGTCGACCGCGACTCCTTCCCCCGCACCCCCGTCGTCACCGCGAAGAGCAAGGTCCCGGCCTGGCTCAACGACCCGGCGATGTACCACAACCGGGGCGACTCCACGTTCGCCGGCGAGAGCTCCGACCAGGGCGACTTCTCCGGCCTGGACGACCTGTGGACCGAGCGTCCCGAGGTCGTGAAGGGCATGGAGGAGATCTACGAGAAGTGGGTCCGCGACTTCGCCGTCGACGGCTTCCGCATCGACACCGTCAAACACGTCGACCTGCCCTTCTGGACGCAGTGGGCCACGGCGCTGGACGCCTACGCCGCGAAGCACGGCCGCGACGACTTCTTCATGTTCGGCGAGGTCTACTCCGCCGACACATCCATCACCTCCCCGTACGTCACCCAGGGCCGCCTCGACTCGACACTCGACTTCCCCTTCCAGGACGCCGCCCGCCAGTACGCCTCCCAGGGCGGCTCCGCAGGCAGGCTCGCCTCGGTCTTCGGTGACGACTACCGGTACACGACCGACAAGGCCAACGCGTACGAGCAGGTCACCTTCCTCGGCAACCACGACATGGGCCGCATCGGCACGTTCCTCAAGCAGGACAACCCGGCGGCCGGCGACGCCGAGCTCGTCAAGCGGGACCGGCTCGCCAACGAGCTGATGTTCCTCTCGCGAGGCAACCCGGTCGTCTACTACGGCGACGAGCAGGGCTTCACCGGCGCCGGCGGCGACAAGGACGCCCGCCAGACGATGTTCGCGTCCAAGGTCGCCGACTACCTCGACGACGACGAACTGGGCACCGACCGCACCCACGCGAGCGACGCCTACGACACCGTCGCCCCGCTCTACAAGGCGATCGCGAAGCTCGCCGCGCTCCGCAAGGCCCACCCGGCGCTCGCCGACGGTGTCCAGACCGAGCGTTACGCCGCCGACGGCGCCGGGATCTACGCCTTCTCGCGCACCGATGCGAAGACCCGCACCGAGTACGTGGTCGCCGTCAACAACGCGGCGCAGGCGCGTACCGCCGACGTTCCCACCGGCTCCGCGAACACCGCCTTCACCGCCGTCTACGGCACGGACGGCTCCGTCACCAGCGGCTCCGACCGGAAGATCGGTGTCACCGTCCCGGCCCTGTCCGCCGTGGTCTACAAGGCGGCGAAGCCGCTCGGCGCCCCCGCCGCCCGGCCGGCCCTCACCCTGAACGCCCCCGCCGCGGGTGCCACCGGCACCGTCGAGCTCTCCGCCGACGTCGACGGCGGGCAGCTGAACCGGGTCGTCTTCGCCGCGCAGACCGGCAACGGGCCGTGGAAGGTCCTCGGCTCCGCGGACCACGCGCCGTACCGGGTCACCCAGACGGTCGGCGACGGCGTGACGCCCGGCACCGCGCTGCGGTACAAGGCCGTCGTGATCGATTCCGCCGGCCGGACCGCCGCCGCCACCGCCGAGACCACCAGCGGGACCCCGGCCCCGCCGCAGACCCCGGTGGCGAGCAGCCGCGACTACGCGGTCGTCCACTACAAGCGGGCGGACGACGACTACACCGACTGGCGCCTGTACGCCTGGGGCGACATCGCCGACGGCGAGGGCACCACCTGGCCGGCCGGCCACGACTTCATCGGCCGCGACGCCTACGGCGCCTTCGCCTACGTCAAGCTCAAGCCGGGCGCGTCCAGCGTCGGTTACCTCGTCATCGACAAGGACGGCAACAAGGACGTCGCCGCCGACCGCTTCATCGACGTCACCAAGACCGGTGAGATCTGGGCCGAGCAGGGCAAGGAGGCCGTCCTCACCGAGGCCCCGCCCGGCTCCGAGCCCGGCCAGGACAAGACCAAGGCGGTCCTGCACTACCACCGCGCGGACAAGGACTACGCGGGCTGGGGCCTGCACACCTGGACCGGCGCCGCGAACCCCACCGACTGGACCGCCCCGCTGCAGCCGGTGCGGACCGACGCCTACGGCGCCGTCTTCGAGGTGCCGCTCGCCGCGGGTGCCACGTCGCTCAGCTACATCATCCACAAGGGCGACACCAAGGACCTGCCCGCCGACCAGTCGCTCGACCTCACCGCCAGCGGACACGAGGTGTGGCTGCTGAACGGCACCGAGAAGTACCTGCTGCCCGCCACCGCCGGCTCCTCCGCCGACCTCGACCCGTCCTCGGCCAAGGCCCAGTGGATCGACGCCGACACCGTCGCCTGGAAGACCGGCGACACCGCGGCCAGCGTCCAGCTGGTGTACGCCCCGGACGGCGGCCTGGCGATCAAGGACGGCGCCCTCACCGGTGAGGGCCACTGGCTCCGTCTGCAGCGCGTCGCGGGCGGCCTGACCGAGACCCAGAAGGCCCGCTTCCCGCACCTGAAGGACTACGCCGCCTTCACGATCGACCCGCGCGACCGCGACCGCGTCCGCGCCGCCCTCACCGGCCAGGTCGTCGCCACCCAGCGGCTCGCCAACGGGGCGCTGCTCTCCGCCACCGGCGTGCAGATCCAGGGCGTCCTGGACGACCTGTACGCCGCCAAGGCGACCAAGGCAGTGCTCGGGCCGGTCTTCACCTACGGCAAGCCCACCCTGTCCGTGTGGGCCCCGACCGCGCAGTCCGTCGCCCTGGACCTCGACGGGCGTACCGTCCCGATGCGGCGCGACGCGTCCACCGGTGTGTGGAGCGTGCACGGCGAACGCGCCTGGACCGGCAAGCCGTACCGCTACCTGGTGAAGGTCTGGGCACCCAGCGTGCAGAAGGTGGTCACCAACAAGGTCACCGACCCCTACTCGGTCGCCCTGACCGCCGACTCGAAGCAGAGCCTGGTCGTCGACCTCGACGAGGCGTCCCTCGCCCCGAGCGGCTGGTCCGGCCTGGCCAAGCCCAAGGCCGTCGGTCTCAACAACGCGCAGATCCAGGAACTCCACATCCGGGACTTCTCCGTCGCGGACACCACCGTCCCCGCGAAGGACAAGGGCAGGTACACCGCCTTCACCGACACCGGGTCGGCGGGCATGACGCACCTGAGGGAACTCGCGAAGGCCGGGGTCTCCTACGTGCACCTGCTGCCGGCCTTCGACTTCGCCACCGTCGCCGAGAGGAGCGCCGACCAGGCCACCGTCGACTGCGACCTGGCCGCCTACCCGGCCGACTCCGACAAGCAGCAGGAATGCGTGGCCGCGGTCGCCGCCAAGGACGCCTACAACTGGGGCTACGACCCCTTCCACTACACCGTCCCCGAGGGCTCCTACGCCACCGACCCCGACGGCACCAAGCGCACCGTCGAGTTCCGGAAGATGGTGCAGGGGCTCAACAAGGCCGGACTGCGGGTCGTCATGGACGTGGTCTACAACCACACCGCCGCGAGCGGCCAGGACGACAAGTCCGTCCTCGACAGGATCGTGCCCGGCTACTACCAGCGCCTGCTGGACGACGGCACCGTCGCCAACTCCACCTGCTGCTCCAACACCGCGCCCGAGAACGCGATGATGGGCAAGCTGGTCGTCGACTCGATCGTCACCTGGGCCAAGGAGTACAAGGTCGACGGCTTCCGCTTCGACCTGATGGGCCACCACCCCAAGGCGAACATCCTGGCCGTCCGCAAGGCCCTGGACGAGCTCACCCCCGCCGAGGACGGCGTCGACGGCAAGAAGATCATCCTCTACGGCGAGGGCTGGAACTTCGGCGAGGTCGCCGACGACGCCCGCTTCGTGCAGGCCACCCAGAAGAACATGGCCGGCACCGGTGTCGCCACCTTCTCCGACCGGGCCCGCGACGCGGTCCGCGGCGGCGGTCCCTTCGACTCCGACCCCGGCGTCCAGGGCTTCGCCTCCGGCCTGTTCAACGAGCCGGGCGGCTCCGCCGCCAACGGCAGCGAGGCCGAACAGCGCGCCCGCCTGCTGCACTACCAGGACCTCATCAAGGTCGGCCTCACCGGCAACCTGAAGTCCTTCTCCTTCACCGACAGCAGCGGCAAGGAGGTCACCGGCGCCGAGGTCGACTACAACGGCTCGCCCGCCGGCTACGCGGACGCCCCCGGCGACGCCCTCGCCTACGTCGACGCCCACGACAACGAGGCCCTGTACGACGCGCTCGCCTTCAAGCTGCCGAAGGGCACCTCGCCCGCCGACCGGGCGCGCATGCAGGTGCTCGCCGAGGCCGTCCCGGCCCTCTCCCAGGGGCCCGCGCTCTACCAGGCGGGCTCGGACCTGCTGCGGTCCAAGTCCCTGGACCGCAACTCGTACGACTCCGGCGACTGGTTCAACGCCATCCGCTGGGACTGCTCGGCGGGCAACGGCTTCGGCCGCGGCCTGCCGCCCAAGGCCGACAACGAGTCCAAGTGGTCCTACGCCAGACCGCTGTTGACCGCGGACACGCTCAAGGTCGGCTGCGCCCAGATCACCTCGGCCTCGGCCGCGTACCGGGACCTGCTGCGGATCCGCTCCACCGAGCCGGCCTTCGGGCTGACCTCGGCGGCGCAGGTCCAGGAGCGGCTCTCGTTCCCGCTGTCGGGGAGGAACGAGACCCCGGGCGTGATCACCATGCGGCTCGGCTCGCTGGTGGTGGTCTTCAACGCGACCCCGAAGGCCCAGGACCAGCGGGTCACCGCCCTGTCCGGGAAGGGCTACGCCCTCCACCCGGCGCAGGCCGCGGGCTCCGACCCCGTGGTGAAGCAGGCCTCCTACGACGCGGCCTCCGGCACCTTCACCGTCCCGGGCAGGACGGTCGCGGTGTTCGTCGGGAAGTAACGACACGCTCCGTCACCGCCCGGCCGGCGCCCCGCTCACCGCGGGCCCCGGCCGGGCGGTGCTGCGTACGGGCGAAGTAGGTGGCCATCCGGATGAATCAAGGGCGTGGCGGCTCCGGACGAGGCACCGGTAGGGGTACGTATTCGCGCGGTTCCGGTGACGCAGTGTGACTGACGCCCCGGAAGGCCTCATTCCCGTCGTCCCCAGGAGGACCCTTGAAGCGGCGCCAGCGAATAGCGCTTTCCAGCCTTCCCGCCCTGCTCGTCCTGCTCCTCAGCACCCTCACCGGCGCGGTCACGCCCGCGCACGCCGAGGACTGGGGCCCGGGCGCAAAGCCCGCGGCCACCGCCGAGCGCCCGGGGCCGGGCCACGGACCCGGCCCGGTGGCGGGCGGTGGACCCGGCCAGGTCGCGGGCTCCCCCGGGCGTCTGCCCGGCGGCCCGGAGAACCCCCGCATCTGCGTCGGTGCCACCTTCACCAGTCCCAAGTTCTTCTGCGGTGACCCCCGGCTCGGCCCGCGTGAACTGCCCACCAAGGGCCTGCTCGGAACGATCCTGGCCGGCTACCGGCGCCTCGACGGGCAGAACGCCAACGGTTTCCTGGGCACCTGGTGGAACTTCACGACGAACGAATACAAGTTCCCGCCCGCCGGGACCAACCCCGACGGTTTCCGCACGGACTTCCCTCCCGTCGACCTGGTCCTGAGCGTCGGACAGAAGATCGACCGCTTCGGCAACGAGAACGGCAGGTTCCTCTCACCGGCGGGCTCGCCGTTCTCCCAGCGCGCCATCCCCCCGTCGAACCTCAACACCTTCGACGCGGGTTACCCCTTCAACTACCACCTGTACAAGGTCGTCAAGCCCTTCACCGTCCAGGCGGGACCCGCGGAGCCCTGGTTCGGGCAGCCGGGCAACGGACTGCAGTACGTACTGTTCCAGGGCGACACCGTGGCCAAGCACGTCGCCAACGGTGACCTGATCCGCCTGAACTGACGGGCCCGACCATGGACCGACGCGAGCTGAGCGAGGCGCTCGCCTCCGCCCGGGTACCCGGCGGGCTGTACGAGATTCCCGGCTTCCACGAGTTCGACCTGAGGCCCCCGGACTTCAGGTACCTCCGGCAGGAGGGCGGCGCGTGGGTGGTCGGCAACTACGAACGGGGTGTGTACGAACCGCACCGGCACTTCGACACCGAGGACGCGGCCTGCCGCTACCTCTACGACCGACTCACCGACACGGGGCCCGGTCCGGGGCCCGGCTCCGACGAGGAGATGGAGGCCGTCGTGCGTGACCGGGAGGAGATCCAGCGCGCGGCCCATGACGCCTTTGAGCGGGCCCGGCGCCGGGAGACCTGATTTGGGAACCTCGTCGGCCGCGGACGGCGGAGCGGCCCGCCCCCGAACCTCCGGGCGGGCCGCTGCGCTTCGTGCCGTGCGCCTACAGCTTCTTCTCCAGCAGGGTCACCGCGTACGGACTGCCCTTGCCGCCCTGCTTGTGCGGCTGCTCGCCGACGACGGTGTAGCCCACGCCCTCGTAGTACGCCCGCAGCCGCGGGTTGCGCGCCACGCAGTCCAGCCGCGCGTACGGGCGGCCCCGCTCGGCGATGCGGCGCTCCGCCCGGTCGAGCATGGCCCGGCCGGCGCCGCGCGGCGCGGTCGTGCGGTCCACCATGAGGCGGTGGACGTAGCCCGCGTCCGGCGGGCGTACCCCCCAGGCGTGCTCGTCGGCCCACCACAGCTCCCAGGCGCCGACCACCCGGCCGCCGTGTTCCGAGAGCCAGACCTCGCCCTCCGCCATACGCGTGCGGAAGTGCTCCTCGTCCATCTCACCCGGCCTCCACTGGTCGATGCCGTGCTCCTGCATCCAGCGGGCCGCGTCGTCGCGGAGGCGAACCAGCAAGGCGGCGTCGTCGGGCAGCGCGAGACGGAAGGAGAGGTCGTTCATGCCCCTATTTTCACAGGCCCGCCTCCCGGACAACGCCGGGCCGACCCCCGAGCACGACAGGCCGCCCCAGCCCCGCCCGTAACCGAACCCTTCGCGCAGGAAAGGGCTACCGAGGGCACGGGCGGCCGCACCTCCCGCGGAGCAGGCCACCGGGACGGGGGAGGCGGGGGGCTCAGCGCAGCGTCGTGAGCGCCGCGCCCGAGTCGAGCACCGCCGACAGCTCGGCCCGGGCGCCCTGTGCGGCCCGGACCGCCATCGTCGAGCCCTTCGAGGCGCCGGTCACGCCGCCCGTGGCCTTGATCCGCGCAACGTCACGGCTGCCCGCCGCCAGCAGGTACCAATGACCGGCCGTGGACTTCCACAGCGCCCCGGCCAGCACCTGCGGCACGGCCCGGCCGCACGCCCCGCCGTCCCGGCCGCTCTGGCCCACCGGCGCGCCCGGGGTGCCCGGCTCGGACACCGGGGGCAGGAACAGCGCCAGCGCCCGGCCGTCCGTGCCACGCCAGGTGTCGGCGCGGGCACAGACCCACGACGCCTGCCCGTTGTCCTCCGGCAGCCGCTGCGTCGCGTACCGCCAGACGTTGACCGACCGGGTGCCCAGGCCGCTCATGGAGGAGAGGTTGCAGGCCGTACGGGCCACGTAGGCCAGCGCCGTGGGGCCGGTCGCCTCGAGCGGCGCGCCACCCTCCGGCGGCTGGTACGTCAGGTGCGCCGGCACGAGGTCGCCGAGGTCGGTGAGGAGGAACGGCCGGTCCACCCCGAGCCCCCCGGCGGCCCGGAACTGCAGCGCCGGCCAGGTGTCCCCGCACACCCCGGGACGGCTGTCCGCACCGGGCATCCGCACCGGTTCGGTCACCCCGTCCGCCGTGCGGTCCAGCTTCGCCGCGGCGCGCCCGGGGTCGCGCAGGTCCCGGGAGGCCGCCCCGGCGATCCAGGGGGCGGTCAGGAAACGGGTGTTGCCGTCCGTCCGGCCGAGGACCACGGCCGCCGTGGTCACGCCCGCGCCGTCCACCCGGGCGAAGTCCAGGGCCGCCGAGCCCCCGCCGTCGAGCGGCTCGGCGTAGCGCACCAGGCGCAGGCCGTCGTACATCAGCACCACGGCGGCGCCGTCCACGTCCCCCGCGTACAGCAACTGCGGCTGCTGCGCGGGCAGTCCCTCGTCGGTGCCCTTGGTGGCCGACACGGCGACCCGGGCGGAGGGGTGCGCCCACACCGCCATCGCCCGGCCCAGCAGCGCCTGGTCGCCGGCCCGCCCGCCGCGGGTCGGCCAGGCCGTGAAGTCCACCCGGGAGGCGCGGGTCCACGCGGTGTCCTTCACCCGTGTCAGCTTCGCCGGGTCCAGCAGCCCAGCGGTCCCGTAGGCGCCCGGCGACCCGCCGGCCGCGTACGGGTCCTGCCCTCCCGTCAGCACCGCGACCAGGGTCGCGGTGACGGCGATCGCGCCCGCCGTGACGAGGCCCACCCGCACGTGCTGCCGCCTGCGCAGCAGATCCGTCGGCCGGGCCTGCACCGTGCACGGGTCGAATCCGCTGCCGCCCAGCAGCAGCCCCTCCGGTACGGCCCTGGCGGCCTTCAGCGCGCCCCGCGGGTCGGCCACCCCGGAGGCCACCAGCAGCCTGCGCACCTCGCGGCCGTCCGCGTGCCGGGGCCGCTCCAGCTCCAGCAGCGCGTAGGCCGCGCGCCCGGCGGCGTTCAGCCCGGACAGCGCCCGGTCCAGCTCAGCCTCGTCCGTCCCCGTCGCCTTGGTGTGCAGCCGCAGGCCCCAGACGTACGGCGCCGGGCCGACCACCAGCGCCCTGCGCAGCCGGCCGCGCCATCCCCGCTCGCGCCCGAACGCCAGTGCCGTGTCCAGCACTTCCTGCCGCACCAGGGCGTACGCCGGGTCCACGGTCCCCCGCGGTCCGGGCACGTCCACCACGGCGGGGTCAGGTTCGCACGGTGAGCGCGGCAGCGCGCCCTGCGTCAGGGTGTGGGCGGTCAGCACCCTCCGGTGCCGGCCGAGCGACGGCGGCAGCGTCAGGTACGCCAGCCGGACCAGGTGCGGGTAGTTCTCGACGAGTGCGGCCTCCGCCTCCTCGACGTCCACGATCACGGGTGCGCCGTGCCGGGGACGGGTGGCGGTCGCGTGCTGGGCGTTCACCCTCCGTAGAACGAGTGAATCCTGGGATGGTCACCCCGCCGCCCGTGTCCCGCACGCGGCGCGGGAGCGGCCAAGTGCCCTTGGGGAGGCCGTTGTCGGTGCCCGGGACCACGATGGCCGCATGCATGAGACGGACTGGTCAAACCTGTTCCACGCCTACGGAGCCGCCACGGACACCCCGCGGCATCTGGCCGCCCTGCGCACCGGACCGGAGGCGGACGTCCGGGCCGCCCTGGACCACCTCAACGGGGCGATCGTGCACCAGGGCACGCCCTGGCCCGCCCCGACGGCCCCGCGGCCCGGGCCGCCACCCCGGTCCAGCGGGCCTACGCCGCCGCCCTGGCCGCCCACGACACATTCTGGGACCCGCGCGGCGGCAACCGGGGCGCCCTCTTCGCCCGGCTGGGGCTGCCCGACGACCGCGCCGCCTGGCAGGCGGTGAGCGCGACGTCCGAATCCCGCCGGAGCCCGTGACCGGTACCGGCGAGGCTGGCGGCATGGAAACCCACCGCATCGCGTACGTGGTCCGGGCCATCGACCCGGCCGTGGCGGAGGAGTTGCGCGGCACCGACGACGCAGGTCTCGTCCCCCGCCCCGAGCCGGACCCGGAGGGGGGCGCCCCGCTCCGCTGCTGCCTGCGACACTCCGCACCGGGGGAGCGGATCTCGCTCGCGGCCTACGCGCCGCTGCGGCGATGGGCCGCGGCGACCGGGGCGGACCCCGGCCCGTACGCCGAGACCGGGCCGGTCTTCGTGCACGCCGCCGCCGCGGACTGCCCCGGCCCGCCGGGCACCCCCGGTTATCCCGCCGCCCTCCACGGCGACCTGCGGGTCTTCCGCTGCTACGACGCCCGGGGCCGCATCCTGGGCGGCCGCCTCGTCCGGCTGACCGCACGCGAGGTCGCCGCGGGCGCCGCCGACGCCGTGCTGGCGGCCCGGTTCGCCGATCCGCGGGTCGCCCTGGTGCACGTACGGGCCGTGGAGTACGGCTGCTTCCTCTTCGAGGCCGTCCGCACACCGTGACCGAACACGCCGAGGGCGCCCGGCGTGTGGACGGGCGCCCTCGGGGACGGTGCGGAACGTCAGACGAGCTCGGCCTTCTCCAGCGCCGAGCAGCAGGTGTCGACGATGAGGCGGGTGACGACGTAGGGGTCGACGTTGGCGTTGGGCCGGCGGTCCTCGATGTAGCCCTTCTTGTCGACCTCGACCTGCCACGGGATGCGCACCGAGGCGCCGCGGTTGGAGACGCCGTAGCTGTACTCGCTCCAGGGGGCGGTCTCGTGGGCGCCGGTCAGGCGGGCCTCGACGCCGGAGCCGTAGTTCTTGATGTGCTCCATCGGCTTGTCGTCGCGGCCGAGGGCCTCGCAGGCCTCGATGATCGCGTCGTAGCCCTCGCGCATGGCCTTGGTGGAGAAGTTGGTGTGCGCGCCCGCGCCGTTCCAGTCGCCCTTGGCCGGCTTGGGGTCGAGGGTGGCGGAGACGCCGAACTCCTCGGCGGTGCGGTAGAGCAGCCAGCGCGCGACCCACAGCTGGTCGGCGACCTCCAGCGGGCTGAGCGGGCCGACCTGGAACTCCCACTGGCCGGGCATGACCTCGGCGTTGATGCCGGAGATGCCCAGGCCCGCGGCGAGGCAGTTGTCGAGGTGCTTCTCGACGATCTCGCGGCCGAAGATCTCGTCGGCGCCGACGCCGCAGTAGTAGCCGCCCTGCGGGGCCGGGTAGCCGGCCTCGGGGAAGCCCAGCGGGCGGGAGCCCTGGAAGAAGGTGTACTCCTGCTCGATGCCGAACAGCGACTCCTGGCCCGCGAAGCGCTCGGCGACCGGGCGCAGCAGGGCGCGGGTGTTGGAGGCGTGCGGGGTGTCGTCGATGTTGAACACCTCGCACAGCACCAGCAGGTTGTCGCCGCCGCGGATCGGGTCCGGGTACGTGGCGACCGGCTTGAGCACGCGGTCCGAGCTGTGGCCCTCGGCCTGGTTGGTGCTGGAGCCGTCGAAGCCCCACACGCCGGGCTCCGCGCCGTCGGCGAGGATCTTGGTCTTCGAGCGCAGCTTCGCGGTCGGCTCGGTACCGTCGATCCAGATGTACTCGGCCTTGTAGCTCACGGGCGTCATCCTTGTTGGCGTGGGCCTTGCGGGGCGGGTGGTGTTGCCGCTGCAGCGTCACAACTTGCGATTTCGCATCCATTGCCCGTGTGTTAACCCGATGTGAACGCGCCGCCGTCTCACCCGCCGGACACCCCGGCCCCGCGTCCGGGAGGCCCCGCGCAGCGGCTCCGGCCGCTCTCGGGGCGAGTGCCGAAACCCCCGTGTGTTCGAGGTTGTCGGCGATCCGCGCCCGCCGCCCGGCCCCCCGGTGACGGGCCCCCGCGGACCGCCGTGACCAGGGACGTAGGGTGTGTGCCATGCCTCACATCACCGTGGACTACACCGGCAACCTCGCGGACGCGTTCGACCGGCGCGGCTTCGCGACCGCGTTGCACCCGCTCGTCGCCAAGATCATCGACACCAGGGTGGAGGCGTGCAAGACCCGCTTCCGCCGGTCCGACGAGTACGTCCTGGCCGACGGCGCGCCCGAGCACGCGCTGGTCCTCGTCCAGTTCGCCGTCCTGTCCGGGCGCACGCCCGAGGCCAAGACCCGGCTGAGCGAGGCCGTCCTGGAACTGCTGGGCGCGCACCTCGCGCCGACGCCGGGACTGAGCGTGCAGACCGCCGTCGACGTCGTCGACCTCGACCGCACCTGGTACCGCAGCCACACCGAGCCGGCCGGGGAGCGGTGACCATGCGCATCGGACTGCTCGGCACCGGCCCCTGGGCGGAGATCGCCCACGGCCCCGCCCTCGCCGCCCACCCCGACGTCGAGTTCACCGGGATCTGGGGCCGCCGCCCGGAGGCCGCGGCCGCGCTCGCCGCGACCCTCGGCACCCGCGCCTACGCCGACGTGGACGAGCTCATCGGCGAGGTGGACGCCCTCGCGATAGCCCTGCCCCCGGACGTGCAGGCCCCGCTGGCCGCGCGCGCCGCCGAGGCCGGCCGGCACCTGCTGCTCGACAAGCCGGTCGCGACGACCGTGGCCGACGCCCGCCGCGTCGCCGACGCCGCCGAGGCGGCCGGGGTCGCGTCGGTGGTCTTCTTCACCCTGCGCTTCGACGCCACGAGTTCCGCCTGGATCGACGAGCAGGCCTCCCTGGACGGCTGGTTCACCGCCCGCGCGGAGTGGCTCGGCTCGGTGTTCACCTCCGGCGACAGCCCCTTCGCCGACTCCCCCTGGCGGCGCGAGAAGGGCGCGCTGTGGGACGTCGGACCGCACGCGCTGTCCGTGCTCCTCCCGGTCCTCGGGGACGTCACCTCGCTCACCGCCGTCCAGGGGCCCGGCGACACCGTGCACCTGGTGCTGCGGCACGACAGCGGCGCCTCCAGCACGTCGGCGCTCAGCCTCACCGCCCCGCCGGCGGCGGCCGGCATGACCGTCGAACTGCGCGGCACCACGGGGGTCGCCTCGCTCCCCGGCCGCGCCGACGGGCCCGTGCCCGCCTTCGGCAACGCCATCGACGCCCTGCTCACGGCCGTGCGCACCGGCGTCCCCCACCCCTGCGACGCCCGCTTCGCGGCGCGAGTGACGGAGTTGCTGGCCTCGGCCGACCCCGCGTGACGCGCCGTCAGGGACAGGACCCTGGCGGGCGACTTGCGAAGTGCCTATCGTTTTGGGTATGGCAGCGGACTGGTGGTCCATCGAGGTCCTCAACGCCAGCACACCCGCCGCGGCATGGCGTGACGCGTACGCGTCGACGCTCGTGGAGTCGGCGGTCACCAACCGTGCACTGGCGTGGGAATGGCACACGTACAGGTGGGGCGTCGTCTTCGAGTTGTGCTTCCGGGAAGAGGAGCACTGGCTCGGGTGGCGCGCCCTGCCCGGCACTCGCGCGGCGCTCGACGCCGTCCCCGATCCGGTCTCCGGCGTCCTGGTCCACCGAGGTCGCGGCGGCACCAGCGGAGCCTTCGTCCCCCGCGCCCCGCATCGGTCGCCGGGCGCGGCCGCGGTGGGTCTCCCCGAGCCGGCGCCGGAACCGCCCGGCGCGGCCGTCCTGTGCGAACGGGCCGCGCGCGCCTGACGCCGCTCAGCGCGCACCCCTCCGTGCCTTCGTCTGCCGCGGCCACGCGCGGCCCGTCGTCTCCACGGCCGCGGCCCGCAGCAACTCCAGCACCGCGGCCGCGGGATGGCCGGCGAACTCGGGGAACCACCACCGGTGGTACTCGTTCCAGTAGCTCACGGCGCGGCGCTCGGTGACGGCGAGGAACTCCGGGTGCTCCGCGGCGAAAGCGCCGTGGACCCTGCGCGCCTCGCTCCCCGGGACGAGGGCCTCCGTGAGCCGCGTACGGATGTCCGCGACGATTTCCCACACGTACTCGCCGGCGAGCCGCACCATGAACGGCACCGCCCAGGGCTCGGCCACCCCGGCGACGTGCGCCGCGTGCCGCTGCCGCACGTACCCGTCGTGATGCACCGCGGACAGACAGTGCAGGACGAGGCGCTGCCGGGGGGTGAGCGCGGCCGTCACTCAGGGGTCCGGTTCGCCGTGGTGGAGGCGCACGGGGATTCGCACGCCGCCGCGGACCTCCCAGCGGGGACCCAAGGACGCCGGCGGCAGCAGGGCGGTGACGGCGCGCACGTCCGGCCCGAGCGCCGCGGGGAACGCGGCCTCCAGGGACGGCGGATCAGCGGGCGCGGAGGACACCGGCCGACCCTACCCGTACCGGACACCGCGCGGCGGGAAGAATGCGCGTCGGTGGGGGCCTTGTACGGATAATGAAGGCCATCGTGTACATGGAAGGCGGCGGCCCCGAGGTGCTGCGCCTGACCGAGCGGCCGGTGCCGCAGCCGGGTCCTGGCGAGGTGCGGGTACGGGTCGAGGTGTCGGGGGTCAACCCGACGGACTGGAAGTCGCGGCGCGGCGGTCCGCCCGCCATGGTCGCGGAGCAGGTGCCGGACCAGGACGGCGCCGGGGTGGTCGACGCGGTCGGGGAGGGCGTCGACCCCGGGCGGACCGGTGAGCGGGTGTGGTTGTGGGAGGCCGCCTGGCAGCGGGCGGACGGCACCGCCCAGGAGTACGTGACGCTCCCCGAGGCGCACGCGGTGCCGTTGCCCGATTCCGCGTCCTTCGACCTGGGCGCCGCCCTCGGCATCCCCGCGATGACCGCGCACCGCGCGCTGACCGTGGCGGAGCACGGCCCCACGCGGCTCGCGCCGGGCGCCCTCGACGGCCGGACGGTCCTGGTCGCGGGAGGCGCGGGCGCGGTCGGCCACGCGGCGATCCAGCTCGCCCGCTGGGCCGGGGCCTCGGTGGTGACCACGGTCAGCGGCCCCTACAAGGCGGACCTCGCCCGAGCCGCGGGCGCGCACCACGTCGTCGACTACCGCAGGAGCGACGCCGCCGCGGAGATCCGCGAGGCCGCCCCCGGGGGCGTCGACATCGTCGTGGAGGTGTCCGTCGCGCAGAACACCGCGCTCGACCTGGCGGTGCTGGCGCCCGGGGGCGTCGTCGCCTACTACGCGGACAACGGCGGCGCCGAGTTCACCCTGCCGGTACGGGAGAGCTTCGCGCGCAACCTGCGCTGGCAGGGCGTGCTCGTCTACACCATGCCGGACGCGGCCAAGGCGGAGGCCGTCGCTGCCCTGACGGCCGCGCTCGCCGACGGGGCCCTGCGGGTCGGCGAGGACGCGGGGCTGCCGCTGCACCGCTTCCCGCTGGAGCGGACCGGCGACGCCCACGCGGCCGTGGAGGAGGGGGCGGTGGGCAAGGTGCTCGTGGACGTCCGGGCCGGCGCGTAGCCACGCGGGACCGGGGTGCGGCTGTCGCGTTTGTTCAAGACCGGCCGCCGCCCGTCTCCGCAGGATGGACGCATGACCGAACTGCACGCGTTCATGATCGAAGCCGCCGCCGAGGCCGCCCGGGTCGCCCGCGGCGTGGGCGGCGACCCCGCCCGGCTGTCCGCGCCGACCCCGTGCGGGGAGTGGGACACCCGCACGCTGCTCAACCACTGGATCCTCTACACCTCGCACGGCCTGGAGCACCGGGCGCTGCGCGAGCCACTGCCCGAGGAGCTGACCACCCGCGACTTCACCGCCGCCCCGGACTGGGCCGGGGCGTACGCGAAGCGGCTGGACCACGCCGTCGCGGCGTGGGCGGTGCCGGAGGTGTGGGAGGGCGAGATCGACCTGGGGTACGCGAAGATGCCGGCCGCCGAGGTCGCCTCGATGATCATCAAGGAACTCGCCGTCCACGGCTGGGACGTGGCCCGCGCCACCGGCCAGGAGTACCGCTGTGGCGAGGGCCTCGCCACGTTCGTCCTGGAGGTCGTCGACCGGTACGCCGAGGTCTACCGCCGCTACGAGGGGTTCGCCGCGCCCGTCACGCTCCCGGACCCGGCCGCGGCCGGCGCCTTCGAGCGGGCCCTGGCCCTGTCCGGCCGTACGCCTACGCGGTGATGACGTCCGTGCCGAGCAGGCCGAAGAGCAGGACGCCGATCACGATCCGGTAGACGATGAACGCGTTGAACGAGTGCTTGGCCACGAACTTCAGCAGCCAGGCGATCGACGCGTACGCGACGACGAAGGAGACGACCGTCCCGACGACGAGCGGCGCCGTGTCCACCCCGGCGCCGAGCGCGTCCTTCAGCTCGTACAGACCCGCGCCGGTCAGCGCGGGGATGCCCAGGAAGAAGGAGAGCCGCGTCGCGGCGACCCGGTCCAGGTCGAGGATGAGCGCGGTGGACATCGTCGCGCCGGAGCGGGAGAAGCCGGGGAAGAGCAGGGCGAGGATCTGCGAGGAGCCGACGAGCATCGCGTCCTTGAAGGTGGTGTCGTCCTCGCCGCGCTTGTGGCGGCCCATCTGGTCGGCCGCCCACATCACGCCGCTGCCGACGATCAGTGAGCCGGCGACCACCCACAGTGAGGCCAGTGGGCCCTCGATGAGCGGCTTGGCCGCCAGTCCGACGATCACGATCGGGATCGTCGCGAAGATCACCCACCAGCCGAACTTGTAGTCGTGGTGGTACCGCTCCTCGCGGTTGACGATGCCGGTGAACCACGCCTTGCAGATCCGGACGATGTCCTTGAAGAAGTAGACCAGCACGGCCGCGATGGCGCCGGACTGGATGACCGCGGAGAAGGCGACGACCGCCTTGTCGTCCACCGGGATGCCCATCAGGCCCTCGGTGATCTTCAGGTGGCCGGTGGACGAGATCGGGAGGAACTCGGTGACCCCCTCCACGACGCCGAGCACAGCTGCCTGACCGATACTGATGGCGCTCATGGGACCCATCTCTGCGGAGTACGTGGCATGCCCGGGCCTGCACCGGCCGGAGCCCTACGGAGTGTAAGAGAAGTCCCGTGCCCCCCGCGAACCAGGTCCGCCCCGGCGGCACGCCCCGGCCGCACGTCCCCGCGGGCGGAGACCTCACGATCACGGGTGCGAGTAGTTGAGGTACAGAAAGTGCCGGTGGGCTTGCTGGGCCGGCACACGATCCCGTGGCGTTGCTGGGCTTCGGCGATACCCGCTGGGCGCCACGTGCCGCACGTCGCTGACACCTCAAGGCCGGGTACGGGTAAAGGCCGAGGCGTACGGAACGTTCACGGCGGTGCCCACGCACCCGGAGCTGGAGCGGTGCGGTGGCCAGGGCGAGGGCGACCCGGCGGGCCGATCCCGCCCTCGCGCCGGCGTTGGCTCAGCCGCAGGAGTCCCGCCACCGGCTCGCCCGCGCGATCTGCCACGACGAGGACGAGTACTGATCGGCGGCCCCGGTGAAGGGGCCATCAGGCCGGCTCGGCGTCGAGGACGCGCCCGGCCGGGGCGCGGGTGTGCGCCCACGCGGGCAGCGCGGTCAGCGCCGCGGCGGCGAGCAGGACGGCGAGCACGGCGGCGAGCAGCCAGGCTCGCGGGGGCGTGACCTGGGTACCGAAGATCCAGTACAGGCCGAGGCCGGCCGGGATGCCCACCGCCACCCCCGGTACGGCGGGCAGGAGCCCGGCGACGCAGAGCGCGGAGACGACCTGGCCGGGTGTGGCGCCCAGGGTGCGGGCCACGGACAGGGCTCGCCGGGCCTTTACGGCAGTGCTCAGGCCGAGAAGCACGGTGTTGAGCGTGGACATCGCCACGAGCGCGAGCGTCACGGCCAGCAGTACCCGACCGGTCTGGTCGGCCCGTACATCGATGGGACCGAAGTGGGTGAAGTCGGGCCGCGCGGCCAGTTCGGTGTGCCAGGCGAGCAGGGCGGTGACCATGAGCATGGTGGCGGCCGTGCCGGCACCGGCCAGGATGGCGGGGCCGGGTCGACGTGCGAGCAACCGGATGCCGAGCAGCAGTGACGTGGGCAGATAGGCCGTCACGGCATTGAGGCATGGGCGTCGCGTGGGCAGATGTGCTGGGTCGGTCAGGGCGTTGACGGTACTGGTTCGGGCCGCGCGCAGGGCAGGACGAAGCGCGCCCGTCACCGCGATGACGACAGCGAGGAGGACTGCAGCGAAGACGGTACTGAAGTCCGGAGGGCCGACTGTGTTGAGCAGCCCGGCGCTGGGGTCGACCAGGAAAGGCGCGGCAAGGGTCCCGGAGGTCAGGCCGATCGCGGTTGCCAGGAGGGTGAGCAGGAGGTGCTGCGCGAGCAGGGCGGCGGTGACGGTGGCAGGTCCGGCGCCGACGGCCTTGAGCAGTGCGGCACGCCGGTTGTCCCGGGCGGCGCGTGCTGTCGCGAGTGCGGCGAGGGTGACGATCGCGGCGACAGCGAGCAGCCAGCCGCCGACGACCAGGGCGGGCTGGATGTTCCTGATCATGGCCTTGTCGGTCTGGAGGATGTCCTGCCAGCCATGGGTGTTGACCCAGTCGTCGGCCTCGCTCCTGCCGGCGGACGCGGTGTCCATCCAGTGCCCCGCCGCGGTGGGATCGTTCAGCTTCAGATAGATCAGGTGGACTCCGGCGTCTTCGCCCGACGCCCTACGGGTGTCTGCGGAAGCGAGCCACATCCTGCCCCCGAAGTCGGACGTCCCGGGCCCCTGCGCGTCGTCGCTCCACGGATACACCGAGGTGGCCGCGCTGATCGCGGTTCCGAGGACCGGGTAGTCGCGTCCACTGACGGTGACGTGGTCACCGACGCTTACGCCGAGTGCTTTCGCGAAGCCGCGTTCGAGCACTGCGCCGCCGGGCCGCACCCAGGTGCCGGACGTCACCAGCGGCTGGTCCACCGCGGCATCTTGAGAGGGGTCGCGCCCTTCGACCGCGGTGTGCGCACTCTTGCCCTGGGCCTTGATGTACGTGTCGAACGCGAAGACGGGCTCGGCCTGTTCGGCCACGCCGGGAGTGTCCGCGAGGCGTGCGGCCACGCCGGACGGATCGGCGGACGTCGTGACGGCGACGATGTCGGGCCCCGCGGTGGCCTCGCGCGTCTTCTGGTACCCGGTGTCGACGGCGTTGCTGGTCGCAAGGCCGAGGGTCAGGCTCGTACTCGCGATGGTGACGGCGAGCAGGTAGACGAATGCCTCGCCGGGGCGACGGCGTATGTCGCGCAGCACCAGGCGCCCTATCAGGAACAGCTGTCCCACGGTCAGTTCTCCCAGTTCAAGAGAGCAGCGAGCCGTGCGGTGCCGGTGTCGCTCCCCAGGGCTGTGTCGTCAGCCAGCGCGCCGTCGCGCAGGGAGACGACGCGGTCGGCGGTGGCGGCGACGCGCTCGTCGTGGGTGACCACGACCAGGGTCTGGCCCGCGGCACGCAGGTCGTCGAAGAGCCGGAGGATGTCCTGGGTCGCTGAACTGTCGAGGTTTCCGGTGGGCTCGTCGGCGAGGACGATCAGCGGCTTGTTGACCAGGGCGCGGGCGATGGCGACCCGCTGCCGCTGCCCGCCGGACAGCTGTGAGGGCAGATTTCGGGACCGGTCGGCGAGTCCGACGTGGTCGAGGAGTTCGGCGGCGCGGTGGCGGGCGGTGCGGGGCGAGGCGCCGGAGAGCAGCGCGGGCAGTTCGACGTTCTCTGCCGCGGTCAGCTCGTCGACCAGGTGGTAGGCCTGGAAGACGAAACCGAGGGAGCGGCGCCGTAGCCGGGCGAGCGCACGCTCGCCGAGGTCGTCGATGCGCTGTCCGCCAAGCCACACCTGGCCCTCGGTGGGCTGGTCGAGCCCTCCCAGCAGCTGGAGCAGCGTGGATTTGCCACAGCCGCTGGGCCCGGTCACGGCGAGCGTCTGCCCGGCGGGGACATCGAGGTCGACCCCGTCGACGGCCCATACCGCGCTCTCGTCCTCGCCGTACACGCGCACCAGACCAACCGCGCGCAGCACCGGCCCGGCCGGCCGGCTCGCTCCCGCGCTGCCGTCCGCCCCGCCGCGCCGCGACCGGCCCCGGCCCCGCTGACCGTCTCTCGTCATCCGTTTCCTCTGCCCTTCTCACGCGGCGCGCGACGGGACCAGGCCCGCTCGCACACCTCCAACCAGCGCAGATCGGCCTGCAGCCGGAGCGTGACGCCCTCCAGAAGCAGCCCGGCCTCCGAACCTGTGTCGTGAGCGAGGGCGGCATGCTGGGCTTCGGCGAGGCTGCTCATCAGCTCCCGCCGACGCGCGTCCACGAGCGCGAGCGGATCGGCCGTGCCGGACTCGCGGGCGGCCACCAGCTTCAGATGGACCTCCGTCACGTCCGCCCGGGGCCCGGTGCTCTCGGCCATCCACGCGGCCACCCGCTCGTGCCCGGCCGCGGTCAGCGCGAACACCTTGCGCTTCGGGCCGCGCACCGCCGCTTCCTCTCGAACCTGGACGACCAGGCCTGCCTTTTCAAGCCGAGTGAGCGTCACATAGACCTGTCCGGCATTCAGCGTCTCCCCGAGCGGCCCGAGTGCCGCCACCAGACGCCTGCGCAGGTCGTAACCGTGCGACGGCTCCTTGACCAGCAGCGCCAGCACCACGTCCTGCACTGAATCCCCCTCCTCAACGCCTCCCAATAGATAGCGGTTAACTAAAAGGGCCGTCAAATCACGTCCACAGGTCGCGATCTGACCGCGCTCTCGCTTTCAAGAGACCTTCGTTTTCTGAAGATCCCTCCCGGAGGGGTGCCCGGTGCCCTCGGGGCCTTCAAAGCCACGCGTTCCTCGACGCGGGCGACACGCTCGTGGTCCCCTCGCCCGACCGCCACGGCCGCAGCCTCCAGGACCTCGTCAACCTGGTCGCCGAGCTGCGCGAGGCAGCCGTACGGTGCGAGCGCGGTGTGACGGAAGGCTCGAACAGGCCCGGTGGTGGGCAATACTGGCGGCCGCACGCCTGCGTAGGAGCCTTTCATGTCGATGATCAGCAATCTCCGCAAAGCCGTTCGCCTCACCCACATACGCCAACGGCGCGTGGACCTCAGCCACCCGGCGCGTTCGCCGCTGGGCAGCTCGGTGGTGAACTGCGTTGTCTACATGGACGGGCTGCGGCAGGACGACTGCGCCGCGTACGAGGCGATCGCCCGGGTCCGCAAGTCCGGCCGGGGATTCGTGTGGATCGGGCTCCACGAGCCCTCGGAAGCGGAGTTCGCCGGCGTCGCGGCGCTGTTCGGGCTGCACCCGCTCGCCGTCGAGGACGCCGTCCACGCCCACCAGCGGCCCAAGCTGGAGCTGTACGGCGAAACCCTGTTCACCGTCCTCAAGACCGCCCGCTACGTGGAGCACGACCGGCTCACCGCCACCAGCGAGGTCGTGGAGACCGGCGACATGATGGTCTTCACCGGCCCCGACTTCGTCATCACGGTCCGCCACGGCGGCAACGGCTCCCTCGGTCCCCTCCGGGAGGGGTTGGAGACCGTCCCCGACCAGCTCGCCAAGGGCCCGGCCGCCGTGCTTCACGCGATAACCGACCACGTCGTCGACCAGTACCTCGCCGTCACCTCCGCGGTCCACGCGGACATCGAGCAGGTCGAGACGGACGTCTTCTCCGACCACCGCGGCCGCGGCACCGACGCCGGCCGGATCTACCAGCTCAAGCGCGAACTGCTGGAGCTCAAACGGGCTGTGGCCCCGCTCGGCCGGCCCCTCCAGCGGCTGGCCGAGGAGCCCCTGCCCGGCATCGAGGCAGACCTGCGGACCTACTTCCGCGACGCCGCCGACCACCTCGCTCGCGCCACCGAGCAGGTCAACTCCTTCGACGAACTGCTCAACTCGATCCTCCAGGCCAACATCGCGCAGGTGACCATGGCCCAGAACGAGGACATGCGCAAGATCAGCGCCTGGGTCGCCATCCTCGCCGTCCCCACCATGATCTGCGGCCTGTACGGCATGAACTTCGACCACATGCCGGAGTTGCGCTGGACCTACGGCTATCCGCTCGCCATCGGCGTGATGGCCGTCGCCTGCTTCGTCATCCACCGGGGATTCCGGCGCAACGGCTGGTTGTGAGCAGTGCTGTGTGACGTATTGCCGGCGTGAGCAAGCCGACGAGCTGCCATGTCGTGGTCGTCGGCGCCGGGATGGTGGGCGCGGCCTGCGCCCTCCACGCCGCGGCGGCCGGGCTCAGCGCCGTCCTCGTGGACCGCGGGCCGGTGGCCGGCGGCACCACCGGGGCCGGCGAGGGCAATCTGCCGGCCTCCGGCAAGGTGCCGGGTCCGGGGCTCGGACTCGTCCTGCGCTCGGCCCGGTCGTGGCGCGAACTGACGGAACGTCACAACCTGCGGGAACGACGGTCGAAGGGCAGGCCGAAGGCGTCCAGGGGGCATGGCGCAGCTGCACGCCCGCGGCGAACTGCCCCGCACCAGGACTTCGTGAACGAGTTCTTCATCGGCACGCAGTGCACCGGCCGGCTCACCGGCACCACCGAGGTGGCCGGCCTGCCCGCCGTGCTGCCGTCCGTCACGGGCCGCGCCTGGATCACCGGCACCGCCCAGTACCTGCTGGACCCGTCCGATCCCTTCCCGCGATTCGTCCTCCAGCCGCCCGGACACCGATACTGGTCGCATACATGCCACGTCGCCGAGGAGGAGCCACTGCATGGCAGCGCACGACGGGCCCGCCCTGCCCGCCCTCGGCCGCCGGCGCACCGGCAGTTACCGCGAGCTCGTCGCGGACGCCCTGCGCGCGGCGCTGGTCGCCGGGGAGCTCCGCCCCGGCGAGGTGCACTCGGTACCCGCGCTGGCGGGCCGCTTCGGCATCTCGGCCACGCCCGTCCGCGAGGCGCTGCTGGACCTGGCCAAGGAGGGGCTGCTCGACCCGGTGCCCAACAAGGGTTTCCGGGTGACCGCGGTCTCCGGGCGGCAGCTGGACGAGTACACCCACCTCCGCTCCCTCATCGAGATCCCGACCGTCACCGGCCTCGCCTCCACCGCCGACGCCACGGCGCTGGAGGCGCTGCGCCCGGCCGCCGAGCAGATCGTCACCGCCGCCGCGGCCGGCGAGCTCATCGCATACGTGGAGGCCGACCGCCGATTCCACCTCGGGCTGCTCGCGCTCGCCGGCAACGAGCACCTGGTCGAGGTCGTCGGCGACCTGCGCAAGCGCTCCCGGCTGTACGGCCTCACGGCGCTCGCCGAGCGCGGCCTGCTACGGGCCTCCGCGCAGGAGCACCTGGAGCTGCTGGACGCCCTGCTGGCCCGCGACGGCGCCCGCGTACAGGCCGTGATGACCCGCCACCTCGGCCACGTCAGGGGCCTGTGAGCGCGCTGACCGGCGGAAGCGGGATGGGACCGTTCTTCGCCGTACGCACCGGGCCGGGGGAGCCTCGGGCCGAGGGCTTCGTGCCGCTGGCCGAGGTGTACGCCGGGCGGCCGTCGCCCGCGCTCACCGGCCGGGTGGCGGAGGTCGGACGGCGGCTCGGCACGTCCGAGCGGCGCGTCGCTGCCTCGCTGGCCCAGCAGGGGCTGGCCGCGCGGCTGTGGTCCGTCGCGCTCGGCCCGGCGGCGCTGACCGGCCGTATGCCCGACCTGTCCGGCGGGCGCCTGTGGTGGCATCCCGGCCGGTCCGCCCCGGACGAGCTGTGGCTGCGGCGGGACGACCCGGACGTGCCCGCCGGCCGGCTGCGCGAGGACGTACTCCTGGGCCACCTGGTGCCCCTGTGCGAGTCCGTGCACGCGGTGTCGGGCGTCGCGCCCGGACTGCTGTGGGGCAACGCCGCCTCGGCCCTCGCCGGCACCCTGCGGGTGCTGCGCTCCTGGTGCCTGGGGGAGGGCGGCCGGTCCGACGCCGCGGCCCGCGCCGCCGCGCTGGCGGAGGAACTGATGGCGGATCCGCTGCTGCGCGACGCCGGCGACCTCCGGCTCACCGGGCCCGGCGCGCCCGCCTACGCCCGCCGCAGCTGCTGCCTGTACTACCGCGTGCCCGGCGGCGGGCTGTGCGGGGACTGCGCGCTGCGCTGAGGGCGGACCCGGCCGGAAGGGCGATCACCCGCGAGCGCCTGATCGTCGAGCCGGCCTACGACCACCACGGCGGCGTCGGCCGGGGCGCCACCCCGATGTCGGGAATGTGCGCCCCGACTGCGTCACGGGCTCTGAGCCTCGTCGACCGGCGGACGTATCGGCCCGCTTCACCGTCGGGGACGCCGCGCCGGACTTCCGGTGACCAGGAACTATCCATGGAGGTGCAGAAGTTGATGATGTGAAAGGCTGTCGTCGGCACCGGGTCAGGGCCCCCGGGCGGCCGCCGAGAGGAGCGCAGCGTGATGGAGAACGGCTTCCGCGCCGAGGAGATCGACACCGGCAGGCCGCACCCCGCGCGGATCTACGACTACCTGCTGGGCGGCAAGGACAACTACGAGGTGGACCGCAAGGCCGCCGACGCACTCGCCACCGCGGCGCCCGAGGTGAGGATCGGCGTCCGCGCCAACCGGGCCTTCATGCGCCGCGCAGTCCGGCACGTGGTCGGCAGCGGCGTCCGCCAGATCCTCGACATCGGCACCGGCCTGCCCACCTCCCCCAACGTGCACGAGATCGCCCAGGAAGTGGCGCCGGACGTCCGCATCGCGTACGTCGACAACGACCCGATCGTGAACACCCACGCCAACGCCCTGCTCAGCCGCTCGGGTGCCACCAGCGTCGTCCTCGCCGACCTGCGCGACCCCCGGGCCGTGCTGGACCACCCCGACGTCCGCCGGGTCATCGACTTCGGTCAGCCGGTCGCCCTGCTCCTCGTCGCCGTCCTGCACTTCCTCACCGAGGCGGAGAAGCCCGCGGAGGTGGTCGCCACCCTGCGAGACGCGCTCCCGGCCGGCAGCTACGTGGTGCTGTCGCACGCCACCGGCGACTTCGCCGACCGCAGCGACGCCCAGGCCGTCTACAACAACGCCACCGCCACCTTGAACCTGCGCTCCCGCTCCGAGATCGAGCGGTTCTTCGACGGCTTCGAGCTGGAGGAGCCGGGCCTCGTCCAGGTCCCCTTCTGGCGTCCCGACGCCCCGGTCCCGCCGCGCTCCGCCGAGATCGGCTTCTACGGCGGCGTCGCCCGCCGCGGCTAGCGGACGGACGCCCCGCCCGTCAGGCGGGCCGGTCCAGCCGGTCCTTGAGGACACGGGCCCTGGCCCGCTGGACCGCCCCGGCCTGGGAGGCGGCGAAGCGCAGCAGGCCGGGCGGCGTGCGAAGGCGCAGGGTGTCGGTGACGAGGCTGCCGGCCCCGTCGCGGTCGATGGCGAAGCGGTAGCCCATGTGGACCCGGGCGGGGCTGCGGACCTCGCCGGAGATCTCGGCGGAGAGCGGAAGACGGTCCGGGACGGCGACGAGCGTGACGTCGATGACGTTGTCGTGCCGCAGGAGCCCCAGGAACCGGAACCGCTCCACCGCCGTGTAGCGCACGGTCCCGCCACTGCGGCGCACGTCGCGGACGTCGACGACGAGCGGCGACAGGCCGATGTAGTGCGCGGGCTCGGACAGGTGCGCGAAGACCTCCTCCGGCGGCGCGGCTATCCGGAAGGTGTGCTCCAGTTCGGCGGACGGCATCTCGGACCCCTCCCTCGTGACGGCGCGTGGCACGGTGATCCTCCCACCGCCCGCGCCGTACTCGCCCCGCTCGTGCTTCTCGAGGCAGCCGGCCGTCACGCCCCCGGGGTGACGCTGACCCAGTTGTCCGGGCCGGTGAACGGCGTACCGGAAGCACGGGGCCGCCGACCGCGTCTTCCGGATACGGAAGGACACGGGCGACGGCCCCAGAACGGCCCCAGAGGGGATGCAGGTGCCGTGACCTGCGGCGTTCTTAGACGTCGAAGTAGAGCTCGAACTCGTGCGGGTGCGGGCGCAGCGCGATCGGGGCGATCTCGTTGGTCCGCTTGTAGTCGATCCAGGTCTCGATCAGGTCGGAGGTGAAGACACCGCCCTGGAGGAGGAACTCGTGGTCCGCCTCGAGGGACTCCAGGACCGCCGACAGCGAGGTCGGGACCTGCGGGACGCCCGCGTGCTCCTCGGGGGCGAGCTCGTAGAGGTCCTTGTCGACGGGCTCGGCCGGCTCGATCTTGTTCTTGATGCCGTCGAGGCCGGCGAGCAGCAGCGCCGAGAAGGCCAGGTACGGGTTGCCGGAGGAGTCCGGGGCGCGGAACTCGATGCGCTTGGCCTTGGGGTTCGCGCCCGTGATCGGGATGCGGATGGCCGCGGAGCGGTTGCGCTGCGAGTAGACCAGGTTGACCGGGGCCTCGAAACCGGGCACCAGGCGGTGGTAGGAGTTCACCGTGGGGTTGGTGAACGCCAGCAGCGCCGGGGCGTGCTTGAGGATGCCGCCGATGTAGTAGCGGGCGGTGTCGGACAGGCCCGCGTAGCCCTGCTCGTCGTAGAACAGCGGGTCGCCGGCGGACCAAAGGGACTGGTGGACGTGCATGCCGGAGCCGTTGTCACCGAAGATCGGCTTGGGCATGAAGGTCGCGGTCTTGCCGGCGCGCCAGGCGACGTTCTTCACGATGTACTTGAAGAGCATCAGGTCGTCGGCCGCGGCGAGCAGCGTGTTGAACTTGTAGTTGATCTCGGCCTGGCCGGCGGTGCCCACCTCGTGGTGCTGGCGCTCGACCTGCAGGCCGGACTTGATCAGCTCCAGGGTGATCTCCGCGCGCAGGTCGGCGAAGTGGTCGACCGGCGGGACCGGGAAGTAGCCGCCCTTGTACTTGACCTTGTAACCGCGGTTGTCCTGCTCCGCACCGCTGTTCCAGGCGCCGGCCTCGGAGTCGATGTGGTAGAAGGACTGGTTCGCGCTGGTCTCGAAGCGGGCGCTGTCGAAGACGTAGAACTCGGCCTCGGGGCCGAAGTACGCGGTGTCGGCGATGCCGGAGGAGGCGAGGTAGGCCTCGGCCTTCTTCGCCACGTTCCGCGGGTCACGGCTGTACTGCTCGCCGGTGATCGGGTCGTGGATGAAGAAGTTGACGTTGAGCGTGGCGTCCTTGCGGAACGGGTCCAGCTTGGCCGTGGAGAGGTCCGGCACCAGCGCCATGTCGGACTCGTGGATGGCCTGGAAGCCGCGGATCGAGGACCCGTCGAACATGAGCTGCTCGTCGGGGTCGAAGGACTCGACCGGGACCGTGAAGTGCTGCATCACACCGGGCAGGTCGCAGAACCGGACGTCCACGAACTTGACGTCGTTGTCCGAGATGAACTTCTTCACCTCGTCGGCGTTTTGGAACGACATCCAACTCCTCCTTGGCCCGGCCCGGGAGGCCGGATTGCAGCTCATGGGTGCGACCAGTGCGGTGGCGCACGTTGGTGCCGACCTTAGAGATCGGGCATTTCCCCCTCGTGACCCATTTGTTTCTTGCAGGTTAACCGAGTCGTCGCACGGGTGCCGGGTCGGACGCGGGCGCCCCGGAGCGGGGGGTTACCGTGGAGCCGTGGACAACAGGGATGTCATCGGATCGTGGATCGAGGGCCCGAAGGCCGCCGCGGAGCGGATGGGCGTCGACTTCGGCTACCGCGGGCAGCGCCTGGGGCTGCCGGAGCACGGCCCCGGCTCGATCGCCCCGGTCGGGCGGCGCGTCGCGGCCCTCTTCATCGA
This sequence comes from Actinacidiphila sp. bgisy160, assembly GCF_965342435.1. Lineage (GTDB taxonomy): Bacteria > Actinomycetota > Actinomycetes > Streptomycetales > Streptomycetaceae > Actinacidiphila. Next base: position 20,070 of record NZ_CBDRCM010000055.1, on the reverse strand, counting down.
CTGGGGCCTGTGCGCGCTGATCGCATACGGGCTGATCGCGCACCGTGACGCGGCCGCGGCCAATCCGTGGACCACGGTGGTCTTCGGCCTCATGAGCGTGCTGCTGCTGGGCACCATCGGCACCACGCCGGGCAAGCGCCTGCTGGGGCTGCGCGTGGTCCGGCAGGACGGCGGGCGGCTCGGCATGGGCGCGGCCGCGCTGCGGACGCTGCTGCTCCTGCTGGTCGTCCCGGCGGTGGTCTGGGACCGGGACACCCGCGGCATGCACGACCGGGCCGTGAAGGCGGTCCAGGTCCGGATGTGAGCGCGGCGCTCGTACGACGCGAAACGCGAGGTGCCCCGGACGATTCGATTCGTCCGGGGCACCTCGCGTTCCGTTTCGTATGCGATCAGCGGCCCTTCGGCATGCGCATGCCCTTGGGGAGCGGGCCCTTCGGCACCGGCATGTTGCTCATCAGATCGCCCAGCGCCCGCAGCCGGTCGTTGACCTCGGTGACCTTGGGGCCGGGCAGGACCCGCGGCAGCTTCAGCAACGTGGTGCGGATCTTCTTCAGCGGCACCTGGCCCTCGCCGTTGCCCACGATGAGGTCGGTGACCGGGACGTCGACGACGATGCGCGCCATCTTCTTCTTCTCGGAGGCCAGCAGGCCCTTCACCCGGTTCGGGTTGCCCTCGCCGACCAGGACGATGCCGGCCTTGCCGACCGCGCGGTGCACGACGTCCTGGCTGCGGGTCATCGCCACCGCGGGCGTCACCGACCAGCCGCGGCCGACGTTGTCCAGCACCGCCGCCGCGGCGCCGGGCTGTCCGTCGAGCTGGCCGAACGCGGCCTTCTCGGCACGCCGCCCGAAGACGATCGCCATCGCCAGCAGGGCCAGCAGGAAGCCCAGGATGCCCGCGTAGATCTCGTGACCGATCAAGAAGCCGATGGCGAGGATGACACCGAAGGTGACGATTCCCACAGCCGCGAGGACGAGACCGACCTTGGAGTCGACTCGCCTGGTCATCTTGTAGGTCTGGGCGATCTGCTTGAGGCGCCCAGGGTTGCTCTCGGATGTATCCCTCGCCATGCCGCACAGGATACGTGGCCCGCGCGGCCCGGGCCCCACCGGAGGGGGGCCGACCTTCGCGCGGAGGCCCGCGGGGGCTCTAGAGAACGTCGCCGCGCGGGGCGCGCGAGGAGACCAGGGCGTCCATCACGTGCTGGGCGTCGCGGCGGTCCTTGGCGCGCTTGCGGTCCTCCAGGACGGCGGACCAGGCGTTGCGGCGGGCCGTCTCCTCGGCGCCACGGAACAGGAAGTACTCCACGGCGCGCAGTGCGCCGGCGGCGGCACCGGGGAGGGTGGTGCCCTGGCGGTGGAGGTGTGCGGCCTCGGCCTGCATGGTGGTGTCCCCCTCAGGACGGCTCAGACGCGGGTGGATGTTCCGCTCATCCAGAGTCACCACATTGTGTTACCAGTCCGTGACCGGTCGGTCAAACCGTCGTGAAACCCCGGCGGTGCCCTCGCGCCGTTCTCCGCGGACGCGCCGCACGTCAGGAACGCGCCAGGAGCCCCCGCGAGGGCCCCTGGCGTGACGAACCGCACGTTACGGGGGTGACCCGAAGGTCATCGCAGCGTGATCAGACCGCCTGTGCGGCGACGACCTCGCCGCGCTCGCCGCGGCGCTCGACGGCCTGCTGGAAGAGCCGGCCGGCCCGGTACGAGGACCGCACGAGCGGGCCCGACATGACACCGGCGAAGCCGATCTCCTCGGCCTCCTCCTTCAGCTCCACGAACTCCTGGGGCTTCACCCAGCGCTCCACCGGGTGGTGCCGCAGGCTCGGGCGCAGGTACTGGGTGATGGTGATCAGCTCGCAGCCCGCGTCGTGCAGGTCCTGCAGCGCCTGGCTGATCTCCTCGCGCTCCTCACCCATGCCGAGGATGAGGTTCGACTTGGTCACCAGGCCGGCCTCGCGCGCCTTGGTGATGACCTCCAGCGAGCGCTCGTAGCGGAAGCCGGGGCGGATGCGCTTGAAGATCCGCGGCACGGTCTCCACGTTGTGGGCCAGCACCTCGGGACGGGCGCCGAAGACCTCGGCGAGCTGCTCCGGCACCGCGTTGAAGTCCGGGATCAGCAGCTCGACCTTGGTGCGGCCGGCGGCCCGGCCGGCGGTCATGGCGTGGATCTGCCGCACGGTCTCGGCGTACAGCCAGGCGCCGCCGTCCTCCAGGTCGTCGCGGGCGACGCCGGTGATGGTCGCGTAGTTGAGGTCCATCGTGACGACGGACTCACCGACGCGACGCGGCTCGTCGCGGTCGAGGGCCTGCGGCTTGCCGGTGTCGATCTGGCAGAAGTCGCAGCGCCGGGTGCACTGGTCGCCGCCGATGAGGAAGGTGGCCTCGCGGTCCTCCCAGCACTCGAAGATGTTGGGGCAGCCCGCCTCCTGGCACACCGTGTGCAGGCCCTCGCGCTTCACGAGGCTGTGCAGCTCGGTGTACTCGGGGCCCATCTTGGCCCGCGTTTTGATCCACTCGGGCTTCCGCTCGATGGGGGTCTGGCTGTTGCGGACCTCCAGACGCAGCATCTTGCGGCCTTCAGGCGCTACAGCGGACACGTCCGACTCCCTCTCGAGGCTTCGTTTCCTTGGTGAACATCAGCGTACGCCTGTGGATTCCTGGACGACCCGGGGGAGCGGCACGGCCGACTCCAAGACCGCCCGCAGGTGCTTCTCGACCACCGGCACGACTTCCGCGACGGTGATGTCACGGCCGAGTTCGTTGCTGAGCGAGGCCACCCCCGCGTCCCGGATGCCGCACGGCACGATCCGGTCGAACCAGGTGTTGTCGGGGTTCACGTTCAGCGCGAAGCCGTGCATCGTCACGCCCTTCGCGACCCGGATGCCGATCGCGGCGAGCTTGCGGTCCTCACGGCGCTGGCCGGCGTTGGACGGGGCGTACTCGGGGCCCGACAGGCGCGGGTCGAACTCGTCGTCCTGCAGCCGCGGGTCGAAGTCCAGCGTCAGCCCCGGGATCACCGGCGGCCGGTCCTCGATCGGGTCGCCCAGCACCCACACGCCGCTGCGGCCCTCCACCCGCGTGGTCTCCAGTCCGAACTCGGCGCACGCGTTGATCAGCGCCTCCTCCAGGCGGCGCACGTGCGCGACCACGTCCACCGGTCGCGGCAGCTTCAGGATGGGGTAGCCGACCAGCTGGCCCGGGCCGTGCCAGGTGATCTTGCCGCCGCGGTCGACGTCCACCACGGGGGTGCCGTCCAGCGGACGCTCGCTGTCCTCGGTGCGGCGGCCCGCGGTGTAGACGGGCGGGTGTTCCAGCAGCAGGCACGTGTCGGGGATCTCGTCGGCGAAGCGCGCGGCGTGCACCCGGCGCTGCTCCTCCCACGCCTCCCGGTACTCCACCGCGTCCTCGCCGAAGCCCAGGTGGACGAAGCGCAGGTCACTCACGGCCGCTCCCTTTGTGGTCCTTTGCGGCGCCCCTCCACGCGTCAAGGGCGCCTCAGCAACTGTACGTCCGGTGGGGTGGTGTCCTGCACGGGGCTGGGGCCTAGCACCAGGCGATGGGCAAGGGAAGCGTTCTGCCGATATGTGGGTGCGGATTCACCCGATACGGCGAATGCGGGGCGCTCGAGTGGTGAGTGAGTCGATACAGAACGTTACATTCGCGCCGTTCTGCGGATGGACCCGCGGCCCACGGACGGTGAACACCGCGCCGGACGCCCGGGACGCCGCGCACCCGAACGCCCGCAACCCAGCACGCCCGCACGTCCGGAAGGCAGGGGACCGCACCACTGATGTCCGACCGTTCCTCGCAGCGCCCCCCGAACCGTCAACTGGCCGCCCTGATCGCCGAAGCCGGGTTCTCCAACGCCGGGCTCGCCCGCCGGGTGGACCAACTCGGCATCGAGCACGGTCTGGACCTGCGGTACGACAAGACCTCCGTCACCCGGTGGCTGCGCGGCCAGCAGCCCCGGGGCACGACGCCCGCCCTCATCGCCGAGGTCTTCACCCGGCGGCTCGGGCGCCGGCTGTCCGCCCACGACCTCGGGCTCGACGCCGTCGCCCCGGTCTACGCGGGGCTGGAGTACGCCGCCTCCCCGGAGGAGGCCGTGGAGATCGTCTCCGGGCTGTGGCGGAAGGACACCGGGAACCAGGCCGACCTCCGCAAGATCGCGTTCACCCCCGCGGGGCTGGTCGTCCCCAGCCGCGACTGGCTGATCGGCCGGGCGGACGACCGGGTGGGGCGCGGCCCCGAGCCCGGCACGGGCCCGGCCGGTCCGGGCCACGGCGGCGGTCCGGGGACCGCGCGGCTGCCCGCGCAGCGCGCCGGTGGCGGCTCACGGGGGGCGCTCACACCGGTCGCGGTCGCCGCGCCCGCGGTGTTCGGCGGCAACGGGCAGCGGGTCGGCGTGGGGGACATCGCCGCCCTGCGCTCCGTCGGCGAGCTCTTCCGCACCCTCGACAACGCCTACGGCGGCGGCCACGCGCGGCAGGCCCTCGTCCGTTACCTGGAGCACGAGGCCGAACCCATGCTGCGCGGCACCTACGGGGAGGCCATGGGACGCCGCCTGTTCGCCGCGGTCGCCGACCTCACCCGGCTCGCCGGCTGGACCTCGTACGACATCGGCGCGCACGGGCTCGCCCAGCGGTACTTCGTGCAGGCCCTGCGGCTCGCGCAGGCCGCCGGGGACCGCGTCTACGGGGGGTACGTCCTCGTCACGATGAGCCGCCAGGCGGTCTACCTCGGGCACGGCCGCGAGGCCGTCCAGCTGGCCCGGGTCGCCCAGCAGGGCGTCGGCAGCGGCGCCCCGCCGGTCGTGCAGGCGCTCTTCCACGCGGCGGAGGCACGTGGCCACGGGCTGCTCGGTGAGGTCCGCGCCTGCACGGCGGCACTGGTGCGGGCCGAACGCGCCCTGGAGGCGGTCAGGAACGGCGACGACGTGCCGTCCTGGGCGCGCTTCTTCGACGAGGCCCAGCTGGCGGACGAGTTCGGCCACTGCCATCGCGACCTCGGCCAGTACCGGGCGGCCTCGCAGCACGCCGAACGCTCGCTGCAACTGCGCGGCCAGGCGTACGCGCGCAGCCGCGTCTTCTGCCGCACGGTGCTGGCCGCCGCGCGGCTCGGCCTCGGCGAGGTCGACGCCGCATGCGCCCTCGGCGCGGAGGCCATGCAGGCCGCCGTCGAGATGCGGTCGCTCCGCGCCGTCGAGTACGTCCGCGACTTCGGCCGCCGCCTCGAAACCCATCGCGACGCCGCCCCCGTCCGCGCCTTCCACGACCGCGCGACGGCCCTGGGCGTGCCCGTGGGGTGACGCCCGGCGGGCGCCGGACAGAGCGGTGCCGTCGAGGTGGTCGTGCGAGCAACCGGCACCGCTCCGGCGCCTGAACCCCCGCCGACCGCCGGCCCGCACGGCGGCGACGGCCCGACGCCCCCATCCTCCCCTCCGCAGCCCGCCGCTTTGCGCCGAAGGCGCGAGACGCGGGGAGAGCCGAAGTACCCGGGGGACCCGACGAAGGGGCCCTACGCGGCGAGTGGCTGCGTGCCAGGGCCCTGGCCGAGGCCCACGTCACGAAGGAGGTGCTGGGCCGCGCGTCGCCCGGAGAGCAGCGCCCCCTGCACCGCTCCGGCGCCTGAACCCCCGCCGACCGCCGGCCCGCACGGCGGCGACGGCCCGACGCCCCCATCCTCCCCTCCGCAGCCCGCCGCTTTGCGCCGAAGGCGCGAGACGCGGGGAGAGCCGAAGTACCCGGGGGACCCGACGAAGGGGCCCTACGCGGCGAGTGGCTGCGTGCCAGGGCCCTGGCCGAGGCCCACGTCACGAAGGAGGTGCTGGGCCGCGCGTCGCCCGGAGAGCAGCGCCCCCTGCACCGTGCTGGTGTCCCGGTGGTCCCCGCACACATAGAGCCCCTGCAGGATCCGCACCGGACGCCGCAGGTCGTGCGGGGCCGTCATCGCCGGCAGCGCCTCCGCGTCGTGGTGGACGGCGAGCAGTTCCCAGCCCGCCGTGGACGTTCCGTAGAGCTCCGCCAGGTGGGCCCGGACGGCGATGTCGTCCGGCGCGGGGGCTGCCGCGGGGCCGAGCAGTACGGACGTGACAAGGGCGCGGCCCACGGGGGCGCGGGAGGGGTCGACGAGGCTGGCCGGAAAGGTGTGGGAGACCGGGCCGCGCCGGTCCGCGTCGAGCACGAGCGCGGGCTGCTTCAGCGGCGCCGCCGGTGCGGCGTGGTGCAGGACGGTGACGCCGTGGAAGCCGGGGACGCGCAGCCCGGGCAGCAGTCCGGCCGCCGCGCGGGCCCCGGTGGCGACGACCACGGCCCGGCACGGGATCTCGTCCCCGCCCGCGGTGCGGACGCCGTTGGTCGCCGCCGCGACCGCCCGCACCCCGGTGCGGACCGTCCCGGTCGGCAGCGCGGCCGCCAGCGCCTGCGGCACCGTGGCGGCGCCGCCCGCCGGCAGACACGTACGGCCGAGGGCGAAGCCGCGCAGGACCAGGTCGGCGACCCGGCTGGACGTCGTCAGGTCCGGGTCGCAGAGCAGCGCGGACAGCAGCGGCCGCAGGTACCCGTCGACCGTGCGGGGCGCGAAGCCGCGCGAGGCGAGGGCGGCGGCGGCCGTGGTCTCGGGGCGGTCCAGGAGGCGCTCGACGGGGGAGCCGGCGAGGCGGTTGAGGGCCGTCCGCAGCCGGGCCTTGTCCAGCGGCGAGCCGATGGGCGCGCGGGCCGCGGCCAGCGCGGCCCGCGGGTCGCCGACGCGGTAGCCGCGGCCGGCGGCCCGTACCAGTACGCCCGGGAAGAGCGGCCGCAGCTGCAGGTCCCGCAGGCCCGGGGTGCGGCGCAGCTCCGGGTAGGAGGTGTTGAGCAGTTGTGGACCCCGGTCGAGGAGGAAGCCGTCGACCTTCTCGGTGGCCATGCGGCCACCCACCCGGTCCTCTGCCTCCAGCACGGTGACGGTGAGCCCGGCACCGGTGAGGTGATGCGCCGCGCAGAGCCCGGCGAGGCCGGCCCCGATCACGCACACGTCCGTCTGTGAACCCGTAGAGCGTGCTGTAGAGAGCACGTTGCCCCTCCCCGAGGTCGGCACGTTTCCCCGCTCGCGTCAGCTGGCGCTGGAACCGTCATGCCCACTCCCGCGCCAACTGATGCCGGAAAACGGCTGTGGGTGGCATTCAGTGCCTTTCTTCGGCCAGCGCGGCCCGGATCGCCTCGTCGATCCCGGGGTGGGCGTGGCTGAACCCGGAGTCCAGCAGCACCCGTGGCACCGCGCGGGTGCTGCCGAGGATCTCGGTGGCGAACTCCCCGACGACGCTGCGCAGTACGGGCCCGGGGACCGCGAACACCGTGGGCCGCCGCAGCACCCGTCCCATCGCCCGGGTCACCTCGGTGTTGGTCAGCGCCTCGGGCGCGCACAGGTTGACCGGGCCGGAGACTGACTCGGTGTCGACGATGTGGCGCAGCGCCGCGATCTGGTCGTGCAGCGAGATGAAGCTCCAGTACTGGCGCCCGTCGCCGAGCCGCCCGCCCAGGCCCGCCTTGAAGAGCGGGAAGAGCCGGCCCCAGGCGCCGCCCCTGCCGGAGACGACCAGCCCGGTGCGGGCGAACGCGGTGCGGACGCCCGCGTCGCGGGCCGGGCCGGCGGCGGCCTCCCAGTCGCGGCACACGGAGGGGAGGAAGCCGGTGCCCAGCGGTGAGCTCTCGTCGACCCGGCGGTCGCCGGTGTCGCCGTACGCGGTGATGCCGGAGCCGCTGACGAGCACCCGCGGCGGGGTGTCCAGGGAGGCGAGGGCCCGCGCGAGGGTGGCGGTGCCCTGCACGCGGCTGTCGCGGATGGTCCGCTTGTAGGCGTCCGTCCAGCGGTGGTCGCCGACCCCGGCGCCGGCGAGGTTGACGACGGCCTCCACGCCCTCGAGCCCCGCGGTGTCGACGGTGCCGCCCCGCGGGTCCCAGCGCACCTCGTCCGGCCCGGACGGCTCCCGCCTGACGAGGCGTAGGACCTCGTGCCGGTCGGTGAGCAGGGAGCGGACCAGGGCGGAGCCGATGAGGCCGGACGAGCCGGTGATGGCGATGCGCATGGGGTAATCGTGGCGCAGAACGGCCCTGGGGGTATGGGAAGGTGACGCTCATGTCCGACATCCGTGTGCGCCCGGCCCTGCTCTCCGACGACCCCGCGCTCGCCCGCCTGGAGCGGGCGACCTGGTCGACCCTGCACGCGGTGCGGCCGCCGCTGGAGGAGAACGAGGACTTCTTCGGCGAGACCTCGGGGCCGGACGCGTTCCTGGTGGCGGAGACCGATGGCCGCCTCGCGGGTTTCGTCGGGATGGCGCCGCCGACGCCGCTGGCCTCCAACGCCCATGTGCGCCAGATCCGGGGCCTGGCGGTCGACACCTGGGCGCGGGGCCGCGGGGTGGGGCTGGAACTCGTCCTGGCGGCCGTCGAGGAGGCCCGCCGGCAGGGCGCGGTGCGCGTCACGCTGCGGGTGCTGGGTCACAACACCCCGGCCCGGCGGCTGTACGAGGCGGCCGGGTTCACCGTGGAGGGCGTGCTGCCGGGGGAGTTCCTGCTGGACGGCGGGTACGTGGACGACGTGTGCATGGGGCGCCGGGTCTGAAGGCGCACCCGGTAGGGCCCCGGCGCTCCGCGACGCGCGGCCGGGCTCAGCCGAAGCGTTCCCAGAGCCGGGGGAATCGTTCCGCCACCGCGGCCGCGTTCTCGAAGTCGATGTAGACGCCCTCCGGCTCGGCGGGCTGCGCCGGCAGGTCCAGATCGGGCAGCCGGACACCAGTGAGCTGCTCGTACGCCTCGTCCGCCGCGTATCCGAGGTCCTCCGCGTCGCCGTCCACCTCCGGGTCGAAGGAGCCGGTCATCTCCGCGAGGCTGTCGGGGTCGTGGACGGCCTGCTCGAAGACGTGCCGTCCCTGACCGATGAGCCAGCACCGGAAGAAGTCGAACGCGTCGTCACCGGCGCCGCCCAGCATCAGGTCGGCGGCGCCCCACACGTCCCAGCGGTAGGCCCGGTTGAAACGGCTCTCGAAGTGCCGCGCGAAGTCGACGACGGACTCCGGGTCGAGCTGGGTCAGCCGTTCCACCAGCAGGTCGGCCTGCTCCTCCGGGTCGCCCCCCGCTGCCTCGCGCGTGCTGTCGACGATCTCCCAGAACTCCGTCTCGTCCATCACCGCTCCAGCATCCTGGCTGCGGCCCTCCGACGCACGCGGAACACGGCAGGCGCGGCCCCGTGTCGCCGGGACCGCCGAAAGCGGCCCTCAGCCGTAGACGGCGGCCATGGCGCGGACCGCCTCGGCCAGCCGCTCGCGCAGGGCGGCCGGGCCGAGCACCTCGGCGTCGGGGCCGAGGGACAGCAGCTGTTCGTAGGCGACGTCCCGGCTCTCGACGGGGAGCGTGACGGTCACCCGCCCCCGTGCGTCCGGCGGCGCGGCGGCCGTGAGCGCCTCGCGGGCGGCGGCGCGGTCGGTGACGTACGGCAGGCGGCGGGCGCCGTCGGGCGTGAGGCGCAGGACGACCTCGTCCCGGAGCATCGAGCGGGCGAACTCGGCGGCGCGGGCCTCCCAGAACGCGGGCAGGTCGAAGTCCGGGTCCCTGCCGAAACGATCCTCCGTGGGTTCCGCCGCGGTGAACCGGTCCACCCGGTAGACCCGGACGTCCGCGCCGCAGCGCGCCACCGCGTACCAGACGCCCCCCTTGAGCACGAGGCCGTACGGATCCAGCTCGCGCGCCACCTCCTCCTCCCCGCGCCGGTAACGGGCCCGCAGCCGCCGGTCGCCCCACACCGCCTCGGCGAGCGCCGGCAGCAGTCGCGGCGTCTGCGGCTCCTGCCACCAGCCCGGCGCGTCCAGGTGGAAGCGTTGTGCCGCCGAGCGCGGCGCGTCCCGCAGTTCGGGCTGCAGGGCGGCGGAGACCTTCAGGCGGGCCGAGGAGCCCGCGTCGTGCAGGCCCATGGCCCGCAGCGCGGCGGGCACCCCGGACAGGAACAGCGCCTCCGCCTCCGCACGGGCCAGCCCGGTCAGCCGGGTGCGGTAGCCGTCGACCAGCCGGTAGCCGCCGGCGCGTCCCCGCTCGGCGTAGACCGGCACCCCCGCCTCGGACAGGGCCAGCACGTCCCGGCCGACGGTGCGCTCGGACACCTCCAGGGCCCCGGCGAGTTCGGCCGCCGTCATCGACTCGCGGGACTGGAGCAGGAGGACGAGGTGGATCAGTCGTGCCGCACGCATACCCCGAGGCTATGCGGTCGCCCTGGGCACCGGGACGGGGCCGGTCCGGGAGGTCCGGACCGGCCCCGCCGGAGCCCGCTGCGTGCGCATCAGCGCGGGGGGAAGGACACCGCAGCGCGCAACCCGCCGGGGCAGCCGGGCCGGTGGGGGCGGTGGCGCCCCGGCGGGAGCCGGTGACGGTGACGCGCCGGCCACCGCCGGGCGGTCGTCGGCTCGTCGATCCGCCGTTGCCGCAGGGCGGGTTCGCCGGTGTCCGGCTGCCCGGCCCTGCCCCCCGGAGTACGTCCGCCGGGCCCGGACCGTTCAACGCGGCGGGGGCCGGCCCGGGGAACGGCCGAGGCCCCAGCCCGGGAAGGGGCTGGGGCCTCGGCCGTCGTACGGTCCCGCGAGGACTCCGGTCGGTTACAGACCGAGGTCGCCCTCGAACTCGCCGGCCTCGAGACGGGCCTTGACGTCGTTCAGGTAGCGGGCGGCGTCCGCGCCGTCGACCAGCTGGTGGTCGTACGACAGGGTCAGGTACGCCACGTCGCGGATCGCGATGGTCTCACCCAGGTCCGGGTGGTTGACGACCATCGGGCGGCGCACGGTGGCGCCGATGCCGAGCTCGGCGACCTGCGGGTAGTTCACGATGATCGTGTCGAACAGCGCACCGCGCGAGCCGGTGTTGCTGATCGTGAACGTGCCGCCGGACAGGTCGTCCGGGCTGATCTTCTTGTTGCGGACCTTGCCGGCCAGCTCCGCCGTCTTCTTGGCGATGCCGGCCAGGCTCAGGTCGCCGGCGCCCTTGATGACCGGGACCATCAGGCCCTGCTCCGAGTCCACCGCGATGCCGACGTTCTCGACGTCGTGGTAGGTGACGGTGCCGTCCTCGTTGATCTTGGCGTTGATGACCGGGTGGGCCTTCAGCGCCTCGGCGGCCGCCTTCACGAAGAACGGCATCGGCGAGAGCTTGACGCCCTCGCGGGCCAGGAAGGACTCCTTGGCCCGGGCCCGCAGCCTCATGATCCTGGTGACGTCCACCTCGACCACGGTCGACAGCTGCGCCTGGCTGTGCAGCGCCTTCATCATGTTCTCGGCGATGACCTTGCGGATGCGGGTCATCTTGACGGTCTGCCCGCGCAGCGCGGCGGCGGCGGCCGGCACCGTGACGCCCGCGGACGGGGCCGGGGCGGTCGGCGCGGCAGCGGCGGCCTTGGCGGCCTCGGCGGCGGCCAGGACGTCCTGCTTGCGGATGCGGCCACCGACACCGGTGCCCTTGACCGTCGCCAGGTCCACGCCGTTCTCGGCGGCGAGCTTGCGCACCAGCGGGGTCACGTACGCGCCCTCGTCGGTCGGCGCCGTCGCCGAGGGGGCGGCCGGAGCGGCCGGGGCCGGGGTGACCGGAGCCGGAGCCGCGACCGGGGCGGGGGCCGGGGCGACCGGAGCGGGGGCCGGGGCCGGAGCGGCCGGGGCCGGGGCGACCGGAGCGGGGGCCGGGGGCGCGACCGGGGCGGGCGCCGGAGCCGCGGCGGCCGGGGCCGGAGCGGCGGCGGGGGCCGCGCCGGCGGCACCGATGACGGCGAGCTTGGCGCCGACCTCGGCGGTCTCGTCCTCACCGACGAGGATCTCCAGCAGGGTGCCGGCGGCCGGCGACGGGATCTCGGTGTCGACCTTGTCGGTGGAGACCTCGAGCAGCGGCTCGTCGGCCTCGACGCTCTCGCCGACCGACTTCAGCCAGCGGGTGACGGTGCCCTCGGTCACCGACTCGCCCAGCGCCGGCAGCAGCACCGGGGTGCCCTCGGCGCCACCGGCCGGGGCCGCGGCCGGAGCCGGAGCGGGAGCGGGGGCCGCGGCGGCGGGCGCCGGGGCAGGGGCCTCCTGCACCGGAGCCGGTGCGGGGGCCGCGGCGGCGGCCGGGGCGGGAGCGGCAGCGGGGGCGCCCGTGCCGTCGTCGATGACGGCCAGCTCGGCGCCGACCTCCACCGTCTCGTCCTCGGCCACCTTGATGGAGGAGAGGATGCCGGAGGCGGGCGCCGGGATCTCGGTGTCGACCTTGTCGGTCGACACCTCGAGCAGCGGCTCGTCGGCCTCGACGCGCTCACCCTCGGCCTTGAGCCAGCGGGTGACGGTGCCCTCGGACACGCTCTCGCCGAGCGCCGGCAGGGTTACGGAAACCGCCATGGTTTCGGTTGCTCCTAACGATCTGTGCGGATGGTTCTGCGTGTCCGTGAGTCAGTCGTGCGAGTGCAGCGGCTTGCCGGCCAGCGCGAGGTGGGCCTCGCCGAGGGCCTCGCTCTGCGTCGGGTGCGCGTGGATGAGCTGCGCGACCTCCGCGGGCAGGGCCTCCCAGTTGTAGACCAGCTGGGCCTCGCCGACCTGCTCGCCCATACGGTCACCGACCATGTGGACGCCGACCACCGCACCGTCGCGGACCTGGACGAGCTTGATCTCGCCCGCGGTCTTGAGGATCTTGCTCTTGCCGTTGCCGGCCAGGTTGTACTTCAGCGTGACGACCTTGTCGGCGCCGTACAGCTCCTTGGCCTTGGCCTCGGAGATACCCACGGAGGCGACCTCCGGGTGGCAGTACGTGACGCGCGGCACGCCGTCGTAGTCGATCGGCACGGTCTTCAGGCCGGCCAGCCGCTCCGCGACGAGGATGCCCTCGGCGAAGCCGACGTGGGCCAGCTGCAGGGTCGGGACGAGGTCGCCGACCGCGGAGATGGTGGGCACGTTGGTGCGCATGTACTCGTCGACGAGGACGTAGCCGCGGTCCATGGCGACCCCGGCCTCCTCGTAGCCCAGGCCCTGGGAGACCGGGCCGCGGCCGACGGCCACGAGCAGGACCTCGGCCTCGAACTCCTTGCCGTCGGCCAGGGTGACCTTGACGCCGTCGGCGGTGTACTCGGCCTTGGAGAAGAAGGTGCCGAGGTTGAACTTGATGCCCCGCTTGCGGAACGCGCGCTCCAGCAGCTTGGAGCTGTTCTCGTCCTCGGCCGGCACGAGGTGCGGCAGGCCCTCGACGATGGTGACGTCGGCGCCGAAGGACTTCCACGCCGAGGCGAACTCGACGCCGATGACGCCGCCGCCGAGGATGATCGCCGACTTCGGCACGCGGTCCAGGACCAGCGCGTGGTCGGAGGAGATGATGCGGTCGCCGTCGATGGCCAGGCCCGGCAGCGACTTCGGCACGGAGCCCGTCGCCAGCAGCACGTGCCGGCCGGTGTAGCGCTGGCCGTTCACGTCCACGGACGTGGGGGAGGAGAGCCGGCCCTCACCGGTCACGTAAGTGACCTTGCGGGAGGCCACCAGGCCCTGCAGGCCCTTGTAGAGGCCCGAGATCACGTCGTCCTTGTACTTGTGGACCCCGGCGATGTCGATGCCCTCGAAAGTGGCCTTGACACCGAACTGATCGGCCTCGCGGGCCTGGTCCGCGATCTCACCGGCGTGCAGCAGAGCCTTCGTGGGGATGCAGCCGCGGTGCAGGCAGGTGCCGCCGAGCTTGTCCTTCTCGATCAGGGCGACGTCCAGACCGAGCTGCGCCGCGCGCAGGGCCGCGGCGTAGCCGCCGCTACCGCCACCGAGGATCACTAGGTCGAAAACGGTGCTGGCGTCGTTCGCCACGTCACGTCCTCCATGCATGGATACGCCGGAGCCGGTCCGTCGTGACCGGGCGGCGGCTTTTGTTCGGCCGCTTCTGTTAAACGGGGCCCTGTCGTGCCGAGACAACATCTTCGCACTTGTTCGGGGCGGACGAGGCACCGGGCCGGTGTCTGAGACGTACGGAACGTCCCCGGCCGGGGCTACTCGCCGGTATCCCCCTACGGAATACGGAGCGGTTGCGCTCTTTGCTCGCTCTTGGCGAACGCGTACGGCCCCGGATGCCATACCCGGGGCCGTACGGAATGTGCCGAGGCTTACACCGCGGTCAGAGCAGCTCGCCCTCGCCGGCCTTCTCGGCCACGCGCACCAGGGTGCGGATGGCGGAGCCGGTGCCGCCCTTGGGGGTGTAGCCGAAGGGGCCGGACTCGTTGAAGGCGGGGCCCGCGATGTCCAGGTGGGCCCAGGTGATGCCCTCGCCGACGAACTCCTTCAGGAACAGGCCGGCCGCCAGGCCGCCGCCCATGCGCTCGCCCATGTTCGCGATGTCCGCGGTGGGGGAGTCCATGGCCTTGCGCAGGTCGGCCGGGAGCGGCATCGGCCAGGACGGCTCGCCGACCTCGGTCGCGACCTCGTGCACCGCGGTGCGGAAGGCGTCGTCGTTGGACATGACGCCGAAGATGCGGTGGCCCAGGGCCAGCACCATGGCGCCGGTCAGGGTCGCCACGTCGATGATCGCGTCGGGCTTCTCCTCCGAGGCGCGGGTGAGGGCGTCGGCCATGACCAGGCGGCCCTCGGCGTCGGTGTTGAGCACCTCGACGGTCTTGCCGCTGTACATCCTCAGCACGTCGCCGGGGCGGGCGGCGCTGCCCGAGGGCATGTTCTCGGCGAGCGCCAGCCAGCCGGTGACGTTGACGGGCAGGCCGAGGCGCGCGGCGGCGACCACGGTGGACAGCACGGCGGCGGCGCCGCTCATGTCGCACTTCATGGTCTCGTTGTGACCGGCCGGCTTCAGGGAGATGCCGCCCGAGTCGTAGGTGATTCCCTTGCCGACCAGCGCCAGGTGCTTGGCGTCGCGGCCCTTGGCGCCGGTGTAGGCGATCTTCACCAGGCGGGGCGGGTTCGCCGAGCCCTGGCCGACGCCCATGATGCCGCCGTAGCCGCCCTTGACCAGTGCCTTCTCGTCCAGCACCTCGATCTTGAGGCCGTGCTCCTTGGCGGCCTCCTGCGCGAGCGCGGCGAAGGACTTCGGGTGGAGGTCGTTCGGCGGCATGTTGATCAGGTCGCGCGCCCGGTTGACCTCCGCCGCGACGACGGCGGCCCGCTCGGCGGCGGCCTTGAACGCCTTGTCCCGCGGCTTCGCGCCGACCAGCGCGACCTCGGCGAGCGGCGCCTTGCCGCCCGACGACTGGTACGTGGTGTACACGTAGGCGCCGAGCAGCGCGCCCTCGGCGACCGCCTGCGCGGCGTCCGCGTCCTGCACCGGGAGGGCGTAGGCGGCCTTCTTCGAGCCGGCCAGCGCGCGGGCGGCGGCACCGGCGGCCTTGCGCAGCGCCTCGGTGTCGTACGAGGCGCCGTCGGCCGGGGCCTCACCGAGCCCGACCGCCAGCACGACCGGGGACTTCAGGCCGTCCGGGGAGGGGAGCTTGGTCACCTCACCCTCAGCGCCCGAGGCGCCCAGTGTCTCGAGCGTCGCGGCGAGCCGGCCGGCGAAGGCCTGGTCCACCGCCTCCGCCCCGGCGGCGACCTCGGGGCCCTTGGCGCCCTTGGTCACACCGACGACGACGGCGTCAGCGCGCAGCGCTGCCGCGGAGGAGGTGCTGAGAGTCAGTGCAGTCACGGTGATGCGGATCCTGTTCCTTCGGGGGTCCAATACTTGACGCCGGACTCCGTCCGGCTCCCCCTCGGGTCCCGACGCCGGGCGTCCTTCGCGGCACGGGCAGGGGGGGTGCAGCACCGACCTTACGCTCACTCCTGTCACTTGCGACCGCGACCTGCTCCCATGGCGGCGAAGGCGCGGGTTTTCCCTAGCGGAGCGCGCCCGCCCGGCACCCCGGGCAGGGTCCCGATCCGCCGCCGCTCGGCGGGAGTTGGGGCATCCGCCCGCCCTTGGTGAGGCCGTCGCCGGGCGCTCAGCCCAGGGTGAGCACCAGGAGCGCGGTCGTCGCGGAGGTCTCGCACAACGCGCCGAAGACGTCACCGGTGACGCCGCCCAGGCGTCGGCGGCACCGCAGCAGCAGCAGTTCCGCGGCGGCAAACGCCAGCGCCGCGGCCACCGCGCAGCGCACCGCGTCCGGCAGGCCGAGGGCGGCCCCGCAGGCGGCGCACACCAGAACCGTCAGCCCGGCGAGCGCCCAGGCGGTACGAGCGGGGACGGCGCCCGCCACGGCCGCGCCGAGGCCGCCGGGACGGGCCGCGGGAACGCCGTCGCGGCAGGCCAGCGTCATCGCCGCGCGGCCGGTGAGCCCGGCCAGGGCGGCGGCCACCGCGCCCCGGGTCCAGGACTGGCCGTACAGTTCGGCGAGCGCGGCGACCTGCGCCAGCAGGACGAGGACCAGGGTGAGCACGCCGAAGGGGCCGATGTCGGACTGCTTCATGATGCGCAGCGCGTCCTCGGCGGGCTTGCCGCTGCCGAGCCCGTCGGCGGTGTCGGCCAGCCCGTCCAGGTGCAGCCCCCGCGTCAGGGCGGCGGGGACGGCGGCGCCGGCGACCGCGGCGGGCAGCGGCCCCGAGCCGAGGAGCAGCAGCAGTCCGCCGGCCGCCGCCGCGCACAGCCCCACGACCAGTCCGGCCGGCGGCGCCCAGAGCATCCCGGCGCGGGCCGCCGGGCGGTCCCAGCGGGTGACCCGGATCCGCAGCACCGTCAGCGTGCCGAAGGCGAAGCGCAGTCCGTCGGCGGCCGAAGCGGCGGGGGGTGCGGGAGCGGGGGCGGGGTCGGCGGTCATGGCGTGCAGGGTAACGGCCGGTCCGGAACGGTATGAACGACGCGCGCTGGTCGGGCCAGGCCCGTTGCGGCGGCCACAGGACCGGCGGCCTCACCGGGCGCTCAGGCCCCGGCACGTCCGCTGGGGGCAGGGCGCGCGGCGGCTGGCGCCGGTCCCCCGGACGGTGATGGTGAGCGTCTGCGCCTCGACGGCCGAGGCCTCGCCTCGGCCGTCGAGGCGCGGCGCTCGCGGTGGCGGTCGGCCGCTCCGGGCCCTCGATCGTCTTCGTGCCGCCGAGCAACCCGGTGATCAGGGCCGGCTGCCGCACGGAGGGGCGGGCGCGCACCTCGTCCAGGGTCCGCGGCACGGCATCGTGGACCTGGGCGGGCACCCGCCGGGTACCGCGGCGGCCGTCGCGGCCTCGCCGTACCCGGCGGCCTCCCGCCGCCACAGCGAGGCGTCCGGGGTGCGGCCGGGAAGCCCGCGGCCCACGCGCTCGCCAGTCCGGCCGGGGATGTTCGCCGCCCTTCTCGCAGAGCAGGAGACGCGGCTCCCGGACCGGCCGGTACTCGGCGCTCGCGCGGTGCCCGGCACCCAGCAGGCCGGCCAGGCCGACCATGCGCGGATACCCGACGGTGGACGCCGCGCCGCGTTCGGCCAGACCGAAACAGGCCGTTCCCATAGGTCCGGAACCCAGGGGAACGGCCTGTTTCGCGACGTGTCAGAAACGTTCCGGCAGCTCCGCCGACAGGGCCGCCGCCGCCTTGAGCAGGGGTAGTGCCAACAGCGCACCAGTGCCCTCACCCGCCGTCACCTTCTGGTCCAGCAGCGGTTCGATGGACAGCCGGTCCAGCGCCTTGACCTGGCCGGGCTCACCGCTGGCCTGCCCGGCCAGCCACCAGTCCGGCGCCCGGAAGGCGATCCGCTGCGCGACCAGCGCGCACGCCGCGGACACCACACCGTCCAGCACCACCGGCAGCTTCCGCACCGAGGCCTGCAGCAGGAAACCGGTGATCGCGGCCATGTCCGCGCCGCCGACCGCCGCCAGCAGCTCCAGCTGGTCGCCCAGCACGGGCCGGGCCCGGCGCAACGCGTCGCGGATCGCCGCGCACTTGCGCATCCACGCGATGTCGTCGATGCCCGAACCGCGGCCGGTCACCACCGAGGCGTCCGTACCGCACAGCGCCGCGATGAGCACCCCGGCAACCGTGGTGCCGCCCACGCTCAGGTCGCCGAGGAGCACCAGGTCCGTGCCGGAGTCGGCCTCCTCGTCGGCGACGGCCATCCCGGCCCGGAAGGCCGCCTCGGCCTCCTCGGCCGTCAGCGCGTCCTCCACGTCGATCCGGCCGGAGCCGCGCCGTACCCGGTGCGCCGTCACGTCGGCGGGCAGGTCCTCGGCCGGGGCGTCCACGCCCACGTCCACCACCCGCACCGCCGCTCCGTACTGACGGGCCAGCACATTGACCGGCGAGGCCCCGTCCAGGACATGCCGCACCAGCTCCACCGCGGTGCCCGCCGAACGGGCCGACACCTTCAGCGCCGCCACCCCGTGGTCCGCCGCGAAGAGCACGGCCTTGGGCCGCTCGATCGGGCGTACGGTCGCCACGCCCTGGGCCGCCGACAGCCAGTCGGCGAGCTCGGCCAGTCCGCCCAGCGCGCCGGCCGGGCGCACCAGCCGCTGCCAGCGGTCGCGTGCGTCACGGCGCACACCGGCGTCCGGACGCTCCACCAGGGTCGCGAAGTCATCAATGTTCAGGCCGCTCACGGGGTCGAACACTACCGGTCCGGGGGGCCGCGCGCCGAGGTCAGCCCCGCAGCGCCACCGCCTGTCCCGCGACCACCAGCAGCACGTGTTCGGACTCGTCGGCCAGCGCGACGTTCAGCCGCCCCAGCTCGTCGCGGAATCTGCGTCCGGCGGCGGTGGCCGGGACGACCCCGGAGCCGACCTCGTTGCTGACCGCCACGACCGTGCGGCGGGTCGCGCGCCAGGCCGCCACCAGCTCCCCGACGCGGCGGCGCAGTTCGCGCTCGGCGCCCTCCGCCCACTGTTCGTCGTCCCACGCGCCGAGCGCGTCCATGGTGTGCGTCAGCCACAGCGACAGGCAGTCGATCAGCAGCGCGGGCCCGTCCCCGTCGGCCAGCAGCGGCAGCAGGTCGCAGGTCTCCACCGTCCGCCACGACTGCGGGCGCCGCTCCCGGTGCAGCGCCACCCGCTCTGCCCACTCCGGGTCGCCGCCCGGCGTCCCGCCGGTGGCCACGTAGACCACGTCGGGGAAGGCCGACAGCCGTCGCTCCGCCTCCACCGACTTGCCCGACCGTGCCCCGCCCAGGACGAGTGTGCGCCGCGGCACGTCGGGCACGTCGTGGAGGTCGCCGACCGTCAGCGTCGTGCCGTCCGGCACCGCCCGTACGCCGAGCGCGGCCAGCCGGCGCCGCAACTCCGGCCCCGGGTGGACGCGGTGGTCCAGGTGGACCGCGAGGACGTCGGTGGTGCTCCCGACCGCGCCGGCCGCGCGCAGCCGCGCCAGCGCGTCCGGCCGGCCCACGGCGTCCAGCAGCACCATCCGGTACGGCTCCACGGCCTCAGGCAACCCCGCGGGGGCGCACTCCGGCGGCAGGTACAGCAGCCGTTCGCCCTCCGGTCCCGTCACCTCGTACCCGGAGCCGGGCGCGTCGACCGGCACCGCCAGGACCCGGTGCCCGGTCCGCAGCGTGATCTCCTGCCCGGGCGCCACCCGGCCCGGCGCGGGCGGTCCCGCCGGGATCTCCAGGGCCGGCCCGTCGTGCGGGTGCGACAGCAGCACCTGGCGGACCCCGGCGAGCGAACGGCCGGAGCGGGCCGCGGTCAGCGCGAGACCCGGCGTCAGGTCGAGCAGCAGCACCCCGTCCACGAGCAGTGCGGTCGCCGCCCGCGCCTGGTCGCCCACCGCCGTCGCGCACGCCGCGCACGGGCAGTCGGTCAGGGGCACGCCGCCGGGGCCGCCGGTGCCGAGGAGAGTCAGTTCCACGTGCAGATCCTCTCGCGTCCGCGCACGCTACGCTGCCGGGCAGGCACCCCCAGGGACGAGGAGACGGACATGGCGTGGACGTGGCGTTTCGAGAAGACCGACGGCACGGAGGCCACCCCCGCGGTCGAGCCCGAGGAGTTCACCACGCAAGGCGACGCCGAGTCCTGGATCGGCGAGGTCTGGAAGGACCTCCTCCAGGGAGGCGCCGACCAGGTACACCTCTTCGAGGACGGCACGAAGATCTACGGCCCGATGAGCCTGCACGCCGACGAGTGACCGCGCGCCCGGGCGGCCGGGGGATCCGGCCGCCGCCCCCCGCGGGGGGCGGGGGGGGGGGGGGGCCC
>NZ_CBDRCM010000054.1:0-53332 GCF_965342435.1 Actinacidiphila sp. bgisy160 | reverse complement strand
CCCCCCCCCCCCCGGGCCGTCCACCGCGCGCGTGGCCGGGGCCGTGGCCACGCCCGCGGAGCCGGGGGTCCGGAACGGATCGATGACGGGGATCGGACCGCGCACCCTGAGCGGCGCCATCTGGTCGGGATCGGAGAACAGGTCTCGCTCATCGTCTGAAGTCGACATGCCCGCAGCGTATCCCGTGTTCGAATATCTGTGCGATCCCCCGGAAGAGTTAACGGACCGGCGGCCCGAACCTCCTCACCTCCGCGGCCGCCCCCGGCTCGTACGGCCGCCACGGCCCGCGCTCGTCGCCGCCCCCGCCGCCCCCGCCGCCCCCGCCGTCCCCGCCCTCCGGACGGCCGGTCGCCACGAACGCGGCGAGCGCCCCGCCGAAGGCCCGGGCGAGGGCGCGGTCGGCGTCGTCCACCGGGCCCAGCATCGGGGCGTCGGCGTACGCCGCGAAATCGCCGAAGAGGAAGGGGAGTTCCGCGCAGTGTGTGGCGCCCAGGGTTCCGTCGTCGCCGGACGGGCGCCGCGTGAAGCGGTAGGCGTACGCGGGCCGGCCCCGTTCCGCGCAGCGGGCCGCGATCTCGGTGACCCCGGCCCCGAAGACCCGCTCGGTCCCCGCCGCCGGATCGGGGAAGCCGGCCGGCGAGGCGGCACGGAAGGCCGTCATCTCGTCCTGTGTGCTGCCCAGCAGGACGTCCGTGCCGTCCAGGCCGCCCGCGGCCACCGCAGCCATCGGGGCGCGGGGCAGCCCGGACCCGCCGAGCACCGGGTACATCGGCGGGGCGACGTCATCGGGCCGGGCGCGCTCGGCCGCCAGTCGTCCGTACGCCGACACCAGGCGCTCCGCGGAGATCTCCCGCAGTTGCGGCAGGTGTGTGACGCCCAGGAGCCGGAGATAGGCGGCGGTGACCTCGGCCGCCTCGGCGCGCTCCCGCGGTTCCAGTCCCCACGGCCCGCTCTCGGCGATCACCCGCCGGACGAGCCCGTGTGTCCCGGGGTCGACGGCGAGGCAGAGCGCGCTGTACGCGCCGGCCGACTGACCTCCCACCGTGACCAGCGCCGGGTCGCCGCCGAAGGACGTGATGTTGTCGCGCACCCAGCGCAGCACCGCGGCCTGGTCCTGGCCGCCGAGGTTGTCCGCGCCGATTTCCGGCAGGTACAGCCAGCCCAGGGGACCGACGCGGTAGTTGGCGGTGACGACGACGATGCCGCCGAGTGCGGCCAGCCGCGTGCCGTCGTACCAGTCCCAGCCGCCCGAGCCGGTGGTGAAGCCGCCGCCATGGAACCACACCAGCACCGCCCGGGGAACGGCGCCGACGTCGAGCGCCCCTTGCGGCGCCCACACGTTGAGGGTGAGGCAGCCGTCCTCGTCGCCGTGCGGCTCGCGCGCCCCCATGACGACCGCCAGCCGGGACGGCGCCTGCGGCACGTCGGGGCCGGCGTGGGCCGCGTCGCGCACACCGTCCCAGCCGGGATGCGGTGCGGGCGGGGCGAACCGCAACGCGCCCACAGGCGACGCCGCGTAGGGGATCCCGCGGAAGGCCGTCACTCCCCCCTGCCCGGTCACCCCGCGCACGCAGCCCCGCTCCGTGACCACCACCGGCGGTCGCTGTCCTTCGGTCTCACTGTCCATGGCAGCCGGTCTACCGGCAACGACCGGCCGGCGGCCACGACGCGCCGGGTCGGCGCGGCGGCAAGGCAGGACCCCGAAGCCGCCCGGACTGCCGAACGCGTGCCGTACGCGGCGGCTCCCGTCAGCCCCCCGCCTGAGCGTCCTGCGTCGCCTCCGCGTTCTCCGCCACCTCGGCGTTCTTCACCTCGGCGTTCTCCGCCGCCTGCGCCTCCGCCTCCGCCGCCTCCGCCTCCACGGCCGACCGCGCCCGCTCCTTGCCACGGGCGGCGGCGCGCCGGCCGTAGAGGATCGTCCAGGCGATGAGGACACCGGTGACGGCGTACGCCATCACCGAGTTGACCGTCACCATGGTGGCGGTCGAGAGCTTGTACGAAAGGCCGATCCTGGTGAGGGCCTCCAGGACGTAGCCGACCCCCCAGACGACGGTCATGGTGCGGATGACGTGGCGGAAGCCCTCGTACTGCCAGAGGCCGTCGAACCGCTCGGCGTCCTCCTTGGTGCCGTCGGTGCCGAACTTGCGCCCGAAGTAGAACATCAGCGGCCGCGGCGCAAGCAGGCTGGCGAGGCAGACCACCCCGAACAGGCCGGTGACGGCGGAGTCCTTGACCAGCAGCAGGCGCGTGGAATGCGGGCCCACGACGGTGACGACCACGGTGATCACCAGGAAGACGAGGGTGATGACGGCGAACTCGTCCACCTTGCGGCGCCAGGCGAGTGTGATGGCGGTGTCGAGCACCGGCCAGACGCCGGAGAGGAGCAGGGCGGAGAACTCGCTCCAGCCGGCGTCGGTGAGCCGGCCGTAGGTGAGGATGGGCAGGACGATGTTGAAGGTGATGGTGAGCGCCCAGCCGAGCGCGGACGACGTGCCTGAACGTTCGGACAAGGCTTTCCCCCCGTATTTGTTGCCAAGCCGGAGGGGAGGGTACGTGCGACGCCGCCGCCCCCGCCGGACACTTTGCCCAGGCTTTTAGGACGGCGGCGCTGTGCCGCCGGGCCCCGCTCCGGGGCCCGGCACCGGCTCAGTCCTCCGGGGACAGCTCCCCCGCGAAGGCGGCGGCGAGCCGCAGCCAGGGGGCGGCCTCGGCCTCGCGGCCCTGCCGCTGAAGGGTGCGCCCCAGCATCAGGTGCGCGTAGTGCTCGACCGGGTCGCGCTCGACGACCGCACGCAACTGCTCCTCGGCGCGGCCGAGCTGGGCGGAGTGGTAGTAGGCGCGGGCGAGCAGGAGCCGCGGGGCGACCTGCTCGGGCACCTCGTCGACCACGGCCGTGAGCAGCCGGGCCGCCTCGGTGTACTCCTTGGCCTCGAAGTAGAGCCCGGCGCGCGCCCAGCGCTCGGCCGTGGTCTCCTCGTGGGAGGCGTAGGACTCGTGGGTGGTGACGGTGTTCACGCGAGCTCCTCTCCGGGTGCGGTGTGCGGCATGCGGCCGGCCGGCTCCAGTCCGAACCGGCCCCGCTCGAAGTCCTCGACGGCCTGCATGACCTCGGCCTTGGTGTTCATGACGAACGGGCCGAAGTGCGCGACGGGTTCGCGGATCGGGCGACCGCCCAGGATCAGGACGTCAAGGGCGGGGGTGCGGCTGTCGGGGTGGCCGGTGGCCTCCAGGGTCAGGGTGTCGCCGCTGCCGAACACGGCCAGCTGGTGCGCGTCCAGCGGGCGCCGTTCGGCTCCGGCGGAGCCACGCCCGGACAGTACGTACGCCAGGGCGTTGAAGTCCGGCCGCCAGGGCAGGACCAGCCGCGCGCCGGGGCTGACCGTGGCGTGGACCAGCGTGATCGGGGTGAAGGTGCTCCCCGGTCCCGCGTGTCCCGCGACCTCGCCGGCGATGACGCGGACCAGTGCGCCGCCGTCGGGCGAGGAGAGCAGCGCGGACTCGGGGCCCTCGATGCTCTGGTAGCGGGGGGCGTTCCACTTGTTCGCCCGCGGCAGGTTCACCCACAGCTGGACGCCGTGGAAGAGCCCGCCGGAGACGACCAGTTCCTCCGGCGGCGCCTCGATGTGGAGGATGCCGCTTCCGGCCGTCATCCACTGCGTGGCGCCGTCGGTGATCGTGCCTCCGCCGCCGTGCGAGTCCTGGTGCTCCATGCGGCCGTCGATCATGTACGTGACGGTCTCGAAGCCGCGGTGCGGGTGCCACGCGGTGCCCTTGGGCTCGCCGGGCGCGTACTCGACCTCGCCCATCTGGTCCATGTGGATGAAGGGGTCGAGCTCCCGCGTCGGCACGCCCGCGAAGGCGCGGTACACCGGGAAGCCCTCGCCCTCGAAGCCCTGCGGGGCGGAGGTCACCCGGCGGACGGGGCGCTGCTCGGCGGTCACCGGGTCGGGCTCGGTGACACGGGGCAGCAGCAGGGTGTTCTCCACGGTCACAGCAGGCATGACGCCCTCCTCGGCAGTTCCGGCGGGCCCGGTCCGGGCCCCGCACAGCCGGTTTAACATTCAACCAACCGGATCCATTCCGGCCCGCCCGACCGCCCCTCCGCTCCCCGGAAGGCCCCGGGGACTCCCGGGGCCCGGGGACCTCAGAAGCCGAAGCGCGGACGCTCGCCCTCGGGCACCAGTTCCACGTACTCGGGGTGCTTGCCGATCCAGGCGCGGATGAAAGGGCAGAAGGGCAGCACGGCGAGTCCGCGCTCACGGGCCGCGTCCAGCGCGGCCCGGGCGAGGACCCCGCCGAGGCCGCGACCGCCGAAACGGGGGTCCACCTCGGTGTGGATGAACGCGATCTGGTCCCGGTACAGGTGGTACTCGGCGAAGCCGGCCACCTCCTCGGCACCGCCCTCCTCCGCCGCGTCGAAGATCTCGAAACGGGACTTGCCGGGGTTGTCGGCGACGCGCAGTGCCATCATCTCTCCCACTCGGGCCGCAGGGCGGCCAATTGCTGCTCGAACGGAACGACCGTATCCGCCGCGGCCACGGGGGCCGACGGCCGCGTCACCAGCAACGCCGCCAGTTCGCCCGCGGCGCGGGCGATGCGGGTCGGCAGGGTGTCGGTGAGCGCGTCGCCGCTGCCGCCCCAGTCCTCCGACGCCGCGTACACGGCGGTCGGGACGACCACGGCCCGCAGGTAGGCGAAGAGCGGCCGCAGGGCGTGCTCCAGCGCCAGCGAGTGCCGGGCGGTGCCGCCGGTGGCGGCGATCAGGACGGGCTTGCCGGACAGCGCGTCGTTGTCGATGACGTCGAAGAACGACTTGAACAGCCCGCTGTACGAGGCAGAGAAGACCGGCGTCACGGCGATCAGGCCGTCCGCCCGCGTCACGGCCGCGACGGCCTCCGCCAGGGCGCGGCCGGGGAAACCGGTGACCATGTTGTTGGCGATGTCCACGGCCAGGTCGCGCAGTTCGACCACCCGCACGTCGACCGTACGGCCGCCGTCCGCGACGGCCCGCCGTACGGCCTCCGCGAGCCGGTCACCGAGCAGCCGCGTGGACGACGGCGTGCTCAGGCCCGCCGATACGACCACCAGCCTCAGGGGTGCGACGGTCACTTCACGGCCTCCTTCTCCTTGTCCTCCAGGGCCCGCGCGTCACGCCGGGCGACCAGAGAGGCGTGCGTCGGGGCCTCCGGCACGTCCTCGGGGCGGCCCTTGGCGAACTCCTCGCGCAGCACCGGCACGACCTCCTCGCCGAGCATGTCGAGCTGCTCCAGCACGGTCTTCAGCGGGAGTCCCGCGTGGTCCATCAGGAACAGCTGGCGCTGGTAGTCGCCCGCGTACTCGCGGAAGGCCAGCGTCTTCTCGATGACCTGCTGGGGCGAGCCGACGGTCAGCGGGGTCTGCTCGGTGAAGTCCTCCAGCGACGGGCCGTGCCCGTACACCGGCGCGTTGTCGAAGTACGGCCGGAACTCGCGGACGGCGTCCTGCGAGTTCCTCCGCATGAACACCTGGCCGCCGAGGCCGACGATGGCCTGCTCGGGGGTGCCGTGGCCGTAGTGCGCGTAGCGCGTGCGGTACAGCTCGACCATCCGCTTGGTGTGGTCGGCCGGCCAGAAGATGTTGTTGTGGAAGAAGCCGTCACCGTAGTAGGCGGCCTGCTCGGCGATCTCCGGCGAGCGGATGGAGCCGTGCCACACGAAGGGCGGCACGTCGTCCAGCGGCCGGGGCGTGGAGGTGAAGCCCTGCAGCGGGCCGCGGAAGCGACCGGACCAGTCGACGACGTCCTCGCGCCACAGCCGGTGCAGCAGAGCGTAGTTCTCGACCGCCAGCGGGATGCCCTGGCGGATGTCCTGCCCGAACCAGGGGTACACCGGCCCGGTGTTGCCGCGGCCCATCATCAGGTCGACACGTCCGCCCGCCAGGTGCTGCAGCATCGCGAAGTCCTCGGCGATCTTCACCGGGTCGTTCGTGGTGATCAGCGTGGTCGAGGTGGACAGGACCAGCCTCTCCGTGCGGGCCGCTATCCAGCCGAGCATCGTCGTCGGGGACGAGGGCACGAACGGCGGGTTGTGGTGCTCGCCGGTCGCGAAGACGTCCAGCCCCACCTCCTCGGCCTTGAGCGCGATCGCCGTCATGGCCTTGATCCGCTCGTGCTCGGTCGGCGTCCTGCCGGTCGTGGGGTCCATGGTCAGGTCACCCACGGTGAAGATCCCGAACTGCACCGCCTTCACCCTCCTCCGTCGTCTCACGATATGTTGTTGATGATTCAACCATCCCTGCCAACGGGATGACCACCCGGGCTATTCCTCCCTGCGCGTCACCCTGCGGGGCCGGGCGCCGAGCGGTGACCGCGGCGGACGCGCGCGCCGGCATGACGCCCGGGACGGGACGGAACGGGGCGCGCCGCACCCCGCGTACTCGCGCCGAGGCGGACGGGCGGCGCGACTGGCCCGGGGAGGCCATGGGCCTGTACGCGGCGAGCTTCGTCGTCCCCGTGGACGGCGGTACCGACGACCTGTGGGCCCGCCGCGCGCGAGGCGCGGGCCGATCCACTCCCGGCTCCCCCCGGAGGAGGTGCGGCCGCTCGTACGTGTCTTCCGGCTGACCTCGTTCCTGCCGCACCGCGCCGCCGCCCTGCTGCGGCGCGGCGAGTCGCGCGGCCCCCGGTTCGACGGGGCCGTGAGCAGACACGCCTGGACCTCCCCGAGACGTACGGGCCGCTGCGACTGGCCGCCGTCCACGGCGCCGCGCACACGAGCCTGTCCGGGGCGCCGCTGGTGATCGTGGTGGGGCTCGGCGGGCGGCTGTTCCTCAGCGTGACGTCCAGGGCGGGCGAGGAGGCCGAAGGCCTGTGCCGGCGCGCCCTGGACCTCCTGCTGTCCGCCGGGTGAGGACCGCGGACGGATAGCGGCGCGCTCAGCGGGTATCGGAACAGGGTGGCACGCACCGTGGGAGTCGAAGAAGAGCTTCTCCTGGTGGACACGCGAACCGGGGAACCGCGCGCGGTGGCCGACGCGGTGCTGGACGGCGGACCCTGGTCCCGGGAGCTGGTGGCCGAGCTGCAACAGCAACAGCTCGAACTGAACAGCTCTCCCTGCGTCACCCTGGACCAGCTCAGGGAGGAGCTGCGCGCCTGGCGACAGCGGGCGGCGGGGCTGGCCCGCTCGGAAGGCGTCACGGTGGCGGCGCTGGGGACCTCCCCGCTGGCGGTGCCGCCCCGGCTGACCCCCAGGGGGCGCTACCGCAGGATGGCCCAGGCCTTCGGCCTCACCGCGCAGGAGACCCTGACGTGCGGCTGCCACGTCCACGTGGGCGTCGAGTCGGACGAGGAGGGCGTGGCCGTCGTCGACCGCATCCGGCCCTGGCTGCCGCCGTTGCTGGCGCTCAGCTCCAATTCGCCGCTCTGGCAGGGCGCCGACACGGGGTACGCGAGCTATCGCTACCAGGTCTTCGGCCGCTGGCCCACCGCCGGGCCGACACGCGGCTTCGGCTCCGCCGCGGGGTACCACGCCGCGGTGTCGCGACTGCTGGCCACGGGGATCCTGATCGACCAGGGCATGCTCTACTTCGACGCCCGGCTGTCGGCGAAGTTCCCCACCGTCGAGGTGCGCGTCTGCGACGTGTGCCCGGAGTACCAGGACACGGTGGTGCTCGCCGCCCTGGTGCGCGGCCTGGTCGAGACCGCCGCCCGCGAGTGGGCCGACGGGCGCCCCGCGCCCGACGACGAACTGGCCCTGCTGCGGCTCGCCTCCTGGCGGGCCAGCCGCTCGGGGCTGGACGGGGCCCTGCTCGATCCGCGTACCTTCCGTCCGGCCGGCGCGCACGACGTCGTCGAGACCCTCGTCGCCCACGTCGAGGACGCCCTGAAGGACGCCGGCGACCTCTACACCGTGCGTGCCGGCGTGGACCGCCTGACCTCCCGGGGCTCCGGCGCCCGCCGGCAGCGCGAGGTCTACGCGCACGGCGGCGCGGCCGCGGTCCTCCGGGACGCGGTCCGCCGCACCGCGGCGTGACGGCGCCGCAGTCGGGGGCGAGGCCCGGTTCTGCGTGCCGTGCTGACCGGAGCCGTCGGCTCCGCTGATGGCCGGCGCGCTGCCGGCCGCCGCGGTGGAGAACAGCAAGCCGGCCACGCGCACGGTGAGCATCGGCACGCTGAAGGTCTCGTTCAAGGACACCTGGCGAGGCACGGGCATGAAGACCTGGACGATCGACTCGTCCAAGGCCTCCGCGTCCTGGAAGAGGGACGGCGCCGGCCGGTGTAGCCGGCGGAACGCGTCCAGGCGGGCTCGCGTACCGGGGCCGCAGTGCCGGGGCGCCTCACGCCGCTTCACCGCCGGGCACCACGTGCCGGCGATCTGCGGGGCCGGGCGGGCCTTTCCTCCGGGTGAATGTGGGCGCGGCCCCGCGGGATGCTCCGTCGTGCCGCGGAGTGAGCGGTCGGTCACGCGGGGCGCGCTATCCTGCCGCGACGCCGGAAGCGGGGATCGGGAGCGGCTGATGACGGACGCGCGCGCGGCTGTGGACCGCATGCTGACGCGCTTCGGGCTCGCGGAGCCACCTGCCACCGCCCGCCTCGTCGACGGCGCCGGAACGACGCCCGGGAGCCTGCTCGAGGCGGCCGGGAACCTGTTGCGGGAATCCTGGCAGGGCGAGGACGGCCGGGCCCCGGCCGCCGCCGCGCTCGCGCTGATGGTGCTGGGCCTGGACACGGCGCCCCGCGGGCATCCGCTGCGCGCCCGGCTCGTCCTGCACCTGCAGTTGGCCGACCGCACCCTGGCGCGCATGCACGGTGACTTCCGCACCGCGCCCGAGGTCCGCCACCACCTGGGGGCGCAGACCCAGCACCGCTCACCCGACGATCTCGTGGCCGTAGCGGCCGTCTACCCGTCGGGCCCCGCCCAGCAGCCGTTCCGGCCCGCGGACCCCGTGGAGGGCAGGGTGGCGGAGCTGCTGGCGACGCTCCCGCCGGACGATCTGAGCCGCCCCGGGCTACTCGCCCGGCTCGCGCACTCCGCGCTGATCCGTTACGAGTGCGGGGCCACGGACGAGTTGCCGGCGCTGTGGGCACGCGCCCGGGAGGCCTTCGCCGCGGTCACCCCCGGGCACGTCGACGCACCGGACGCGGGAAGGGCGGCGGTGCTCGCCGGGATCGCCTGGATCCGGGCCCGTCCCCAGGACCGGGAGGCGGTCGACGTCGCCGTGCGGGGCGGGCGGCTGGCGGTGGCCGCCGCGAGCGGGCGCGCCATGGGCGGGCTCCGGGACCGGCACGAGATGCGCAGCGTCCACTTCGCGCTGGCGGCCGCGCTGATGTGCACGCTGCCCTGGGCACCGGCCCGCGCGACGATCGACGAGGCGATGGGGCACCTGGAGGCATACCGGGCCGAGGGGCTGCCGGACGACAACGGGGCCTACGAGGTCAACATGGCCTCGCTGCTGGCCGCCCGCGCGGTCGTCGCCTGGGAGGCAGCGGACGCCGCCGAGGCCGAGCGCATGCTGCGCGCGCTCCTGGAGCGGCTGCCGCCGGGCCATCCGCTGCTGCCGCACATCGCCGGGAAGGCCGCCGCCGTGGGCGAACTCCGCTCCAGGATGCGGCTCTTGCCGCGGTCCCTCGGCTCGGTGGTGACCCGCTTCCTGCCGATGATGGTGCGGTTCGCGCCCGCGTTGCCGCCGGTGCAGTTGCGGACGGCCCTGCCGCCCGACGGCTTCCGTGCCGACCCCGGTCCCGTACCCCGCCCGGAACCGAGCTCGGAACCCCGCCCGGAACCGGGCCCGGGCGCAGGCAACGGCGAGGGCGACGACCTGTACGCCCGCTTCACGGCCGCCTTCCCCGTCCCTCCCGACCTGCGGCCCCTGGTCGACGCCCTGGCCAAGGGCCCCGGCACGCCCCAGGGCATGGATCCGGCCTTCGTCGCCGACGCCGAGCGGCGGTTGCGCGAGGCGCTGGGGCGGACGGAGCCCGGCAGCACCGAACGGGCCCGGACGGCCGGACTGTTGATGGCGGTCATCGCGATGCGCTACATGACCGACCAGGACGCCGCCGTCATCGAGGAGGCGGCCGCGCTCGGCGACCGCGTCCTGGCCGAACTCCCGCACGGCTCCGCGGAGCACGCCCGCCTGGTCCTCGCCTCGGCACCGTGGCAGCACACGCGGGCGGTGCTCGCCATGGACGTCGGCGCACTGCGCACCTGCTGCCGGGAGTTGCGAGCCGCGCTCGACCTGCTGCCCGGGGACGCGCCGGAACGCGCCGCCGGGGAAGTGGAGTACGCCAGCGCGCTCACCAACCTGGCCGGGCTCACCCAGGACCCCGTCCTGGCCGCCGAGGCGCGTCGCAGGATCGCCGACGCCTCGCGGCGCGTGGAGCGGGCCCCGGGCCTGACGGACCTGCTGGGCGGGATGGTCACGTCGTACGGCCACTGGGCGGACTACACCGACGCCACCGTCCGCGGGGACCAGGAAGCGGCGCGGGCGGCCGAGGCCGCCTTGGCGGCGGAGCCCGCCGACGAGATGCCGGCGCTGCGGTTCGAGGTGGCGCGCATCGCGATGACCGACGCGCTGGAGCGCCGCGACTGGGCCGCGGCCGCCGACGCGGCCGCACGCGCCCTGGAGACCCTGCCGTCGATGGCCTCGCGCGCCCTGGCGCGAGGGGACCGCCGGGCCTTGGTCGACGGGGCGCTGCTCGGCCGCCGCTACCCCATGGCGCACCTGCGGACGGACGGCGCCGACCCGGCGTCCGCCGGCCGGCCGGATCCCCTGACCGGTACGAGCCTGGGACGCACCGGCTGCGCCGCGGCGCTCGCCGCCGGGCGGCCCGCGCAGGCGCTGGCCCTGCTGGAGCAGGGCCGGGCGGTCCTGATGGGCCAGGATCTGGAGGCCCGCGCCGATCTGACCGCGCTGGCCGCGGCGCATCCCCTGCTGGCCCGGGAGTTCTCCGCGCTCGGGGGCCGCCTGCGGCGGGCCGAGGCGGGCGACGACTACATGGAACGGCACGTCGCGGCCGCCGAGTGGGAGGCGCTGCTGATGCGCGTCCGCGGCAAGGTGGGCTTCGAGCGGTTCCTGATACCGCCCACGGAACGGGAGATGCGGGCCGTGGCGGCGGAGGGACCGGTCGTCGCGGTCAACGTGGACCGGTTGCGCTGCGACGCGGTCGTCGTCACGCGGGAGCGGATCTTCTGCGTGCCGCTGCGCGAACTGACGGAGGGGCAGCTGGCGCTGCGGGCACAGCAGTTCCTCACGGCCGTGAGCCTGCCGCGGACCGCCCCCGACGAGGAGCACGACCACGCCCGCGAACTCGTGCTGGACACCCTCGCCTGGCTGTGGCGGACCGTGGCCGAGCCGGTACTGAACGCCCTCGGCCTCACCCGGCCGCTCCCCGAGGACGCCCCCGCGTCGGCCGCGCCCCGCCTGTGGTGGTCTGCCTCGGGACCGCTGGCGTACCTGCCGCTGCACGCCGCCGGGCTGCAGCGCAAGCACCAGCTGCGCGACGGACGCACCGTCCTCGACCGGGTGGCCTCCTCCTACAACCCCCACCCTGCGGGCCCTGCTGCACGCCCGGCGGATCTCCTCCGGCCGCACCGGCGGACGGCTGCTCGCCGTCGGCCGGCCCACCGGGACGGCGGGCTCCGCGGGCGCCTCGGCGCGTGAGATCGCCGCGATCGCGGACGCGCTGGGCGGCGTGCGCGCCGTCGAGGGCGAGGCGGCCACCCCGGAACGCGTCCTGTCGGCCCTGCGCACGGCGCGCTGGGTGCACTTCGCCTGCCATGGCGTCAGCGACCCGCAGGACCCGCCCGCCAGTCATCTGCTCCTGCACGGCGGGCCGCTGAGCGCCGCGGACGTCTCCCGGCAGGAACTGCTCTACGCCGAGCTGGCGGTGCTGCTCGCCTGCCATACCGCGCACACCGGGCAACTGCCCGACGAGGCCGTCCACCTGGCCTCCGCCTTCCAGACCGCGGGCTACCCCCAGGTCGTCGGCGCCCTCTGGGAGGCCGACGACGCGGTCTCGGCGCTCCTGGCCGCCCGCCTGTACGCCGCGCTCCGCGGCCGGACACCCGGCGCCGTCGCCCCCGCGGACGCGGGCCGCGCCCTCAACCACGTCATCCGCGTGCTGCGCACCCGCTACGCCCGCTCCCCCGCGGCCTGGGCGCCCTTCGTCCACATCGGCCGCTGAGCCCCACCGCGACCGGGGGGTCAGGCGCCGCCGAGCAGCCCGGCCAGGACCGGGTGCATGCGGGCCGGGTCGACAGTGGTGACGGTGTACGTGGCGACCCCCGAGGTCACCAGGGGGTCCTCCGCGGCGATCCGCTCGACCGTGCGGCGGTCCGTCCCGCGGGCGAGGATGACCCCGCCCTCGGACGAGGGCACCGTCTGCCCGGAGAGCAGGAACGTGCCGGCGCGGTGGTGGCGTTCCAGGAACGCCACGTGGGCGGCGACGAACGGCCCGGCGTCCTCTTCCGGTCCGGCGTACGTCAGGAACAGCAGGTACAGCATCCCCGTCCGATCTCGTGGCGGCGGGCCCGGCGGCCCGGCACATCATGGCAGCGTCCGCTCCGGCCGCGTCACCGGCGGCGGCGCAGCACCAGGTCGAGCTCCCGCCAGGTCGCCGGGGCGAGAGGCCCCGACGGGACGGGGATCCCCACCGCGCGGGCGACGGAACGCAGGCGCAGGTCCACGACGGCGTCGACGAGGTCGGCCAGGGCGAAGAGCCGTTCGCGGCCGAGCCAGCAGGCGGCGAACACGAGCACGGCGCCCGCGGCGAGCGCGGGCCACCACGCGGTGGCGCAGGCCAGCGCCGCGTACAGCAGACCCCAGCCGCACAGCCGGGTGGACGCCTCGAAGGCACCGGCCGCCGTGCGGATCTCCCTGCGGTCGGCCTCCGTGGCCGCCAGCCACAGGCGCGGCCAGACCGCCGTGAAGGGCACCGCGTAGTACGCGCCGACGCGGTGCTCCAGGGCGTGCATCCGGTCGCCCATGCGCGTGGGACGGGCCGGGGGCAGGGGCGCGATCCGGTCACGGCGCGCCTCGGCCGCGCGGGCGGCGGCCAGTTCGCTCTCGTCGCCACCGCGTTCGTAGTTCCGCAGGTGGGCCGCGACCTGCGCGTCGGCGCGTTCGCGGCGGGCCCGGCGCCTGCGCACGAGCCGCTGCCCCGATCCGCCCGGCCAGGGCCCGAGCCAGAGCACCTGGACGGCGCGCGCCAGGAGTTGCACCGCGAGGCCCGGCACGACGGCGAGCAGCAGCGCGGCGACCAGGACCAGGAAGAGCGCGGCGCCGCCGTGCGCGCCGGTCCAGTCCGCGTAGCGCTCGACCTCGCGCAGCAGGCGGCCGGCGTCGAACGGCCGTCGTCCGCCGAGCACATGGGCGGCCCAGGCGGTGCCGAGGAAGAGCGATCCGGGCAGCGCGAGCAGGGAGACCCAGCGCTCGGCGAGTTTCCCGCCGATCTCGTCCAGCAGACCCGCCACCGCGCTAGGACCTGCCTTCCGGGGCGCGGTGCCCTCGCGCCGTCCGGTGGGCGCGTCCGCCCCTCCGCCGTCGCGCACCGGCCACCCGGGCCGGCTGCTTCCTGCGCTGTGCGGCTGCGCGCACCGGACGAACCTCCTTCACCCGCGGGGACCGGGACGACAGGGCTAGTACCAGACGGGCCGCAGTTCGGCGTCCCAGATCGCGCAGCGCGGGGCGGTGACGGACGCCGTCGGGTCCTCGCTGCGGGCGCAGACGCCGCGCGGGCAGCGGTGGCGCAGGAGGCCGCCGCCCCCGCCGGTCATGCCGGGCACCTGGGAGTAGCCGCCGGCGTCCTTGCGGGGGCCGACGACCCGTACGCCGAGCCGCAGACCGAGGTCGGCGACCGCCGCCATGTCGCCGGCGCCTTGCCGTACGGCCTCGGTGACGGCCTCGAGCTCGGCCGCCTCGTCCGGGTCGCTCGCGGCGCCCCGCAGCCGCGGCAGCAGCTCGCAGAAGGCCATGACGTCTTCCTCGGTCACCGGGTCAGCCTACTGATCTGCGATCATCGCCGTATGGCGTTCACCGAAGAGCTCGCCCGGGCCGTCCTCGCGGCGGACGGACAGGACGGCGCGAAGCTGATCGCGCTCGGCGAGAACGCGGTGTTCGAGCTCGCGGACGGCGTGACCGTCGCGAAGGTGAGCCGCGGTCCCGAACTGCTGGACCGGGCCGCCCGCGAGGTGCGCACGGCGTCCTGGCTGGCCGCGCACGGCGTTCCGGCGGTACGGGCGGCGGCCCCACAGGCCCGGCTGGTGCAGGGGCATCCGGTCACGTACTGGGAGCGCCTGCCGGACACGGTACGGCCGGCGGAGCCCGCCGACCTCGCCGCGTTGCTGCGGCTCGTGCACGCCCTGCCCGAGCCGGACTTCACCCTGCCGCGCCGTGACCTGCTGGACGGGGTGGAGCGCTGGCTGCGGCTGGCCGGGACGGCCATCGATCCCGCGGACGCGGCGTATCTGCGCGAGCGCCGGGACGGATTCGCCGTCGCGGCCGCCGCGCTGACCCCGCGTCTGACCCCTGGGCCCATTCACGGTGACGCGCTGCCGCGCAACGTGCACGTCGGCCCGGACGGTCCGGTCATGGTGGACCTGGAGACCTTCTCCGCCGATCTGCGCGAGCACGACCTGGTCGTCATGGCGCTCAGCCGGGACCGCTACGGCCTCGGCGCGGACGCCTATGACGCCTTCACGGCCGCCTACGGGTGGGACGTGCGCGAGTGGGAGGGCTGCGCGGTGCTGCGCGGGGCACGGGAGACGGCGAGCTGTGCCTGGGTGGCGCAGCACGCGCCGGGCGACCCCGCGGCGCTCGCCGAGTTCCGCCGGCGGGTGGCCTCGTTGCGGGACGGCGATCCGTCGGTGCGCTGGTACCCCTTCTGACCCCGTCGCGCCGCCCGGGCTGGGAGGATGGGCGCTCCTCCAGTCAGGGCGGTGTCCATGCCGGAATCGTTGGTCGTCCGCCGTGTCCTCGGCGACCGTCCCTTCGCCGAGATCGGTGAACCGGGCGTCGCCGCCGTCGACGAGCGGCTGGGATGCCTCGTCGTGGGCGGCGACATGGGGTGGATTGCCTGGCCGAACCCGGGACGGGCTCCCATCGATCGGTGGCCGCGGTACCGCATCGGCGTCTACGACGCGGACGACCTGCGCTGCCGGCACGTGTACGACTGCCAGTGGCCGGTGATGTCGGTCGCCTTTCATCCGCTCCTCCCGCTGGCGGCCGTGGGTGTGGGCCGCTACGACGGCAGTTGGGACTTCGAGGGGCAGTTGCTGCTGATGGACCTGGAGTCGGGGCGGGTGCGGCCGCTCCTCGACGACGGCCGCCAGGTGACCTTTGTCCGGTGGCTGGACGCCCGGCGGCTGCGCCTGGTGGTCTCCCCCGAGGACAAGGACTCCGCACACGCCTTCAGCCACGGCTTCGAGGCCGTCCTGGAACGCCACGACTGGCGGGCGGTGCCCCCTCGGTCCGTCGGCCGGCGCGAGGTGACGGGCCCGCGGGTACGGTACGAGGGGCCGCCGGACCGGGATCGCGCCCGCGACCTGCTGACGGAGCGCAGCCGCCGCATCCCGGGGACGGTGTGGGCACCGCGCCGCCAGGTACGGGCGGTCGAGGTGCTCGGTGACGGCCGGGTGCTGGCCACGGTCGAGGGCGCGCGGCTGGAGTGCTGGCTGCCGTCGGGGGATCTGCAGTGGTCCGTGCCGGACCTGGACGGGGCGCGGCAGATCCACGTCGGCGCCGACGAGGCCTCGGCCTGGGTCAACGTGCAGCACACGGTGCGCCCGGCGGGGTCGGGGTGGCAGGGCCACGGCACCCTGGTCGAGCGGTTGTCGCTGGCGGACGGACGTTCCCTGGAGGCCTTCGATCCCGGTCACGCCGTGACGTTCGCCGCGAGCCGCGACGGCCGGCTGGTCATCCGGGCGGGCTCGCCGGACCAGCGGGGCGGCGAGACCCGTCTTCTGGCCCCCGACGGCACGGAGCTGACGCGCTTCACGCTGACCGCGAGCGACTTCCGCCTGCGTCGCGGCGCGGACCCGCTGTTCGTGCAGGACCTCCACACCCGCCCCGGGAGCCGGGCGTGGATCGGCGCG
The DNA here is from genome assembly GCF_965342435.1 of Actinacidiphila sp. bgisy160. Lineage (GTDB taxonomy): Bacteria > Actinomycetota > Actinomycetes > Streptomycetales > Streptomycetaceae > Actinacidiphila. Next base: position 37,265 of record NZ_CBDRCM010000054.1, on the reverse strand, counting down.
CTCACGATCGGGGAACCGGGCGCGGAGCCAGGACTGCGCAGGCTCTTCGCCCTCGACTGGGAGAGCGGGCGCGGCTCGCACCTCTTCCCCGGCCCGGCCGTCCAGCTCGGCGACGCCGCCCTGGTGCACGCCGCCGTGGTCCGTGACCACGAGGAAGTGCACGCGCGGAACGCCTTCGTGGTGCGGCGCCGGCTCCCGGACGGCGCGCCGCGGTGGGTGTTCGCCGCCGACGAGCCGGTCACGGCCCTGGACGCCGACGAGGACACCGTCTACGCCGCGCACCGGTCCGGGGAGGTCGTGGGGCTCGACCCGCGGACCGGCAGCCCGCGCCTGCGGCACCGGTTGCGCGTCGGCGGACAGGTGGTCGTGCCCCTGTCCCTCGCGGCGGCCGGCGCCGGCCGGTTGCTGGTCGGCACCGTGGACGGGCGGATCCTCGACTGCGCCCCGGCCTCGCCTGCGGGGCCCGCGGTCACCTCGGCCGGGGAATGACCGGCCAGGCGTGCTCGACGACGGCCGCCGGGTCGGCGGTGCGCCGCAGGTACGCCTGGAGGGAGGCCGACTGCTCGGCCGCCGCCCGGACCTGAAGGGCGTGCAGGTCCGCCAGCGGCAGCCGGCCGACGGGCTCGTGCCGCTCCCCCATGCGGCGCACCACGCGGGCCGCGGCCACCGCGTCGGCCCGCGCGTCGTGGGCGCCCTCCAACTGCACCCCGTAGTGGGCGCACAGCGCCTGCAGGGCCCGCCTGCCCTTGCGGTACTTGTCGACGTGCTTGTCGATGACCAGCGGGTCGATGACCGGCGACGGCACGCTGCCCAGGCGTTCGCCGACCGACGCGACGCCGTGCCGGCGGCACTCGCGGTCCAGCAGCGACAGGTCGTAGCGCGCGTTCATCACCACCAGCGGTGTGCCCGAGCGCAGCACCCCGGCGACGGTGTCGGCGATCTCCTCGACCGCCGGGCCGGCCGGGGCGCCATGGGCGCGGGCGTGGGCGGTCGAGATGCCGTGGATCGCGGACGCCTGCTCGGGTATGGCCACGCCCGGGTCGAGCAGCCAGGTCCGCTCCCGCGAGACGGCCCCGTCGGCCTCCAGCCGTACGACGGCCGCGGTGACGATGTGGTCGGTCTCGACGTCGGTGCCGGTGGTCTCCAGGTCGAACGCGACGAGCGCGTCGCTGATCCAGCTCATCGCCCGGCCCCCGTGCCCGTGGCGCCCACCGCGCCGCGCGGGCGGCTGCCCGCGCTCCTCCCCCGTCCGGAGCCGACCGTCCGTGCCCGGCGTCGTCCCATGCCCATTGGCGTACGTCCTTCCCGCTGTTCCCCCGTGTTCGGCCCCATCATCCCGTGCGCCACTGACACTGCTGCGGCCGGGCTGTGGGGGGAGACCCGGCCGGACGGTCCGCCGGGCCGTCAGGAGACGGGGCGGGAGTCGGCCCAGACGCCCTCGAACTCCTCGCGGTAGATCTCGAACAGCCCGTGCTCGGCCTCCGGGGCCTCGTCGGTCCTGGTCTGCACGAGTTCCCGCGGCCCGCCGCGCAGGATGAGCACCGGCGCCTCCATGCCACGGGCCTTGCGCAGGTAGGGCTGGACGACCGCGATGCCGTCCGAGGTGTCGCCGTCCACGAGGTAGGCGGTGAAGCGCGGGGTCTCGTCGAAGACCCGGATCTCGAACGCGGCGGTGTCCCGCAGCCGGGCGCGCACCCGCCGCATGTGCATGATGTTCATCTCGACGGAGCGGCTGAGCTCGCCGCGTCCGAGCCCGAGTTCGCGTTCGCGGCGGCGGACGGCGCTGCTCGCCGGGTTGAGGAAGAGCAGCCGCACCCGGCAGCCGGACTCCGCCAGCCGCACCAGACGCTTGCCCGAGTAGTTCTGCACGAGCAGGTTGAGGCCGATGCCGACGGCGTCGAGCCGTCGCGCGCCCCCGAACAGGTCCTCGGCGGGCAGCTGCCGCTGCAGCCGCACCCGGTCCGGGTAGACGCCGACGACGTCGGCGTAGCGGTCGGCGACGAGTTCCTCGACGGCGTCCACGGGCAGCCGCTCGGCGGAGGGGTAGCCGGGCCCGGAGCCGAGCATGTCCAGCAGCCGGGCGGCGGCCCGCTCGGCCTGGTCCAGGACGGTGCGGGACAGGGCGCGGTTGCGGGAGACGACGTGCCGTGCCACCTCCAGTTCGTCCAGGGCGAGTTCGAGCTCCCGGCGGTCGTCGAGATAGGGCTCGAAGCACGGCCAGTGCTGCACGGCGAGCTCACGCAGCTGCGGCAGCGTCAGGAAACTGAGGATGTTGTCGTCGGCCGGGTCGAGCAGGAACCCCTTGCGGCGGCTGACCTCGCGCACGGCGGCGGCCCGCTGCACCCACTCGTGACCGGCCGGGCCCGCGGCCGCGACCACCCACTCGTCGCCGTGCACGGGTTCGTAGATCGGGCGCAGCACGGCGTTGACGACGGCGCGCAGGCGCTGTTCGACGAGGTTGAGCCACACGTAAGCCCGTCCGGCGCGCCGGGCGCGGGTACGCACCTCGGCCCACTCGTCGGCGCCCCAGTCCAGTTCCGCTCCGATCTCCAACGGCAGTGCGAGGGCGGCCGTACCGGTGGTTCCTTCGCCGATGCCGCCGCCCGGGTCCCCCTGATCACCACCACCGGGGAGCACCAGACCTCCCGACATCACGACTGCACCCGCCTTCCCGCCCCCGTCCACGATCAAGGAAGGGTACTGCGGGGCGGGAGGCGGTGCAGCCGTAACGACGCTACTTCACCACATGCTCACCGGCTCGGACGGGGACGGGACGGTCAGTTTCCCTGGCCGTTGTGGCCCGACAGCTCGTCCGGTGTGAGCGGACTCATGGCCGTCACGTCGCGCGGCGCGAGCTGGAACCCCTGCCAGTGCACCGGCATGGGTGTCTGGTCCTCGTCGCGCGGGATGTGGTGGAAGCCGACGTTGACCCACATCACTGGGTGCGTGAGAGTCTCGCCGTTCGCCCACTTGTCCACCGAGGTGCCCCGGCCGTCGCACGCCGGGTCGCTGTTCCCGCTGGCCAGTTGCTCGCAGGCCCGGTACTGGGTGACGTACACGTCCTTCGATGTGTAGGCGTGGGCGTCGTAGCGGTCGGAGTGCTGCTGGACCAGTTCCCAGGAGCGCGGGTGCCGGTCGGCGTTCTTCCCGGCCGTGGAGACCACCCGCCACCAGCGGCGCAGCGCGGAGTTTGCGGCGAGTTCCCTGGTGACCGGGGTCCTGGTGGTCTTCAGGACGGCGGAGCCGGGGCCCCGGCCGGCCTTCTTGGTGTCGTACTGCTCGACCTTGGCCCGTGGGGAGCCGTCCAGGCCGAAGTCCAGCCGCCAGAAGACCGAGTGGTAGTGGCTGGTGGAGTGGTCGCGGTCGCCCTTGCCGATGGGCCAGCCGGTGCCCGCTCCGCTGTAGTCGCCGGGCGACAGGTCGCCGGTGGCGCCCATCTTGGCGGTGATGGTGCCGTCGTCGGAGAAGTTCCACTGGGTGATGTACTCGTACCAGCCGAGCTGGGACACGGAGAGGATGACCAAATCGCTCCCCTGCTTGGTGTACTTCTTGGCGGTGCCGTGGTCGTCGTCGACGTCGCTGCGGTAGGCGTAGCCGTGCGGCGCGGTGGTGGTGCACAGCGCCTTGACGGTGCGTTCCTGCTGCGGGACGTAGACCGGGCTGACGGTGCCGCCGGGGCACTCCTCGCGGCCGATGTCGATCGCGGTGTTGCCGAAGCCGATGTCGGACAGGTCGTTGTACTCGGTCAGCCCGGAGTCGTACGGGACGTTGACCTGCGCGAGCGAGGCCGAGGTCAGCACCTTGAGCGGCCGCGGCTCGTTCCTCGGACGGTACGCGATCCTCTCCAGGACCAGGCCCTTGGTGCCGCTCAGGCGCCAGCACATGCTCCAGCCGGTGCCGTTCGGCAGGGTCTTGGTCAGGGCGGTGGCGGTGCCGCAGTCCGCCGTGGCAGTGGTATCGGCCCGCGGGGCCGCATAGGCCCGTCCGGCCGTGGAGCCCGCGAGGAGCGCGGGCAGGAGGAGGAGCGCCGAGGCCGTACCGAGGGCCCGGCGCACGTGGTTGGTGCGCATGGTTTCTGGGTCTCCGCTCTTAGTGGATCCGGCCGACGGTGCGGTCGCTGAGGTCGACGACGAGATGGGTCGTGTCGATCCACGGCCCGTCCTTCACCTGCGTGAACAGCCGTACGCACCGGTGCTGACCGCACTTGGCCAAACCGGCCGGGGCGGTCTGCTCGGCGGTGTTGAACGAGATGCCGCGCAGTCGCAGCTGGTCGGGCGAGGTGAGCGCGCGGCCCTTGGTGGCGGCCGTGAAGTCGGCGCGGAGGCCCTTGCCGAGAGCGTCCCGGATGAGCAGTGCCGCCGCTTCCCGCGTCTCGTCGTTCGAGGGCGGTGGCTGCATGCCGGTGGCGGTGTCGGTGCGCTCGACGGTGCCGGAGGTGAGGTTGACGGTCTTCTTCACCAGCCGGTCGTGCCCGTAGTCGTAGAAGAGGACCTCGACCCGGCGGTCCCGGTCGGTCGGCGCCCCCGTGGCGTCGGCCGGTTCGGCGAGGTCGGTGTCGAGGTACTCCGGGCCGTGCCCTCCATCCACGTCCTGCGCGCTGCGCAGCGCGTCGCGGCGCAGGGCCATGGACTTCGCCCGGTCGACCTCGGCCTTGGTCAGAGGCCCACGACCGCTCTGGCGTGCGCCCTCGGGCGCGTCGTTCTCGGTCATTTCACCGCTGTCCGCGTCCTGCTGCCCCGGCGCTCCCGACGCGGCGGCGGGGCCGCCCGTCGTGGAGTGGTCGTCGCCGGAGGCGTCACGCGGCAAGGTGATGCCGATCATCACGGCGGTGGCGACGACGGCTGTGCCGCCGCCCCACAGGGCGCGCCTGAATCCGCGCCCGAGCCCTCCCTTTCGCGGTAAGGAACGGCCTTCCCCCTGATCTGTCACGTAGGTCTCCCCTGTGTCGTACTGTCACCCGTTCTGATGCGACCTCGACGGCACAGGTTGCCCCGGGACGGTGGATTCTTGCGGCAGGCAGGGGAATTGGGACACCCGTAACGGGGAAGATCTTGGCGATTCCATGCCCGGGGGGGCCTGTTTGCGTGACGATGCCCTTTCGGCACCGACGTGACCGGGGTGCGGCCTACCGGCGCCCGGCGGACAAGTGGAAGAGTCGACGACATGCAGGTCTGGCCGGGTCAGGCATATCCCCTCGGCGCCACGTACGACGGCGCCGGCACCAACTTCGCGGTCTTCTCGGAGGCCGCGGAACGCGTCGAGCTGTGTCTGCTGCACGACGACGGCTCGGAGACCGCCGTCGAGCTGCGCGAGGCGGACGCATTCGTCCGTCACGCGTACGTCCCGGGCATCATGCCCGGTCAGCGCTACGGCTTCCGGGTCCACGGCCCCCACGAGCCGACCCGGGGCCACCGCTGCAACTCCGCGAAACTGCTGCTGGACCCGTACGCGAAGGCGATGAGCGGGACGATCGACTGGGACGAGGCGGTGTACGGCTACCACTTCGGGGAGCCCGAGTCCCGCAACGACCTGGACTCCGCGCCGCACACCATGACCTCGGTGGTGGTGAACCCGTACTTCGACTGGGCGGAGGACCGCAGCCCCCGCATCGACTACCACCGCACGGTCATCTACGAGGCCCACGTCAGGGGCCTGACGATGCTCCACCCGGAACTCCCGGAGGAGATCCGCGGCACCTATGCGGCGCTCGCCCACCCCGCGGTGATCTCGCACCTGACGGAGCTGGGCGTCACGACGCTGGAGCTGATGCCGGTCCACCAGTTCGTCCACGACCACCGCCTGGTGGACGCGGGGATGCGCAACTACTGGGGCTACAACACGATCGGCTTCTTCGCCCCGCACAACGCCTACGCCTCGATGGGCGACCGCGGCCAGCAGGTGCTGGAGTTCAAGACGGCGGTACGCGAGTTGCACCGGGCGGGCATCGAGGTGATCCTCGACGTGGTGTACAACCACACGGCCGAGGGCAGCCACCTGGGGCCGACGCTGTGCTTCCGGGGCATCGACAACGCCTCGTACTACCGGCTGGCCGAGGACCCGCGCTACTACACGGACACCACCGGCACGGGGAACTCGCTGCTGATGCGCAGCCCCCACGTGCTGCAGATGATCATGGACTCGCTGCGCTACTGGGTCACCGAGATGCACGTCGACGGCTTCCGCTTCGACCTCGCCGCGACCCTGGCCCGGCAGTTCCACGAGGTGGACCGGCTGTCCTCGTTCTTCGACCTCGTGCAGCAGGACCCGGTGGTCAGCCAGGTGAAACTGATCGCCGAGCCCTGGGACGTCGGCGAGGGCGGCTACCAGGTGGGCAACTTCCCGCCGCTGTGGACGGAGTGGAACGGCAAGTTCCGCGACACGGTGCGCGACCTGTGGCGCGGCGAACCGGCCACACTGGCCGAGTTCGGCTCCCGGCTGACCGGCTCCTCCGACCTCTACCAGGACGACGGCCGCCGGCCGCTCGCCTCCATCAACTTCGTGACCTGCCACGACGGCTTCACCCTGCGCGACCTGGTGTCGTACAACGACAAGCACAACGAGGCCAACGGCGAGAACAACCGGGACGGCGAGAGCCACAACCGCTCGTGGAACTGCGGCGCCGAGGGTGAGACCGAGGACGAGGAGGTGCTCGCCCTGCGCGAGCGCCAGATGCGCAACTTCATCGCCACCCTGATGCTCTCCCAGGGCGTGCCCATGCTCGCCCACGGCGACGAGTTCGGCCGCACCCAGCGGGGCAACAACAACGCCTACTGCCAGGACAACGAGCTCGCCTGGGTGCCGTGGCCCAAGGAGGGCGACGCGGAGACCGAGCGGCTGCACGACTTCACCCGCCAGATGGTGTGGCTCCGCCGCGACCACCCCGTCTTCCGGCGCCGCCGCTTCTTCCACGGCCGGCCGGTCGAGGGGACGCACGACGAGCTCTCGGACATCGCCTGGTTCACCCCTGAGGGTGAGGAGATGATCCAGGACGACTGGGAGGAGGCACAGGCCAACGCCCTGGTGGTCTTCCTCAACGGCAGCGCCATCTCAGAGCCCGGCGACCGCGGGGAGCGGATCGCCGACGACTCCTTCCTGCTGATGTTCAACGCCTGGTACGAGCCGCTGGACTTCGTGGTCCCGGTCAACCACGGCAAGGAGTGGCAGGTGGTCGTGGACACCCAGCGCCCGGAGGGGGTGGCCCCCGGCTCGGGCCGCAAGGTGACCCAGGGCGACCGGCTGCGGCTGGCCGACCGGAGCATGGTGGTCCTGCAGCGCCCGGCGTAACCGTCCGCCCGATGTGATGGGCGTACCGGTCGGCGGGGTAGTCAGTCCTCCATGACAGAAAGCGCCGCGACCCCGCCGACCGCTGTCGTCCCCTCCGTGCCGATCGCCACCTACCGGCTGCAGCTCCAGCCCGACTTCCCGTTCGCCGCGGCCGAGGCCGTGGTCCCCCATCTGGCGACGCTCGGCGTCTCCCACCTGCACCTCTCCCCCGTGCTGCAGGCCGTGCCCGGGTCCACGCACGGCTACGACGTCGTCGACCACACCCGGGTGCGCGAGGAGCTCGGCGGCGAGAAGGGGCTGCGGGCGCTGGCGCGCACCGCCCGCGCGCACGGCCTCGGGCTCGTCCTGGACGTGGTGCCCAACCACATGGCCGTGCCGGCGCCCGAGCACCTGGCCCGGCCGCTGTGGGAGGTGCTGCGGGACGGGCCGGGGTCCCCGTACGCGCGCTGGTTCGACGTCGACTGGGCGGCGCAGGGCGACCGGCTGCTGCTGCCGGTGCTGGGCGGCCCGCTGGAGGAGGTGCTGCACGACCTGCGCGTCGAGCGCGACCGGGCCGCCGGGGAGCGGGTGCTGCGCTACCACGACCACGCCTTCCCGCTGCGCGCGGGCACCGAGGAGCTGCCGCTGCGCGCGCTGGTCGACGCCCAGTGGTACCGGCTCGCCTGGTGGCGGCAGGCCCGCACCGAGCTGAACTACCGGCGGTTCTTCACCATCTCCGACCTCATCGCGGTCCGCGTCGAGGACGACGAGGTCTTCTCCGCCACCCACGCCACCCTGCTGCGCCTGCTGGACGAGGGCGTCGCCGACGGCCTGCGCATCGACCACCCGGACGGCCTCGCCGACCCCGCCGGCTACCTGCGGCGGCTCGCGGACGCCTCCGGCGGCCGTTGGACGGTCGTGGAGAAGATCCTCACCGGCGACGAACGGCTGCCGGCCGGCTGGGCCTGCTCCGGCACGACCGGCTACGACGCCCTGGACCGGCTCGACGGGCTCTTCACCGACCCGGCGGGCGTCGAGGAGATCACCCGCTTCTACCGCGCCTTCACCGCCGCCCCCGCCGAAGCGGGCGGCGAGTGGCAGCCGACCGTTCGGGCCGCCGCCGAACGCATCGTCACGCACGACCTGGCCGCCGAGGTGGACCGGCTGACCCGCTCCGCCGTCCGGGCCACCGGGCTGGAGCACACCGTGCTGCGCGAGGCGATCGAGGCGACGCTCGTCCGGCTGCCGCGCTACCGCCCGTACGTCGTCCCCGGCGAGCCCGCGGACGCGGAGGACACCGCCCTGCTGGAAGCCGCGGCGGGCGCCACCGGGCACCCGGCGGCCGAGACGGTCCGCGACCTGGCCCTGGGCCGCCACCGGGGCGGCGGGGAGGCCGCGGCGGACTTCACGGTGCGCTTCGCCCAGGTCTCCTCGGCACTGCGCGCCAAGTCCGCCGAGGACACCGCCTTCTACCGCTACCACCCGCTGCTCTGCCTCAACGAGGTCGGCCGGGACCCGGACCGCCCCGCCACCTCGCCCGAGGAGTTCCACGCCTTCTGCGAGCGGCTGCGGCGCGACTGGCCGCTCACCGGGACCGTGCGCTCCACCCATGACACCAAGCGCAGCGCCGACGTGCGCGCCCGGCTCGCCGCGCTGAGCGAGCTGCCCGGCGAGTGGGCCGAATGGCTGGGCGCGGTCTCGGCGGACCTGCGGGCGTATCTGGAGCACCGCGGGATCCCGCTGCCGGAACGTCATGTGGAGTACCAGGCCTGGCAGTACGCGGTGGTCTTCTGCGACCCCGGCGCGGCCGGGCTCGTGGCCGCCACCATGCTCAAGTCGGAGCGCGAGGCGGGCCTGCGCACCTCGTGGACCGACCAGCGGCCGGAGTACGAGCAGGAGATGACCGGCTTCGTCCGCGAACTGGTGGGCGGCCCGGCGGCCTTCGCCACCGAGCGCGTCGACCGCGCCCTGCGCGGGCCCGAACGCGTCAATGCGCTCGGCGCCCACCTGGCGCACCTCACCATGCCGGGCGTGCCCGACCTCTACCAGGGCGACGAGGAACGGCAGCTGCTGCTCGTCGACCCCGCCAACCGCCGTCCGTACGATCCGGGCACGGCCGGGGGCGAGGTGAGCGAGAAGCGGCGGGTGACGGAGTTCGCGCTGCGCCTGCGCCGGGCGCGCCCGCAGTGGTTCACCGGCCCGGAGGCCTCGTACGAACCCCTGTACGCGCGCGGCCCGGCCGGGGAGCACTGCGTGGCCTTCGTCCGCGGCGGGCGGGCGCTCACCGTCGTCACCCGGCTGTCCCGGCGGCTCGCGGACGCGGGGGGATGGCGCGGCTCGGAACTGGTGCTGCCGGAGGGGGTCTGGACGGAGGTGCTGACGGGCCGCCCGTTCCAGGCCGTGGTGCCGCTGGCGGAGCTGCTGGACCGGCTGCCGGTGGGTCTGCTGGTGCGCGACGTGGACGAGTGAGCTCCCGGCGGGCGGACGACATCCGATACGAGGATCCCGGGCGGCGCGGGGGCGGCGCGCTTCGCGACCGCCGACGAGGTGCCGCCGCCGTGCCGCGGGCAGGTCCTGCGCCTCGCGGGCGGCCGGGAGCCGGCGCCGCGGTCCCGGACCGCCTGAGCGACGCGGGACGGATTGTCGGACCCCGCTGTTAGCGTCCTGCCATGGACGCCTCGGAAGCCCTTCTCGCCCGCATCGAGAACGACCCGGTCGCGGCACAGCGCCTCGCCTGGCCCGGTGACTTCGACATCACCCGCCGCGACCCGGTCGAGGACGTGCGCCTGCCCTCGGGCCTGACGATGCGGCCCATAGCCGGCGACGGCGCCGGCGGCACCTTCTTCCTGTGCGGTGAGCCCGGAGACGCCGAGCGGCCCGTGGTCTACGCGGACTCCGAGGGGCGGGCGGCGCTGATCGGCGCGGACCTGCCGGAGGCGGTGGAGCTGGTCGTCTCCTGCCCGATGTGGTGGCACGACGTAAACTCGGGACTCCCCCTGGAGGAACTGGCCGCCGAGGTGCGCGAGGACCACCCGGACCTGGACCGGGAGCGCGCGGAGCTGGCGGCGGCCCTCGGGCTGACGCTCCCTGCGGTGGAGAAGGTCGTCGCCCGGCTGCGGGCGACCGCGGCGCGTACGGCGCCGGGCTTCCTGCCGTACGTGGACGACGACGACCACCAGCCGTACGAACCGCTGTTCCGGTCCTGAGCCCCGGCGCGGCCTCAGGCAGTGGTGAGGCGGAAGCTCATCGCGCCGAAGGTGACCTGGTCACCGGGGCGGACGGCGGCGGCACCCATGACGCGGTGGCCGTTGACCCAGGTGCCGTTCATCGAGCCCAGGTCGCGCAGGACCCACAGCCCGCCCTCGTGGCTCAGCTCGGCGTGGAAACGCGACGTCGAGGAGTGGCTGAGCCGGAAGGTGCACGACAGGTCCCGGCCGATCCGCACCGGGAAGGGACCGGGAGCGGGAAGCAGCAGGGGCGGCAGTTGCTGGACGGCCCAGGCCTGCCGCATCCGGGCGCGGAAGGCCGACGTCTTGGTGACGGCGCGGACGATCGAGCCGGTCAGCCGGGCCCAACGACCCTGCGAGGGCGGCAGGTCCGCGATGAGGGCGGCCAACTCCTCGGAGTGGCGGGCCTTGAGCGCGAGTCCCATGCGGCGCACGAAGGTGTCGTGCGACAGTCGTCCGTCGACGGCACCCTCGCGAAGTACCTCGATGGCGCGCTCGCGTTCGGCGTCGGTGGGACGCGGCGGGTGCGTCGGGAACTCGTAGCTCACCTGCGTGATTGTCGGGCCGGGGAGGCCGGGGTGTCCAGAAGGTGCGGCACGTGGGGCGGCGGGGTCAATTGTGTGGACGCCGCAGAAACGGGATGGCTAAGGTGGGCGCACGCCCTGGACCGAGGAAGGAGGCGGAAGCCATGAACACGTTCGCCCTTTCGCGCTCCCGCCCCGTTGTCCGCAGGGCGTACCCCGTCTGACCGGGAGCGCTCCGCTCTCCCGTGAGGACTTCACCTTCATGACCGATCTGGTCTTCCGCCCGCTCGTCGCGGGCGAATCGCACCTCTTCCGTTCCCTGGCCACCGAGGACGCCGGCCTGGTGGGCCGGTCCTTGCTGGGCCACACGTTCGCCCTGACCGACGAGGGCGGCGAGTACCGCCCCGACTGGAGCTGGGTGGCCCTGCGCGACGGCGTCGTGGTCGCCCGCGCGGCCTGGTGGGGCGCGTCGACGGACGACGCACCCGTGGCCCTGGACTGGTTCGACTTCACCGACGCCGACGCCGCCGTGCGGCTGCTGCGGGCGGCACCGCTGAAGGCCGAGTACGAACTGCTGCTGCCGCCCGGCTGGCGGGACCGGCCCGAGGTCCGCGAGGCCGCCCAGGCCCGCATCGACGCGGCGATCGTCTCCGGAATGGAGCTGCTCGTCGAGCGCTACCGCTACACCTGGACCCCCGAGTGCGGGCTGCCCGAACGCACCGGACGCCTGGAGTACCGGCCCGAGCCGGACGACGCGGTGATCCTGGACGTGCTGAAGCGCATCGGGGCCGGCAGTCTCGACGCCCACACCCGCCGTATGGTCCGGCTGCACGGCCCGGACGCGGCCGCCCGCGAGGAGCTGGAGTTCCTCAACTGGCTCCAGTCGCCGCGCGAGTGGTGGCGGCTGGCGTACACCCCGCAGGGCCAGCTCGCCGGCATCCAGGTGCCGGGACGCAATCCGGGTGCGTTCTGCGTCGGCTTCATCGGTGTCCTGCCGGAGCAGCGCGGGCACGGCTACGCGTACGACCTGCTGCTGGAGTGCACGCACGACCTGGTCGGACACGGCGCGACGGAAATCGCCGCCGCGACCGACCAGGGCAATGCGCCGATGGCGGCGCACTTCGCCAAGGCGGGATATCCGGTGAGCCAGGAGCGCGTCAACCTGGTGTGACCCCCCGGACGCCGGGCAGCATGGTGCCCATGCGCTTCGACGTGTGGGCACCGGACGCCGGTGAGGTGGAGGTACGGGTCGACGGCCGGGCTCACGACATGGAGCGCGACCCCGAACGGCGCGGCTGGTGGTACGCGGACGTGCCCGCCGGGCACGGTTCGCGCTACTCCTTCGCGCTGGACGAGGGCCCGCCACGGCCCGACCCCCGCTCCCGCCGCCAGCCCGACGGGCCCGAGGGACCGAGCGCGGTCGTCGACCACGACCGGTTCGCCTGGGCCCACGAGTGGGCGGGCCGCCCGCTGCCGGGCGCGATCCTCTACGAGCTGCACGTCGGCACCTTCACCACCGTCGGCACCTTCGACGCGGCGATCGAGCACCTGCCCCACCTGGCCGGGTTGGGGATCACGCACGTCGAGCTGATGCCGGTCTGCCCGTTCCCCGGCACGCACGGCTGGGGGTACGAGGGCGTGTCGCTGTGGGCGGTCCACGAGCCCTACGGCGGCCCGGACGGGCTCAAGCGCTTCGTGGACGCCGCGCACGGCCACGGGCTCGGGGTGGTGCTGGACGTCGTCCACAACCACCTCGGGCCCTCGGGCAACCACCTGCCCGCCTTCGGCCCGTACTTCACCGACCGCCACCACACCCCGTGGGGCGACGCCGTGAACCTCGACGCCCCCGGCTCCGACGAGGTGCGCGACTTCCTCGTCGGCAGCGCCCTGGCCTGGCTGCGCGACTACCGCCTCGACGGGCTGCGGCTCGACGCCGTCCACGCCCTCGTCGACACCCGCGCGGTGCACCTGCTCGAGGAGCTGTCCACCGCCGTCGACGCGCTGGCTGCCTCCGTCGGCCGCCCGCTCTTCCTGATCGCCGAGTCCGACCGCAACGACCCGCGCACCACCGACCCGCGCGAGGCCGGCGGCCTGGGTGTGCACGCCCAGTGGAACGACGACTTCCACCACGCCCTGCACACCGCCGTCACCGGCGAGTCCCACGCGTACTACGCGGACTTCGCCGTCTCCCCCTTGACCGCTGTGGCCAAGGCACTGCGCCGGGTCTTCTTCCACGACGGCACCCACTCCGGCTTCCGGGGCCGCGCCCACGGCCGCCCCGTCGACCTGACGACCACCCCGGGCCACCGCTTCCTCGCCTACACCCAGACCCACGACCAGATCGGCAACCGCGCCACCGGCGACCGGCTCGGCGCCGGCGTCCCCCCGGGGCTGCTCGCCGCGGCCGCCGCGCTCGTCCTCACCTCCCCGTACACGCCGATGCTCTTCATGGGCGAGGAGTGGGGCGCCCGCACGCCCTGGCAGTTCTTCACCGACCACGACGACCGCGAGCTCGCCGCCGCCATCACCCGGGGCCGCCGCCGCGAGTTCGCCGAACACGGCTGGAAGGCCGAGGACATCCCCGACCCCCAGGACCCGGCGACCCGGCTGCGCTCCTGCCTGGACTGGTCGGAACCGGCCCGGGAGCCCCACGCGGAACTGCTGGCCTGGTACCGGCGGCTGATCGCGCTGCGCCACGCCGAGCCCGAACTGACCGACCCGGCCCTGGACGCCGTCCACGTCACCGTGGGCGGGCACACCCTGCGGCTGGACCGCGGGCGCTTCCGGATCGCCGTCAACTTCTCCCCCGAGGAAACGCTGATCCCCCTCCACCACCCGGGCCGCGCCGACCCGCCGGGCTACGTCCCGGTCGCCGCCTGGCGTCCCTGCCCGCCACCCACCGACACCGGCTGCCTCCACCTGCCCGGCCACTCGGTCGCGGTACTCCGTGAGCGCTGACTACCCTGACGGGGTGACGACCGACGACGAGCCCCGCGCGATCTGCGTCCACTGCGGCGACCCGACCGAGTACCCCGACTCGCAGCCGGGTGCGACCCTCTGCCCGGTCTGCGCCTGGCACGAGGCCCAGCGCACCGCCTGCAGCGGCTGAGCCGCCCGGCGGGCGGTCAGTCCTCGAGCAGTCGCCTGCGGGCGGCCTCGACGTCGAAGGACGCGGGCGGGCACACCGGGTCCACCAGTTCCAGGTGCTCCATCAGCAGCCGGCCGACGGCCCAGTTCCGGTACCACTTGCGGTCGGCGGGGACGACGTACCAGGGCGCGGTCTCGGTGGAGCAGCTGCCGAGCACGTCCTCGTAGGCCTCCTGGAAGGAGGGCCACAGCGCCCGGTCCTCCAGGTCGTCGGGGCCGAACTTCCAGTGCTTGCAGGGGTTGTCCAGCCGGGCCAGCAGGCGGGTCCGCTGCTCGTCGCGGCTGATGTGCAGGAAGACCTTGACGACGCTGACGCCGTCGTCGGCCAGCGAGGCCTCGAAGGAGTTGATCGTCTCGCAGCGCTCCTGCCACACCCAGCGCGGCGCCCGGCCCCGGACCCGCGGAACGAGGACGTCCTCGTAGTGGGAGCGGTCGAAGACACCTATCCGCCCGGGACCGGGCAGGGCGCGCTCCACGCGCCACAGGAAGTGGTGGGCCTTCTCCTCGGCCGTCGGGGCCTTGAAGGCGGTGATGCGGCAGCCCGCGGGGTCGAGCAGACTCGCGAGGTGCCGCACCGAGCCGCCCTTGCCCGAGGTGTCCATGCCCTGGAGTACGACGAGGACGGAACGCGGGTCGCCCGCCGTGCTCTGCGCGAAGAGCCGCTCCTGCAACGCCGTGATCCGGTCCCGTACGTAGGGCACGCACGCCAGCGCCTCGGCCTTCCCCGCCGGACCGCCCGGCGTGGCACGCGGGTCGTACGAGCGCAGCCGCACGGGGCCGCCGCCCGACGGGACCCGCAGCTTCGCACGCAGCCCGGGCGTGCTGCCGGATCCGGCCTTCGGGCTGTTCCTCGTCACCGCGCCTCCCTCCGTGACGACGGCCCCCCGGACGCCCGAGCGGTTGATCCGATGGTGCGACGGATCAGCCGTGTCCGCCAGCGCGGCCCCAGGGGCCCGTGACGGCGAAGGTGGTGCCCGGGTTGTAGCAGTTGACGTACATGGTCCGGCCGTCCGGCGCGAAGGTGACTCCGGCGAACTCGCCCCATTCGGGAGCGTCGGCGGTGCCGATGTTCTGGCGCCCGCGGGCCATCGCGTAGACCTCGCCGCGCCGGGTGACGCCGAAGACGTGCTGGGCCCCCTCGCCGTCCTCGCAGACCATCAGGCCGCCCTGCGGGGCGAGGGCGATGTTGTCCGGGGACTCACCCGGCAACCGCACGTCGGTCGCGGGCCCGAAGACCACGACGAGGGTCAGCCGCCGCCTGGCCGGGTCGTACCGCCAGACCTGGCCGAAGTGGGTGGCCGCCGAGCCCTCGGCGGCACGCGCGAAGCTGGAGACGAAGTAGACGCTGGTGCCGCCCCAGTAGCAGCCCTCCAATTTCTGGGCGTGCGTGATCCCGCGGGGGCCGAAGTCCTGCAGCCGCAGCGGGGTCTCCTTCGCCAGGGGATCGGGCACGCGCACCCATTCGATCCCGTCGAAGCAGGCCCCGGTCTCCTGCACCGCCGACAGGTCGGGCACGCCCGGTACGCGCATGGCCTCCAGGGTGCCGCCGGCCCGCAGGGAGCCGCGACCGCCGAGGGGCTTGCGGGGGTGGAAGCGGTAGAACATGCCGAAGGGTGCCTGGAAGGCGTCCTCCGTCTCGTACACCGTCCCGTCGCGGGGGTCGACGGCGATGGCCTCGTGCTGGAAGCGGCCCATGGCCGTGAGCGGCTCGGCGCCCGTGCTCCGCGGGTCGTGGGGGTCGACCTCGAAGATGAAGCCGTGGTCCTTGGCGTAGCCGCCGGTACCGGCCTTGTCCTCGGTCTCCTCGCAGGTCAGCCAGGTGCGCCAGGGGGTCGGGCCGCCCGCGCAGTTCACGGCGGTGCCCGCGACGGCCACCCGTTCCGAGGTGACCGCGCCGCCCCGGTCGAGCGCGAGGACGGTGCAGCCGCCCTTGGCCCCGGGGTCGTAGACCAGCCCGTCGACCAGGGGGACGGGAGCGGTGGCGGTGACGCGGTTCTCGTGGTTGCGGACCAGGTGGACCCCGCCGCCGCGGCGGGCGGGGAACGCGGCCATGCCGTCGAAGTTCCCCGGCACGGGGCCCTCGCCGGAGCGCAGTGGGTCGCCCTGACGGGACAGCACGCGGTAGCGGAACCCGCGGGGAAGGTCGAGGAGGCCGTCGGGATCGGGTACGAGGGGGCCGTATCCACCGGCCCCCGAGGCGAACGCCGTGCCGGCGAACACTTCTCCGACGCTCCCGGCGAAGGCGATCCCGGCGCCCAACGCTCCGGTCGTCGCGATGATCTGACGTCTGGTCACGGACATGGGTCACTCTCCCTGCTGGCGGACAGGCGATTGACCCGAGTGTGTCTAGCACGGCTCCGGGCAGGTGGGAACACGGCACCCCGCCCCGGGCGCCGCCGGGAGCGCGGGTCAGGAACCGTCCGGGGTGGCGAGGCGCTTGGCGTCGCGGGCGAGGGCGGTGAGGCGGGAGATCGCCCGGAAGTACTTCTTGCGGTAGCCGCCGGCGAGCATCTCCTCGCTGAAGATACGGTCGAAGGGCTCGCCGGAGGCCATCACGGGGACCTCGCGGTCGTAGAGCCGGTCGGCCAGGACGACCAGGCGCAGCGCGGTGGCCTGGTCCTCCACGGGACGCACGCCGCGCAGGAAGACCGCCTCGACGCCGTCGCAGAGCGCCCCGTAGCGGCTGGGGTGGACCCGGGCGAGGTGGGCGAGGAGGGCACCGAAGTCGTCCAGAAAGGCGCCGGGAGTGCGGCCCGCGGCGGCGGTGACCTCGTCGTCGGCGTACGGTGCCGGGGCCTCGGGGAGGCCGCGGTGACGGTAGTCCTCGCCGTCGATGCGCAGCGAACGGAAGCGGGCGGACAGGCCCTGGATCTCGCGCATGAAGTCGGCGGCGGCGAACCGGCCCTCGCCGAGCTTGCCGGGCAGGGTGTTGGAGGTCGCTGCCAGCTTCACGCCCGCGTCGGCCAGCTTGCCCAGCAGGGTCGAGACGAGCACGGTGTCGCCGGGGTCGTCGAGCTCGAACTCGTCGATGCAGACCAGCCGATGCCCGCTGAGTACCTGCACGGCCTGCTGGAAGCCGAGGGCGCCGACGAGGTTGGTCAGCTCCACGAAGGTCCCGAAGGCCTTCTGCTCGCGCGGCGCGGGCGTGGCGTGCCACAGCGAGGCGAGCAGGTGGGTCTTGCCGACGCCGTAGCCCCCGTCGAGGTAGACCCCGCCGGGGCCGGCCGGTACGGCCGGTACGGCCTGGCGCCGGAACCAGCGCTTGCGCCCGCCGTCGGCGGGGGTGCCCAGCCCCTCCGCGAAAACCCGCAGCGCGCCGACGGCCTGGGCCTGGCTGGGCTGCTTCGGGTCCGGGAGGTAGTTCTCGAACCGTACGGAGTCGAAGCGCGGTGGCGGCACCATCTCCGCCACCAGCCGGTCCGCCGGGACGTGCGGTTCGCGTCCGCTCAGCGAGGCGGGCGGCGTCCCGCCGGGTATCGGGCTGGTTTCTCGCGCGGCGGCGAAGGACGAGGACACAGCACTCCAGCCTAGTGCCTCGCCGGCGGTCCCCTCGCCGCCGGGTGGCCGACCCCACTGCGTGAGGGGCCGTGGAAGACTGCAGCCATGCGCCGCCTCTTCCCCGCTCCCGCGACCGCCGAGACCCTGGACACCGCCGAGACCCTGGCCGATGCCTACGCGTACCCGGAGCCGGCCGGCGGGGCGCCCTGGCTGCGGGCGAACATGGTGTCGTCGCTGGACGGCGCGGCCCGGCACGACGGGCGCTCCCAGCCGCTGTCCTCGGACGCCGACATGCGGGTCTTCGGAGTGCTGCGGGCCCTGGCCGACGTCGTGGTCGTCGGCGCGGAGACGGTGCGGCAGGAGGGCTACCGCCCGGCCCGCGCCCGGGAGGTCTTCGCGGACCGCAGGGCCGCGGCGGGGCAGGGCCCGGCCGCCGTGATCGCCGTGGTGAGCGCCCGGCTCGACCTGGACTTCTCGCTGCCCTTGTTCACCGAGCCGCTGGTACCCACCCTCCTGCTGACCGGCGAGGACGCCCCGGCCGACCGGGTCGCGGCGGCCGAGCGGGCGGGGGCGCGGGTCGTCCGGGCCGGCACGGGCACGGGCGTGGACCCGGCGCGCGCGGTGCGCGAACTCGCCGCGCTCGGGCTGCGCCGGATGCTGACCGAGGGCGGGCCGCGGCTGCTCGCCCAGTTCGCCGCGGCCGGGGTGATCGACGAGCTGTGCCTGACGATCGCGCCGCTGCTGACTGCCGGGGACGCCATGCGGATCATGAACGGCCCAAGCATCGCCGACCCCGTCCGCTTCACCCCTGTGTCGATCCTGGAGGAGGAGGGCTTTCTCTTCACCCGCTACGTGCGCGGCTGAGGCCCGTCCCGGAGCGGCCGGAATCCACCAGGACCGCCCGCTCCACCGGTTTCACCCGGATGGTGCCGATTGTCCACCCCCGCATGTCCGCCCGCCGCGGCCGGGGAACGCATGTCCCCGCGTGCCCCGCGCCCGGACGGGGCAGGATGGTTTCCGTGGCAGGCCCGACGGCCCGCGAGAGAGAAGGACGCGTCCGTGTTCACGACCGTACTCATGATCGAGCAGCCGCTCGTCCCCGCAGACGTGGAACTGGTCACCACGCTCCACGGTGACGAGCCCGTCTCCTTCGTCGTCCTCATGCAACCCCGCGGCGACCAGGACCGGCTGCTGCGGGCCATCGACGACGTCGCCCTGGGTGAACTGGACAAGGCCGTCCACGAGCGCGACCGCCCGGAGGGCGACCAGGCCCTGCTGCCCGCGGAGCGCGCGCTGAACCACAGCCTGACCGCACTGCGCGAGGCAGGCTGCGAGGCGGTGGGCGAGGTGGTCGAGCGACACCCCATCGAGTTGATGAAGTCGGTGGTCGAGCAGACTCATGCCGACGAGGTGATCGTGCTGACCGCCCCGCACCTGGTGGAGGAGTTCTTCCACCGCGACTGGACGTCCCGGGCCCGGCACAAGGTCGGCGTACCGGTGCTGAAGTTGTTCGCACACAACGCGGAGGACTGAGCGGACGCCGCGCCCCCGACTGGTGGAAGAATCGGGGAGGCCGACAACCGACCCCGTGAGTTCCAGGGAGCACCTCGCATGAGCCCCACCCTTCCCCCCGGCATGGACCGACCGCACTTCATCGGGATCGGCGGGGCCGGAATGTCGGGCATCGCGAAGATCCTGACCCAGCGCGGGGCGGACGTCGCGGGCAGCGACGCGAAGGACTCGGAGACCGCGGAGGCGCTGCGTGCCCTCGGCGCGACGGTCCGCATCGGCCACGCCGCCGCCCACCTCTCGCCGGAGGCGACCTGCGTGGTCGTCTCCAGCGCCATCCGTGACGACAACCCGGAACTGGCCGCGGCACGTGAGCGCGGCATCCCGGTGGTGCACCGCTCGGACGCGCTGGCGGCGCTGATGGAGGACTCGCGCCCGATCGCGGTGGCCGGCACACACGGCAAGACGACCACCACCTCCATGCTCGCGGTGAGCCTGTCCGCGTTGGGCCTGGACCCGTCGTACGCCATCGGGGGCGATCTGGACGCCCCCGGCTCCAACGCCCACCACGGCACCGGCGAGATCTTCGTGGCGGAGGCGGACGAGAGCGACCGCAGCTTCCAGAAGTACGTCCCCGAGGTGGCGATCGTGCTGAACGTGGAGCTCGACCACCACGCGAACTACGCGTCGATGGACGAGATCCACGAGTCGTTCGAGGTCTTCGTCGGCAAGATCGTGCCCGGCGGCACCCTGGTCGTCGGCGAGCACGCCGGTGCACGGGAGCTGGCCGCCCGGGTGGCGGGCCGCGGCGGGCTGAACGTCGTGCGCGTCGGCGAGGACGAGGAGGCCGACGTACGGATCCTGCGGGTCGTCCCGCACGGGATGTCCAGCGAGGTCGCCGTCCGCCTGGACGGCGAGGAGCACACCTTCACCGTGTCCGTGCCCGGCCGGCACTACGCCCACAACGCGGTCGCCGCCCTCGCCGCGGGCGTCGCGCTGGGCGTCCCGGCGGACAGCCTGGCCAAGGCGCTCGGCACCTACACCGGGGTGAAGCGCCGGCTGCAGCTGAAGGGCACGGCGGCGGGCGTCCAGGTCATCGACTCCTACGCGCACCACCCCACCGAGATGACCGCCGACCTGCAGGCCCTGCGCGAGGCGGCGGGCGACCGGCGCATCCTCGTGGTCTTCCAGCCGCACCTGTTCAGCCGCACCCAGGAGCTGGGCCGCGAGATGGGCCAGGCCCTCGCGCTGGCCGACGCCTCCGTGGTGCTGGACATCTACCCGGCCCGTGAGGACCCGGTCCCCGGCATCACCAGCGACCTGATCATCGACGCGGCCGCCGCCGAGGGCGCCGACGTCGCCGCGGAGCACGACAAGGAAGCGGTCCCCGAGGTCATCGCCGGAATGGCCAAACCCGGTGACCTTGTTCTCACCATGGGCGCGGGAGACGTGACCGATCTCGGTCCGCGCATCCTGGCGCGCCTGGAGAACTGAGGAGAGGGAGGACCATGGCGTACGAAGTCGACAAGTCCGAGGAGCAATGGCGTCAGGAGCTGACGCCGCAGGAGTACGCGGTCCTGCGCAAGGCGGGCACGGAGCGTCCCTTCACGGGTGAGTACACCGACACCAAGACCCGGGGCGTGTACTCGTGCCGCGCCTGCGGCGCCGAGCTGTTCACCTCGGACACCAAGTTCGAGTCGCACTGCGGCTGGCCGTCCTTCTACGACCCGAAGGACAGCAAGGCCGTCGAGCTGATCGAGGACCGCTCGATGGGCATGGTCCGCACCGAGGTCCGCTGCGCGCGCTGCGGCTCGCACCTGGGGCACGTCTTCGAGGGCGAGGGCTACGACACCCCGACGGACCAGCGCTACTGCATCAACTCGATCTCGCTGCGGCTGGCCCCCGCGGGGGACTGATCACGAAATCCGACGGCTAGGCCCCCCGCGTGGGGCTCGCGCGCCACGCGGGGCGCGTCCGTCGACTCGCCGCCCGCCGGATGGCAACGTGGCCCGGCATGGAACACCACGTACGGGCCAGGTTGCTGCTGGCCAGCGCCACCATGCTCTTCGTCGAACTGGCGCTGATCCGGTGGGCGGGCGCGAACGTCGTCCATCTGAGCTACTTCTCCAACTTCATCCTGCTCGGCTCCTTCCTGGGCATCGGGCTGGGCTTCCTCATCAGGGCGGAACGAGGCCAGTGGCTCAAGCGGTGGGCGCCGCTGCCCCTTGCGGTGCTCGTCGTGCTGGTGCGGGAGTTCCCGGTCCAGGTGCGGCAGAGCAGCGGCGACATCATCTACTTCACGGCGGTGAAGACCACCGGGCTGCCGCAGTGGGTGACGCTGCCGGTGCTCTTCCTGCTGGTGGCGGCCGCGATGATGGCGATCGGCAAGATCACCGCCGATCTGTTCCGGCAGCTGCCGTCGCTGGAGGCGTACCGCTGGGACCTGATCGGCTCGCTGACCGGCTCGGTGGCCTTCGCGGGGCTGTCGTGGCTGCGCGCGCCCTCGCTGGTGTGGGGGCTGATCGCCGCGGCGGCGCTGCTGGTCCTCGGCGGGCGGCGGAACACGCTGCGGTACGCGCTGCCACTGACGGCGATGGTCCTGACGCTGCTCTTCGAGTCGCTGGCAGCGGGGGTGTCGTGGTCGCCGTACTACAAGATCGAGCTGACCCGCCCCGAGCCGGGCACCAGCTCCCGGACGTACAAGATCGCCGCCAACGGCGTGCCGCACCAGAGCATCGCGCCGCTGCAGGTGCTGCGGCAGCCGGGCTCGCCGTACGAGCAGGCCTACCGGGAGACCCCGGACAATCCGCACCGCAAGGTGCTGGTGATCGGCGCGGGCAACGGCAACGACGTCGCCGTCGCGCTGGCCAACGGGGCGCAGTACGTGGACGCCGTCGAGATCGACCCGCGGCTGCAGGAGATCGGGGCGAAGCTGCACCCCGCGAAGCCGTACGAGAACCCGCGGGTGCACGTCCACATCAACGACGGGCGGGCCTTCCTGGAGCGGACGAACACCACGTACGACCTGATCGTGCTGGCACTGCCGGACTCGCTGACGCTGGTGTCGGGGGCCAGCAATCTGCGGCTGGAGAGCTACCTCTTCACCAAGCAGGCCTTCGAGTCGGCCCGTGACCACCTCGCGCCCGGCGGCGCGTTCGCCATGTACAACTACTACCGGCAGCAATGGCTGATCGACCGCTTCGCCGGGAGCCTGGACCAGGTCTTCGGGCATGCGCCGTGCATGACGGAGTACGGCAAGCGCGCCGCGGTGCTCGTGGCCGGGCTGACGCCGACGGACCAGAACTGCGGGACGGTCTGGCGGGCGAGCGGGGCGGTGCCCCCGCCCGCCGACGACGACCACCCCTTCCCCTACCTCCTCAACCGCACCGTGCCGAGCCTCTACCTCGGCGCGCTCGGCCTGATCCTGCTGGTCACCGTGATCTCGGTACGGCTGGCCGGGGTGCGGCTGCGCGGGACGCTGCGCTACACCGACATGTTCCTGATGGGCGCGGCCTTCCTGCTGCTGGAGACGAAGAACGTCATCGGCTTCGCCCTGTACTTCGGCACCACCTGGCTGGTGAACGCGCTGGTCTTCATCGGGGTGCTGCTGGCGGTGCTGGCGGCCGTCGAGGTGCGGCGCCGCATGCGCCGGCTCAACCAGACGGCGCTGCAGATCCTGCTCTTCGTGACGCTCGCCGTCGGCTGGCTCGTCCCGGCGCAGGCCGTGCTGTCGCTGCCCTTCGCCGCACGGCTGGCGGCGGCCGTCGCGCTCGCCTTCGCGCCGATCTTCTGCGCCAACCTGATCTTCTCCGACCGCCTCGCGCAGGCACCGGACCCGACCGCCGCCTTCGGCGCCAACCTCCTGGGCGCCCTGACCGGCGGCACCCTGGAGTACCTGGCGCTGCTCACCGGCTACCGCGCGCTGCTGGTCCTGGTGGCCGTGCTGTACGCCGGGGCATGCGTCGCGATGCGGCTGTCCGACCGTGGCGGCACCGGCGGCCCGGACGACTCGGGGCAGAGCCGGCCGGTCCTGAGCCGGCAGGACGCGACGGCGCACGGAAACCGGCTGGTGCGCGAGGGGCCCGCCGCAGCATCATGACGGGATGCTGAGCGTCCTGTTGGCCTTCCTCGGTGCCTGCACCCTCATCGCCGCGGCCCCCGGGCCGAGCACGGTGCTGATCATCCGGCACTCCCTGCGCAGCCGCCGCGCCGGCTTCGCGACCGTCCTCGGCAACGAGACCGGTGTGTTCGTATGGGGCCTTTGCGCCGCCTTCGGCCTCACCGCGCTCATCGCGGCCTCCCGACTCGCCTACGACGTCGTACGGATCGTCGGCGCGGCCGTCCTGATCTGGTTCGGCGTCCAGGCGCTGCGTGCCGCCCGCCGCGGCCCGGACCCCGAGCGGGCCGCGGCGGGTGAGGAGGTGACGGTCAGCCCATGGGCGGCCTACCGGGCCGGCCTCGGCATGAACCTGGCCAATCCCAAGGCGGCGGTCTTCGCGATGTCGTTCCTGCCGCAGTTCGTGCCCTCCGGCGTGCCCCAGCTGCCCACGATGGTGGGCCTCGCGACTTTGTGGGCGGTCTACGAGGTCGGCTATTACGGGGCGTACGTCTGGTTCGTCGACCGCCTGAGGCCGGTGTTCAGCCGCGCCACGGTGCGCCGCCGTCTGGAGGCGGTGTCCGGCGGCGTACTCGTGGCACTGGGCGTCCGGATGGCCCTGGAGGGCTGAGCGCCCCCACCTGCACCATCGCCACGTCACCCTCGGCGCGCGCTGAGCGTCGCGGCGAGCCAGGTGGCGCCCGCGGCCGCGAGCGCCGCCAGGAGCAAAGGCAGCAGCGGGAACGGGACCGCGCCGGTACGGGAGCCGGTGACGAGCCCGGTGACCGCCGCGTTGGCGGGCGATCCGGCGGCGACCAGGACCACAACCGCGGTGAGGGCCGTGACCGGCACCGCCCATCCGGGGCGGAGCAGCACCGGGGGGTTGGTGAGGGCGCCGACGGCGGTGCCGAGCAGGGCGGTCACCAGGGCGGCGAGGAGACCGGCCACCGCCGCCGTGAACACCGGAATGGCCTTCAGACGGTCCGTGGTGTGCGGGTCGGCGATGCCGAGCACCACCGCGGTGCCCGCGGTGCCCAGTACGACCGAGCACAGCAGCGCCGCCAGGACGCCCGCCGTGTGCGCCCGGCCCGGCCCGGTGGCCGCCGCGACGCAGGCGCGGCCGGCCGACGGCTCGGCGGTCACGCTGACCCGCACCAGCCAGGCCGCCGCCGGGAGCAGCGCGGCGGCGGCCCAGCCCAGGCAGTCCAGCAGCGGCCGCGGTCCCCCGGCGAGGCCGATCCCCATGACGGCCACGTAGAGCAGCAGCGGCGGCAGCCAGCGGAAAGACCGCAGGAGCAGGGCGGTCCGGTAGTGCAGGGTCGCGGTCATGAGGGCTCCGTGGGCGGCTGCGCGGGGCGGACCGCGCGGATGTGCCAGGGCGGGGTCGCGGTGAGCAGCCGCCGCAGGACGGCGTCGGCCTCCGCGGCCGGGACGGTCACCCGGAGCGTGCCGGGCCCGGCGGGCTCGTACGCGAGGCCGGGCGGCGGCTCCCCAACGCCCGTGGCCTCGATGACGACGCGCGGCCCGGCGGCGGCGTCCAGCGGCACCGGCACGAGCCGGGCGTCCTCGACGCGGTGCGCCGCCGTGGTGTCGCCGGCCAGCCGGCGTGGGTCGTGGTCGACGAAGACGACGCTGCCGCCGGCGGCGCTCCGGGCCCGGACGGCGTCGTCGAGGACGGTGCGCGCGTCCCGGTCGAGCCCGGTCCACGCCTCGTCGAGGACGAGGAGTTCCGGGTCGGCCACCAGTGCCTGGGCCACCGCGACCTTCTGGCAGGTGCCCTTGGACAGCTGGGCGAGCGGGGTCCGGGCGTACCCGGCGATGCCGAGGCACTCCAGCCACTCCGCGGCCCTGCGGGCGGCGGTGCGGCCCCGAAGGCCGTGCACCCGCCCGAGGTGCACGAGGTACCCGTGTGCGTCGAAGGGCAGCGCCGGCGGGAACCGCTCGGGCACGTACGCGGTGCGCGGGCGCCCGGTGACGCGGCCCGTGGTGGGGCGGTCGATGCCCGCGAGGATCCGCAGGACCGTGGACTTACCGCTGCCGTTCGCCCCCTCGACGCGCAGCACCTGTCCCCCGGGCACGTCGAGGTCGACGTTGCGCAGCACCCAGGGCCCGCGCGTCCCGTACCGGCGGCCGACCGCTTCCAGCCGCACGTCAGCTGGCGGGCTGGTGGGGCCGGGACTCGCTCGGCCGGACGATGACGAAGCCCTCCCCCTGCAACATCAGCTGCACGGCCTCGCCCGAGCCGCCGCGCAGCATCGAGCCGAAGCTCTGCGAGCGGTGCAGGGAGGTCTGCAGCTGGGCGCTCCAGCCGACGACGGCGTCGGTGTCGACGTACACCGGGGCGTGCGGGATGACCGGGATGACGATCGGGTTGCCCTCGCACATGACGCCGAGGCGGCCGTGCCCGCTGAAGACGCTGTTGAACAGGCCGCCGCCGACCATGCCGGCACCCTTCACGACCTTGATCTCGTAGGAGAGGGTCGAGTCGAAGACCAGCACGTTGCGGCCGTTGACGGTGAGGCTGTCGCCGGGGTCGAGGTCGACGACGAAGCAGTTGGCGGCCTCGTGCGCGAACCAGGCCTCGCCCTGGCCTCGCACCGACATCAGCGGGAGGCCCTCACCGGTGAAGGCGCGCTTGAGGAACGTGCCGACGCCCTGGCCCTTCACCTCGAACTGCAGGTTGCCGCGGAAGGCGATCATCGAGCCCTGGCGGGCCAGGCACTCGCCGTTCACCGCGTACTTGATCGACTTTGCGTTCTGGAGGGTCATGCCGGGCTCGGTGGCCGGCTGCGCCGTGTTCTCGGTCGCGAAGAGGTCACTGTGCACCCCGGCATCCTGGCCCGGAGGGATCGGCTCCGACAAGCTCTTCCCGGGTCGGGTGGCAGACTGTCGAGGTGACAACCGATCCTCGTGACGCCGCACCCCAGTTCGTCCTCCCCCTGGTCGTCCGCATCGAGCGGGCCGCCCCGCCGGCGCGTACCGACGCGCTGGAGACGGCCGCCCGCGCCGTGCTCCACCTGCGCTCCGACGAGCGCGCCACCGCCTTGGACGGGGAGTGGACCGAGGCGGTACGGGGCTGGGAGGACGCCCGCATCCGCAAGGTCGTACGGCGGGCGCGCGGCGCCGAGTGGCAGCGGGCCGAGGCGCTGCCCGGCATCAACGTCACCGGCAAGGCCGCCGAGGTCCGCGTCTTCCCGCCGGTGCCGCTGGACGGCTGGCCCAAGGACCTGGCCCGGCTGCAGGTGTCCGGGACGGAGCTGGAGGACCCGGAGCAGCCCGCCGCTCCGGAGACCGGGACACCGGTGCTCTGGCTCAACCCGGGGGTGCGGATGTCGGCCGGCAAGGCCATGGCGCAGGCCGGGCACGGCGCCCAGCTCGGCTGGCTCGCGCTGTCCCCCGCCGAGCGCGCGCTGTGGCGCGACGCCGGTTTCCCCCTGGCGGTGCGCACGGCGGAGGAGGCCGCCTGGGACGCGCTCACCGCCTCCGGGCTGCCCGTGGTGCGGGACGCCGGGTTCACCGAGATCGCCCCGGGGTCGTGCACCGTCGTGGCGGACCACCCGGCGCTGCGCCGCTGAGGCCCCAAGCTCAAATCAAGCTCTGAAACCCGCCCCCGCAGGGTTCACCGGCCCCGCGCCGGGCGAGAACCCCGGCAGGAGGAAGGGGGGCGCATGGAGCACTCGTATCTGGGCACGGGCATCGGCTGGCGGCCGGAGATCGCGGCGGCGGTCGAGGCACTCGCGCGGGCCGGCCGCGTCGACTGGGTCGAGGCGGTCGCCGAGAACGTCTGCCCCGGCCATCTCCCCGACTCCCTGCTGCGGCTGCGCGAGCGCGGTGTCACGGTCGTCCCGCACGGCGTCTCGCTCGGCCTCGGGGGCGCCGAGCGGCCCGGCGCGGACCGGCTGGCCGCGCTCGCGCAGCGCGCGGAGGCTCTGGGCGCGCCCCTGGTCACCGAGCACATCGCCTTCGTCCGCGGCGGCGGGGAGCCGACGGGCTCGCCGCGTCTGGAGGCGGGGCACCTGCTGCCCGTGCCGCGGACCCGGGACGCGCTGGACGTCCTGTGCGAGAACGTGCGCATCGCGCAGGACGCGCTGCCGGTGCCGCTCGCGCTGGAGAACATCGCGGCGCTGGTGGCCTGGCCGGACGAGGAGATGAGTGAGGGGGCCTTCCTCGCCGAGCTCGTCGAGCGGACCGGGGTACGCCTGCTGATCGACGTCGCCAACCTGCACACGAACCATGTCAACCGCGGCGAGGACCCCCTCGCGGCGCTCGACGCGCTGCCGGTGCACGCGATCGCCTACGTCCATGTGGCGGGCGGCGTCGAGAAGGAAGGCGTATGGCACGACAGCCACGCGCACCCCGTCCCCGAGGCCGTGCTGGACGTGCTCGCTGCGCTGTACGAGAGGGCCTGCCCGCCCGGTGTGCTGCTGGAACGGGACGACGCCTTCCCCGAGGGCGACGAGCTGGCCCGCGAACTGGCCGCGATCCGCCGCGTAGTGGACGCGGGCACGGGCGGGAGCGCTGACGTTCCTCCGGACGCGCCCGCCGTGCCCTCCGGGGCGGTCGCGGCGCCCGGGGCGGCGCGACAGTGTCTGGCGCTGCGGCAGACCGCGCTGCTGTCCGCCCTCGTGGCCGGGACGCCGGTGCCGGAGGGCTTCGACCGGACGCGGATCGGCGTGCAGAGCCGCGCGCTGGCCGCCAAGCGCGCCGGGATCGTCGCCAAGGTGGCGCCGGAACTGCCGCGGATCCTGGGGGCCGCGTACCGGCCGGCGTTCCTGCGCTACGCCGCCGCACGGCCGCTCGCGGGCGGTTACCGCCGCGACGCCCTGGACTTCGCGGCGTACGTCCTCGACAGTTTGGGCGGTACAAAGCATGCGGACGGTACGGACGACCCGGCGGTCACTCGGCAGTTGGCCTCGTGGTGGCGGGAACGCTCGGGCCCGGCGCCGCTCCCGGCCCGGCGGTCGCGGCTGCGCGGAAGGGTTTTCCCGGCCCCTCGACAGCCCTCACACGTATTCATACGTATGCGGGGCAGGCTCCGTTCAAAGCTGCCATAATCTTTTTCCAGGAGGCTCCCGACCTGCGACGGGAATGGCGGCGGGGCCTATCGGGCACGAAAAGGCAACAACTTATCAAGGCCCGCGCCCCGATTCCCGGAATTCGCGAATCCGTGACGGTTCCTCGCCTTGGGCGCTTCAAACGCACTAACGTGCGGTCCCATGCGATCCACCCGTTACGCCACCGGACTCAGCCTCGTGGTCGGGGCTCTCGTGGTCACCCTGGCCGCACTGGCCTACCCCGTCATGTCCGGGCTGAACAGCCCCGCCGTGACCGCGGCCGGCGCCCAGACCGTGTCCACGCAGTACGGTCCGCTCACCCAGCTGGACCGCACCTTCGTCACCAAGGTCCGGCTGGCCGGACTGTGGGAGTTCCCCGCCGGGCAGATGGCCCTGCAGAAGGGGACGACGCCTGCGGTCAAGCGAGCGGGGCAGCACCTGATCGACGGGCACACGAGCCTCGACGCCACGTGCCGTACGATCGCGCCCCAATTGGGCATCACACTGCCGAATCAGCCCACAGCGCAGCAAATGGGATTCCTGGCCACCTTCTCCGCGGCGAGCGGCCAGGACTTCGACCAGAAATTCGCCAATACCCTGCGGCTCGCCCACGGCCAGGTGTTCTCGGTCATCGCCCAGGTGCGCGCCACGACCCGTAATTCGCTGGTGCGGGAACTGGCCGACCAGGCGAACGCGACGGTGCTCGACCACATCACCGTTCTGGAGAAGACCGGGCTGGTCAACTTCGACCAGGTCGCCGTGGACACGACCGCCAGCCCCACCAACCCCGCCGCCGCGGTACCGGTCTCGCCGGCCCCGGGAGAACCGACCTTCATCGTCACCCCGTCCCCGACGTACTCACTTCCCCCAGCGGCATCATCCCCCCAGCCGTCGCAGTAGAAATGAGCGATCCCATGCCCACACGACAACACATGAACCACCGGCGCAGGTTGAGCACCAAGCAACTCGTGCTGATAGCCGTGCTGGCACTGCTCGGCTCCGGCGGCACCTTCGCCCTGGTCACCGGATCGGCCTCGGCCCACTGGCGGTCCAACTCGGGCCACTCGGGCGGCTGGCAGAGCCCCAGCCCGGGGAACAGCACCAAGGCCGACAACGGGGGCCAGAACGGTTCCGCGGCGCCCTCGGCGTCCGCCTCGGCCTCCGCGTCCGCGCCCGCAGGCGGCGGCACGCAGACCAACGGCCCCGCCCCCGAGGACTTCGCCGACATCCGCTCCGTCCAGCCCAACGTACAGCGGGCGGTGAACCAGCGCGGCGCCTCGCGCGGCACGTTCACGGCGCGCTGCGGCCGCAACGAGAACAAGCACCACAACCCCGACAACTTCATCGTGGCCCCCGGCGTCGCCAACGGAGCGCACCACGTCCACGACTACGTCGGCAACCTGAGCACCGACGGCTTCTCGACCAACGAGTCCCTGGCCGCGGCCGGCACCACCTGCGCCCGCGGGGACAAGTCGACGTACTTCTGGCCGGTGCTGCGCAGCCGCTCCGCCAACGACGCGCCGGACGCCGACGGCAACACCGGCACGATCCTGCAGGCGACCTCGGTGCAGCTGATCTTCCGCGGCAGCCCGACGTCCAAGGTGGTGGCGATGCCCTCCACGCTGCGGATCATCATGGGAGACGCCAAGTCCTTCACCAACGGCGTCGCCAACGCCAAGGCGTCGTGGAGCTGCACGGGCTTCGAGAACCGCCAGCTCACCGACAAGTACCCGCTGTGCCCGCAGGGCAGCCGGGTGGTCCGCACGCTGAACTTCCCGAACTGCTGGGACGGGACCAACACCGACAGCGCCAACCACCGCACGCACATCGTCTTCCCCGACGGTGCGGGGCAGTGCCAGGCCGGCTTCAAGGCCGTACCGCAGCTGAAGATGCGGCTCACCTACAAGGTCCCGCAGGGCCCGGACTTCGCGCTCGACAGCTTCCCCGAGCAGTTGCACAAGCCGGTCACGGACCACGCGGACTTCGCCAACTTCATGCCGGCGCGCCTGATGAACCAGGTCGTCAGCTGCATCAACGCCAACCGCAACTGCGGCTGACACGTCAGGCCGCGCGGCACCCGATTCGGGGAACCGCGGGCGGAACCCCGCGGGGGTCGGCTACAACTCCCCCATGTGGATGCTCTTCCTCCTCGTGGCCTGGGCCGCGGCGATCGCCTCCTGCGCACGCCTGTGCAGGGCGGCGGTCGCCGCGGCCGATCTGCCGGACGGGGCCGCCGCGGCGGCGGCCGACCACGCGCTCGGGCTCTACGAGATGGCCTTCCTGTCCGGCGGGCCGCGCCGGGTCACCGAGCTGGCGATGGTCACGATGGGGCGCGACCGGCGTCTGCTGCTCGCCAGGACGGGCTGGGCGACCGTCGTCGACCCGGATGGCCGCGATGCCATCGAGCGCTCCCTGATCGCCGCCACCGGCCCCGAGGGCCAGGCTCCCGTCCCCGCGATACGCGCGGCGCACGCCACCTCCGGCGAGGTCCGCGCCCTGGCCCGAGGCCTCGCCGACGCGGGGCTGGCGGTACCCCCGGCGGCCCGGGAGTCGGTCTCCACCGGTCTCCGCGAGGTCCGGGCGGCCTCCGTCCTCATCCTGGTCACGCTGGTCGCCGCGACGACCCTCAGCCCCGCCGGCCGGCCCCTGCTGCCGTGGTTCGCGCTCCCCCTGCTGGTCACCCTCGGCTGCCTGGCCATCGCGCGTTTCGAGATCCACCCCTACACCCGCTGGGCCGCCCCCGCGGGCCGTGAGCTGCTGCGCACCGTCGACGTCCCCCACGGCCCGGCCCCCGACGACCGCCGGCAGCTCCTCACCGCCCTCGCCGTCCGGGGCCCCTCCGCCCTCCCGGACCCCGCCCTCCGCGCGGCCCTGAGCTGACGCGTCGCGTGGGCTCGGGACTCAGGCCAGGCCGGCCACCAGATCCGCCACCGGCTTACGACGCCCGGTGTAGAACGGCACCTCCTCGCGGACGTGCATACGCGCCTCGGAAGCCCGCAGATGACGCATCAGGTCCACGATGCGGTACAGCTCGTCGGACTCGAACGCCAGGATCCACTCGTAGTCGCCCAGTGAGAACGACGCCACCGTGTTCGCCCGCACGTCCGGGTAGTCCCGCGCCATCTTCCCGTGGTCGGCAAGCATGCGGCGGCGGTCCTCGTCGGGAAGGAGGTACCAGTCGTAGGAGCGCACGAAGGGGTAGACGGAGACGTAGTCGCGGGCCGTCTCGTCGGCGAGGAAGGCGGGGATGTGGCTCTTGTTGAACTCCGCCGGGCGGTGCAGGGCCATGTTCGACCACACGGGCTCCAGCCGGCGGCCCAGCTCCGTGCGGCGGAAGCGGTTGTACGCGTCCTGGAGGGCGTCGGCGGTCTCGGAGTGCCACCAGATCATGACGTCCGCGTCGGCGCGCAGCCCGGACAGGTCGTACGTGCCGCGGACGATGACGTCCTTCTCGGCGAGCTGCTCGAAGAGCTCCTCCACCTCCTCCGCGTAGCGGGTGCGGTCGTCGGGGAGGACGTCGCGCAGCCGGAACACCGACCAGAGGGTGTAGCGGATGACCTCGTTGAGGTCCTTGGCCTTCTTGCCGGCGTTGGGGGCCTTGGCGGGGGCGGCGGAAGCAGGTGAGTCGGTCATGAGGCTATTGTCCTCCGTCCGTTTCCGCGGCCTGCCGCAGGGTGCCGAGGACCCGCGTCGCCGCGCCGCGCGCGCTCGCGACGCAGGCCGGGATGCCCACGCCCTCGTAGAGGGCGCCGCACACCTCGAGGCCGGGGAGCTTCGCGACGTGCTCGCGCAGCCGCGTCACCCGCGCCAGGTGGCCGACCGGGTACTGCGGCAGGCCGCCGTCCCAGCGGGTGACCCGGGCCGCGACGGGGGCCGCGGTGAGCCCGACGGCCTCGCCGAGGTCCTCGCGGGACAGGCGGACGAGGTCGGTGTCGTCCCAGGCAAGGTCGGCTTCCTGCCCGTGCCGGCCGATCGAGGTGCGCAGGACGTACACGTCGGAGTCGGCGGCGCCGCTCCAGTGCCACTTCTGGCTGGAGAACGTGGACGCCTTGATGGTGCGCCCGTCCACCGGGGGGACGAGGAAGCCGCTGCCGGGCAGCGTGTGGGCGATCTCACGGCGCCGGAAGGCCATGGTGACCAGGGCGACGCTCGCGTACTCCACCGCCGACAGCTCCGCGGCGGCGCCCGGCGACTCCGCGGCCAGCAGCCTGGCGGCGGCGGGCGCCGGCACGGCGAGCACGAGGGCGTCGGCGGCCAGCGTCTCGCGGGTGCCGTCGTGGTCGAAGGCGATCTCCCAGCCGCCGGGGGTGCGGCGCAGCGTACGGACCGGGGCGTCGGTCTCGATGCGGGCACCGGCGGCGCGGCAGGCCTCGGCGACGGCGACCGGGAGCCGCCCGACGCCTCCGCGGATGCCGGCGAAGACCGGGCCGTCCTGCCGCGCGGTGGTGGCCTTGCGCTGGCTCTCGCGGACGGCCTCGATGAGGGAGCGGCCGCCGCGCGCACCCTCGTAGAGCTGCGGGATGGCGGCGCGCAGCGAGATCTCGTAGGCGTTGCCCGCGTACACCCCGCCGAGCAGCGGGTCGACGAGCCGGTCGACGACCTCGTGGCCCAGCCGGGCGGCGACGAACGTGCCCACCGCCACGTCCTCGCCCACCTTGGTGCGGGGCAGGATGTGGTCGAGCGGCAGCCGCGCGAGCCCCGCCGCCGACAGCACGCCGGAGGCGGCGAGCGAGCCGAGGTCGCCGGGGACGCCCATGACGCCGCCCTTGGGCATGGGGCGCAGCCGGCCACGCGTCCACAGGCCCGCGCTGGTCGTGGCGGGCGCCTCCAGGTCGTCGCCGAGGCCGACCGCGCGGGCCAGGTCGACCGCCTCGGGGCGGCGCGCCAGGATCGACTCGGCGCCCAGGTCGACCGGGACGCCCGCGATCTCGTCCGCGTACAGCTTCCCGCCCAGGCGCCCGGAGGACTCCAGCACCGTCACCCGTGCCGCCCCGCCCTCCAGCAGGAAATGTGCCGCGGCGAGTCCGGAGACCCCGCCGCCCACGACCACCACATGCCCGGCCCGGGGCTGCGTATTGCTCATGACTCCACTGTCTCAGACGCCGGAACGAGCCCTAACCGTGACCTCTTCGGGATCGCGGACCCGAAACCCGGCCCGTGCCCCTCACGTCGAATCGGCAACAGACGCAACGGACCCGGGGGGATACCCTGTGAGCACGTCAACCACCGCCGCCCGCGGACCTCTTGCGGCCGCCTTGGGCGCCCTGACACTGGCCGCCGCCCTCGCCCTCACCGGCTGCGGCGCCGACAGCAGCAGCGACAGCAGTTCCAGCGAGGCGGGCAGCAGCAAGGCAGGCGCCGCCGCGGCCCCCGACGTGGCCGGGCAGCCCGGCGCGCGGACGGCGGACGGCGACGCGAAGAACGCCACCGGCAAGAGCTCCGGCAGCGGTCCCGGCACCGGCACCGGGGCGGGCAGGACCCCGACCCTGGCGCAGTCGTACATCGTGCGCACGGCGACGCTGACGGTCGAGGCCAAGAACGTCTCCGGCGCCGTGGCCAGGGCCCGCACGCTCGTGGAGGGGACCGGCGGCTACGTCGGCAACGAGAGCACCAGCCTGGACGACGACGGCCGCGAGTACTCCACCATCACGCTCCGTGTGCCGCCGGACGGCTACGACCGCGTGCTGAAGGACCTGTCGGAGCTGGGCACGCTGCGCAACCGCAAGGTGGCCGCCCAGGACGTCACCGGCCAGGTCGTGGACGTCGAGAGCCGGCTCAAGACGCAGCGGGCGAGCGTGGCGCGGGTGCGGGAGCTGATGGACCGGGCGACCAAGCTCAGCGACATCGTCGCCCTGGAGAGCGAACTCAGCTCCCGCCAGGCCGACCTGGAGTCGCTCGAGGCCCAGCAGGCCTCGCTGAAGGAGCGGACCGGCATGGCGACGATCACTCTGGAGGTGCAGGAGCCGGCCGTCGAACAGGCACCGGAGAAGGACGACGACGGCTTCTGGGCCTCTGTGGGTGACGCCTTCGGCAGCGGCTGGCACGCCTTCTACGTGACCCTGCGGGCCGTCCTCGTCGCCCTCGCCGCGGTGGCCCCGTTCGCGGTGCTGGCCCTCCTGGGCTACCTGGGCTTCCGGCTGCTGCGTCGTGTGCTGCCCGCCCGGCGCCCGATGGCCGGCCCCGCGGAGCCGCTGCCCGTGCCCGTGCCCGCGCCGGCCCGGGCGGGCGACGGCGAGGCACAGCCGCGGGAGTAGCGGCGGACACCGGTGACCCCGCGCCGGGCGGCGCGGGGTCACCGGTGTCACCGGGCCGTCTCGGTGTGGACGAAGTCCACGAGGCGGGTCAGGGCGTCGGGGTCCGTGCTCGGCAGGACGCCGTGGCCCAGGTTGAAGATGTGGCCGGGGGCGGCTCCGGCCGAGTACAGGACCTCGCGGGTCTTCTTCTCGACCGCCGCGCGCGGGGCGAAGAGCACCGCGGGGTCCAGGTTGCCCTGCAGCGCCTTGCCGGGGCCGACCCGGCGGGCGGCCTCGTCCAGCGGGACCCGCCAGTCGACGCCGACCACGTCCGCGCCGGCCTCGCTCATGAGCCCGAGCAGCTCGCCGGTGCCGACGCCGAAGTGGATGCGGGGCACGCCGTAGTCCGCGACGGCCCGGAAGACCTTGACGGAGGCAGGCATCACGTAGCGCCGGTAGTCCTCGGGGGCGAGGGCGCCGACCCACGAGTCGAAGAGCTGCACCGCGCTGGCGCCGGCCTCGATCTGCACCTTCAGGAAGGTGGAGGTGATGTCCGCGAGGCGGTCCAGGAGCTCCGCCCACAGCTCGGGCTCGCCGTACATCATGGCCTTGGTGCGCTCGTGGTGGCGCGACGGGCCGCCCTCGACGAGGTAGCTCGCCAGTGTGAAGGGCGCGCCCGCGAAGCCGATCAGCGGCGTCGCGCCGAGCTCACCCGTGAGCATGCCGACCGCCTCGGTGACGTACTTGACGTCGTCCGGGTCGAGCGGCCGCAGGCGCCGCAGGTCCTCGCGGGTGCGGATGGGCTGCTCGACGACGGGGCCGACGCCCGGCTTGATGTCGAGGTCGAGCCCGATGGCCTTGAGCGGCACCACGATGTCGCTGAAGTAGATCGCCGCGTCGACCTTGTGCCGACGCACGGGCTGCAGCGTGATCTCGGTGACGAGGTCGGGCCGCATGCACGACTCGAGCATGGGGATGCCCTCCCGGACCTTGAGGTACTCGGGAAGGGAGCGCCCGGCCTGACGCATGAACCACACGGGGGTGTGCGGCACGGGCCGGCGCCGGCACGCCAGGATGAAGGGGGAAGCAGCGGTCTGCTGGTGCGCACTCACCCCCGAATCTTCGCATGCGCCAAGTGGGCGACCCGCCCGACCGGGCGTCCTCCCTCACTGTGGGCCCCCTTCGGCCTACGCTTCCGGGCATGGCAGCGGCTCATGGGCACCTCTCTGACGGGAACGACGCCCCCCTCCCGTTCCAGCACGCGGTCGACGCACTGCTGCGCGCCCGGGTACGGCACGAGGTGGAGCTCGATCCGGTGCCCCCGCCCAAGCGCCTGGCGCCGCACGCGTACGCCCTGGAGGCGGCGGTCGTCGTCGAGGAGGAGGAGCTCGGCGACGGGCGCCTGGTGCTGCTCTACGACGCCGACGGACAGGAGGGCTGGCACGGCGCGTTCCGGCTGGTCACCCTGGTCCGGGCGGAGCTGGAGCCGGAGATCGCGGCGGACCCGCTGCTGCCCGAGGTGAGCTGGTCGTGGCTGACCGGCGCCCTGGAGGGCCGCGGCGCGGCCTTCACCGCGGCGGGCGGCACGGTCTCGCGCAGCTCCTCGCACCACTTCGGGGCGCTGGCCGGGCGGGAGGACTCCACCCGCATCGAGATCCGCGCCTCGTGGACGCCGCTCGCCGTGAGCGGCGGCGTACCGGACATGGCCACCCACCTGGCGGCCTGGTGCGACCTGATGTGCGCCTGCGCGGGCCTGCCGCCCGCGCCCGGCGAGCCCTCGTGCCCCCCGCCCGGCGGCGGCCCCTCGGTGGTGCCGCTGCCCAAGCGGCGCGGTCCGCAGCAGGCACGCTGAGGGCGGCCACGTCCGCGTTGACCATTCGCTTTACCGCCGTCAACCAGGTCTGACACCCGGTGACCGCGATCTTCACACCTTCGATCGACACTGGTCGACAGCGCGTCCGAATTGCCGGAATTGTTACTAAACAAGTCGTGATCATTCTCTAAAGCCGGGCGAAGTTGCTGCCGAAGGAACCTGTGACCCTTCCAGCCAATGTCCCAGGAGGCCCGGTGTCGGTTCTTCTCGAGCACCCCACAAGCCTGGTCGCCTACCGCCCCAACAAGCCGACGGCGATGGTGGTGGTCGCCGATCCCCGCGTACGTTCCACCGTCACACGCCACTTGTGGGCGCTCGGGGTGCGCGATGTGATCGAGGCGTCCTCCATCGCCGAGGCCAGGCCCCGGGTGGGCACCCCCCGAGACATCTGTGTCGCCGACGTCCACCTCCCCGACGGTTCCGGGCTGACCCTGCTCGCCGAGACCCGGGCGGCGGGCTGGCCCAACGGACTGGCCCTGTCGGCCGCCGATGACATCGGTGCCGTGCGCAACGCCCTCGCGGGCGGTGTGAAGGGCTACGTCGTCACCGGCACCCGCACCAACCTCGGCATCCCCGGCCGCCCCGGCGCCGTGCCCCTCGGCCCGGCAGGCCAGCGGCTGCAGCGCCGCCCACCGGGCGCGCCGGGCCACGGCGGCGGCTACCGCGAACTGTCGGGCCGCGAGGTGGAGGTCCTCAGGCTGGTCGCGGAGGGCCAGTCGAACAAGGCGATCGGCGTCTCCATGGGGCTGTCGGCGCTGACCGTGAAGAGCCACCTGGCCCGGATCGCCCGCAAGCTCGGCACCGGTGACCGCGCGGGCATGGTCGCGGTAGCGCTGCGTAC
>NZ_CBDRCM010000053.1:0-53952 GCF_965342435.1 Actinacidiphila sp. bgisy160 | reverse complement strand
TATGGCCACCTCGCATCCCACGACGGGTCAGGAGTGATAGGGCAGGATTCCATACTGCAGATTGCATACCGTATGGAGTAACCATGGTCGCGGCCCGCGGCGTGGATGTCCAGAGAGGGCGGGCAAAGAATTCTCCGTGCGGTCGGCGCTACGGTCGCGGTCGCAGGCTCCCTGCCCGCCGCCAGGAACGGTCCACACCCCGCCGCGACCCCGTCCCTGCCGCTCCCCGACCGGCCCGCGAGCCCGCTGTCCGCAGGGCGCGCGTACGGGCGCCCTGCCAGCGTCCGCGGGTGCCCGCACCGGCTGAAGATTCTCGGCCGCCTTGCCTGCGTCGTCGCGGCGAGCGGACGTGCCACCCGCGCCGTCGCGGGGAAGAGGCCCTATCCGGCACGACCTCACCGGGGCTGGTGGCGTCCCGGCCCGCGCGGCGCCAAGGCCGGCGGGGGCGCACGTGACGAGCGGCTACAGCAGGACGAGAAGCTTGGTCCCCGGAACGAGCTTCCTGTTGACCGAGGTCGACTGGACGAACACCGTGTAAGCCGCGTTGCTCCCCGGTGTCACCGTCACCTCCGTCTCCGGCAGGCCGAGCACCTGCCGCGCGGCGGGGCCCGTGAAGACCTTTCCGGTCATCCGGCCCGTGGCAGCGTCCTTCTCGGCCACGGCGATCTTCTTGTTGGCCTGGATCTTCTCGCGCTTCGACAGTTCGTAGAAGGCGCACCCGGTCGTGTAGTGGTGCCCCGCGCGGGTGACGAAATCACGGATGGACGTCCGCTGGTCCACGGGGATCAGCACGTAGCCGCCGGCGCCGAGGGCCTGAAGGCTGGACCTCACATCCGCCGGGCTCAGGTCCTGTCCCATCGCGAAGAGGTTCCTCGTTCCGCGCACCCCCTGCTCGCGGTCCCGCAGAAACCTGGTGGCGGCCGTCTTGACGGTGCCGATCGCCTCTTCCACGCCCTGCGCCGAGTCCGCGTCCCAGACGGAGATGTTGCCCGTCGGGAAGCCGTACTGCTGAGCGGTGCGCTTGGCCAGGGAGTTGGGCACCAGAATGGCCGAGGTCCAGTGATCCGGCAGGCTGTTCATCTTGTCCGTGATCCTGCCCCGCCACTCGTCCAGTACCGCGCGCCCACCGGAGAGGCGGTCATGGCGCGCGCCCGTGCTGTCGGCCCCGGATGCGTTCTCCTCGCCGTCGGTGACGACGACTTCGAGGAAACTGTGCTCGCCGTACTCCTCCCATATGTGGCCGAGGTCGTCGAGCGCCTTGAGCGATGCCTGGATCAGCGCGGTCGCGCCGTTCTCGACCGTGTACAGGCCACGCATGGAGGGCAGGTGCTTGACGTCCATGTCCCACACCAGGTTCTCGACCAGATGGTCGAAGGCGTAGAGGCTGATGCGGGTCTCATGACCGAGCCTGTCGGACTCCTCCTGCAGACCCTTCACGAACTCGTCGACCACCCGCACGAGTTGCTCCGAGTGACCCCTCATGGAACCGGACTTGTCGATGACAAGGGCGACATGGTTCACGAAGTGCTTCTTGAGCCGGTCCTTCACCGCAGCGCTCATCGCGCCACCCCCTCTGTTCGATTCCCGCGGGACTGCGACGGCGCCCCGGGATCGCGAAACCCGGTACGGGCCCCGGACCGTCCGATGATGGGTTCACTCTAGGGAGCACCACTGACAGTCCCCCGGGGCGATCCGGTGGGCGGGGTCGACCCCGCGCCTTGAAGAACGGTCCGACGTCGCAATCGGAGGACCACCCCCGAGGCACGGACCTGGCCGCTTCCCGCTTCGGGGCCCGTCGACCCCCTTCACCCGGCCCCCGCGTCCTGGCGCCGCACCGCAAGACCCGGGGAGATAGACGTGCAGAGCGGATAAAGATGCCTAAAAACCGGCCACAGGCCGCTGTACGGTGGAAACCGGCCCCGCAACGCAGACTCCGCGACCGGTTCAGGAGGAAGCTCTCATGGCAGATCGACTCGACGTGGGGTCGCTGGCTCCGGGCGACCGGGCGGACGCGATCCGTGAATTCTCGTGGGCGATCAACGGCCACATAGAGGTGGGCCTTCCGCCGAACCCGCAGAACCTGCGGGCCGTTGCGACGACCAACGCGGTGGGTTCGGTGAAAGTCTCGAAAATCGGCTGGAACGTGGCCCGCCTCCGCCGCGCCGTCCCCCCGGTGAATGAGGACGTCGTGCCGCACGTTCACGTCCATTTCCAGGAAGCGGGGGTCTCCCGGATCCACCAGGGGGGTAGGCAGGGTCTGACACGGTCAGGAGATCTTGTGGTGCTCGAGAACGCGAAGCCCTACGACGTCTTCTTCCACGGTGCCATGCGTTCGGTGCTCGTGCGCGTCCCCACGCGCGTCCTGGGGCTGCGGTCGCCCCTGCTCGAGCAGGTCACAGCTGTACCGCTGAGTACGCAACACCAGGTCGCGGGTGCCACAGCGGCGTTCTTCACCCGACTGGCCCGCGAGCAGGCCGCCGCGGGCGAGACGGAGACCGCCCTGCTCTCGCAACCCTGCGTCGACCTGGTCAGGGCTCTGGTCACCATGGCCCTCGGCCGTGACGACCTCGCCAGAGCGCCGCTGAACAACACCCTTCTTCAGCGCGTCCAGGAGTACGTCCGCCTCCATCTGGCAGAACCCGACCTGACTGCCGCGCGTATCGCCGCCGAGCACCACGTTTCCGTACGTCAGCTCTACCTGACCCTGTCCCGAGCGGGAATCACCCTCGGTGACTGGATGAGGACGCAGCGCCTCGAAGAGTGCAAGAGAGAACTGGCGTCGTCCGCGCATCGGTTCATGACGATCGAGGCGATCGCCCACCGATGGGGATTCACCAGCGCGCCCCACTTCAGTCGCGTGTTCAAGGCGGCGTATGGCGTGAGCCCCCGCGAGTGGAGGCTGGAACAAGCGGCGGGGAGTGCGGACTTCCCGCAGCCGACCGAGCCCCGCCGCCCGGACACCGCCTCCGGCTGACCTCTCGGCCGCCCGCCGGGCGGCGGAGAGGAAGTCCCGATGCGAGACACCTCGCAGTGAGGGCGGGGCACTCTCACACGCGAGAGGCAGGGGCGGTCACCGCGCGACGCCCCCTTCCGTCACCCCTCGCTGAAAGCCGGACAGAGCGCGACGTCGCCGACTCCCCACCATCGGCACGCCGGTCGCCGCCTTGCCTCACCCTGCACGGTTCGGCCCAGGACCTGCCTTTCCGTGCAGGAATTCGGGCCCGCCTCCTGGTACCGAGGAGCCGGCCAGCGGGGCACCGCCCCCCAGCGGGCCGGACCATGCGGGGATCGCGATCGGCGGGATCGGGCGCCGAGCGGGTCGGCGGCGGCCCCGAAGTCCGCGCTTCCCCCGGCCCGCAGCAGCACTCGGCAGGCGCCCGATCCGTGCGGTGCGCCGTTCCACATCGCGCCCCCGAGAAGGGGTAAATCCGACATTCGACCTCGATTGTCTTCTCCATTGCTTCGCTCTACTGTCGCCGACGACGACGTCGGCCCCGGGCACGCGCTCCTCGACGAGGGCACCTGCCCGGGAGAACCACCTCGCGTGCGCCCTCGCGGGCGGGGGGCAGGTTCAACGCGCACCCGATCCCCCTCCCGACGGGTTCCGCGCCCCGAAGCACACCGGCTTCCGCCACACGTCACGCTCCGGCGCCAGGTACCGCTTCACCACCTGACGTGCGCCGCACCAACGAAAGGCACGACATGACCAAGATCGCAATCCTCCACGGCAGCACCCGCCCCGGGCGCAACGGCGCTGCCGTGGCAGATTGGGTTCTCGACATCGCCGAGCAGTGTTCCGACGCGGAGTTCGAGCTCGTGGACCTGGCGGACTACCCGCTGCCGCTCCTCGACGAGGCGCTTCCACCGTCACTGGGGCAGTACCAGAACGACCACACCAAGGCGTGGGCGTCGAAGATCGCCGAGTTCGACGGCTTCGTGTTCGTCACTCCGGAGTACAACCACTCCACCACGGGCGCCCTGAAGAACGCGCTCGACTACCTGTACTGGCCTGCGTGCCGTGGATCACCTCCGCCTCATCGCGAGTGAGCTGCAGATCGCCACGCCCGAGGCGTCGGACCTGGGCAGCGGTACGGCGATGTCCAGTCGGCGTCCACCATGAGGACGGACCTCTGGGGTGAGCGCAGTGGTGCGGTGACGGCGCGGCTGCGGGCATACGCGCGCGTGCACGACTCCTCGGGGTGGGTGTTGCCGGCGCAACCCATTTAAATCATGTATATAATCTATATGCTCGATGTCTGCCTCTGTGGTCTCCGGCCGCCGCCGACACGGATGCAGCACCGGTTCGCACGCGCGGGGGTGGTTCAGCGGGCGGGTGCCCGCCCTCCCCGCAGCACGATTCACAAGGAATCCCATGATTTTTGACGATCCGTTCGCCCAGGTGTCGCCGGCGGACGCGGCCGAACTCGCCTCGCTGGTGAGCGGTCCGGTCCTGCTGCCCGGGGGCGAGGGTTACGACGCCGAGTGCCAGATCTACAACCTGAACGTGCCCCTCCAGCCGGCGCTCGCGGTCGGTGCCACCGACGCGGCCGACGTGCAGGCGGCGGTCCGCTTCGCGGCCCGCCAGGGCCGGCCCGTGACGGTGAAGACCACGGGGCACCAGCAGGTCGACCCGGCCCGCGGCGGTGTTCTGATCAGCACCCGGCGCATGAAGGGCATCGCCGTCGACGCCGGCCGTCGACGTGCACGAGTCGAGGCCGGTGTGATCTGGCAGGAGGTGATCGACCAGGCCGCCGCCTTCGGCCTCGCCCCGATGAGCGGCTCGGCACCCCTGGTCGGCGTGGCCGGTTACACCCTCGGCGGTGGGCTCAGTCCGGTCCTCGGCCGGAGCCGGGGTTACGCGGCGGACCACGTCCGCTCGCTGGAGGTGGTGACCGCGGACGGCGAGTTGCGGCATGTCACGGCGGACAGCGACCCCGAACTCTTCTGGGCCCTGCTCGGGGGCAAGGGCAATTTCGGCGCCGTCACCGCGCTGGAGTTCGACCTTTTCCCGTTGACCCACTTCTACGGCGGTGGCATCCACTTCCCCGGGGAACGCCTCGCCGATGTGCTCCACGCCTGGCGCACCTGGCAGTCGACGATGCCGGAGGAGATGACCTCCTCGGTGGCCGTGCAACGGCTGCCTCCGCTGCCCGAGTTGCCGGAGCCCCTGCGGGGGGCGTTCGTGGTGCACGTGCGTTTCGCCTTCCTCGGTCCGGTGGCCGAGGGCGAGCGGTTGATCGCACCTCTGCGCGCGGCCGCCCCGGCGCTCATCGACGCCGTGGGTGAGATGCCCTACACCGCCATGGGCGCCATCCACATGGACCCCCCGACGCCGATGCCCTACTGCGACCGCACGACGATGCTGCGCGAGTTCCCCGCCGAGGCGGCCGACAAGCTGGTGGAACTGCTCGGCCCCGACTCCGGCTGCCCGCTGGTGAGCGTCGAGCTGCGCATGCTCGGCGGCGCTCTCGACCGTGAGCCCGCGGTGCCCAACGCCGTCTCCACCCGAGGGCTACCCTTCGTCCTCTTCGGTTTCGGTGTGGGCGCCCCGGACCAGGCCGCGTACCTGGGCGGAAAGCTCGACGAGGCAATGGGCGCCATGGAGCCCTGGGCGGACAGGCGCCGGATGGTCAACTTCCTGTCCGCTGAGGAGGCCACCGACCCCGAGCGGTTGAGCGAGGTCTACGGCGCCGAGCGCTACCGGCGGCTGACCGCGGCGAAGAAGGCGTACGACCCGACCAACATGTTCCGCGTCAACCACAACATCCTGCCGGACTGACGAGGCACGGCCGCCGGGACGGGGGCGGAGCCCGGGTCCGGACTCATCCGTCCGGCCCCGGCAATTCCGCAGGCATCGCCGGGGCCGACAGGCACAGCGGCAGAGACGGGAACGTCTGAGCCGGTCCCGCACATCGGCTGGGACCCGCAGTCGACCGACGCGACGGCGCCAGGGTGACCTGCGCAGCACCGTCCAAGGACCCCGCCGAAGTCGGTGCGGCCGGTGCGGAACGTACCTGCCGGATCGCGGGAGAGCATCGCGGCTTCGGCCGTCTGCAGACGAGCTACGTATCGCAGCGGGGACGCTGAGCACTTCGAACCTTACGGCCACGTATGGCCGCAACTGCCCCCGGAAACCACTGCTGTGCAGGCCCGCACCGGCGTCAGTACCTCCGTCTACCGTATCCCCAGACACAGCCAGCTGGAGTAGGAGTCCCATGCCAAAGCGCGTCTTCGTCAGTTTCGACTACGACTACGACAAGCCCCTGAAGGACTTCCTGATCGGGCAGGCAAAAAACCCCGACGCGCCCTTCGGGATCCACGACTGGTCGCTCAAGGAAACGTCCCCCGACTGGAAGGACAAGGCCCGCGCCAGAACCCGGGCTTCGGATATCGCCATCGTCATCTGCGGCGAGCACACCAAGACGGCCGTCGGCGTTGCCATCGATCTCAGGACTGCCCAGGCAGAGGGGATCGACTACTTCCTGCTGAACGGGTACAGCGGCAAGAACGGCAAGAAGCCGAAAACGGCCAAGGC
The DNA here is from genome assembly GCF_965342435.1 of Actinacidiphila sp. bgisy160. Taxonomy (GTDB): domain Bacteria; phylum Actinomycetota; class Actinomycetes; order Streptomycetales; family Streptomycetaceae; genus Actinacidiphila. Next base: position 47,417 of record NZ_CBDRCM010000053.1, on the reverse strand, counting down.
CACGGACAAGATCTACAAGTGCACACGGGAGAACCTCGAGCTGCTCGTCGGGGGGAACCGGTGACAACGCCTCCTGGGCCGAACCAGCGACTGGAGATACTCGAGTTCTACAAGCTCGCCGTGGAGATGGCCGACCGAATCTCTGCGCGCCGAGGAACGGCCAATGCTTTCTTCCTGTCTGTGCAGAGCGCTTTCGTCGCTCTGGTCGGCTTCGGATTCCCAAAGCTCTCCGACTCTCCCTGGTGGGTGCCGTTCGCCGTAACCCTCGCCGGCATTACCCTCTCAGCCACCTGGTGGACGCAGCTTCGCAGCCACCGGGACCTCACCATGGCAAAGTTCAAGGTCATCAACCAGTTGGAGGAGCACCTCCCGGTCAAGATCTTCGCTGACGAGTGGGAGGCCCTCAAGAGCGATCCGATCCCCAACTGGCGTAAACGATACGCGGAACTGGGCACCTCGGAACGCATCGTCCCCCTGGTGTTCGCCGTGGCACACTTGGTCCTCTTTGTGGGCACACTGGCCGCGTGACCTACCTCGACCCCATCGCCGACCTGATCCGGTCCTGCTTGCCCTCTGACGCCAGGCCCCCTGCCAACTCCGATGATCTGTTCCGCATCTACGCCGTGCTTCTGCAGGCCAAGGGGGAGCGTGAGAAGCGGTGGTGCGGGTCGGTGAGCATATGGTGGACGAACTCGGCGGTCGAGCCGTCGAATCGCTGCCATGAGTCAGGGATGTCCTCCGGCCGCCTGGCGGGCGCGGTGACCACGATGTCCCGCCGGACCTTACCGGCGGTGGACGCTGACAGCGTAGCCGCCGCCGTCGTAAGGGTCGGCGTCCCAGGTGGCGAAGCGGTCGACGAAGGTGAGGCCGGCTGCGACGCAGCAGTGGTCGTACTCGGGCAGGGTGATGCTGGGCGGTACGGGCAGGTGGGCTTCGTCCAGGCCGAAGCCGGCGATCATCACTCCGCCTGGGCGCAGGGCCGCGGCCAGGCGCTTGATCACCGTGGCCTCGGTGCCGGCAGCAAGCAGCGGGAAGACGTTGCCTGCGGCGACCACGAGGTCGAAGTCCGCTTCGATGCCGAGCGTGTCCGCGTCGAACCCGGCCAGATCGATCTGGAACCAGGGCAGTCCCGGCGCCTGCTTCCGCGCCACTGCCAACATCGATGCGTCAAGATCCACCCCGACACAGTCGTACCCGAGTTCCGCAAGCCTGATCATGACCCGTCCGGTGCCGCATCCGGCGTCCAGCACCCGCGCTCCGGCCGGCACGAGCGCCGCACAGAACCGCGCCTCACCGTGTACGTCCTTCCCCTTGCGGGCCACGGCCGCGAACCGTGCAGCGTAGTCCTGTCCGGACGTCCCCCCGGTCAACTCCTCCCAACGGCTCATGCCGTCAACTATAGGTCGACACCGTGTGTCACTCGGAGATGCGCCATCGGCGGGTTGGTGCGGTGCGTTCCGATGGCCGGCGGAGCCGTGGAGCTGCCGGTGGAGAGGAGCCGCGCACGGCCGCGAGGTCCGCGTCGGTGACTCGTCCGCGGCTCGCGACCACCCGTTGAGCGAAGCGAGCGGCCGCGGCGCGCATGGGGTCCACCGAGCTGCCGGCGCGAGCCAGGTCGATGTCGTCGCTCGACGTTCCGCCGAGTTCGGACGATACGTACGTGTGCATCGCCAGGCAGTAAGCGCAACCGTTGGCCTCCGAGACCGCGAGGGCGACGGTGTGCCGCGTCTTGGCGTCGAGAACTCGACTCATGGTGCTCTGCAGCGTCACGACGGCTTCAAGAACGGCCGGGTTCGACGCGATCGTCTTGCACATGTTCGGGACGAAGCCGAGCTGTGCGCCGATTTTGTCGAGGATGCCCTGTACTCCCGCGGGGAATCGGCGGAAAAGTGAACGTTCAGTCGTGACATCAGCGATTCGACCTCCGGTAGCTCTGCGAGTCGCCGCCGAGCCCAAGTCGGGTCGTGCACCTTTTGGGCTTTATTTCCCATTTCCGAGAGCTGACACCCCCATGACTGGGCTGTCAAGCCCAGCCTGCGGTATGGTGTGACGCATGGAAGCAACGACACGGGCGCGGGTGCCTCGCAAGCTCACGGAGAAGGGCCAGGCGACACGCACCCGGATCCTGGAGCATGCCGCGGAACTCATCTACACGAAGGGTGTCCACGCGACGAACAACGAGCAGCTCCGTGGCGCAGCCGGCGTCAGCGGGTCACAGCTCAACCACTACTTCCCGACCAAGGAGAGTCTCGTCCTGGCAGTCATCGCCTGGCAGGCCGATCGCGTCCTTGCATTCCATCGCAGTGAGCGATTCGCCTCCTTCAACGATCTCGACGCGTTTCGGGAGTGGGCGGATTTCTACGTCGGCTACGAGCGCGCCTACCAGGAAGGCTGCAGCCTCGGCTCCCTCGCGAGCGAGATCATCAAGACGGATCTCGACGTTCACGACGAGCTCGCGAGTGCGTTCGACCAGTGGCGGGGCATCTTCCGCGACGGGCTCCAGCACATGCAGCGACTCGGCCGCATCAGCGCTGACGCGGATCCGGCGCAGCTGGCCAATCTGCTGCTCTCCGCATTCCAGGGCGGCAGTCTCCTCGCTCAGGTCGCTCGGGACATCACCCCGCTGAAGGACGCGTTGCAGGCAGCCATTGATTACGTGCAGACCTTCGTGAGGTCTCCCGAAGTCGACGTACCGCAGGTTCGCTGAGGGCCTGCCGATCATCGACCTCGATCTTGCATGAGGGGCCGTCAGCAGGCCGGCGGCCCCTCGTACAAGATCGAGGTCAAGGCAAGTCCGTGGATGTGCGGCTTGCCGGGGCCCGTTCAACAAGATCGCGGCCCCATCCGCGGCATCGGCCGCGGCGAGCCCGCCCTGCTGAACACCAACGACGTCGCGCCCTGTCCTCCGGCACCCCGCTCATCGTTGACGTGGACACCATACTGGCCGTCGTCGCCGGGAACCTCTACCGGATGCTCGCCTGCAAACCACCCCGCTACGAGACCGCCACACCCGACAAGATCTGGCGACACCTCCTCGACGCCTCCGGAACCCTGTACGTCGGCGAGCACACCGTGACCCGTGCTCTCGACCTGCGCAGCCGCCCTGATCGACGCAGGCTTCCCCGACCCGGTGATCCCCGTCCCCTGGCGGAACGACCTGAGTAACCCGCTCGCGAGCGTGGCGTTCCGAACATGCGAGGTGGCGCTTCGCGGTGCAACCGCTCGGACAGGCGGAGCCCAAGGGCCCGCCTGGTCGTTCGGCGTGAAGTGGTCCGGTCTTTTGCTCAGAGAATGGTCCGCCCGGGTGGGCAGACCCGCACATACGGTCGAGGCCATGCATCTGATGGGAACCATGATGATGAGCACTGACCAGAGCGCGCTCTTGGAGCTGCTGGGGCTCCGCGAGATATCCGACGCAGCGATAGCGATGATCGACGAGCAAGGGACGGTGGTCGCGTGGACGCAAGCCGCTCAGCACCTTGTCGGGTACCGCGCTGAGGACGTGGTGGGCCGGTCCGCCACACTCGTGCTGCCCTTCTGCGAGGAGGCGCTGGGGGCATCAGCGTTCACCGAGCAGTGCCATGCCCAAGGTGGCTGGTCGGGCACCGCGGCGGTCCGCCACCGCGACGGCCGCACGCTCAACCTGAGCCTGCGCCTCTCGCTGCTGTGGGGACCGCACGCGACCCACCGCTGGCTGGTATCTCTGACCGACACAGGCGCGCTCTCCTCAGGGATGGTGAACGGATCGGTGCGGGAGTCGCTGCTTGCCCACGCGCCGGTCGGCATCTCCATTCGTGACCCGCAGCTGCGCTGTATCTGGATGAACGACACGATGGAGCACGACGGCATTTCCCGTGACCGGAGTTTCGGACGCCGCCTGAAGGACTCACTGCCCGGCTTCGAGGCCGAGGCCCTCGAAGCGGTGATGCGGCAGGTGCTGGCGAGCGGCACTTCCGCGGTCCACGAGTACCGGGCATGGCCGCCGGAAGATCCGCGTCGGGAGCATGCGTTCTCGGCCTCGTTCATCTGCCTCCAGGGCGCGGACGGCCAGGCACTGGGGGTGTGCTCCTTGACCATGGATGTCACCAGCAACCAGCGGGTGCGCGAGCGCCTTGCCGTCCTCAGCCAGGCCAGCACGCGCATCGGGAGCACCCTGGACGTCATGCAGACCGGACAGGAACTGGCCAGTCTCGCCGTGCCCCTGTTGGCCGACTACGTCACCGTCGACCTGGCAGAGTCGGTTCCACTCGGCAAGGAGCCCTCTGCCCGAGTCGAGACAATGTACGATCAGCCCCGCGTGTTCCGCCGTGCCGGTTTGGCCTCGATCCACCCAGGGGTCCCAGAGTCGACGTCTGCGCGCGGGGAGACAACGTCCGTCCCCCCGACCTCGCCACTCGCCGGCGCACTGCGCACGGGAAAGTCCCGCCTGGAACCGATCCTGGACACCACCCCTGGGACATGGATCGACCACGACCCGGCACAGGCGCAAACGATCCGTGAGAACGGGATCCACTCCCTGATGATCGTGCCTATCCGTGCCCGGCACTCCGTGCTGGGCGTGGCGTTGTTCGCACGCACCGAGGACCCGATGCCGTTCCAGGAGGATGACCTGCTCCTGGCTGAGGAGCTGGTCACCCGGGCCGCGCTCTCCTTGGACAACGCCCGTCAGTACGCTCGCGAACGCAGCACGGCCCTCGCCCTCCAGCGCAACCTGCTCCCTCACAGTTTGAAGGGCGGCGTCGCCGTCGAGGCGGCCGGGCGCTACGTGCCGGCCGACACGGACGCCGGTGTCGGAGGCGACTGGTTCGACGTGATCCCGCTGCCTTGCGCCCGGGTGGCCCTCGTTGTCGGTGATGTGGTCGGACACGGCATCAACGCCGCGGTCACCATGGGCAGGCTCCGCACCGCCGTCCGCACGCTCGCGGAACTGGACCTGCCCCCCGACGAACTGCTGAACCACCTCGATGACAGCGTCCGGCGGCTGATCGGGGAAGATGACGACGCCCCGGATCAAATCCCCTTGATCATGGGTGCGACCTGTGTGTACGCCGTATACGACCCGGCAACCCAGCGGTGCACGATGGCACGGGCCGGGCACCCACCGCCCGCGATAGTCGACGCACAGGGCCAGGTCACTTTCCCCGACCTGCCCACCGGAGCTCCACTCGGCCTCGGCCTCGGGCTGGTCCCTTTCGACGCCGTGGAAGTGGAACTGCCCGAAGGCAGTCTGCTCGCGTTCTACACCGACGGCCTGGTCGAATCCCGTGACGACGACATCGACGTCGGCATGCACCGCCTCGGCACCGCCCTGGCACAACCCGAACAGCCCTTGGAAGACCTGTGCACCACAGTGATGGAAACCGTGCCGCCTCAGGCAGCATCTGATGACGCCGCCTTGCTCCTCGTCCGGCTCCACACACTCAAGCCGACCCAAATCGCCTCCTGGGGCCTGCCGCCCGAGCCGGCCGTCGTCAGCACCGCCCGTCACCTGGCCGCCCATCAACTCAGCGATTGGGGACTTGAGCATCTCGTGCCCACCACGGAGCTGATCATCAGCGAACTGGTGACCAACGCCATCCACCACGGCGCCGGCCCGATCCGACTACGGCTCATCCAGCATCAAGTCCTGACCTGCGAAGTCTTTGACAGCGGAACGTGTTACCCGCGCCTGCGCCATGCTCGCATCGTCGACGAGAACGGCCGGGGACTGTTCCTGATCGCCCAGTTGTCCAGCAAGTGGGGATTCCGCCCCGCTATGGACGGCAAGCTCGTCTGGGCCGACCAAGACCTGCCGCCCACGCTGTGAAACACGGTTCGACGAGGGCTCCACCCTCGGTCCCCACACCGGCACACCGATGCCGCCGCGGAGATCCCACGATCATGTCGACCCGGGTCAGGCGCCGCTTGCCCATGGGCACGATCACCGGCTCGGACTCGGACCTGCGATCGCCTGGCACGTCCATGGTGACCGGCCCGGTCACCATGGACACCGCCTTGAAGCAGGTGCCATTACAGGAGTTGCCCAAGCCCCGTCCGGCGGGATCGCCGGCCTCGTGGCCGAGGTGGTCGGCACCTCCTCCTCGATCGCGGGGTGCTCGTGCAAGCCGCTGAAGGTGTCGGCTACGTATACGTCATCGGCCACCACGGCCAGAACGGCTACCTGAAGATCGGCTGCACGACATCACTGGTACTCAGCCAGGACGCATTACCACGCGGGTCCCTCCCACGGGCTGGGCTTGATCGGCTTCCGGCTCTCACCCCCCGGCAGCACGCTGCACAGTGCGTCCAGTGTGCCTGCCCACGCGCTGCCCGAAGGCGCCGCGTAGTTGACCACCAAGGCGTCCCGTTCGGGCAACCGCCATCCGCAGTCCGCCGCTTCGTAACGGAACTGCGTCAACCCCCTGATCACCAGATTGTGCCGGGCCGCGGCCCGGACCACCGAGCTTTCGGTTCCACGCGGGAGTTCGAGGACCGTCTGCAGTCCCGCAGCCATCCCGGTCACGCGAATGCCGGGAGCCCTCTGGCGCAGGACCTCGACCAGCTGATCGCGGCGACGCCGGTAGAACAGCCGCATCGAGCGCACATGACGGTCGTACGCACCCGAGGCGATGAACTCCGCCAGTGTCAGCTGATCCAGGGCGCTCGTCATGTAGTCGCCGTGCCCTTTGGCCGCCACGATCTCCGGGACGAGTTCCTCCGGCAGCACCATCCAGCCGAGCCGTACCCCCGGCGCCAGGGACTTGCTCACGGAACCGAAATACACCACCCGCTCCGGATCGAGGCCTTGCAGGGCCCCCACCGGCTGACGGTCGTACCGGAACTCGCCGTCGTAGTCGTCCTCCAGGATCAGGCCACCCGTGTCACGTGCCCAGTCGACGGCAGCCATGCGCCGGTCCGGGCGGAGCGCGACGCCCGTCGGGTACTGGTGCGCCGGGGTCATCAGCACCGCCCCCACATCGCGCAGTCGCGCGAGGTCGTCGATGCGTGCGCCATGGTCGTCGACGTAGAGGGGCGGGGTGTGCAGCCCGGCGTTCGCCAGCAGGTCGGGAAAGACGTCGAGTCCGTAGGCCTCGACTGCCACCCCTCGCACCCGCCGTACCCTGAGCACCTGCGCCATCAGCGCCAGACCGTGGTGGAAACCGGAACACACGGCGACCCGATCCGGCTCGGCGCACACCCCTCGGGCCCGTGCCAGGTAGTCCGCGAGTGCGGTGCGCAACTCCATCCGGCCGCGGGGGTCCCCGTAGCCGAGGGCGTCGTGTGGCGCGGCGATCAAGGCCCGGCGGGCCGCGGTGAGCCACTGAGTGCGCGGAAAGGTCGCCAGGTCCGGTGCACCGGTCCAGACGCCATAGCGGGGACGGGGCTCGTCCGACCTCTCACGAGGAGCGTCAGGCGCACCCCTGTACGGCTCGGCCCGGGCGGCCACCCGGGTCCCGGAGCCCTGCTGCGCGGTGAGCCAGCCCTCAGCGACCAGCTCGGCGTAGGCCTCGACCACGGTGCTACGCGAGACGCCGAGATCCGCGGCGAGTGAGCGGGAGGCCGGCAGCCGACTGCCGGGCGCCAGACGCCCCGTGCGCACGACCTCCCTCAAGGCGTCTGTGAGCCCTGCGCGAAGCCCCGGTCCGCGCAGTTCCAGATGCAGGTCGGCACCGACCGCGGGAGGCGGACCGGCTCCGGAATTGGCCCGAGAACCTGCCATATGAATAGACGATACTCCCACGCCATCGACTGGCGAGTCGTCCCATTGGGCCCCGCCGCGCGCCACCGCTCAACATGGCCGCCTCGAGCGTGTGGATTCCTCGCCCGGCTGCTTCGCCCGCCGGATCGTCTCCCGCGCGCCCCTCTCTCCCGGCACCAGCGAGTGGGCTTGACAGCCCAGTCTCGAGCACTGTTAACTCTGCGAAATGGGCTGCCAAGCCCATGAAAGTGCTCGCCCCGACCTGGGCTCGGCGACTACTCGCACAGCTACCGGAGGTTGATCCGCCATGTCACGACTGAACGCGCCCCCTGCCGACGACATGGGCGTGTCACCAGTGATCAACCGGCCTCACCAGGGCAGAACACTCCGGCTGGCATTCGCCGCTGCGATCATCTCCCTGGTGGCCTCGTTCGCCGCATCGGCCGCACCGATTCCCCTGCTCAACACCTACCGGGCCGAGGACGGGTTCACCAACGCCGGCTTCTCGCTGGCCTTCGTCGCCTACTCGGTCGGCATCATCGCCGCACTGTTGCTGCTGGGACGACTGTCCAACCATCTGGGCCGACGCCGCGCCGCGATCGCCAGCCTCGGCCTGCTCCTGCTGGGCACTCTGCTGCTGCTGGACGTGCACCACATCGGCACTCTGCTGGCCGCTCGGCTCTTGATGGGTATCGGTACGGGGTTGGCCAGCAGCAGCCTCACCTCCTACATCGTCGACGCCGCGCCCACCCGGCCGGCATGGTTGGCCTCCGTCGCCTCCAGCCAAGGACCCATGCTCGGCCTCACCCTCGGCGCCGTCGCCGCCGGTGCCCTGGTCCAGTTCGCCCCCTGGCCACGCGAGCTCATCTACCTGGTTTGCGCCGGTCTCCTCGCACTGTCCGCCGCGCTCATCGTCATCAGCCCGGAGACCGCGAAGCCGACGCCGGGCGCTTGGCGATCACTGATACCCCGGGTCCGCGTACCGGCCCGGGTCAGGCGTCTGCTCCCGGTCGCGGCCACGGTGTTCGTGATCAGCTATGCGTCCGGGGCTTTCTACCAGTCCTTCATGCCCGCGCTCGTCGAAGATCAACTCCACACCCACAGCCCGCTCATCCTCGGATTGGTGTTCGCCGCCTACATGGCTCCCAGCGTTCTCGGCGCTCCCATCGGCGGCCGGTTCACACCAGCGGCGGCCCAACGCATCGGCATGATCATCTTCCTGACCGGGTGGATCGGCATCATTTCAGCCATCGCCATCGGCACACTGCCGTTGTTCATCGCCGCGACCATCGTCAGCGGCGTCGGTCAAGGCATCGCCGTCAGCGCCGCCACCCGCGGTCTGCTGCACGGCAGCATTCTGGCCGACCGGGCGCCGATCTTCAGCGCGATCTACCTCCTCTGCTACAGCGGCGCCGCCTTCATCAGCCTCCTCTTCGGCCAGCTCTCGAACGCTCTCTCGCTACCACAGATCGCACTCGGATACGGCACCCTTGTCGTCATCGCGACCCTGTTCACTGTCCTCGCTGCACGCAACCCGCATGCGGACCCGATCAGCCAACATGGTGAGTGATCATGAAGAACCTCACTGTCAGAGCATCGCCGCCGTGCCGATCAGCAACGAACACACAGGGAGATGGCCACTGCCGGTCTCGGGTCCAGCCTGGACACCCTCCACACTTGATGCCCTCCGCCACGGACAGCTCGCTCCAGTAATCCCAGCCAGTCTCAGCCTCCAGTCGGTTGAAGCGCTCCAACAGGAGGTCGAACAGGTCGCGCGGCGGATCGCTGCTCGGGTACTCCACGATCTGTTCCGGATGCGCCGTGCACGGTTGCGGGACGTGCCGCGGCTCCACACCACCGGGCACCGGCACCGCCCTCAGAAGGCTCCCGACTTCTACCGAGGACCGCCAGAACACCCGCGGCGCGGACTCGAACTGCTGTGGTGGGTTTCACGCTTCAGACGATCCCCGAATTGGGCTTGACAGCCCGGTCCCGAGCGGCGTCAACCACAGAAGTGGGCCGACAAGCCCAAAACAGCTCAAGGACAACCCGGGCTGACGACGACTACTCACCGGAGGTTGATTCGCTATGTCCCGACTGCACGTTCCCTCACCTGACGAGGTCCCCGCCGGGGTAAAGGGCATCCTCGACAACATCGGCGCACAGTTCGGCTTCGTCCCGAACATGTTCGCGATTCTCGCGTCGAACCCGACCGTCCTCAACGTCGTCACGACACTGCAGGGCTCTTCGAGGCGGGTTCTGGACGCGAAGACGCGGCACACGATCGCGCTCGCGGTCTCGCAGGCCAACGGTTGCGATTACTGCCTGGCGGTGCACTCGTACATGTCGTCGGAGTTCGGCGGTATGTCGAGCGAGGACATCGACCTGTGCCGGGCAGGGAGTTCGGTGGACCCGAAGCGCGCCGCGGTCGCTCGCTTCGCGCAGCAGGTGGTGGAGAGCCGCGGTCAGGTGAGCCACGCCGACCTGGCGGCCGTGCGGGACGCGGGATACACCGACCCGCAGATCCTGGCGATCGTCACGGTGGCGGTGCAGGTCCTGCTGACCAACTTCATCAACAACGTCAACCAGACCGAAATCGACATCCCCGGCGTCGGCTCGGTCGGAACGTCCGGCTGATCGCTCGAACCCTCGTACCGGGTCGCGTACACGGCCCGCGCCCCTCTCATCGAACTGATGCCCTTTCAAGAGCGGGCTTCACGTGCCAGGTTCTGAGCTCTACGAGAAGCTCATGGCGTTGGACACCCGCGAGGGTGTCCCAGTCATGCCGAAAGCCTGGGACGGCCTGTCGGGGTTGATGCCGGCCGATGCCGGTTCCGAGGCGATCGCGACGTCGTCGGCGGCGCTGGCCATCTCGCTCGGCCGCCTCGACGGGCGACACGAGGTCGCTCGCGAGGAGCACCTGGGCAGGCGCGGCTGCTCGGCCGGCCCAGGCTGCCCGTCAAGGGCGATTCCGAGGACGGGCATGGCGACAGGCGCAGGACGTCGCCGCGAGGGTGGACAAGGTGCTGACCGTGCCGGGCGGCGGGATGCCGACCGGGCCGCGATGCTGCTGCTGCCGCCGACCGCGCCGCCGCGCTGGTGGCAGACCTCGGTGCGGATCGAAATCACCGACCCCGAAGGGTCCAGGTTCAGAGACCGCCGACAGGCGCGCGACGCTGCGGCCGGTCCGGGAGGTAGGGAAGCGCGGCGGGGCAGCCCTGAGCCCCAGGGGCGTCTTCACTGCTCGGCGTGAGCCGATGGCCGGCCGCCCAGGTGACTATGCCGGATAGACGCCGCGTCGACATCGGGCCGCTTGAATGGTGTTCTCCCGCCGGGCCGTGGCCGCGGCGCTGGTACCGAGAGGTCGCGGGAATCCGATGGCTTGGAGGCCTCAATGACTTCACCCACCAATGTCCCACCCTACGAAGGCCTGGCCGACTCGAACCTTCTGCGTCCGCAGGAGTACGACGAGGACGAACCAAGGCTGTTCGGGAAGTAGTGGCTCAGCTGCGAGCCGCCGCCCCCGCTGCTCTTCGCACCAGCTCGTTGTTCGTCGCGTGGACACCCCGCTTGTAGATCAAGTCCGCGGCGTGCTCGAGGATGCGACCTCGCGTCGCCGGCCCCCTTGCCCGTGTGCTCGCGAAGACCACGCGATCGATCGTCCATGCGCATGTCACCCCGCTCATGTTGGGCTCAGTAGCCCAAAGTAAGGTGGATTGGGCTTGACAGCCCACTCTGCATCGCGTTGACTGCAAGTGGGCCAAACAGCCCAGAAAAATTCCGACCGGAGGACCACCACCATGTCTCGCCTCAGCACGCCCGAGCTCACCGACATCGACGCCAAGACGCAGGGCACGCTGAACGCCATCGCCAAGCAGTTCGGCTTCGCTCCGGGCATGTTCACCACGCTGGCCGCCAACCCGACCGTCCTCGAGATCGTGATGGGCCTGCAGGGCAGCATCGCGAAGCTCCTCGACGCGAAGACCCGCCACACGATCGCACTGGCCACATCCCACTCCAACGACTGCGACTACTGCTCGGCGATGCACGGATACATCTCCGCGAACCTCGGAGGCATGTCCACCGAGGAGATCGAGCTGGCCCGCACCGGCGGCTCCACCGATCCCAAGCGTGCCGCCGTCGCCCGCTTCTCCCAGCAGCTGATCGAGACCCGCGGTCAGGTGGGCGACGAGGACATCGCCGCGGTCCGCGAGGCCGGGTACACCGACCCCGAGATCCAGGCGATCGTCACCGTCGCGGTGGTCACGCTGCTCACGAACTACCTCAACAACGTCAACGACACCGTCGTCGACATCCCCGGTGCGGGCGCGTAACCAGCGACCCGCGTCGACGGGCACGGAGGTCGCCCCGATGAAGGCGACATTCACCACGTACTGACGTGACTCCAACGCCCAGATTCCCTCTCCTGACCCGATCTGTCCGAACAGGAAACGAAAACCAGGCATGGATCTCAACAATCTGATCACCAGGCACCTCACCCGCTACTTCGACCCGAACAAGAAGATCCCGGAGGAGACCTTCCAGCTCCTCCTGCGCTACCTGCGCACCTCGCCGACGACGATCAACATCCAGCCGAACCACTTCCATGTGCTGGAATCGCAGGCCGGCAAGGACAAGCTTGCGGACGCTCTCGTCGGTCGCTTCGAGGACAACCAGGAGAAGGTGCGCAACGCGTCGCACGCGATCGTGTTCACGACCCGCAAGACGATTCCCGACGAGCACTTGCAGGAGATCTTCGCGAAGGAGCGCGCGGACGGTCGCTTCGCGGACCCGGAGATCCAGAAGGGATGGGAGGCTGGAGCGTCCCACTTCGTGAAGATCCAGTCGGAGAACTATGGCGGCGAGGTGCTCCACTGGCTGGAGAAGAACACGTACCTCGTGGTCGGCGCGACCATGATGGCCGCTGCTTCTCTCGGAGTCGACGCCACCCCGTTCGAAGGGTTCGACCGCGCGGCGATCGACGAAGCGTTCGGTCTCACCGACACCGACTTCACCACGACGCTGATCATGGCGCTCGGGTACCCGGACGAGACGCGCGTCTCTCGCCAGCCGGTCTCGCGCTTCGACGCCGAGAAGATCTTCACCTACACGTGACGAACTGAGCGGGTGCGCGATCGACGCGCCCGCTCAGTTCTGGGCGACTCGGCCGTCCGGCGCCCGTACCTCTCCTCGAAGGACGCCGGGCGGTCGACCTCTACCGACCTCGAGGAGGCCAAGATGCACGCAGACAGGACACTTCAGAGTCGCGCCGCCGCGCGCGCCGCAGAGCTCCCGGGTTCCGAGCACACGCACCAGTTCGCCGGCGACTGGGAGGTGTGGAAAGTCGGCGGCAAGGTGTTCATGCTGCAGACATCGATGCCCGGGGAGCCGGTCGTGATCCTCAAGGCCGATCCCTCGGATGCGGAGACGCTCCGCGCGTCCCACACGAGCATCTCTACCGGCTACCACATGAACAAGAAGCACTGGATCACCGTCAGACCTGGTGAGGATATCGAGCAGGCGTTGGTGGACGACCTCGTGACCGAGTCGTACCTGCTCGTCGTCGCGGGCCTTCCCAGACGAAGCCGCCCGGTCGACCCCGACACCTTCAGCTTCCCGCCCTCCGCCGACTGACCGACACGGCGTCAGGCAAAAACAGAACCGGCTCCCGGCGAGGGCATCAACGTCACCGAACTCCCTCCGCGCTCCCCCACCTCCAATTCCCACACCAAGCGGCAGGGCCCCGGCGTTTGCCCGGATCGCCCCGGCCTGGGCCGGTTGATCATGCTGGCGGGCCCCGGAAGCAGGTGAACACGGCGCCTGAGGGGAGTGTGAAACTAACGGCGGATCTACCGATCAAGGAAGAGACGCCAAATGACTGACCAGAGTGCCGAGTTGGAACCGGCGACGACCTCGGAAGCGATGACCGCGTCTATCCGGTCCTGTTGTCGATGCGATCAACGTGAAGATCCGCGACGGCCAGGTCGCCAACAGGCCGATCTACGTGGTCATGGCCGTGACCGTCGAGGGCCACCGCGAGATCCTCGGGATCTGGGCCGGTGACGGCGGCGGGGGCGCGAAATACTGGCTTCAGGTGTTCCCCGAGCTGAAGAACCGCGGCCTGGACGACGTGCTGATGCTGGTCTGCGACGGTCTCAAGGGCCTGCCCGACGCCGTCGAGACCGTCTGGCCTCAAACAATTGTCCAGACCTGCGTGGTTCACCTTCTATGGAACAGCTTCCATTACGCGGCCCGCCAGGACTGGGACAAAATCGCCAAGGCACTCAGGCCCGTCTACGCCGCGGCGACCGTGAAGGCCGCCGAGGACAGCTTCCTGGAGTTCTCCGAGGAGTGGGGCGCCAAGTATCCGGCGATCGTCCAGCTCTCGCCGTGATCATGGCACGCCCTCCGTTGCCCCCTTCTGGGCTCCCGGCCATCGCTGCTCCGCTCCACCGTCGTCTGACTCGTCTCCGCCGGCACCCCCACCGTCTCGGTCACCCGCGCATGACCCGCTCGGCTCCGTCAGCCAGGCACTACTGCATCACGCCCGCTGTTCCGTCGCCGTGATGCGGGGCAAAGAGTGGACAACAACAGCGGCCCCAGTGCACCCGCGCTGTTCTTCTCGGCATGAGGCGATCGACCAACTCGCCGAAAAGCCAGTGCGCGGCGCCGTTCTATCTACGCAAGGGCCGGTTCTGAACCACCCTTGGAACCAGTGGCCTGAAACACAGTCACGGCGCCACGCTCCCAACCGCATCCGCTCACGACGGGCCGCCATGACTTGAACCTGCCGTCGGCCTCCGATCGCAAGTAGCACGTGAGGCCGACCGCCCAGGCCACTACTGCATCCAGCGCTGCGCTATCCGCATCCGGCGCGCGCCACGCCCCGCTACCCCATCGTGATCGCGGTACAACGCCCAGAGCGTGCCGGAGTCCGCAGCGGGTACGCAGCCGCCGGGGGGCGGACGGCCCTCGCCTGGTCGCCGCGGCTCGCACCTGGCGTGCCGATGCGGTTATGCGCCGGTGTGGGCTTTCGGCGGCGGGCCGAGGATCTCGATGTGGTGGCGTGATGCGGCGTGGCCGAGGGCCGCGGGGTCGAGTGGCCCGGGGTCGGGGAGCCGGCGTTCGCGGGCTGGGGTACCGGCATCCGTGGCGAAATCCTCGAAGCCGGACGGTGTGGTGATCTGCAGGCAGCGCAGAGGTTCCTCGGAGCCGACGACGAACGTGTGGGGCAGGCCCACCGGCAGATACACGAAGTCCCCCGGGCGGGCGGTGAGCTCCTCCCCGTCGCACAGGAAGCGGGCCGTGCCCGACAGGACGTAGAACATCTCGTCCTCTTCCAGGTGCCGGTGCAGGGGCGGGGCGAAGCCGGCGGGGTTGAGGAACTCCGCCACGGTGAGTCGGCCCCGGGTCTGCTCTCCGGTGGCTTTGACGGTGACGAGGTTGCCGAGGAACCACAGCGCCTGCCCCTCGGCGCCGGCCAGGACGTAGGGACGGTTGACGGACGGCATGCCGCCTCCCCCAGTTGAATAGACCGCGTCTAGTGAATATGACGGTAGTATGACGGTTCATGGGCGTCAATAGCGGCTCAGCCGGGCGCGGGCGGCGCCGGTACGACTCGCCGTTGCGCGACGAGCAGGCCCGTCAGACCAGGCAGGCGATCGTCGCGGCAGCGAACCGGCTCTTCGTCGTCGGCGGCTACGCCGCCACTTCCTTCGCCGACATCGCCGCAGACGCCGCTGTGGCGCGGCCGACCGTCTTCGCCGCCTTCGGCTCCAAGGCCGCGTTGCTGCGCGAGGTAGTGAACCAGGCGCTGGCGGGCGACGACGAGCCCGTGCCGGTAGCCGAACGCCCTTGGTTCCGGCCGGTGCGGGACGGTCGAACTCCGCAGGCGGTCCTGAACGCCTACGCCGAGGTCTGCCGCATCATCGGCGGGCGCGCCGCCGAGGTCTTCGAGGTGGTACGCCGGGCCGCCGACGAAGGTCCCGAGCTGGCCGAACTGTGGGAAACGATGCAGCGCAACCGACGAGCCGGCGCCAGCATGGTGATCGACATCATCGAAGCACTGGAACCCGGACCGCATCGCATCGCCCGCGAGCGCGCCATCGACGCCATATGGATGTTCAACGACCCCTCCCACTACCGGTTCCTGGTCCGGGCGTGCGGTTGGAGCGAACAGGAGTACACCGCCTGGATCGCCGACCAGATGCACCACAGCCTCGGCCTCGACACCCCCGTCCCGCGCCCGACAGCACGGTACCCGGAAAACAAGTCGTGACACGGTGGCCGCACTCCAGCCAGCACGGCGCGCAACTGATTGCGACCGGCTCTCCGCTTAGCCGGTCCACGCCCATAATGCCCTCTCGCGACCCTCCATCACCGTCAAACAGAGTTGGCCGCCGAGGCCCTCACCGCAGCATGCCGCCGCCCCACCCGTCCGGTGAGCTTCCACTCCGATCGCGGCTGCCAAGGCGGATTCGACCGGTCGTCACACCACCAGTTTTTGGGCCGAGGTGCAAAAACGGGACAAAATGACCATGACGACGCGGGTCCAGCCAGGAAGAGCCAAGCAGGACGTCTGGTTCGTCGACGGCCGCCAGCACACGGGCGATCGTGGTCCGCGAGGGTGAGCGACGCCATCTGAGCGGATGCCGTCGGACTCCGACGGCGGTCAGCACGGCCTCCGAGGCCCGCGCCGCCCACTCGGCGATCTCGTCGATGGTCCTGGCTCCCGAGACGGCCGCGCAGGCGCAGACGAGGAGGATCGCCGTCAGCGAGTACCAGCGGCCTTTCCTTGCCCGCGGATCGGGGACCAGGTTCAGGAAAGGGCGCAGGTCAGCGACCCGGCCAAGGTCCAAGGGACCCAACTTCGCAAACACCGGGGGGGATGGGGGAGGATACAGCGGCAGGCACGGGCCACCTCGTGATCGTTGAGCTTCGACACCCCAATGATCACGAAGCCCGTGCCTGCTCTGCTATGCACCCCAACCGGTCATCTCCCGGCCCAGCCACACGAATCCGGAACTTGATCAAACCCTGTGGCTGGAGCCGGTGCGGTTGCGGCGCGCGCTGGCCGGCCTGCCGCTGTCGAAGGCGGCCGACGGGCGGATCGTGCTGGCCGTGGACGTCAGCAACTGGCTGCGTCCTGATGCCCCCACCAGCGACGACCGGCTGTTCTGCCACGTCTACGGACGCGGTGACCGCAAGAAGGATCAGTTCGTGCCGGGGTGGCCGTACTCTTTCGTCGCCGCCCTGGAGACCGGCCGCACCTCCTGGGTCGCGCTGCTGGACGCTGTCCGCCTCGGGCCCGCCGACGACGCGACCGCCGTCACGGCCGCCCAACTTAGCCACGCGGTAGAGCGGTTGAGGCAAGCCAGGCACTGGCAGCCAGGGGATCCCGAGATCCTGATCGTGATGGACTCCGGCTACGACGTGACCGACGATGTACGAGGCGATCCGCTGCTTCCGTGCCCTGACCCGGGTGGTCACCTCGGCCGTGGAGAACTGCTAGGGCTGAGCCCGCCGAACTCCTCGCCCTGGCCCGCACGTCCGCCGAGCCGGTACTGGAACGCTGGGAACACCTGGTCTCGTTGGAGACCCCTTCCGGCGACGCCGACCGTGCAGCTGTGTTCGGCGAGCGACTCGCCGCGGGTCTCGCCGCCACCGCCGGGCGTGTCGAGCAGCCACCGGGGCCGGACGGCGCCCACCTGGTGGCGTACTGGAACGGCCGCGAGACCGAGGACCTCGCGGGAGACGGCTTGTCTGCCGGGCACACACTGCTCGTGGCCCACAGCGACATCGTCTTCCCGGCCGGGACGATCTCCCGACGCCCGTTCACCCTCGCCGAGGACGGCGACACGGTCACCGGCCCCGGGGTCTTCGACATGAAGGGCTCCCTGGTGGCCGTCGAACTGGCCATGGAGCTGCTGTCCCGTACGGGCGCCACTCCCAGGCGTCCGGTACGTCTCGTGCCCCTCGGTTCCTCGGGCGGCGCGGGCGACACCAACCTCACCGGCGCGCTCGGCATCCCGACGGTCGACGGTCTGGGTCCTGCGGGCGCCGACGCCCACGGCGAGGACGAGTACGCCTCACTGTCCGCCCTGTTGGAGAGGGCGGCCCTCATAGCCGCGTTCCTCGACACCCACTGACCGCCGCTCCGGCAGGTCGGCCGCGGCACTCCCGGCATCGGCCGCCGCACCGCAACCCCGCACCCCACCCCCTGATCCCAAGGAGCCACATGCCCGCCCTGCCCCCCGAGGGGCTCGTCCGCCCCGCCGCGCCCAAGCCCGGTGACCGTGTCGCCGTCATCGCCGCCAGTGGGCCGACCGACCAGGAGAACCTCGAGGTCGGCCTGGAGTCGCTGCGCGGGCTCGGCCTCCAGCCCGAGGTGTTCGCCTCCGCGCGGGCGGGCGGCGAGTACCTCGCCGGTGACGACGCGCTCACCGACCCGGCGTTCACGGCCGTGTTCTGCGCGGCAGGCGGCTACGGCGCCCAGCGCACCCTGGAGCTGGTCGACTGGGACGCCGTCGGCACGCCCACCCCGCGTACCGTCGTCGGTTTCTCCGACGCGACGGCGCTGCTGGAGGCGGTGGCGGTGAAGCTGGGCTGGACGAGGTTGTTCGGGCCGATGCCCGCCATCGGCGGTTTCCGGCCGGGTCGGGCCGACTTCGACGGGCTCGCCGCGCTGCTCACCGACCCGGCGTCCGTCAAGGAACTGCGTTTTCCCGACTCCCGCCCTCTGGCCGGCGGCACCGCGCAGGGCGTCACGCTCGGCGGCACGGTCACCCTGCTCGCCTGCTCCCTGGGCACCGACACCTCACTGCCCGCGCGCGGCGGCATCGTCCTGCTGGAGGACGTCGACGAGGAGACGTTCCGGCTCGACCGGTTCCTCACCCAGCTACGGCGCGCCGGCTACTTCGACGGCGCCGCCGGCATCGTCTGCGGCACCTTCACGGACTGCGGCACGCGCGAGCGTGTCGAGGAACTGCTGCACGACCGGCTCGGCGACCTCGGTATCCCGGTCCTGGCCGGTGCCGACATCGGCCACGGTGTACCGCAGCAGAGACGCGGCCGGACGGCGCAAGGGTGTGGCGGCGTTCAGGTGCGAAGGGCGGCACCCTTCTCGGTCTGACCGCGATGTACGCCTGCGACCGGCCGAACCGGCGGGCATGGGGCTGTTCTCCGCCGCGTGGGGAAAGTCGGGCGTCGAGGACGACGCGCCGGCGGCGGGCGGCTCTGCGGAGCGCGCCACCTGTCCGGAAGGAAGCCACAGCTCCTGATGTGTTCCGTTATCCGATGACTCACACCCGATGGGTGCCGGAGTGATCGGGGGCTGACCGGTGCTGTACATTCCGCGCTTCCCCGCCGTGACGAAAGGAAGACGTCCATGAGTACTCGCCGCCTGACGGCCGGACTGGTTCTCCCCCTTGCGCTGCCGCTCGCCGCCTGCGGCGCGGGGAAGGAGCCTGCGCAGACCGGCGCCGCGCGTCCCGAGGCGACGTCGGTCGGGCAGTCCCCCGAAAGTCCCAAGTCGCCGGAGGACTTCCTCAACCTCGCCGCGGCGGCCATGGCCGACGAGAGCGGATGGACCTTCTCGGTCACCGGCAGCGAGGGGCTGACTCTCCAGGGACAGCGGAGCGCTGCCACGTATCGGGCCACGGTCCACCGCGGCACGGACCCCGAGGCGTTGCACGCCGAGGGAGTCAGCACCAGCAGCAAGGGGACGAAGAAGAGCGAGGAGATCTACGTCGTCGGTGGCACGGCATACCTCAAAGAGGGTCACGCGGCGTGGAAGCGGGCACCCGCTTCCGACCCGGAGATGGAGGACAAGACCGAGGACCCGGTCGCGGCCGTCAAGGAGTTCGCGAGGTACGCGCAGGCCGCCGGCGGAGGCGACGTGAAGCTGACCGAGTCACGCGGCACGGTCGAACTCCGCGTGGCCGCCGGCAAGCAGAAGCTGGCCGCCGTCAAGGACCGGGCGTGGGCGAAGAAGGCGCAGCGGGAGTTCGACCCCACGGCCGAGCAGTTGCGCAAGGCCGGTGTACCGGTGAACGAGGACCAGTTGACCCTGTCCCGGCTGGAGGAGGTCCTGGTCCTGGACGCGGCGACATACCGGGTCAAGAGTCACCGGTTCGAGTTCGGGATCCTCGTCCCGTATACCGGCGCCGGGGACATCGCGTACGAGCAGGACGTCCGTGAGGAGAACCAGGGCGCGTACGCCGGGCGGATCGAGCTGCCCGCCGGTGTCGACGCTGCTCACTAGGCATCGAGAGCGCCGGTCACAGCCATGCGTGGAGGGCAGCGACCGGCACGGTCACTTCGTGGCGGACCGCGAACTGCAAGCACGGGCCCGTGTGCGGCCGCCGAGGCACGGCCCATGCCGCGTCGCTGTCCGCCTGTCGGTGTGCGGCCGGTGCCTGACGCCTCGCGTCAGGCACCGGCCACGGGGTGTCGCATGAGCCGAGGGCCCGGGTGACGGTCTGGGTGATGCCGCCGTCGTCGCGCTGCCTGGCGGTGACAGGCGTCAGCAGTGACGCGCCACGCGCGGGGGCCGCGCAGACGGGTCCGCCGTCTGCGGCGCCGCCGCCGAGCGGTCACGGCCCCGGCGTCTCCACGCCGTTCGCAGCGCGCAGACGCAGGACGGAGGCGCCCTCGCCGGGTACGCCCTGACGGGCCGCGCGGCGGAGCCGGGCGGGGGTGTCGCCCGCCGCGAGACGGAAGGCGCGTCCGAAGGCGGACTCGGAGGCGTAGCCCACGGCGGCGGCGACCGCGGAGACCGGTTGTTCGGTCTCCGCGAGCAGTTCCGCGGCGAGGAGCATGCGCAGCCGCATGAGGAACTCCCCGGCGTTCATCCCGGTCTCCCGGCCGAAGTGCCGGATGAAGGTCGCCCTCGACATGGAGTTGAGCGCGGCGAACTTCTCGATGCCCCAGTCGTGGGCGGGGTCGCGCAGCACGGCGTCGGTGACGGTCCGTACGACACCGCGGGTGGAGGCGAGCCACGCCATCCGGCTCACGCCGTGCACCCCGCGCAGCGCCAGCGTCAGCAGCACGTCGCAGAGGGAGTCGAGGACGGCCTCCGTGCCCGGTCCGGCGGCGCGGGCCTCGTCACGCATGAAGGCGCTCAGCAGCGCGAGGGGGCTGTCCGCGCCGGCGCCGAGCGGGACGTGCAGCACTTCGGGCAGCATGCCCATGAGCACCTGTCCCGCGCCCGGCTCCCATGTGAAGTGGCCGCAGAAGAGGTCGACGGGCGCCACGTCGCCGTCCGGCGCGGCTCCGCTCACCAGGGCGTACGGACCGACGTCCCGGTGCTCGACGGACGTCGCCGGGCCGGGGCCGTGGGTGTGGATGCGGTGTGCCGTGCCACGGGGGAGGAGCACCATGTCGCCCACCCGCAGGTCGATGCTCCAGTCGGGCAGTTCGAGGGTGCATTCGCCTTCCAGCAGCAGATGGAAGGGCGAGCTGCCGGTCCGGCCCGCGGGATTGTCCAGGGTGTGGCTCCCGGCGATCAGGCAGCGGATGTCGACGCTGCCCCGAAGCCGGGCGAGGTGGACCACGCGACTCAGAGTATCCATGAGACTTTCTCGATAGAAATCGGCACTCACTGATCTTGGCATCTCGACACGGGGGCAGCAAGGTAGGGGGCATGGAAACCATGCATGTCGATCTCCTCGTGATCGGATTCGGCAAGGGCGGCAAAACCCTGGCGGGCCGGATGGGCCGTCTCGGCCGGCGCGTCGCGATCGTCGAGCAGTCGGACGCGATGTACGGCGGCACCTGCGTCAACGTGGGGTGCGTACCGACCAAGGCACTCATCCACCACGCAGGCGAGCGCCGCCCGGACGATCCGCCGGAGGCCGGGTTCCGCGACGCCGTGCTGAGCACGACCCGGCTGACGGACGCGCTCCGCGCGAAGAACTTCGAGATGCTCGACACCGTCGACTCCGTCACGGTCGTCACCGGCCGCGCCCGGTTCGTCGACCCGAAGACGGTGGAGGTCAGCGCGGGTGGCGACCGCCTGCTCGTCACCGCGGACACCGTCGTCGTCAACACCGGCGCGGTGCCGGTCGTGCCCGACGTCCCCGGGCTGCGCGGCAGCGCGTTCATGAGGACCAGCACCGACCTGGTGCGTGATCCGCGACGCCCCGCCCGCATGGTGATCCTCGGGGCGGGCTACCTGGGACTGGAGTTCGCCGGGATGTACCGCGCGTTCGGCACCGAGGTGACCGTCCTGGAGGCGGGGACGCGGGTGCTGCCGCGTGAGGACGAGGACGTCGCGGACGCGGTGGCGGCCGTCCTGGCCGACGAGAACGTCACCATCGTGACGGGAGCGACGGTCACGGGCGTCACGGACACGGCCGACCACGCCGCTGTGCACTACCGTGTCGACGGGCAGGACCGCACGGTCGACGCCGAGGCCGTACTCGTCGCGACCGGGCGAAGGCCCGCCACGGCGGGGCTCGGGCTCGAGGACGCCGGCATCCTGACCACGCAGTCGGGTGCCATAGCCGTGGACGAGTACCTGCGCACCAGCCAGCCGAACGTCTTCGCCGTCGGGGACGTCAACGGCGGGCCCCAGTTCACCTACATCTCGCTCGACGACAGCCGCATCGTGGCCGACCAGCTCACCGGGGCCGGCACGCGCACGACCCGCGACCGCGAAGCGGTGCCGTACACCGTCTTCACGACGCCCCCGCTGTCCCGCGTCGGGCTCACCGAGCAGCAGGCGCGCGAGCAGGGGTACGCGGTCGCGGTCGCCGAGAAGGCGGTCGGCGAGATCGCGTCGATGCCCCGGGCCAAGATCGTCGGGGAGACCCGGGGACTGATGAAGTTCGTCCTCGACACGGCGACCGACCGGGTGCTCGGTGCGGCACTGTTCAGCGTCGACTCCCAGGAACTCGTCAACACGGTCGCATTGGCGATCCGCCACGGGGTCACGGCGACCGAGCTGCGCGACGCCATCTACACGCACCCGAGCTCCACCGAAGCCTTCAACGAGGTACTGGCCACCCTCCGGTGAACACGCCGGGCCGCTGCCGCCGCCGGTGTCCTTCCACGGCGAACCGCGCAGCGCCCGGCGATGTCTGCCTACACGTCCATGCCCGCCCCGCCGCCCATCAGCGGGTACGGTACTTGCCGCCGTGTCGGGGCGAGGGTGCTGCCAGGTAACTTGCCCACCAGTTCGGAAGAGCTGCGCCTGGACACGGTTGCGCGGCTCGCTCCGGCCGCCCTGACCCAGTCGCGCAGGTCTCGGGTCTGATCTCCGGGTCGGCAGCGACCTGCCGAGTCGTCGCCCCGGGCCGTGACCGGTCGAGCGCGACCGCGTCCGCCTTGAGCTACGGGGCCGTGACCGGCGCGGGCTACCGCGTGGCTACGCTCCACACAGCGACTCCTGCGACGAGGAACGCGCAGGCGGCAAGCAACCACATGGGGTAACGCGGGCGGAGGCGCGGTACCGCGGTTGGATCAGGACGAGAAGTCCGCCCCGAGTCGGCATCCAGACATACCGTGATGTTCCGCCAGATCCGCTCCGGGGGCGAAGTGAGCGGCTCAGCGGCCGGGGATCGCCCCGCCCGTACGACGCGCCGCAGGGCCTCGAGCTCTCCCAGGCACCTCCCGCACTGCCGCAGATGGGCTCCGACCAGGCGCGTTTGCTCGGGCGTCGATTCGCCGAGCGCAAGGTCAGCAAGAATGCGGGTATCGACATGCGGCATTGGTGCCTGCCTTCCGGGATCAGCCAACCAGCGTGGAACGGGCTGGCCTTGGGCACCAGACCTGAAGGGTCGGCAGTCCTTTCACGAGTTGCTACACAGACGGCTTCCTCCCGCCGGCCCCCTGCGGATGCACGGCAGGTTCTCGTCTCCGAGAAGACAAGCCCTGCAGGCCGCCGGACCGGAGCCGGCTTCTGGCTGACAGCGCCGCTGCTGAAGCAGGGCAGTCCACTGCGCCGCGGCCCCTCGTCCGTCACCACAGGGCGTCGTGTGACGGCATCACTGATCAAGGAGAACGGTCCGGAGCCTGTGCCGCAGGCGGATCAGCCCGCGGCGGGCATGGCTCTTGACGGTGCCCAGGGCCAGCCCGGTCCGCTCGGCGATCTGGCTGTGGGTGAGGTCGTCGTAGAACGCCAGGCGGAGCACCTCGCGCTGCGGAGCGGGGAGCCTGGCCAGTTCGCGTTCGACGAGAACATGGTCGATGATCTGCTCGGCCAGGGCAGGAGGGGCGGGGTCGGCCACAGCGGTGATCATGGCATCGGCCAGATTGCGCCTTCTCGTACGTGCACTCAGCGCGTCCGCGATCTTCTTCTTGGCGATGCCCACGAGCCATGCGGGCAGTGCCGCGCGCTCGGCGCGATAGGTGTGGCGTCCCCGCCATGCACCAAGAAAGACCTGCTGAGTCACGTCTTCGGCCTCTGTCGGGTCTCCCAGAGCGCGGGTGGCGAGAGAGTAGACCAGGCTCCCCCAGCGGTGGTAGGCGGCGGCAAGGCATCGCTCGTCACCCCGCACGATGCCGGCGGCCAGTTCCTCGTCCGACAGCCGTTCGCCGGACAGGCCCGCAGTGGCCGGAGCCCAAGCCGTGGGTGCCGCGCCGGCACGGACGCTGTTGCGGGTATCCGTCAGAGCAGTCATGTGATCCCTCCGCAGGTGGGCCGGCTAAATCGCGCAGGTCTCGCATCACGATCCGGCAGTGACCATGGCAGTCCGAAAGCGCAGGAGACACAACTCGCATCGTTTGTGCGTCGTATTCTGGAGGGGTGATCACAGACACGGACGAAGGTCGGGAGACAGCGGACATCACGGGACGCGGCGGGCTCAGCACGGGTGCCGTGGCGCGGCAGCTGGGTGTGGCCCCGACCACCATCCGATCGTGGGACCGTCGCTACGGCCTGGGGCCGGCATCACGCGAGGGCGGGAGGCATCGCCGCTGGTCAGCGCGCGATATCGCGGTCCTGGAGCGTATGTGCAGTCTCACGGCGACAGGAGTGCCTCCGGGCGAGGCGGCCCGGCAGGCACTGGCGGAGGACCGCCCTCGCAGTCCGCAGGAGGCGGAACCGGCGAAGTCGCCTGCTCCGATGATCAGACCGGGCGCACCGGGCGGCCACGGTCTGCCCTTGGGCAAGGTGCGGGCAGAGTGCCGTGGCCTTGCCCGTGCAGCTGTGCGTCTGGACAGTCCGGAGGTGGAGCGACTCCTGGCTGCAGCACTCGCCGACCTGGATCTGGTCGAAGCATGGGATGAGATCATCATTCCCGCCTTGCGTGCCGTGGGCCGTAAGTGGGCCTCCTCCGGTGAACGCTACGTGGAGGTCGAACACCTGCTGTCCTGGCATGTCTCCAGCGCGCTGCGGCGAGTCACCGCTGCGGACCGGCCAAGACCGGGCGGCCGTCCGGTGCTGCTGGCCTGCGCACCCGGCGAGCAGCACACCCTGCCGCTGGAAGCAGTGGCTGCCGGACTCTCGCAGCGCAATGTCCCGGTGCGCATGTTCGGGGCTGCCGTTCCCGCCGGAGCGTTGTTCGAGGCTGTACGCCGGCTGGGACCGGTAGCCGTGGTGGTGTGGTCCCAGGGCAGGTCGACCGCTCAGCGTGAATTGGCAGCCGTGCTGTGCGCCAGTGAGTGGGGGGTCAGCGGAGCCCGGACGGCTCCGGCGGTGGTCCTCACGGGACCGGGCTGGGCAACGCATGCCAGACACCTTGGCGGCAGTCTCCGCCCCCACAGCCTGCAAGACGCGCTCGATCTGCTCACGGGACTGGCCAAGTCCTGAGTCCCGCCGCACAGGAGGCGGGAGCGCACTCGCGCCGTGACCGTGCCGGACGTTCGGCTGCCGCACCTGGAACCAGGTCTCCCTGACAGGGCGGTGGCCGGAAGGCCACCGCGGTTGCCGCCCGCGGCCGACCTCGAGGGGAGACGTGGTCCGGCCGCAGTCGCCTGCCAGCCCGTAGGCGGTTGTGTCGAGGTCTTTGCATCCGCCACGCCTGAGACGACGGAAGGACCAATGATCGCGGTCATCCCGCGTACCGCTGGGAAGGGACTGCCGTGCACCGATCCGACACCGCTGATGTCGTCATCGTGGGAGCAGGCGCGGCTGGTTTGTCCCTCGCACGTCGCCTGACACGACCGCCGGAGTCGTCAACCGCGACGCCCTCGGTGATCCTCGTGCAGCCTCCAGCCGGGTCGTCCGCGCGGTCTGCATCGCGTACTTGGTGCTTCTGGGACGAGGACCCAGGTGAGTACGACGACCTCGTCGCCGCCAGTTGGCGGCACATGCGCATCACCAACCGCGACGGTACGAACACGACGGCACCGCTCCTCCGCGCCTACAAGATGATCCGCTCGGTCGACTTTCTCCACCACATCGGCACCGCGCTGCGTGATCGGACACAGGTGCGGTGGCTGGAAGCGACGGTCACCGCGGTCCGCGACGTCCCGGGGGGCGCCGAGGTAAGCGCGGTGGACGCTGCGGGGCGGAACGTGCGGCTCACCGGCCGCTACGTCTTCGATTCCAGGCCGCCCCGGGAACTGCCCGCCGCCCGCACGACGTTGCTGCAGCATTTCCGGGGCTGGTTCGTCACCACACAGGCGGAGTGCTTCGATCCGGCAGTCGCCGATCTGATGGACTTCCGCACTGGGCAGCCCGACCAGGGTCTCTCCTTCGTCTACACGCTGCCGATCAGCACCCGGCAGGCGCTCGTGGAGTACACGGAGTTCTCCGCCGCACCGCTGTCTGAGGCGGCCTACGACTCGGCACTCGACCACTACGTACGCCGCGTGCGTTCGCTCGGCCCTTTCGCTGTCACAGCGGTGGAGCAGGGCGTCATCCCTATGACCGACGGCTTCTTTCCGCGCCGGGTAGGACGCCAGGTGTTCCGTATCGGCGTCGCCGGAGGAGCAACCCGTCCGTCGACAGGCTATGCCTTCGCTGCGATCCAGCGGCAGTCGGCCGCCGCCGCTCGGGCCCTGCACGCCGGCCGGACTCCCCTGCCCGCCATGCCTCATACGGCCCGGCACCGGCTGATGGACGCCGTCATGCTGCGCGCGTTGGCGACCGGCCGGGTCGGGGGGGCCGCCTTCTTCGAGGAACTCTTCCGCCGCAACCCGGCCGAGCGGGTTGTGAGGTTCCTTGACGGTGCTTCGTCCTTGCGTGACGAGTGGGCCATCGGCTTGAGCACCCCGGTCCTCCCCATGCTGCGCTCCCTGGCGGAACTTCCCCTGCTTCCCCGTCGAAAGGCCACGACGTGTTCCTGACCCGCCCCTACCGTTCGGCCCACCACGGCCGGGACCGCCGAGCGGTTCTGTGGCCGGCCACCGACGGCATCGCCTGCGCGCCCTCACCGGGTCCCCGGGTGGCCGTCGTAGGCGGCGGCATCGCCGGCCTGACCGCCGCCACCGCCCTGGCCGAACGAGGCGTTCGAGTCGACCTGCTGGAACAGGGCAGCGCGCTCGGCGGCCGCGTTTCCGGCTGGTCGACGACACTGGCAGACGGTTCAGCAGCCACTATGAGCCGAGGCTTCCACGCCTTCTTCCGTCAGTACTACAACCTGCGGCAACTGTTGCGCCGCACCGACCCGACTTCGAGCATGCTGCGTCCGCTGGCCGACTACCCCCTGCAGCGCGGCAAGGCCCGTGACAGCTTCCGCCATGTGCCGAGGACGCCCCCGTGGAGTGTCATGGGCTTCGTCGCGCTCAGCCCGAGCTTCACCTGGTCGGGACTGGCGGGGATGAATCCCCGCCAGGCGCTGACCCTGCTGGATGTCCGCGTCCCCGACGTGTACGAACGGCTCGACCACATCAGCGCGGCCGAATACCTGGACCGGGTCCGCTTCCCCGAGGACGCCCGGCACCTGGCCTTCGAGGTGTTCTCCCGCAGCTTCTTCGCCGATCCTCACCAACTGTCGGCCGCCGAACTGGTCTTGATGTTCCACGTCTATTTTCTCGGCTCATCCGAGGGCCTGCTCTTCGATGTGCCACGTGAGCCCTATCCCCAGGCTCTGTGGGATCCGCTGGCCGCCTATCTGTCCAAGCTCGGCACCACCGTCGAGACCGGCACTCGGGTCGTTGCGGTCCGGCCCGACGGGAACGGCTTCCGCGTGACCCGTACCTGTGCGGACTCACCGGCCGCACCCCTTCGGGAGGAGCCGTACGACGGGGTCGTGCTCGCTCTCGACAGCCGCGGGCTGCGGAGCGTGGTCGCCGCCTCACCGGATCTGGTGGATGCCGACTGGCGCGCTCGCGTCGACAAGCTGCGCCAGGCACCGCCCTTCCTCGTCTCCCGGTACTGGCTGGACCGCCCGGTCCGCGCCGACCGGCCAGGCTTCCTCGGCACCAGCGGGTACGGGCCCGTCGACAACATCAGCGTCCTCGACCGGTGGGAGGGCGAAGCGGCCCGTTGGGCCGCGGTTACCGGCGGCTCCGTGGTGGAACTTCACGCGTACGCCGTCGACCCCACGGCCGAACGGGGCGCCGTGGAGGCCGCGATGCTCCGAGAACTCGCCCGGGTCTACCCTGAGTCCGCTGACGCGCGCGTGGTCGACGTGCGCCATGAGTGGCGGGATGACTGCCCGCTCTTCCCTATCGGAGGCTACGCTGACCGGCCCAGCGTCCGCACCGGCCACCCGCGGCTGGTGGTCGCGGGTGACATGGTGCGGTCGATGCTGCCAGTCGCGCTGATGGAACGAGCCGCCACCACCGGCTTCGAGGCCGCCAACGCGCTCCTGAAGAGCTGGGGCATCCTCGGGCACCCCTTGTGGTCCGTGCCGATCCAGGGACGGTCCGCAGGCATGCGGGCGCTGGCCCGACTCAGCTGAGGCCCAAAGACAGCCTCCGGATGTTCCGTTACCACCTGGGGAGTCGAGCTCACACGCGGACGTTGACCAAGTACGTGGCCTGCGCGCGTGCCGGCTCGTGCCGAGGGCTGTCGAAAGGCTCGCCCGAGGGACGAGGGCCGTGCAGGCAACGCACTTACGGGGTCGCTGCATCCGGCGTACGGGGCTGCTGCGAAGGAAGAAATGTCGGGTTCATTCTGACATCAGGCCTCTGTGTCGCCTGAGGGTGGCGACACGCGCATCTCGCGCATCCGAGGCTTCGCCAGGCTGGGAAACCCGGGTCCAGGACGCATCTCAGGAGCTGCCCCATGAACGTCGCGGTTGTGCTGTTCACGTCGGACCTTCGTCCGCACGACCGCGACCGCTGAACGCTGCTGTCATGTCGAACTCGTTCGTGGTGCCACTGTTCGTGCGCGACGAGGGCATCGCGGCAGTCGGCTTCGACGCTCCCAACCGCCAGGCTTTCCTGGCCGACTGCCTGCAGGATCTCGATCAGGGGCTGCGGAGACGCGGTGGACGGCTGATCCTGCGCTCGGGCGAGGTCGTCGAGCAGGTCTGCAAGGTGGTCGCCGACGCCGAGGCGGACGAAGTACACATGGCGGCAGGGGTGAGCTCCTACGCCCGGGCGCGAGAGGAGCGGCTGCGCCGCGCTCTGGAACGGGAGGGGACCCGGCTGTACGTACATGAGGCGGTGACGACCGCTCTTGCTCCTGGCGCGGTGGCGCCTTCCGGTTCGGATCACTTCGCAGTGTTCAGCGCATACTTCCGTCGCTGGTCGCAGCGTGACATCCGAACGACGCTGGGCGCGCCGCGCGGGGTGCAGGTCCCCACGGCGATCCACTCGGAGACCCTTCCCGAGCGCAAAAGCGTCACCGGTGTCTCGCCGGGCCTTGCGTCGGGCGGCGAGGAAGAGGGACGCCGGTCAATGGCGTTGTGGTTGCAGAACGGGATCGCGCAGTACGAGGAACGACACGATGCTCTGGCAGCCGATGCGACCTCCCGGTTGTCCGCGCACCTTCACTTCGGAACGCTTTCTGCCGCCGAGCTCGTCCAACGCGCGCGATCGAAGGGTGGGGATGGCGCAGAAGCGTACGTACGACAGTTGTGCTGGCGCGACTTCCATCATCAGGTACTGGCAGCCCGGCCCGGTGCGGCAGTGACGGACTACCGGACGAGGGGGGATCGCTGGCGTTCGGAGGGCGCAGCCGAGGAGGACCTTCAGGCCTGGAAGGAGGGGCGAACCGGTTATCCGCTGGTCGACGCGGCGATGCGGCAGTTGCGTCACGAGGGCTGGATGCACAACCGCGGACGGCTGATCACGTCGAGTTTTCTGACCAAGACGCTCTACATCGATTGGCGGGCGGGCGCTCGATACTTCCTCGAGTGGTTGGTGGACGGTGACGTGGCGAACAATCAGCTCAATTGGCAGTGGATGGCGGGTACGGGGACGGACACCCGACCCAACCGGGTGCTCAACCCCGTACGTCAGGGCCTGCGGTACGACGCCGAGGGCGCCTACGTTCGCCGCTGGGTGCCGGAGCTGGAAGGGCTTGAGGGGTCTGAGGTGCACCAGCCGTGGAAGCTGCCCGAGGCACGGCGCGCACTGTGCGGCTATCCGGATCCCATCGTCGGCCTTTCTGAGGGCTTGGAGCGGTTCCGGCTGGGACGAGGGCGGGAGTGACCGTTTCAGTCCCACGCGAGGTACGTGGCCGATCGTCAGCCCGGCAGAGCACCTCTGCTGTCTGCGGTACGGGCGACTTCCTCTCCGAGCCGGTCGAACTCTCCTTCATGAGAGGGTCGGCGTGCCCGGCCGGACCGTGGAAGGCGATGGTGGCGTCGTAATTGACCTGCGTGGCGTCCCCAGCGGAGCGGAAGACGGGATCGTCGACTGATGGAGCGGTCCTGTCGTTCCCGATGAACCGTCACCGCGAGCGGTCATCGGATCGGTGCGCGAGGCGATGGACGAACTCCGTCCGGCGACCGCGTGACGCACTGACGTTGCACCACTGTGCACCCCGTCGCTCCGTAGCACTGGTCATTACTCCTGAACGGCGCATCCACGGGAACGGGTGGTGCGGAAGAAGAGCAAAGAGCCTGTCACCCTTCCGGAGGATCGTGATGCGCCCAACCGGGGCAATCGAACGCGTGTCGGCCAGCGGGCGGACCGTCGTCCCGGGCACCCCGTGCGAGGCAGTAGACGCCGACGTCGTCGGCAGCGTGGGCCAGGAGCTGGCGGTGCTGCTCGACGAGCGGCTGACGTACTCCGCCCGCCTGGACGGCGTCTTCGCACGGGATGTGGCCCGACCTGTCGCACAGTTCACCCTCAAAGGCGGCCGCCGCACGCGTGCACTACTGCTGTGGTGGGCGATGCGGGCCTGCGGCGGCGGGAGCGCGGAAACCGCCTCGGCGCTGCGGATGGCCGCGGCGATCGAACTGATCCAGACATGTGCGCTGGTGCAGGACGACGTCATGGACGGCTCGCCGCAGCGGCGTGGTCGGGCGTCCTTTCACACACGGGTGGAGGAGGAGTACCGGCATGTGATCGCAGGTGCCGGCCGCACGGCGTCTTTCGCTGCTTCGGCAGCCATCCTGGCCGGTGACCTGGCTCTGTCCTGGGCCGACGACATCGTGGCGGCCACCGACTTCCCCCACGGGTCAGGGCGGGAGGTTCTCGAGATGTGGCGCTGCCTGCGCACCGAGATGGTGGCCGGCCAGTACCTGGATCTGCACGGTCAGGTGACGGGTTCGCGGTCCGTGATCCGTTCCCTGCAGGCCGCGCGGCTGAAGACCGCGCTGTACTCGGTTGAGCGTCCCTTGGCGTTCGGCGCGGTGATCGCGGGCGCCGACGCCGCGACGCTGCACGGGCTGCGATGCGCCGGTCGATACGCGGGCATCGCTTTCCAGCTCAGAGACGATCTCGACAGCGTCTTCGGAGACTCACTCCTGACCGGGAAGGAGTCCGGGGAGGACATCAAGGCCGGCAAGCTCACCTACTTGATCGCAGTCGCCCGCGCCCGTGCGGAGTCGCAGCGGGACAGCTACGTCATCTCCGTTCTGGACAGCGCGGTCGGCAACACCTCTCTCTCCCCATCGGACTTGCGGCAGGTTCGAGACGCCCTTGTCGCCTGCGGGGCCCGGCAGGCAGTGGAACAACGCGTAGTTCGGCTCGGCCGGCTCGCTTCCGGGCACTTGAGGGCTCTTGACCTCGACCAGGCCGCCACGGAACGGCTGGGGGAGCTACTCGACGCCGTGATGGCTTTCGAGCCGATCGCGCGAGGAGTGCAGGAGGACCATGGCGCAGGGTCCGTACTCATCTCCTCCGTGGCCCACGGAGGTGGCCGATGAGGACCGTCGGTGGCCGCACGGATCATGTCGTTGTCGTCGGTGCCGGTCTGGCCGGCCTGTCGGCGGCTCTGCATCTGCTGGGTGCGGGTCGGCGTGTGACGGTTGTCGAGCGCGACCGACTGCCTGGAGGGCGGGCGGGCCGTATCACGCAGGGGGGATACCACTTCGACACGGGTCCGACCGTGCTGACCATGCCGGACCTCGTACAGGATGCCTTCGCCGCCGTGGGCGGCACGCTCAGTGAGCGGCTTAAGCTGATGGCACTGCACCCGGCCTACCACGCCCGATTCTCCGATGGCAGCGCCCTTGAGGTGCACACTGACTCCGACGCCATGGAAGCGGAGGTGGAGAGGTTCGCCGGCAGCCGGGAGGCGCTGGGCTACCGTCGGCTGCGCCGCTGGCTGGAAGACTTGTACAAGGCCCAGATGAGACGTTTCATCGACACGAATTTCGACTCGCCTTTCGCTCTGCTGAACTCGGACCTCGCAAGGCTCGCAGCCCTCGGTGGCTTCGGCCGTCTGGACGCGAAGGTCGGGCGCTTCATCACCGACGACCGCCTGCAGCGAGTGTTCTCCTTCCAGTCCCTGTATGCCGGGGTGGCACCCTCACGTGCGATGGCGGCCTACGCAGTGATCGCATACATGGACACGGTGGCCGGGGTGTACTTCCCCGTCGGTGGGATGCACGCGCTTCCGCGTGCCATGGCGGAGGCCGCCGCAGACGCGGGTGCCGACTTCCGCTACGGACACCACGTCACCCGCCTGGAACGCGCCGGCGACCGGATCATCGCCGTTGTCACCGACCAGGCGCGCATTCCCTGCGACGCGGTCGTTCTCACCCCGGACTTGCACGCAACATACGGGCTGCTGGGCCGTAGCCCCAGGCGCCCCCTGACCCTGCGCCACGCGCCGTCAGCGGTCGTCCTGCATACAGGTGGTGGCCGCAGCTGGCCGGAGTTGGGCCATCACACTCTTTCGTTCGGGAACTCCTGGAGACGCACGTTCCAGGAGTTGACCCGGACCGGCGGCCTGATGAGCGACCCGTCCCTACTGATCACCCGGCCTACGGCCAGCGACACCAGTCTGGCTCCGGCCGGCAAGCATGTGCACTACGTGTTGGCGCCCTGCCCCAACACCGAGATCGGCCCCGGTCCCAGTCAGTGGGAAGAACTCGCACCGCGCTATCGCCAGAGCATCCTGACGGAGCTCGAGCGCCGAGGGCTTACCGGATTCGCGTCGGCGATCGAGGAAGAGTGCCTTGTGACGCCGGCGGACTGGTCGAGGCAGGGACACGGCGCGGGCACACCGTTCTCCGTCGCGCACACCTTCGCGCAGACCGGTCCGTTCCGGCCTCGCAACCTCGTCAACGGCACTGCCAACGCCGTCCTGGCCGGCTGCGGAACCACTCCGGGCGTCGGCGTCCCCACGGTCCTGATCTCCGGCAAGCTCGCGGCCGCCCGCATCACCGGCGCCCACATGCGGTCCCGGACAGGTGGCCGCCAGGTCGAGGAGAGCAGCACCGCATGACACGCCGCGAACTCGACGCTGCAGCGATCACCGATCCCGGCCTGCGTGCTGCCTACGACCAGTGTCGTCGCCTCAACGCACGGCACGGCAAAACGTATTTCCTGGCGACGCGGCTCCTACCGGTTCAGCGTCGTCCCGCTGTACACGCCCTGTACGGATTCGCCCGCTGGGCCGACGACATCGTCGACGACCTCACCAGCGACGCGGGACCTGCCGAACGTGCGCACCGGCTCCAACTGCTGACAGCCCGGCTGCAGGACGGCCTGCGCACCGGCCGCAGCAGCGAACCAGTGGTGATGGCCCTGGCTGACACTGCCGGCCGCTACGCCATAGACCACCGTCACTTCACGGACTTCCTCGAGTCCATGCGCAGTGACTTGAGCGTGACGGACTACGCCACCCTCGATGATCTGCAGCGCTACATGCACGGCTCCGCGGCGGTCATCGGATTGCAGATGCTGCCGGTCCTGGGGACCGTGGTCCCTCGCGAAGAGGCGGCACCATACGCGGCTTCCCTGGGCGTGGCGTTCCAGCTGACCAACTTCCTCAGGGACGTGGGCGAGGACCTCGACCGCGGGCGGGTCTACCTGCCCGCGGACCTCCTGGCCGCTCACGGCGCGGGCAGGGAACTGCTCCAATGGAGCCGCACCACCGGCAGGAGCGACCCTCGGATCACTGCGGCACTGCGAGCAGCGGCGGACCTCACCCATGACATGTACCGCCAGGCCGAGCCCGGCGTGGACATGCTGGATCCGGTCACGCGGCCCTGCATCCGCACGGCCTTCACCCTCTACCGAGACATCCTCGCGGCGATTGCCGACGACACGTACACATCGGTCCACCGGCGTGCGGTCGTCCCTGGACGTCGTCGGGCCCGTGTGGCACTGGATGGTCTGGTCCGGGTTACCGCGGCTCGGCTCACCGCCCAGCGGCGCGGCAAGCAGTCATACCGTCCCGATGTTCACGGCCCCAGATGGGAAAGCGAAGCCGGATGACCTCCACCCCTCCCGCGCGCCGGCCACGGTCGCCGCTGCGCCTGCGGAAGAACGCCACCACCTGGGAGCGTCAGCGACCCACGTGGCGCGACGCCAAGCCGGCGCTGATCGACGCCGCCCTGAAACGGGCACTGGCCCGCCAGTCAGGCAACTGGTTCGTACTCGGCGACAGTCGTTCGATCAGGCATGACGCCAGCTTTGGCCAGACCATCGCAGGAATCGAGGTGGTCGCCTGGCGCAACGAACGAGGTGACCTGGCCGTGGGCCCGGGAGCCTGCCCCCACCTGGGTGCTCCCCTCCGGGACAGCCCTGTGAGCTGCGGCACC
The DNA here is from genome assembly GCF_965342435.1 of Actinacidiphila sp. bgisy160. GTDB lineage: Bacteria > Actinomycetota > Actinomycetes > Streptomycetales > Streptomycetaceae > Actinacidiphila. The sequence goes on along the minus strand of NZ_CBDRCM010000053.1, from coordinate 12,737 downwards.
CTCATCTGTCACTGGCACGGGCTGTCACTGGACGGACGGGCTTTCGGCGGCTGGGAGCCCTATCCCACCTTCGACGACGGCCTGCTCGCCTGGGTGCGACTCGACGACATCGGCGGAGAGCAGCCCCTGGATCGGCCGGTTCTGCCGGCCCGTCCTCCCTTGGCCGGCGCCATCGCCAGCGTCTATACCGGCCAAGGGGTCTGTGAACCGGATGACATCGTGGCCAACCGACTCGATCCGTGGCACGGCGCATGGTTCCACCCCTATTCCTTTGTGGACCTGACGGTTCGAGACCAGCCCGCCACTGCAGGCCCACCCGGCTCCGCCGTCGACGACGCGCTGATCGTCGATGTGTCCTTCAAGCTCGCCGGACGGCTGGTCGCTCCGGTCACGGCGGTGTTCACCGCGCCGGAACCGCGCACCGTCGTCATGCACATCACGGAAGGTGAAGGTGCCGGTTCTGTGGTCGAAACCCACGCCACCCCCATCGGACCGGATCTGCACGGACGGCCGCGGACCGCAGTCATCGAGGCTGTCGTCGCCACCTCCGGCCGCCGCGGCTTTGCTGCGGCACGCGTCGTCACCCCGGTGTTGCGGCCGCTGGTACGAGCGGCCGCCGGTCGCTTGTGGCGGGACGATCTGGCTTACGCCGAACGCCGCTGGCAGCTGCGGACGCGAGGACTCTCACCCAGCTGACCGTCATCCCGTCACCAACTCGAGGAGCAGGAGCATCACGCTTTTGCGTCTGCCGAGCGGGCCTTGGAGCTCCTCCTCCGACTGGATGGTTGCGGTGAATCGTGGGTGCCACCGGCACCCACGGCGATCAGCACGGCGGCTCGGGCTGCCCGGAGGAGGTGAGGCGCTACGGATTCTCGACCTGGTGTGCGGAACAGGGACATCGACTGCTGCTTAGCTGTCCGTCGCACCCCACGCGAACATCACAGCGCTGGACGCTTCAGCCGGGATGCTCGCCGTCGCTCGGGCAAAGCAGTGGCCGTCGGGCGTTCCGTTCGTCCAGGCGCCGGCAGAAGAATCGGCGCGGCTAAGCATCTGAACACCCGTGAGGTAGCTCCGACCCTTGAGGCTGTCGAAGCTACCTCACGACATCGCCAGTGCTGTCACCGCCGTCTCATCCGGCGGAAAGCGCGGTTCTAGTTCTGCACGGAGCCCTGCCTCGTGCCGTTGTTGGTACTGCTCTTCCCTTCCGGGGCGGAGAGGCTGACTCCGTGAGAGCCCCAGTTGCCGAATCCCTTCAAGGAGTGGGGCAGGAGTCGAACTCCGTCGCTTGGCCATTCATCCGGTTCTCGCCACTCGGTCACCTGATGCCTCTCTCCGTCCTGGTGCCCGGGCCCGTGGTCTGAGGGGCAGGGTTGGCCGTGTTCCTGGCGGGTGTGCCAAGCCCCGCAGCGGGGCTGGGGCTCTTGCTCAGGCGGAGGTTCCTTGCTGCGGGCCCACACCCCGAGGGACACGGCCCCGACCAGGATTCCGACGAGGAAGATGCCCACGACCAGCGGTGCGATGCCGACGATGTAACCGTGAGGCACAGCCAGCTGGACCAGTTCGGTTGCTGCCATGACAGACACGCTCCTCCGGTTCTGACACTCACGAGGACGGGCGGCGGATAATCAAATCTTCATAAAAGACTCAGGTCCTCCGATTGTGGACACCCGTGATTCCAGCTGGGTGCGGTCAGCGGATGCAGCGCATCGGATTCCTCGCTCCACGAGCGCGCCCACCGCTTACGGCCTTCGTTCGGAGCATCGGTCTGACCACAGGCAGATGCTCGAGATGGGGGCAGACCGGCCGCACTGGTCCATGGTGAGAACAAGCGCGAGGAGCCGACAGTGACCGTCGACCGCGCAATGGATCTCCGCCGTCAATCCGACGCGGCACGGGCCGATGGCGTCGTCCGCGACTCGCCAACCGGGACGCCTTCGTCCTGGGCGCGTACTGGTCGCGGCATGGGTCGAAATGATTCGAGGGCGGTCAGAGGGTGCCCGCCGTTCGACGGGCCCCCTCTGCACCTCCGGTTACGCTGCCACTTTGCAGCCGTCGGAACACGTTCGCGCTCGGCGCCCTGCCGGCCGGATCCGGCCTCTTCTGGTGCGCTGCCGTGCCCGGACGCATCTGATACCCGTCGGGGCGGGACGGGCCTCAAGGGGCAGCCGCCGTGCGGGACACAGAAGGAAGGCAAGAGGGGCGCGCCCGGAGGAGGTGTGTGCGGATGGATGGACGCACACAGCCGTTGTCCTCCTCCGGGCTGCCCGGCTTTCGGTGGCGCTCCTGACTGGCCAGGTCAGGCCGCTGGCCCCGATCGGATGGCGGCTACTTGGGCATCAGGACGGTGTCGACGATGTAGACGGTGGCGTTGGCGGTGGAGACGTTGCCGCACACGACGTGCGAGGTGCCGTTGATCGTGTAGTCCTCGCCGGCGCCGGAGGTGGTCACCTTGCCCTTCTCGAGGGTCTCGAACGAGCCGCTCTCCAGCTGGGCGGGCGTGATCTTCTGACCGACGACGTGGTAGGTGAGGATCTTGGTGAGGGTGGCCTTGTCGTTGAGCACCTGTCGAGGTCGGCCTTGGGGATCTTCGCGAAGGCGTCGTTGGTGGGGGCGAAGACGGTGATGCCCTCAGCGTTGTTCAGGGTGTCCACCAGGCCTGCCTTCTTCACCGCCGCCACGAGCGTGGACAGACCGGGTTGTTGGACGCGGCGGTCGCCACCGGGTCCTTGGCCATGCCGTCGAAGCTGCCGGCGCCGTCCTTGGGCACAGCAGAGCACGCGGCGCCGAAGGGGTTGTCCACGGACATGGCGTCAGCGGGGTCCTGGCTCGGTGAGCTGTCGTCGGCGGGGTCGGACGGTGCCATGGTGGACGAGGCGTCGGAGGCGTTGTCCTTGCCGTCGTCGCCGCAAGCGGTCAGTGTGAACGGAAGGAGGGCAGCAGCGGTCGCTGCGATGGCAGTGCGGCGGAAGCGCAAAGTGGGCATTCGGGTTCTCCTTGGTTGTCTTCTTCACAGGGGTGCTGGCTCGTGGGACGACGCGTTCATGTGGGAGCTGCTGCTCGAGGCCTGCCGGTCAATCCACGGTGACCACCACCGAATGCCAGCCGCTGGACCCGTTGGGGATCGTGCGGGCGCGCTGGGACGTCTGGGAGGCGCCGGTGCCGTCGGTAGCTCTGACGGTCAAGGTGTGAGACCCGGGCAGGGCCGGCCAGGACCAGGACCACAGGCGCCAGGTGTCGGTCGTTGCCTCGGCGGCCAGGGCGGCCTCCTGCCAGGGACCGTCGTCGACCCTCACCTCGACGCGGTTGATGCCCCGGTGCTGTGCCCAGGCGACGCCGGCGACCGTGACCGTTCCGGCTCTGGGGCGGGCGAACGGCTTGGGCGTGTCGATGCGGGCCTGGGTCTTGACGGGGGCCTCGCGGGCCCAGTCTCGCTTCACCCAGTACGCGTCGTAGGCATCGAACGTGGTCAGTTCGATGTCCTGGATCCACTTGCACGCCGAGACGTAGCCGTACAGGCCGGGGACGACCATACGGACGGGGAAGCCGTGCACCAGCGGCAACGGCTCGCCGTTCATCCCGAGTGCGAGCATGGCGTCGCGGCCGTCCATGACGTCCTCGACCGGAGTGCCCAGGGTCATCCCGTCCACTGACCGGGACACCAACTGGTCCGCCGGGCCGCCCTGGGACGGGGGCCGCACACCCGCCTCGCGCAGCAGGTCTGCGAGCCGAACCCCGATCCAGCGGGCATTACCGACGTACGGTCCGCCCACTTCGTTGGAGACGCAGGTCAAGGTGATGTCCCGCTCGATCAGCTCACGCTCGAGCAGGTTCGGGAAGGTCAGCTCCAAGGGGTTCGTCACGCCGCGCCCTTGGATGCGCAGCCGCCACCGCAAGGCGTCGACCTTGGGCACCACCAGCGCCGTATCGACTCGGTAGAAGTCCTGGTTCGGCGTGGCGAACGGGCTGATTCCCGGGATGCGCAGAGCGGCGCGGCGGGGCACAGGCCTTGCGGGTGAGGCAGGCGCCGGCAAAATGACGGCCGCACGGGACGCCACCGCCTGTCTGCCGTCGGACGAGCCCAGTCGGCGCCCGAGCAGACCCGCAGCCGTCGAGGCCGCGGCCGCGCCGGAGGCAACCAGCAGAAAACGGCGACGGCCCACGTCCTGGCCGTGATACGCATCCGTGCCGGAGCCGGGCCGAGTGGTCGACCCGATGAGGAAGTGCAGCAGCAAACCCCCGGCAACCGCTCCAACCGCAGAGGGCAGCGCGTCCAGTGCACCAGCCGCGTCCGGCCGGCTCAGCGCCGCCGACGCTCCGACGACACCGAACACAAAGAAGCCCATCGCCCCCACGAGCCGGTGCCGCAGGCACGCCAGCCCCATTGAGACCGCCAGCACACCCAGCACAGTGAGGATGCCGAGCTCCGGTACGAACTTGTCGTCGGTGCCGAACTCCCGGATCGCCCAGGTCTTCACGGCCGCGGGAACGCGGTCGATGGCCGCACCGCCCAACACGAGCGGAACGTGCGGGTGAGCACAGCGTGGCGAGGACCGGGGTCGCAGGGCAGGTGGCTGCCTCGCCCGACCTCGGACACCGCAGTGGGGCATGGTAGACGCGTCAAGGCCGCGCCGGGGCCGGGGCCGCTTCTTCTTGGGGCGGTCGCCAGCTCCTTGCCTCCCGAGTCAATGTGCCGAGGGCCGTCACCAGCCCCATCGCCAAAAAAGAACAATGGGGAAACCGCACAGCCGCGGAGTGAAGGTGCGGTCGACGGCCCTACCATGCAGAGGCCACGGGTAGGGCCGTCACGTCGAGTGGAGAGCCGACGCGTTCGGCGCCGCATTCGACCTTGGCATGCCGGGGCACACGCTCCCAGGGGTCTGCCCGAGTCACCGCGCATCGGTCGTTCTCGTTGGCAGATACCGACGCCTGGACCGTCCGGCCCAGGCCGTACAGGTAGCCGGCAGCGGTAACGAGGCTGGCCGTGACGGCCAGAGGAACCACTGCGCCGACGGCAGCCGCCGCCATATCGGCCTGTCGGCAGGTCGTTCAGGTGATGGAGTGGCGTCGGCGGCATGGAGCACGGTGAGCAGCGCAGGAGCGTACGCGGTCGTGACGTCGAGACGGACAGGCCACGCCCCGGGAGCGGGCGCGTACACGATCCGGGTCCGGGCGAGCGACCACCGCCGGGAACGACGAGGCAGGGTCACCGACAGCACGGCTCCCTTGCCGCCGAGCGGGATCGGGGCGCGCCCATAAGGACGGAACACCAGGCGACCTGACCCGTCCCCAGGCAAGGCGCCCCCGTACGAAGCGCCACGGGTAAGGCGACGCGTCGCCCTCCATGCGGCACCAGACCTGAATCGCCTGCCCTGCGGTTGCCTTCCGCGACCAGTGCTGCCGCATGACCGACACGGCCGCCGTTCTCAGCAGTAGTGGTGCGATCCAGGCCAGGCAGGGCCATGCCATGCACGTCATGTTCATGCCCCGTAGTAAACGCACGGTGTCCGGTGGTGGGGAATGAGCGACCGCTGCAGCGGGAGGACCGGTTCCTTGCCGTAACCGGGCACGTCAGCCGAGGGCTCGTTGTCTTGACGGTTCCTTAACGCCTGTTTGTTGCGACTCTGACGTAGCATTGATGCTCGGTGTGCCGGGAAGCCTGGTCGGCGAAATCAGTCGTTGTCGTTCTCGCCGTCACGAAAGGCCTTCGATGGCCGCCCCACGGACAACCGTCCCCATTCTCTCCCGCAACGGAGACACTGCCGGTCCCCGGACGCGTCGGTTCCTGCTCTTCTTCGCGTTCGCCTTCGCGGTGATCGCGGACCCGGTCTCCTCCGTCGCCTACGCGATCGAGGCCGCGCTCCATGCCCTGCACGGGGACCTGGCGCTCTTGCTGCCGACCATGGCACTGGTGGTGGGTCTGGTCGTCGTGATCACGGCCAACTACTGGCAATTGGTGCGGCGCTTCCCGAAGGGCGGAGGCGCCGCCGCGGCAGCCGCCCGGGCCTTCGGCCCCCGCTGGACGTTCCTGCCGATCGGGGCGTTGGTTGTCGACTTCGTGCTGACCATCGGCATCTCCATCGCGGCCGCCGCCAGTGCGGTGATCGCGCTGGTTCCGGGGCTGGCTTCGGTGCGCATTCCGCTGGCCTTGCTTCTGCTGCTGATCGTCGCGGGACTGACCTGGTTCGGGCACGGCGGGCGCCTGGTCTTCGCAACCATGACCGTTCTGTTCCTCGTGGTTTCGGTGACCGTGGTGACCTTGGGGTTCACCGGCCCGCACAACGTGGGCACGGCGTCGGCGACGGCCGATCCCGGCCACTCCGCGGTTCTCGCCGTGGTGCTTGCCTTCCCGGTGGCCATGGCTCTGGCCACCGGCGTCGAAGCCCCTTCCACCGCGATCGCCCAGCTCGGCCAGCTCGGCGACACGTACCGCCGGCGCTTCGGCCGTGGCACCCTGGCGTTGCTGCTGGTAGTCGTCGGCGGTCTGACCCTTGCCCTCACCGCCCTGGCTGTCCGCCTTCACATCGGGCTGCCCGGCGCGGACTCGACCCAGATCGCGGACATCGCCCGTGCCGCCGCGGGACCCGGCTGGCTCTACGGAGCCTTCCAGCTGACCAGCTCCCTGCTCCTCCTGGCAGCTGCCAGCTCTTCCTTCCAGGCAGGGCCCGGACTCCTCAAGGCACTCGCGGGCACACCCGGGCGCCCCGGCGTTCTGCCGCCGGTACTTGGGCGGGTCAACCGGCACCACACTCCGTACTGGTCCGTCGTGGTCTACCTCGCCGCCGCCGCGTTGATCATCGTTGCCGCGGCCGGACAGGAACAGGAGCTGGTGCTGTTCTACGCGGTGTCCGTCTTCGTCAGCTTCCTGGTGGGCCTGCTGGCCATGGCCCGCTTCGCACACGGCGAGCGCAAGGGGGCACTGGCAGCGGTCAATGCCGTGGCGGCCACAGCCGTCGCGTTCACCCTCCTGGTCAACCTGCTGCGCGGATGGCCGGTGCTCTCCCTTGCCGCCACCCTCGCCATCGCCGGGGCCCTCTACATGCGCTGGGCCCATGCCGGCCGCCCGTCAGGAGTGGAGGACGTCGAGGCCCGGGCCGAATCGACCTGACACAGGCAGGCGAACAACCGAGTACCGGCCGAGAAAGGGAAACGGGGGATTCCTTGTCACGCATCAGGGAAGCTACGGGCGTGCACAGCCTTCCCAGCCAAGCCCAGCACCCACCGCCAACAGGCCACATGGTCATCTGCGGTGACGACGCGCTCGCGCACCGGCTCGCCTACGAACTGGCCGCCGTCTACGGCGAGCACGTCACCGTGGTCCTGCCGTCGTTGCGCCACAACCACGGACCGCAGATCGCCGAGCTCACACGGCGGCATGGCGTGCGCGTCCTGGAGGCGATGGAGCCGAGCGACACAGACCTGCGCGAGGCGGGCGTGGAGGGCGCGGTCGCGCTGGCGCTGGCGTACGGCGACGACCAGACGAACATCCACGCTGCCTTACGGGCCAGGCGCATGAATCCCGACATCCGTCTCGTCATCCGCATGTACAACCGCAAGCTGGGTCGACATCTGGAGGACCTGCTGGAACGGGCTGCCGCGAGCCGTTCTCCCCAGTTGCGGCCCTACGAGCTCGACGCGTCTACCACCGTCCTGTCCGACGCGGACACCGCCGCCCCGGCGCTGGTGGCGGCGGCCGTGGTCGGGAGCAGCAAGGTCGTCCAAGCAGACGGATTGCTCCTGCGCGCCGCCGAGCGGCCCTTGAACAGCGAGAACGACGGCCTTCGCCACCCACCGGCGCTGTGCACCCTGGCCCTGCTGTCCGACTCCCACGCCGATCCGGGTGGCGAGGCCGACGGCCCCGGTCCCGGCGGCGCGCGGCTGCTGCCCGACGACCGGACGGTCCAGACTGCGGCCGGCTCGCACGGCCGCGTGGTGCTGGAGGCCATCACCCGGAGCCAGGGGCAGCCCACGGCCCGGCGGCGCCGCCAGGGCGCACCGCCGCTGCAGGAACTGTTCTCCCCGCGGCTGAGGTACGCCGCCGCCGGTCTCATCGTCCTGCAAGTGGTCTTCGCCGCCCTGACCTGGCGTGTCATAAGCGGCTCTCCGCTTCACGCGGCGTACCTGTCGCTGCTGGACGTGCTCAATATCAACGACCCGGCGGTGGACGAGCGCCCCGGACGCCAGATCCTCCAGCTGCTGTCCGGACTCGCCGGCATGGCGCTGTTGCCGGTGCTCTTCGCAATCGTGCTGGAGACGCTGGGAAGCTTCCGCACCGCCTCCGCTCTGCGGGTGCCTCCCCGGGGCCTGTCCGGACACGTCGTCCTGATCGGCCTGGGCAAGGTCGGCAGCCGGGTCCTCGACCGGCTGTGTGCGCTCGACATCGACGTGGTCTGCGTGGAACGGGACCCCGAGGCGCGCGGTGTGGCCACGGCCCGCGCGCGCCGCGTGCCGGTCGTCATCGGGGACGCCACCCAGGAAGGTGTCCTCGAGACGGCCCGCATCGGCGCCAGCCGTGCCCTGATGGCGCTCACCAGCGACGACACCACCAATCTCGAAGCCGCGCTGTACGCCCGGGAGGCTGCCCCCGCGCTGCGCGTGGTGATGCGGCTGTTCGACGACGACTTCGCCACCACCGTCTACCGGGCGCTGCGGGACTCCTATCCCGAAGCCACGACCCGCAGCCGCAGCGTCTCCACCCTGGCGGCACCAGCGTTCGCCGGCGCCATGATGGGCCGCCAGATCCTCGGCGCCATACCGGTAGAGCGTCAAGTGCTCCTCTTCGCCGCTGTCGAAGTCCGCGGGCACGCCGAGCTGGAGGGGCGCACCATCCGCGACGCCTTCCAACCCGGTGAATGGCGGGTGCTCGCTCTCGACCTCGCCGCGCCGTCCGACCGGCGCCCGGACCTGGCCGCCGCCATCGACCACGATCTCGGCACCCGTGAACCGGAACTGGCCTGGGACCTGCATCCCGGCTACGTCCTCCAGCCCGATGACCGCGTCGTCCTCGCGGCCACCCGCCACGGACTCGCCCGACTGCTGCAGCACCGCGGACACCAAACCCCGGCTCCGGACCTCTGACCGCCACACCCACGGGGGCGGCTTCTTTCACCCGGTCGCCCCCGCGCCCGGTCGGCCGTTAGCCTCGCGCTTTCACGAAGTGGACTGGCCAAGGCTTGATCAGAAAAGCGGAAAGTGCTCCTGACCTGCAACGATAGGACTTGCTGAGGGTCCTGTTGGTTGCGATGAAAGAAGCACTTCCCAGGTGAAGAAGCGTAGCGGGTCGTACCCGCCTGTCCGAGTCGAGGGCAACGGCCGTGCGGTGGTCTCGCAGGCCGGGGCGGTTCTGCTGGTGGAGACGGTCCGCAAGAGCGGCCTGGATCACGCGATATCCGTGGCCCTGGCGCCGTGGTGCAAGCCGCGGGCGGTGCACGACCCGGGCAAGATCCTGCTGGACCTCGCGCTCGCGGTCGCACTGGGCGGGGACTGCCTGGCCGATGTCGCGATGCTGCGGGCCGAGCCGGCCCTCTTCGGGCCGGTGGCCTCCGACCCGACCGTCTCCCGACTGGTCGACACGCTCGCCGCAGCGGGCTCTCGGGCACTGGCCGCCATCCGTTCCGCACGAGCTGAAGTCCGCGACCGAATATGGCAGTTGGCCGGTCCTGAGGCTCCGCACGCCGACGGGCAGGTGATCGTGGACATCGACGGCGTGCTGGTGCTGTCCCACTCCGACAAGGAGGACGCCACGCGGACCTGGAAGAAGACTTACGGCCACCACCCGCTCATGGCCTTCGTCGACCACGGACGCGGCGGCACCGGAGAGCCGGTCGCGGGGCTGCTGCGGCCGGGCAGGGCGGGCAGCAACACCGCCGCCGACCACATCGAGACCACCCGCCTGGCGCTGGCCCAGCTGCCGAAGAAGTTCCGGCGCGGCCGACGCACCCTGATCCGCACCGACTCCGCCGGCGGCACCCACAAGTTCCTCGACTGGCTCACGGCGCGCGGGCGGTGGCTGTCGTACTCGGTCGGCATGACCATCACCGAGCAGATCCATCAGGCAGTGCTGCAGGTTCCTGCCTCGGCGTGGACGCCGGCCGTCGAACCCGGCGGTGAGATCCGTGACGGTGCCTGGGTCGCCGAACTCGCCGGAGACGTCCTGGACGGCTGGCCCCAGGGCATGCGGCTGATCGTCCGCAAGGAACGCCCCCACCCCGGAGCCCAGTTGCGCTTCACCGATGCCGATGGGATGCGGCTCACGGCGTTCGCCACCAACACCAAGAATGTCCCGATCGCAGCGCTGGAACTGCGGCACCGCCGGCGGGCCCGCGCCGAGGACCGCATCCGCGCCGCCCGCGCCACCGGTCTGCGCAACTTTCCCCTGCACGACAGTGCACAGAACCAGGTCTGGCTGGAGATCATGCAGATCGCCCTCGACCTGCTGGCCTGGATGCCGATGCTCGCCCTCACCGGCCCCGCCCGGCTGTGGGAGCCCCGCCGCCTGAGGCTGCGGCTGTTCTCCGCCGCCGCCCAGCTCGCCACCACCGGACGGCGCCGCATCCTCCGCCTCGCGAAGCACTGGCCCTGGACCGGCGAGATCACCGACGCCCTGCAACGGCTCGCGTCCCTGCCAAACCCCGGCTGACCAGCAACTTCCCACCCCTACGAACAGCAGCACCACCCAACCGGAGCCGTGGAACCCGGCGCCCACCCGACGCGACAGCCGGGCCCCCGACCTGCCCGTGACCAGCCCGGACGACCGAAACGGCCCGCCAGAGAATCCGACGGACCATCACGAAAGATCGAGGCTAGGGTGTAAAGAACGCGTCAAGACGATGCGGGGTGTGCCGGGAAGTCTGGTCGGCGTCCAAGCGGGCTGTTGCCCGCGTGTCGAACAGCCGGAGGCCGGTCCCTATGCCCAAAAACCCCCGCTCGCGCTCCTTGCTCTTCGGAGTGTTGCCACGGCCTGAGCGCGCCGCGCTCGCCCAGGCCCTGCGGACGGAGACGGTCGGGGGTCTGTTGCTGCTCGGTGCTGCCGCGGTGGCGCTGATCTGGGCGAACACACCGAACATGCGCTGCGACCCGTATCAGCGGGCGTGGCCGTCCCTCTGTTCGCTCTGTTCGCGGCAGGTGTGAGCATCTCGGGCTCCGCTTTGGGGCAGGTCTTCTCCCGCCCCGAGCCCCTGGGTGTCCTGCTGGGACTGGCCGTCGGCAAGACCCTCGGCGTCTTCGCGGCCACATATCTCGCAGTCCGCTTCACCCGCGCCCGGCTCAACCCGGGCCTCGCCTGGGCGGATGTATTCGCGCTGTCCGTCCTGGCGGGCATCGGCTTCACCGTCGCGCTGCTCATCGGGGAACTCGCCTTCACAAATCCCGACGCCGTCGAGCACGTCAAGGCCGCCGTCCTCGTCGGCTCCGTCACCGCGGCGACCGTCGCCGCGGTGCTGCTCGCGCGGCGCAACCGTGTCTACCGCCGGCTGTGCGAGGAAGAGGATCTCGATTCCGCTGATCACCATGATGAGGGCTTCGCGCACACGTCTCCCGGCGCCTGCGACTGAGGGTCATCATGGAAGCCACCCCGATCGCACCCGCAATGGTCATCGCCGCCCTGATCGTTCGGACCGGCTTGGACGAGCTGACGAGCTGCGCCATCCCGGCATCGCCCGGCATTACTGGGCGTTCATCCGCGACCGGCGGGCGCAGGGTGCCGGAATAGGGACTGGGGCCATCGCCACGTTGCTCGCATGGCCCGACACAGGCTGGGCCGCACCGGCCTGAGCTGTTCTCATCACCCCTTGGCACCCGGACACCAACCGCCACCTGACACCCGCCACTTGAGTGACGCGCCTCACAGATGAACATCACCCATACGAAAGAGCCCCCTCTCGCTGACCGCAAACGGCCAGCGAGAGGGGCTCCAGCGCGTGAGGATGCCGAGAACCGCCCCAGCCGACAGGCCGACCCCTTGATCAACGAGAAACGGGCCCCGGACTGCGACTTTCGTCACCGCCCGGAACCCGTTTCGTCGGTGCTCCTACGCCAATCAATGTAGCTCGTTGTCGTGGAGGGCAAGGCCGTGGTCGAGGGGTGCAAGGGCAGGTTCGCCGGTGACGGTGCAGCTGGCGACGTAAAGCGAGGAGACGTACAGGTCCCCGTCGGTGGCGATGGTCGGCACGGTGGGACTCCAGTGCTGAGGGTGAGGGGCAGCGCTGCCGTCGGGAGCCGGCATGCATGGCGAGCGGGGTCGGCACGGCCGGAGGCGGAGGTGCGCGTATCGCCTGCTGGCAGTGATCACGATGATTTGCCTGCTAGCACCACTGCGTGTCGACGATCTGGGCCGCAATCCCGGTCGACCTATCCATGGTGATCTCGCCCAGCACCCGGGCGCGGCAGGCGGACGGCTTGGGGGAGAGGGCGGTCTCAGGCATGCCTGATCCACTGCCGGTTTGGGTGATCCGCCTCCGGTGCTTGAACGGGTGGGTGGCCCATGACGCGGTAGGAACGGTTCATGGCGCATGAATGCACGCGCATGTTCTCGGGGAGTGATCTCGCGGGCTGCGGGAAACTATTGATCATTAACTCGCGTTGCGCCTGGTCAAAGGATCTCGTGAACGTCCCACAACAGGCTGAAACCGCACGCACAGTGAGGGCCGACTGGCCATGGGTCAGGCATCGGCTCGCGGCCGCTTGCGCAGTGAGACACCACGGCCCCATGAGGGGCCCTAATCGAGAGGCAAGCCGAGGAT
>NZ_CBDRCM010000052.1:0-55440 GCF_965342435.1 Actinacidiphila sp. bgisy160 | reverse complement strand
GATCTCCGCAGCGTCCCATGCTTCGGCGACCTGCCCGCCAGACTCGATCCCCATACTCCTCCACTTGGCGCTTCCTCTCCGCGTCACCGATTCGCTGCAGCACGTAGTGCGGATACGCCTTCAACCCCGCCTCCTTGTTGCGCGGGCACCAGGCAGCGGCGTTCTCGCCGTCTCCTGCCTCCAAATAGAGGCGCTCCATCAATTCGCACGCCCTCGCGTTGCTGGCCAAGGCCATCGGTTCGGCCCATGCGATCGCTTCAGGGATCTGGCCCGCGGCCTCCGCCAGGTCCGAGATCCAGCCCCAACTGTTCTCCTCACCCAGCTCTGCCGCCCGTTGATACCAGACCAACACCTCGGCCGGGTCCTGGCCCCTTTCGCGTGACAGCTGTGCGATCGCGACCGTGGTGTCCCGATCCCTGACCGGTCGCACATCAGCCAGCCGAGTACCTCTGCCTCCACTCCGGCCTGCTCACTCTTCCGCTTGATGGCCCTCTCGTCACGTGAGCGCTTCATCGATCGGCCCTCGGTGTAGGACGCGGCGCGGTGGAAGGTCCGGTACCCGGGAGAGCGGTACCGCTTCGCCGCCATGACCACGCCGACGGCGGGGTCAAGCGGGTCGGCGCGCTCGACGAGGTGGACGTCGGCCTCCTTGCCGGTCTTCAGGACGCCGAGCTCCGTGTCGATCGCGCTCTGCGAGGTCGCCACCCAGTCCGGTAGAGGCTCGGGGCCTCGGCAGAGGCGTTCGACGCTGAGCCTCGACCAGCACTGGCCGTCCTCGAGGTCGTCGTAGGAACGGAAGTCGAAGACGAATCGGTCGTCGACGTCGCCCAGGTCGTCCGGCGGCGGGACGCAGCAGTAGGGGTCGGTGATGAAGCCGTCAGGGAATGCGGGGTGCTGAGGGTGCTGCGAGAGATCGTCGCGAGACATCGCACTCCGGGAAGACCGCCTTGATGCGGCGTTTGCGCAGGTGGGCGCGGTTAGCGCGGGAGGAGTAGGCCTAGGCACTGTTTCTTGGATCATGTGCGGAGCCAGATCACCAGTGATGCGACGGTGACGGTTCCGAGGTAGGTGTAGGCGCGTTTGTCGTAGCGGGTGGCCACTGCCCGGAAATTCTTGAGGCGGTTGATCGCCCGCTCGACGACGTTGCGCTTCTTGTACCGCTGTTTGTCGAAGCCGGTCGGCCGACCGCCGGCCGAGCCGCGTCTACGGCGGTTGGCTCGCTGGTCCTTGGGCTCGGGAATGGTGTGCCGAATCTTGCGTCGGCGCAGGTAGCGGCGATTGCTGCGGGAACTGTACGCCTTGTCCGCACTGACGCTGTCCGGCCGGGAGCGAGGCCGACCGGGCCCGATGCACGGCACCGAGATCTTGTCCAGCACGGCCTCGAACTGCGGGCTGTCGCCGCGCTGCCCTGGCGTCAAGACGATCGACAGCGGACGGCACCGACCGTCGGCCGACAGGTGGATCTTCGTGGTCGCCGCGCGAACGGCCTAAGCACTCGCCTGCTTCACCACCTCCGCCAGGCGGACGGACAGGCTCCGAAATGTCGGATCGCCCAGGTTTGCACCGCCGTGGGGCCCCTTTTGAGGAACAATCACCGGCGGGGCGGCTTTACGGGCACCGGCGGCATGCTGATGGGCCCGGGCCGTTGTGGAGTCCACCGACACATCCCAGTCGATCCTGCCCGCGGCGTTCTCGGCCGCCTGCACCCGCGCCAGCAACATTTCCCACGTACCATCCGCCGACCAGCGACGATGCCGCTTATAGACCGTTTCCCACGGTCCGAAGCGTTCCGGCAAATCCCGCCACGGCACACCGGTCCTCGCCCGGAACAGCACCCCGTTGATGACCTTCCGGTGCTCACTCCACCGACCGCCACGTGTACCGCCACGAGGCAGGAGCGGCTCCAGCCGCCCCCACTCCGCGTTCGTCAGATCTCCTCGGCCAACCACACTGAACAGCCTCAACCCACGCGCGTGATCACTTCAGGAGATCCGAGAAACAGACCCTAGTCGCCCCGCCACGGCGGTGGGCCGGGTGCGGGGACGGCCGACCGGCAGACGGACCCGCACGTTGTTCAGCACCGGGATGGACTGAAGGCTGTCGGCGGCCTGCCCGGCGGTCAGGACGATCGCCATCGGCCGACAGCGCCGGTCGGCGGCCAGGTGAATCTTGGAGGTCAACCGGCCGCAGGACCGGCCGCTCCCCGACACTCGGGACATCGTGCGCTTCAGCTCACGGCCGTCGGCTGTTCCGCAGCGGCGAGCACTGATAGCGCAGCCCCTTGCCCACGATCCGGAACCGCTCGCGACCGGCCGCCGAGAACGGGTTGGGCAGCTCGAACACCTGACGGTGCTCCGGGTCCAGAGCTGCGGTGATCAGCAGGATCCGGTACCGACCGCCACGCGCGTGGGTGCGCGCGGCATCCACCTCGGACGGCCCGAACTCGAACTCCACTCGCTTGCCGACGGGTTCGCTCAGCGCCTTCACCTCGTACAACCGTGTGGTGCCACGCCAGGCGACCTCGAAGTCGTACCCCAGGCTGTCCGATGCTTCCCGGTCGCCGTTGATGACCGCGGCGTACCCAGACCGCCAGCGCACCTCGGGGTAATGGCGCTGGAGCCAGGCCCGTGCCACGACCTCCCCGACCAGACCGATGGCCGACCGCTGGTCCTCACTCACCTGGTGCAGACGGGCCACGACCACCCGCGACGAGCCGGAACTCCCGCCCCGCCCGGGCTGGGGCACCGGCGCGACCGTGTCCAGGCGTACCTTGCCGGACTGGGCGAGGAAGGCTTCGTCGACGGTCCTGGAGGCTAGGTCCGCGATGGCGGAGAAGTGGTCGCGTCCCACGGCGACCTCCTTCTCGCCGATCATGATCGTGGCCGGGCCCGCCCCGCGTGATCCGGCGGTGCCCTGCGCGGGTCCGGTCCGGGGCGTCAGGTCGGCGGGGGTGAGGCCGAGGAGCCCCGCGTCGGCTGTGAGCGGCATGCCGGTCGGCCAGCCCACACCGCGCCGCACCACGTCGAGCAGTTGTCTCTCGCTCAGCTCGATGAGGTCGCTCAGGCCGGAGCCGTCGAGGAAGGTCCGCGCCTCCAGCAGGGGCGCGCCCTGCCAGCCGGTTGGTACGGGTGCTCCGTGCCGGCGGCACCAGGCGGACACGAGCCGGGCCAGCGCCGGAACCAAGGGGTCCAGTGCGGCGGTGTTGAGTTCGCGGAGCCGGTCGACGGGTGGGAGATCGGTGGTTCGCCCGAGATCGTCGTCGGCGCCGTGCGAGCGCAGCCAGGCCTGTGCCCTGGCCCGCATCTCGTCCTCGGGCGGGGTGACGAACCGGGGCAGCCAGTCGGGGTCCGGCAGCAGGTCGTGGAGTCGACGGGCGCCAGCGTACGCGGAGAGGTCCGCGCCGTCGCGGGCCGCCGCCACATACCGTTCCCGCAGCCGGTCCACCAGCGTGCTGGCGTGGCCGCGTACGAAGTCGCCGAAGGCCTGCTCGTGGAGATCGGGGTGGGAGTAGGGGGCGTAGCCGGGGCCGAGCGTGGTGAGCGCCTCGTTGAACCGCTGGAAGTCCAGGCCCAGTTCGTCGCGGAGTTCGGCAGGTGTGGAGCAGGAGCGGGCGAAGGCGACGAGTTCGGCGGCCGACACGGGCAGCGAGACGGTGTACCGGCCGACGATCTGGACGAGTTCGTCCTCGCCTGCCGCGCGGTCGAGCGCCCGCGCACTCTCCTCGTCCCATGCGGAGCCGAGGAGGCAGCACAGGGCCGGGCGCAGCAGTCGTACCGTGTCGTGCACGTCTCCCGTGAGATTGCGTCTGATCTCGGCGACCTTGGCCTCGGTCGTGTCCAGTGCCATCGCCAGGGTGCGGTCGTCGATCCTTTGGGGATCATGGGTGTCGAGCTGCCGTTCCAGCTTGACCAGGATCAGCTCCAGCGCGTCCTGCAGCCCCGGCCTGCCCAGCAGTTGGGCGAGCGCGGACGTGCACGCCTGCAGTTCGTCCCAGCCCTCCTCGCTGCGCCAGACGACGACCGTGGGATGGTTGGCGTCCGGCAGCGGCAGCGCGCGGGTGGTGGGCGGTGGTTCGGTGAGCACGCCCGAGATGACGACCTCCACAGCGTCGGCCCGGACGACGCGCACGGTGCGCAGCCGCTCCAGCAGGGCCCGCACACCGCGCTCGCTGCGGCGCAGGAACGACCCGGACTTCAGTTCCACGGCCAAAGCCACCACCGTGACGAGCCATTCTCTGCCGTCGATGAGCGTGTCGGCGTGAACAGTCGGGGTGATCGGTTCACCGTCGCTGTGGCGGATCTGCACATCGGTCGCCGACGTGCGCAGGGTGCGGATGCCGTGCGCGTCGGCCATCTCTACGATGGCGTCCCCGCTCTCCGGTCCGGCGACCAGGACGGGATGGCCCGCCAGTTCGACGAGTGCATCCTTCAGCGGCGCCTGCTCGTCGCAGACGTGCACGGGCACGTCCTCGGCCGTCGGTACGAAGGTGCCGAGGGCGTTGCCGCGACTAACCACGAGCCGTACCTCCTCGCCGGTGAGCCACGGCCAGCGGGTGTTCTGCGCGAGGTGAGACCACGCCCGCCCGTAGTGCTTCTTGAAGGAGACGCTGAGGTGCGTCGGCACGTCGCCCCGGTGGAGGATCTCGCCGAGGTGCTTGACGGCCGCTCCGGCGTGCCGAGGGTCCTCCCAGCTCCGCAGCCCGCACTGGCGGAGCCTCGTGGCCGCGACCTTGTCGGTGAGAAGCCGCCGGGTCGGCAGCGGCAACGAGGGGACGAAGCCGGGTAGTTCCCCGTCGGTGCTGAACCACGCCTCGCCGGGGGTGACGAAGGCCGGGCCGTCCGACTCGGCGTCCTCCACCGGAAGCCAGGGCGTGCGGCGGAGGAAGGACGCGAACGGTGTGGGCCAGGAGTGCTCGTCCCTCTTGTGCGGGTGCTCGGGCCGGTACACGGTGACGTCGAAGACCTCGTCGCCCCAGGTGCGGAACCCCAGGATGAGCAGTTCGGCAAATTCCCGCCGTGTGGTGGGGCCGAGGTCCGCCACCTCGGTCGCTCCCGGGAGATGAACCAATGGCCGCTGGAACGCGTAGGGCGTCCACGGGTGGGCGAACTTGGTCCACCGGGACCGTACATCCGCCGTCCACACAGGCCCCAGGCCGTCGCCGAGGCCGAACCGCTGGGCCAGGCCACGGGGTGCCAGATCGTTCCCCTGCTGGGCTCCCAGGCGGTCCCCGACAACGGACAGCCGCAGTCCGTCGACCACGCCGACGGCCGTGAGGAATTCGAGGTACGCCTCCCGGTCCCGGACCGGCGCGGGCCAGTCGTCGGGGCCGCTGATCCAGTGCCGCCGCTGGTCCGCCAGCTCGGGGATCCGGGAACCGCCCGCTTTGAGGAACCTCTCCAGCCGCTGCGCGCCTTCGGTGCCCCAGCCCGGTGAGTACGAGCAGCGTGCCGCCCTCGCCCAGCCGCCGTCGGTGAGCGGCACCCGGAAGGCGATCCGCGACAGCCGGTCGCGCTGCCCCGGCGTGAGCGCCGGGAACTGCCGCAGGGCGAAGGTGAGGGCGTCGCGGCTGAGGGCCTCCGAGGGCCGTGCCCCGAGCAGGTCGTGCAGCGCGTCGAGGACCTGGTCCAGCTGGTAGGAGCGGACCAGCCCGCCCCGCAGCAGGAAGTCCCGTCCGGGGCTCTCCCAGGTGATGTCGGGGTGGGTGAAGGCGATACGGCGGCGCAGCGCCTTGAGGTCGCCGGGGACGCGGGTGCCGGCGACGTCGTGCTCGTCCCCGGGGTGGAAGAAGACGGTGCCTTCCTTCTGGCCCTTCTTCCCTTGCTCCGCCGCGCCGCCGAGCGCAGGCCGCAGGCCGCCGTCCTGGTCGAGGATGATCCGCCGACCCCGCAGCGCGGTGTGCTGGCCGGTGAAGGCCTGGGCCAGGTCGTTGTAGAAGTCCGCCCAGCGTGGGCTCGGCGACTCGCCACCTTCTGCCCGGATCTCCTCGGCCACCGCCTCGGCCCAGTCGGCGGTCCTGACCAGCGGAGGACGCAGGGCCCGGGAGACGACCGCCTTGGCCAGCCGGTCGGCACGGGCATGCCGGACCTGGCCCGCGGAGGCGGCCAGCAGATGGGCTCCGGCCCGCGCGAGCGCCCCGGCAGTGAGGACCCGCCAGGGGCGGCGGCCGTCCGGCCAGGCGTAGGTGTCCCGCAGGGTGCCCCAGGACTCCCCGCCCTCCAAGGGGAGGAACGGCTCGACGGCGAGCCGCCCGTCCACCGCCTTGCCGAGGCGGGCCGGGGTGTCCCAGCACATGAGGTCGAGGACGAAGTCCCCGGCGCGGGCGTGCGGGGTCTCGGTACGCAGGTGTCTGGCCGATTCCACGCAAAGAACCGCCAATTGGTCGAGCAACAAATCGTTGAGGGCCACCGCCTCGCTGATGTCGAGCCGGGCGAGCTTGGTGAAGAACGGCGCGTGGGCGTGGCCCGGAAACGGCGCAGAGGACGCCTCCGACATCGGGATGAAGGTGTACATCCGGCCGTTCCGCGACAGCGGCCGGTCCAGTCGGAGCGCAACACCGACCCACGCCTCGCCCTGCCAGTCCCGCCATTTCGCGTCGATCCCATGGACGTCGACGCTGCGCTCGATCGCCACGCGCAGCGCCTCGGTGTCCAGGGTCCGCCGTGCCAGCAGATACCGCCCGGCGTCACCGAGGTCGACCTCGCTGATCCAGTCCGCGGTCCGGGACGCGACCAGGTCGCAGGGGCGTTGGGCACGTGACAGCACATGTCGTGTGCCGCCCTCGGCCCCGTCACGGATCTCCACGACCAGTTCCCGCACGCGGTCGAGGAAGAGTAGTAGGGGCGCCTTGTCGTCCACCACGTTCTCGGCCTGCGCCACGACGAGGCTCCAGGCGTGGTCGTTGCGCAGCGGCAGTCGTACGACGGTCGCGTAGCCGTCCGTGGCGAGTTCCTTGAGCACGGGGTCAGCAGCCTCGGCGGGCACCGGCAGTGCCAGCGGAGAGACGTCCTTGATCACCCGGGCGGCGAGGGCCGGGTCGTTGACGACGGCGTGGATGTCGTCCGGTCGGGCGAAACGGAAGCAGTAGCCGTCGAACGAGTCGGAGGCGGGCGACGCCTTCGAGTAGATCTCCGGCCAGTCGGTCAACTGCAGCACACTGCGGAAGCCGAGCCCCTTGTTGCCGATGCCCTCACCGGCTCCCTTGCTGGAGAGGGCCAGTTCAGTGATGGCCTTGAAGTTCTCCACGGTGAATCCGGTGCCTTCGTTGGCGACGTACAGGACACCGCCGCCGTCCTGGTGGCGCGTGGCCAGCACGGCGATCCTGCCGGTGCCCCCCGCGGCCAGGGCATCGTGTCCGTTCTGGATGAGCTCCAGGATCGTGCGGCCCTCGTACTCCTGGGCCGTGTCCTCGCTGACGGACTTCAGGCTCTCGGCGAAGCGCCAGTCTCCTCCCGCTCCGTCGAAGATCTCGATCCGCCGGCGTGTCAGGGCGGTGATCGCGTCCCCGAACCCCGCCCCTGATCCGCTGCTCCTCATCGGTGTGATTGCCGGTCCCCCCTCGCTGAACCGGCATGCCTGTGCGTGCCTGCCGGGAATCGTGCTCATCAGTGTGTCCGGAAGGGGGCACCAGCCACGTTTTCCGGCCAATTCTTTGAAAGCTCACATGTCGATGCGAGAGGGGGGTGGGGCCCGCTCGGTCCCCTGCGACGTCCGGGCACCCTCAGATGTGGTGAACGGCGGGACGACCGAAAGAAGCTCGTCGGCAGCCCGAATTGTCAGAGGCGGATGCTAGGGGCTGTCTGCGGTTGTGATCAAACGCGGGTTAAGCGAGAGCTGGTCATTCTCAGGGTCCCTCATGAGCCGGAGTGCATGCGCCACCGGACGGCGTCTACGGCACTTGGTCACAGGCCCTGTTCGGGCCTGGGCTCGGTCAGATAGACGCCGGCGAGCGTGCCGTCGTAACCCGCGGCCTGGGTCGCAGCCTCCAGGCTCGGGGAGTCCTTCCCTCCGACGTGGATCACCGCCTCGTAGTCCGCGCGAGTCAGTTCGCGCTCGACCCACTACTGACTTGTAATGCGTGATGTCGTGGGGTGCTGACAGGTCGTGATCGTCGCGGTACACCACGGTCATGAGGTACGCGCAGGGTGGTGGGCTGACTCACGAGCGGAGGGCGTTTCGCGAGCGGATCCGTCTGGACGCGGGTGAGATGTTCGCGGCTGGTAGCGACAACGCCGAGGTGGCGAGGGTGCTGCGGGTGCATGTGCGCTCGGTACAGCGCTGGCGGCGCGAGTGGGCCGAGCGGGGTGAAGCGGGCCTGGTCTCGAAGGGGCCGGCGTCCTTGCCCAAGCTCAGTGACGAGTTGTTCGTGAAGCTGGAGGCGGCACTGGCGTTGGGGGCGGTGGCGCACGGCTGGTCCGATGAGCGCTGGACGCTCGCGCGGATCAGGACGCTGATCGGGCGGATGTTCCACAAGAGCTACACCGTGCCCGGGGTGTGTCTGTTGCTGCATCGGCACGGCTGGTCGCCTCAGGTCCCGGCTCGCAGGGCGGTGCAGCGCGACGATGAGGCGGTCGCGACGTGGGTGAAGGAGACCTGGCCGGCCGTGGAACCACCGCGGCGGCGCTCGGGGCCTGGACCGTCTTCGCCGACGAGGCCGGGTTCTCGATGACGCCGCACACCGCCCGCACCTGGTCCCGCAGAGGTGTCACCCCGGTGATCCGGGTCAATGGCGGCAGCAGACGTCACCTGTCGGTGGCCGCTCTGTGCTGCTACAAGCCCGGCGAGCGGCCGCGGTTGGTCTTTCGGCACACCGGTGACCGGCGGGTCGACGGCCGCAAAGGCTTCTCCTGGAAGGACTTACGAGACCTGCTCACCGCCGCCCACACCCAGCTCGGCGGACCGATCGTGCTGGTCTGGGACAACGTCGGCCTGCACCTCAGTCGCGCGATGCGCGCCTGGATCACAGCCCGGGACTGGCTCACCGTGTTCCAGCTGCCGGCCTATGCACCCGACCTCAACCCCGTGGAAGGGATCTGGTCCAGCCTGCGGCGCACCAACCTTTCCAACATCGCCTTCACCGACTACACGCACCTGGTCACCGCAGTCCGCCGGGGCCTACGCCAGATCCAGTACCGGCCCACCATCATCACCGGCTGCCTCATCGGCACCGGCCTCGCCACAAGCCCCGGCGACATCACGCATTAATCCTCAGTAGTGTGCGCAACGGCAGCGGATTGATCTCGTTGCGGTCGCAGATCAACCGTCCAGTCGCGCCGGGCACCGCACTGCGGACACATCCCTCGGGGGGAGTTCGCCGATGCATCGCAGCCACCAGGCGAGGACGTCGGTGACGCCGTCCGCAGCGTCCAGTTCGCACCATCCGATGGCCTGCTGGAGCAAGGCATCGGTGTCGTGGCCAGCAGCGCGCTCGGCCTGGTCCAGGTGGCGGCGAGGGCGTCCCAGCCGGGCGCGATGCGTACGGAGTCGGCCTGCTCGGGCAAGGTGGTTTCGAGGGTGCCGGCGTACCACTCTCGTAAGGGTTCGGGAAGGCGACGGCCGTGCTCGCGCATCGCGTCCGTGGGGGCAGCGGCGGCTGATCGGTAGGCGCTGCACAGGTGTTGTGCGGCTCGTTGGGCGGCGGCTGCCTGCTGGACGTGACCGCGGGCGGAGTGCCAACGTTACGGCGGCGATGGTGACGAGGAGCATCGTGGACAGGAGCATCGCGGTGGTGCCGCCGTCTTCGCCTTTACCGAGGGCGTTGCCGGCGCGGATGACGCCGCGGGCGGCGGAGCGGATGGCTCCGTTGTCGGAACGCTCGGCGCGAATATGGGAGCGGGTGGCGCCTTCGAAGGCGCGAGCGGCCTCGGCGAGTCCTCGGGTTGAAGCCGGGGCTGGTCTGGGCGAGTGCGTCGAGGAGTTTGCCGACGCCGGCCGGCTGGGCCGCGGAGCACAACGACCTCCCGGATCGTCATGCACATGAGGTGTTTGGCCCAGGTGCCAGAGTGGCTCCCAACATGTGCGTAAACTCAGTCAAAGAACGCGCCCCCAACGCAAGTGATCACGGATTCATTGGGCGCCAGGCTGCCGAGCTCCGGAGGAAATCATGTCCGTAACCGCAGGGTCGACCCCGGTTGTCGTCACCCTTGCGGAGATCGCCCGCATCGCGGGAGTCGGACGCGCCGCCGTCAGCAACTGGCGTCGACGGTACGACAGCTTCCCCTCTCCTGTCGGCGGCACCGACACGAGCCCGCAGTTCTCCCTGCCGCAAGTCGAGGAGTGGCTCAAGCGGGAGAACAAACTCAAGACAGCGCCGAACCCGCTCGACCGGCTCTGGCCGGAATACGAGTCCCTGGGGGACCGAGAAACGACAGGCCTGCTGGTGGCCCAGGTGGGACTCCGGCAGAGCGGCGTCACGACAGGCAGGCCGGCGGCGGGGCCGCTCCTTGATCAGCGTCAGACCCGCCTGCTGGAGCGCACTCTGGAACTGGCTGATCCGGACCAGGAGCACGGGCCCTTCGACTTCCTTCTGGAGCGGTGGCTCCGGACGCACGTACGGCAGATCACGACGACTCCTGTGCAGCTGGCCGGGCTTATGGCGCAAGCCGCAGCCATGAACCACCCAGGCCCTGTACGGACCGTGCTGGATCCGGCCTGCGGGGCGGGGACGTTGCTCGTCGCAGCCGGCCGGCAGTGGGGTGCTGACCGTGCTGCGGGATTGCGTTTCCTGGGCCAGGACAGCGACGCGGTTCTGGTGGAGCTGGCCAAGGCGCGCCTGGCGATCGGCGGGTTCACCAAGCGTGACCTGTCCAACGTATCGTTGGCAGCGGGTGACACGCTGCGGGCCGATGCCCATTCCGGAGCGCAGGCCGATGTGCTCCTTTCCGACCCGCCGTCGAACGAGCGTGACTGGGGCCACGCGGAACTCGCCACAGACCCGCGCTGGGTCTATGGGCAGCCTCCGCGCACAGAGCCGGAACTCGCCTGGGTTCAGCATGCCGCGGCAGCTCTGGCTCCCGGCGGCGTCGCGGTTCTCGTGCTGCCGCCCGCTGTGGCGGCGCGCCGCGCGGGTCGCCGGATCCGGGCCGGTCTCCTGCGGTCCGGCGTGCTCCGGACCGTGATCGCCCTGCCTCCCGGTGCCGCCCCGCCCTACGGTGTCGGACTGCATCTGTGGATCCTGTGCGCGGACGGTGCCCTCGGCCGGGGCGGAGCGGACGGCGCAGAGCTCACCTTCGTGGACACCACACACGCCGCTCGTCCCGTGACCGCCGACAGGGGCGGCGTCGACTGGTCCGCCGTGACGGAGCAGATCGTGGGGGTCCTCGGCGGCACAAGCACGCTGGGAAGCGTCTCGGTACCCGTGGTCGACCTGCTGGACGACCAGGTAGACCTCACGCCTGCACGGCGTGTTCCGAGGACACGGGCCGCCACCATCGTCGACATCAGGCGCCTCTGGACGCGGTACGACGCGCACATGAGGGAACTGCGCGATGCCACCGACGCCCTGTCCGCACTCGTACCCGCGGACGACGGCGAGACGGTTCCGCTCATCAGCGTCGGCGAGCTGGAACAAGCCGGAGCCCTGGAGATCCGGACCGGGCAGGGCCTGCCGGAGTCACTGGTGCGCCGCGGGGAACGCCAGGAGGACGAGGCGCGCGTCCTCACGGGTGCTCCGCTGTCCGGGCAGGCGCAGCTGTGGCTTCCGGCGTCGGTGGTCGCGGCGGGCGAGCGGGATGGCTCGCTCACGGTCACAGCCTCCCAGGACGTCATCGTCTCAGTGCTGGCCCGGGCCTTCGACGTACGGGTGGACGCCGACGCCCCGTCCGTCCTGGGGCCCCAGCTCGCGGCGCTCAGGGCGAATCCCGCGGTCCTCGACCCATGGTTCCTGTCCGGCTGCCTGCGTGCCCCGGCCAATGTGCACAGGGCCGGCACGCACGCATCCACCACGTCACGCATTGACGTACGGCGTATGCACATCCCAAGGCTCTCGCTGGAGGAACAGCGACGGTACGGGGAGATCCACCGGAAGATCACCGCCTTCGAACGCGAGATGACCGATATGAAGAGCGTGGGCGGCGAGCTGAGCCGGGCGCTGGGGGACCTGCTGGCCGCAGGGCACCTTCCCCGGAACTGATCCGGCTACGGCTCTGGCAGCCGGGCGAGGAGGTCGGTCACCTCCGCTTCGTAACCGGATTCCGCCAGCTCGAAGGCGACCTCGCGACAACGGCTCGTCAGCCGGCCGGAAACCGGTACGGCGACGAGCGGCAGCCTGTGCACCACTGTGCGCCAGCCGCTGAACGCCCCGGCGAAGTCCCCCTCGGGCATCAGGCACTCGGCGATCCCGAGGCGGGCCTCCAGCACGAGAGGATCCGAGGGGTCTCCGTTCCCGGCCACGTACTGGTACTGCTCCTTCGCCTCACCCGTACGACCATCCAGTCGAGCGGCATCGGCACACACCAGCCGCCCCTCCAGGACGATCGGCTCGCGGGCCCCCCAGTCCGCCACCGCCTTGGGCAGCAGGTCGTGGAGCTCGGCACAGCGGGCACCAGAACCGTCGGCGAGCAGTTCCGCCCGGGCCTGGGCGATCCGTCCCGCGAACTGGTTGCGCCCCAGCCACCCGCCACGACGGCGGACCGGACGCCGCGCTACGGCACGGGGGGTGGGCCGCGTGTCCGGCGGGCCGGCCACCGCGCTCTCCCGCAGGCGATAGCGTGCGGTCGGGTCCGGAGCCAGTTCCGGATCCGGGGCCGGGTCGCCCGGCTTCGGCAGGAAGTCACACAGGACGTCCAGCACCTCGTCGATGGTATCGGGGCGGTCCGCCGGAGTCTTGGCGAGGAGGTCCCAGACCAGGTCGTCCAGTTCCTCGGGAATGCCGACGTTGATGCTCCGCAGGCGCGGCGGCAGGTCCTCGAGGTGCTGGGTGCTCTTGTTCCGGTCCGGCTTGTCCTCGAAGGGCCGCTCCCCGGTGAGGAGTTCGAAGAGCACACAGCCGAACGCGTAGAGGTCCACCGAGGCGGAGATGTCCTGCTGGCCCCGCAGCTGCTCCGGAGCCATGTACCCGGCGCTGCCCGGGGTCTCACCCAGTGCGGTGTAGCGGGTCGCATCGGGATCGGTGAGGTGAGCGATGCCGAAGTCCAGCAGCTTCACCGCTCCGTCCGCGCAGGCGATGACCACGTTGCCCGGTTTCAGGTCGCGGTGCACCACGCCGTTCGTGTGCGCGTGTGCCAGGGCTTCGGCGACCTGGACGGCGACGGCGACAGCGGCGTCGAACGGGAACGGCCGGCGCGTGTCCAGGAATTCGCGCAGGCTGATCCCCTCGACGTATTCCATGACGAGGTAGGACTCCTCGCCCTGGTAGCCATGGTGCAGCAGACGCGGGATCCCGGGGTGCTTCAGCTCCTCGAGGATCGCACCCTCGCGTTCGAACCGTTTCAGCAACTCGACCCGGTGTCGCGCGCGCTCTGCAGGGGTGAACCGGCCCTGCGTGTAAGCATCGAGCCGCAGCACCTTGACGGCGGCCAACTGCCTGGTCACCAGATCAGTGGCCGTCCAGATGGTGCCCATGCCGCCCTGGTCGAGCGCTTCCTCGACTCGGTAGCGGCCGTCGAGGACTTCCCCGGCTTCCACGCCTCACCCCCGGCTGTTCATGACACGGTGTCAGCCACACTGTAGCGGTTCACGGATCACATCGAACGAATCGCTTGACTGAGTTCACAGAAATACGCTTCCCTGGGTGTGTTGGCGCTCTCGTCCCACCACACCCGTAAGGGGTGCATCGTGCCGCTCCACCTGCCTCCACCCGGAACGAACGGAGACATCCGGCTCATCCGCACCTCGCTGCCACTGCTGCGCGAGGACCCTCAGGACTGCCCGCGCGGCAACGCCCTGCGCGCCAGGGCATTGCTCGCCCAGGTTCCGCCGCGCCGGCGGGGGAAGCCCGTCGAGGACTTCGCCCTCGGGCCGGTCATGAGCGTCCTGGACGCGGTCGAGCACGAGGGAGAGGACGCCGACAGCGCCTTGACGCGGCTTCTGAGGCATCAGAAGTACCATGCCGGGCACGTAAGTTGGGCAGAATCAGCCGTTCGGTCCTACCTGCTGGCGCGCGCGGAGCGCGAAGCGCAGCGGCGCGCGCTCGGGCGTCCGCCGACCCTGCCGGTCCGCGCCCAGTGGACAGCCATCACCGAGAGCGAGGTACCGGACGCCCGCGGGGCGATCCGCTACGAGCGCACGGCGTGGGGACGACGGTACGCGTCCGCCGACGGGTCGGAGCGCGAGATGTGGCTGCTGTCCGTGAATTCCGTCAAGGGGGACCGGCCGCCCGCCGAGATCGCGGAAGCGGCGGCCGTGGCTGCGACGGGCATCCCCTCCCGGTCGGCCTTCCGGGACATCTTCCGTCCCGCCGCCGGCAGCACCGTGCGCCCGAGGCGGGTCCGGATCATCGGCATCGGCTGCGGCAGCGATGATCACGACGTGCTGGCCGACTGGGATGTCGACGAGGCCGAGCGGCGGTTCGCCGAGCACGCCAAGCCCGTGCTACGTCGGGTGATCGAGGGCGACCGGCTCAACCCCGGTTCCAGCTGCACGCGCTGCGAAGGTCTGGCTGCCTGCGCGCAGCCGCCCCGGGCTCCTGGCGTTCTCGGGGTTCCCGGGCCGCGCCGCCCTCGCGCCCGCCGCTCCGTGTCCGCGAGCGACCTGCGCGTCCATGCGCGCTGCCCGGCGCAGTTCCACCTCACCCGTGTACTGCACCTGAAGTCGGGGGACCCGGAGAGCGAGCCCATCCGCAGGGGACGTGCCGTCGACGAGTGGCTCAACCTCCTTCACGGGAACGGATGCTGCCGCACGGCCCCCCTCCCGGATGCCCTTCCCGGCCTCTCCTCCGCCGAACTGCCGACCGCCCTCGCCCTGCTCGCCGAGCACCAGCGGGCCTGCCCTCTCGATGGCCTGCCGTCCGACGAGGCCGTACGGGTGCAGCCACGCCTGACCGCGTACGACCCCGAGCTGGATGTCGTCCTGATCGCCGACCCCGACCTCCTCTACACCCGCTCCGGAGGCTGGATCTGGCACGAGACGAAGACGGCTGCAAAGCCTCCCTGGGAGGGACGCGCGTTGATGGAGACGTACCCGCAGCTCGCCTTCGCGGTGCTGATGATGTCCGCCGGAGTACCCGGTGGTGATCCGCGCCGGTCGCTGATCGAGCTGGAGGTGCTGTACCTGGACGCGGAAGGCACCGGGAAGTCGCGCTGCGAGGAAATCGATCCCGGTGATCCGGACACCCTCGCCGAAGCACGCCGCATCATCGCCGGGCTCGCCGGCCCCTGGGCGGTGGACGAGACCTACGCACCGACGCCCGGCGGTCACTGCGGCGGCTGCGACATGATCACCCACTGCGCGGCCGGCCGCGCGCATCTGGAGGCACGGTGACGGCGACGACCGACAGCGGCATGCCGCCGCACGACGCCGACTGGTCAGCCCATCGCGGCATTCCCCTGATGCGCACGCTGGCCACCGCTCTCACGGTGCTCGACGCGGCCACCGGCCCTGACGCCTTCACCCTGCCCTACCCGCCCGAGGTGCAACGCGCCCTCGACCGGACGGTGCTGGCCTGCCTGGAGCGCGGGGCCGAACCTCCGGTGAGTCTTCCAGACCTGCTGTCGTGGTGCAGCGAGCGGCCGGTGGCCGACTGGCCGGTGGATCTGTCGGCCGAGGCGGCCGGACCAGACGATCTGCTGCTCGACCCGGACTCCTCACGCCCGACCGAGCTGTGCTACGAGTGGGCGGAGCAGTTCTCCGACAGCGCGCTGGTTCTCTACGACCGTGAGATCGTCCGCGCCGCGCTGCGGTTGTGCCGCGAGTACGGCGAGGAGGACGCGTACACCGAGTTCCGGCGGCTCCTGGTCACCCGGCCCGTCCTCACCTCGGCCGAGGAGTGGGCCGTGTCGTTGGACCATGTGCTCGACCCGGTGAAGGAGCTCCTGAGCCGCATCTACCGCCCCGTCCCGGACAGCTATTTGCGCGGTGACGTCTACGCGACCTGCGGCCGGTGTCTCACCCTGCTGACGCCGCTGCCCGACGGCGGCTGGTGGTGCGAGCGGGACCGCTGCCGCCGCCGGGGCCGGCCGCCGGTGGGGCGCCGCATCCCGCAGGAGGAGGCCGGTGAACTGCTCCAGCTGGCCAGGCCGTTGCGTCAGTTCATCACCGGTCCGGGGCGGGCGGAGGTGCAGCTGGAAGGGCGGCTCACCGGGCTCGGGCTGAAGGTCCGGATGTGGCCGGCGTACGACGCCTACGACATGCACGTCACCTTCCCCGACGGCTGGGTCTGGGCGGTGGACGTGAAGGACTGGGCCCATCCGGCGTTCCTGGGGCGGGCCGCCCGTCCGGTGCCGCAGGAGCCCCGGTACGACGAGGCGTTCTGGGTGGTGCCGCAGGACCGCGTCGACGACCGGCCGGGCTACATCGCCACGTACGAGCGCAACCGCCCGGCAACCGCGTGCCGTGTTCCGTTGCTCACCGACACTCACCTGCTCGCCCGCGCCGAGGACCGGCTCGCGCGGGTCGGCGGAGCCACGCGTAAGGAGGAGACCGGCGATGCGTGACCGCGACAGCTGGCACCACCCGGTCAGCCGGGAGGTCGCCCGCTTGTGGGACGAGGTTCCCGACGAACTCGGCGATGTGAAGCCCGGCCTGCTGTGCCAGGCGGAACTGGCCCTGCGGATCCTGGAGCGCATCGCGCCGGACGAGCCCGCCCGCGGTGCCTACGTCCTGCTCGGCGGTTACGAGTTCGCCGCCGCCCGGGGATACGTGTCCTGTCCCGAGCACGAGGTCATGCTCGGCGCGGGTCGTCATCTGCTGTGGCACCTGCGCCGCGGCCGCGCCTGGGAGCGCACGCTGGAGACCTACCGGGCCCTGCCGGACCGGCTGCGGGCCTATGAGGTCCTCGCGCTCGACCGGCCGGCGCGACGGCGTGAGCCGACCGTCGCCTCGGACCGGTTCGCCGTGTACGAGGCCGCCCTCGCCGCCCTGCCGCCGTTGGCCCGCAAGGAGCTGCCCCTGGCCCCGGCGGGGCGCGCCACCTTCGTCGACCGGCGCCGGCCCGCCTCCGTGACGTTGCCCGAGGAACTGCGTCCCGACCCGGTTCCCGGTCATGATCCGGAGGCGGGGCGGCCGGGAAACGGTGAGCCGCTCACGGTCAGCCGGGCCGACCTCGTCGAGACCGCCCAGTGGATGGACGCGACGGAGCGGGAGAACGAGGTCGAGAACCCAGGTCACTGGGAGGACCGCCTCACCGAGCTGCACATCTTCCCCCGTGATGCGGACGGGCTGGGCTTTTCGCAGGAAGGCGATCTCCACCTGGACGGGCCGCTGCACCTGGCCGGCATGGTCGGTGCGGGCAAGTCGACCTTGATGACGCTGATCGCGGTCTGGGGAGCCCGCCGGACTCCGGCGCTGCGCACCACGCTCGTCGTGGGCGATGTGGCCGAACAACTGCGTCTGACCGCTCTGCTCCGCGATCTGGGGCTGACCGCCACGCCGGTGCTGGGTCTGACCACGCGAGAGACGCATGTGCAGCGGCTGCACCGACGGCTCGCCTCCCGCGGCTTGCACAACGTGCTGGACCACGACGACCCGGGCTTCGACCACCTGAGCACCGTCTGCGTGGTGGACGCCCTGCGCGACACCGAGGCGGCACAGCCCCTGCGGTTCGTGGACGCGCCGTGCACCTCGCTCCACCCGGAGAAGAAGCGCACTCGCGACGAGAACCCGGATTCCGGCGCGCTGCCCGAGCCCTACCGGCCGGGACAGCGGCGGTCCCCGTCCGAGGGCGACCGCCCGGCGGAGGTGAAGGGATCCCCGCACGGGTGCCCCCTGTGGTACGCGTGCCCGCGTCACCGTGCGGCCCGGGAGCTGGTCGACTCTCTGATCTGGGTGGCCAACCCGGCAAGCCTCGTGCAGTCGGCCGTGCCGCGCCACCTGGGCGAGGAGCGGCTGCGCCACCTGGAACTGGCCTGCCTGCGCAGCGACATCATCGTCGTGGACGAGGCCGACTCGGTGCAGATGAAGCTGGACGAGATCTTCGCGCCGTCGGCGACGCTGGTCTCTCCCGGCCCCGAGTCCTGGCTGGACCAAGTGCAGACCCACCGTATCGAGGAGCTGTCCCGGCAGGGCCGGCTGCCGCTCACCGACCAGGAGGTCGAGCGCTGGTCCGCCTCGCTCACGGTTGTCCATGCCGCCACGGACCGCCTGTACAAGCTGCTGATCTCCGACGCCGACCTGCGCGAGTGGGCTGACATCGAGTATTTCAGCCCCTGGACGCTCCAGGAGAAGCTGCTCGGCTCCTGGTTCGCGCAGGACTCCGATGCTGGCGTCCCGGACGGCGTGTCCGACGAATCGGAGCTGTACGAGGCGTACGAGGACGACGTTCCGGAGCCCGAGTCGGCCGGGCCGGAGGTGGACGCCCACCGGGCCGAACTGACCGAGCGGTTCGACGACTTCCGGGATGATCCCCTGGGCGGCCGGAGCCCGTACGGCAATCTGACGGACGAACTGGTGCGTCTCGTTCAGGACCTGCTGACCACACTGTCCTCCTCAGGCACGCGTGAGCGGGTCCTCGCCGTGCTGCGCCCGCTGCTCGCGGACACCCCCGCGTCCGTGCGGGCCCAGGACGAGGCGTGGCTCGATCTGACGGCCCGGCGCCTGGAGTTCATGCTGCTGCTCAGCGCCCTGCACCAGCGTCTCGAACGGCTGGTCTTCCTCTGGCCCCAGGTGGAGGCCGCCCTGCACCTGGACTCGACCGGCAACGAGCTGTCCCGCCGTCCGCCGCTCGACTACGCCCCGCTGGTCCCGGAGGCTCCGATGGGCAACGTCCTGGGGTTCCAGTACCTGCCGGACGAGCGGGAACGCGATGTCGAGGGGCGGCACAGCGGCACCCTACGCTTCTTCAGGTGCGCGGGTGTGGGTCGCGAACTCCTGCTCTCCCTGCCCGACGTGGGTGCCGACCCTGGCCGCGGCCGCAGGGGTCCGCACGTCGTGCTGATGTCCGGCACCAGCTGGGCGGGCACCTCGACACGCGCGCACGTGGTCGCCCCGGTGGGCGCGGTGCTCACCCCGTCGCCACGGTCCCTCAAGGCCGTGAGCGAGTCGGAATTCAGTACGCACTTCCTGTACGACGACGAGGGGCGCCCCCTGAGCCTGTCGGGCACCGAGCCGAAGGCCCGGCCCGCGGCCTGCCGGGCGATGGTCAGCCGGCTCGGGTCGCCCGGCCGGGGCGGCGCCCCGAGCCCGTTGGAGCAGGAACTGGCCAGGGTCGCCGACAGCCGCCGGCGCCGGGCGATCCTCCTGGTGGGCAGCTACAAGGAGGCGCACACCGCGGCGGAGGTCCTGCACGAGATGGAGCGCTGGCACGGCCGCGTGCGGGTGCTGGCCGCCGACGACGCGGACCTGGAACAGGCCGTACGCGGCTCGGCACCGCCCAAGCCGGAGGCGGATCGGGTCACGGCGCTGCGCCGGGGTGATCTCGCCACGTTCGCCCAGGACCCCACGGCGGAGATCCTCGTGGCCCCGCTGATGGCGGTGGAACGCGGGCACAACATCCTCAACGCCCAGCGCAACGCGGCCTTCGGCACGGCCTTGTTCCTCGCCCGGCCGCATCCGCGCCCGGACGACCTCGCGCTGGCCGTGTTCGCGATCAACGACTGGGCGGCCCGTTTCGCCCGCGACGAACCCGGGCTGCCGCAGGGCACGTTCGGCAAACTGGTCATGGCCGCGGCGGACCTGGACGCGGCCGGGCGGGCCTTCCGGCACGTGGCGCGCGCCGAGTGGCGCCGGCTGCTGTCCCGCCGCTACATCTACTCCCGCCTGTCCGACCACGAGAAGACGTCCTTCACCTGGGACCAGCTGGTGACGATCTGGCAGGTCATCGGCCGCCTGGTGCGGGGCGGGGTGCCCGCCCGCGTGGTCTTCGTGGATGCCCGGTTCGCGCCGCGTACGGCCGAGTTGCTCTCACCCGGCGCCGCGGCGGCGCCGCTGCCGCGGGAGGACGGCCTGCTGACCGGTCTGCGGGACGTGCTCGCCCCCTACTTCGCGGAGGGCGCACCGCCGCCCGACTGCTCCGATCCGGCGGACCCCGCGGTCGCCCGGCTGCTGTACACGCCGCTGTACAAAGCGCTGCGCGAGATCGAACACCGCACGTCCTGACCTTCACCAGAGAGGACCGGCCCATGGCTCGCCCTTACGACTCCATCCGTACCGCCACCGCACGTCCCGTCTCCTCGGACGCCTCGGTGGTCGAGCGGTACCGCGCGCTGCCCTTTCCCGAGGAGTGGACCGGGGCGCTGCTGGCCCTGTGCAACGCGGGCCGTGACAAGCCGCTGGAGACGGTGCCCACGTTCCGTATGGACCAGGTCGTGCAGGCGCTCGCCCCCGACGTCCTGGTACGGCCCCGTCCCAACCGCCACCGCGGGGAGGGCCGGGACTTCTGGCTGTACGCCCCCGAGAACGTGCCCGATCCGCTGCCCGACGTGGCGTTCAGGGGGCTCCTCGCCACCTGGCTGAAAGACCTGCGGTCGGAGCCCGAGTTCCGCTCGCTGCTGTCCGAGACCCGCTCGGCGCTGCTGGAGAACCCGCCCCGGTGGCAGGAAGGAGTACCGGTCGAGCTGCTGCGTCAGCAGCGGCCCACCGACGGTGGCACGGCCGCGCCGGAGCCGCGTCAGTTCCAGTTGTCCACCGACTGGCTGGCCCGGCGGATCCTCGCCCTGGAGCCCTACGACTTCGGGGGCGGGCGGCTCCGTTTCCGGGCGATGCCGCGCGGCCCGATGGACCGGGGCGCCGAACTCGTCTCGCAGGCACTGGAGTTCGAGGGGAGCCGGGGTTCCGAGTGGTTCTCCGTCGTTCTGAACATCACGTTGCAGACGGTGCCGTTCGACTCGCTGCCCCGCTTCCATGTGCACAGTCATATCCGCCGGTACGCAACCCGGGTGAGTGCCAGGACGGGGCGGCTGTACCTGCCGTTCGGCCGCCGCACCACGGTGCTGCTGCGCCCGCGGGTGCCGTGGCTGCCCGGAGCACCGGCGAGCGACCGGTTCGCCGTGGCGCGGCTCGCCTGGAACCGCGGTGGGCACGACTGGGTCGGG
This sequence comes from Actinacidiphila sp. bgisy160, assembly GCF_965342435.1. Lineage (GTDB taxonomy): Bacteria > Actinomycetota > Actinomycetes > Streptomycetales > Streptomycetaceae > Actinacidiphila. Next base: position 34,321 of record NZ_CBDRCM010000052.1, on the reverse strand, counting down.
GGCGGGCCCGCCGGGATGCTGCGGAACATGTCCCTCACGGAGTCGTTCCCGGACGCCGACGCCATCCTCACCGACCCGGCCGGCTGGCTCGCGGACGACATGCGCGCGGCCGTCCTTTACAGCACGGCCATGGGGACGCACGAGGTCGGAGCCGGTCTGATGACCGACCAGCGCTCGAAGATCGTGGAATGGGCCCTGCAGGCACTTCCGGAACAGCTGGAGCCGGTGCCCGCGCTGGCGCGCACCCGCCTGTCGGGCAGCACGCCCGGCAACCCCCGCCAGGAACCCTCCAAGGAACCGGCGAAGGCCGAGGAGGAGCGCAGGCGCGCCCAGGCCCGGCGGCACGGCACGGCGTTCGCGCTGCGCCATCTGCCCCAGGACCTCGCCCCGGGCGAACTCCCCACCCTGGAGGCGCGGTTGCTGTGGCAGACCCCGGTGATGCGGGACACCGCGGTCAACGCGCTCGTCACGCACCTCGATCTCAAGGGTGACGGCGGCGCGCCGGCTGCCGAGGAGGCCTATGACGGGACGGTGGTCCTTCAGTGGGAGTCCCCCGAGCTCACCGTGCGCCTGCACTGCCGCAGGCTCTCCCGCTCCCTCGGCCAGGACCTCGCCCTGCCGGAGGGGACCCGGCACTCCCGGGCCGCGGTCACCACGGCGATCCGCGATCGCCGCCGGGAGATGACGGCCTTCCTTGCCGAGGAGGGCGTCTCCTCACCCGCGCCCACGCTTGCCCTGGTGGAGATCGACCGGGCCAAGGACTTCTCGTCCCCCGGCCATGACGCGAAGTTCGCGCTGCGGCTGGGCTGCACGGACGCCGGCGTGCTCACGCAGTTCATGGCCGTGCCGAAGAAGGCCCAAAGCTACAACAGCGAGAAGAACAAGGAGTTCCGGGCGGCGAAGGCCTGGGACGACGGACTTCGGCAGCTGGGTGTGCGGGTCCACCCCGAGCACAGCCTCGGTGAACACCTGCCCGGCGGCCTGCGGTACGCGGCAGTGTGGATGGTGCGCAAGAACCGGCGCAGCCGCACCCGGTGGGCAGGGCATGTGCCCGTCGCCGTGCTGGTCACGCCGGAGCCCTCCGGTGAGGGGCTGGCCCGGGTGGAGGGCTGGGACGACGAGGCGCGTGCCTGGGTGCCGTACCCGGTGATGCTGCTGAAGCTGACCAGGCAGTGCGAGGTACCCAAGGACCTCGTCCCCGCGCCGCGCGACGGCGAGGCCCCGGTGACCCGTCCGTCCTGGTGGGCGGACATGGCTCAGCAGCGGCGGGAGACTGAGGAGTGGCTCCAGCGGGTGCGCCGCACGCTGCGCTCCACGCCGACCATGCTGCTGGCCCACGGGCAGAACATGCGCTCGCACTGGACGTGGCTGCAGGACGGCACCGTGGTCGCGGACAAGATCCGCGACGGCCACGCCCCCGCGCGCCGCCTGGATCCGGACCTGCGACTGGTGCGGGTGCGTACGGCGCGCAACCGGGAGACCGCCCAGTGGTGGGGCGTGAACCCTGGCGGCCCCAACGGCCTGGCCGCCCACCTGTGGACAGACCCGACCGCGGACCCCGACGAGGCCCGCGTCTTCTGGTCCACCACACCCAAGGCCCGCACCTTCAAGCTGTCGGTGGCCGCCGACAAGCTGGCGCCCCGCGTCAACACCAAGGGCAAGGTGACCATCGACACGGACAAGGCCGCGTGGAACCCCGGGCTGGTGGAGATCGCCGTTCTGGGGTGCCACCCCGGCGACGGTGACCTTCCTGAGGCGCTCGCGCTCGCCGCGCATCAGCTCCGGCAGGCCCCCGACCTGCCCGACGCACTGAGCCTGCCCCTGCCCCTGCACCTGGCGGGACTCGCCCAGGAGTACGTGCTGCCGACCCAGAACGAGGACGGCGGGGACGGCGGCGACGCCCACGACTCCGTCGCCGACGCCGACCCGGACACGGGGGCGGCCCCGGGCGTCGAGACGGCTCCCGAGCCGGAGGAGACAGACTGGGAGCAGCTCACTTTGGACATCCCGCCCCAGCCCACGCCCATGGAAAAAACGTATGAGGGCGAGCCTCGCTGACGATCCCGCTACTGCGCCCTGTCTGCCTGCCTGGCCCACTGGCGTACGGGGCGCGCGTCCGGTGCCATCGGGTGGTGGAACGGCCGACGGGGGTCGGGCTCGGCCCACGGCACCAGGGCGCCCTCCGGAGTGCCCGGACCGGGCAGGTGGGCGGCGAGGCGGCGGTAGACGTCGCCAGCGTGCGCAGGCCGGTCGACCGGTTTCTTGGCGAGCAGTTCCAGGACGAGGGTCTCGACGTCCTCGGGGAGATCCGGGCGCCGTACGCGCAGCGGCTCTGGGGGTACCTCCGTGTGCAGGCTCGGCACCATCAGCGGGGCCTCATGCTCGAACACCGGGCTGCCGGTCAGCATTTCGTGCAGCAGGCAGCCGAGGGCGTACAGGTCCGTGCGCGGACCGACCGGCTCGCCCATGACCTGTTCGGGGGCCATGTACTGGAAGGTGCCGAGCCGTTCGCCGGTCGTGGTGAGCTTGTTGGTGTCGCCGTCGAGGATGGCGGCGACACCGAAGTCGAGCACCTTGACCACGCCGTCGGTGCGGATGCGCACGTTGCCCGGTTTCAGGTCGCGGTGGACGACCTGGCGGGCATGGGTCGCGGCCAGCACCGAGCAGATCTGCACGCCGACGGCGGCAGCCTCCTCCAGGGTGAGCTGCTCCCGCTCGGCGATGTAGTCGCCCAGATCGAGACCTTGGACGTACTGCATGACGAGGTAATGCGTGCCGGTTTCGACACCCAGGTCGTACACGGCCGCGAGCCCGGTGTGGTCGAGCTTGGCGACCGCCTTGGCTTCGCGTTCGAACCGCGCGGCGTCATGCGCCAGTTGCGTCGGTGTCAGGCCACTCGCCGGGATCATGGTCTTCACGGCGACGCCCCGGCCCAGGTGTTCGTCGTCCGCCATCCACACCTGTCCCATACCGCCGTGGCCGATGGGGCTCTTGATGCGGTACCGCTTGTCGATGAGCGTTCCGATGTCCATAGGTGACTGAGTGTGCCACTGTCATGCACGACGGGGCATGACACCCCCCGCATGACAGTTCACACATTTGAGGGGCGTGACCCGTTGACTCAGTTCACAAATTGATGGTGTCATAGGAAGCCATATCATTGCGGCCCGCCACCCCTACCTCACCCGGTACGGTGAACGTGCAGGTCGGCGCAGGAATGAGTGAGGGTTTTGTGGACGTCTTCAAGGTGCACGAGCAGCTGATCGCCGACTACCGGTCCTTCACCACCAGTTCCGTCCTCGTGAAGAACGACCGCATCCAGAACACCGTCGACGAGGCGCTCGTCCAGGGCGACCAGTGGCCCGACCCGTGGCTGTCGCTCAATCCGAGCTTCGCTCCCGGGGGCACGGTGACCCAGCTCGTGCGGGAGGGACTGCTGCACCCGGAGTGCGAGCGGATCTTCCGCGTGGACAAGGAGAAGGACGGCTCCCTCCAGCAGGGCCGGCCCATCGCCTTCCACCGGCACCAGCGGGACGCCATCGAGGCCGCCCGCGCCGGTGGCAGCTACGTCCTGACCACAGGCACGGGCTCCGGCAAGAGCCTCGGCTACATCGTGCCGATCGTGGACCAGGTACTGCGGGCCAAGCAGGAGGGCACCGCTTGCGGCATCCAGGCGATCATCGTGTATCCGATGAACGCCCTCGCCAACAGCCAGCGATTCGAGCTGGAAAAGTTCCTGCGCCACGGCTACGGGGAGGGCAAGGAGCCGGTCACGTTCGAGCGCTACACGGGGCAGGAGAAGGAGGACGAGCGCGAGCGGATCCTCAAGGAGCTGCCGGACATCCTGCTGACCAACTACGTGATGCTGGAACTGATGCTCACCCGGCCCCGCGAGCGCAAGGCCCTGATGCGGGCGGCCGAGGGCCTGAAGTTCCTGGTCCTGGACGAACTGCACACCTACCGCGGCCGGCAGGGCGCGGACGTCGCGCTGCTCGTGCGCCGGGTCCGCGACGCCTGCGCCGCGCCGGACCTCCAGGTCGTCGGCACGTCCGCGACGATGTCCAGCAAGGGCACCCTCCAGGAACGACGCCAGGACGTCGCCGACGTCGCGACCACCCTCTTCGCCGCCGAGGTCACGCCGGACCGTGTGGTGGGCGAGACGCTGGTGCGCGCCACCCGCGACCACGAGCCGGCCGACGCCGAACTGACGGAGCGGATCAGGGCGAACGCGCCCTCGAGGGAGTACGACATCCTCAAGGACGACCCGCTCGCCTGCTGGATCGAGACCGAGTTCGGGCTGCGCACCCTCACCGAGGGGCCGGACGCGGGGACTCTCGTCCGGGCCGAGCCCACGACGGTGGAGAAGGCGGGCCGCATACTCGCCGAGCGCACCGGCGAGTCGTACGAGGCCTGCGTCGCCGCCATCCGCGACACGCTGCACGCCGGTTCGCAGGCCAAGAACGACGAGACCGGCCGGCCTCTGTTCGCCTTCCGGCTGCACCAGTTCCTGTCCAAGGGCAATTCGGTGTACGTGTCGCTGGAGGACGAGGAGACCCGGCACATCAGCCGCACCTACCAGCTCCGGGTGCCTGGCGCCAAGGACAAGATCCTGCTTCCGCTGTCTTTCTGCCGGGAGTGCGGCCAGGAGTACCTGACCGTCGCCCGCGAGGAGCGCAAAGACGGCTCCCTCGCCTTCCGGCCGCGCACAGAGGAGGACGAGGACAACGGCTACCTGTACGTGAGCGCCGAGCACCCTTGGCCCGACGACACCGGCAAGGCGATCGACGCCCAGCGCTTCCCGGACAGCTGGATCGTGACGGACGACAAGAAGGGCGGCGCCCAGGTACTGGCCGACAGCCGGCGCAAGCGGGTCCCGCAGCCGGTGTGGGTCAGGCCCGACGGATCGGTCGTCGACCGCGGGCAGGGCCTGTACGCGGCCTACATCCCCATGCCGTTCATGTTCTGCCTCAACTGCGGGGTGAGCTACGAGTCCCCGCGCGGCAACGACTTCGGCAAGCTGATGACGATGGACCGCGAGGGCCGCTCCACGGCGACCTCCCTCATCAGCTCCAGCATCGTGCGCCACCTGAAGGAACTCCCGGCGGACGAACTCGACGAGGACGCCCGCAAGCTGCTCACGTTCGTCGACAACCGGCAGGACGCCAGCCTCCAGGCCGGTCACTTCAACGACTTCGTCCTGGTCACCCAGTTGCGGGGTGCCCTCTACCAGGCCATGGTCGAGGCCGGTGAGGACGGGCTGCTGCACGAGGAACTCGCGCCCGCCGTGGTGGCCAAGCTGGGCCTGCGGCCGCAGAACTACTCCAAGAATCCCAAGGAGGCCTCCCATCAGGCGAAGCGCACCCTGCGTGCCCTGACCAAGGTGGTCGAGTACCGGCTGTACCTGGATCTGGAGCGCGGCTGGCGGGTCACCATGCCCAACCTGGAGCAGACCGGCCTGCTGCGGCTGGAGTACGCGGACCTGCGGGAGATCACCGCGGACGAGGAGCGGTGGGCGAAGGCCTGCGGACCGTTGCGGACCGCCGGACCCGGCAAGCGCGCGGAGCTCGCCCGGATCTTCTTCGACGAGCTGCGGCGCGTGCGCGCGGTGGACTTCCCCACCTTCGAGCAGGCCGACTTCGACGAGCTGCGCAAGGTGTCGTACATGCTGAACGACGCCTGGGGGCTGGCCGAGACGGAGCGCACCCCGCCGCCGCCCGGTACCGCGTACGTCCGTCCCGGGCGCCCGAACCGCGCGCGCACCGAGCTGAACGTCACCGCCCGGGCCGGCTTCGGCCGGTTCCTGCGCAGGCCTGGCCAGTTCCCGGGGCTGGGGCATCCGCTGGACATGGCCGAGACGCAGCAGGTGATCGTCGATCTCGCGGACATCCTGGCGGAGGCCGGGCTGCTCACCGAGGTGCCCACCGGGCGCGGCGAGGAGCCCGGCTACCGCATCAACCACACGGCGGTGGTGTGGACGGCCCGCGATGACGAGTTCGGCGCGGTCGACCGGGTGCGCCGGACCTACGGCAAAGACCGCGGCCCGCGGGTGAACCCGTTCTTCAAGAACCTCTACAAGGAGGTCGCCTCGACGCTCGCCGGCCTGGTCGCCCGGGAGCACACCGCCCAGGTGCCCACGGAGGTCCGCGAGGAGCGCGAGGAGGACTTCCGTGAGGGCGTCAAGCTGCCCCTGCTGTACTGCTCCCCCACCATGGAGCTGGGTGTCGACATCGCCAGCCTGAACGCGGTCGCGATGCGCAACGTTCCCCCGACCCCGGCGAACTACGCGCAGCGCAGCGGTCGCGCCGGCCGGTCGGGCCAGCCCGCGCTGGTCACCACGTACTGCGCCACGGGCAACAGCCACGACCAGTACTACTTCCGCCGGTCGAACGAGATGGTCTCAGGCGTCGTCGCCCCGCCCCGGCTGGACCTCGCCAACGAGGACCTGGTCCGCTCGCACGTCCACGCCATCTGGCTCGCCGAGACGGGCCTGGAGCTGGGCAAGCGCATCCCGCACATCCTGGACGCGGCCGGTGAGGCGCCCTCGCTACGGCTGTTCCCGCACGTGCTCGAGCAGATCCAGGATCCCGCCGCCCAGCGGCGTGCGCTGCGCCGGGCCACCGCGGTCCTCAAGGAGTCGGCGGACCGCCTAGCCGATACCTCGTGGTGGGACGAGCGGTGGCTGGAGCGGACCGTCGACAAGGCGCCGGGGAGGTTCAGGAAGGCGCTGGGCCGCTGGGAGGAGCTGTTCCGCAAGGCGCTCAAGGAGCGGGAGGTTCAGCACCGGCGCATCCTCGACAACACCCTGAACAAGGACGCCTCCGCCCAGGCCGAGCGCCGCCGGCACCAGGCGGAGACCCAGCTCAAGCTGCTGAAGAACGAGGACACCGGCGGCAACAGCCCGCTGTCGGACTTCACGCCGTACCGCTACCTGGCCTCAGAGGGGTTCCTGCCGGGTTACTCCTTCCCCCGGCTGCCGCTGGCCGCTTTCATCCCCGGCACGGGCCGCGCCGCGCGCGGCGGGCGGGACGGCGACTACCTCCAGCGTTCCCGCTTCATCGCGATCCGCGAGTTCGGTCCGGGCGCCTTCATCTACCACGAGGGCAGCCGGTTCCAGGTGGACCGCGTTCAGCTTCCGACCAGCGCCGCGGGGGACCTGCAGACCGAGGAGGCCAAAGTGTGTGAGCGCTGCGGCTACCTGCACGTCGGCGAACAGCTCGAGAACACCTGCGACTCCTGCGGCTCCGAGCTGACGGAGTCCCGGTACAACCTGCTCCAACTGCGCACGGTCTTCACCAGGCGTCGGGACCGGATCTCCTCCGACGAGGAGGAGCGGCAGCGCACCGGCTACGTCGTCGAGGTGTCGTACAAGTTCAACAAGCACGGCGAGCGCGACGGCTCCCTGAACGCCGCCGCCCGCGACGCCGACGGCGCCTCGCTCGCCGCGCTGACCTACGGAGACAGTGCGACCGTCCGCCTCACCAACCTCGGCTACCGCCGCAGCAAGCAGCGTTCCGGCTTCTGGCTGGACCCGGTCGAGGGCAAGTGGCTGGACGCCAAGAAGGACCAGGACAAGCCGGGCAAGCAGACCTCCGAGGAGCAGGACGGCCTGGAGAGCGCGGAGAAGGCCGAACGCAAGGTCCCGGTGATCCCCTACGTCCAGGACACCCGGAACATCCTGGTGCTCCAGCTCGCCGAGAAGGTCGCCCCGGACGTGGCGGTGACCCTCCAGTACGCGCTGGAACGGGGCGTCGAGGCCGAGTTCCAGCTCGAAGACGGCGAGCTGGACACCGAGCAGTTGCCGCCCTACGACGGCCCGCGCGACCGCATCCTGTTCATCGAGAGCGCCGAGGGCGGCGCCGGCGTGCTGCGCCGCCTCCAGGCCGAGCCGGACGCCCTGCGCCGTGCCGCCGCCCGCGCCCTGGAGATCGCCCACTTCCGCACGGACGGCACCGACAAGGGCGGCCCGGAGAACGGCCCCGCCTGCGAAATGGGCTGCTACGACTGTTTGCTGTCGTTTGGCAACCAGCGCGACCACCAGGTCATCGACCGCAAGATGGTGCGGGACCTGCTGCTGCGCTTCGGCGGCGCCCGGGTCGACGGGACCGTCCCCGGCGTCTCCCGCGACGAGCACGCGCAGGCACTGCTGGACGGCGCCGACAGCACGCTGGAGCAGAGGTTCGTGGCGTTCCTGACCCGCAACGGACTGCGGCTGCCCGACAAGCAGCAGTACTTCGTCTCCAGCGCCCTGTCCCGCCCGGACTTCGTGTACCAGACGAAGGTGGGCCCGGTCGCGGTCTTCATCGACGGCCCGCATCACGACTCGGAGGTGCAGGTGCAGCGCGACGAGGACGCGCAGGAGCGGCTGTACGACGACGGGTGGGAGGTCATCCGCTTCCGCCACGACGACGACTGGTCCGAGATCGCCCGCAGGTATAGCTCGGTGTTCGGCGCCGGCGACGACTGATCGCACCCCTCACTCCTCTTCTTCGTACGTCTCTTTCGAAAGGTCCGCCGATGACGCCGCCCACCACCGCCGCTCCCGCCCGGGACGGCAGCCGGGAGTTCGCGGTCGGCTCGCTCGTGCACGCGCGCGGCCGCGAGTGGGTCGTCCTGCCCGATTCCACCCCCGAGTTGCTGGTCCTGCGCCCGTTGGGCGGCGCGGAGGACGACATCGCCGGGGTGCTGCCCGCTCTGGAAACGGTCGAGCACGCCCGCTTCGCCCCGCCGAGCCCGTCCGACCTGGGCGACCAGGCGGCGGCCGGGCTGCTGCGCAGCGCGCTGCGCATCGGGTTCCGTTCCAGTGCCGGCCCGTTCCGCTCGCTGGCCGGTATCTCCGTGGAACCACGCCCGTACCAGCTGGTGCCGTTGCTGATGGCGCTGCGCCAGGAGACCGTGCGGCTGCTGATCGCCGACGACGTCGGCATCGGCAAGACGGTCGAGTCCGGCCTGATCGCGGCCGAGCTGCTGGCCCAGGGCGACGCCCGCGGCCTGGTGGTGCTGTGCAGTCCGGCGCTGGCCGAGCAGTGGCGGGCGGAACTGCGCGGGAAGTTCGGCATCGACGCCGAGCTGGTCCTGGCGTCGACGATAGGACGGCTGGAGCGCAGCCGCCTGTACGGCCAGTCGGTGTTCCGTCCCGACCGCAACTATGTCGTGTCGACCGACTTCATCAAGTCCCCCCGCCATCGGGACGACTTCATCAAGAACTGCCCCGACCTGGTCATCGTCGACGAGGCGCACACGTGCGTCGCGGACACCGGCCAGGGCGGTACCCGGCAGCAGCGCCAGCAGCGGTACACCCTGCTGCGCGCGCTCGCCGACGACCCGAACCGCCACCTGCTGCTGGTGACGGCGACCCCGCACAGCGGCAAGGAAGAGCCCTTCCGCAACCTGCTGGGGCTGCTGGACGAGCGGCTGGAGACGATCAGCCTGGACCGGCAGGCGGGCCGCGACCTGCTCGCCCAGCACTTCGTGCAGCGCCGCCGCGCCGATATCCGGGACGACTTCCGCGAGGACGCCAACTTCCCCAGCGACCGGAAGTCCCGGGAGGACGACTACGCCCTGCACCCCGACTACCGCCGTCTGCTGGACGAGGTGATCTCCTACGCCCGGGAGACCGTCCGCAGCGCCGACGGCGCGCTCCAGCAGCGCATCCGCTGGTGGTCGGCGCTCGCCCTGCTGCGCGCCCTGGGCTCTTCCCCGGCGGCCGTCCGCAAGACTCTCCACACCCGGGCCGGCGTGCAGGACGCCGACTCGGTGACCGAGGCCGACGCCATCGGCAGCCGGACGGTCACCGACCCGGCCGACGACGAGGCGGCGGAGTCCGCGGACGCCGTCCCCGGCGCGTTGCTCGCCCCCGGCGCTGCCGACCCGGACGCGGCGGCCCTCGACGAGGAGGACAGGGCAAGGCTGCTTGCCATGGCGGAGGCGGCGGAGGCGCTCAAGGGGCCTGCCAAGGACCGCAAGCTGAAGCAGCTGATCGACACGGTGCAGGAGCTGCTGACCGAGGGCTACAACCCCATCGTGTTCTGCCGCTTCATCTCCACCGCCGAGTACGTCAAGGAGCACCTCGACGCGGCCCTCAACAAGGGCGGGAAGGGCAAGAAGGGCGCGCCCGGGAAGAAGGCGTACGCCGTCGAGGCGGTCACCGGCGAGCTCTCCCCCGACCAGCGCGTCGCCCGCATCGCCGCGCTGACGGAGGAGGACGAGGACGGCGAGGCGCCCCCGGAGCGCCGTGTCCTGGTCGCCACCGACTGCCTCTCCGAGGGCGTGAACCTCCAGGAGAGCTTCGACGCGGTCGTCCACTACGACCTCGCCTGGAATCCGACCCGGCACGAGCAGCGAGAGGGCCGCGTCGACCGCTTCGGGCAGCGCCGGGACGTCGTCAAGGCGGTCACGCTGTACGGCTCGGACAACGCGATCGACGGCATCGTGCTGGACGTCCTGCTGCGCAAGCACGCCCGCATCCGCAAGGCGACCGGCATTTCGGTGCCAGTGCCGGACTCCTCCGAGAACGTGATGCAGGCGGTGCTGGAGGGGCTGATCCTGCGCGGGGAGCGCCCGCAGTACGAGCAGGAGGGCCTGTTCGCGGTGGAGTCGCCTGCCGGCCGACAGACGGCCGAGCTGCACCAGGCCTGGCAGAGCGCCGCCGAGCGGGAGACGGCCTCGCGCTCCCGGTACGCGCAGAACGCGATCAAGCGCGACGAGGTGGCGAAGGAGGTCGCCGAGGTGCGGGCCTCCCTCGGCACCGGTGAGGAGGTGCGCCGCTTCACCCGCCGCGCCCTCGCGGCCCTGCGCGGCGTCCCCGGCCCCCTGCCCGGTGAGCCGGACGGCTTCACGATGAACTCCGAGGCGCTGCCCGCCCCTCTGCGGGACGCCTTCACCACTCTCCTGGGCCCGCGCCACCCCCGCCCGGTGGCCTTCCACGACGCCCCGACCGCCCCGCGCGGCGAGGTGGCCCTGACCCGCACCGACCCGGTGGTGGCCTCGGTGGCCCGCTTCGTGCTCGACGCGGCGCTGGACGACCGGATCGAGCAGTGGCAGCGCCCGGCCCGTCGCTGCGGAGTGGTCCGCACCACGGCCGTGGCCAAGCGCACCACACTGCTCCTGGTCCGCTACCGCTTCCAGCTGTCGCTGCCCGGTCGGGACGGCGTGCTCCGGCAGCAGCTGGCCGAGGACGCCCGCCTGCTCGCCTTCCGGGGGTCGGCGGCGAACCCCGACTGGCTGCCGGAGGACGAGGCGGTCGCCCTGCTGGAGGCACGGGCCGCCCAGAACACCGACCGCGCCCTCGCCCAGGAGCGCATCGAGGGCGTCCTCGGCTCGCTGGAGTCGCTGATGCCGACGCTGGAGGAGCGCGGCGAGCAGCTCGCGGCCCGCCTCCTCGACTCCCACCGCCGGGTGCGCGGCGCCTTCCGCGACGTGCGCGGCGCGACCGGCCCGGCCCGCCGGGGCCTGCGCGTGGACGTCCAAGGCCAGCCCGACGTCCTCGGCGTGTACCACTACCTCCCGGTCCCCATCCTCGACGGCACGACCACGAACGGGGAAGCCCGCTGATGAGCCTCGCGAAGACCATCGTCACCGACTCCGCCCTCACGGTGGGCGGCCTGCTGCCGCCGGACATGCTGACCCGGGTCCGCGACGGCAAGGACGTGCCCGGCGCCCAGCCGAAGGACTACGGCCTGTTCGCGGTTAACGACACGGTCCGGGACGCGGCCGAGCGCTCCTGGGCGTACCTGAAGGGCGTGTGGACGGCCTACCGGGACTCCCTCGCCAAGGACGGCGCCCTCGACAACGAGGGCATCGCGGCGGTCGGCGTGACCGTCGAGCGCTGGCTGCTGCCCCTGTTCGAGCAACTGGGTTACGGCCGCCTGCCCGAGGCCCCGGCCGGTGGCCTGTCGTCGGCAGACGGCGAGAAGCGGTTTGCGGTCAGCCACGCCTGGCAGGCCGTGCCGGTCCACCTGACCGGTTGGAACGTCGACCTGGACCGCAGGTCCTCCACTCTCCCGGGCCCAGCCCCGCAGTCGCTGCTCCAGGAGTACCTCAACCGCAGCGGCGCGGACTCCCTGTGGGGCCTGCTGTCCAACGGCCGGCTGCTGCGCCTGCTGCGCGACTCGACGTCCATGGTCGGCTCGGCCTACGTCGAGTTCGACGTCGAGGCAATCTTCGAGGGTGACCGCTTCGCCGACTTCTTGCTGCTGTGGCGCCTGACGCACCGCTCCCGCTTCGAGGCACACGGCGACAGCGGCGCGGCGGGCTGCTGGCTGGAGCGATGGCGCACGGAGGCGATCGCCAGCGGCACCCGCGCCATGGAGCAGCTCCGCAAGGGAGTGGAGAAGGCCCTGGTGACCCTGGGCACCGGCTTCATCCAGCACCGGGACAACGCGGACTTCCGGCGGCGGCTGGACGAGTCCGAGGTGACGGTCCGCGCCATGCACCCGGCGCTGCTCAACCTGGTCTACCGCTTGCTGTTCCTCTTTGTCGCCGAAGACCGGGGCCTGCTGATCCCTCCGGACGCTCCGGACGACGCCCGCGAGCGCTACGAGAAGTACTTCTCGTCCGCCCGTCTGCGCCGCACGGCCATCCGCCGCACCGGCGGCCCGCATGGCGACCACTGGCACGCGCTGCGCCTCGTCCTGGAGGGCCTGGGCCAGGAGGGTGGCCGACCCGAGATCGGCCTGCCCGGCCTGGGAGGCCTGTTCGAACGCTCGGAGGCGGACGTCATCCTGGACGGCCTGGAACTGCCGAACGAGGCGCTGTTCACGGCCGTGCGGGCCCTGTCCGTGGTGACCGACCCCAAGCTGAACCGCCCGCGCCGGGTCGACTACCGTCACCTCGGCGCGGAGGAACTGGGCTCCATCTACGAGTCCCTGCTGGAACTGGTCCCCCGCTTCAACCCGGCGGCCAACTCCTTCGAGCTGCGCACCCTCGCCGGCAACGAGCGCAAGACGACCGGCTCGTACTACACACCGTCCCCGCTGATCGACTGCCTGCTCGACTCGGCCCTGGACCCGGTGATAGACGACGCGGTCAAGTCGGGCGCGACGCAGGAGGAGCAGGAGGCCGCGCTGCTGCGGCTGACGGTCTGCGATCCGGCCTGCGGTTCGGGCCACTTCCTGGTGGCGGCGGCCCGCCGCATCGCCAAACGGCTGGCCGCGGTGCGCATGGACTCGCCCGAGCCGAGCGCGGAGGCGACGCGTACGGCGCTGCGGGACGTGATCGGCCGGTGCATCTACGGCGTCGACCTCAACGAGATGGCCGTGGAACTGGCCAAGGTGTCGCTGTGGATCGAGTCCCTGGAGCCCGGCAAGCCGCTCGGCTTCCTGGACTCCCACATCAAGCACGGCAACGGCCTGGTGGGCGCCACGCCGAAGCTGCTGGCCGAGGGCCTGCCGGACGACGCCTTCAAGGTGATCGAGGGCGACGACAAAAAGTGGGTCGCCGCGCTGAAGAAGCGCAACAAGGCCGAGCGGGAGGCATGGAAGGCCCGCCTGGTCGGCGTCCACCAGGGCGAGCTGTTCGGGTCGACGACGGCGCTTGCGTCCTCCAACGCGAAGCTGGCGCGGGCCGCGGCGGACATCACGGCGGCGCGGAACGACAAGCTGGAGTACGTTCACGAGCAGCGGGACGCGTACGTGGCGCTGACGCAGGACCCCGACTCGGACTACCTGCGGGAACGGGAACTGGCCGATGCGTGGTGCGCCGCGTTCGTCTGGGAGAAGACCCCGGAGGCCGCTCCGCCGGCGCTGACGCTGGAGGGGCTGCTGAACCTGCGGAAGAACGGCTGGAAGAAGCTCCCGGAGGGGACGAGGGACGCGGTCGCCCGGCTGCGGGACGAGTACCGGTTCTTCCACTGGCACCTCGAGTTCCCCGAGGTGTTCACGGTGCCGGAGGACACGGATCCCTCGGCGGCGGGGGTGGACGAGCGGACCCGGTGGGGCGGGGGCTTCAGCTGTGTGCTGGGGAACCCGCCGTGGGAGCGGGTGAAGCTCCAGGAGCAGGAGTTCTTCGCCACGCGCAGCGAGGAGATCGCCACGGCGCAGAACAAGGCGGCCCGGGAACGGCTGATCAAGGCACTGGCGACGAGCGAGGAGCCGGCGAAGCGGAGACTGCTGACGGACTTCGCCGAGGCCAAGCGTCAGGCGGAGGGCGTGAGCCACCTGCTGCGCGACTCCGGCCGCTTCCCGCTCGCCGGCCGGGGCGACGTCAACACGTACGCGGTGTTCGCCGAGGCCGCGTCCCTCGGCATCGCCCCGCACGGCCGCTTCGGCCTGGTCCTGCCGACGGGCATCGCTACGGACGCGACGACGGCGCCGTTCTTCTCAGACCTGGTGCGCAGCGCGCGGCTGGCGTCCTTCCTGGACTTCGAGAACGAGGCGTTCCTGCTGAGCAGGGCGGTGCACCACTCGGTCCGCTTCTGCCTGCTGACGGTCGCGGGCCGTAAGGAGCGGGTGCGGGAGGCGTCGTTCGCCTTCGGCACCCGCTACATGGAGGACCTGCCGAGCCGCCGCTTCGCGATGCCGCCGGAGGAGATCCTGCTGGTCAACCCCAACACGGGGACGCTGCCGGTGTTCCGGTCGCGGCGGGACGCGGAGATCACGTTGGGGATCTACCGCCGGGTGCCGGTGCTCATCAGGGAGGGAGACCCGGAGGGCAACCCGTGGGGTCTGTCGTTCATGCGGATGTTCGACATGTCCAACGACTCCCACCTGTTCCGCACACAGGAGCAGTTGGCGGCCGACGGCTGGACTCTGAACGGCAACATCTTCGAGCGGGAGGGACAGCGGTACCTTCCGCTGTACGAGGCGAAGATGCTGCACCACTTCGACCACCGCCTCGGCACGTACGAGGGCCAGACGGAGGCGCAGGCCAACATGGGGACGCTGCCCCGGGTGACGCCGGAGCAGCATGACGATCCGCGGTTTTTCCTGAGGCCACGCTACTGGGTCCCCGAGTTCGACGTGGATACAGGGAAGAGGGATAGGAAGGGCAAGCCGGTCATGGAGCCGGGAGTGGCTTCGCGGCTGGCGGAGAAGGGGTGGCGTCACCGGTGGCTGCTCGGCTGGCGGAACATCGCTCGCTCTTCCGATGAACGCACCATGATTAGCGCCGTCGCCCCGTACTCCGGGGTCGGCCACAGCAACCCGCTGATGCTCCCGCGCGACGGAAAGTCCGCTCCCGTCTTGCACGCTGTTCTCTCGTCATTCGCCTTCGACTACGTGATTCGGCAGAAGATCGCTGGCACAAACCTGACTTTCGGTTATCTGTACCAGCTTCCCGTCCCGCTTCCGTCGGCCTTCGACGATCTGGAGACCGACGCCAGCTGGATCGCCTGCCGAGCCATCGAGCTCACATACACCAGCCACGACATGGCCGACTTCGCCCGTGACCTAGGCGATGACGGGCCTCCCTTCCGCTGGGACGAATCGCGTCGCGAGCTGCTCCGTGCCGAGCTGAACGCCGCTTTCTTCCACCTCTACGGGCTCGACCGCCATGAAATCGACCATGTGATGGACACGTTCCCTGTCATCAAGCGCAAGGACGAGGCCGCCCACGGCACCTACCGCACCAAGGCCCTGATCCTCGACATCTACGACCGCATGGCCGAGGCCCAGCGAACCGGCATCGCCCACCAGACCGTCCTCGACCCACCCCCCGGCCAGGGCCCTCGCCACCCGGCGTGACCTGACCGCCCCGCCTGAGCACCCTCACCGGCGCGCCGCCTACACCGGGCAGCGCGCCGTACTCGGCGCGTCCATCGCCCATCCACCTCACCGCACAGGCAGCCGCCCATGGAACCACGCAACTACCGCATGGTCATCTCGACCGCACAGGACTTCGTGACGACCTCGGCCGAAGCCGACCGCCAACTGCACCACTGGCTCGGCGTGATGAAGCGCTACGACACCTCCGCCCTGGACATGGGCCGCAACGAGATAGCCGAGGGCGTCACCCTCGACCACGACGCGGCAGCGGGCCGGCACGGCTCGTACTCCCGTTGGCGACTCCGCGAGAACCGGCCCGGCAACCAGGGCGCCTGGCAGTCCACCCTCGTGGTCCGCTCCGACAACGGCAAGGACGCGCGCCGCACCTGGCTCCAGGTGGACATCGAGCACCAGCCGGCCCCGGGCCAAGCACACATCCGTGCCAACACGCCCGGCATAGCCAAACTCCTCCTCGACGCCCTCCCCGCAGAGGACGGCCTCGCCGAAGTCGGCACGGTTCCGAAGTTCATCGAGCAGGACGACGTGGAGGAGGTAATCGAGGAACTCTGCGAGCAGGACCGCAGACTGCCCATCGTCGTGGCGAGTGTTCCGTACGGGCAGGATGCGGAGGCCTGGACGAAACGGATCGTCGAACCGGTCTTCCGGCACCTCAGCGGTCTCGCCGTCATGTACGTCCTCCGGCCGGAGGCCCAGCAGTCCTTCAACAGGACCCTCGAACACCATCCCGTCTTCGGGGGCGGCGTTCGCACCTACCTTCCTGGCGTGGACCCGGCCTGGCAGCCCGACGCCCAGCGTCACCCGGTGATGTCCCGGTCGACCATCGAGGCGAACGTCGGACGAGCGGCGGCGATCCTCGCCTCCCTTCCCCAGCGCCTGGCGCTGAGCCACCCCCTCCCGGAACCGCTGGACACCCTGCCGTTCCAGCGCAGCCGTCCCCGTCCGGTGGCCGACACGTCCAGCCTGGAGGCCCTTCGCAAGGAGCTGCGGAAGGTCGACACCCAGCGGCAGGAGGCGGAGCAGCGCGAGGAATCAAAGGACCAGCAGATCCGTGAGTTCCGTCTTCGTGTCAAGGAGGCGGACGACCGGGACTTCGAGCAGATCGTCGAGAACGACCAGCTCTACCGGGACTTCCAGGACGCCCACCGCAAGGTCCGCTTCCTGCAGAAGAAGCTTGAGGAGGCGGGCCTCTACGCGCTGGCCCACACACCGCCTCCGGAGCCCGAGGACCAGCCGGCCACCTTCGCCGAAATTCTCAACCGCATGGACGAGTTCACCTATCTGCGGTTCACCGGAAACTCCAAGAAGACCAAGGATCTGGACGCCCAGTGCATCGTCAACTGGGTGACCGTCGCCTGGGACGCGTTGCGCACGCTGAACGAGTACGCCGCCGCGTCCGCCGCAGGGACGACGGGCGGCGACTTCCGCCACTGGTGCGACAACCTTCCGGACGAATCCTCGAACCGCTTCCCGTCCGCCAAGGTCAAGATGAAGGAGTCCGAGACGGTCGGGAACAGAACGAAGTGGCGTCGGCAGCGCACGTTCCCCGTGCCCACGTCCGTCGCCAAGGAGGGCAAGCTCTTCATGCAGGCCCACCTGCGGATCGGCGGGGGCAACACGGTGTCGCCCCGGCTCTATTTCCATGACGACGGAGCCAGCACAGGGCTCGTCTACGTGGGGTACATCGGAGAGCACCCCGACAACACGCAGACCTGACCGGCTACTGCGGGTGGGTCAGCGTGCGACGGCGAACCGTACGAACGCGGCCCACTTCCAGGCAGAGACGGTGAGTTCAGCGCGGGCAGGTACCTTGGAGTCACGGACATGGATGGCGCCGGGCGTGACAGCGACTTCCAGGGATTGCACCGCCCTCGTTTCCGCTCTAGCTGCTCTTGAACCAGGTGAGAGGAGCGGATTCCGCAGTACTCATAGCTCTGCCACCACTTTTTCGACCAAGGCGCAGATCTCCCCCCTTCGATTCAGCCAGCTCCTCAGTTCCACACCGCGCGGCGCCCGCCTGGCCCGTCTGCTGACCGTGCAGCAGCTCGGCGCGTGGGGCTGGCCGCCAGCCTGCACGGTGAGCGAGTGCACCGCACTCGTCGTCGCCGAACTCACCGCGAACGCGCTGACCCACGGCTGTGCGCAGGGCCGCGGGTTCCGGCTCGGCCTCACCGTCGAGGGACCCGACGCCGGCACCCTCCGTGTCGAGGTCACCGACGCCCGGGGCGACCGCGCGCCCAGGCCCCGTACGACCGCCCCGGAGCCCATCGCCCAATCCGGACGCGGCCTGCTCCTCGTCGAAGCCCTCGCCGCTCGCTGGGGATGGGAACCCTGGCCGCCCTCCGGGAAGACCGTGTGGGCATGTCTCCCGCTCCCCTGACGAGGAATGCGAGACAGTCCGTCCACAGGCGAGCACACACCGTGGACAACTCCCTGGGGAGGTGGAGAGAATTCCGATCACGCTGTGGGGGAGGGACGTACGGGTGGGGGAAGACAACGCCGTGGGCGGCGCTGTGCCGCGCATCTCGCAGGGTATCGAGATGTACGCTGGCAAGGACGGGGCCGTGTCGTGGAGTGGCGTCGAGCTGACGGCCGACGTGATGCGGGAGTTGCGTGGGGGCCCGTGGGCCGAGCGGGTGGGTGATCTCGCCGCCACCCGCGACTTCCTGACCGAGTTACGGGGCCTGGCGACGACGGACATGGAGACCGACGCCCTCAAGGCTCTTCTGGCGAGCGAGCCGGAGCCGCTCCCCTGGCAGGTCGGCGAGGCCCTCGCCGAGGTGCTGCTCGAGCACTGGCACGGGGCGCTGTGGCTGTGGGACGGCGCCCGTGACCGGCGTACGCGCAAGGCGAGCCTCCCGGGCGCCGATCTGGTCGGCCTGTGCGTGGCGGACGGCTCGGCGCGGCTGCTGTTCGGCGAGGTCAAGTCGTCCTCCGAGCAGTCCGCCCCACCGGGCGTCATGATGGGTTCGGATGGCATGATCCACCAGCTCAGGAAGCTGTCCGCGAAGGACGACCACCTCACGCTCATGAAGTGGCTGCGCTTCCGGTGCCTGACCCCGGAGCACAAGGCCGCCTACCAGACAGCGGCCGGCCGCTGGGTGAAGTCGATGGGCAAGGACATTCAGCTCTTCGGCTGTCTGGTGCGCGACACCGCCCCGGAGCCGAAGGACCTGAGCAACCGGGCCAAGGACCTGGCCAAGACGGTCGTGGAGCCCATGCATGCGCTGCTCACGGCCTGGTACCTCCCCGTGGCCATGACGTCATGGCCCGACCACGTGGGGGTGCTCGACCATGGCTGACCTGGGCTGGCTGGACGACGTACTCGACCCGGCCCTTGTGGCCGAGGCCGACGAGGGGGCGCACCGCGTGCTGATTGCGTCCGCTCTGCGCGCTGTGGAGGGGGAGGTCCCGCCGGGCCCCGAGGAGGGCCACGAGGCGGTCGGTTTCGCGGTGGACGCCCTGGACCTGCTGGCCTGGGACGCGATCGCCGAGGACCCCAAGGCGGAGTCGACGCGGCGGCTGTGCGGGCAGATGTTCGCCCTGGCGCGGGCCCGGCTGCCCGCCTGGGACTCGCCGGAGGCCCGGCTTGAGCTGCTGCGCACGGCGTGCCTGGGCTGGATCGCGGACGAGACACCGCTCGCCGCCCGGCTGCTGGCGGACGTGGAGCTGCCCTCCGAGCCTCGGTTGGCCGATGACTGGGAGTCGCGTGTGCGGCGCGGTACCGCCGACGCGTGGCTGCTGTTGCTGCGCAAGCGCGGGTGGGACGACCTCGACGCGCTGGACCAGCTGCTGGTGCGGTTGCGGTGGGAGCAGGCGGGGCTTGAGGAGCCGTACCTCTCGGCGGCGGGTGACGACGCGCGTCCCGCCGCTTGGGGGCTGGCGGCCCACTACCACCTGCTCAAGACGGCGGAGCTACTCGCCGAGTACCTGGCTACGGGCGCGCTGATGCGGGGGCGGCGGCCGAGCCGTCACTACGGGGTGCGCGAGCGTGTGCAGTCGCACTGCGACCGCGCGCTGGAGGCCGCCATGGCCTCGGCCGACCCGGACCTGGAGGTGCTCGTACGGCTGCTGACCGCGACCGCCGACCAGATCATCGACAACAGCCTGTGGACGGTGGCGCGCGCGGTCAGTCCGGAGGTGAACGCCTTCGTGGCCTCGCTGGTCGACCGGGACCGGCCGCGCCCAATCTTCGAGGTGCTGCCGCCGCAGCGGGTCGCCCTCGCTGAACAGGGGCTGATCCGCACCGCGCACCGGAGTGTGGTGGTCAGTCTCCCGACGAGCGCGGGCAAGACGCTGATCGCCCAGTTCCGCATCCTCCAGGCACTCAACACCTACGACAAGCAGCAGGGCTGGGTCGCGTACGTCGCCCCGAATCGGGCGCTGGTGAACCAGGTGACGCGGCGGCTGCGCCGTGACTTCGCGGGGCTCGGCATCGGGGTGGAACGGGTCAGTCCCGCCCTGGAGTTCGACGGGCTGGAGGAGGACATGCTCACGGACCGCGGCGAGGGGCGGTTCCGGGTGCTGGTGTCCACGCCCGAGAAACTGGACCTGCTGCTGCGGTCAGGCTGGCAGGAGAAGATCGGGCGTCCGCTCTGCCTGGTGGTGGCCGACGAGGCCCATCAGCTGGGCGAAGGCAAACGCGCGATCAAGCTGGAACTGTTGTTGGCGACCGTCAACCGGGAGGCCCTGGACGCCGGTTTCCTGCTGCTGACGCCGTTCATCGACAACGGGGACGTCATCGCCGAGTGGCTGGACAGCGGCAGCCGGCAGTCGGTCGGGCTGTCCGTGGACTGGGCCCCGAACGACCGCATCCTCGCGCTCGCCCTACGGGAACGCACCCCGGGTGCCGGTGGCTTCCGGGTCGCCCTGGAAACCCTGGTCACCAGCCGCAGAACGCTCAGCGTTCCGGACACCCTGCCGCTGGACGGCAACCGGCCGCTCGGACTGACCTGGTCGCAGGCGAGCAGCCCGACCAGACTGGCCGCAGCGACGGCATCCGTGCTGGCCGAGCGGGGGCAGACCATCACCCTGGCCGGGCGACCGGACTACGCCTGGTCGATCGCCAAGCTGCTCGCCGGTGGCCGGGAGGACCTGCCGGACGCCGGCGAGGACCTGCGGGCCGTCCAGGCCGTGGTCTCGGAGGAATTCGGCCCGGACTTCCCTCTGGCGGGGCTGCTGGCCAAGGGCATCGGAATCCACCACCGCGGCCTGCCCGACGACATCCGCACCCTCACCGAGTACCTGATGGAGTCGGGTGACCTCACCCACCTGGTCTCCACCACCACCATCGCCCAGGGCGTCAACTTCCCCGTGGCCAATGTCGTCCTGGCCTCCCACCAGTTCCCGTACGGGGAGGACATCCCGGCCCCGGACTTCTGGAACCTGGCCGGCCGCGCCGGCCGGGTCGAGCAGGGCGAGGTGGGGCTGATCACGCTGGCGGCCACGGATGAGGTACGGGCCGGGAAACTGCGGGTGTTCGTCGGCCGCCAGGTGACGGAGCTGAACTCCACCCTCGTCGAGATGGTGCGTACGGCCATGGACAGCTACGGTCACCTGGACCTGCGCAACCTCGCCCACCTCCCCCAGTGGTCGGCGTTCGTGCAGTACCTGGCCCACACCTACCGGCAGATCGGGGACGCCGAGGAGTTCGCGGAAGAGATCGAGCAGATCCTGCGCGGCACCCTGGGCTTCCAGGACCTGCGGCGCACGGACCGCGGCTGGGCGGCGGAGCTGACGCGCAGCGTGCGTACGTACGCGGAACGGCTGTCCGGGCAGCCGCTGGCCCTCGTCGACAGTACGGGCTTCTCCTGGGAGAGCGTGTCGGCGACCCTGGGACGGCTGAGCGACGCACGCATCGGCCGCGACGTGTGGGAGCAACCCCTCTTCGAGGGCGACCGCCGACCGTTGGCCCAGCTCATCGGCGTCATGCTGGAGGTTCCGGAACTCAGGGACAACCTGGTCGAGGTGACCAACGAGCACGAGGGCCGCAGCGGGGACTTCGTCGCCCGCGTCATGCAGGACTGGGTGAATGGTGCGTCGATGCGGCAGCTCGCCGCCGACCACTTCACGAAGGCCGGCACGAGGGACGAGCTCAAGGCGATCACCAAATGCTGCCAGCGCCTGTTCGGTGAGCTGGCACCCGCGGTCTCCTGGGGCCTGTCGGCGCTGCAGTCGCTAACCCTGGGGAGGGACTTCGCCACCATGCCGGCCGAGACCCAGCGCGAGCTGCGCAACATCCCGTCGTACGCCTACTACGGCGTCCGGACCGAGGACGCCATCGCGATGCGGCTCGCGGGCGTACCACGGTCGGCGGCGGCCCGCATGGCCGCGACGATCGCCGACGAGGGCCTGACAAGCGGCCCCGCGGCGGCCCGCACCCGCCTCGCCGCACTGCCCGAGACGGCCTGGCGATCGGCCCTGGGCGTCAAGGGCCCGGCCTACCGGACGGTCTGGCGGATCCTCGACGGGGTGCAGTGACTCACCGGACGCAGGACGCCCACAGCACGTACGCCCGACGAGCTTCCACGAGCAGTGCGGCCGTGGCGCCCGGAGTGCCGAAGGAATCCACCGCCCTCGCGGTCACCGTGCGCAGGTGATCGGCGGCGATCCGTGTCCGCTCTCCCCGGACCTCATGCTGGCGCGAGGCGAGCGCCAGGTCTCGCTCCCACATGTCCTCCAGCGTGCTGTCCCCCGGGTTCTCCACGTCGTGCACCGTGGGGATCCGCGGCAGGTCGTCCGCGGTGAGGAGCGGAACAGCCTGTACGCCGACGGCGTCGGCCAGTTCGCCCTCCTCGTCCGCGTTCGCACCGAAGAGAATGCGCCGCACCACCATGCGATCCGCCTCCGACCTGGCCACCTCGGCCGCGAGCGCGTCCAGCCGGTCGAGGAGCACCGGGACGGCCGCGTACTCGCGGCGGCGCAGCAACTCGTCGAGCTCGCGGATCGCCTCGTCACCGCATTTCTGCGCGTGATCGAGCAGTCGGTTGCACCGGACGATCTCGTCGAATGCCCGCTGTGCGGTGCGCACCGCATGCTCGATGTTCCGCAGTGACTCGTCCAGGTCGTCGTCCTTGCGCCCACCCGGAACCTCCGCATTGGGCGTTGTGCCGTACGTCATGGTCACGCCGTTCCCCCTTGTCCTCGTCCCCGCGACTCATCATATGGAACACGATCAGCACCTTGACTCCCGAACACGGGTTGAACACTATTAACACTATGCCGACTATCGAACTCGATGAGCAGACTCACGAAAAGGTCGTCTTCGCCGCACGTCTCATGGCGTGCACGCCGTCCGAAGTGGTACGGCGGTTGGTGGAGTCATGGAGCACCCCCGAGGAGCCTGGCGAGGAGTCGGACGGCGTTCGTGTCCACGCGGTGTACCGGGGCGAGCGGATCCAGGGCCTCTTCCACCCGGCCACACGCACCCTGACCGTCACCCAGGGACCGGGGACCGGTCAGTCCTTCTCCTCGCCCAGCGCCGCCGCCATGGCGGTGATCCAGGAACTCAACCCGGACCGGTCCCCCAACACGAACGGCTGGCTGTTCTGGCGTGTCACGAGCAGTGGCGACGAACTGAAGTCCCTACGCAGGTAACCGGACTCGCGTAGCAGCCGATTCTCCGCAGCCCTTCAGCACGACCGCCGCCTCTCACCAAGGACACACCCTCATGACCACCCCGGACGCACCCGCCACCCACCTGCTGATCATCAACGCCCACGAGCCCCTCGCCTGGGTCCTGGAAAACCAGCGGATGGCCTTTCCCACCGGCCGCACCCAACAGTCCTTTTCCCTCCGAAAAGGAGACGAGATCCTGCTGTACACCACGCGCGGCTGCTTCGGGAACCCGACCCGGGACCTCGGACGCGTGATCGGCCTGGCCATCATCATCAGCAAGGTCCGCACCCTGGACACCCCTGTCGTCTTCAGGAGCGCCGTTTCACCGAAGGGTGCTGGCTGCGCGTCCACGGCCTCACGCCCTTCCGTGAGGGCGTCGTCCTGCGCGATCTCGTCAACGACCTCCAGGTCTTCCCCGACCCCGCTCACTGGAGCTTCCGCATGCGCCGGGCCTCGCTCCTCCTGCCGGACACCGACGCGGCCCTGATCAAGCGGGAACTACAGCCTCTCCTGAAGCCCTACGGCTCAGTGGTGGGTGACTACTCCCTCAACCGCCGCTGACGAAGCGGCCTACGCTACGACGAGGCACCACGACACCGCCGCCCGTCGAGCGCGCGGCCCGCCCCGACAGGAGTTGAGTCCCTGGCCCTTCCCGCCCCGTGACATGGTCGCCGCCTTAGGCATACACATGCACTTCCAGACCCTGGAACAGACCATGCGCGAACGCCACCCTCCCAGGATACGAATGGCCGGTTAAGCGGCCGCATGTCAGGATCGGACTGTGCATGCCTTCCTGGACTCCGTCGAAAGTTCGAGGTGCCCTACCGTGCCGCCTCCCAGGATGCGGCGGGTGGTGTTCGTCGCGTTACTGAGCTCGGACGGCCGGCTTGCCCTGGTGGCAGATGACCCGCCTGGAGCTGTTCACCGATGGGTGCTCCCTTCAAAATCCGTCCGAGCCACAGAGCCCTACCGTGAGGCGGCAGTGCGCGTACTCCGCGATGCGGTCGGCACGATGCCGGTGCGCGAGGGCGCTGTTGAAGGATGCCGCTGGGCTCAGGTGCCTGTGCCCATGGGTCGGAGCCGCCGAGAGGCACACGTGTTCATCTTCCGTCTCGCTGCGGCTGGTGCTCCGCCGGAGCATCTGCCCTGGAGGGGAGCGACACGCTGGGCGGGGCCTGAGCAGTGGCAGGAGTTGTGCACACGGTGCGATCTGCCAGATGTGGATGTGCTGTTGACGGGATACCTGGAGGGGTGGATCCCGGACGGGCGGATCACGTTGGGGCCTTGAGCCCCGGCACCTCGGCACCCGCTGTCACTCTGCCCTGGCGATCGCGGTGGCGGTCTCCTGCAGCGCCATGGCAACCGCTGGCATGTCCTGTTCACGCAGACGTACGGCGGGTGCGTACACGGAGATCGCAGCGAGCGGTTCCCCGATGCGGTTGCGGATGGCCACGCCTACGCCGTGCAGGTCGTGTGCACTTTCCTCGAGGTCTGCCGCCCATCCGCGGACTCTGACTTCCTCCAACTCCACCTCAAGCAGCGGCCACTCAGTGATGCTTCCTGCCGCCGTGGCAGGAAGCGCGGCCGGGAGTGTCGCGCGTACATCCGCCGGGTTGCGCAGTGCGAGCAGGGCTTTGCCCGCCGCTGTGACGTGGGCGGGGAGCTCCTGTCCGAGCGGAACACTGACGCGTAGGACATGCCGGCACTCCACTCCGTCGAGTAGTCGGACGACGGCCGTATCCAGGGAGTACAGGCACACCGTCTCCTGCAGCTTCTCGGAGAGCTCTTCCAGGGGTCTGCGCGCCTGTCGTCGGACGTCCAGCTGGGCGATCGCGGCCAGTCCCATGCGTACGAGCTGCGGCCCCGCTGAGTATCCGTGTTGGCCAGGATCGTGGCGCAGGAAACCCGTGCGCTGCAGGGTGACCAGGATGCGGTGTGCGGTGGATCGTGAGATACCGAGCTCCCGTGCGGTTTCGGTAACACCGACCTCCCCCCGGTCATACGCCAGGACGAGAACATCCAGGGCCTTCGTCACCGACGCCAAGGCCTCTGTCGCCGACAGATGCTTGCCATCCACCATGAAGGAACCGTAGCGCTCAAACGTTCCCGGAGACCGGGAGCTTCGACAGAATCCACACGTCAGGATTCTGTGGTGGCACGTCCCGCAGTTCCGGTGCGGCATCGCTCGAACCCGGCGAGCCAACTCAGGGCCAAGATAGGTCGAGTCCTGCGATAACCGAGACCGGACTTGCCGTGCTTGAGCGCACTGCTGACCGTTTGGTAGCGCCTCACAGGAACTGCGTGCGTGCCACAGTGTGCCGTCCCTACACTGGCAGCGGCCTTCCTTAGGAGTTCGCTATGGCGGGATACCGGACCAGCGCACCTGCGTCAGGCAAGGGTGTCTACATCGGCCAGGCCCGGCATGCCGTGAAGGAACTGATCACTTCACTGCGCGATGAGCTGGCCACATTGGAAGCTGTGTACGCGATGATGTGCCAGGGCGTCGAATCCACCGATGCCCGCGAAGACCCGCCCCACACTGGCGAGGACGCGGAAACCGCCCAGCGTTCCCAGGAGGGTCCGTCTGAAGTTTCTGTAGCCGACGAGGATCCTTCGTCCGAAGATGCGCCCCCAGGCATGGGCACTCGGGCCCTGGGGCCACCGCGTAACGGAAGCATGCGCGATGCGATCCTCACACTCCTGTGCGCCGCTCAAGAGGCAATGTCCATCACCGATATCGCGGCGGCGGTCCGCCCGGGAGCCGACGCGACTGTCCGCTCATCCGTAGGAAAAACCCTCAACCGCATGAAGCAACTTGGCGAGGTGGAAAACGTAGCACCGGGAATGTTCCGCGCCGTGCTGTCATCTCGGGCTGCTTGATCCACTCGAGAACGATCCTAACCCCACAAGCAGGCCTCCCTCGATTAGCGGTCGAGGGAGGCCACCAAACACGCGAACGGACGCTTCTCCTAGCAGGGTTCCGGTCCGTCGCGCACGTTCACTCTAGCGCTCCCACGGGTGGTGCTATAGGGCGTCTGCGCCATTCCGCACTTGAGCGTGCACGACTGACCTCAAATAGGCAATTGGGGATCAGTCATGAGCACATTGGGTCGCATTCGATCCGGGCCAGAGCGCCAAGCCCAGGGCGCGCTCCAGTCGGCAGACCGTCAGGACATCCGGCCAGGTGGCTCCCGCCAGCAGATCGCCGATGGTCTGTCTGCCGACGTTGCTCTGGGCGGCCAGTGCACGCAGCGAGAGTTCCGGCCTCTCACGCAGAGCGGCGGCGAGGCGGCGGGCAATCGTTTGGACCACTGCCGCGGCGGGCTCCCCGGTGATCCGGGCATCCGGCCACTTCTCCGGATCGACGGCGTAGCTCCATGGCGGCGCCGTGCGCGCTCGGCCTCCAGTCATAAAGATGCGTTCCTTCAGATCGTGATCGACACTGACACCAGTGGCCGGTTAACCGGCCACCTGTCATGGGCCTTGCGCCTGGAGGTCGCTGTGTCGAATCGTCTGCTGGCCTACGCACCGAAGGCCGAGACGGTGCCGCCCGCCCAGTGGCGCCGCATCGCTCCGGTCGTGCGCTCGCTGGGATTCATGGCCGTCGCAGCGGGACCCTACGGCCCAGACGTGGTCATGACGCCGCTCGCACGGCTGGTCGCCTGGGTCGAGGCCCAGGGCCTCCCGCTCGAACCCTCGGTGATCCTTGACCAGAGCACCGTCGAACGGTTCATCCTCGTCGGCTGCCGCGACATGGCCGCCAACAGCCGACGAACCTGCAGCAGCCAGTTGCGCCGGGCCTCCGAAGCGCTCCTGCTGGACCAGCTCGGACAGCATGCGCCGATCCGGCTGAAGGCCACCGCCGCCCCAGTGGCCCCCTACCCGCCGGCGGAAGTCGCCTACTGGCTGATCTGGGCGCAGAGCCTGCCCACCCCGGCCCAGCGGCGCAACGCCTGTCTTCTGTTCTGTCTCGGCGTCGGTTGCGGGCTCGCCGTTGAGGATCTTGTGTACGTTCAGGGGCGGGATATCCTCGTGGGCCCCACCGGCCGGGCACTGGTCAAGGTGCACGGGCGCCGTCCGCGCACTGTCGTATGCCGGTACGCCTACGAGGAACTGCTGCTGGCGGAAGCCGCCCACATCCCGGCAGATGCGTACGCCTTCCGGCCGGACTGGCAGGACCGCACCAGCAAGCACATCGCATCGGACTGGCTGGCCAGGTACCCGCGGATCATCGGCCGTTGTGACGGTGCAGTGCTGCAGATCCAGCGGCTGCGTACGACCTGGCTCGTCGAACTGCTGAATGCAGGTATTCCGCTGAAGGTGATCCTCAAAGCGTCGGGACTCGGGACCCTGCACAGCCTCTCGCGCTACCTCGTCTTCCTCCACGACGTGCCCGAAGCGGAGGCATCCGATCTGTTGCGGGGGGCGGCGGCATGAGCAGGAAGAACCCGGAGGACAAACCCTGCCGACGTACCGGCCTCGCCCTACGCCCTGCACCGCAGGCCCCCGGCCGTACCCTCAGCGACCGCGTTGTGAGGCAGGTCTTCGACCTCGTGCGCCACAGCGGAGTACTGGAACGCCTTCCCTCCAACGAGCACCGGCCAGGCCCGAAGGGCTTCCCGTTCCGCACAGTGCTGATCGGCCTGATCCTGTCGCAGTACATGGGCAAGAGCGCGAACATCAACGACGCATGGGAGACGCTCTTCTTCGCCCTGTCTCCAGGGTCCAAAGCCCTCCTTGACGTCCCCGACGTCGACCTGCACATCCCCGAGGGTGCA
This sequence comes from Actinacidiphila sp. bgisy160, assembly GCF_965342435.1. Classification (GTDB taxonomy): domain Bacteria; phylum Actinomycetota; class Actinomycetes; order Streptomycetales; family Streptomycetaceae; genus Actinacidiphila. The sequence goes on along the minus strand of NZ_CBDRCM010000052.1, from coordinate 6,210 downwards.
ACCCGGGAAGAAATCGACCGCGTCGCGCACCACCAGTACGCGACGTCGAAGCGCGTCTACCGGTCCTGGGCCTCGATGACCCGGCGCCTCGACCCGGCACCACACGACCGCCGCAAGCGGCTGTCGCTCAGCGAGGCCAAGAAGATCCGACGGAAGTGGAATGCCCGCGCCAACCAGGACACCGTGCGCAATCTGGAGGCCATCGCCCAGGATCTGGTTCTCGCTCCGGTGATGGCTTCCTACCGGCGCGGCGACTTCGCTCGATGGCCTGGCCACATCGCGGTCGACGACACTCCGGTTCCGGTCTGGGGCAAAGAGCCGGACTACCACCAGGACCGGGCCTCGCTGGAGATCACCGCCGGGATGTACGTGAAGGGAGGAACGCAGAAGAAGTCGGGGCCCAGCGGCAAAGCTGCGGCCTCCACGAACACTGGCACCCGGCGCGGCACGACAAACAAGCCACCGCCTCGCAAGACCAAGTCGGGACGGGAGAAGAAGGCCAAGGCGCCAGAGAAGAGAGAGTTCCGCTACGCCATGATGGCCGCGTTCCCGGGCCACGGCCATGGCGACCTCGCCGGCGCCTACCCGGCGGTCTGCCTCGGCATGATCCTTCACACCCCGGGCACCGAACCCGGCCCGGCCGCCCTGCGCGCCATCCAGCCGGCCTTCGAACGAGGCCTGGTCAAAGACCTGTTCTGTGCCGACCGGGGCATCACCCAGGCCAAGCCTCACAACCTGCATCTGCAGCTGCTCAAACTCGGCCTCAACACGGTGAAGCACTACAACGACGACAAGGTCGACCGGCAGGGAGAGTTCCGCGGCATGCAGCTGGTCGGCGGCGAGTTCTACTGCTCGCTGATGCCCACCCCGCTCATCACTGCGGGCGCCACATACATCGACAGCCGCACGGACGAGGACCGCGCCCACGCACTCAACCTGATCCAGTCCCGGAAGGACTACCAGACCAAGATCAAGGAGTACGGGCCCGCAGGGGACCAGCGTCGACAGTGCCCCGCCCTCGGATCCCACGCCACGGTCACCTGCTACCGCCGGCCCCAGCCACGCCCGTCCACCGTCGTCGACCTCGACGCCCCCACTGTCCGCACCCCGGCAGCCCTGCCCACCATCCCCAGGCCCAAGCGGGACACCCCCGTCTACCCCGACATCTGCAGGGGGAAGAGCATCACCGTCCCGGGCACCGTGTTGGCCAAGTGGCGGCAGAAATACCCCCTGTTCACCCCTCTGTGGCAGGAAGCCTGGTCCGGACTGCGCAGTCAGAACGAGGGCGGCAACGGAAACCTCAAGAAGTCCGCCCTCGACAGCATCGACAATCCCCAGCTCCGCCTCCCGCACGGACGCGTCGCACAGACCCTGCTCAATGCCGTCATCATCTTCGTGGCGAACCTCAGAGCCATCCGACGGTTCCTCCGCGACCAGGGCATCCAGCCCCGCAAAGCCAGCACGCAGAGCGCCGCAACCCAACCCGGTGAGCCCCCCGACCCGCCCCAGGCGCGACCGGTTCCGACCGAGCAGGTCGATCCTCCGCCACGCGAGTGACACACCCCCGCCGCGCTCCGCCCCCTGAAAACCCCACATGCCTGCGCCACGGCTACCAGCCGTCGCGCAGGCATGTCCTGTTTCCGCAGGTGAGAGGTGCAGTACCTGGACCGCCACCGCCTCACCCCCTCACCGGGCCGATCACGAGGCTCGAGGCCCTAGAAACGACGAAATACCGGTGAGTCACATGACTCGACCGGTAATTCGTGAACGCTTCGGGACGATCTCGTGAACGTCCCTGTTGTGTCCGAGGGGGGACTTGAACCCCCACGCCCGATAAAGGGCACTAGCACCTCAAGCTAGCGCGTCTGCCATTCCGCCACCCGGACAGGTGTTCCGCGGGTCTGGCCCCGCGGCGACAGGGACAACGATACCAAGGATTCCGGGTGGGTTTCACCTGCGTATCCGCAGGGTGCACGGGGTGCCGGGGCCGTGTGGGCCCCGGCACCGGGGCCCTACGCCGCCTCGGGCGGCATCAGGTGGTAGCCGGGGAAGTTCCCCGGCAGGCGCTCGTGCGCGGGTCCCTGGGTGACCGCGCGGACCAGCAGCTCGCCGCCGACGAAGGCGCCGCGCCATGAGGCGCCGAGACCGCCGAAGAGCTCGGCACGGTCGCCGCGGGACCGGGGCTTGTTGTGGCCGACCTTGAAGGCGCGGATCTCCGGGGCGAGGCGGGCGTAGGTGTCCCGGTCGTCGGTGGAGAGGGTGGCGACGAGGGCGCCGTCGCCGGCGTTCATGGCGGCCAGCAGTTCCGCCTCGGTGTCGACCAGGACGATCGTGTCGACCGGGCCGAAGGGCTCCGCGTGGTGCAGCGGTGAGGTGGGGGTCGGGTTGAGGAGGGTGACCGGCGGCAGGTACGCGGAGCTGTCCTGGCCGGGCAGGAGGCGGGCGTCGTCGAGGCTGCCGCGGTGGATCGGGATCGCGCCGCGGTCGACGGCCTCGGAGACGAGGTCGCCGAGTTCCCTGGCTCTGGCCGCGTTGATCAGCGGCCCGAAGTCGAGTTCGGGGAGGTCGTCCCCGGGATCCTCGACGGCGAGCGGGTGGCCGAACCGTACGGAGCGCACGGCGGGCAGGTACGCCGACAGGAAGTCGGCGAAGAGCTCGCGCCGCACGACGAAACGGGGGTAGGCGGTGCGGTGCTGCTTGGCGTACTCGAAGGTCCCGCGGATGTGACCGGCGAGGGACTCCCAGTCGCTGTAGTCCCACACGCCCCAGGAGTTCAGGCCGTCCTGCTCCAGGACATGGCGTCTGCCCGGGTCGGCGGCCGCGGAGGCGATCCGGCCGCCGGTGTCCCGGCCGCCGACCACGCAGACGCAGCCGAGCTCGGGGGCCCGTACCAGCGCGGCGGAGAGCTCGTCGCCGCCGCTGACCAGGGTCACCGGTACGTCCTCGCGGGCGATGAGCGCGCAGGCGAGGGTGAGGCAGGCCAGTCCCCCGTCGGTGGGGGTCTTGGCGATGACGGCGTTGCCGGCCAGCGCCTGCACGAGCAGGGCGTGGACCAGGACGCTCATGGGGTGGTTCCAGCCGGCGATGTTGCCGACCGGGCCGGGCAGGGGGCGCCGCCACTCGACCATGTCGTCGATCTCGCCGATGTACCAGCGGACTCCGTCGACGGCCCGGTCGACGTCGGCCCGGGCGAGCCGCCAGGGCTTGCCGATCTCCCAGACCAGAAGGAGGGCGAGCAGTCCGCGGTGCTCACAGAGGGCGTCCAGGGCGGCCGAGACCCGCGCCCTGCGCTCGGCGACGGGGATCACCCGCCAGGCGCGGTGCTGGTCGAGGGCGGCGCGGACGGCCCGGCGGGCGGTGTCCGCGTCGAGCCGGGGCGGCCCGGCGACGGGGGTGCCGTCGACGGGGCTGGCGGCGCGCAGGATCCGGCCGTCGGCCTGCCAGGCGCCGGCCCACAGGTTGAGGACGCGGTCGTCGTGGAACGCCTCGGGGGCGGCCCGCAGACACCGCCGCCAGGTGTCCGCCCAGGCCGTTCCGGGTTTGAGGGCGAGCGTCACGGATGCTCCGCTCTTTCGGGGCGGAGCTCACGCAGCGCACCACCACGGGTGTAGAGGAATCCCCGCACCACCTCGGTACGGGGCAGTTCCGTGGCGCCGAGCAGGCGGGTGATGCACGCGCGCAGGTCCTCGGCGGGGGCGCCCAGCGCCTCGCAGTCCTCGTGGTGCACGAGCACGATCTCGCGGGTGCCGCCCCGCAGCTGGCTCAGGCGGAGCGAGCGGAGGGTGTCGGGGGTGACGCAGCCGCCCGCGTTGCGGATGACGTCGGCGTCGCCCGGCCGCAGCCCGAACATCGCCTCGACGCCGAGCCGGGCGTCCATGCACGCGACGATGGCGACCCCTGTGCGGGGCCGCTTCCGCTTGAGGTCGATCGGCGTGAGGGCCGCGCCCACGTCGTGCCTGCGGATGAGCAGTTGCTCCACACCCGAGGGCCTGGCGGGGGCGGTCACCGCAGCAGCCCGCGCACGAGCCGCGCGGTCTCCGAGGGGGTGCTGCCGACCTTGACGCCGGCGGCCTCGAGGGCCTCCTTCTTCGCCTGGGCGGTGCCGGAGGAACCGGAGACGATGGCGCCGGCGTGGCCCATGGTCTTGCCCTCGGGCGCGGTGAAGCCGGCGACGTAGCCGACGACCGGCTTGGTGACCAGACGGGAGATGTAGGAGGCGGCGCGTTCCTCGGCGTCGCCGCCGATCTCGCCGATCATGACGATGAGGTCGGTGTCGGGGTCGTCCTGGAAGGCGCGCAGGCAGTCGATGTGGGTCGTGCCGATGACGGGGTCGCCGCCGATGCCGACGGCGGTGGAGAAGCCGAGGTCGCGCAGCTCGTACATCAACTGGTAGGTCAGCGTGCCGGACTTCGACACCAGGCCGATGCGGCCGGCGGTGGTGATGTCGGCCGGGATGATGCCCGCGTTGGACTGGCCGGGGCTGATGAGCCCGGGGCAGTTGGGACCGATGACTCGGGTGCCGGAGGCGACGGCGCGGGCCCGGAAGGCGACGGTGTCGTGGACGGGGACGCCCTCGGTGATGACGACGACGAGCCCGAGCCCGCCGTCGACGGCCTCGTCGACTGCGGTGCGCACGAAGGGCGGCGGCACGAATACGACGCTGGTGTCGGCGCCGGTCATGCCGACCGCCTCCTTGACGGAGCCGAAGACCGGGACGGTACGCCCGTCGAACCCGACCCTCGTGCCGGCCTTGCGCGGGTTCACGCCGCCGACGACGTCCGTCCCCGAGGCGAGCATGCGGCGGGTGTGCTTCATGCCTTCCGAGCCGGTCATGCCCTGGACGATCACCTTGCTGTTGCGGTCGAGGAAGATGGCCATCGCGCTCAGCTCCTTGCGGGCTCGGCGGCCCGCGCGGCCGCGCCGTCCATGGTGTCCAGCTGCTCTACGAGGGGGCCCAGCGCCGCCGCGGCCTCGTCGAGGATGGCGCGGCCGCGCTCGGCGTTGTTGCCGTCGAGGCGGACGACGAGGGGCTTGGTGAGCTCGACGAGGTCGAGGGCCTGGACGATACCGTCGGCGACGGCGTCGCAGGCGGTGATGCCGCCGAAGACGTTGACGAGGACGGAGGTGACGTCGGGGTCGGAGAGGATGATCCCGAGCCCGTCGGCCATGACCTGGGCGGAGGCGCCGCCGCCGATGTCGAGGAAGTTGGCGGGGGCACCGCCGTGATGGGCGACCACGTCGAGGGTGCTCATCACCAGTCCCGCGCCGTTGCCGATGACGCCGACGGTGCCGTCGAGCTTGACGTAGTTGAGACCCTTGGCGCGGGCGGCGGCCTCCAGCGGGTCGCCCTCGCCGGGGGTCTCGTACGCCTCGTGGACGGGGTGGCGGAAGCGGGCGTTGGCGTCGAGGGACACCTTGCCGTCCAGGGCGAGGATCCGGCCGTCCGTGGCGCGGATCAGCGGGTTGACCTCGACCAGCAGGGCGTCCTCGGCGGTGAAGACCTCCCACAGCGCGATCAGGACGGGCACGGTCTCCTCGGGAAGGCCGGCCGCTTCGGCGATCTGCCGGGCCTTGTCCTCGGTGACGCCCTGCGCGGCGTCGACGGGAACGCGGGCCAGGGCCTGCGGCCGGGTGGCGGCGACCTCCTCGATGTCCATGCCGCCCTGGGCCGAGGCCATGGCGAGGAAGGTGCGCTCGGCGCGGTCGAGGAGGAAGGAGACGTAGTACTCGTCCTGGATGTCGGCGGTCGGCGTCAGCATGACCTTGCCGACCGTGTGGCCCTTGATGTCCATGCCGAGGATGGCCCGGGCCTTGTCCTCCGCGTCCGCGGGGTCGCAGGCGAGCTTCACGCCGCCGGCCCTGCCCCGGCCGCCGGTCTTCACCTGGGCCTTCACCGCGACCTGCCCGCCGAGGCGTTGGGCGGCGGCGCGGGCCTCGGCGGGGTCGTCCACCACCTGGGCGTCGAGCACGGGGACGCCGTGCCGCGCGAAGAGCTCCCTTGCTTGGTACTCGAACAGATCCATCGTCAAACGCACCTGCCCTGACTCGGAGGCCGAACGGTAATCCGGTGCACACCTCTGGACACCGGGTCGTCCATGCGGGATAAACGTCTGCATACAGTATTCGTCGGCTGTATGCAATGTACAGACCGCGGGACGGAATCCCGCGTTCGACCCGTTCACCGGCCCCCGACCGGAAGGAACCCTGGTT
>NZ_CBDRCM010000051.1:0-55984 GCF_965342435.1 Actinacidiphila sp. bgisy160 | reverse complement strand
AGAAAGTGAGCGAGGCGCATGGCGCGACCGACCCGTCGCCGTATCGCCTGGCTGGTGGGGTGCGCGGTGATGCTGCTGATCGCCGTCCTGCTGAGCCTGGCCGTCGGCAGCCGTCAGATCGCCCCGGGCGAGGTGGTCCAGGCCCTGCTGCACGGCGGCACCAGTGACGACGCCCAGGTGGTGCGGGCGCTGCGCGTGCCGCGCACCGTCATCGGAGTGCTGGCGGGCGCGGCCCTCGCCGTCGCCGGGACCGTGATGCAGGGCGTCACCCGCAACCCCATCGCCGAACCCGGCATCCTGGGCGTCAGCCAGGGCGCGTCCGTCGGGGTGGTGTGCGCGATCGCGTTCCTCGGCGTGCACACGCTCACGGGGTACGTCTGGTTCGCGTTCGTGGGCGCGGCGGTCGCGGCCTTCGCCGTCTACGCCGTCGCCGCGGGCGGCTACCGCGGTGCCTCCCCCGTGAAGCTCGCGCTTGCGGGCGCCGCGATGAACGCCTTCCTCGCCTCCGTGGTCTCCGGGATCGTCACGACCGACGCCCACGCGCTGGACGAGTTCCGGTTCTGGCAGGTCGGCTCGATCAGCGGCCGCGGCAGCGACGTCATCGGCCAGATCTGGCCGTTCGTGGCGGCCGGGCTGCTGCTGGTCGCGGCGATGGCCCGGGGCCTGGACGCGCTCGCGCTCGGCGACGACGCGGCCAAGGGCCTCGGCCACAACGTGGCGCTGCTCCGCGTCCTGGGCGCGGTGGGGGCGACCGTGCTGACCGGCGCCGCCGTAGCCGCCGTGGGGCCGATCGCCTTCACAGGTTTGGCCGTTCCGCACATCGCCCGCGCCCTGGTCGGCGCCGCGCACCGCTGGGTGCTGCCGGTGGCCGCCCTCCTGGGACCGGTGATGATCCTCGCCTCCGACGTGCTCGGCCGTATCGTCTTCCCGCCCTCGGAGGTACCGGTGGCCGTCATGACCGCTCTGCTCGGCGTGCCGTTCCTCATCGCGCTGGTCCGGCGCCGGACGGTGGTCGCCGCATGAGCCGCGCGCAGACCGCGGCCGCCGCCCGCTCCGTGCGTCCCGCCGGCCACGCCGTCCTGCGCCGCGGGCGCGGCAGTTTCCTGGTCCACCGCAGGGCCGTCCTCGTCGCCCTCGTCCTGGCCGTGCTGCTGGCGGCGGCCGTCGTGGTCTACCTCTGCGTCGGCGAGTCCTTCGTCTCCCCGGCGGAGGTCGTCGACGTCCTGTTCGGCCGGCCGAGTCCCGACCAGCTCGTCGTCGGCACGCTGCGGCTGCCGCGGCTGGTCGTGGGCCTGCTCGCCGGGGTCGCCTTCGGCATCGCGGGGGCCCTGGTCCAGACCGTCGCGCGCAATCCACTGGCCAGCCCAGACGTCATCGGCGTGACGCACGGCGCGGGCGCCGCGACGGTCGCCGCGATGAGCTTCGGGCTCGTCTCGTACACCGCGCTCCCGTACGTGTCGATCGCGGGCGGGCTCGCGGCGGCACTACTGGTCTACGTCTTCGCCTGGCGCCGCGGACTGCACGCCTCGCGCTTCGTCCTCGTCGGTATCGGCGTATCGGTCGCCCTGGGCTCGCTGACGCAGCTCTTCCTCACCAAGGGCGACTTCCTCGTCGCTCAGCAGGCCAAGGTCTGGCTGACGGGGTCGCTCAACAGCCGCGGCTACGACCAGGCCGCGCCCCTGGCGACCGTGCTGCTTCTGGCGGTCCCCGCGGTGCTCTGGGCCGCCAGGGCCCAGCGTGGGGCGTCCTTCGACGACGACACCGCCGTGGCCCTCGGCATCCGGATGGCCCGGGTACGGCTCGGACTCACCGCTCTCGGCATCGTCCTGGCCTCCGTGGCGACCGGCGCCACCGGGCCGGTCGACTTCGTGGCCCTCCTCGCCCCGCAGATCGCCCGGCGGCTGACCCGTACGGCGCAGATCCCGCTGCTGTCCTCGGCGCTGACCGGCGCGCTCGTGGTCGTCGTCGCCGACCTGCTGGCCCGGCGTCTCTTCTCCCCCGTCGAACTCCCCGTCGGCGTCCTCACCGCCGCGGTGGGCGCCCCGTACCTGATGTGGCTGATCGCCCGCACCCGCAGCCGTTCCGGAGGCACCACCTCATGAGCCGTACCAGCAGACTCAGCGCCCGGGAACTGACCCTGGCGTACGAGGACCGCACCGTCGTCGACGGCCTGGACCTGGAGATCCCCGACGGCCGGGTCACCGTCATCGTGGGCCCCAACGCCTGCGGCAAGTCCACGCTGCTGCGCGCGCTCGGCCGGCTCCTCAAGCCGCGCTCGGGCACGGTCCTGCTGGACGGCACCGAACTCGCCCGCATCCCCGGCCGGCAGATCGCCCGCGCCGTCGGCGTGCTGCCGCAGAGCCCCACGCCGCCGGACGGCATCACCGTCGCCGACCTCGTGGCGCGGGGCCGCCAGCCGCACCAGAAGTGGTGGCAGCAGTGGTCGGAGGCCGACGAACGCGCCGTCGCGGAGGCCCTGGAGCACACCGGTACCGCCGACCTCGCGGACCGGCCGGTGGACGAACTGTCCGGCGGGCAGCGCCAGCGGGTGTGGATCGCCATGGCCCTCGCGCAGGAGACGGACCTGCTGTTGCTGGACGAGCCGACCACCTACCTCGACATCGCCCACCAGGTGGAGGTGCTGGACCTGGTACGCCGTCTCAACCACTGGCGCGGGCGCACGGTCGTCGCCGTGCTCCACGACCTCAACCAGGCGGCCCGCTACGCCGACCACCTCATCGCCATGAAGGCCGGCCGGATCGTCGCCCAGGGCCCGCCCCGCGACATCGTCACCGCGGAACTCGTCCACGAGGTCTTCGGCCTCACCTCGGTCATCGTCCCGGACCCGGTGACTGGCAGCCCCTTGGTCGTCCCCGGAGTCCCCTGGCAGCCCGTGGCCACCGACTGACCTCTTCCCGCCGAACGGCACGGCGGAGGCCGCCGGACTCCGCCATACTGCCCGGGTGAACGCACCGGCAGGCCCTGTGATCCTCTTCGACGACGACCTCCATATGTACGTCCTGAAGGACGTCGCGCACGCCGAGGCCTACTGGGAACTGCCGGAGGAGTTCACTTGTGGGTTCGACGCGCACGCCCGCCCCCTGCGCATGACGGGCGAACCCCATCGGGTCGCCCTCAAACTCACCGGCGCGGCACCGGCCGAGGCGGAACCACGCCGCCTTGTCGCCGACCACTACCGGCGTTTCCTCACCCAGGAGGTGCCGCCGCAGGCCGCTGGCCTGGCGGAGTTCGTGGCGTCACTGCCCCTCGACGAGAGCTGAGGCAGCAACCGGTCCGGCAACGATCCGCCGGGCGCCTGCGCGGCGCTGTCTGGGAGCATCGCGTCATGAGCGGCACGCATGTGGGCATCAGGGACCTCGTCGTCGACTGTACGGATCCGGAGCGGCTGGCCGCGTTCTGGGGCGAGTTGCTGGGACGGGCAGTCGTGGCGCGGATCGGGCCGTACGTCTGGCTCGCGCGGGGCGAGGGGACGGGTCTGGGCTTCCAACGGACCGGCGAGCCCAAGTCCGGGAAGAACCGGGTCCACTTCGACGTGGCCTCGGCCGATCCGGCGGCGGAGCGGGCGCGGATCCAGGCGCTGGGCGGGCGGGTGCTCGAGGAGTACGCGGAGGGCGGGTTCCTGGTCATGGCCGACCCCGAGGGGAACGAGTTCTGCGTCGTCCCCGAGGGGCCGTTCGAGCTCGACGACGACGGACGCGCGAGCTACCTCCGGGATGGCGGTTGATGAGGGGGCGGCGAGGCCTCGCGGCAGCCGCCCTGCGGACCGGGCCGCGCGCTCAGCTCGTGCCGGGCGGCGCGGCCGCGAGGAGATCCCGCAACGGCTCGCGGTCCGAGGGGAGCCCCGCGGCCCGCAGCCACGAGACGCGGTTGGCTATGTTGCCCCAGCAGGCGTCCTGGTCGACCAGGACCCGCAGGAAGGCGCGCTGCGCGTCCGTCAGCGGATGGCCGGGGACGTACGGCGTCGGGAAGGCGAGCGCGAGGAGCGGGCCCCACTCGCTGTCGACGGTGTGCTGGTTGTACATCGGCGCCAGCGCGAGCGCGGCCGGGAGGACCTCGTCGAAGTGCCGGGCGCGGCCGAGCAGTCCGCGCAGCAGGGTGAAGCGGAACCAGCCGTCGAACTGGGGCAGCGGCTCGTCGAACCACGCGTCGGCGGCCCCGGGGTCCGCGAGCGCGTCGAGCAGGGCCGGCACGGCGCCAGGGCCGGTGGTGCCCAGGGCGGCGCACGCGCGTACCGCGGGGTCGGGGTCGGTCAGGAACCCGCCGGTGTCATGGCCCCAGGCGCCCAGCGACAGGAGGGCGCCCGCCCGTTCGCGGCGGTCGCCGCCGCCCTTGGCGATCCGCTCCAATCGCCCGGCCGCGGCCGGTACGCGATCGGCGAGTTCGGGCGCCCGGAGCAGATGCGTCACCGCGCCGAGGGCCGCTTCCCTGACGGTGGCGTCCGCGTCGTCCAGCCAGGGCGCGACCGCGTCGAACAGTTGCGGCCGGACGGCACGGCACGCCTCGATCGCCGCGATCTCCTCGGCCGACTCCTCGTCGTCCCCGTCGTCCCCGTCGTCCCCGTCGTCCTCGTCGTCCTCGTCGTCCTCGTACGCCGCGGAGTCGGCGAGTTCGCCCAGCCATTCCAGGAGCGCGGCACGCAACGGCCGGACCCGGTCGTCCCAGGGGAAGAAGCTCTCGTGAACGGCGAGCGTGCGCGGGTCGTTCAGGATGGCCGCGACGAACAGCGCGGCCGGCGCGGTCGCGGAGTACAACGACCCCTGGTGCAGTACGGACATCTCCAGTCGGCCGAACGACTCCGCCTGCACCTCCGGGTCGTCGTGCAGGAGGCCGAGCAGGTCGTACGGGGTGCCGTCGGCGGGCCCGTAGGCATGCGAGAGGGCGGCCCAGTCGGTCGCCGGCAACAGGGCGGCGGGGTCGGGCAGGGCGGCGGTGGCGTCGTTCGCGGACATGGGTGCAGTCTTCAGCAGGGGTCTGACAACGGCCGTGCGCATCACGCGAATCCGGCGCTTCCACCCGTGTTTCCGCGTTAGCTGTGGGGCGGAAGTGAGCGGTGTGAGGAGGGGGAGTAAATTGCGGCTGCCATTGGCATCGGATTTGACGACAGCCTGGAGAACTTGTGACCGCATCCCCCCGCCGTGCCTGGGCCCGCCCCGGCACCCTGATAGCAGCCGCCGCGACCGGCGTCATCGGTCTCGGCCTGTGCGCCACCCCGGCGTCCGCCCACACGCCCGTGTGGGACGTGACGTGCTCCAACGTGAAGGTCGACCTGACCAAGTACGGTCGTGGTGACAACACCGTGACGATCACGGTGGACGGCAAGGACCTGCTGCCCACCGAGACCTTCCACGACCAGTTCCACAAGGAACTGCCGCTGCCGGCCCACACGACCGAGGTGCAGGTGCGCCTCGTCGTCAAGGCGGCTGACGGCGACAGGTACTCGGTTGACGAGAAGAAGATCGCCCCGGTGTGCGAGGGTCAGTCCACGCCCACGCCCACCCCGACCCCCACCCCGACGGAGACGAAGACCACCGAGTCCCCGAAGCCGAGCGAGACGCCCAGCGAGTCGGCCAGCACGGCCCCCTCCGCTGCGCCCTCGACCCCCTCCACTGACGAGTCCCCGGCCGGCGACCTCGCCGAGACCGGTGCCTCCAGCTCCACCCCGCTGCTCGCGGGCGGTGCGGCCGTCGCGCTGCTCGCCGGCGGCGGTCTGCTCCTCGCGAACCGCAAGCGTCGCGCCGCAGCCCGTCACTGACCCAGGTCGCCGACGGCGGCGTGGTGACGCGCCGTGCATGACACAAGGGTGCCGGACCATGCTCCGTACGGTCCGGCACCCGGCATGTTGCGCTCCGCCGGGCGCGCGCTCCGCGTCAGCCCACGGGCCCCGGCGCGGCGGAGGCCTCGAACTCCCCCTTGCGCAGCCGGTACACCTGCAGCCGCAGGTCGTAGTACTTCTCGGTCTCCCCGACCCATTCCATGCCCACGCTGCGGGCGGTGGCGGCGCCACGGTCGTTGCGCGGCCGGACCACGGCGAAGAGTTCGTCGACGCCCGACGCGAAGGCGTACCCCGCCAGGGCGCGTCCGGCCTCACTGGCCAGGCCCCTGCCCCAGAACGGCTGGGCGAGCTGCCAGCCGATCTCGAGGTCCACGCCGTACGGCGGGAGCGGCAGGACGGCGGCTCCGCCGATGAGTTCGCCGGTCTCGCGCAGTTCGATCGCCCAGCGTCCGGCGGGCCGTTCCAGGGCGGCCCCGTCCTCCTCCCAGGAGCGCAGCAGTTCCCGCATGGCGGCGACGTCGGGCTGCCGGGTCATGGCCGGAGCCAGCCATCGCGTCACGTCGTCCGTCCCGTAGACGGCCAGCGCCGCCTCCGCGTCGTCGGTGCGCCACGGCCTCAGGACGAGCCGGGGGGTGACGATCCGGGTTTCCTCGTTGCCCTTCGCGCGCTGCGCCGCGGCCGTTCCAGTCATCTGCGTCTTCCGTCCCTGTCGCGGGCTCCGCCGGCCGTACGTCCGGCGGGCGCCCGAAGCCTGCGCCTTCCACAACACCACGGGACCGCCGTCACTTCCCGCCCCGACGAGACTGACCCCTGCAGCTGTCCGGCGGCGCGGCCGTCGACTGGACCGCGCCCGGGGCCCCCGGCGACGGCGGAGGGACCGGCCGCCGGGCCCGCTTCACCCCGCGACATGTGGCCACCGGGCGGGTCCCGGTCCGGGCGGACGCCGTCCTCCCCCACCGGCTCAACCCGCCGCTCACCGCCTGAGCGGGGTCAGCCGCCGGTCACCGCGGCCAGCAGCCCGCGGAAGTCCTCCTCGCAGGCCGGGCAGCCGCGCAGGTGGACCGCGACACCGGGGTAGCGCCGCTCGGGTGCCGCGTCCGCCAGGAAGAGCTCCAGGTAGACGTCCATCAGGTCGAGCGCCGCGTCGCAGCCGGGGTCCAGGGCGTCGGTGCGCAGGAGGTCGTCAAGGCCCTGCCATTCGTTCATGAGCGCCTCGCTGTCGTCAGGGGCAGATGTCCATTGGCTGCGAGCCGGGCACGGAGCTTACGTCGCGCGTCGAACATCGTCTTGTAGAGCGCGTTGCGGTTCGTCCCGAGCTCCGCGGCGAGCGTGTCGGCGTCCACGCCGTTCACCGCGAGCGCGGTGAACACCTGGCGCTGGCGTTCGGTGAGCTCCTCCTCCACGGCCTCGCGCAGGGCGTCGACGAGCTCACGGGCCTCACTCTGCCGGGCGGGGTCGGCCCCGAGCCGGTCGGGGAGCCGTTCCCACGCCTCGGGGTCGAGCTGCACGCCGGCGGTCCGCCAGAAGTGGCGGCCGAGTTTGGTGGACACCTCGTTCATGACGAACTTGTACGCCCAGGTCGTGAAGCGGCTGTCACCGCGGAACCCGCCGATCTTCCGGGTGATCGACAGCAGCGCGTCGGCCGCGGCCTGGTGGGCGATGTCGTCCAGTTCCGGCCCGGTGATGCCGTGCCGGGAGCCGCGCCGGTTCACCTCCGCGTACGCGATCCGCAGCAGCAGCCCGTGCAGCCTGGCGCTCGCCTCCTCGTACGCCCCGCCGTCCGCCGACAGCGCCCGCACCCACTGCGCGGACTCCGCGTCCATGGACCGGCCGCCCCGGCCCCCGTCACCGGCCAGGCCGTCGTTCTGTGCGGAATCCATGCAGTGATCCTAGACGCGGCCGCCCACCCGCACCTCCACGGCGATGGCCGCCGCGCGGCCCGGAAACCGGTCGCTCCCGGCAGGTAAGACCCGGTCGTCTCCCGTCACCAATGGGCGTACGGAAAAGAGAGAGCCGCGAGCAAGGAGGGACCGTGACCGGCTACAGCAGGAACCCGGAGGCCGTCTCGCGACTGTCACCGGAGCAGTACCGCGTGACACAGGAGAACGGCACCGAGCGCCCCTTCACGGGCGACTACCTGGACAACAAGGAACCCGGGATCTACGTCGACGTGGTCTCCGGCGAGCCGCTGTTCGCCTCGGTGGACAAGTACGACAGCCACAGCGGGTGGCCGAGCTTCACCAGGCCGCTGGACCGGACACACGTGGTGGAGCGGCCGGACCCGGGCTACGGGCTGCTGGCCACCGAGGTCCGCTCGGCGGCGGGCGACAGTCACCTGGGGCACGTCTTCCCCGACGGCCCCCGGCAGACGGGCGGCCTGCGGTACTGCATCAATTCCGCCTCGCTGCGCTTCGTCCACGCCGATGACCTGGAGCGGGAAGGTTACGGGGCCTACCTCGGGTTGTTCGACAATGGTGACAGGACCGATTCGGAGGATTGACATGGCAGGACAGACACAGAGGGCCGTACTCGCGGGCGGGTGCTTCTGGGGCATGCAGGACCTGATCCGCAAGCAGCCCGGCGTCGTCGGGACCCGCGTTGGCTACACGGGCGGCGACGTGCCCAATGCCACCTACCGCAACCACGGCACCCACGCCGAGGCGATCGAGATCCTCTTCGACCCCGAGAAGACGGACTACCGTGCGCTGCTGGAGTTCTTCTTCCAGATCCACGACCCGTCGACGCGGAACCGCCAGGGCAACGACATCGGCATGAGCTACCGCTCGGCGATCTACTACGTGGACGACGAGCAGAAGCGCGTCGCGGAGGACACCATCGCCGACGTCGACGCCTCGGGCCTGTGGCCCGGCAAGGTCGTCACCGAGGTCGAGCCCGTCGGGCCGTTCTGGGAGGCCGAGCCGGAGCACCAGGACTACCTGGAGCGCTACCCCGAGGGGTACACCTGCCACTTCCCGCGGCCGAACTGGCGGCTGCCCGCCCGCGCGAAGGGCTGAAAGACCCCGTCGCGCCGCCCTGGTGACGGGCTCGGGCGGCGTGGCGGCCCCCGGCGGCCCGGGGCCCTCGCGGCCCCGGGCCGCCGTCGTACGTCAGCCGGCGGCCGTGGCGCGGGCCCGCCGGTGGTGTCGCGTGGCCTTCATCCGGTTGCCACGGGCCGCCATGGAGCACCAGCGGGCGGTGCCGGCCTTGCTGCGGTCGAGCGGGAACAGCCGGCACTCGTCGCTGGTGCGGGGCCGCAGGCGTCCGGACCTGCCCTCCTGGAGCGCGCGCCAGTCCGTGACGGCCCGGACCGGCCGGAATGCGGCCGGCGGGGGCCTCCAGCACCCGGTCGATGCCGTACGCGGTCACCCGCGGCACCCGGGCGACCTCGCTGAGCAGCTTCTGGAGGTCGCCGGGTGTCCCGTCCCCGCGCGTGGTCAGGCGCGGACCTCGGGCCCCGCGGTGGCGGAGCCGGTCTCCAGCAGCCGCCCCTCGGACAGGTGCAGCCGACGGTCGACGCCGATCCGCTCCAGGAACCGCACGTCGTGGCTGACCACGACGAAGGCGCCCTCGTAGGCGGCCAGGGCGCTCTCCAGCTGCCCGACGCTGACCAGGTCGAGGTTGTTCGTCGGCTCGTCCAGCAGCAACAGGTGCGGGGCGGGCTCGGCACACAGGACGCAGGCCAAGGTGGCGCGCAGCCGTTCGCCCCCGGACAGCACCCGGACCGGGAGGTGGGCGCGCGGGCCCCGGAACAGGAAGCGGGCGAGCAGGTTCATCCGCTCGGCCTCCGGCGTCGCCGGGGCGAACCGCGCGAGGTTCTCCGCCACCGTGCGGTCCGCTTCCAGCAGGTCGAGGCGCTGCGAGAGGTACGCGACGCGGCCGTCGGCCCGCCTGACCCGGCCACCGTCCACGGGTTCGAGGTCGCCGTGGAGCAGACGCAGCAGGGTGGACTTTCCCGCGCCGTTGGAGCCGGTCAGGGCGATCCGCTCCGGCCCTCGGATCGTCAGGGCGACGCCCTCGCCCGCGAAGACCTCGCGCCCGTCGTAGTGGATCCGCATCCCGTCGCCCGCGAACAGCGTGCGTCCGGCGGGGACACGCGTGTCGGGCAGCTCCACCACGATCCGCTGGTCGTCGCGCAGGGCCCGGCCCGCCTCGTCCAGACGCGCCTTGGCCTCGCCGACCCGGGCGGAGTGGGTCTCGTTCGACCGCCCGGCCGACTCCTGGGCGCGGCGCTTCAGCGTCCCGGCGAAGATCTTGGGCAGTCCCGCACTGTCGAGGGTGCGCGCCGCGTTGCCGGCCCGGCGAGCCGCCCGTTCGCGGGCCTGCTGCAACTCGCGCTTCTCACGTCTGAGTTCCTGCTCGGCGCTGCGGACGTTCCGCTCGGCGGCCTCCTGGGCTGCCCGCACGGCCTCCTCGTACCGGGTGTAGTTGCCGCCGTGGAACTGGAGCGCGCCACGGTCGAGTTCTGCCACCCGGTCCACCCGGTCGAGCAGTTCGCGGTCGTGACTGACGAGCAGCAGGCATCCGCGCCACTCGTCCAGGACCGTGTACAGCGCGCGGCGTGCGTCGCTGTCCAGGTTGTTGGTGGGCTCGTCGAGCAGCAGGACGTCGGGGCGCCTGAGGAGCTGGGCCGCCAGGCCGAGCGAGACGATCCGGCCGCCGTTCAGGGTCCGCAACGGCCGGGCGAGGGAGACGTCCCCGAGGCCGAGCCGGTCGAGTTCGACGCGGGTGCGTTCCTCGATGTCCCAGTCGTCACCGATGGTGGTGAAGTGCTCCTCGGCGGTGTCCCCGGACTCGATGGCGTCGATCGCGCGGATCACGTCGGCGACGCCCATGACCTCGGCCACGGTGAGGTCGCCGGCCAGCGGCAGGCTCTGCGGCAGGTAGCCGAGCGTTCCGTTGACGGTGACGGTGCCGCCGCGTGGCCGGTACTCCCCCGCGATCAGCTTGAGGAGGGTGCTCTTTCCGGCGCCGTTCGGCGCGACGAGCCCGGTGCGGCCGCCGCCGACGGTGAAGGACAGGTCCTCGAAGACGGGGGTGTCGTCAGGCCAGGAGAAGGACAGGTGGGAACAGATGACGTACGCGTCGGACATGAGTAGGCCCTCGGGAGGTCGCCGCGCGTGGCAAGGGGGCCGCCGCGCGGGAAAGGAACGTGTGGAAGGCAGGACGGAGCTGCCACGGCGTCGGTGCGTCGTGCGCACCCGCCCATGGCCGAGGACACCCGGTATCACCCGGAGATGTCGTCGTCACCCACCACGTTCGGACTCCTTGGTTCCCGATTCGGAGATGCGTGCCACCCTACCAGCCGCCCCGAAGAACCGTTCAGCGGCCGGGTCCGGCCAGGCCGCCGGGCAGGTGTGCCGCGTGCTCCCCGCCGGTGAGGCGCGGGACCAGCGCGCCAAGGGCAGGGGCGACCATGGCGAGGGCGGGGTCCGCGCCGCGGTTCGCCGGTCCGTCACAGCGCCCGCTCCCCGCCGTCGACGGGCGGCATGACGCCGGTGAGGCAACGCGGCCGTCGAGAGGAGGGCCGCGGCCGTCGACTGCGGGGCCGTCCCGGCGGCGCAGGGCGTCCTCCGGGCGCCCGCCACCGGTCAGGGCGGCGAGTTCCTTGACGCGATCGGTGTCGATGTGCCCGGGCGAGGGAACTGCTTCGTCGACAGGACCCAGCCCAGTCGGCCCACCGACGGGCCGGCAGCGCCACCGGGGACGGGGCGGCGGGAAGCGGTGGGCCCGGTCGGGGGGTGGACCGGCGTCAACGTGTCAGCGGTCCGCCGTGCCGCCGTGTGCGAGGCACAGGGACGCACCGGCGTCCTTGTGCGACGCGGCCAGGTAGGCCCAGCCCAGGGGGTTCCACCGCAGGCGGCGCACCTCGACGCCGTCGATCACGGCGTTCCCCCGCGCCGCGCACTCGTACGTGTCCGCGGCGCGGCGCATCGCGGTCCGCACGGCGTCCTGCGCGTCGGCGGCCTCCTCGACCACGTAGTAGTGGCTGCGCACGGCCCCCTGGGGCGTACTGAACCGCAATCCCACGAACCAGCGGTCCTCGGGGGCGACGGTGGCAAGCATCGGCACGGCTCTCCTCGTTCGCGGTCTCCGTGGCGGCCGCCTCACGGACCACCACTCTCGATCCGTTGCAACGGCAGGCCGGCCGCCCTCCATCGCAGGTCGGGGAGGCACCGGTGTACCTGGGAACGGTGGTACCACCCCGGTTCTGGAGCGGCGCTCAGCCCTCGTCGGCGGGCCGGTGCCGTACCGAGCAGGTGAAGACGCCGGAGCCGGACCGCTCGCACTCGACGTACGCGGCGGTCCCCGCCCCCGCGGCGGGCGGGCGCCAGGGCATGACGGCCTCGCCCGCGAGCAGTGCCTCAAGGGTCTGTAGCCGGGGGTCGCGCAGGGCGGGGTGGTGCTCGTAGCCGGCCGCGCCGAGGGCCAGGGCGACCGCCATGCCGAGCAGGTTGACCTCGGTCGGCTGCCCGGGCGGTGCCGAGCCCTTCACAGGGTGGAGGCGAATGCCCTCGTCGGGCACCTCGATCACGCGGGCGGCGTAGCGCTCGCTCATGGGCGGGGTGGTTTCCTTCCGGTGCGGTGACGCGGGGTCATCCCCCACTGGGACCGAAGCGCTCGGTGCGGATCCGCTCCGGGGAGTGGCCCAGGGCCACCAGCAGGCCCGCGGCCGTCTCGACGAATCCGGTGGGGCCGCACACATAACAGGTGGGCTCGAAGTCCGCCGGCCAGCCCCATTCGGCCAGGTCGCGCGCCTGCAGCCGGCCCACCGGGCGCGGCGCGCCGTCCGGCGCCGAGCGGGTGTAGACATGCGTCGTGTCGAGGCCGGGGGCGCCCTGGTCCAGCTCGGCCGCGTAGAACCGGTCCTCCGGCGTGCGCACGGAGTACAGCAGCCGGAACGGGGCGCGGCTACCCGCCGCGGCACGGCCGCGGACCATCGCCATGAGCGGGACGACGCCGGAGCCGCCGGCGACCAGCAGGACCGGTTCGGTCTGCTCGGGGCGCCAGACGAACCAGCCGCCGACGGGGCCGCGGATCTCGACGGCGTCCCCGACGGCGAGGCCGTCGGCCAGATACGGCGAGACCTCGCCGTCCTCGACGCGCTGGACGGTCAGTTCGATCCGGTCGCCGTCGGCCGCGGACGCCAGGGAGTAGCTGCGCTGGGTGCTGTAGCCGTCCTCCGCGGTGAGCCGGACGTCGAGGTGCTGGCCGGGCAGATGACCGGGCCAGCCGGGTACGTCGAACACGAGGGTCGTCGCCGCCACGGACTCGCCGCGCCGTTCCACCAGTTCGGCGGCCTGCCAGCGCAGGCGGTCGCCTAGTCGCCTTGGTACCGCTGCTCGCGCCATGGGTCTCCGTAGTCGTGGTAGCCGACGCTCTCCCAGAAGCCCGGTTCGTCCTCCGGGAGCAGTTGGATGCCGCGGACCCACTTCGCCGACTTCCACAGGTACAGGTGCGGGACCAGCAGCCGGGCGGGGCCGCCGTGCTCGGGGGCGAGCTCGTCCCCGTCGTACTCGTGGGCGATCCACGCCTTCCCGTCGAGGAGGTCCTCCAGGGGAAGGTTGGTGGTGTAGCCGCCGTAGGAGTGAACGAGCGCGTACTCGGCGGCGGTCTCGACGTCGGCGAGCAGCACGTCCAGGGAGACGCCCCGCCAGTGGGTGCCGAACTTCGACCATTTCGTCACGCAGTGCAGGTCGACAGTGGGCGTCTCCGAGGGCAACGCCATGAGTTCCGCCCAGTTCCACCGGTGGCCGGTCCCGTCCTCGGTGGTGACGGTGAACTCCCAGTCGTCGTGGGTGATGCGCGGGGTGGGACCGGCGGACAGGACGGGGAAATCGAAGGTCTCGTACTGTCCCGGCGGAAGCTTGTTGCCCGACGTGGGGCGCCGCCCGTGGAATCCGCGCGAGATGATGGGCATGCCGCGCCTTCCTTCCTCTGCTCGCCGCCCCGGCTCGCCCGTGGTGCGGAACACCAGCATCGCGGACCGGGGGGATCCGGTCCACCGGAGCCCGCCGCGGCGTGGACCGCCGAGCCTTGAGTGAACCGATCGGTTCCCTTACGTGGCCCACCGCGGCCGTCGCTCACAGTGAAGGAGAACGATCGGGATCCTCAAGGCATGAGCGACGCGCCCTCCTCCCCCGTGCGCCGGCTCGGTGGCCGAGTCGCCCGGGAGCGGACCCTCGTGGCGGCGACCGAACTGTACGTCGCCCAGGGGGTCAACGCGACCGGGATGGACCAGCCGGCCACGGTCGCCAACGCCTCGAAGCGCACCCTGTACACGCACTTCACCGGCAAGGACGAGCTCGTCACGCCTGTCTGAGCGAACTCGAGGAGGGCCTGCTCCCCGCCGAGGTGATCCCCGGGGAGCCCTGCCCGGATGCGCGGGAGCAACTCCTGGCCGTCTTCGACCGGCGACCGCGGACGACGGACGGACCGCTGCGCGGCTGCCCCTTACTGAACGCCGCCTTCGAGGTCCCCGACCCCGACCACCCGGTCCACGCGCTGGTGGCCGTCTGCAAGACCGCGTTCGCCCGCAGGCTGACGGCCCTCGCACGGCCGGCCGGTACCCGCGACACGGAGGAGCTCGGGGAACGGCTCGCCCTCCTGTACGACGGCGCCGTCGCCCGCAGCACCGCGCTGAACGCCACAGGTCGGGCGTCCGCGCCCGTGCCATGGCCACCGCCCTCGTCGACGCCGCGATCGACGGGTCTCCGCGGCTCCTCAGCGCAGCCGCGTCGCCGTCCGGCGGCGGTCCGACAGCACCTCGCGGGCGGCCCGTGCGCCGGAGGCGAGGGCGCCCTGGAGCGATCCGGTCGCCCGGTGGTCGCCGCACACGTGACGCCCCGGCCCGAAGCGGGTGGTGCGGGTCATCGGGTGCGGCGCCGGCATCGCGGGCAGCGCCTCGCGCACGGTACAGCGGTGCAGCGGCTCCCAGACGGAGGCGTCCGTGCCGTACGCGTCCGACAGTGCCGCGGTCAGGGCGGGTTCGTCGGCGGGGCCCGGCGCGCCGAGCACGGAGCTGGCGACCAGGGCGCGGCCGTCCGGGGACAGTCTGGGCTGCACTTCGGTGAGGACCACGGTGTTGAGGAAGCGGCGGCGTTCGTCCACCAGCAGCGTCGGTTCGGCGAGCGGCGACCGGTCCGCGGCGTGGTAGTAGGTCGTCACGGTCCGCGTCGGCGGGGTCGTCAGGCCGGGCAGCAGCCGCGCTGCCGCCCCCGGCCCTGTGGCGACCACCACGACGGGCGCGGTGACCTCCGTGCCGTCCTCCAGCAGCACCCCGTCGCCGGTCAGTTCGCGCACCGGGGCCTCGGTGCGGACGGTGCCCTCGGGCAGTCGCCCGGCCAGCTGCCCGGGCACGGCGCCGATCCCCCCGGCGGGCAGGGCGAGGGTGCCGCGCAGCATGCTGCGCCACACGAAGTGGAAGAAGCGGCTGGAGGTCTCCAGTTCGTCCTCCAGGAAGACCCCGGAGAGGAAGGGCCGGAACAGGGTCTCCACCAGCTCGGGCGAGATGCCCGCGGCGGCCAGCGCGGTGAGCGTCGTGGTGTCCGCGCCCGTGCGCAGCCGTCCCGGGGGCAGCAGCATGTCACGGGCGCTGAGGACGCCCAGCGCCACCAGGTCGCGCCCCGAGGCGAGCCGTCCGGGCAGCAGGTCGGAGGTCGCGTACGGCGGACGGGTCGGGTCGGCGAAACGCAGCCGCCCGCGGGGGGTGTGCACCAGCACGCCGGGGGTGAACGGCCGCAGCCGCAGGGGCTCCAGCTCCAGACGCCGCTTCACCTGGGGGTAGGAGGTGTTGAAGACCTGGAAGCCGCGGTCGAGGAGGAAACCGCGATGCCGGTCGGTGCGCATCCGCCCGCCGACGCCGTCCGAGGCCTCCAGTACCCGCACCGCCAGGCCCGCCACGGCGAGGTCGGCCGCGCACGCCAGCCCGGCGGCGCCCGCCCCGACCACGACCACGTCACAGCGGCCACCGCGCTCCTGCTGCATGGTTCCGGTGCCCTTTCCTCCGTGTACACCCCGATACGGGCCGGCTTTCCGTACGCTACGCGGGTGCCCGGGGCGACCCCCCGCAACACACCGCCGAACGGGCGCACGGCACGGGCGGACCGAATGAGTCCGCGCCGTGGCGGAGGTCCTCTCCGTGACGGCACACGAGGGAAGGCTGGATCGGTGAAGCCGCAGCTGCACGAGGTCCTGCAGGCGTTCGTGGACGACGCATCTGTGCCGGGCGCGGTGGGCCCGGTACCCCGGAGCAGCGGCGCGACCGTCACCGCCGCCCGCGAGCCGGCCGCGGCGGTGAGGCGGCACCCGCTGCCGGCGCGGTGGACGCGGCGCCCTCCGGGCCGGACCTCGACGAGCGGTTCGCGCTCAGCCTGGCGTTCCTCGTCGACGGCATCGCCACGCGCCTGCCGGAAGGCGGCGCCCCGGGCTGACGCGGGAGGTCCTCCACACCGGTGGGGGCGTCCCCGATGAAAGGCCGTCAGCAGGGCAGACGTATTCAGGACCGAACCCTCGGAAAGGAGCACGACGTGCCTCTTCGCTTCCGCAAGTCGTTCCGGATCCTTCCCGGCGTCCGCCTGAACATCAACAAGCGCTCGCTGTCCCTCACCACGGGCGGCAAGGGCGTCCACCACACGGTCAACACCCGCGGTGAGCGCACCGAATCCGTCGATCTCCCGGGGCCGTTCTCCTGGCGCCGCACTCGTAAGGGGCACTGACGCCCGTCGTCATTCGAGGATCCAGCCCGCCATCCAGCGCTCCCGCACGGCGGGCCACTCCGCGGCGACCAGGGAGTAGTACACGGTGTCGCGCCACGATCCGTCGACCCGGCGGCAGTGCCGGCGCAGCACTCCCTCGCGGATGCCGCCGATACGGGACACCGCGTCCTGGGTCGGCAGGTCGAGGTCGTCCAGGCGCCACTGGACGCGCCCGAACCCCAAATCCTCGAAGGCGTAGTACACCAGCATGAAGTGGGTCTCCAGGTGGACCGGGCTGCCCCACAGGGCCGGGTCCAGCCAGCTCCACCCGATGTCCACGCGCTCGTCGACGACGGAGATGTCGACGTACGCGGCCCAGCCCGACGGGCGCTGCGTGGCGTGCGGGACGACGGCGAACACCACGGACTCCCCCGCCGCGGCCTGCGCCAGCCGCTGCTCCACCAGCGCCGCCATCTCCCCCGGTGAACCGGGCGGCGTCGTGGAGAGCCAGCGCCACATCGCCTCGTCGGCGCGTGCCGCCGCGAACAGCGCCGGCACGTGCAGCGGCGACAACGGGACCAGCCGCGCGTACCGGCCGTCGACGGTGACCGAAGCGGGGAAGCGTACTGCCATATCCGCACGCTAATCGGGCGGGCACGCGCCCGCACCAACTCGCCGATTCCCGCCCACCGGCCCCATCGGCCCCATCACCCTCGTGTGACAGGATGACGACGGACGGTGGGCGCGGTGTCGGCGGCAGGGGAGGGCGGGCACCCTGCGGGACGACGCGGCGCGGATCCGTGCGCTGATCAAGCGCTGGGCTGACGCGGTGCACCAGGGCGACCTCGACGCCGTGGTCGCGGACCACGCCGAGGACATCGTGATGTCCGACGTGCCACCACGCCACGACGGCGTCCGCGGCCTCGCCGCCTGGCGGAAGGTGTGGCCGCCGTTCTTCGACCGGCAGGCCCGGGGAGCCTCGTTCGCGATCGTGTCCCTGCCGGTCACCGCCGGCGACGAGGTGGCGTTCGCGCACGCCCCGCTCCGCTGCGGAAGCCCGCAGGACCCCGCCGGGCACCCCGAACTCCGGCTCCGCCTCACGCCCGGGCTGCGCAAGCAGGGCGGCCGGTGGGTGGTCGCGCACGAGCACCACTCCATCCCGCACACCGGCTGACCGGCCCCTCGTCGCGGTAGCCTCGGCGGCATGATCCCGGACACGGACCGGTGGCGGGGCTTCGCCGCCCTCCTGCCGCCGGCTGACGCCGAGTACGTCGAGGACTGCGTGAGCATCGGCGAACAGGAGGCCGCTCTCGGCCGCCTCGTCGCGGGGCTCCTCGAACACCGGCCCGCGATCAGCGAGGCCGAGTGGGCCACGATCGCGGCGACCGCCGAGGCCTGGGACACATGGCCGGCCCTCGGCCCGGGCCTGACCCGGTGCCTCGACCTGTGCGGCGGCGGTACCTCGCTCACGGTGATCGGTGACTCGGACGCGGACGCCCTCCCCGGGTCGGCCGTCGCCGACGGCCCGCTCCTGGCGGAGCTCCACCTCGTCCCCTGGATCGGCTGCGCGCGCTGCGAGGCGGTGCTCGCCCGCGCGCACCGCCGGGAGCCCTGGGGCGGACTGTCCCATCTCGCGGCCGGCTACGTGGTCCTCGCACCTCACCGGGCCGCACCCGCGCGCGTCCACGGCCCGGAGGCGGTCGACGAGGCGGTCGCCGCGCTGCGCGCGGTCTGCGGCGGCGAGCACGGTCCGGCAGCGCGATAACGTGCCCGGCATGACAGACGACTTCGACGTGCGCCGGGAGCTGGCCGCGGGCATGACCGACCCGGCCGGGGCCCTGCGGTTCGTACGCGGCTTCGCCGGACACTGGCTCGCGCCCCTGCAGGACGGCGACGGGTACGGTGAGCCCGAACTGGCCGCCGCGGAGGAACGCCTGGGCTTCGCCCTCCCCTCCGTACTGCGCGACGCCTACCGGCTCTTCGGGCGGCGCCCGGACCTGACCAGCAATCACGACAGGCTGCTCGCGCCGGCGGAACTCCACGTGGACTCCCGCGCGGAGGCGCTGGTCTTCCGGTACGAGAACCAGGGCGCCGCGTCGTGGGGCATCCTCCTGCGCGACCTGCACAAGCCCGATCCGCCGGTCGTCATGAAGCCGGACCTCGCGGACAAGGAGGCCGAGAGGTGGTCGGCGTGGCTGGACCGCTTCTCGTGGGCCTGCGTCGAGATCGTCCTGTCGGAGTCGCTGCACGAGCCGTCCGAGCTCGGCGACTTCCGTGACGACCTCGACGACGCCCAGTTCGAGGCCCTGAGCGGGCGGTTCACCCCGCTGCCGTTCCCCGCGTACCCGCCCGGCGAGGACCTGGGCGCGCGCTGGTACGCCGGCCCCGACGTCATACTCCGCGAGGACGACCGGACGTTCCTGTGGGCGCGGGCGCGCACCGAGGAGGCGCTCGACCGGGTGCGCGACGACCTCCCCGGCTACTGGCTCAACGACCCCCGCTGACCCCTCCGGCCCCGCCCCCTCGGTGTAAGGGCCACGGGTTCAGCCGAGGGGGACCTCCTGGCGGAGGGCCTCCAGCACGGGGCCGTACATCCGGGTCTTGATCGTTCCGAGGGTGGCTCCCGCCTTCCCGGCCAGAGGGCGGGCGAGGGCGACCGCCGCCTCACGGACCTCACCCTCCCCCGCCGTACCGTCGACGATGCGCTCGGCCAGCGCGTCGAGACCGCCGTAACGGCGCGCGGTGGTCATGGCCTCGTGGGCCGTCTGCGGGTGCAGGCGGGCCTGGATGAGAGCCGACATGCCCGGGGTGAAGGGGATGTTGATGTCCGCCTCCGGCAGACACCAGTAGCCGCGGTCGGCGCGCATCACCCGGACGTCGTGGGCCAGCGAGAGCATCGCGCCCGCGGCGAAGGTGTGGCCCTGCAGCGCCGCGACGGTGGCCACCGGCAGGGTCAGGACACGGGCGAGCAGCGCCTGCACGCCGCTGACGTACGCGCCCGCCTGGTCCGCGTGCGCGAAGAGCCACTCCAGGTCGAGCCCGTTGGACCAGAACTTCCCCGTGGCCGCGGTGACCAGGGCCCGCGGCCCCTCCGCCTTCTCCACCTCGTCGAGGAGGGCGTCGACGGACGCGAGCCAGTCGGGATGGAAGCGGTTCTCGGTGTCCCCGAGGTCGAGGATGAAGACGTCGTCCTGGCGGTCGAGCGTGGGCATGGCTGCTCCTTGGGTGGTCCCGCTCCCTCACCGACGTACCTACCAGTCGGTAACTGCATGCCCATGCTACAGGTGACGCCACCCCGCGCACCCTTCCCCGTCGGATGTTCGCCGCCGCGCCGTACCGGGGTCGCCTCCCGGAAGCGTCCGCCCCAACTTTCCCCGAACGCGGGAATTGAACTGCGGGCCCACCCGCCCGGACCCACGCGGCCCAGGCCACCTCGGAACCACCGTCGTTGCGCGGGGAGAACTCGGCGGTCGCGTTCTAAGGCCGCCCGTCGTGCCGCAGGATCGACGTGACGGCCGGCACGGCCCCCACACCCACCTCGAATACGTGATCGATTGTGGGCGACGCCTTCGCCGAGGGGCGCAGACCCACGACGACATCTACCGCGCCATCGGCACTGCGGCCCGATGCCTCGCCAAGCAAGGCGCGTTCGAGTCGCCCCCCCTCCCCCGCGAACACCACCGTCCGGCGCGAAGAGGTCCGTCCCCAACGGCCAAGTCCTCCCGGGGTGGGCTGCTCACCCTGTCCGGGCCCGAGCGGAGAGCCGACGTGCGAGGGGTAATGCGCAGGCGGACAATTGACAGTGGTGCGGCACCTTGCCAGTCCTCGACACAGACGCATTCGGATGCGCGTCTCACGCTCGCGCAGCCCGCTCGGACGCCCTCCCCGCGTCGCGCATAAGCAGGGGTTTTCGACTATGGACGGCATCAACCAACAGGCCCTGGACGGCCTGCGCGAGTCACTGCGGGGACCTGTCGTCGCTGCGGGAGACGCAGGCTACGACGAGGACCGCAGCATCTACAACGCCATGATCGACCGGCGCCCGGCGGCGATTGCCGGCTGCGTCGACGTAGCGGACGTCAGGGCCGTGCTCTCCTTCGCCCAGGACATCGGGCTGGACCTGGCGGTCCGCGGCGGCGGACACAGTGGTCCGGGGCTTTGCCTGATCGATGACGGACTGACACTCGACCTGACACCTATGCGCTGGGTGCACGTCGACCCACAAACGAGAACCGCGCGCGTGGGCGGCGGAAGCCTGCAGGGCGACCTCGACCACGCAGCGCACGCCTTCGGACTGGCGACTCCGACCGGAACCATATCGACCACCGGGATCGGCGGTCTCACCCTCGGCGGCGGCCACGGGCACCTGACCCGCAGGTACGGGCTGACCATCGACAACCTGGTGTCCGCCGACGTCGTCCTTGCCGACGGCACATTCGTCACCGCGTCAGAGAGCGACCACCCGGACCTGTTCTGGGCTCTGCGGGGCGGCGGCGGCAACTTCGGTGTCGTCACCTCGTTCACCTTCCGACTGCACCCCGTGGACACCGTCGGTGTCGGGTTGACCGTTTGGCCCATCGACCATGCCCGCGAAGTACTCCAGTGGTACAGGGATTTCCTCCCCGCCGCACCGGATGAACTCAGTGGCTTCTTCGCCTTGCTGACAGTGCCGCCCGGGCCGCCCTTCCCCGAACCCATCCACGGGCAGAAGGTGTGCGGCGTGGTGTGGTGCTACACAGGCGACCTCGAAGGGGATGGCCTGGAGAAGGCGCTGACCGTCGTCAACGAGCCCGGACCACCGGCATTCCACTTCACCAGCCCCATGCCCTACCCCGCCCTGCAAAGCCTGTTCGACGGACTGATGCCAAAAGGGCTCCAGTGGTACTGGCGCGGCGACTTCTTCGACAGCATCCCCGACGAGGCCATAGGCGTGCACGAGCAGCACGGCCACAATCTCCCCACCGGGCTGTCCACAATGCACCTGTACCCCATCGACGCGGCGACCCGCCAAGTCGGCACCGACGACACAGCCTGGGCCTACCGGCACGCCGTGTGGTCCGGCGTCATCGCCGGCATCGACCCCGAACCCGCCAATGCCGAACTGATCCGCCAGTGGTGCGTCGACTACTGGACCGACCTGCATCCCCACTCCATGGGTGGCGCCTACATCAACTTCCTCGGCGAACAGGAAGGCCCCGACCGGGTCCATGGCACCTACCGCGATCACTATGGCCGATTGGCCGCGATCAAACACACCTACGACCCTCACAACTTCTTCCACGCCAACCAGAACATCCCACCCGCCACCTCGTAAGCGGCCGGCACAAGTGCGTCACCAGCGGCCCTCTTCTCGCCGTGCGGCAATTTCATCCCTGACTGCGGGCGCCGCTGAGAATGGTCCATGAACTCCTTGACGATGGACAAGGTGGTGGTCCTTCCCCTTCGGTGGGGAGTTACCATCCCCTCCGCGGATCGGGGCCAGGCGGTGTCCGATCCGTCGCGAATGAAGACCCCGGCAGGCGCGACGTGGCGGATGTTCAGGCCTGACGCGAGCGCCGGACCCCCACGGCGTCGGCGTACTGGCGCTGCCTCACGTACTCCTGGGCGACGTCCAGGTGTTGTTGGTCCAGTTGTTCGGCAGGCGCGGAGGAGGTCACCTCCGGGCGCCGACTCACGACCGGTGGCCACGGCGGTCGACCGCGCCAGGCGCGGTGCGCTCTCGGCTGCACCTGGGCGGGCGTCGTGGACTCGCCGTCATCACCCACGCCGAGGTCACCTGCCTCGCCACGCCCACGTCACCGGCGCAGGCTCACCGAACCTGCTCAGCCCCCGGCCTCCCGAACCGAAGCGCGACAGTTGCCACAAAGGCAGGCTTGCCGTCACCGTGGCCGAGTTGGTAAACGTCACAACCAACTGAGGACCGACGCCGTTCAAGGCGGCAGCGGCCTGTCAGTGGCCGGTGGCAAGATCGCCGGCATGGTGTTCGTACGTACTACTCCGCCGCGGCCAATCGACGTCACCGCCGTCTTTCCCGAGTTGACTCCGTTGGCGCGTGCGGCGATTCGGCTGCATCCACGTGCCGGGTCGCCCTCGGTCCGGGACAGCTCCGTCGGCGGCCCGCTGTTGTGGCCGGCCGAGGAGCCCTGGCCGCACTGCGAAGCCGTGCATCCCGGCACCGGACGAAGCAAGTCGCCGGCGGACATACGCCTCGACAGGCGCCGGCGAGCCCGACTCCACCGTGATCCCCAAGGTCCTCACTCCACGCCGGAGGAGACGGCGATCCAGCACCGCAACGACGCCAGGTTCATGGAGCGACTCGAAGCCGGCCCGCCCTGGCCCGCGGAGAGTCCGGTCCCCATGCTGCCCGTCGCCCAGCTATACGTGCGCGATGTCCCTCTCCTGCGGGCGCCCGGCAAGGCCGACGTGCTCCAAGTGCTCTGGTGTCCCTACGACCACGCACCGTATGCCAAGCCCGCGACTGCGCTGTTCTGGCGATCCGCGGCCGATGTCGATGACGTCCTGGCTCTACCGCCGGACCCTTACGAGGCGGACTGGGACGGCTACGTGCCGGAGCCCTGTCGACTGGCACCGGAAGCGATCACCGAGTATCCCCACAGCCTCGATCTCAGCCCCGAGATGCGGCTGATGGTGGAGGACTGGAGCAGATGGCAGGCCGCCGGCGCCGGCGTGGACAGTTCGTACGCGAGCTGTCCGGCGGAGTTCTACGACGGCAATCTGGCAAACGCTCCCGGCTGGAAGGTCGGCGGCTGGCCCCCATGGGGCCGCACCGACCCCGATCCCCGATACTGCAGCGTCTGCGCGGTACAGATGGTCCCGCTGCTGACCATTGCCTCCCTCGAATGGGACTACGGCAAGCGCGGCTGGGCGCCGTACGAGGACCAAGCTGCCGCCTGTGCCGAAAGCCATCACGCCGGCCAGGACCCTGCGCAGCCGACCAAGGTGGAAGTCGGCAGCGCCGACAACATGCAGCTCTACGCCTGCCCGACCTCCCCCGAGCATCCGCACACCGACCTGATCCAATGAGCTGTCACTGACCGACGCGCAGCCGGTGACGGAAGCCCGAGTGAGAGTCGCGTGCTGGGCGGCCGGCACGTGAGCCGCCGCCCTTCACGCCAACACTGTTGAACATGTTCAAGGATGCTGCCACGCTCTCCATCGACCGATCTTGGCGCTCACCGGACCGTGAGGCACGGTTGACCAGCCCATGGAGACCCCGCAAACCCGTTGGCAGCACGACGAACTGGCCCTATGTCATCGCGGCAATCCCCACCGTCGCGGCCCTTGCCTTCTTCGCTCTTCTCGCCTACGGCAGGATCTCCTCACGCGCCCTGGATCCGCGTTCCGTGGACTGCACGGAAACCGAGTCGTTCTTCGGCGGTTCGATTCCCCCCGGGGCAACCGAGGTCGTCTGCACCAACACACGCGGGTTCATGGACAAGGCATACGTCGCCGATTTCCGCATGCCGCGCGAGCGCCTCGCGGACCGGCTGACCGCGGCGTTCCCCCGGCTGACCGTCTCCCAGTCATGCAAGGCGGACCTCTGCCTCGGCAACCGGCCGGAGGAGCGGTGGAACGGCGAACTGTCGTCCCACATGGAGGTCACGGTGACCTACCAGCGGGACGACACGGCCCTGGTCCACATCGCCGCCTACAACGTGTGACGCGCCGGCGGTGGAGCCGCCAGAGGCGGAGTCCACCGCGCATCAGCATGTCCGCACGCTCCCGGTGGCCGACAACAAGCCGCGCTTCTCAACCCAGAAGAGGGCGACGGGCTACGTCATCAGTTCGATGTGGGGATGCTCGGGTGCCGCCGGGCAGACGTACAGCTGCTGCCTGTAGCCGCGTTCCAGCCGTACATCCGCTGGGGACAGGGCCGGGTTCACCCCGTCCACGACATGCGGGCCCTCGCAGTGGGGCCACGGCTCGTCGGCGAGCCACAGGAGTGGCCCGCCGACCGAGCTGTCCCACCACGTCGGTGCCCCCGGGTCGGGGATGCAATCGGGTCGCCGTGCGTGCCAGCGGGGCCAGTTGAGGAAAAACCGCGGCAACATCGAGTGGCCGTGGCGGGGTGACAGGAGTGCCATTCATAGCCACGATCTTGTCAACTGCCTCTGCCCAGGCTCCCGCAGCCTCCCCGGCACACTCTCCAACCGGCTCCATGGCTGCCTTGTCCTGCACTTCTCAACCCAAGCACTCACTTGTCCCCGCCGTGTGTCCTACCGCCTGATGGGAGGGATTTGCCCTGTGGGGCCGCTGCGGGGTCCCTGGCCGGACAGCGTCAGGGTCACGGCATCGGGAGGGGCGCGGGTGGGCGTGGGGGGTGCGGGATCATCGGTGGCGGATTGGTCCCACGCGATTCTTTCGCGCCTGCACGCTCGCCATGGATCGAGCGAAGCAGTCCGTGTGGCTGGCCATACGACCGGCTGGTCGAGGTCAGGCGGACGTACGACCCCGGGAACCTGTTCCACCTCAACCAGAACGTCGCGCCGTGACGGCGGCCGGGTCCGTGGCCGCCGCGCAGCCACGGACCCGGACCCGGACCCGGCGGCTCAGGAGAAGCCGACGACGGAGTGCGGCCGGTACGGGCTCTCCAGCTCCTTCAGCTCCTCCTCGGTGAGGCGCACGTCCAGCGCGGCGACGGCGTCCTCCAGATGTGCCTCCTTGCCGACGCCGACGATCGGCGCCGTGACCCCGGGCCTGCCCAGCAGCCACGCCAGGGCGATCTGCGCCCGCGACAGACCGCGCCGGGCCGCGATGGCCGCGACGGCCTCGACGATCACGCGGTCCTCCTCGAGGTAGAGGGTGCCGCCGAACTCGTCGGTGGCCTGACGGGCACTGCCGGCGTCCCAGTCACGGGTCAGCCGCCCCCGGGCGAGCGGGCTCCACGGGGTGACGCCGACGCCCTGGTCCGCGCAGAGCGGCAGCATCTCGCGCTCCTCCTCGCGGTGGAGGAGGTTGTAGTGGTTCTGCATGCTGACGAACTTCGTCCAGCCGTGGCGCTCCGCCGTGTACTGGGCCTTGGAGAACTGCCAGGCGTACATGGAGGACGCCCCGATGTACCGCGCCTTGCCCGACTTCACCACGTCGTGCAGGGCCTCCATCGTCTCCTCGACCGGGGTGTGCGGGTCCCAGCGGTGCACGATGTACAGGTCCACGTAGTCCGTCCCGAGGCGGCGCAGGCTCGCGTCGATCTCGGTGAGCACGGCCTTGCGGGACAGGCCCGCCCCGTTCGGTCCGGGCCGCATGCGGCCGTGCACCTTCGTGGCCAGCACGATCTCCTCGCGGGGCGCGTACTCGGCCAGGGCCCGGCCGACGATCTCCTCGCTGGTGCCGTCGGAGTAGACGTTGGCGGTGTCGAAGAACGTGACGCCGGCCTCGACGGCGCCGCGGATGAGGGGGCGGGCGGCGTCCTCGTCCAGGGTCCACGGATGGTTGCCACGGTCTGGTGCGCCGTAGCTCATGCAGCCCAGGCAGATCCGGGAGACGTCAAGACCGGTGCTGCCGAGTTTCGTGTACTCCACGTCCATGCCTCCGCGTGCTGATGTGGTGGCCTCGATTGCCGAACGGCACTCCCGAGTATGCAAGCCAGTGGATCTTCGCGTCGACGGCGCCGGTCGGACACACGGCGGGATCCATCCGCATTGTACGTAATCAGGCCGAACGACCTCCGTATACCACTGCGGGACTTCCGTCCCGTGAGCGACGTGGGCGATGTCACATGCCCCGATTTGCGCGGTTCATCATGGCTTTGACCTGCGGCTTTTCGGAATCATGTACTCCGCTTCCGACGACTGCGCAGGTCAGGCCCTTGCGCAGGCGGGAATGCTCGCGCAGAGTCCCTGACGTAACCGGCCCCGGCCGCGCAGCGCGGCAGCCGGCATTCCGGGCGGGGGCTAGCTGAAAGGGTCCTCGTCTCACATGCGCAACCAGGCCAAGCACCGCCGCGGACGTTCCCTGCGGCTCAAGCTGTCCGCCGCGGCTGTCGCCTCCGCCGCGGCCTTCGGCGGAACCGCATGGGCACTCCAGCAGTCCGGCTCGGACGCCTCCGGGGCGGACCGCTCGTCCGGCTCCTCCAAGGTCCACGTCACCTCGATCGTGCCGAGCGCGTCCGAGCAGCCGGAGCGTGGCCTGGTCGAGGCCGACCGCGGACACCGCGACGCGGCCCCGGAGGCGAAGGAGAAGAAGAGCACCAGCCCGACGGCCTCGAACCGGTCGACTCCAGCCAAGGCCGAGACAAAGGCCAAGGCCAAGGAGAAGCCGAACCCGGCGAAGCCGGCCCCCACCAAGCCGGTCCACCCGAAGCCCCCCGCGAGCATGCCGACCCCGAAGCCGACGCCGAAGCCGACCCACACCGGCGCCCCGGCGCCCTCCACCCCGCCGTCGACGCCCACGCCCACACCCACGCCCACACCCACGCCGACCCCGACCCCGACGCACACACCAGAACCCACACCGCCGGCGACCGCCCCTACTCCGACCGCGGCCCCCACGACCGGCGCCCCGTACACGCCGGCGTCCCCGGCCGCCGAGGCGGCCAAGCCCCCGCGGACCGCCCCGGAGCGCGCGGACGCCGAGGTGCTGCCCCCCTTCGCGGCCGTCCCGCACCCCCCTCACGGCCCCGGCCCCTGGCTCCCGTTCCCGGCGGCCGCCCCCGGTCACGCCGTCGGCGCCCCGGGCGGCACCGGCCCGCTCGGCTGAGCCTCCCCCGGAGCCCGCCTCGGGCGCCGTACCGTGGGCGTCCTACGGAGGCGAGGGCATCGGGGCATGGGTCACAGGAAGCGGCAGGAGCGCCTGCCGCGGGGCGTGTACGAGCGGGAACTGCTGCGGCTGCAGATCGAGTTGGTGAAGCTTCAGGAGTGGGTCCGGGCCGGCGGGCGCAGACTCGTCGTCATCTTCGAGGGACGCGACGCGGCCGGCAAGGGCAGCACGATCAAGCGGGTGACGGAGCACCTCAACCCGCGCATCGCGCGCATCGCGGCGCTCCCCGCGCCGACCGAACGCGAGCGCACCCAGTGGTACTTCCAGCGCTACATCGATCATCTGCCGGCCGGCGGGGAGATCGTGCTGTTCGACCGGAGCTGGTACAACCGCGCCGGCGTGGAGCACGTGATGGGCTTTTGCACCCCCGAGGAGCACGTGCGCTTCCTGCACCAGTGCCCGATCTTCGAGCGGCTGCTGATCGAGGACGGCATCATCCTGCGCAAGTACTGGTTCTCCGTCAGCGACGCCGTCCAGGAGCAGCGTTTCCGGGCCCGCCTGGAGGACCCGACCCGCCGCTGGAAACTGTCGGGGATGGACCTGGAGTCCATCACCCGCTGGGAGGCGTACTCGCGCGCCAAGGACGACATGTTCGTGCACACCGACATCCCCGAGGCCCCCTGGTACGTCGTCGGCAGTGACGACAAGCGCGCTGCCCGCATCAACATGATCGCCCACCTCTTGTCGAGCATCCCCTACGAGGAGGTCCCGCTCCCGGCGATCGAACTCCCGCCCCGCCCCGCGTCGACCGGCTACCAGCGCCCACCCCGCGACCTCCAGACCTACGTCCCCGACCACGCGGCGACCCTGCACCAGGGACTGCCCCCGGCTGCTCCGGGCCGCCGCCCGAACGCCGGCAAGCGATCTTGAATCTCCCCGCGTTCCATCTCCCCGCGTTCCCGCGAACGCATCGACGCCGCCGGGCGCTGCGCCATCCCGGAACGCGACAGGACCGCCCCGCGCGAGTGGGGCCTGCCGCGGCACCCCCTCCTCACCCCGGGCCCTCAGGCCGGCCCTGCGACCGGATGTACGCGTGCGTCGATCGTGTGGTCGAGGCGGTCCGGGGCCCGGAGGCCGGGCGGGGCGGAGTGCTGTCCCTCGATCTGGCTCGAGTTGATCCGCGAGAACTCCGTGTGAGCGCGTTCGGGAGATCCGTCGGAAAACCGTGCCCGGCGTGCCCGGGAAAGGGGTCGCGGTGGGGCCCGGTGGGGGTGGGGGTGGGCTCGGGGGCGGGGTGCGGACGGGGCGGGCGGGGGGTGGCGCGGGAGCGGGGGAGACGGGCGTACATGTGAGTTGGGGCAACGCTGCTGAGCTGGGCTTTCGGGGCTGCGGGCCCTAGCGTCTCATCGGGAAAGGGGATCTGGTGACTCCACCCACGCGTAAACGCGCGGGCTTCCTGCGTCGGTGGCTAAGCCGCCGCGCAGAGGGCCAGCCCGGCCCGGTTGAGGACGTTCGCCGCGCCGACGTGGTCCGCGTTCGCCGCGAACCCGCACGCCGTGCATGCGAACGTCGCTTGGGTGGCGCGGTTCTCCTTCGCGACATGCCCGCACTCGGGGCACGTGCGGGAGGTGTTGCGCGCGTCCACCGCAACCACCAGGCGACCGGCACTCTCAGCCTTGTTCGCCAGGATTCCGAGGAACTGCGCCCAACCCGCATCGAGGATACTGCGGTTGAGCCCGGCCTTCGCGGCAGCACCGTTCGGCAGGAAGCTGCCGGGCTGCTCAGGGTCGGCCTTGGGTGCGGGGCTCTTGGTCATACCCGCCGTGTTGAGCCGCTCGTGCGCAATCACGTCGTGGCCGGCGATCAGCGTACGGGCGGTCTTGTGGTGGAAGTCGGCGCGCTGCCGCCGGATCTTGCCGTGCAGCTTGGCGACCTTCCGGGCGGCGGCGCGGTGGCGCTTGACGCGCTGCCGGGACCGCTTGGGGAACGTCGCCAGGTGCCGCTGCGCTTCGGCCAGTTCGCCGGCCATCGCCTGGAGGAAACGCGGGTTGGTGACGTGTTCGCCGTCCGAGGTGGTCAGGAAGTGGGCGACACCCATGTCGATACCGACGACCGCCCCGGTCGGCGGCAGTTCCTCGACGGGCACGTCGTCGCAGGACAAGACGACGTACCAACGGTTGCCCTCCCGCTTCACCGAGATGGTCTTGACCCGGCCGCGCACGGGCCGGTGCTGGTGCACACGGACATGCCCGACGCCTTGCAGGCGGACGCGGGTCTGCGAGCCGTGGGGGGTGGAGTCCCAGCGGCAGCCGTCGCCGTCCTTGGGGAAGGTGACGGTGTCGAAGTGCCCGACGCCCTTGAAACGCGGGTAGCCCGGCGTCTGCCCGGCCTTGACGCGGCGGAAGAACGCCTGGAACGCCTTGTCCAGGCGGCGCAGGGTGGCTTGCTGGGAGGAGAACGACCAGCGGCCCTGCCGCTCAGGGTCGAACGCGCGGATCTCCTTGAGCTGGGCGGACTGGTCACCGTACCGGACACTGGTCCTCGAGGTGTGCCGGTAGGCGTCCCGGCGCTCTTGCAGCGCACCGTTGTAAAGGGAGCAGTGGTCCCGCAGCATCTCACCGAGCGCTGCCCTCTGACGGGCCGTGGGGCGCAGGAGGAACGTGTACGCGCGGATCACGAGCCGTCCCCCTTCTTCCCAGGGCGCTCCCACTGGGTGTTGATGTACTTCTCGACCGTGGCCGCCGACACGGCGCCGACCGAGGCCGCGAAGTACGACGACGACCACAGTGTGGGCATCCGCGACTTCAGGTGCGCGAACTCCTCGCGCAGCACGCCAGAGGTGAAGCCCTTGAACTGGTTCGCCACGTACGAGGCCGACGACTTCGGGTCGTGCTTGACGAACAGGTGCACCTGGTCGGGCATCACCTCAAGGGCGATGATCTCCCACCCGCGTTCGTCCGCCTTCTGCCGGATCAGTTCCTCCAGTCGTTCCGCGACCCGGCCGCCGAGGACCGGACGGCGGTACTTCGGGCACCACACGACGTGGAGCCCGAGGTCGTACACGCCGCCGGAGAATCGGCGAACCTTCCTGGCCACGGTCACACGATCACTATACACGCGCCGCAGGTCTAGTGCAGCAGAAAGGTGGACTCAGGTG
Organism: Actinacidiphila sp. bgisy160; assembly: GCF_965342435.1. Classification (GTDB taxonomy): domain Bacteria; phylum Actinomycetota; class Actinomycetes; order Streptomycetales; family Streptomycetaceae; genus Actinacidiphila. The sequence continues at coordinate 25,620 of NZ_CBDRCM010000051.1, read as the reverse complement.
AACAGTGCCGATCCGTACACCCAGTTGAGGCCAGAGCAGGGCCCAGAAGCCATTCCCCACCCCGCTAAAACGGGGCGTCCCCTGGCTAGGTCCTGATGGACCGTGGTATCCGCGACGTCGACGACGTGCTGAAGCTCCTGGACGACCTGTTCGCTGCCGGAGCCGACCGCTGGACGGAAGGAGCGGCCGACTGGTGGGACGCGTTCTACGCGGACCGGTCCCGGCCGGTGCCGTTCTTCGTGGACAAGCCCGACGAGAACCTTGTGGAGTGGCTCGACCGGGGCCTGATCGCGCCGGGTGGCCGGGTCCTCGACCTCGGGTGCGGTCCGGGGCGCAACGCGCGGTACCTGGCCGCACGGGGGGGGTTCACCGTGGACGCGGTCGACCTGTCCCCCACCGCGATCGCCTGGGCGCAGGAGCGGGCCCGCGGGACGGGGGCGGGCATCCGCTTCCATCGCGGTGACGCCTTCACCCTGGCCGCGACCACGCTGCGCGGCCCGTACGACCTGGTCCACGACTCGGGCTGCTTCCACCATCTGCCGCCGCACCGGCGGATCAGCTACCTCGCGCTGCTGGACGAGGTCCTGGCGCCCGGCGGGCATCTGGTGCTGACGTGCTTCGCGGCCGGTGCGATGGGGTCCGAGCTCTCCGACGCGGAGTTCTACCGCGAGTCCCGGCTGCACGGCGGCCTGGCCTACACCCCGGAGGCGCTGCGCTGGATCTTCTCCGGTCTGACGGAGGTCGAGTTGCGCCGCATGCGCGACGAGCCCGTGGAATCGGCGTGCTTCGGCGAGGACTTCCTCTGGGCGGCGTTGTTCCGGGCGCCGCGCGGGTGACCCTCCCGGGTGATGGCGTGCGGGGGCGGAAGCGGGCACTCTGTGCGCATACCGGAGGGGAGGATTCACATGGATGGTGCCCGGCTCTGCGCCGCACGCCCGGCGCGGGCGCTCGCCGCCGCGCTGTTGTCCCTGGTGCTGCTGTCCGCCTGCGGCGGGTCCGGCCGGGAGGCCTCCGGTGCGCCGTCCCGGACCGGCGCACCGGTCGCCACGCCGGACGGCAGGTCGCCGGACCCGGCCGCCTCCGCGTCGGCGTCCGTGTCGGCGTCCGCGCCTGTGTCGGCGTCTGCCGCGGCGACGCCCCGCCGGGTCCGCGCGGCCGTCTACTTCCTGCACGAGGGGAAGCTGTCGGCGGCGCCGCGCACGGTCACCGGCCCGGCGACCGTCGCCGCGGCGCTGCGGGCCCTGCTCGCGGGCCCGAACGGCTTCGAGCGCGGTCAGGGCCGGGCCACCGCGGTCCCGTCGGGGACGGTGCTGCGGTCGCTGGCCGTACGTGACCGCGTCGCCACCGTCGACGTCTCGGGGCGCTACGACGACGCCTCCGCCACGTTCGTGGAAACACGGCTCGCCCAGGTGGTGTTCACCGCGACGGGGTTCCCCGGCGTGGACAAGGTGCGCTTGCTCGTGGACGGCCGGCCGCCGGCCGCACTCGGCACGGCGGCCACGGGCCGTCCCCTCGGCCGCGCCGACTTCGAGGATCTGTCCCCCGCTGTCCTCGTGGAATCGCCGCTTCTCGGCGACACCGTCACCGCCCCGCTGCGCGTGCGCGGCACGGCGAACACCTTCGAGGCGGAGTTCCGGCTGCGGATCTCCGACAGCACCGGCCGCACGATCGCCGACGTACGGGTGGCGGCCACCTCGGGCAGCGGCACCCGGGGCACGTTCGACGTGACCGTGCCCTACCGCGCGGCCGACGGGCCGGGCACCCTCACCGCGTACGTCCTGTCCGCCGAGGACGGCCGCCGGGTCGTCCTCGACACGGTGCCGCTCACGCTCGCGGGGTGAGCGGGCCCGGCGGGGCCGTGCGCCCGCCGCCGCACCGGCAGGGACCGGAAGCAGGGGGCTCGTCCCGGGTCCGGGCCGCGATGAGCGCCGTCCGGCAGCCGATGACGGTGGGCGACGTGATGGCGTGCGGAGTCGTCACGGTCACCCGCCGCGCGTCGTGGGCGTCGTCTCGGAGGCCGGCCTGCTGCGCAAGGAGGAGCGCCGCGAGGGCGAGCCGCCCCCGGTGGGCGCCGCGCTCACCGACGAGCGGTTGATGACCGCGCCCTCGGTCACGGTGCGCGGTGCCGCGTCGCTCGCCCGGCCGGCCGGCCCGTGCCATGGCGCGTCCCAGGTCAAGCGGCTGCCGGTGGTCGGCGCCCGGGGCATGCTCAAGGGCATGGTCAGCCAGGACGAGTCGCCGAAGGGCTTCCTGCGGTCCGACGAGGACATCGCCCGCGACGTCCGGGAGCATGTGGCCGCCCGGCTCTTCCCCGGCGCGTGGCGTTCGTGGCCGTCCGTGGCGGTCGAGGTCGACGAGGGGGCGTCACCCTGAGCGGGCTGCTCGGGGACCGCTCCCTGGTGCGGTCCGTCGAGCGCGTCGTCGACGCGCGCTTCGATTCGACGCCGAACCGCGCGTGGAGGGCGGCCCGGGCGCCGGATGCGAGGGCCGCCGGCCGCGCCCACTCTGGAGAGGGGGAACACGCCTCAGTCCGAAGGAGCGGAACGCCATGAAGGCATGGGTCTTCCAGGGTCCGGGACGGGCCGCCTGGCAGGAGGTGGCCGATCCGGTCCTCCAGGACACGAGGGACGCCATCGTCCGCGTCGACACTGTCGCGATCTGCGGCACCGATCTGCACATCCTCAAGGGCGACGTGCCGGACGTCGCCCCCGGTACGGTGCTCGGTCACGAGGCGGTGGGCGAGGTCGTCGAGACCGGAGCGGACGTGGACACCGTCCAGCCCGGCGACCGGGTGCTGGTCAGTTGCGTCTCCGGCTGCGGACGCTGCCGGTTCTGCCGTGAGCAGGTCTACGGCCAGTGCCTGGACGGCGGCGGCTGGGTGCTCGGGCACCTGATCGACGGTACGCAGGCGGAGTACGTGCGCGTGCCGTACGCCGACACCTCGCTGCACGCGCTGCCGCACAACGTGACCGGGCACGACGCCGTCCTGCTCTCCGACATCTTCCCCACCGCCTACGAGGTCGGCGTCCTCAACGGCGGCGTCCGGCCCGGGGACACGGTCGCCGTGGTCGGCTGCGGCCCGATCGGCCTGGCCGCCATCGCGACGGCCCAGCTGTGCTCCCCGCACACCGTGATCGCCGTCGACGTGGCGGCGGCCCGCCTGCAGGCGGCGAAGAACCTGGGCGCGGACGCCGTGGTCGCGGCGGCCGAGCAGCCCGAGCAGCTGGTCGACGACCTCACGGGCGGGCTCGGCGCGGACGTGGTGATCGAGGCCGTGGGGCTTCCGGAGACCTTCGAGATGTCCACGCGGATGGTCCGGCCCGGCGGCCGGGTGGCGAACGCGGGGGTGCACGGCGGGCCCGTCACGCTCCACCTGGAGCAGCTGTGGAACCGCAACGTCACCATCACCACGGGCCTGGTCGACACCTACTCCACGCCCACCCTGCTGCGCCTGCTGGAAGCCCGGAAACTGCCCATCGGCGCGTTCGTCACGCACACCTTCGAGCTGCACGAAATGGCGGAGGCCTACGACGTCTTCGCGGCGGCGGCCGACACCGGCGCGCTCAAAGTCGTCCTGGGCGGACCGCACCATGACGCCCTGGTGCCCACGTTCTGACCGAACCGGTCGGCATAAAGGACGCCTACGGGACAAAACGGCGACTCTTGACGGAATCTTAACGGCGTGAAGCGGCGGTACGGAGAGTCGGGCGCTGACCGATGCGTACGCTGACCAGGCCATCTCGTGGTGGCGGGAACCAGTGGCAGTTACGTCAGGAGCACCGATGACCTCCCCCGTCCCTACGAGTCGCCTGCGCGCGTGGATGCTCGAGGGCCTCTCCGACATGGCCCGGCACCAGCAGGGCGGACAGGCGGTCCCGGAGCGGCACGACCACGGCCAGCGCTGGTGGCGCGTGATGTGCCTGACGGGTGTCGACTATTTCTCCACCCTCGGCTACCAGCCCGGCATCGCGGCGCTGGCGGCCGGTCTGCTGTCGCCGGTGGCCACGATCGTGCTGGTGATCGTCACGCTGGCCGGCGCACTGCCCGTGTACCGCCGGGTGGCTGAGGAGAGCCCCCGCGGCGAGGGCTCGATCGCCATGCTGGAGCGGCTCCTGTCGTTCTGGAAGGGCAAGCTCTTCGTCCTGACGCTGCTGGGCTTCGCGGCGACGGACTTCCTCATCACGATCACGCTGTCGGCGGCCGACGCCTCGACCCACCTGGTGGAGAACCCGCACCTGACGAACGCGCTGCAGGGGAAGCAGATGGTCATCACGCTGCTGCTGGTCGCACTGCTCGGCGCGGTATTCATGAAGGGCTTCCTGGAGGCGATCGGTGTCGCGGTCGCCCTCGTGGGCATCTACCTGGCGCTCAACGCGGTCGTCGTGGTCGTCGGTCTGTGGCACGTGGCCACGGCCGGGCACGTGGTCACCGACTGGTCGAGCGCCCTGGCCACGCAGCACGGCAACGTCCTGGTGATGGTCGGGGTGGCGCTGCTGGTCTTCCCGAAGCTCGCGCTGGGCCTGTCCGGATTCGAGACCGGTGTGGCGGTGATGCCGCACGTCAAGGGCGACCCCTCCGACACCGAGGAGCGTCCCGCCGGGCGGATCCGGGACACGAAGAAACTGCTGACCACGGCCGCCGTGATCATGAGCTGCTTCCTGATCACGACCAGCTTCATCACCACGCTGCTGATCCCGGCCAACGAGTTCGAGGCCGGCGGCAAGGCCAACGGCCGCGCGCTGGCCTACCTCGCGCACGAGTACCTGGGCAATGCCTTCGGCACCGTCTACGACGTGTCGACGATCTGCATCCTGTGGTTCGCCGGCGCCTCGGCGATGGCCGGGCTCCTCAACCTCATGCCGCGCTACCTGCCGCGCTACGGCATGGCGCCGCACTGGGCGCGCGCGGTGCGGCCGATGGTGCTGGTCTTCACCCTCGTCGCGTTCCTGGTCACGTGGATCTTCGACGCCAACGTCGACGCCCAGGGCGGCGCGTACGCGACCGGCGTCCTGGTGCTGATCTCCTCCGCGGCGATCGCCGTGACCATCGCCGCCCGCAAGGCGGGGCAGCGCAACTGGACGATCGTCTTCGGGGTGATCTCGGCGGTCTTCCTCTACACCACGGTCGTCAACGTCTTCGAGCGCCCGGACGGCGTGAAGATCGGTGCCTGCTTCATCGTCGGCATCATGCTGATCTCCCTGCTGTCGCGGCTCGCCCGCGCCTTCGAACTGCGCATCACCGGCATCAGCATGGACGCCATGGCCGAGCGCTTCGTACGTGACATCTCCCACCGCACGATCCGCTTCATCGCCAACGAGCCCGACCGGCGGGACGTCGCGGAGTACCGCGACAAGATCAAGCAGATCCGGTCCGACAACGACCTGCCGGCCGAGGAGGACTTCGTCTTCGTCGAGGTCACCGTCTCCGACCCGTCCGAGTTCGAGGCGGGCCTGGTGGTCCGCGGCGAGGTCCTCCACGACCGCTACCGCGTCCTGACCCTGGAGAGCTCCTCCATCCCGAACGCGCTGGCGGCGTTCCTCCTGCACGTCCGCGACAGCACCGGGCAGCGGCCGCACATCTACTTCGAGTGGACCGAGGGCACCCCGTTCGCCAACTTCCTGCGCTTCTTCCTCTTCGGGCAGGGCGAGGTCGCCCCGGTCACCCGGGAGGTGCTGCGCGAGGCGGAGCCCGACCGCGGCCGCAGGCCGCGCGTCCACGTCGGCTGAGCCCCCCCGGCACGTCAGGGAGGCGCAAAAGTCCGGACCGGCCCTCGTCAAGGGTCGTCAGAGCCGCGCCCTGCGGGCCCGGCCGTGCCTACGGTCGGCCCCACGGAACGGCGAACGGCTCCCCGGCCCGGACAGCAGGGCACGGTCGGTGACCGCCACTGGCGTGCGGATCTGCGGCGCGCGCTGGGTAGCGCGCTCGCTTTCCTGTGCCTGGCGGTGCCGCTGGACGCGGTCGCGGGCACGCTCACCCCGCGGCGCGCGGCACTGTGGCTGGTCCTGGCCGTGATCGTGCTCGCGCTGCTCCACCCGGCCCGGGTGACCGCGGGCGACGGATGGCTGGCGGTGTGCGGCCCGCTGCGGGAGCGGCGGGTGCGGACCGACGCGCTGACCGTCGTCCGCCAATCCCCCGGTGTGTCGCGGCATCTGGTCCCGTGGGACGCGCACGGCCGGTGGCTGGAGCTCGACCCCCGCGTCCTGGAGGCGAATCCGCTGCTGTGGCACCGCCTGGAGGCGGGCGCGCGGTGCTTCCCCACCGCCGGCAACCTCCGCGAGGGGGCCGAGGTGCTGGGGCGGCTGGTGAGCGGATCGATGGCATCACGGCCCCACCCGGGATGCCGGGCTTCCGTGCCGGGACCGGGCGCGGGCCCGCCGGGTACGTGGTTGTGAAGGCGGCCGCCCGCAGCGAGGACCTGCTGGTCGTCGGCACGGGGTCGCGCGGCCTGCCCCGTGCCGGCCGTACCGCCGTCGCGGCTGCCCGCCCGGGTGGAAACCTCAGCCCCGCAGGTGCCCGAGGACGGTGCGCATCGCGCGCTCCACGGCGCGGCGCGCCTCCCCGCCGTGGTCGGTCGTCTCGAAGCCGTGGGTGCCGTCGGGGAGGTCGACGACCTCCACGTCCGCCCCCGCGTCCTTGGCGGCGGACAGGAACTCCTCGACCGTCGCCGCGATCTCCGTCCGCTCCCGCCCCACCCGGGTCAGGACGATCGGCAGCGCGCCCGCGCCGTGCACCGCGGCCGCGGCCGCGGGCCGGAAACGGGAGGCGTTCAGACCCCAGTTGGGCAGTGGCGCGAGGACGGGGTAGGTTGCCGCCACGCAACGCAGCCACCTCGGGGGCGCCGCCAGCCAGTCCGCGGACAGCAGCCCGCCGGCGGAGAAGAACCACAGCGCGACGCGGTCGGCGTCGACCCGCGGATCGGCGCGGACCACCTCCACCGCCTCGGCGAGGTCCTCGGCCGCGCGCGGGAAGTCGCCCAGTTCGTGCAGCCGGTGGTCGACGGTCGCACCGACTGCTCCGCGTGCTGCCGCGAGGCGGCCGTAGCCGGCGAAGGCCGGCCAGTCGCGCGGGGTCGGCCGCGCGCCGGCCGGCACCGGGCCGCCGTGGACGAACACCACGGCCGGCCGGGCTCCGCCGCCGTCGGCGGGTTCCGGCAGGTACAGGTCGGTGCGCCCGAAGCGCTCACGGGGCCGTTCGGGCACGTCGAGGAGGAACGGCCGCAGGTGCGCCGGCGGTTCGCCCGTGGCGGTGATCCGGTGGCCCTCCCCGGCGGCGGCCTTCAGCAGGACCCCGGCGAGCTCGCCGGGGGTGGAGAGCATCGGCCAGTGGCCGGTGGCGAGTTCGAAGAAGGTGACGCGGGGGTCGGTCAGCGCCTGGAGCTCGGGGTGCCCCAGGCCCACCAGCCCCTCCACCGCGGCGATGCTCGTTCCGTTGCCCGTACACAGGACACCGGTGGTCGGCAGTGCGGCGGCAGCCCCCGACAGGCGCAGCGGCGCGGTGAGCGTCCCGGCCGGTTGGGGTGCGGCGTCGGCGGCGAGCCGCGCGAGCGCCCCGGCGGGCACTCCGGACGTACTGCCCCACCGGTCCCACGCCCCTGGCGTCGGCGGGGCGATGCCCCACTCGTCGTCGCCGCGGGCGGTCTCGGCCGAGAGCCGGGCGCGCAGATCCTGGTCGGGCACCAGCTTCAGCGGCGGGTCGCCGTCCCGCGGAAGGCCCGCGTCCAGGTGGACGACGCGGGCGATGCGTCCGGGCCGCCGGTCGGCCGCGGCGAGCACCGGGTGGATGCCGTAGCCGTGGCCGACGAGCACCACGTCCGCGGCGTCCCGGGAGCCGGCACCGTCGACGACGCGCAGGACGTCCTCGACGTGGGTCTCCAGGTCGGTGCCGGGCCCGGCCGGGCGGCGGGAGCCGGCCATGCCGGTGAGGGTCACCGGGTGGGCGCCGGCGCCCGACTCCCGCAGCCGGCCGGCGACGTCCTCCCACACCCAGCCGCCCGTGTGGGCCTCGGGAACGAGTACGAACACGGTCATGTGTGCCTCCCGCACGCGTCGGTCCGCGAAGCGGCCGTCCCGGCCGCCCGCGCTTGCCGGTACGGTAGGAACTCCCCCTGAGGGAGGTTCAAGCGGTGGAAGCCGACAGCACGTTGAGCATCGGGGAGCTCGCCGAACGGGCCGGTGTCTCCGTCAAGACCGTCCGCTTCTACTCGGATCGCGGGCTGCTGCCGGAGTCCGCCCGCAGCGCGGGCGGCCACCGCCGCTACGCCCCCGAGGCGCTCGCCCGGCTGCGCCTGATCCGCTCGCTGCGCGCCCTGGACCTGCCGGTGCCGGACGTGGGGCGGGTCCTGGAACGGGAGGACGCCCTGGAGGACGTCGTAGCGGGCCACTTGAGGGCCCTCGGCACCCAACTGGCCGCCCTGCGCTGGCGGGAGGCCGCCCTGCGGCTGTTGCGGGAGTGCACGGCCGAGGAGCGTGTCGAACGGCTGGAGCTCGTCGGCGCCGTCCCCGTACCGCCGAGCACGGACTCGATGGCCCGCTTCTGGCGCCGCTGGCTGCGGCCCGCGCGGCTGCCCGCCCCCGTGCTGGCCCGGGTCGTCGAACTCGCCGTGCCACAACCGCCGGACCAGCCGGGCCCGGCGCAGGTGCTGGCCTTCGCCCGGCTGCACGCCTTCACCTCGGCATCCTGTCCGCCCGGTGCCCTGCACGCGCTCGCGGCGCACCGGCCCGACGCGGGCCCGCGCCCGGCCGTACTGTACGAGGGCCTCTACGAGGCCTATGAACTGGCCGCGCCGGACGTCCTGGCCGGCCGCGCCCCCCGCGCGGGCGAGGCGCTGGACTGCTTCGTCACCGCCCACGCGCGGTCGCTTCGCACGCGCGACACCCCCGGCTTCCGCCGTCGGCTGAGCGGCATGCTCGCCGTGGAGCCCCGCATCGACCGCTACTGGCAGCTTGTGGGGGAGGTGCGGGGCCCGGCGGAGGCGACCCCCGGGGCCGCCCACACCTGGCTGCGCTCCGCGCTCGAAAGCCAGGTCACGGCGCGGTGAGGATGCGCGGGCCCTCCTCCGTGACGGCGACGGTGTGCTCGAAATGGGCGGCGCGGCTGCCGTCCTCGGTGCGCAGCGTCCAGCCGTCGGCGGCCGTGCGGTAACCGCCGCGGCCCCCGGCCATCAGCATCGGCTCGATGGCGAGGGCCAGCCCGTGCCGCAGCGGGTAACCACGACCGGGCCGGCCCTGGTTGGGCACATGGGGGTCCTCGTGCATCCGGCGGCCGATGCCATGGCCGCCGAAGTCCGCGGGCATGCCGCACCGGGCCTCGCGGGCGACAGTGCCGATGGCGTGCGAGATGTCGCCGACGCGGTTGCCGACGGTGGCCGCGGCGATCCCGGCGTCGAGGGCCTGCCGGGTGGCCTCGATGAGCCGCACGTCGGCGGGTCGGGGCGTGCCGACGGTGAAGCTGATCGCGGCGTCCCCGGTCCAGCCCTCCAGCTCGGCGCCGCAGTCGACGCTCACCAGGTCGCCGTCCCGCAGCCGGTAGGCGGTGGGGATGCCGTGCACGAGGGCGTCGTTGACCGAGGTGCAGATCACCGCGGGGAAGGGGGTGGGGGCGAACGACGGCCGGTAGCCGAGGAAGGGCGACCGCGCGCCCGCCTCGTCCAGGACGGCGCGGGCCGCCTCGTCCAGTTCCAGCAGCGACACGCCGACGCGCGCCGCCTCACGGGCGGCGGCGAGCGCGTTGGCCACGACGCGGCCGGCCTCTCGCATGGCCGCCAGCGCGGCATCCGTCTTGATCTCCACCATGTCCGTCGCTCCTCTTGGCGTTCCCTGGGTGCACCCAATTCTTATACCGGTATTAGTATCACGGGCATGGTGCGAACTCCCCTGACCCCCTGGGAACGGCAACGCGGCGAGCACTTCGGTGCGCTGCTGCGCCGGGCCCGCGGTGACCGCAGCATGGTCGAGGTCGCCGCGGCGGCCGGCGTCTCCGCCGAGACCCTGCGCAAGATCGAGACGGGCCGTGCCCCGACCCCCGCCTTCTTCACCGTCGCCGCCCTTGCCGCGGCACTGGACATCTCCTTGGACGAGCTCGCCTCGGCCTGCGCCCCCGAGCCCGACGACGCGACCGCCGATCGCGCCCTGTCCGCCTGAACCGCGACCTGGGGCGGGCGCCGGGGAACGCTGCGGCCATCAGTGCGGACCGGCGCCGCGGCCCGGCAGGCGGCCCGCCCGGCAGGCAGCCCGCGCCGCCTCCGTGAGGCGCGTCGGAACGCGACAGAGCGCGGCAGTGTGGACAGGCCCCGGCGGCCCCGCGAGCCGCGGCCCGTGGCCCGCGGCCCACGCCCGCTCAGCCGCTCCCGAAGCCCCCGCCGTCACCAAAACCGCCGCCGTCACCGAACCCGCCGCTGAAGCCGCCGCCGAAGTCACCGGGGTCGAAGTCGGCACCCGAGTAGTCGCCGCCCTGGTCCGGCGTGGCGCCGCCGTAGCCGCCCGCGTGGTCGTCGCCGTACGCGTACGGGCCCGGGCCGCCGAGCAGGGTCCCCACGAGGATGCCGGGCAGCATCCCGCCGCCGTAGTAGCCCTGGGCCCAGGGGGCGTAGGCCGGGCCCGCCTCCCAGTACGGGCGGGGGCCGCGCGGTGTGCCGACCTGGCGGGCCATGGGCTCGAGGCCGTCCGCGAGCCGGGCGGCGTCGGCCGCGCACACCGGCACGGCCCGCTCGGCGCCGCCGCCCTCGGGGGTCCACGGCACGTCCTGGACCGAGGGGCCGTGCCGGGGGTCGAAGAAGCACGGCGGGCGGCGCTCGGGCAGTGGCCTTCCCTCGACGCGTGCGTCCAGGGTGGCGAGGGCGAAGCGCCCCTCCTCCAGGGCCTGGCTGACCTGCCGCACGTCGTCGGGGGAGTGCGCCCTGTCCATCGTGGCCTTCGCGGTGTCGTAGGCGTCCAGCGCGCGCGTGTAGTCCTCGCGCATGGTGTCGTCGGCCGCCGCGCCACCCGGGTCGAAGCCGATCCGGCTCAGTTCCTCGCCGAAGGCGGTGATGTCCTCGTCCACCACCGGGCGCAACTCGTCGAGCCGTGCCCTGTCCTGCTCCTCCCGGCGCCGCTTGGCGCGTCGCGACAGCAGGACGGCCCCGCCGCCGACGACGAGGACCAGGGCACCGAGCGCGACGAGCGGTCCGGCCCCGCCGCTCGAGCCGACGCCGACGGAACCGTCGCCCCAGGACGCCGGGGCGTGGCCGCTCACCTGCGGCAGTGCCTGGTCCACGAAGCCGGTGACCATCGCCGCGGGGTCGCCGGGGTCGGAGCGCCGTACGGCGCCGGCCAGGTTCTCGACGGCGTTGCGCGGCATCGCGGCGGAGTCCGCGCCGGCGTCGAAGCGGTCGCCGAGGGCGACGGCGTACACCCCGGTGATGCCGGTCTTGGTCCGCAGGTCCTTGAGCAGTGTGGCCGCGGGGAACTCCGGGGCGTCCGGGAGGACGGCGACGAAGACCGGCCGGTCCGCCTTCTCGATGCGCCCGGCGAGGGCGTCCGCCTCGGCCGCCGACAGCACGTCCCGTGCCCGCGGATCGACGTACACCGGACCCTCGCGCAGCGCCGCCGCGGCCGTGTCGAGACCGCCCGCGGCACGTGCGCCGGGACCCGTCGCGGCGACGAGACAGAGCAGGCCGCAGATCACGGCGAGTACCGGCACGAGGCGGAGGATCCGCCGGACGGTCCCCATGGATACGACGCTAACCCAGATCGGGTGGGTGCGACTGCGGGGACCGCCCGCGGGAGCCGCTCACCGCCTCCCCGGGCGCTCCCTGGCTGCCCCGAAAAGCTGTTTCATCGGCGGCCGGCCGGGGCGGGAACGCCCCCGGCGGGCCACGCGGGACGGGCCGCACGGACCGATACTGGAACCACGTCCCCACGGGTGCCCCTACCGAGCCCGGGCGGGGAACCGACCCAGGCGACGCAGCTCGCCCGGTTCTCTCCCACGTGCGACGGTGGTAGCGATGGACAACCCGGCCAAGACGTTCAGCGAGTCGCCGGAGGACCCGTTCTCGGTGCACGGCGCGGCCTCGGCGGTGCTGGACGACGACGCGTCCGTCGTAGGGTGGAGCGCCCGCGCCGAGACGCTGCTCGGCCACCGGGCACGGGACATCCTGGGCCGGCCGGCCGCCGAACTCCTGGTCCACCCGGGCGACCTGGAACTGGTCCTCGCCGCCACCGCGGCCTGTGTCCGTGACTCCGGCTGGTTCGGGGTCGTGCCCGTCCTGCACCGTGACGGACGCCGGATGGAGGTCGGTTGCCGGGTTCGCGCCATCGCGCGGGACGAACGCCGCGAGTGGTACATCGTCGCGGCGCCGGCCGCGGAGGTCGTCCAGTGGGAGACGGACCGGTGGGTGCTGGACGGGCTGTTCCGCCGTTCCCCCATCGGCCTGGCGGTCTACACACCCGACCTGACCTTCCTGCGGGTGAACCGGGCGATCACCAAGTTCAGCGGTGCCCCCGCGGAGAAGCACCAGGGCCTGCGCACGGGGGACTTCCTCTTCGGGCCGGACGCCGACGCCGTGGACCACCAGCTGCGGCGGGTGCTCGAGACGGGCCGGTCCTCGATCTTCTCCGAGCTGCCCTGCCGGCTGCGTCGCGACCCGCAGCGCGAACTGTACGTGTCCGTCTCGGCGTTCCGGATGCAGGACGCCAACGGGCATGTTCTCGGCGTGACCCAGACCGTCGAGGACGTCACCGAAAGCTACCGGGCCCGCCGCAGGCTGGCCCTGCTCAGCGAGGCCGGGGCCCGTATCGGCACCACGCTGGACGTCGGCCGCACCGCCCGCGAACTGGCCGAGGTGGCCGTGCCGGGACTGGCCGACAGCGCGTCCGTCGACCTGCTGGAGGCCGTGCCCCAGGGCGAGGATCCCGCCCAGGACTCCTTCGGGACGGTCTGCCGCGCGGCGGTCCGGTCGGTCTTCCCGGACACCGAGATGATCACGTACCCGGTGGGCCGCACCATCGGCATCCCCCCGGGTTCGACGCAGGCGCGCTCCCTGGCCGAAGGTCGTCCGGTCTTCGAGTCGGACATGGACCAGGCCCTGGCCTGGCTCGACGAGGACCCCGGGCGGGCCAGGGCGGCCCGCGAGGCCGGCGCGCACTCCCTGATGGTGGTGCCGCTGCTCGCGCGCGGGCTCGTGCTCGGGCTGATCAGCCTCTGGCGGACGCGCCACCGGGAGCCCTTCGAGGCCGACGACCTCACCCTCGCCGAGGAGTTCGCCGCCCGCGCCGCCCTGAGCATCGACAACGCCCGCCGCTACACGCAGCAGCACCAGGCGGCGCTCACCTTGCAGCACAGCCTGCTCCCCGGGAGCGTGCCCCGGCACCCCGCCGCCGAGGTGGCCCACCGCTACCTGCCCGCCAACACCGCCACCGGGGTCGGCGGCGACTGGTTCGACGTCATCCCGCTCTCGGGGCTGCGCATCGCCCTGGTGGTCGGCGACGTCGTCGGCCGCGGTCTGCACGCGGCGGCCACCATGGGCCGGCTGCGCACCGCCGTGCACACCCTGGCCCATCTGGACCCCACCCCGGACGAGGTGCTCTCGCACCTCGACGACCTCGTGGACCGGCTGGCCTCCGAACAAGGCGCGACCGAAGAGGACGCCCCGCCGATCGTCGGCGCGACCTGCCTCTACGCCGTCTACGACCCGGTCTCCCGGCGCTGCTCGCTCGCCCGGGCCGGCCATCCGCCCCCTGTGGTGGTCACCCCGGACGGGCGGGCGAGCCTGGTCGGCATCCCGCCGGGTCCCCCACTGGGCCTGGGCGGCCTGCCCTTCGAGACCGCCGAGATCGAACTGGCCGAGGACAGCACCCTCGCGCTGTACACGGACGGCCTGCTCTGCACCCGCTGCCGCGATCTCGACGACAGCCTCGCGATGCTGTGCGGAGCGCTCACCGAGCCGTCCGGCTCCCTGGAGGAGACCTGTGACGCCGTCGAGGACGCCCTCATCAAGGGCCGCAGTTCCACCGAAGCCGCCGACGACGTGGCCCTCCTCGTCGCCCGGACCCGCGTCCTCGCGCCGGGACAGGTCGCCACGTGGGGCCTCCCGCCGGACGCCACCGCCGCCGGGCAGGCGCGCATGCTCGTGGAGTCCCGGCTCGCGGAGTGGGGGCTGGAGGAGTCCGCCGTCGTGACCGAACTGATCGTCAGCGAGCTGGTCACCAACGCGTACCGCTACGCGGGTGGTCCCATCACGCTGCGGCTGATCCGCGACAGCCACCTCATCTGCGAGGTCTCCGACACCAGCAGCACCTCCCCGCACCTGCGCCGGGCGCGCACGACGGACGAGGGCGGGCGCGGGCTGTTCCTGGTGGCGCAGCTCAGCGAACGCTGGGGCACCCGCTACACCCGTGAGGGCAAGACGATCTGGACCGAACAGCCCCTGCAGTCCTCGTTCTGAGCGGCCACGCCACGTGCGCACCGCAGCACCCCGGGGGGTCCCCGGCGGCCTCCGGTCCCCGGCCCGCGTGCCCGGCGGGCGCCCGGTGCCGTGCCGCGTACGTACGACTGCGGCGCGATCGTCATACGGCCGACGGCCGCGCCGGAAACAGGCCGCCCGTCCGACAAACGCCCCGAGGGCAGTCCGGGCCAGACGATGCGGCCGCCTCAGTCGGCCTCCGCCCGTACGACAACGCGGCGGACCAAGCCGAACGCCGCCCGCACGACGGACCGATCAGCGGGGCGGCAGTTCGGTGCCGCAGCGGGAGCAGTACAGGGCGTCGCTCTCGCCGGACAGGCGGCCGCACTCCACGCAGACGCGGTGCAGGAGGCAGGCCGCGTCGCCCGCTTCCGGCGCGGGGGCCGGCCCGGCGATGCTGAGGCCGGGGCGGCGGGCGTGCACGGTGAGGTAGGTCAGTCCTGAGGCTCCTGCGGACAGCGAGCGGCAGGTGCCGCGGGGCAGCCATACGAGGGCGCCGGGTGCCAGGGTCGTCTGGCGGCCGCCGTCGTCGCCCGAGAGATATCCGCCGCCGTCGACGACGTACAGCAGGACGTCCAGGGCGGCCTCGACGTGCGGCCGGACCTCGGTGCCCGCCGGAAGCCGGATGACGTTGGCGTCGAGCTGGCGGCGGTCGGCGCCGAGCCGCCACAGCGCTCCGCGCTGTCCGACGGGCGTACGGCCGATCAGGTCCGCCACTTGGGCGAGGACACCCGGCGCGGGCTTGGTTTCCACGTTCGTCCTCCCTGCACCTGTGGAACAGCGGAACGGTACTCCGCCGCGCGCGCCGCCGCACGGCGGCGAGGGACGGCGCAGGCCACGCGCCGACGCGACGCGCGCACCGGGGAGGCGGACCATGGGGGCATGACGCCGCAGCGGACGGTGCCGGGGAGGCCGTGATGCCAGTGGGCCGGGTCGGGATCGTCGTGCACGGGGCGCGCGCGGACGCGAGCGAGGCCGCGACGGCGGTCGAGCGCTGGTGCGCGCACCACGGTGTCCCCATGGTGGAGATCGACGTGTGGCGCAAGAACCAGCCCCGGCACAGCGGTCAGGAGGAGGCGGCCGCGGCGGGCTACCCGGACCTGATCGTGACCCTCGGCGGCGACGGCACCTTCCTGCGCGGCGCACGGGTGGCCGCCTCGTGCGGGGCGGCCGTGCTGGGCGTGGACCTGGGGCGCGTCGGCTTCCTCACCGAGGTGTGCACCGAGGACGTGGAGCGGGCGCTGGACTGCGTGCACGAGGGCCGGGCCAACGTCGAGGACCGTATGACGCTCACGTTGCGGGCGTCCCGGCCGCTGGAGATCCCCGAGGGCATCGAGTCCCTGCTGCGGTACGGCCGCGGGCCCGCGCTGCCGCCGCCGCGGGTGCGGCCCGGCGACCCCGAGGACGTGGGCTGGGGCGTGCCGATGGCCGTCAACGCCGTCAACGACGTGGTCTTCGAGAAGCTCGCCCGGGACCGGCAGGCCAGTCTCGCGGTGTACCTGGCGGGCCGTCTGTTCGCCTCCTACTCCGCGGACGCGGTCGTCGTCGCCACCCCGACGGGTTCCACCGCGTACAGCTTCGCCGCCGGGGGCCCGGTGGTCTCCCCGCACATGGACGCGATCGTGTTCACCCCGGTCGCGCCCCACATGGCCTTCGACCGCACCCTGGTGGCGGCCCCGGACGAGGCCGTGGGGGTTCGCGTGCTGACCCGCTCGGGCCGGGTCGCGGTCAGCATCGACGGCCAGTTGAGGGGCGTCCTCGATCCGGGCGACTGGGTCGGGGTGTACAAGGCCCGGCACCGGCTGCGGCTGATCCGGCTGGGCCCGACCGACTTCTACGGGCGGGTGCGCGACCGCTTCCGGCTCAGCGACGCGCCGGCCGCGGCCGCCGACGGTGAGGTTCCCCCGCTGTACCGGCCGAGCGGCCCCGTCCCGCCTGACCTGCTGAATCTACGCTTCCCGCCGCCCGACGGACGCCGCTGACCCGGCCCTGCCGCGCGATCCCGGCCAGCTCCCGCGCCGGCCCGGTCAGGTCGCGCCCGCGGGCGCGCACCACGCGCAACGTCCGCCTGAGTTCGAGCCCGCTCACGGGGACGGCCACGACGCCGCCGCTCGCGAGTTCCGCGCTGAGCGCGAGCGAGCTGAGGACGGCCGGGGCGATGCCGTCGGCCACCGCGGTCTTGATGGCGGTGGTGGAGGGGAGCTCGAGGAGCGGATCGGCGAGGGCGAGCCCCGTCCCCTCGGCGAGGGCCCGCTCGAGGTGGCGGCGCGTGCCGGAGCCGCGCTCGCGGCTGACCAGTGGTGTGGCGGCGAGTTCGGCGGCGCCGATGCCCGACCGGCGGCGCGCCCAGGGGTGGGAGGGGGCGACCACGACCGTCAGCTCGTCATGCGCGACCGGCTGGGCGAACAGCCCTCGGGGCACGTCCGGGCCCTCGACGAAGCCGAGGTGGGCCTCGCCGGCCAGGACGGCCGCGGCGACGTCCTCGGAGTTGCCCGCGGTGAGCGCGACCGTGGTGCGCGGGGCGCCGGCCCGCAGGGTCAGCAGCCACTGCGGCAGGAGGTACTCGGCCACGGTCATGCTGGCCGCCACCCGCAGCCGGCTCTCCGCGGTGCCGCGCAGCGAGGTGAGCCCGGCGTCCAGTGAGGCGGCCGCGTCGACGGCGGTGCGTGCCCAGTCCGCGACGAGCGCGCCGTGCTCGGTGAGCCGGGAGCCGCGCGGTGACCGTTCCAGCAGTTGCAGGCCGAGCCTGCGTTCGAGGTGCCGGAGACGGGAGCTCGCGGCGGGCTGGCTGACGCCGTGGGCACGCGCGGCGGCGCCGACGCTGCCGAGGCTCGCGACCGACAGCAGCAGGTCGAACGCCGCCAGGTCGCTCACGCGCTCGGGCAGGGGCATAAGCCCAGTCTATGAGTCCATCCGGAAGTGGTCCCTACCGGTCGCGCCCGGCCGGGGCGACGCTACGGACATGCCTTCGACGTTCGCTGTTCCCTCCCGGCCCGGTGCCCACCCGCGCACCGGGCCGCCGCGGGAGCCGGCCCTCCCCTCCCGGCTCTTCCGCGACCTCGGCCCCAACTGGTTCGCCTCCGTGATGGGCACCGGCATCGTCGCCACGGCGGCGGCCGGGCTCCCCGCGCACATACCGGGGCTGCGGACGGCCGGCACGGTCGTGTGGGCGCTGGCGGCGGCCTGGCTGGTGGTGCTCTCCGCGGCCTGGGCGGTGCACTGGACCCGGTACCGCGACCGCGCGCGGGCCCACGCCGGACATCCGGTGATGGCGCACTTCTGGGGCGCCCCGGCGATGGCTCTGCTGACCGTCGGCGCGGGCACCCTGGCGCTGGGCTCGGACTGGATCGGGCCGCACGCGGCCCTGGCCGTGGCCGCGGTGCTCTGGTCGGCGGGCACCCTGCTGGGCCTGGTGACCTGGGTGTGGATCCCGTACCGGGCGATGACCGACCACCGCGTCGCCGACGACTCGGCGTTCGGCGGCTGGCTGATGCCCGTCGTCCCGCCCATGGTGTCCGCCGCCACCGGGGCCGCCCTGGTCCCGCATCTCCCCGCAGGGCAGGCGCGGCTGACGCTTCTGCTGGCGTGCTACGCGATGTTCGGGATGAGCCTGCTCGCGAGTCTGGTGATCATCCCGCAGATCTGGGGCAGGCTGGTGCGCCACAAGACCGGCCCGGCGGCCATGGTGCCGACCCTGTGGATCGTGCTCGGCCCGCTGGGGCAGTCCGTCACGGCGGCCAACCTCCTCGGGCACGCGGCGCCCGCCGCCCTGCCCCGTCCCTACGCCACCGGGGCCGAGGTCTTCGGCTACCTCTACGGCGTGCCCACCTGGGGTTTCGCCATGATGTGGCTGGCCCTGGCCGCGGCGCTCACCCTGCGCACCGCCCGGCGCGGCCTGCCGTTCGGCCTGACCTGGTGGAGCTTCACCTTCCCGCTGGGCACCTGCGTGACCGGCACCAGCGCGCTCGCCCTGCGGCTGCACTCGACGGCCTTCCAGGGGGCGGCGCTGGTCCTCTACGCGGGTCTGGTGGCGGCGTGGGCGCTCGTCGCGGTGCGGACCGTCCGCGCCGGGGCGGGCGGCACGCTGTTCCTGCCGCCCGCCCCGGTGTCCCATGCGTGAACGCGGGGGGTCACAGTCCCTGCCAGGCCGGCTTGGCCGCGTAGGTGGCCCGGAAGTAGTCGGCCAGCTTCAGCTTGGAGGCGGCCGCCTCGTCGACGACGACGGTGGCGTGCGGGTGCACCTGGAGCGCGGAGGCCGGGACGACCGCCGCCAGCGGGCCCTCGACGGCGAGGGCGACCGCCTCCGCCTTCGCCTCGCCCGTGGCGAGCAGCACGAGGTGCCGGGCCTCCAGGATGGTGCCGATGCCCTGGGTGATGACGTGGTGCGGCACATCCTCGGGGCGGTCGAAGAACCGGGCGTTGTCCTTGCGGGTCTGCTCGGTCAGCGTCTTGATGCGGGTGCGCGAGGCCAGCGACGAGCACGGCTCGTTGAAGCCGATGTGGCCGTCGGTGCCGATGCCGAGCAACTGGAGGTCGACCCCGCCCGCCTCCGCGAGCGTGCGCTCGTACGCCGCGCACGCCTCGACGATGTCCTCGGCGGTGCCGTCGGGTCCCATGAACGACCGCTCGGCGAGGCCGAGGGGCTCGACGACCTCGCGCAGCACCACGGAGCGGTAGGACTCCGGGTGCCCGGCGGGCAGGCCGACGTACTCGTCCAGCTGGCAGATCCGGGCGCGCGAGACGTCGGCGCCGCCCTCCCCGACCAGGCCGGCGAGCGCCCGGTAGACCGGGAGCGGGGACGATCCGGTGGCGACACCGAGCAGCGCGTCGGGCTTGCGGCGCAGCAGGTCCGCGATGGCACCCGCGATGAGTTCGCCGCCCGCGGTGGCGTCCGGAACGATGACGACTTCCACTTCGGGACCGCCGATCTGGTGAGAGAGACCGCTTACTGGTTTAGACCAATTTAGCAGCCGGGCCCCCCCGGAGAGCCACCGCCGGCCCGGGGGTGCCTTCGGGCGAATGCGGCGCGCGCCGCGTTGGACGGCACACCGCCAGTGGTAGCAAGCAGGGACAGGCGCGCAGGACGCGGGCATGCGGCCGGGCACGACGGGGAGGTGCGGACGGTGTCCCAAGGACGGCGGATCCGGATCCGCGCGGGGCGCCGGGAGGTGCGCGGGCCCGCCGGGCGGCCCGGTGTACGGGTGCTCCCCGCCCTGAACGCGGCAGCCGCCTACTCCTGGCGGCTGCTCGTCGTGGGGGCCGTCGTCTACGCCGCGTTCGCCGCCCTGGGACGGTTCCACGAGATCGCGGTGGCGGTCTTCCTCGGACTGGTCGTCACCGCCATGCTCCGGCCGGTGACCGATCTGCTCGCCCGGGCGATTCCGCGCTCGCTGGCCGTGGCCGTGTCGCTGATCGGCAGCATCCTGGTCGTGTTCGGCATCCTGGCGCTGGTCGGCGAGGTGGTCGCCGGCGAGACCGGCGGGCTGGAACGCGAGTTCAGCGCGGGGCTGACACGGATCGAGCGCTGGTTGGAGGCCCCGCCCTTCCGGCTCGACCCCGAGGCGCTCAGCGACCTCCAGTCGAAGATCGGGCAGTGGCTGTCCACCCACCGGTCAGCCCTGATCAGCACCGCGCTGAGCGGGGCCGGACGCCTGGTCGAGGTGCTGACGGTCTTCGCGCTGGCGCTGTTCTGCTCGGTGTTCTTCCTGCACTCGGGCGACCGGCAGTGGTCCTGGTTCTGCGGGCAGCTGCCGAGGACGGTCCGCGGCCGGGTGTCGGTGGCGGGCCGCGCGGCATGGCGCACGTTCACCGGCTACACGCGCGGAATCGTGCTGGTGGCGGCGACCAACGCGGTCCTGGTGGGGGTGGCCCTGTACCTGCTACGGGTGCCGCTCGCGCTCCCGCTGGCACTGCTGGAGTTCTTCGCCGCCTTCGTGCCCCTGATCGGCTCGCCCATCGCCCTGGCGGTCGCCACCGTGGTGGCTCTGGCCGCGAAGGGTCCCCTGGTGGCAGCGGTCGTCGTCTGCCTGATCGTCGTCATCGGCCAGATCGAGGGCCATGTACTGCATCCGCTCGTGATGAGCTGGGCCGTGCGCCTGCATCCGGTGGTCGTCGCGCTCACCGTGATCGGCGGCGCCATCGCCGCCGGGGTGCTCGGCGCGGTGGTGGCGGTCCCGCTCGTCTCCGTCCTGTGGTCGGTGTACCAGGCGGTGCGCAGCACGGAGTAGCACGCGCAAGTTTTTGCGGGGCTTCCGCAACACCCTGTCGGCTGGACGACACTCCAGCGCAAACCCGTGCCAGGTGAGTGCCAGGTGCGGTGAAAGCCTGGTCAAGGGCATAGACGCCTGGAAACACCTCTGCAACTATCGGCTCGGGCTGCGCAATTACTAACACAACCAATGCAATTTCCTCTGCGTGGCGGCCGCACCACGCGCGAAATGTCATGGCACCAACAACTCTGACGAGAGGCACAGGGACGACATGCCAAGGAAACGGTTCATCCGACGGCTGCTGGCGGGGGTGATCGCGGCGGGCCTGGTGCTGCTCGGCCAGTCGGCCCTGCCCGCCACGGCCGCCGGCGGCCCCAACCTCGCCGCGGGGGCGCCGGCCACCGCGAGCAGTTCCCACGCCGAGTACGGGGTCGCCAACATCGCCGACGGCAACCAGAACACCTACTGGCAGAGCGCGGGCAGCTCCTTCCCCCAGTGGGTCCAGGTCGACCTGGGCAGCAGCGCCGGCATCGACCAGGTCGTCGTCAAACTCCCCGCCGCGTGGGAGGCCAGGACCGAGACCTTCGCGGTCCAGGGCAGCCCCGACGGCACCACCTTCTCCACGCTGTCCGGATCGGCCGGGCGGAGCTTCGATCCCGGCTCGGGCAACACGGTGACCATCGACTTCGCGGCCACCCCCACCCGGTTCGTACGGCTGGACATCACCGCCAACACCGGCTGGCCCGCCGCCCAGGTCTCCGAGCTCGAGGTGCACGGCTCCGCCACCTCCACCGACAACCTCGCCCAGGGCCGCACCCTCACCGCGAGCAGCGGCAACGCGCCCTATGTCGCCGCCAACGCGGGCGACGGCAACCAGACCACCTACTGGGAGAGCGCGAGCAACACCTTCCCGCAGTGGATCCAGGTCGACCTCGGGTCCTCCGTCGCGGTCACCAAGGTGGTGCTGAAGCTGCCGCCCACCTGGGAGGCCCGGACGCAGACGCTGTCCCTGCGCGGCAGCACCAACGGCTCGTCCTTCAGCGACCTGGTGGCGTCCCGCGACTACGCCTTCAAGCCGGCCGACAACAACACCGTCACGATCAGCCTGAGCAGCACGACCACCCGCTACCTGCGCGTCGACGTCACCGGCAACACCGGCTGGGCGGCCGCGCAGTTGTCGGAGCTGGAGGTCTACGGCCCGGCCTCCGGTGACACCACCGCGCCGAACGCGCCCACCGGCCTGGCCTACACCGAGCCCGGCTCCGGCCAGATCCGGCTGACCTGGGACGCCGCCACCGACAACGTCGGCGTCACCGGCTACGACGTGTACGCCAACGGCGAGCTGCGTACCAGCGTCTCCGGCGGCACGCTCACCTTCACCGACGACCAGCCCGACAGCACCACCGTCAGCTACTTCGTGCGGGCCAAGGACGCGGCCGGCAACGTCTCCGGCAACAGCAACACCGTCACCCGGACGGGCTCCGGCGGCGACACGCAGGCGCCCAGCCAGCCCGGCAACCTCACCCTCACCCAGCCCGGCTCCGGGCAGGTCAAGCTGACCTGGACCGCCGCCGTCGACAACGTCGGCGTCACCGGCTACGAGGTGTACGCCAACGAGGTGCTGCGCACCACGGTGTCGGGCAGCACGCTCACGTACACCGACAGCCAGCCCGACACCGCGACCGTCTCGTACTACGTGAGGGCCAAGGACGCGGCGGGCAACCGCAGCGTCGCCAGCGCCACGGTCACCCGCAACGGCTCGGGCGGCACCGGTTCCAACATGGCCGTCGGCAAACCGATAACCGCCTCGTCCATCACCCAGGACTTCGTCGCGGCCAACGCCAACGACAACAGCGTCACCACCTACTGGGAGGGCGCCGGCGGCAGCTACCCGAACACGCTGACCGTCTCCCTCGGGGCGAACGCCGACGTCACCTCGCTGGTCCTCGAGCTCAACCCCGACAGCGCCTGGGGCACCCGCACCCAGACCGTCCAGGTGCTCGGCCGGGAGCAGGGCGCGAGCGGCTTCACCAGCCTCAAGGCGGCGGCGGACTACACCTTCAACCCGTCCTCCGGGAACACGGTGACCATCCCGGTCAGCGCCCGGGTCGCCGACGTACGGCTGCAGTTCACCGCCAACAGCGGCTCGGGCGCGGGCCAGGTGGCGGAGTTCCAGGTGATCGGCACCCCGGCGCCGAACCCGGACCTGACCGTCACCGGCATGTCCGCCTCCCCGAGCGCACCGGTCGAGACCGACGCGGTGAGCCTGTCCGCGACCGTGCGCAACATCGGCGAACTGGCCTCGGGCGGCACAAACGTCACCTTCTACCTGGGCACCACCAAGGTCGGCACCGCCGCGGTCGGCGCGCTGGCAGCCGGCGCCTCCACGACGGTGACGGCGAACATCGGCGTACGGGACGCGGGCAGCTACCCGCTGAGCGCCAAGGTCGACGAGTCCGGCGACGTCATCGAGCAGAACGATACCAACAACGCCTACGACAGCCCGGCCCCGCTGGTCGTCAAGCCGGTCGACAGCTCCGATCTGATCGCCTCCCCCACCGGCTGGTCCCCCGGCAACCCGGCCAGGGGCAACACCGTCACCTTCTCGGTGGCGATCAAGAACCAGGGCACGGTCGCCTCCGCGGGCGGCTCCCACGGCATCACCGTCACGGTCACCGACACCGTCTCCGGCTCCGTCGTCAAGACGCTGACCGGCTCCTACAGCGGCACCATCGCCGCGGGCAGCACCACGAGCCCCGTCTCGCTGGGCACCTGGACCGCCGCCAACGGCAAGTACACCGTCAGGACCGTCATCGCGCCCGACGCGAACGAACTGGCCGTCAAACAGCAGAACAACACCGGCACCCAGTCGCTCTTCGTCGGTCGCGGCGCCAACATGCCGTACGACATGTACGAGGCCGAGGACGGGGTCCTCGGCGGGAGCGCCACCGTGGTCGGCCCCAATCGCACCGTAGGCGACCACGCGGGCGAGGCGTCCGGACGCAAGGCCGTCACGCTGAACAGCACGGGCAGCTCCGTGGAGTTCACCACCAGGGCGAGCACCAACACCCTGGTCGTGCGCTACTCCATACCCGACGCCGCGGGCGGTGGCGGGATCGACTCCACCCTGAACGTCTACGTCAACGGCGGCTTCCTCAAGGCCATCCACCTCACCTCCAGGTACGCGTGGCTGTACGGCAGCGAGACCGCCCCCGGCAACAACCCGGGCGAGGGCAGCCCCCGCCACATCTACGACGAGGCCAACATGATGCTCGGCACGACCGTGCCGGCCGGATCGAAGATCAAGCTGCAGAAGGACGCGGCCAACGGCAGCCAGTACGCGATCGACTTCGTCAACACCGAGCAGGTCTCGCCGATCGCCAACCCCGACCCCGCCGCCTACACCGCGCCGACCGGGTTCACCCACCAGGACGTGCAGAACGCCCTGGACAAGGCGCGGATGGACACCACGGGCACGCTGAAGGGCGTCTACCTGCCGCCGGGCGACTACGAGACGGGCAGCAAGTTCCAGGTCTACGGCAAGGCCGTCAAGATCATCGGCGCGGGCCCCTGGTACACCCGCTTCCACACGCCGGCCGGCCAGTCCAACACCGACGCGGGCTTCCGCGCCGACTCCACCGCCAACGGCTCGGTCTTCTCGGGCTTCTCCTTCTTCGGCAACTACACCTCCCGCATAGACGGTCCCGGCAAGGTCTTCGACTTCGCGAACGTCGCCGACATGACCATCGACAACGTCTGGAACGAGCACACGGTCTGCCTCTACTGGGGCGCCAACACCGACAACGTCACCATCACGAACTCCCGGATCCGCGACACCTTCGCCGACGGCGTCAACATGACCAACGGCAGCACGGACAACCACCTCGACAACATCGAGGCCCGTGCCACGGGTGACGACAGCTTCGCCCTCTTCTCGGCCATCGACGCCGGCGGGGCGGACGAGAAGAACAACGTCTACGAGAACCTGACGTCCCTGCTGACCTGGCGCGCCGCGGGTATCGCCGTCTATGGCGGCTACGCCAACACCTTCCGCAACATCCTCGTCGCGGACACGCTGGTCTACTCGGGCGTCACGATCAGTTCCCTGGACTTCGGCTACCCGATGAACGGCTTCGGGACCGACCCGACCAACATCCAGAACATCTCCGTCGTCCGCTGCGGCGGCCACTTCTGGGGCAGCCAGACCTTCCCGGGCATCTGGCTCTTCTCCGCCTCGAAGGTCTTCCAGGGCATCCGCGTCAGCGACGTGGACATCGTGGACCCGACCTACAGCGGGATCATGTTCCAGACGAACTACGTGGGCGGTCAGCCGCAGAATCCGATCAAGGACACGGTCTTCACCGATGTGTCCATCACCGGCGCCCACCGCAGCGGTGACGCCTACGACGCCAAGTCGGGATTCGGCCTGTGGGCCAACGAGATGCCGGAGGCGGGACAGGGCCCGGCGGTCGGCTCCGTCACCTTCAACAACCTCACGATGAGCGACAACTACCAGAACATCAAGAACACCACGTCCACCTTCACCATCAACACCAACCCGTAGCGGGGAGGGACACGCGAGCGCCGTGGTCCCGGCCGGTTCTCCGGCCGCGACCACGGCGCTCCGTCACCCCCGCCGCCCGTGGCCGTACGCCCACGGACCCCACCACGCCGGGATCGGCGGATCAGCGGGGGCGGACGTCGGCTGGTCCGGGTGGAGTCCGAGCCGGCGCAGGGCGCCCGCGTCGACTCGTACGCCGTAGATGCCGTGCCAGTGCCCGTCCTCCCCGATCCCGCAGGCGAGGTCGACCAGCAGCTCGTGGCCGGCGAACGGCCACCAGTCGATCCCCCGGTCCCGCAGTCAACGCGCCGTCAGGTCGGTGGGCCGGGGGCAGCCCGGCAGGTTCTCGTAGCCGAAGAGGGTCACCCATGCGTCCGGTCCGCGGTCCATGCCGCCATCCTCGCGCAGCACGG
>NZ_CBDRCM010000050.1:0-56516 GCF_965342435.1 Actinacidiphila sp. bgisy160 | reverse complement strand
TGCGATTCAGCACCGGGCGGGTATGCAGACGTCGAAGACGATCGTGGCGGTCAACAAGGACCCGGAGGCGCCGATCTTCGAGTTGGCCGATTACGGCGTGGTCGGTGACCTTTTCGCCGTGGTGCCGCAGCTGACCGAGGCGGTCACCGCCCGCAAGGGCTGACCCCGGCAGCACACCGGAGCCCCGTGACGCCCCCGACGGCACCACGGGGCTCCCGGCGTCCCCGGGGTCGTTGACGGTGCGACGGAGGGACGGCTAGCTTCACTTCAACGATTTGTTGAAGAGGGGGAGGGTGCCGGATGGCGCAGAACGAGACGGTCCGCACATCGCTCGGCGACGCGGTCCGGCGGGGCCTCGGGGCCACGCTCGCCGCCGTCGACGCCGAACTCGTCCGGCGCTATCCGGGCGAACCCGGTACCCGGCAGCCCGTTCACACCGTCTACGTCCCTGCCGACGCCTTCGCCGCCGACACCGTGCGCACCTGGGGCGACCGCGCCCTGGCCGCCCTGGACGAGCACGCCCCCGACGCGGAGCGGCTCGCCGGCGTGCTGGGCCTGCCGCCCGCGCTCGCCGCGCCCGTCCACGACCGCGTACGCGCCAAGCTGCGGCACGAACCGGTCGAGGACCTGCGGATCGACTTCGAGGACGGTTACGGCCTCCGGCCCGACGCCGAGGAGGACGCGGCGGCCGCCCGCGCCGCCCGGCTCGTCGCCGCCGCCGTCACGGACGGGACCGCGCCCCCGTACTTCGGCATCCGCATGAAGTGCATGGAGGCCGCCGTGCGCGACCGCGGCATCCGCACCCTCGACATCTTCCTCACCGGCCTGATGGAGGCCGGAGGGCTGCCCGGCGGCCTGGTGCTGACCCTGCCCAAGGTCACCTTCCCCCAGCAGGTGACGGCGTTCGTCCGGCTCGCCGAAGAGTTCGAGAAGGCACGCGGACTCCAGGCCGGACGCCTCGGGTTCGAGATCCAGATCGAGACCACCCAGTCCATCCTCGGGCCCGACGGCACGGCCACGGTGGCCCGGCTGATCGACGCCGCCGAGGGCCGCGTCACGGGGCTGCACTACGGGACCTTCGACTACAGCGCCGCGTGCGGGGTCAGCGCGGCGTACCAGTCCATGGACCACCCGGTGGCCGACCACGCCAAGGCCGTCATGCAGGTGGCGGCCGCCGGCACGGGCGTGCGGCTGTCCGACGGCTCCACCAATGTGCTGCCCGTCGGCCCCGGCGCCCAGGTCCACGAGGCCTGGCGGCACCACTACGGCCTGGTCCGGCGCTCGCTGGCCCGTGCGTACTACCAGGGCTGGGACATGCACCCCGCCCATCTGCCCACGCGCTACGCCGCGGTCTACGCCTTCTACCGGGAGGGCCTGGACGCGGCGGCGGCCCGGTTGGCGGCGTACGTCGCCAGGGCCGGCGGGGACGTCATGGACGAGCCCGCCACCGCCCGGGCCCTGAGCGGCTACCTGCTGCGCGGACTCGACTGCGGCGCCGTGGACTTCGCCGAGGTCGCCGCCGCGACCGGGCTGACCCGCGCCGACCTCGACGCCCTCGCGGGCCGGTCCCGCGGCATCTGAGGGCCCGCACACGAAGACGTCCGGGCCGGCCCGCGAGGGGGCCGGCCCGGACGTCCCAGGGAACCGGTCAGACGAGGTCGAACCGGTCGAGGTCCATGACCTTCGCCCACGCCGCGACGAAGTCGTTGACGAACTTCGCCTTCGCGTCATCGCTCGCGTAGACCTCCGCGAGCGCGCGCAGCTCGGAGTTGGAGCCGAAGACCAGGTCGGCACGGGTGCCGGTCCACTTGACCTCGCCCGTGGCGTTGTCACGGCCCTCGAAGGTGGACTGGTCCTCGGAGGTCGCCTTCCACGACGTGCCCAGGTCGAGCAGGTTGACGAAGAAGTCGTTGGTCAGCGCCCCGGGGGTCGCGGTGAAGACGCCGTGCGAGGACTGCTTGTGGTTGGCGCTCAGGACGCGCAGACCGCCGACCAGCACCGTCATCTCGGGAGCGCTGAGGGTCAGCAGGTTCGCCCGGTCGAGCAGCAGGTACTCGGCCGGCAGGCGGTTGCCCTTGCCCAGGTAGTTGCGGAACCCGTCGGCGGCCGGCTCGAGCGCGGCGAAGGACTCCACGTCCGTCTGGTCCTGCGCGGCGTCCACACGACCCGGCGTGAACGGCACCTCGACGGGGTGACCGCCGTCCGCGGCGGCCTTCTCGACGGCGGCGGAACCGGCCAGCACGATGAGGTCGGCCAGCGAGATCCGCTTGCCGCCGGACTGGGCCGCGTTGAAGGACTCCTGGATGCCCTCCAGGGTGCGCAGCACCACGGCGAGCTGGTCGGGCTCGTTGACCTCCCAGCCGCGCTGCGGCTCCAGGCGCAGACGGGCGCCGTTGGCGCCGCCGCGCTTGTCGCTGCCGCGGAAGGACGAGGCCGACGCCCACGCGGTGGACACCAGCTGCGGCACGGTCAGGCCGGAGGCGAGGACCTGCTCCTTCAGGGCGGCGACGTCGGCGGCGTCGACCACCTCGTGCGTCCGCTCGGGCAGCGGGTCCTGCCACAGCAGGGTCTCGGACGGGACCTCGGGCCCGAGGTAGCGCACGACCGGGCCCATATCGCGGTGGGTCAGCTTGAACCACGCGCGGGCGAAGGCGTCCGCGAACTCGTCCGGGTTCTCCAGGAAGCGCCGCGAGATCTGCTCGTAGACCGGGTCGAACCGGAGTGAGAGGTCCGTGGTCAGCATCGTCGGTGCCTGGCTCTTGGAGGAGTCGTGCGCGTCGGGGATGGTGCCCGCGCCGGCACCGTCCTTCGCCACCCACTGGTTGGCGCCGGCGGGGCTGGTCGTGAGCTCCCACTCGTAGCGGAAGAGGTTCTCGAAGAAGCCCATGCCCCAGCGGGTCGGGGTGCTGGTCCAGGTGACCTCGAGACCGCTGGTGATCGCGTCGGCGCCCTTGCCGGTGCCGTAGCTGTTCCGCCAGCCGAGGCCCTGCTCCTCCATCGAGGCGGCCTCGGGGGCCGGACCGACGTTGTCCGCCGGGCCGGCGCCGTGGGTCTTGCCGAAGGTGTGGCCGCCGGCGATGAGGGCGACGGTCTCCTCGTCGTTCATCGCCATCCGGCGGAAGGTCTCACGGATGTCGCGCGCGGCGGCGATGGGGTCCGGGTTGCCGTTGGGGCCCTCCGGGTTGACGTAGATCAGACCCATCTGGACGGCGCCGAGCGGGCTCTCCAGCTGGCGGTCGCCGGTGTAGCGCTGGTCGCCGAGCCAGGTGGACTCGGGGCCCCAGTAGACGTCCTCCTCCGGCTCCCAGACGTCCTCGCGGCCGCCGGCGAAGCCGAAGGTCTTGAAGCCCATCGACTCCAGCGCGACGTTGCCGGTGAGGATCATGAGGTCGGCCCACGAGATGCTCTGGCCGTACTTCTTCTTCACCGGCCACAGCAGACGGCGGGCCTTGTCGAGGTTGCCGTTGTCCGGCCAGCTGTTGAGCGGGGCGAAGCGCTGCTGGCCGGCGCCGGCGCCGCCGCGGCCGTCGCTGATGCGGTACGTGCCGGCGCTGTGCCAGGCCATGCGGATCATGAACGGGCCGTAGTGGCCGAAGTCCGCCGGCCACCAGTCCTGGGAGGTCGTCAGGACCTCCAGGATGTCCTTCTTCACGGCCGTGAGGTCGAGCGCCTTGAACGCCTCGGCGTAGTCGAAGTCCCCACCGAGCGGGTTCGCCACCGCCGGGTTCTTGGCGAGGATCTTCAGGTTCAGCCGCTCCGGCCACCACTGCCGGTTTCCGCCGCCCTGGGTCGGGTGAGGAGCGCGCCCGTGCGCGACGGGGCAACCGCCCACACCCTCCGTCTTGGCGTCTGTGACGATTGCTTCATGGTTCTCAGACATGGGAATCCTTCCGGACCTGGCGGATCACGGTGCTCAGGGCTGCGGGCCGTCGGAGGCGTTCGGGCGGGGGGCCGCCGCGGTGAGCGCACCGGGGCCTCACCGGCGGCATGACAGGGAGAGAGGGTCCCGGACCGGCAGCGGCAGTGCGACGCGGATGCCCGCTGTCACCAGGCGGCACCGCGCGGCTGCTCGGCGGTGGTCCCGTCACGTCTCTCTCTTCTGCCGTACTGGGGTCTTCCTGTCCCTTGGCTGGCGCCGGAACCGATCCTACGATGGACGCAGTCCAAGTCAAGAAGAGCGTCAATTCCATAGGCGATCAGAACCCGGACGCGTCCACGGGGTGAGTTCCGGACGTCCACCGAGCTGAATGGGTGAGCAGACATGAGCGACCTGCTGGAGCGACTGCGCGGGCGCGGCTGGCGCATGACGTCCCAGCGGCGTGTCGTCGCGGAGGTCCTCGACGGCGACCACGTGCACCTCACGGCCGACGAAGTGCACGCCCGCGCGGCGCGGCTGCTGCCCGAGATCTCCCGGGCGACGGTCTACAACACCCTGGGCGAGCTGGTCTCCCTCGGCGAGGTCATGGAGGTCTCCACCGACGGCCGCGCCAAGCGCTACGACCCCAACGCCCACCGTCCGCACCAGCACCTGGTGTGCTCGGGCTGCGGCACCGTCCGCGACGTCCACCCTGCCGGCGACCCGCTGGCCGACCTCCCGGCCGAGGAGCGGTTCGGTTTCACGGTCTCCGAGGCCGAGGTCACCTACCGCGGCCTGTGCCCGTCCTGCGCCTGAGCGAGCCGCCGGGGGGAGCGCCGGCTACCGGCCGACCGCCGGGGCGAGGCCGAGGCCGCGCAGCCACAGCATCCGCTCGTACGGCTGGGAGCCGCGTCCGCCGTGGTCCGCGAATCGCCGCACCGTGATGTCCCTGGGCCCCGCGTAGCGGTTGTACGCCGCGAACACCGTCGAGGGCGGGCAGGCGGGGTCCATCAGGCCCACGCTGAACGGCGCCGGTGCGGTGGCGCGTGGGGCGAAGTGGACGCCGTCGAAGTAGTCGAGGGTGCCGAAGAGCCGTTCGGGGTCGATGCGCCGGTGCACGCCGAGGTACTGGGCGAGCTCCGGGTACGGCCCCTCGGTGGCTCTCCGCGGCCCGCCGGTAGTGGCAGAGGAACGGCACGTCGACCAGGGCCGCCGCGACCCGGTCGGAGAGCAGCCGTCCTGATCCCCTCGTCGCCGCTACGGCACGGGCGGAAGCTCGCCCGAACCGCGCGGGATCAGCCGGCAGGCGAGCTCGACCCGCTTGGGGGCGCCCGCGACGCCGTCGAGCCGCTGGAAGAGCAGTCCGGCGGCGGTGCGGCCGAGCTGTCCCGGGTCCTGGGCGACGACGGTGACCGCGGGACGCAGCAGGTCGGCGAGCTCGAAGTCGTCGAAGCCGACGAGGGCGACCACGCTGGGCCGGTCGGCGAGGACCCGGACCGCGGTCACGGTGATCCGGTTGTTGCCGGCGAACAGGGCGGTGACCGGCTCCGGGCCGCTCAGCATGGACTCCACGGCGGCGCGCACGCGGCCCGGGGCCGTGGGCCCGCAGGAGACCCAGCCCTCGTGCACGGGCAGCCCGGCGGCGTCCATCGCCTCCCGGTAGCCCCGCAGACGCTCGGCCGCGGTGTGGATGCGAGGAAGGTCGCCGATGAAGCCGATGCGCCGGTGCCCGTGGGCGATGAGGTGGGCGACGCCCTCGCGGGTGCCCCCGGCGTTGTCGCTGAGGACCACGTCCGCGTCGATGCCGCCCGCGGGGCGGTCGACGAAGACGGTGGCGACGCCGGCCGCGATCTCCGGTTCGAGGTAGCGGTGGTCCTCGCTGGCGGGCACGATGACCAGCCCGTCGACACGCCGGGCGCAGAAGGCGAGCACGAGTTCCTGCTCGCGGTCGGCGTCCTCGGCACTCGATCCGGTGAACAGCAGCGTCGAGTGCGCGCGGGCCAGGTCCTCGACGGCACGGCTGAGCGGGGAGTAGAAGGGGTCGGCGAGGTCCTCCAGGACCAGCCCGATGCTCGCCGTACGGCCCTTGCGGAGCAGCCGCGCGCTGTCGTTGCGGCGGAATCCGAGGGCGTCGATGGCCGCCTGGACACGCGAGATCGTGTCCTCGGTGACGCCCGGTTCCTCGTTGACGACACGCGATACCGTCTTCAGGCCGACACCGGCCCGGGCCGCGACATCCTTCATGGTGGGGCGGGCGGTGCGCGGAATATCGGTCACGGCGTGATCCTATGGGCTGGACAACGTTGTCAACAAAGGGCGACACTACGCCCATGCCGTTCGAGAGCTCTGCCGAGTCCATCGTCCCGCCGTCGGGTGCCGCCGGCGCGGGTCCGCTGATCGCCGCCGTGGACATCGGCGGCACCAAGATCGCGGGCGCCCTGGTGGACGCCCGCGGCGAGTTGCTCGTGCGCGTGCAGCGCCCGACGCCCGCCGACCGGGACGCGGCGACGGTGATGGGATCGCTCGCGAAGGTGCTGGCCGGGCTGCGGGAGTCCGCGGGCTGGCCCAGGGTCGTCGCGGTGGGCATCGGCAGCGCCGGTCCGATCGACGCCTCGCGCGGCACGGTGAGCCCGGTCAACATCGCCGGCTGGCGCGATTTCCCGGTGGTCGCCGAGGTCGGCGAGCGGGTCGGCGGGCTGCCGGTGGTGCTCACCGGTGACGGCATCGCGATCACCGCGGCGGAGCACTGGCAGGGCGCCGCCCGCGGGCACGACAACGCGCTGTGCATGGTGGTGTCGACCGGGGTCGGCGGCGGTCTCGTCCTCGGCGGCAAGCTGCACCCCGGGCCGACCGGCAACGCGGGGCACATCGGCCACATCAGCGTCGACCTCGACGGGGACGTGTGCCCCTGCGGCAGCCGTGGCTGCGTCGAGCGCCTTGCCAGCGGGCCGAACATCGTCCGGCGCGCCCTGGAGTCCGGCTGGCGTCCGGCTCACGGCGAGGAGTCCGACGCCGCCGCCGTCGCCCGGGCGGCCCGAGAAGGCGACGCCCTCGCCCTCGCCTCGTACGACCGCGCGGCGCAGGCGCTGGCCGCGGGCATCGCCGCGACGGCCACCCTGGTGGAGATCGACGTGGCGGTGATCGGTGGCGGTGTCGCGGGCGCGGGCCCGCTGCTCTTCGAGCCCCTCCGCACGCATATGCGCCGGTACGCCACGTTGTCGTTCGCGTCCGGGGTGAAGGTCGTTCCCGCCGTGCTCGGCACGGACGCGGGCCTGGTCGGCGCGGCAGCGGCCGCGGCGCAGGCGCTGCGCCTGGAGGCCTTCGCGACCGGCGCCTAAGGGCTCCCGCAGGGGGAGCCTCCCCCGTTTGCGGTCCGGTTGCGGCGTGGTGCTCCCACTTTTCCGCGGGCACACGCTCAGGGCGAGGCCCTGCCTGGTGCGCGAGGCCCGTGACGGGGCCGGATCACGCCCCCGCTGTGCCGGCCGGCCCTCGCGGCTCTGGCCACGCTGCAGTTCACCTGGAAGCGCAACGACTTCCTGTGGGCCCTGGTCTTCATCCCCGACGGCGACAAACCGCCGGTGACCTCAGCCCTGACCAACCTGCGGGGCCTGTTTTTCACCGATTACAACCTGTGGGCGGCCGGCTCGGTGCTGGTGGCGCTGCCGCCCGTCCTGGTGTTCATGCTGCTGCGGCGGCAGTTCACCGCCGGACCGACCCTGGGGGCCAGCAAGGGCCGACCACCGTCTTCAGGGGTGCCGAAGCCACCGGTATGCGCCGATGGCCGGGTCTGCGCGTTTGCCGACGCCGATGATCCGGGCAATTCGTAGGGGGCTACCAGGCTACGGAAGAGGGGGCACCGTGATCGTCTGGCTCAACGGCACGTTCGGCGCGGGGAAGACCACTGCGGCACGCGAACTGCTCGAACTGCTGCCGGGCAGCGTGCTCTACGATCCGGAACTCATCGGCAGCGGGCTGCGGCTGATGCTTCCGGAGAAGCGGCTGGGCGAGGTCTGCGACTACCAGGAACTGCCCGCGTGGCGGCGGCTGGTCGTCGACACCGCCGCCGCGCTGCTCGCCGAGGTCGGCGGAGGACCTCTGGTGGTGCCGATGACCCTGCTGCGGCAGGAGTACCGGGACGAGATCTTCGGCGGGCTCGCGGCCCGCCGGATCACTGTGCGGCATGTGCTGCTGCACGCTGAGGAAACGGTTCTGCGCGAGCGGATCGACCAGCGCGCCGAGATACCGGGCGACGCCGAGGCCAGTGCGGGGGTCCGCGACTGGTGCCTGGACCACCTGCCCGCCTACCAGGAGGCACTGCCCTGGCTCACGGCGGACGCCCATGTCGTCGACACCGCGGGGCTCGCCCCCCGTACGACCGCCGAGCGGATCGCCGAGGCGATACGGGAGGGGGCCGGCGCTTGCGACATCGTGCAGACCCCGGAGCCCACCGCCGAGACCCTCGCCGCGGGCGTGCTGCTCTTCGACGAGGACGACCGGGTGCTGCTGGTCGACCCGACCTACAAGCCCGGCTGGGAGTTCCCCGGCGGGGTAGTCGAGCCCGGTGAGCCGCCCGCGCGGGCCGGCATGCGGGAGGTCGCCGAGGAACTCGGCCTACGGCTCCCGGCGGTGCCCCGGCTCCTGGTCGTCGACTGGGAACCGCCGCTGCCGCCGGGATACGGCGGTCTGCGGCTGCTCTTCGACGGCGGGCTGCTGCCCGCCGCCGACGCCGAGCGCCTGCTGCTGCCCGGCGCCGAGCTGCGGGGCTGGCGTTTCGCCACGGAGGACGAGGCCGCCTCCATGCTGCCGCCCGTCCGGCACACCCGGCTGCGCTGGGCGCTGCGGGCGCGCGAGCGGGCCACCGTGCTCAACCTGGAGGCCGGGGTGCCGGTGGGCGGCTGAGAGGCGGGCGGCCGAGAGGCGACTGGCGCGTCCCGGCCGTCCGCCGGGCTCAGACCGCCTTGGCGGCGTACTTCTGCAGGAAGAGCGCCTCGGTGAGCGAGAGCCTCTCCAGCTCCTCGGGGGAGACACTCTCGTTCACCGCATGGATCTGCGCCTCCGGCTCGCTCAGGCCGATCAGCAGGATCTCCGACTCGGGGTAGAGCGTCGCCAGGGTGTTGCAGAGCGGGATGGAGCCGCCCATGCCGGCGATCTCCATCTCGGTGCCGTACGCGGCGCGCATGGCCTCCGCCATCGAGGCGTACGCCGGGCTGGAGGTGTCCGCGCGGAACGGCTGGCCGCTGCCGACCTGGGTGACCTCCACGCGGGCGCCCCAGGGGGCGGCCGCCTCCAGGTGGGCGATCAGCAGCTTGGCCGCCTGCTGCGCGTCCACGCCCGGCGGGACCCGAAGGCTGACCTTGGCGCCCGCGGTGGCCTGGACGGACGGAGTGGCGCCGACCACGGGAGGCGCGTCGATGCCTATGACGGTGACCGACGGGCGGGCCCAGAGGCGGTCCGCTACCGTGCCGGAGCCCATCAGGTTCACACCGTCGAGCACCTTGGCGTCGGAGCGGAAGGTCTCCTCTGCGTACTGGAGCCCGTCCCAGGCGGCGTCGGCGGTGAGGCCCGTCACAGCGGAGGCGCCGGAGTCGTCGTGGAGTGTGTGCAGGATGCGGACCAGAGCGGCCAGCGCGTCCGGCGCGGCGCCGCCGAACTGGCCGGAGTGCAGATTGCCCTCCAGGGTGGTGACCTTGACGTCCACCAGCGCCATGCCGCGCAGGGTCGCCGTGACGGTCGGCAGGCCGACGCGGAAGTTGCCGGAGTCGCCGATGACGATGGCGTCGGCGGCCAGCAGCTCCGGGTGCTCCTCCGCGTAGCGCTCCAGGCCGCCGGTGCTCTGCTCCTCCGAGCCCTCGGCGATGATTTTCACGCCGACCGGGACCCCGCCGTTCTCACGCAGCGCGCGCAGCGCGGTGAGGTGCATGATCAGGCCGCCCTTGCAGTCGGCCGCGCCGCGACCGTACCAGCGGCCGTCGCGCTCGGTGAGCTCGAACGGCGGCGACAGCCAGCCGGCCTCGTCCAGCGGCGGCTGCACGTCGTAGTGCGCGTACAGCAGCACCGTGGGCGCGCCCTCAGGGCCCGGCAGGTAGCCGTACACCGACTGCGTGCCGTCCGGCGTGTCCAGCAGGGCGACGTCCTCGAAGCCCTCCGCGCGCAGCGCGTCGGCGATCCAGGAGGCGGCCCGCTCGCACTCGCTCCTGGGGAACTGCCGCGGGTCGGCCACCGAGCGGTACGACACCAGCTCGGCCAGCTCGGTCCGGGCCCGCGGCATGAGTGCGGCGACGGTTGCGGCGAGAGGTGCGGCGGACATGGGCGCTCCTGGTGCGTGGGACAGGTCGAACGCGATGTTCGGGGACCGGTGGTCGTGATCGATGGTGCCACAGGCAGCCGCGCTCACCCCGCGGATTAGTATGCGGCTGAGCAGGGGCGGCGGCAGTCGGCGGGTCGAACGGGAGCGGAAGCACACGTGAGCAGCGAGTACCAGGCGCAGGACGGCGGTTCGGCGGACGGCGCCGACGGCACGCAGGTGTGGGACGTCGTCGTGGTGGGTGCCGGGCCGGCCGGGGCCTCGGCGGCCTACGCCGCGGCGAGTGCGGGACGCCGGGTGCTCCTGCTGGAGAAGGCCGAACTGCCGCGCTACAAGACCTGCGGTGGTGGCATCATCGGGCCCTCCCGCGACGCGCTGCCGCCAGGCTTCGAACTCCCGCTGCGCGACCGGGTGCACGCGGTGACCTTCAGCCTCAACGGCAGGCTCAGCCGGACCCGCCGGTCGCGGCAGATGCTCTTCGGGCTGATCAACCGACCCGAGTTCGACGCCCGGCTCGTGGACACGGCAGTCGACGCGGGCGCGCGGCTGCGGACCGGGGCCTCGGTCTCCCGGGTCGAGCAGCACGGCACCTCCGTCCCGGACCGGCGGACCGTCGCGGTCGTCCTCAACGACGGCGAGACCATCCTCGCCCGCGCGGTGGTCGGCGCCGACGGCTCGGCGAGCCGGATAGGCGCCCATGTCGGCGTCAAGATGGCCCAGGTGGACCTGGGGCTCGAGGCCGAGATCCCGGTGCCCGCCGAGGTCGCCGAGGACTGGGCGGGCCGCGTTCTCATCGACTGGGGCCCGCTGCCCGGCAGTTACGGCTGGGTCTTCCCCAAGGGCGAAACCCTGACCGTCGGCGTCATCTCGGCGCGTGGCGACGGTGCCGCCACCAAGCGGTATCTGGAGGACTTCGTGGGCCGGCTCGGACTGGCGGGCTTCGAGCCGAGCATCTCCTCCGGCCACCTCACGCGCTGCCGCGCCGACGACTCCCCGCTCTCGCGGGGCCGTGTGCTGGTGTGCGGAGACGCGGCGGGTCTGCTGGAGCCGTGGACCCGCGAGGGCATCTCCTTCGCGCTGCGCTCCGGCCGCCTGGCGGGGGAGTGGGCGGCGCGGATCGCCGAGGCGCACGACGCGGTGGACGCACGTCGCCAGGCACTGAACTACGCCTTCGCCGTCAAAGCCGGCCTCGGCGTCGAAATGGGCGTCGGCCGCCGCATGTTGGGCGTCTTCGAGAAGCGTCCGGGTCTGCTGCACGCGGCTCTCACAACCCTCCCCCCGGCATGGAACGCCTTCGCTAAGATCACCCGCGGTTCCAGTTCGCTCGCCGAGCTGGTCCGTACTCATCCGCTGGCCCGTCGCGCGCTGGAGTCGTTCGACCGTCGTTGACCTCCTCATGGCACCCTCCCGGGCGTCATAAAGGCGGAGTTGAGGGGCAGAGACGTTGTGGGAGGTGTCCTCGTCATGCCCTTGAGGAACGTAGACGGAAGACTGCCGTGGTGGGTGCGTACACTCACCGGGCTCGTGGTGCTCGGCGGACTTCTGTTCCTGGTCGCGCGCGCCGACCTGATACCGGGTCTGCCGAACCCCTTCGCCGAGGAGACCAAGGACCGCACCGGTCCCGTGGTGCTCAAGGCCATCCAGGACATGAACCGCTTCGAAGGGGCGAGCGGCCAGTTCCAGGTCGTGGTCGACCTGGAGAAGGACGCCAAGTTCCTTCCCGACGCGGTGCGCGGCAGGCGCACGCTCTACGTGGGGGCCGGCAGCGTCGACGCCTACGTTGACCTCGGTGACGTGGGCCCGAAGGGCGTCACCGTTTCCGAGGACCGGACCTCCGCCGTCCTCACCCTGCCCCACGCCGAACTCGGGCGGACCTCGCTCGACGTTGACCGTTCGTACGTGGTGGCCCAGGAGCGCGGCTTCTTCGACCGGCTCGGCGACTTCTTCTCCTCCCATCCGGGGGACGAACACCAGGTCCAGCAACTCGCCGCGAAGAAGATCCAGCAGGCGGCGAAGTCCACCGAGCTGACCAAGCGTGCGGAGACCAACACCCGGGCCATGCTGGAACGGCTGCTGACCTCGCTGGGGTTCGAGAAGGTGGAGGTCCGCTTCAGCTGACGGGCCGGAGTTCAGTGATGCGGAAGACCGGGTGCTTGTGGGCTATGGCACGCAGTTCCTCGTCGGAGGAATCCGCCCCCACACCGCCGAAGAACACGCCCACCTCGGCCTTCCAGCGCTTGAGGTAGGCACGCAGCACCTCGGGTTTGGCGTCGTCACCGACCTCCGTCGCACTGAACTCCTCGACCTTTTTGCCCAGCAGCAGCCGACCCCCGCCGGCGGCCCGCATGTTGTGCGTCCACTGGACGTGCCCGCGGGGCGCAACGAGGTAGCGCTCCCCGTTCACCTCCAGGAGGTTGACCGGGGTGCGCCGCCACTCCCCGCTCTTGCGCCCGCGGACGGCCAGCACGCGGGAGCCCCACACACTGAGGCCGCGGCGGGTCAGCCAGGCCACCGCGCGGTTCAAGACGTTGACCACGAACCAGCCGGGCTTGATGACGTGCTCGGACATGAGGACTCCTCCGTGATGCGCGCGTCGTGGACCGAAGGCGGTCCGTGAGCGGTGCTCTCGCTTGAGAACAGTGTGCACATCCCGGCGCTCCCTGGCAAGAGCGGTGCTCTCGTTATTGGTCGTTGCTCCATTCGCGCCTACACTGATCCCATGAGCGTCATCCGAACGGCCAGGGAACGGGCCCGCGACGAAGTGACCGCGGCCATCAAGGAAGAGGCGCGCCGGCAGCTCGCCGACGAGGGCGCCTCCAGGCTCTCGCTCCGCGCCGTCGCGCGGGAGCTGGGGATGGTCTCGTCCGCGCTCTACCGCTACTTCCCGAGCCGGGACGAGCTGCTCACCGCCCTCATCGTGGACGCCTACGACGCCGTGGGGGCCGCCGCCGAGGAGGCCCTGGCCCGCGCCGGCGGTGACGAGCCCGTCGAGCGCTGGCGCGAGGTCTGCCGGGCCGTGCGCCGTTGGGCCCTCGGCCATCCACACGAGTACGCGCTCATCTACGGATCCCCCGTGCCCGGCTACTCCGCCCCGCTCGACACGATCGGACCCGCCTCCCGGGTCCCGCTCGCACTCCTCGCCGTGGCCGAGCAGGCACACGCCGCGGGGGCGCTCGCCGTGCCCTCGCCCGACGAGCCGTTGTCCGACGCCGCCCACGCCGACGCCTGGCGGCTCAGCAAGGACCTGGACCGCGACCTGCCGCCACGGGCGATCCCCCCCCTCGTCGCCGCCTGGGCGCAGCTCTTCGGTCTGGTCAGCTTCGAGGTGTTCGGCCAGTTCAACAAGGTGGTCGAGGCGCGCGACGACTTCTTCGACCAGGCCGTCGCGGGCCTCGCGCACCAGGCAGGGCTCCGCCGTGAGCGCGTACTCCGCGGGGAGTAGACGCGATCACCCCGCTGACCGGACGCCGGCCCGCCGCCCCCGGTCTAGCGTGGCCGCATGACGGAAGACTCGGCACGGGGAGGCGGCCCGCCCCGGGGGCCCTGGTGGCGCCACACCGCGCCCGGACGCGCTCACGGAGGCGACGAGCGCCTGCGCCATCCGTGGATCTCGTCGTCGGTCATCGCCGTCGTCCAGGTGGTCGGCACCACGGCCGCCTCGCACAACGCGTCCGGCCGGGTCGCCCTGGACCACTTCGGATACGCGCTCCTGCTCGCCGGGCCCGTCCTGCTCCTGTGGCGCGACCGCGCGCCCCTGGCGGTCGCCGCCGCCGTCTCGGCGGTGACGCTCGCGTACGTCGCGGCCGGTTACCCGTACGGGCCGGTCTTCCTGAGCATCATCGCCGCCTACTTCACGGCCGCCGGGGCCGGCCGCCGCAGAGCCGTCCTGATCATCGCGGGTGTCCTGTACACGGGGTACCTGCTCATCACGATGTGGCTGTACCGCTGGCTGCCGCCCGCCGGGGACAAGGCCGCCTCGTGGGCGCAGGTGTCGGGGGCCGCCGCATGGCTGCTGGCCATCCTCGCCGTCGCGGAGCTGTGGCGGCTGCGCAGGGAGCAGTTCGTCCGCGACCGGCGGGAGCGGGCCGAGGCCGAGCGCCGCCGCGCCGACGAGGAGCGGCTGCGCATCGCCCGCGAGCTGCACGACGTGCTCGCCCACAGCATCTCGGTCATCAACGTGCAGGCCGGGGTGGCTCTCGCCCTCATGGACGAGCGCCCCGAGCAGGCCCGGCAGGCGCTGACCACCATCAAGGCCGCCAGCAAGGAGGCGCTCGGCGAGGTGCGCCAGGTGCTGGGCACCCTGCGCAGCCCCGGGGAGGCCCCGCGCTCACCCGCCCCGGGCCTGGACCGGTTGCCCGAACTGCTTGAACAGGCCGCGGGCGCGGGGCTGGCCGTCGACATCACGGGAGACGTCCGCGCCGGCGCCCTGCCGCCCGGCGTGGACCTGGCGGCGTTCCGCATCGTCCAGGAGGCGCTGACCAACGTCATCCGCCACTCCGGCTCCCGTACCGCCCGCATCCGGGTCACCCGGCGCCGGGGCGTGGTCGAGCTGCGGGTCGACGACGACGGCCCCGCGACCACGACCGCCGACCACGCGCACGATTCCGGTGGCGGCAACGGGCTGCTCGGCATGCACGAGCGGGCGGCGGCGCTCGGCGGCACGGTCGAGGCCGGACCCCGCGCCGACGGCGGCTTCCGCGTCCTGGCCCGTCTGCCGCTCGTCGCCGGCGCCGCGACGGTGTCCGTCCCCGACAAGGAGAACCCATGACACGGGTACTGCTCGCCGACGACCAGCTCCTGGTGAGGGCGGGATTCGCCGCCCTGCTGGACGCCCAGCCCGACATCGAGGTCGTGGGGGAGGCCTCCGACGGCGCCCAGGCGCTGCGGCTGGTCCGCGACCTCACCCCGGACGCGGTGCTGATGGACATCCGCATGCCCGTCATGGACGGACTGGAGGCCACCCGCCGGATCACCGAGGACGCGGCGTTGACCGGGGTCAAGGTCGTCATCCTCACCACGTTCGAGCTCGACGAGTACGTCTTCGAGGCCATCCGGGCGGGCGCCTCGGGCTTCCTGGTCAAGGACACCGAGCCGGAGGAACTGGTGCGTGCCGTACGGGCGGTGGTGGACGGCGACGCGCTGCTGTCGCCCGGCGTGACCCGGCGGCTCATCGCCGAGTTCGCCGCCCGGTCCAAGGAGCCCTCGGCCGCGGCGGAACTCGGCCGGCTCACCGAGC
Source organism: Actinacidiphila sp. bgisy160 (assembly GCF_965342435.1). GTDB lineage: Bacteria > Actinomycetota > Actinomycetes > Streptomycetales > Streptomycetaceae > Actinacidiphila. Next base: position 41,120 of record NZ_CBDRCM010000050.1, on the reverse strand, counting down.
GGGAGCGCGAGGTGATGGCGCTGGTCGGGGTCGGCCTGTCCAACGAGGAGATCGCCCGCCGCCTGGTGGTGAGCCCGCTCACCGCCAAGACGCACGTCAGCCGCACGATGGTGAAGCTCGGCGCTCGGGACCGGGCCCAGCTCGTCGTGCTGGCCTACGAGTCCGGCCTGGTACGACCCGGTTGGCTCGGCTGAAGCGCAGCGGCCCGCGGGAACGGACGGTTCGCGCGGGCCGCTGCGGTGGCGGGCGGGTCAGTCCCGCACCGCGACCTCGCGCTCCTCGCCCACCGGGGTGGCGGTGGCCGAGGAGGCGACCACGAATCCGTACGACACCCTGCGGCGCAGCCCCGTGAGGGTGATCAGCAGTCCGGCCAGGGCGATCGCGCTGACCACGACCAGCCCCGGGCGGAAGCTGTCGAGCACGGCCTGCGGGGAGGCCGGGGACCCGTCGCCGGACCCGGCGGTGATCGCCGCGGTCACGACGGCGAGGAAGATGGCGCCGCCCACCTGGAAGGAGGTGTTGAGCAGGCCGGAGACCATGCCCTGCTCCTCGTCGCGGACGCCGTTGGTGGCCTGGATGTTGAGCGACGGGAAGACCAGCGCGCACGCGGCGCCCAGCAGCAGCATGGACGGCAGGATCACCGCGGCGAAGTTCGGGGTGAGGTCGACGCGCAGGAAGAGGACGTAGCCCAGGAACAGCAGGGAGAATCCGGCGGCGATCACCCGCGGTGTGCCGAAACGGTCCACCAGCGGACCGATCCGCGTGGAGGCGAGTGCCACCAGCGCCCCCGCGGGCAGGAAGGCCAGCGCGGTCTGCAGCGCCGACCAGCCCAGCAGTGACTGCATGTACTGGGTGACGAGGAACTGGAAGCCCACGTAGGAGCCGAAGAAGGCGGCGCCGCCCAGGTTGGCGCGGATCTGCTGGGGGGAGCGCAGGACGCCCAGCCGGATGAGGGGGTGGCCGCTGCGGTGCTCGATCACCGCGAAGGCGGCCAGCAGCGCCGCGACGGAGGCGAAGGAGAGCAGGGTGCGGGCCGAACTCCAGCCCGCCTCGGGGGCCTGGACGACGGTGAAGACCAGCAGCAGCATCGCTCCGGTGCCGGTCAGGGCGCCGGGCAGGTCGTAACCGCGGCCGGAGTGCCGCTCTCGGGGGCTCGACGGGATCAGCTGGATGCCGGCCACGAGCGCCAGGACGGCGACGGGCGCGGGCAGCAGCATCGTCCAGCGCCAGCCCACTTCGGTGAGCAGGCCGGACAGGACCAGGCCCATGGAGAAGCCGGTCGCGCCGCAGGTGGTGTAGATGCTGAGGGCACGGTTGCGGACCGGCCCCTCGGCGAACGTCGTGGTGATGATGGACAGTCCCGCCGGGGCGGTGAACGCCGCGCTCAGGCCCTTGACGAAGCGGCTGGCGATGAGCAGTTCACCGGAGTCGACGACCCCGCCGAACAGGGAGGCGACGGCGAACACGGCCAGCGCGACGAGGAAGACCCGGCGCCGGCCGAGCAGGTCGGCGGCGCGGCCGCCGAGCAGCAGCAGGCCGCCGTAGCCGAGGATGTAGCCGCTGACGACCCACTGCAACGACGAGGTGGACAGATCGAGGTCGTCCGCGATGGACGGGAGGGCCACGCCGACCATCGAGACGTCCAGGGCGTCGAGGAAGAGCGCGGCACAGAGCACCAGCAAGGTGCCCCATTGCCGGGCGCTCCAGCGCCCGTCGGAACCAGGGACGGGGGTGCGCGGAGAGGTCATGCCGAGGAACACTACATGCAAGTGCATAACATGCAGGTGCATTTAATGTGCGTACATCTAGTGTTGATTTTCTGCTATCCTGCGGCCATGACCGGCGTGAAGAGTGAGCATGTGCTCGTGGAGCGGTGGCGGGAGGTCCTCTCCCTGCACGCGCGCACCGCGTGCGAACTCGACCGTGAGCTGAACCCGCACGGGCTCGGCGCGAGTGACTTCGAGGTGCTCGACCTGCTTGCCGAGGGCAATCCCGACGAGGGGGGCTGCACCTACCGTGTCCAGGAGCTCGCGGACCGCGTGCACCTGAGCCAGAGTGCGCTCTCCCGGCTGGTCGGCAGGCTGGAGAAGGACGGCCTCGTCAGCCGGGGCATCTGCAGCGAGGACCGGCGGGGGGTGCAGGTCGCGCTGACCGACGCCGGCCGGGCGCGTCACGAGGAGGCCAAGCCGGTGCAACGGGCCGTTCTGGAACGGATTCTCGGCCAGGCCTGAGGGCTCGGCCGACGCCGGGGGTCTTTCGTTCAGCGGGAGTCGTGCTTCAGGCGGACGTACAACTGCTTGCGGACCCTGGCCACAACCGTTCCGTCGCCGGTGACGACGTCGTTCTCGAACCACACCAGGGCCTTGTCGCCGCCCGCGGTGAGCTCCCTGATCTCCTGGAGCCGGTCCTCGGTCAGCTTGAAGTCCGCGAACACGTCCCCCTTGCCGGGTGAGACGAAGTCGATCTCGGCCGCGCGGTCCCAGACCAGGTAGTCGCGCCCGAGACGGTTCATGACCAGCAGCATCCAGAAGGGGTCGCTCATCGAGAAGAGCGACCCGCCGAAGTGGGTACCCACGTAGTTGCGGTTGAACCGGTGGAGCCGCAGCCGGACCCGGGCCGAACTCCAGTCGTCGGCGATGTGCAGGACGCGGATGCCGGAGAACAGGTAGGGCGGCCACCAGGTGATCGCGCGACGCAGGGTGGCGGGTGTCAGGGAACGTCGTGCCATGCGCCGACGCTAGCACGAGAAGTTACTCGCCGGTAGTTGGAGCGTTCGCCCCGCGCGGGGCGTGCCGACTCAGCCGATCGCCGCGGTGCGCCGCCACAGGTCGATCACGGAGGCATCTCCCGTCACCTGCAACTTCTCGTACGCGCCCCGGTTCCAGAGGGTGAGGTAGAGCTCCTCGGCGGTGCCGCTCACCGTGCAGTCAGCCGCGCCCGGCGCGGGCCGCTCGACGACCAGGGGATCGGCCGACAGGCGCGCGAGCCAGTCGTCCCGCGCGGCGTCGGTGTCCGTCGCGCGCACGCGCAGTGTCCTGGGCGTCCCGCTGCGGACCCGGCTCCGCGGCCGTACGTGAAAACCCGCGAGCAACTCATCGACCCCGTCGGCCGCGAAATCCGGATCCATCGGGGACGGGGCCCGGCCCAGGGCCAGTTCCGCGTCCACCCGGTGGATCGCCGTCTCGTGCGCCTGACGCCGCGCCCAGAAGGCCCGCGGCGAGGGGGCCTTGAGGAAGTGCCAGCAGTCCAGGTCGGCAGGCGCCGCGTCAAGGGCCGCGACCAGTGCCCGGTGGCCCTCGCGGAACCAGGGGAGCAGCGAGGCGTCACCCTCCGGGACCTCGGCCTCGATGGGCTCCGGCCGCCGACGTCCCTCCGCGACGAAACGGGTCGCCCAGCGGTGCACGACCCCTTGATGGCGGACCAGTTCGCGTACGCGCCAGCCGGGGCAGGACGGCACCTCGGTGTCGAGCCCGGCCGCTTCCGCCGCGTCGCCGAGCAGTCCTCCGTCGCGTCGCAGCACCTCGATGAACTCGGCTGTCTCCATGCAACGATTGTGGCAGCAGGCACTGACAGGCGGGCCCGCACCGGCGCTGCGCACATGGCGGCACGGCGCCGAGGACCGCCGGCGCAGCGGCCGCCGCCATCGACGCCATCCGGCCTCTACGGCCGTGGGCGGCTTCGGCCGGCCCGAGACCGGACCGCCGATGGCCTCGACGGGCGACCGGGACACGGGCGTCACGGCAAGGTGAGCAGGACGAGTGGTCCCAGACCGGGCGGCGGCGGCCCGGAGCCCTCAGGGGACGGGCATGTTCCCTCCGACTGCCAGGCGGCCCACGGGGAACCGCCCGCCATGGCGCTCCCCGTACGCGGGGAGCCCCGAGGCGGCGCGTCAGGCTCCGGCGGCCAGGGACGAATTGCGGGTCGTGTGCGCGACCGCGGCGGCCACCGCCGCCAGAGCGGCGACCGTGGTCAGCGCGACCGGCAGCCCGAAGGCGTCGGCGAGGAAACCGATGGTGGGCGGCCCGAGCAGGAAGCCCGCGTACCCCAGGGTGGAGGCGGTGGCCACACCACCGGGGCCGCCGAGGGCGCCGGCCCGGCCGATGGCCACGGGGAAGACGTTGGCGAGCCCGAGCCCGGTGAGCGCGAAGCCGGTCAGGACGAGCCAGGCCGCGGGGCCGAACGCCCCCAGCAGCATCCCGGCGCACGCCGTCAGCCCGCCCAGCACAACCGCCCGGGTCGGGCCGAACCGCAGCAGAAGGGCGGTGCCGGAGAGCCGTCCGACGGTCATCGCGAGGGCGACGGCGGCGTATCCGGCGGCCGCGAGCGCCGGGCCGGTGTGCAGGTCCTCCTGCAGGTGGAGCGGACCCCATTCGGTCAGCGCGCCCTCGCCGTAGGCGGTGCACAGCGCGATCAGCCCGAAGACGGCCACCGTCCGCCGGGCGCCGCCGGGACGCGCCGTGCCGTGGGCGCCCTCCCCGGTGACGGCCGAGGGGGCCGCGGGCTCCGAGGGACGGGGGACCGGGTACCTGAGCAGGAGCCGCCCGAGCAGCGCGGTGAACACGAGCCCGAACACCGCGACGCCGACGAGGTGCTGCGCAGGCGTCAGCCGTGCCGCCAGCGGTCCGCCGACGCCGGCCCCGACGAGTCCGCCGAGGCTGTACGCCGCGTGGAAACCGGGCATGATGGGGCGCCGCAGCGCGGTCACCAGGTCGACGGCGACGCTGTTCATCGCGACGTTCATGCCGCCGAAGCCCACGCCGAGCAGGAGCAGCACGAGACCGAGGGCGAGGGGGGAGTGGGTGAACGGAGGCAGCGCGACGCTCAGTGACAGGACGGCACCGGTGCCGATGGTCACCTGCCGGGCCCCGAAGCGCCGGCACAGCCGCCCGCTGGGGATCATGGTGGCGACCGCACCCGCCGACACGCCGAGCAGCGCGAGGCCGAGCGCTCCCGCCGAGGCGCCGACCTGCTCCTTGACGGCGGGAATGCGAACGACCCAGCCGGCGAAGACGAATCCGTCGAGGGCGAAGAACGCGGTGAGGGCGACACGGAGGCGCCGCAATGGCAGCGGCGGACTTGCGCGATCTTGCTGCGCGAGTACGCTCCGTATTTTGTTTAGGCTCGGCACAAAGTGAGAATAGGACTGTGACCCAGACTCGGACAAGGTTGGAGCGGGGCCGCGGTGCGCTCGGTCCCGCGCTCGCGCTCGTGCACACCGGGCGTGCCCCCACCCGCGCCGTGCTCACCGCCGAACTCGGCGTGACGCGGGCGACCGCGGGGGCCGTCGCCGCCGAACTGGAGGCACTGCGTCTGATCCGTGTCGACACCCGGCCGGGCGGACCCGCCGGCACGCAGGGCCGGCCCTCCCACCGGCTCGCCGTCAACCCCGAGGGACCCGTCGTCCTCGCCGCGCAGATCCACGCCGACGGATTCCGCGCCGCCCTGGTCGGCCTCGGCGGCCACATCCTCGCGTCCACGCCGGTCACCATGACCGTGCCCGCGGACCCCGCCCGGGTCCTCGGCGCCGTCGTCGAGGCCGGGGCGGAGCTGCTGCGCGCCTCCGGCCGGGCGTGCGCGGGCGCCGGTCTCGCCGTGCCCTCCGCCGTCGCCGAGCCGGAGGGTGCCGCGCTCAACCCCCTGCACCTCGCGTGGCCCGCGGGCGCGCCCGTGCTGGACATCTTCCGTGAACAGATCGAGCGATCCGGCATCATCGCCCCCAACGGGGCGCCGCCGCCGAGCTTCGTCGGCAACGACGTCAACGTCGCCGCGCTCGCCGAGCACCGGCACGGCGCCGGCCAGGGAGCCGAGCACCTGCTGGTCGTCGCCACCGGCCACCGCGGCGTGGGCGGCGCCCTCGTCCTGCACGGCAGGCTGCACACCGGCAGTGCCGGACTCGCCCTCGAGGTCGGTCACCTCACCGTCAACCCCGAGGGCCGCCCCTGCCATTGCGGCAGCCGCGGCTGCCTCGACGTCGAGGTGGACCCCCTGGCCTTCCTGGAGGCCGCCGGCCGCGTCCCCGGCCCCGAGGGCTCGCTGCCCGACCAGTGCCGTGCCCTGCTCCGCGAGGAGTACGACGACCCCGCGGTCCGCCGCGCCGCCGACCGCCTCATCGACCACCTCGGTCAGGGACTGGCGGGACTGGTCAACGTTCTCAACCCCGACCGGATCCTGCTCGGCGGCCTGCACCGCTGGCTGCTCGACGCGGCCCCCGAGCGGTTGCGCGCCGTCGTCGCCGAACGCAGCCTGTGGGGGCGCAGCGGCGCCATCCCGCTGCTCGCCTGCGCGCTGGACCACAACAGCCTCGTCGGGGCCGCCGAACTGGCCTGGCAGCCCGTCCTGGACGACCCGCTCACTGCGCTCGGCGCCTAAGGGCTCGGGGCCGCCGGCAGGCGTCAGAACAGTGGCTCCGGCGGTTCGGTGGCCTGCGGCAGAGCTCTGGTGGGCGGCGCCGGCAGGCCCTCCGCCGACGCGGTGAGCGGCCACCCCTGCACCAGGTGCGTGTCGAGCAGCAGGACACCGCCGGCCGGGCCGGCGGTGCGGAGGTAGAGGTCGCCTCCGGCCACCGCCACCACGGTGCCGCCCAGGGCGGTGCCCGGGGCGAGCCGGGTCACCGTGGCGCCGGCCTGCGGCGCGTCGGGCTCCAGGCCGAACACCGCCGCATGATCGACGGGTTGGAACCCGGTGGCGGTCAGCGTGTCCCGCCAGTCGGGGACGGCCGCCGCCGCCTCGTGGAGGGCCCGCAGCTCGGCCGATCGCGCGGGCGCGGGAGGCAGCGCGGCGCGGGCGGCGCGCTTCGCGGACGTCGCCACCCGGTCCGGGACACCCAGCACCGTCCCGAGGACCGACTCGGCACGACGCGCGGCCATCAGCGGGCCCCGGCCGAGGAACGTGAAGCAGATCGCGGCCTGTTCGAGCAGCCGCGCACTGCCCCGCTCGGCCGCCGTGATGCCGACCTTGCCCAGACCCGGACCGAACCAGGCCAGGTACACCGCGAAGGGGCGCGGGTCGTCCAGCCGCGTGTCCGCGGCCACGGACCTGGAGCGGTCCAGCGCCGCGCACTGCGCGCACTGGTCACTGCGGGACTGCGCCCGCAGTTCGCGGGCCTGCGGGCACGGAGTCCAGCGCCCCGAACGCCACACGCCCACGCACTGCCGCACCGCGCCCGGCTGCACGGCCAGCGCAAGAGGGTCGCCGAGGCGCACGGGACTGCGCCGGTCGCCGTGGCGCGGGTGCCACCAGGTCCACACCGGACCCCCGGACACCCATCGCAGACCTGTGCATCGCCACATGATCCGCATGCTAGGCGCAGGCACCGACAGCGGCCGTACTCCCCGGGTGGTATCCGCGGTGCCGCTGGCCGTAGGACGACCGGCGGGCCCGCACGGACCAGTCTCGTGGTGTCGGGAAACTCGGGAAACACGGCATCACCAAGGAGACGCCTCGCGATGGACGCCACCGCACTGACCCCGCTCGCCGACCACTGGGACGGGGGGCCCGGCCCCTGGATGCTGTTCTTCCCGCTGATCTGGGCCGCCGTCATCGGGGGCGTCGCATTCGTGCTGCGCCGCACCGGGTGGCGGCGTGGCCCCGGCCGCGGCCCCTGGCACGCCCGGGCCGCGATCGGCGAGCACTCGCCGATCGCGGTACTGGGCCGCCGCTTCGCCGCGGGCGAGATCGACGAGGACGAGTACTGGCGCCGGCTGTCCGTCCTGGACGAGCAGTTCGGCCGCTTCTCCAAGGGCGGGGAGTGATGACCGCCGCCCGCGTCGTCGACGCCGTCAAGACCTATGGGGCGGCCGACGCCCGGATGCGCGCCTGGACGGGGTCACGGCGCTTCGGACGGCGCGGGCACCAGCGCCTTCGCGGTGCCGCCCGTCCAGCTCGCGGGGGTCGTGCTGGTCGGCCTCGTCGCCGGGGTCCTGGCATGATGGCGCCCGGCCCGCCGCGCGCCGCCTGGACGTACGGGAGGGCCATCGCCGCGGAATGACTCCGCCGACGACGGCCCGGAGGGCCACGGCCGCCGTGCCCCTCCGGGGGTGCGGCGGCCGCGCGTCAGACCAGAACCGGTTCGGCCGCGGCCGGGACCAGGCGATCGAGCACCGGGGGCCAGGCCTCCGGCGTCTCGGGAAGCACCGGCAGCGTCCGCGGGGCGAGCTTGCGGACGACGGCCGCCGACACCTGCTCGGTCATCGTCCTGGACGAGACCGTGGCCTCGGCCCGGAGCGTGAACCACACGACCTTTCCACCGTCGTTGAGGGTCTCGGTGCCCCAGCTGTCGCTCATCGACACGACCATGGCGAGGCCGCGGCCGCAGGTGGCCAGGGGCTCGAACTCGCGGACCCGCGGCAGGCGCGGATCGTTGTCCGAGACGGCGACGGTGAGCCAGCCGGAGGCGAAGCTCAGCTCGACGGAACAGCGCTTGTCCGGCCGGGCGTGCCGGTGGACGTTGCCGAGCAGTTCGGTGATACCCAGCAGAGTGGGGTCGATCAGGGGGTCCAGCCGCCAGTACCGCAGCTGAGCGGCGACGATTCGGCGTACCTGCTGGATCCGGGACGGCAGTGCCTCAAGTTCCAGAGCACACTGCCGCTTACTGCCTTCTGAGCTGATCACGGCTGCGACTCCCTCCGCGGTGAGGGCGCCCCTGTGATCGGGGCATGCCCCGCCCGCATGGAATGGGAACACCTTTGCGGGATTGCTGTGAGTGACTGCTGCAGAGACTCCGTGACGCCACTCAAGGATCACCCCGATGGATGCTTACCGCAACTCCGCGAACGCGGAGAGTGCCGTTCCGTTCGTCTCAGCGGCGCACGACCCGCTCCCGGGCCGTGCGCAGCGCTTCCAGGAAGCGGCCCGCCGACGCCGCGCCCTGCGTGCGTAGCGTCAGCAGGTAGCCGGTGCCGTTGAGCCGTGTCAAAGTGCGGCGCCGCACCGCGAAACGCGGGGTCAGGGCGTGGACTTCCTCCACAGGCGCGCTGTCGATCTCCCGTCCGCGGCTGGTGAGCAGCACCAGACGGCCGTCCTGGATCAGGACCTGCCCGCCCCGGGTGAGCGACCGCAGCCGCCGCCCGATCCGCACCCCTGTGGCGGTGAACTCCGCTTCGGCCACGGTGCATCCCCTCCTTCGTCCGCTCGCAGTCTGCCCGCTCCGGGGGGCGCCGCACCAGCGTCCGCCTATGATCGGGACACAGGCGCGAACGGAAGGCGGCGCAGGTGAGCAGCAGCGAGAAGGGTGATCGCGAAGACCGTACGAGGACGCCGGAGGCCATGGCCACCATCGACGTGGACCGGACCGACCCGGACTACCGAGGGTGGCTCAAAGAGGCCGTGCGCAAGGTCCAGGCGGACGCCAACCGCTCCGCCGACACGCACCTGTTGCGCTTCCCGCTCCCCGACGCCTGGGGCATCGACCTATACCTGAAGGACGAGTCGACCCACCCGACCGGCAGCCTCAAGCACCGCCTCGCCCGCTCGCTCTTCCTCTACGGCCTGTGCAACGGCTGGATCCGGCCGGGCAAGCCCGTCATCGAGGCCTCCAGCGGCTCGACCGCGGTGTCCGAGGCGTACTTCGCCGCCCTGATCGGCGTGCCGTTCATCGCCGTCATCCCGCGCACCACCAGCTGGGAGAAGCAGCGGCTGATCGAGTTCCACGGCGGCCGGTGCCACCTGGTGGACGACCCGCGGACGGTCTACGAAGTCTCGGCCCGCCTCGCGCAGGAGACCGGCGGGCACTACATGGACCAGTTCACCTACGCCGAGCGCGCCACCGACTGGCGCGGCAACAACAACATCGCCGAGTCGATCTACCAGCAACTGCGCCTGGAGCGGAACCCCTGTCCCGCGTGGATCGTGGCGACCGCGGGCACCGGCGGCACGTCGGCCACGATCGCCCGCTACGTCCACTACCTGCAGTACGACACCCTGGTGTGCGTCGCGGACCCGGAGAACTCGGTGTTCTTCGACGGCTGGGTGAGCGGCGACGACTCCGTGTGCTGCGACCGGGGTTCACGGATCGAGGGCATCGGCCGCCCCAGGGTGGAGCCGAGCTTCGTGCCCGGTGCCATAGACCGGATGATGAAGGTGCCGGACGCGGCGTCCGTGGCGGCGGTCCGTGCCCTGGAGGCGGCCATCGGGCGCAAGGCCGGGGGGTCGACGGGCACCGGCCTGTGGAGCGCCTTCAGGATCGTCTCGGAGATGGTCGCGGCGGGCCGCACGGGCAGTGTCGTCACCTTGCTGTGCGACCCTGGCGACCGGTACCTCGACAAGTACTATTCCGATGCCTGGGTCGCCGAACAGGGCCTGGACATCGCGCCGTACGCCGTCACCATCGACGCCTTCCTGAGGTCGGGGAGCTGGCCGGACTGACTGACCCGGTCCGTCCGTTCCGTTCTGTTACGTCGCGGTCACCCGGGGTCCGCCGGAGTACCGGCTTCCCTTCTCCGGGCGCTCTTAGCGTCCCGATATGACGATCTCTCAAGTGGCGCCTCCGGCGGTCGCGCCGCCGCCCCCCGTGCCCGGTGCCCCCGCGCCGCCGGCGGGCCGGGCGCCGGTACCGCCCGTCCGGGAGCGGCGACGGCGTATGCCGCCCCCGGCGCGGCTGGCCGTCCAGGCGACCGCCGCACTGGTCGCCGTCCTCGCCCTGTGCCTCGCCGCGGTCATCGGGGCGGTCACCGTCCGGTCGGACGCCGAGCAGCTGCGCGACACCTCCGCGCACCGCGCCGCCGTCGCAGCCGAACTCCGCTTCGCCCTGGCCGACCTGGACGCCCAGCGCGCCAACCAACTGGTGCCCGGCCACGCGGTCGACGACCCCGAAGTGTCGGTCGGCAACCGCCTCCTCGCGCTCATCACCGCGCAGCAGCGCCGTGCCCAGGTCAGCGACCTCCTCCGGCAGCTGGGCGGCGACGAGGCCCATGCCGCGCAGGTGCGCGGCATCCTCGACCTGCTCGGACGCTACGACGAGGCCAGCGGGCGCGCCGCCTACGTCGACGAACAGCACCATGACCGGGCCGCGGGCCACCCACCGGCGGCCGCCGTCGCGTTCTCCGCCGAGGCGGGCGACATCATGCACAGCCACCTGCTGCCCAAGCTCGCGGCCCTGGCGGAGGACTACGACGCCCAGGCCACCATGGCGTCGCGCACCGCGCGGGACGCCGCCGTGCGTTCGGCCGTGGCCGTCGGCATCCTCGGCCTGGTGGCCGTCGCCGTACTCCTATGGTGGCAGCGGGACCTGACGCGCCGGTACCGCCGGATCCTGAACCCGGCGCTGGTCGCCGCCACGGCCGCGGCGCTCGGGGTCACCCTCGCCGGTGTGGTCTCCTTCACCGGCGCCGCCGCCGACCTCGAGGCCGGCACCCGGGACGGGCTGCGCCCCTGGTCCCGGCTCGCACAGGCACGCGCGGTGGCGGCGGACGCCGCCGCCACACAGAGCCGCTGGTTCGTGGGCGGCGCCGAGCCGCAGCAGCGCGCCGAACTCGACGCGCTCAACCGGAGGCTGGACGGTCTGCTCGCCCCCGGCGGCTGGGCCGCGGCGGACGAGCGCCCCGTGTATGCCGACGTCAACGAGCGCTACGGGCACTTCCGCACCGACGACCGCAGGCTCGTCGAGCTGATGGCCGCCGAGCGGGTCGACCAGGCGGCCGTGGTGCTCACGGACGTCGGGCGCGGCGAGGTGGGGTTCGACTTCTGGGACTTCGCGACGACCCTGGAGGTCCTCGCCCAGGACCAGCTGGCCGACTTCCACGCCCGCACGGATGCCGCGCACTCCGCGCTCGACGGCTGGCCCGTCGTTCCCCCGGTTGTCCTCGGCATCGCCGCGGCCCTTGTCGTGGTGGGTGTGCGGCCGCGGCTCGCGGAGTACCGGTGAGGTAGGAGAACGGTGCCGGCGGGGCTTGTCGGGAAACTGTGTTCGGCTATAGAAAGTCCTGTCAGCCCGATCTTGTGAAAGAGCCTCCGGTGACCACCACCCCGCCGCCCCCCGACGACCCCTCAGTGCCCGACGACGTCTGGGCCCGGTTCATGCAGGACACCGAGGCGGAGATCCGGGCGTCGGCGCCCAAGGAACCCTCCGCGCGGGCCCGCATGGTCACCGAACGGCTGCGGCGGCAGGACGAGGAGGCGGCGCGCCGCGCCAAGCGCCGGGGGCGCGGGACCCCGCTGCCCGCCCGGCCCGAGGGCTGGCGCACCGGCCCCGCCGTCTACGAGGTCGAGGAACGCGGCTCCCGGCGCCGCAGGTGGCTCGGACTGGCCGGCGTCCTCGTCGCGGCAGGGGTGCTGCTGTTCGCTCTCAACCCGGGCTGGGCGCTGGACGCGCTGCGTGGCAGCGGCGGCGGCAGCGCGGATCCGGAACCCACGCCGCTCCCCGTGGAGACGGCGAAGCCGACGGGCGCCCCGTCGCAGGAGGCGTTCCCCGACACGCCCACGCTCAAGGACCCCTTCGCAGGCTCCCCGGCGAAGCGGTACGCCGACGGCGCCGAGGGGATCGTCCCGCCGAAGGCGCGGCCGGCCGGCTGGATGACGTCGGCGCAGGTGACGGCGGCCCTGAAGAAGGTCAAGGCGTACCTGGTCGACACCAACCTCGACCCGGCGACGCTGCGGGGCGAACGGCCGGACGACGCCCTGGGGATGCTCGACCCGAGCCAGCGAGAGCTGCGCTCCCGGTTCGAGACGGCCTTCCGCAAGCCGACCGAGAAGAACGACCCGCTCCGGCTCGCGGTACGCTTCAAGCCCTCAGAAGTCGTCCTGGCCGGGGACGTGGTCAAGACCCGCGGCCGGATGACCTTCACGAAGGGCAAGGACCGCGCCGTCGTCGTGCACGCCGACTACACCTTCGTGTACCCCGTGGTGAAGGCGGAGCCGGAATCCACCGAGGTCGCCCGGACGATCATCCGCCGCATCCTGGACGTGGAGTTCCCGGACCCGTCCCGCTACCGGGTGACGCCGGGCAAGTTCGCGATCACCCGCTACGACGACGACGTCGCCAACTCGGCCTGCTTCGTCCACGACGGCTGGCTCCACCCGCAGTTCGCCTCCGACGCCTCGTCGGGTGACGACGCGGGCCGGTCGGGACCCACCGTGGATCCCTACGACCGCAGCAGGGACCTCAAGGCCGAACGGTCCCGGTTCGAGGGCTGCGGCACGGTCTCCCGCACCTGAGGCCTGCGGCCCTGCTCGGGAGGCCGGCCGGCGGTCCAGCGCGCGGACCGCGGAACCGGAAGACAGGCCGAGGCCCGGGTGTGGGACGGGAGCAGGAAGGTGCGCGGGGGCGGTGGACCGTCGGCGGTGAAGGTCCAGCGCACACGGGGTGCAACCGGCCGGGGGAGAGCGCCCACTCCTCCGGCAGGGCGCGCAGGCCCGGGGCGTTGGTGGCATCGACGCGGTGGGCGAAGCGCCGCGGGGGCTCGTCGGCGGGCACGGTCTTGGTCGGTCGGGACGGCGGCCGTGACGGCGGCCGTGACGGCGCCGAACCACGCCGTCCAGCACTCGGTTTCCTTGGCGAGCGCGGCGTGGACGGCGTCGGGCGGTGCCGTGACATCGGCGGCGGAGGCGAGGCGGTGCGGCGCCGTGGTGAGGAATCCCAGGCCGATTCGGCGTGTGGGGCGCACCGCGCGCGTCATGGGAGGGCAGTTGACGTCTCGTCAGTTGTCTGCGTGACCCTCGCCGGGAGCTCCGCCCGGCTCCGCGTCCCCTGGCTCGCCGGCGACGATCAGGTCCGACAGGTGCTCGGCGATCTCCGCCCGGAGCACCTCGGGGATGCCCGCGTCCGTGACGAGGGTGTCCACGTCCTCCAGCGAGGCGAAGGAGCTCAGGCCCACGGTGCCCCACTTGGTGTGGTCGGCGATGACGACCACCCGGCGGGCGGAGCGGACGAAGCGCCGGTTGGTCTCCGCCTCGGCGAGGTTGGGGGTGGACAGGCCCGCCTCGACCGAGATCCCGTGGACGCCGAGGAAGAGCAGGTCGAAGTGGAGCGAGCCGATCGCCCGGTCCGCGACGGGGCCGACGAGGGAGTCCGAGGGGGTGCGCACACCGCCGGTGAGGACGACGGTCGCGGCGCCCTCGCGGCCGCCGGCCGCGCCGCGGGCCGCGAAGTGGAAGACGTCGGCGACGCGCACGGAGTTGGTGACCACGGTGAGGTCGGGCACGTCGAGCAGGTGGCGGGCGAGGGCGTACGTCGTCGTGCCGCCGGTGAGCGCGATCGCGCTGCCGGGGGTGACCAGACGCGCGGCGGCGCGGGCGATGGCCTCCTTGGCCCCGGGTTCCAGGCCCGCCTTCGCCTCGAAGCCCGGTTCGTGGCTGCTGGCCGGGGCGACCGGCACGGCGCCGCCGTGGACCTTCTCGACCACGCCCTGACGGGCGAGCGCGTCGAGGTCGCGGCGCACGGTCATGTCCGACACGTTCAGCTTCCGGGTCAGCTCGTTGACCCGGACCCCGCCGCGCCGCCGGACCTCGTCCAGGATCAGCGCACGCCGCTGTTCCGCGAGCAGGTTCTGGTTGTCGCTCACCCGAGGTCCCGTCCCATCCTCTGATGTGATCCCGATGCTGCCCGGACCGGCAGTCTCGCCATCCTTCCACGACCTCCCCCGCCGGACAGGGGGTGAAGGGCGCGGGGTGACCGGTCCCACAAGCACCGCCTGTGACACGTTCGGGTGGCATTCGTGAACACCTCTGTCCAGTACTGGTACGCGTGCCCGATTCTGAATACGCGCGATGCCGTACGCGCGCCACGGGGAAAGTACGGGAGGCGATCGCGATGCGGTCGGATACGGTACGGACGGAGCTGTCGCTCGAGTTGCTGGTCCACGGCGTCGGCGGGACGACGCCGCAGACGATGCTCAACGACCCGCGCGTCACGCGCGTCTGCGGTGACGACACCGCCGGGATCTACCGGCGTGCCGAGGACGCCGACGCGGAGCGCCGTCCGCGGGAGTACGGCGAGAGCCCGGTGCCCGACGCCTACTCATGGTGCAATCTGACGTCCGGGGACGGCAGCCGTGCGCTGTGGCTGCTCCTGCTCCCCTTCATGGTGGCCAACCTGGCCCACTGGATGCGGCCGCCGGTCTCCCGCCCGGGACTTGACCGTGCGTACGACGTGCTGGTGCGGCTGCTGGCGCTGTCGCTGACGGTGCTACTGGTGGCGGCGGCCTGCGAGGTCGCGATGGACCTGGTGGCCTGGCAGTGCGCGGGCAACGCGGCCTGCGCGGGCGGGAAGAGCCGGCTCTCCTTCCTCGCCGCCGGCGAGCCGGGGCGCCGGATCGCCGCCGGGGCCGCGCTGCCCGTCGGGCTGACCCTGCTGCTGTGGTGGCTCTCCCGGCGCACCTGGTACGCCTACGAGTCCCAGCGGCCGCTGCCCGGCCCGCAGCCGGACGAGCGGGAGGGCCCGGAGGTCACACCGCTGGCCCGGCGCGGCTTCTGGTACGGGCGGCGGCTGGTCGCCCGGCTCCGTGCGGCCCACACGGCGGCCGGGCTGCTCACGGTCGCGGTCGCCCTGGTCGTTCCGCCGCTGGAACGGGACATCGATGTCGGGGGAATCGGGATACTCGCCGCGGTCGGCTGGCTGCTGACGGGCGTACTGGCCGGGTTGACGATCGCGGTGATCGCCGTGACCTGCGGCATGGGACGCAGCGAGCACGCGCCGGACGAGGCCCTGGATCCGCGGCTGGCCCGCGCGATGCTCGGCGGGACGGCCGCAGCCCTGCTCGCCACGGCCGGATACGCCTGCTGGCACCGCCAGGGATGGAACGCCGGTGGGCGGCTGCCGGCCGGGGAGGCCTTCGGCTGGCTCGCCCTGGTGCAGGGGCTGTTGCTCGTGATGCTCGCGTGCGTCGCCCATCTGATGCACTGCTCCGGCGGCGGCCGGGCTGAGCTGCGCGGTCTCGGGGGGCCGGCGATCGCCCTGCTCGCGTGCTCGCTCGGCGGAGTGCTCACCGGAGGGATCGCGCAGCGGGTCGCGGACTGGCTGGACCGCGGCGCCACGCCGGGCAGCGGCGGCGCCGTCGCCGGGCCGCCGGTGCTGCTGTCCTGGCAGGCCTCGGCGATCCCGGTCCTGCTGCTGGTGCTGGCCGTGGTGGTCGTCGTGCGCGGCAGGAGACTGCTGCGCCGGACCCGGGCGCTGGTGCCGAAGGTGGAGTCGGACTATCCGGGAGAGGAGCACGATCCGCCGCGCAGCCGCCAGATCGCCATGGCCCGGGCCAGAGCCGAACTCACCGATCAGGCGGCACTGTTCATCGGGGTCATCGGGGCCGTGGCCTTCCTGCTGGGCGCGGGGGCGCTCGCCGGGGCCTGGCTGAGCGGCGCCGTCCCCGGGCGGGCCGGGGCCGGTGCGCCCGGATGGCTGCGCACGGTCGCGGAGACGGCCCAGGGCCTCGGCTCCTGGCTGGTCGGCGCCGGAGTGGTCGCCCTGATCGCGCTCGGGCGCCGGGCCTACCGCGACGCCGGGGCGCGCCGCACCGTCGGCATCCTCTGGGACGTCGGCACGTTCTGGCCGCGCGCCGCCCACCCCTTCGCCCCGCCCTGCTACGCCGAGCGCGCCGTGCCCGACCTGACCTGGCGCATGACGACCTGGACGCGAGCGCACCGCGGCCGGATCATCCTCTCCGGACACTCCCAGGGGAGCGTCCTGGCCGCGGCGGCCGTCTGGCAACTGGATCCGGCGACCCGGGCACGGATCGCCCTGCTCACCTACGGCTCGCCGCTGGGCCGCTTGTACGGGCGCTGGTTCCCCGCCTACTTCGGGCCTCCCGCGCTGACCTCGCTCCACGGCGAGCTGCACGCCTGGCGCAACCTGTGGCGCCGTACGGATCCGATCGGCGGCCCGGTGCACCTCGACGAGCCCGGCCCACCGGTCGACCGCGCGCCGCTGCCCGATCCGGCGGCGTACGGACGAACGGAGGAACACCCGCTGCCCGCGCCCCTGCTGACCCACTTCGACTACCAGGCCGATCCGGCCTTCGCGGCCGAGCGCGGTGCGCTGCTCGGCTGGCTGTACCGGAACACGGAGGGGACGCTGCCCCCGCAGGGTCAGGGCAACGGGGGAAGATCCTCCGGGTAGAGCAGCTGAAGCTCCTCGTGGCTGGGCTCGCTGATCCTGGCGAGCCGGCCCGCGTGGCGCTCGACCATGGCCTCGAAGGTCTGCCGCGCGGTGCGGCCGTTGCCGAAGGCGGGGCCCTTGGGGATCGCGGTGAAGTACTTGTAGAGCGCCTCGCCGGTGTCCTCGGACAGCTGGTACTCATGCTCCTCGGCCTGGGCCCGCACGATCCGCAGCAGCTCGACGGGGGTGTAGTCGTCGAAGGTGATGGTCCGCGAGAACCTGGAGGCAACACCGGGGTTGGCGGACAGGAAGTGCTCCATCTCCGCGGTGTAGCCGGCGACGATCACCACGACGGCCTCGCGGTGGTCCTCCATCAGCTTCACCAGGGTGTCGATCGCCTCCCGTCCGAAGTCCCGGCCCGAGTCCTCGGGTGCGAGGGCGTACGCCTCGTCGATGAAGAGCACCCCGCCGCGGGCGCGCTCGAAGGCCTCCTGGGTGCGGATGGCGGTGGAGCCGATGTGCTCGCCCACCAGGTCGACGCGGGCCACCTCCACCAGGTGGCCGCGCTCCAGCACGCCCAGGGTGGCCAGGATCTCGCCGTAGAGCCGGGCGACGGTCGTCTTGCCCGTGCCGGGGGAGCCGGTGAAGACCAGGTGGCGGCGCGGGGAGGGGGCCTTGAGGCCGGCCTCGCGGCGTCTGCGGCCCACCGCGATGAGGTCGATCAGGGAGCGCACCTCGCGCTTGACGTTCTCCAGGCCCACCAACGCGTCGAGTTCGGCCAGCACCTCGTCCGAGGGACGGGTGTCCCCGGCCGGGGCCGGGGCCGGCGCGGGCGGGGGCTCGGCGGTGCCGGTCGGCATCACGGGCAGTCCCCCGAGCAGCCCGAACGACGCGGTCGCGGGCCGCCGTTCGCCCGCCGGAGCCGGCACGCCCGAGGGCTCCGGCACGGTGCGCCGCTCACCGCTCTGGTCCCCGGTGCAGTCCACCGTCACCGGGCCCGGCTCGGCGAACTCGTAGCCGCCGCGCCCACAGCGCTCGGTGCGGCAGCGGGTGAGCGCGGAGCGGCAGCCGTCGATGATGTGGAAGCCGTATCCCCGGCTGCCCGTGACCCGGCAGCCGGTGAAGGTCCCGCGGCCGCCCGCGGAGACGTAGAACCCGGCCTCGGCCGGGTTGGTGACGACGCAGCGTTCCAGTGTGGGGTCGGCGCCCTTGGTGACGATGACACCGGTCGCCGTGTCGTCGATGGTGCAGGCGCAGAGTGCGCCGCCGCTGCCGTGGTCGCGGAACCAGGCGCCGGTGGAGGCCTCGCGGATGCGGCAGTCGTCGAGCTGCACGGTGGCGCCGTCGCTGACCGAGACCGCGGTGTTGCGGACCTGGGAGATGTCGCTGTCGACGACGTCGGCGCGCGAGCCCCGGTCGAGCACGAACAGGGCGTCGGGCACGTCGTGCACGCGGCATGAGTCGAGGACGGCGGCCGCCCCGTCGCTGACCCAGACCGCCGGGTAGTCGCCCTGGCTGTCGTGGATCTCGCACTGGTTGGCGTCCACCCGGGTGCCCGGGTCCCACACCGACAGGCCGTTGCGGCCGAAGCGCCGCACCGTGGTGCGGGTGAGGGTCAGCACCGAACGGGACCGCAGATCCACGGCGTTCTCGGGGATGTCGTGGATGTCGCAGTCGGAGAGGGTCAGGACCGCGTCGGTGTCCAGGGTGATGCCGTCGCCGGTGGTGCGGTGTACCTGGCACTCGGTCAGATGGCCGGTGGCGCGGGAGGCGACCTGTACGCCGGCGCCCTTGACCTCGTACACCTCGCAGCCGACCGCCTCGGCCACGGTGCCCTCGCCGGTGAGGGCGAGCCCCGCGCCGGAGGCGTTGTGGACCCGGCAGCGTTCCAGCCGTGGGGAGGAGCCGCCGCGCACCGAGATGCCGGTCTGGCCCG
The DNA here is from genome assembly GCF_965342435.1 of Actinacidiphila sp. bgisy160. Lineage (GTDB taxonomy): Bacteria > Actinomycetota > Actinomycetes > Streptomycetales > Streptomycetaceae > Actinacidiphila. The sequence goes on along the minus strand of NZ_CBDRCM010000050.1, from coordinate 22,164 downwards.
CGGCCACCACCTCGCAGTCCTCGAACAGGCCGCCCGCGGCCTCCAGGACGCTGATCCCGAGTCCGGCCGGGTTGTCCACGGTGCAGCGGCGCACGGTCGGCCGCGCCCCGTCACGGACCTCTATGCCCACCGCGGAACGGGTGCTGACCCGCAGCCCGGTGAGTTCGGGCGAGGCCCCCTCGACCAGCAGGGCCGCGGCGGAGGTGTCCTGGCCCTCGACGGAGAGGTCCTGGACGGTCGCGGCGGCCCGTACGGTCAGCGCGACGCCGGCCGACGGGGCGATCCGCACGGAGCCCGGCCCCTCGGCCGCGCGGAGCGTTATGGCCTTCTCGACGACGAGGTTCTCCCGGTAGGTCCCGGGGTTGACCGAGAGCACATCACCCTCGGTGGCCGCCTCCAGGGCCGCGGCGAGGCTCTCGTACTCTCCTGTGCGGCGGCGCCACCGCGAGCTGCTGGTGTGCGTCACCTGAACCACGCCTTGTGCCATGGAGATGCTCTGCCCCGTCCTCTTGCACTGCGCCGACCTGGGGGCCTCAACGGTAGCGCGCGACGGGCGCGCGCCAGCACCCAGATGCTGATGGATCACCTGATGGATCCGCCCGGATGAGGCCGATCGCGGGTGATCGGGGAGCACCCACCCACGTACCCGGCGTGGTCAGCCGCCCGCCCCGGCCCGGCCCCAGCTCTGCCCGGCCGCGGCCCACTCCCGCTCCCACTCGGCGAGCCTGCGGCGCATCAGCTGCCACATGAGTACCTGTCGCCCCATCAACCCCAGTACGCTCGCGGCGAGGAAGGTGCCGATCCCGGCGAGCATCGCATGCGTGGTGGCGGACCGGGCGTCCAGGGGCGCCGCCACGGGCACGGCACCGGACTTGTCGGTCCACATCGTCACATGGTCGCCCTTGTCGTAGGCGGCGCCCACGCGCACGTGAGCGGTGTGGACCCGGCCGTCCGGAGCTGTCCAGCGGACCAGGGCGTCGCGGCGTTCCTCGCGGACGCGGCCGGACTCGGGGTCGGGATCGGCGGCCTCACGCGGCCCGGCTTTGACGACCACGGCACCGACCTGGGTGCGGGTGGCGTGCTCGACGCCGACGGTGTGCTGGAGGGAGTGGTCCACGGCCAGCCCGGCTGTCAGCCCCGCCGCGGGCGCCCCCAGCACGATGGCGCAGCCGGCCGCGACCCCGGCGCATGCTTCGAACACGTCGGAACGGCGGCGCAGGCTGTTCTTCCGCCACCGCCACCACCGCACGTGCGTGGCCGCCATCGGGCGCACCCCCTTCACCGTCCAAGTGCCGCACGTGGCGCGGCACATGCGCGGCATGGACCGGGCGGGAGAGAGCCATCTCACGCCGGCACCCGTCCGGGGCCCGGGCCGTGCCGCGATCTCGGGACGCGTTCACTCCAAACGGGACAACGCGTCTCCCACCCGGAGTGTTCCGGGTCGTACGGGCACGAGATTCTGTCCGAAAACCAGTCTGCCCCCGAATCTGCGGTGGCGCGCGAGGGTGCGCAGCGGCTCCCGGCCGCGGACCGCGGTGCGCTGGTCCGTTGTCGTCACCACGCAACGCCCGCAGGGCTTCACGACGCGGAATTCGACGTCCCCGATGCGGATCCGCTTCCAATCGTCCTCGGCCCACGCGTCGGTTCCCGCGATGACGGCGTTGGGGCGGAAGCGGTCCATCGGCAGCGGCCCCTCCCCGGGATGGTCGCCCGCGGCGATCAGCGCGTTGAGGGCTTCCAGCGAGGCCTCGGTCGTCACGAGCAGGGGGAAGCCGTCGGCGAAGCTGACGGTCTCACCGGAACGCGCGTACTCGGGGTCGATCGGGCGTCGGCGGCCCGGGTCGTCGAGGTGGACGAGGGTGACTTCTGTCCCCAGATACGTGCCGAACCAGGCGGCGGCCGTGTCTCCCGCGGGCACGGCCTCCACCTTGTCGCCCCATATGTGCACCGGGACCGTCGTGGACGGTTCCGGCGCGGTGATGTCCAGCAATGGCATTCCCGGCGCGGTGAGCAGCAGCCCACCCTCGGGGGACGATTCCGCGCGTGCCAGGGCCAACCGGGGTTGCTCCCGCTGCGTGACGCATCGTCCCGCAGTGTCGGCGAGCATCCACCGGCGGTCTCCGGCGAGCCCCCACGGCTCCACCAGTGCCTCGGACAACCGCTGTCCACCGAGTGACTTGACAGGGTGGACGTGCAGTGCGCTGAGGCGGGGTGTGGGCGTCGGAGTCGTCATTCCGCCATCGTGCCAGGCGGCGCGGTCACCCGTCGGCGGGGACCGGGCCGCCCGCCGGTGTCAGCCGGAGTAGTAGCCCTGGCCGAGGTTGCGCCGCTGGTACGGCTGCTCGTCGTAGCCGGCGGGCGCGGCGGGGCGCGGCGGCGCCGGACGCGGCGCCACGGCGGGGCGCACCTGCTCGTACCCGGCCGGGCCCTGGTACTGCTGCGGGGCCTGCTGTGTCTGGTACCCGCCGTTGAAGGCGGCGGGCCGGGGCGCGGTGGCCTGCTGCGGGATGTAGGGCGCCGGTGCCTGCTGCAGCTGGGGCTGCTGGTAACCGGGCGCCGAGTAGCCGGAGTACGACGGCGTGCTCGGCGCGGAGGCGTGGTGGGAGGGGCCGGGGGGCAGCGCGGGGAGCGCGGCCGGCAGGGCCGGGAGATTGCTGCCGGTGGTCTCGTACGCGGACGGGACGCGGATCGGCGCGATCTGGGGGGTGCCCCGCTCTGCGACCAGGCTGTCGTAGATGGGGGTGTCGGGGAAGAACGGCGACGTGTAGTAGCCACCGCTGTAAGAACCGCGGGGGGAGCTCATAGCCCATAAGTTAAGCCCACGATGTGCTGGTTGGGGAGACCGATTAGCAGGTCATTTCATGTGCAGCGAGTGACGGCTGACCCCTATTGCGAGCGAATCGGAGGAAATCGGTCCAGGGTCGCCGCTCGGATCGCGTAAAGGCGCTGGGCCTGGGGCGTAACCGCTCGTCACGGGGGAACACGGACGGGGGGAAGCACCCGGCGGGGCGGTGTCGGAGAGTGACGGGACCGACACTCTCGCGCACCAACAAGTCACCCGCACGAAGGAGGAACGAGGCGTTTGCGTGACTCGGTCGAACTTCGTCCCGGGAGGCCCCCGATATGCCACAGTGGGCCATGCGCGTCGCCATGCTTTTCGGGCAGGACCGGCCGGCGCGGCCGGAGGAATGGCGCAAGGCCGCTGCGACCGTCGCCGACGTGGTCGACGTGGTGGCCGTCCGCGAGTTGACCTTGCCGGCCGTCCGCGGACTCCCCTACGCCGGTCGGGACCCCGAGCGGCCGCACCATTACCAGGTCGCCGTCCCTCACGGCGGTGCCATGGCGCGCCGCGTCACCGCGGGCCGCGTCGGGGGCGTGCTGCGCCACGAGGCGGCCGAGTGCGGCAGGTTCGATCTCCTCCACGGCCATGTGCCCGGCGCCGGGGAACTGCTGCCCCGGCTCGCACGGACCGTTGGGCTGCCGTACGTGGTCACCGAGGACGACCCGTCCCTGTTCGGGCATCCCACCTGCCCGCTCCCCGGCCTTCCCGCGCGGCGGGCCCGTGCGCGGGTCCACCGCGAGGCCGCCGCGGTCCTGGCCGTCAGCGACGCCCTGCTGCTGCGGCTCGGCGAACTCCGCCTCCCCGGCCGGCACCGTCTGGTCCCGCACCCCGTGTGCCCCGAGGCGCTTCCGCCGGTGCCCGCCCGCACCCGGATCAGCCAGGACCCGGTGCGGGTGGCGGCCGCCGGGCGCTTCGGGCGTCACGAGGGCTGGGAAGTGCTGGTCCACGCCTTCGCCTCCGCGCGGGTCAAGGACCCGCGGCTGCGGCTGGACGTCATCGCCGAGGGGCCCGCCGAACTCCCCGCCGATGTGCGCGAGCTGATACGCAAGTGCGGAGTGGCCCATTTCGTCACGGTGCGCCGGGCTCGCGGCCGCGCCGAGGCGCTGCACACCGTGGCGCACGCCGACCTCTTCCTCGTGGCGAGCCATGTGGAGAGCTTCTGCGTGCGCGCCCTGGACGCGCTCTGCTGCGGTACCCCCGTCGTCGGCACCCGCACCGGAGCACTGCCCGAACTCGTCGGGCACGACGGCGGGGTGCTCGTCGAACCCGGCGACGCCTCCGCCCTCGGCCGGGCGCTCGTGGAGGCCGCCGCCCGGTTGTCCGCCCGCCTGCCCACGGCCCTCGCCGAGCGCACCCGGCGCCGCTACGGCACCGCGGTCGTCGGTGCCCGGCTCGCCGTCGTCTACGCCGAGGCGTCGTCGGGCCGCGGTCGCGTATAGGTGCGGCCCTTCCACGCGGCCCCACGGCCCCGGCCGTGCTGCACCGCCGAGTCGACCGTCATCAGCAGGTAGAGGACCGCCGTGAACGGCAGCAGCAGCGCCGGCCACGGCGGCTGCCGGTAGTAGCGGAGCATCGGCACATAGGTACCGCACATCAGGGCCCACGCCGCAGCGCCCGCCGCGCACAGCGCCCAGTGGCCGGCGAGCGCCCCGCCGATCGCGGCGAGCGGCGGGAGCACGTACACCAGCAGCAGGCCGAGCACCGTGCCGGTGAGGAGGAGCGCGCTGTGCCGCAGCTGCGCGTAGGCGCTCCGCGAGACCATCCGCCACAGCTCGGCGAGGCCGGGGTACGGGCGGACGCTGTCGACCTCGTCGGCCAGGCCCAGCCAGATCCGCCCGCCCGCGCGCTTGACGGCCCGGGCCAGCGCCACGTCGTCGATCACCGCGTGCCGGATCGTGTCGGGCACACCCGCCCGCTCCACCGCCGCGCGGCGGATCAGCACGCATCCGCCGGCGGCCGCGGCGGTCCTGGCCCGCGGCCGGTTCACCCGGCGGAACGGGTAGAGCTGCGCGAAGAAGTAGACGAAGGCCGGGACGACCAGGCGCTCCCAGGCGGTGGCGACCCGCAGCCGCGCCATCTGCGACACCATGTCCAGGTCGGCGCCCTGCGCCGCGGCCACCAGGTGGCGCAGCGAGTCCGGGCCGTGCGCGATGTCGGCGTCCGTCAGCAGCAGGAACTCCGGGCGGCCGGAGGACGTGGCCGCCCCGATGCCGTGCCGCACCGCCCACAACTTCCCCGTCCAGCCCTCCGGGGGAGGAGCCGGGCAGACCACGCGCAGCGGCAGCCCGTCCGCCCGGTGCGCCAGCTCACGCGCCAGTTCCCCAGTGCCGTCGGTGCTGCCGTCGTCCACCAGGAAGACCTCGGCGCGTCCCGGGTAGCGCTGCGCCAGGACGCTCGGCAGGCTCCGCGGCAGCACCTCCGCCTCGTCCCGCGCCGGGACGACCACCGCCACGTCAGGCCACTCCCGCGGCTCCGCCGCGACGGCGGGCATCCGCACGTCCGTCCGCCAGAACAGGCCCTGCGCCAGGAGCAGCCACACCCACGACAGCAACGACCCCACGGTCACCCACGTCAGCCACGTCACTCCCGCAGTGTGCCGCCGCCGCCCCTATGTGCGCGTGATTTCCGCCGGTACGGCCGCGGGGCGGGCCGACAATCGCATCGCGTAAGGTGGTGCCCCGTGAAGATCGCGCTGTTGGACTCCGGTATCGGCCTGCTCGCCGCGGCCGCCGCCATCCGCCGGCTGCGGCCCGACGCGGACCTGGTGCTCTCCTGCGACCCCGACGGCATGCCCTGGGGTCCGCGTACCCCCGAGGACGTCACCGCGCACGCCCTGGCCTGCGCCCTCGCCGCCGCCGAGCACCGTCCGGAAGCGCTGATTGCGGCCTGCAACACCGCGACGGTGCACGCCCTGCCCGCGCTGCGCGCGGCCCTCGAACCCGCGATCCCGGTGATCGGCACCGTCCCGGCGATCAAGCCCGCCGCCGCCGAGGCCCGCAAGGTGGCGATCTGGGCGACCCCGGCGACCACCGGCAGCCCCTATCAGCGCGGGTTGATCGAGGACTTCGGCAACGGCGCAGAGATCACCGAGGTGCCGTGCCCCGGCCTCGCCGACGCCGTCGACCGGGCCGACGAGTCCGCGACCGCCGCCGCCGTCTCCGCCGCGGCCGCGCTCACCCCCTCCGACGTCGAGGCGGTCGTCCTCGGCTGCACTCACTACGAGCTGGTGGCCGACCGCATCCGGGCCGCCCTGGCCGGCCCGGCCCGGCTGTACGGCTCGGCGGACGCCGTCGCCGCCCAGACGCTGCGCCGGATCGGCGCGGAGCCGCTCCCGGACGCGGCACCGACCGGGAGCCTCACGGTGATCCTCAGCGGCCGGGCGGGCACCGTCACGCCCGAGGCGCTGGCCTACGCCGAGGGCCGCTCCCTCGGCGCCGGCGTGGCCACTGCCGCAGCCGAGGCGCGCTGACCCCGCCCCACGCCCTCGGGCGAGGGGCGCCGCCTTGCCGCCGCGTTCCGTCGCTTCCCCTCCGCGCAACGGTGCCAACCGGCCGTGGGATGAGTAGGCTGCGCACTATGACGGACGCGCAGCGTGACGACGCGCGTACATCCCAGGTGTGGACGGGCCACGCGAGCAACCGCTTCCAGTGGCTCCTGGCGGCCGCGGGGGCGGCCTGCCTGGCGCTCGGCATCGAACTCGCCGTGGCCTCGCCCTACACCTCGGGCACGGTGCCGCTGGTCATGTCGGTGGTGGGCTGCATCGCGGCGGGGCTGCTGGTGCTGTTCGGAACCGTCGCGTTCACCCACGTCCGCGTGAACGTGGACCGCGACGGGCTCCAGGTGCGCTGCGGCCACATCGGCGTGCCCCGCCGCCGGATCCGCTGGGAGGAGATCAGCGACGCGCACCTCGCCCCCGTGGTCAGCCCCCGCCACTGGGGCGGCTGGGGGTACCGCTGGCGGCCCGAACAGGGCACCGCGGTCGTGGTCCGCCGCGGGCCCGGTGTCGTGATCGACCTCGGCAACGGCCGGCACTTCACCGTCACCGTGGACGACGCCGAGGGCGCCGTCCGGGCCATCCGCAGCCGGCTGGGCCTGCGCCCGTAGCCCTCGGGGCCGGGGTGCGGCCCCTTCACCGCCGGCGGGCGCTCACGACCAGCGCGCCGCCCCCGTCCGGTCACCGCGGCGCACCTCAAGAGCACGCCCAGCCCCGGGCGCTCGGCCGATGCGGCTCCCTCGGCCCCCCCGTGTCGTCCGCGCCGACGAGCAGCACGTTCCACGGGGCGGCCGGCGGGCGCTCGCCCTGGGCCTCGACCGAGACCGTGTCACCCGTACGGCGTACGAGGGAGACGGCGGCTGTCGAGCCGTCCGTAGCCGGCACGGCCTTGATCGCGTCGCCGCCCGCCCAGTCGTACTCCGGGCGCTCCCCGGCGGCGCCGAAGGGCACCACCGAGCCGGGCCTCGCCGGCAGTGGGAGCGTGTCGAAGCCGGGCGTCTCGCGCCGCCGGCGCGGGCCCTCGACGCGCTCACCGGTCAGCAGGCGCGTCCAGGTGCAGGCCGGGACGTAGTACTCGACCACGCCGTCCGCGCTGAGGACCGGGGCGACCAGCAGGTCGTCGCCGAGCATGCACTGCCGGTCCAGATGGTGGCAGGCCCTGTCGCCGGGGAACTCCAGCACCATCGCCCGCATCATCGGCGTGCCCTGGTCACGGGCCTGCAGCGCGGCCCGATACAGGTACGGCGTGAGGGGGTTCTTCAGCCGCGTGAAGTCGCGGGTGACGGCGACGGCCACGTCCCCGAACTCCCACGGCACGCGGTGGGGCCTGCTGCTGTGCAGCCGGCTGCCTGGTGCGGCGTGCCCTCGAATCCGCCGATGTCGTGGTTGCAGAAGCCGAAGCCCGACAGGCCCAGCGACAGTTCGCCGCGCAGGCTGTCCGCCATCGCCGTGACCGTCGACGCGCAGTCGCCGCCCCAGCGCACCGGGAACCGCTGTCCGCCTGCGGTCGCCGAGCGGGCGAAGAGCACGGCTTCAACGGCGCGTGGAGGACGCCCCGGTCGCCGCGACCGAGGCGTCGGCGACGGAGGCCGCGTACTTCGCCGTGACGCCCGGGCGCATCATCCAGAAGCCGTCGGTGTCTTCACAACCGGTCCGGCCGTCCCGCCCGGTGGGCGCCGATCAGGTCCCGGTACCAGCCGTAACTGGCCTTGGGCGTGCGCTTGGCGTCGTTGTCGTAGTCGACGTGCACGATGCCGAAGCGCTGGCCGTAGCCGCGGGCCCACTCGAAGTTGTCCAGCAGCGACCAGACGTAGTAGCCGCGCACGTCCACGCCCGCGTCCACCGCGGCGACGAGCGCGTGGAGGTGGTCACGGAGATAGGCCACGCGGTCGGTGTCGTCGACGCGGCCGTCGGCGGTCAGGACGTCGGCCTCGGCCGAGCCGTTCTCCGTGATGAAGGCGGGCGGCAGCGACGGGTAGCGCTCCTTGAGTTCCAGCAGCAGCGCCGTGAAGGACTCGGGGACGACGGGCCAGCCCATGGTGGTGTGCCGCGTCCCGTACGGGTCGGTCTCGCGGACACCGATGTCGACGGCGGTACGGCGGGCCGGGTCGGGCTCGCGGTGCGGGGCGTCGGTGACGGTCAGAGGGCGGTAGAAGTTGAGGCCCACGAAGTCCAGCGGCGCTCCGATGATCTCCAGGTCGCCCTCGCGGCGGTACGAGCCGTCGGCGAGCGCGCCCCATGTCTCGGCCTCGCCGACGGGGTAGCTGCCGGAGAACAGCGGCTCGGTCCACGTGTCGTTGTGCAGCGTCATGGCCCGGCGCAGCGCGGCCAGGTCGGCGGCGGAGTCGCTCGCGGCCTCGATGCGGTCGAGGTTGAGGGTGATGCCGACCTCGCGGGCGCCCGCCTCGCGCAGCGTGCGCACCGCCAGGCCGTGGGCGAGCAGCAGGTGGTGGGCGGCGGCCAGGGCGCCGGTGCCCTCCTGCGCGCCGGGGGCGTGCCGGCCCTCGGCGTAGCCGACGAAGGCCGAGCAGTAGGGCTCGTTGAGGGTGATCCAGCGCTCCACGCGGTCCCCGAGCCGCTCGGCGACGACGCCCGCGTACGCGGCGAAGGCCTCGGCCGTGGCGCGGTTGCGCCAGCCGCCCTCGTCCTCCAGGGCCTGCGGGAGGTCCCAGTGGTAGAGCGTCACCGCGGGGGAGACGCCCGCGGCGAGCAGGTCGTCGGTGAGACGGTCGTAGAAGTCCAGGCCCTTGCCGTTGACCGCGCCGCGGCCCTGCGGGACGACGCGCGGCCAGGCGACGGAGAAGCGGTAGGAATCCACGCCCAGGTCGGCGAGGAGGCGTACGTCCTCGGCGTGACGGTGGTAGTGGTCGCAGGCCACGTCACCGGTGGCGCCCTCGGCGGTACGGCCGGGGGTGTGGCTGAAGGTGTCCCAGATGGACGGCCCGCGGCCGTCCTCGTCGTGGGCGCCCTCGATCTGGTAGGCGGCGGTGGCGGCGCCGAAGCGGAATCCGGGCGGGAAGAGCGGGAAGTCGGTGGGCATGGGGGATGCTCCTGGCTGGTGCGCTGCGTGTGCGGGGAACAGAACGGTGAGAAAAGCGGCAGAGCGGGGCGCGGTTCAGGCGCCGGCCGCGCCTGAGCGGGGCGGGGCGATCCCCGGGCCCGGCACGAGCACCGGGGGGATCAACCGGTGTCCCGGCGGGGTCCGGGGCGCACCCTGCGCGTGCGCGGCGATCGCCTCCACGGCGAGCCGCGTCACCTCTGCGGACATCTCGGGGACGGGCAGTTCGATGCGTGGCAGGTCCTGGCCGCCGAGGTCGTCGGGCAGGTTTCCGACGGCCACCACCGCCAGGTCCTCGGGCACCCGCAGCCCCTCCGCCGCCACCGCGGCGAGGACGTGCGGGAGCGCCGCCACGTGCTGCACCACCAGGGCGGTGGGCGGGCGTTCGCCGTGCAGCAGGGTGCCGATGCGCCGCGCGAGCCGTGCCATGTCCCTGGTCGACTGGTGCACGCGCACGTCGGCCCCCGTCTCCGGCGCCCCGCGGCGGGCCCCGTCCAGGCCCCGGATCGCGTAGCCGCGGCGCGCCTGGATCTCGTGCTCGGTGGTCGCGAGGTACGCGATGTCCCGGTGGCCGGCGGCGGCGACTTCACGGATGGCGAGGGCCGCGGCCGCCTCCCAGTCCAGGTCGGTCCACGGCAGTGCGGAGTCGTCGGCGGACCGCCCCAGCAGCGCGCTGGGGAAGCCGAGTTCGACCATGGCCGCGATGCGCGGGTCCTCCATCTCGACGGCCATCAGGACCGCGGCGTCCGCCTGGCCGCTGCGCGCGATGCGGCGCAGGCCCGGCACGCCCTCCTGGGCCGTGGTGAGCAGGACGTCGTAGCCGTGGTGGCGGGCTGCGTCGCTGATCTCGATCGCGAAGTGCCCGTCGACGGCCCGGTAGCCCCCGGCCACGCGGGGGAGCGCGAGTGCCAGCACATGGGTGCGCGTGCTGCGCAAGGTGCGGGCGCTCGCGCGGGGGTGGTAACCGAGGTCGTCGATCGCCTGCTGCACGGTGCGGCGGGTGTCCTCCGAGATCTTGCGTGAGCCGCTCAGGACGTACGACACGGTGCTGGGCGCGACCCCGGCGCGTTCGGCGACGTCCTTGATCGTGGTCATGCGGCTCTCCTTCTGATCCTGAGGTGCAGTAGTGGTCGAATCGATTCGTCGAATCGATTCGACCACTACGGAGGACGATGTTATGTCGACACCCCAGGGTGCGACAACGGCCCCTTCGGCTCGTGGCGCGGCGGCCGGCCCGTCGCCGGTGTGCAGCGGGCCGCGAGCCGGGTAGGGCCGGAGCGGGCGGCCGCGGCGGGCCGGCGGGGAGGGAGTCCCGGGTGGAAGAGGCAACAGCGGTGCTGGGCGCCGCGGTCGGGGCATTCGGTTCGGTGGTCACCGGCGGCACCGGCTGGGCGGCGAGGCGATGGCAGGCCGTACGGCAGCGGGACCTCGGCGACCGGCGTTGACAGCGGCAGGACCGCCGCGACGCCTATGTGACGTTGATGGCCGCCTGTCGTGCCGCGACCCAGGAACTCGCCTCGGCGGTCGGCCGTCGCGCCGCCCACCATGGCGACCCCGTGGACAACGGGGGGGCGCCGCCTGGCAGGGCCTCGTCCCGATGGGCGCCGCACTCGCCGCGGTCCGGCTGGAGGCACGGACGCGGTCATGGAGGCCGCGGGAGAACTTGCTCACGCCGTCGACGCGCTGTTCCGGGCCGAGGGCTCACGTGCCGGTGCCGCGGTCCGGGGTCGCGCCGAGGGGGCGGGAGGTGGCGAGGCCGGCGAGGAGACCCGCGGCCGCGGTGACGACGGGGTAGCTGAGGACGTGGTCGACGGCGGACTGCATGGCCAGGCCGGTCAGGGCGGCCGCGGCGGTCAGGACGACCGGGGTCGGGCGCGGAGAGCGCTGGAGCGCCCAGAGCAGCCAGACGTAGGAGGCGGCGAGCCCGGGGACCCCCCCGACCCCGGGGGTCACCGTAACCGCTGGGGCCCGGGGATGTGCAGATCCCGTGCGCGAACGGCAAGTGCCGCGCCGGCGGGGAGGACCGACGGGAGGGCGCGGCAGGGGGACGTAGGCTCAGGGCGTGCCGATTCCCGAATTCCTTCGCGAGCTGCGGGCCCTCGTCGGCCACCGGCAGCTGCTCCTGCCCGGTGTCACGGCGGTCGTGCTCGACGACGAGAACCGCGTCCTGCTGAACCGGCGGGCGGACAACGGACGCTGGTCCCTCATCGGCGGCATCGCGGAACCCGGTGAGCAACCCGCCCAGACCGCCGTACGCGAAGTGCTGGAGGAGACCGGCGTGCGCGCGGTCGCGGAGCGTGTCGTCCTCGTCCAGACGATCGACCCCGTCCTCTACCCCAACGGGGACCGCTGCCAGTACGTGGACATCACCTTCCGCTGCCGGGCCGTCGGCGGGCGGGCCAGGGTCGCGGACGACGAGTCGCTGGAGGTCGGCTGGTTCGACGTGGACGGCCTGCCCGACCTCGGCAACCACGGGCGGCTGCGGCTCAAGCACGCGCTGTCCGGGAGCCCCACCTGGTTCGAGCCCGCGGGACCGCCACAGGGGTGAGTGTGCGCCGCCCCCACGGGCGCTGACGCGAGTGTGGGCGGCGCACACATCGGTCGGGACCCGCGCGCTGCCTAGCCTGCAGTGCATGACGCTCACGCCCCCCGCGCCCCGTCCCGCAGCAGGCCCCGTCGCGCCGTCCGGAGTTCCGGACCTGGACGGACGCACCGCGCTCGTCACCGGCGCCGCCGGCGGTATCGGCCGCGCGTGCGTCCTGCGACTGGCCGCCGCCGGTGCCAAGGTGCGGGCCGCCGACCGGGACGCCGAAGGTCTGGCCGAGCTCGCGGCACAGGCGGCGGCGGGCGGCCGCCCCGGCGCGGTCGAGACCCTGACGCTGGACCTGACCGACCTCGACGCGGCCGAGCAGGCCGCCGCCGGCACCGACATCCTGGTCAACAACGCGGGGCTGCAGCTCGTCCGCCCCATCGAGGACTTCCCGCCCGACGTCTTCGCCACGGTGCTGCGGGTGATGCTCGAGGCCCCCTTCCGGCTGATCCGGGGGGCGCTGCCGCACATGTACGGGCAGGGCTGGGGCCGGATCGTGAACATCTCCTCCGTCCACGGTCTGCGGGCCTCGGCCTACAAGAGCGCCTACGTCTCGGCCAAGCACGGGCTGGAGGGCCTGTCCAAGACCGCCGCCCTGGAGGGCGCCGCACGGGGCGTCACCTCGAACTGCATCAGCCCCGCCTATGTGCGCACCCCGCTCGTCGAGCGGCAGATCGCCGACCAGGCGGCCGCGCACGGCATCGAACCCGAGCGGGTCGTCACCGAGATCATGCTCGCCGACTCCGCCGTGAAGCGGCTGCTGGAGCCGGAGGAGGTCGCCGAGCTGACGGCCTACCTCTGCTCGCGGCAGGCGTCCTTCATCACCGGTGCCTCGCTCACCATGGACGGAGGATGGACGGCACACTGATCTGCCGGTATCCCTGACAGCGTGCCGCGCCACTCACACGAAGCCCCCGACGACCACGGCGGAACCATGGCTCCCCACAGCCCTTCCGACGCACCTTTCCTGCGGCTGCTCGCCCGCGGGGCACCGGCCGAGGAGTACGAGCGGCCGGTCCTCGCGGCCAGGGCCGAGGGCGCGCCCCCGGCCGTGCTCGCGGAGATGGAGCAGGCCAAGCTGCTCGCGCTGCGAGTGCGGGCGGAACTGGAGGGCCGGCGGCGGCGCGAGGCCGAGCTGTCGGCGCTCTTCGAGACGGCCGGCGACCTCGCGGGCCTGCGCGACCTGGACTCGGTGCTGCAGGCCATCGTGCAGCGGGCCAGATCGCTGCTCGGCACGGACGTCGCCTACCTCAGCCTGATCGACCGCAAGGCCGGCGACACCTACATGCGGGTCACCGAGGGTTCGGTCTCCGCCGAGTTCCAGCGGGTGCGACTCGGGATGGGCGAGGGACTCGGCGGCCTGGTCGCGCAGACCGCCCTGCCCTACGTCACCGAGTCCTACTTCGACGACGAGCGCTTCCGGCACACCCACCCGATCGACTCGGCCGTGCACGACGAGGGCCTAGTGGCGATCCTCGGAGTGCCCCTCGTGCTGGGTACCGGCGTCATCGGCGTGCTGTACGCCGCGGACCGCCGGGCCCGGGTGTTCGAGCGCGGCCAGATCGCCCTGCTCGCCTCCCTCGCCTCGCTCGCCGCCGTCGCCATCGACACGGCGAACCTGCTGGAGGAGACCCGGTCCGCGCTCGCCGACCTCGGGACCGCCAACGAGACCATCCGCAGCCACAGCGCCGTGCTGGAACGGGCCTCCGAGGTGCACGACCGGCTCACCGAGCTCGTGCTGCGCGGCGGCGGTGTCGACGACGTCGCGGAAGCCGTCGCCGAGGTGCTCTCCGGGACGGTGCGGGTCGTCGGGACCGACCATGACCCCGTCCCCGACGCGCTCGCCGACGCCGTCGCCCGCTCCCGGAAGGACGGGCACGCCGTACGGCAGGGCGAGAGCTGGACGGCCGCCGTCACCGCGGGCGGGGAACTGCTGGGCGCCCTCGTGCTGCACGGCCACCCCGCACTGGACCCCGTCGACCAGCGCACGCTGGAGCGGGCCGCCATGGTCACCTCCCTGCTCCTGCTCGCCCGGCGCACCGCGGCCGAGGCCGAGCAGCGCTTCCGCGGCGAGCTCCTGGACGACCTGCTCGACGCCCCGCACCGCGACCCCGGCCTGCTGCGGGAACGCGCCGGCCGGCTCCGCGCCGACCTCGACGCCCCGCACGTCGTCCTCGCCGCCCGCGTCGACGAGGAGCACGCCGGGGCCGCCGCGGACCGGCAGCGGCTGTGGTCGGCCGCCTCCCACCTCGCCGCCACCCGGCGCGGCCTGGCCGCCGCGCGCGACGGCGGAACCGTGCTGCTGCTCCCGCTGGAGCCGGGCTCCGACGCCTCCGCGACCGCCCGCCGGATCGCCCAGCAACTGGGCACGGCGGTGCGGGCGGCCGTCACCGTGGGGGCGTCCGGCCCCGTCCGGGCGCCGGTCGGCCGGCCCGGTTCCGTCGCCCTGGCCTACGCGGAGGCACAACGCTGCGGTGACACGCTGCGCGCCCTCGGCCGGGCCGGGGAGGGTGCCGCGGGCGACGACTTCGGCTTCCTCGGACTGCTGCTGACTGAGTCGCGCGACGTCGACGGCTTTGTGCACCGCACGATCGGCGCCGTCGCCGACTACGACCGCCGCCGGGGCACCGACCTCGTGCGCACCATGGACGCCTACTTCGCCAGCGGGATGAGCCCGGTACGCACCAAAGACGCCCTCCACGTGCACGTCAACACCGTCGCGCAGCGCCTGGAGCGCATCTCCCACCTGCTCGGCGCCGACTGGCAGTCCCCGGACCGCGCGCTGGAGATCCAGCTCGCGCTGCGCCTGCACGGCCTTTCGGCGGGGCGGGAGGGCCCGCCGCGAGGCCCGGCCGGTCAGGGATCCGCGCCCGCGACCAGCTCCACCTCGAACCCGTCGCCGTTCTCCAGGTAGGCGGCGTAGTGCTCCTCGCCGCCGGCGTAAGGATGCCGCTCGGGGAACATCAGCGTCCAGCCGTGCCGCGGCGAGCGCGCCACGAGCGCCTCCAGCTCCGCGCGGCCCGCCACATGGAACGCGAGGTGGTTCAGCCCCGCCCTGCGGCGCTCGTGGGGTCCGGCGACGAGATCCGGTGACCGCTCGACGACGATATAGGCCGCTCCCAGACGCCAGCTGCGCCCGGCCTCCCACCGCTGGTACCGGACGTAGCCGAGCTCGCCCAGCAGCCAGCCCCATTCGGCCTCCGCGCGCTCCAGCTCCGGAACCCACAACTCGACATGGTGCAGCACCCCCGTCCCCGCTCTCCTGTCACTCACAGTCACGACAGTAGACCCCGCCACTGACATTCCGTGGCGGGGCCTACGCGTCGGGGTGCGGAACGGTGGTCGCCGTCGTCAGCCCGCGTGGGCCGACCGGGCCAGCGGGGAGTCCTGCGAGGTCTCGGCCTCGATGGCGTCGAGGTCCCGGCCGCGCGTCTCCTTGGCCAGCCCGACCGCGATCAGCGTGAGCAGGGCGGCGGCGATGACGTACAGCGAGATGGGGACCGAGCTGTCGTAGGACGCGAGCAGCGCGGTCGCGATGAGCGGAGCCGGGGCGCCCGCGGCCACGGAGGCGAACTGGGCGCCGATCGAGGCGCCGGAGTAGCGCATGCGGGTCGCGAACATCTCCGAGAAGAAGGCCGCCTGCGGCGCGTACATGGCACCGTGCAGCACCAGACCGCCCGTGACCGCCAACAGCAGGGCCGGGAAGCTCTTCGTGTCGATCAGCGCGAAGAAGGGGAAGGCCCACAGACCCACGCCCGCCGCACCCAGCAGGTACACCGGCCTGCGACCGACGCGGTCGGAGAGGGCGCCCCAGGCCGGGATGACGGCGAAGTGCACCGCGGAGGCGATGAGCACGGCGTTCAGCGCGGTCTGCTTCCCCAGGGCCGCGTGCTCGACGGCGTAGACGAGGACGAAGGCGGTGATGACGTAGTAGCTGATGTTCTCCGCCATGCGGGCACCCATGGCCACCAGGACGTCCCGCCAGTGGTCACGGAGCACCGACAGCAGCGGCAGCCGCTCGATCGCGGACTCCTCCGCCTTGCGGGCCGCCGCCCTCGCCAGCGCCGCCTTGAACACCGGCGATTCGTCGACCGACAGCCGGATCCACAGCCCCACCATCACGAGCACGCCCGAGAGCAGGAAGGGGATCCGCCAGCCCCACGACGTGAAGGCGGCGTCCGAGAGCAGCGCGGTCAGCGCCGACAGCACACCGGTGGCCAGCAGCTGGCCGGCCGGGGCGCCCGTCTGCGGCCACGACGCCCAGAACCCGCGCCGCTTGGCGTCGCCGTGCTCCGAGACCAGCAGCACCGCGCCGCCCCACTCGCCGCCGAGCGCGAAGCCCTGCACCAGGCGGAGCAGGGTGAGCAGCACCGGAGCGGCGACGCCGATCGTGCCGAACGTGGGCAGCAGGCCGATGCAGAAGGTCGCGCCGCCCATGAGCAGCAGACTCAGCACGAGCAGCCGCTTGCGGCCGAGACGGTCCCCGTAGTGGCCGAAGACGAGCGCGCCCACCGGGCGGGCGGCGAAGCCGACCGCGTAGGTGAGGAACGACAGCAGCGTGCCGACCAGGGGTTCCTCGTTGGGGAAGAACAGCTTGTTGAAGACCAGCGCGGCGGCGGAGCCGTAGAGGAAGAAGTCGTACCACTCGATGGTGGTGCCGATGAGGCTCGCCGCGACGATTCTGCGGAGCGAGCCGGGTGCGGTGGGCGCGGGTGCCGGGGTTGCCATGGTCACCACTTCCGGGCGGGGGACGGGGACGTTTCCGATGTCGCCACACCGTAGAAACGGCCACGTCACGCTCCCATGTGGTGGAACACCACAGTTACGCGGACGGGTATCCGGGCGGGCACCATGGGCGCACGGCCCGGGGTGCCCGGCGGGGGCCCGCGCGTGACCGGAGGCGGAGAGCGCGCCCCGAGAGGGTCCATTCGAGTGGCCGCCGCTCACGAGATATCTTGATGTCGAGCAATGTTGCAGACGTGGAGCGGAGCACCCGGTGACTGACTCGACCATCATCTATACGCACACCGACGAGGCGCCGGCGCTGGCGACGTACTCGTTCCTGCCCGTGATCCAGGCGTACGCCTCCACGGCCGGAGTCGCCGTGGAGACCCGTGACATCTCCCTGGCCGGGCGCATCATCGCGAGCTTCCCCGAGTACCTGGAGGAGGGGCAGCGCATCCCCGACGCCCTCGCCGAACTCGGCGAGCTGGCCAAGACCCCCGCCGCCAACATCATCAAGCTGCCGAACGTCTCGGCCTCGATCCCGCAGCTGAAGGCCGCCATCGCCGAGCTGCAGGCAAAGGGCTACGCGCTGCCGGACTACCCGGACGACCCGAAGTCCGACGAGGACAAGGACGTCCGCGCCCGCTACGACAAGATCAAGGGCAGCGCCGTCAACCCCGTCCTGCGCGAGGGCAACTCCGACCGCCGCGCCCCCGCGTCGGTCAAGAACTACGCCAAGGCGCACCCGCACCGCATGGGCGCCTGGTCGGCCGACTCCAAGACCAATGTCGCGCACATGACCGCCGACGACTTCCGGTCCACCGAGAGGTCCGCCGTCATCGCCGAGGACGGCGCCCTGCGTATCGAGCTGGTCGGTGACGACGGTACGACCACCGTGCTGCGCGAGTCCGTGCCGGTGCTCGCGGGCGAGGTCGTCGACGCCTCCGTCATGCGCGTCGCCGTGCTGCGCGAGTTCCTCGGCGAGCAGGTCGCTCGCGCCAAGGCCGAGGACGTCCTGTTCTCCGTGCACCTGAAGGCCACCATGATGAAGGTCTCCGACCCGATCATCTTCGGCCACGTCGTGCGCGCCTTCTTCCCCAAGACCTTCGCCCAGTACGGCGAGACCTTCGCGGCGGCCGGCCTCACCCCCAACGACGGCCTCGGCGGCATCCTCAAGGGCGTCGAGTCGCTGGCCGACGGCGCCGCGATCAAGGCCTCCTTCGAGGCCGAGCTGGCCGAGGGCCCGGCCCTGGCCATGGTCGACTCCGACCGCGGCATCACCAACCTGCACGTCCCCAGCGACGTCATCGTCGACGCCTCCATGCCGGCCATGATCCGCACCTCCGGCCACATGTGGGGCCCGGACGGCCAGGAGGCCGACACCCTCGCGGTGCTCCCGGACAGCAGCTACGCCGGCATCTACCAGGCCGTCATCGACGACTGCCGCGCCCACGGCGCCTTCGACCCGGCCACCATGGGCTCGGTGCCCAACGTCGGCCTCATGGCGCAGAAGGCCGAGGAGTACGGCAGCCACGACAAGACCTTCGAGATCCAGCACACCGGCACCGTGCGCCTGGTCGACCAGGCGGGCAACGTCGTGCTGGAGCAGGCCGTCTCCGCGGGCGACATCTTCCGCGCCTGCCAGACCAAGGACGCCCCGATCAAGGACTGGGTCAAGCTCGCCGTCACCCGCGCCCGCGCGACCGGCGACCCGGCGGTGTTCTGGCTGGACGAGGAGCGCGCCCACGACGCGAACCTGATCGCCAAGGTCAAGCAGTACCTCCCGGAGCACGACACCGAGGGCCTGCAGATCGAGATCAAGTCCCCGGTCGAGGCGACCAAGTTCTCCCTCGAGCGCATCCGCCGCGGCGAGAACACGATCTCCGTCACCGGCAACGTGCTGCGCGACTACCTGACCGACCTCTTCCCGATCCTGGAGCTGGGCACCAGCGCCAAGATGCTGTCGGTCGTGCCGCTGATGAACGGCGGCGGCCTCTTCGAGACCGGCGCCGGCGGCTCCGCCCCCAAGCACGTGCAGCAGCTGGTCAAGGAGAACTACCTGCGCTGGGACAGCCTCGGTGAGTTCCTGGCGCTCGCGGTCAGCTTCGAGCACCTGGCGACCACCACGGGCAACGCCCGCGCCCAGGTCCTGGCCGACACGCTCGACCGCGCCACGGGCACCTTCCTCAACGAGGACAAGTCGCCCAGCCGTAAGCTCGGCGGCATCGACAACCGCGGCAGCCACTTCTACCTGGCCATGTACTGGGCCCAGGAGCTGGCCAGGCAGACGGACGACGCGGAGCTGGCCAAGGCCTTCGGCCCGCTCGCCCAGACGCTGACCGACAAGGAGCAGACGATCGTCGACGAGCTGATCGCCGTCCAGGGCTCCCCGGTCGAGATCGGCGGCTACTACCAGCCCGACCCGGCCGAGGCAGCCGCCGTGATGCGTCCGTCCGCGACCTTCAACGAGGCGCTGGCGAGCCTCGTCTGACGCGACCCTCGGCACGGCCGAACCGCAGTACGACGGGAACCGCCCCGGCTGGATCACCAGCCGGGGCGGTTCGCGCGCAAGGTGCAAGGTGCAAGGGACGGGCGGGCCGCGGCGGACCGTCAGGCGAAGACGCCGTCCAGCCACGCCTGCCAGCGCTCACCGGCCCGCCCGCCGTCGGCGCCGGGGGCGAAGTCGTGCACGCTCACGCCGACCGGGGCGCCGAAGTGGTTGCGGCCGAAGACCCGGTACATCGCGTCTTTGGTGCGCAGGCCGACGAAGTAGCGGTTGCGGTAGTCGACCACGGCCTCCACCGGCCCGGCGCCGGGCAGTTCGACGCGTACGGTCGCGCCCTCGGCCGCGTCGTCCGGCACCCCGAGGGCGCGGCTGACGACCTCGAGGGCGTCCGGCGCGGTGGACGCGGCGGGGCCGGCCACGGTGGCGAAGGCCGCCGGCCGCCCGCCGAAGTGGGTCAGGTACTGGCGCAGGGTGTGCAGGTAGAAGTCGGTGTGCTTGCTCGCGCCGTCGTACTGGTTGTCCCAGTCGTCGACGAGGACGCCGCTGTGCACGTAGCGCACCCAGGCACCACCGCCCTCGCGCTCCTCGATGACGTGCTCGAGCTGGTTGAAGGTCTGGTTGTGGGCGACGTCCAGGCCCTCCGACCGGGCGATCAGGTGGTGCGGCGGGTCCCAGGCGGTGAGGGTGCCGCCGAAGGGCGCGGCGCCGCCCTCGCGCGGCTCGAACTCCTGGGGCCACAGCCAGCCGGCGGAGCCGGTGGTGACGGCCTCCCAGACCTCCTCCGGACTGGCCTCGGTCTCGAACTCGCGAACGATCTCGAATTCCTTTGACATGGTGCTGCTTGCTCCTCGTGGGACCGGGCCCGGACGCCCGGACGGCGTGGTGGGGGGGGTGGGTGGTGGGTGGTGGCGCTCGTGTTCCGCCGTACGTGGGCGGCCGTGAAGGGGTCACGGACCGTTCACGGGGACTCCGCTCACGGGGACTCCGACACGGGGACTTGGCTCACGAGGACTCATCGATGGCCGTCGGCGCGCGGCCTTCCACGGCCGGCGCGGACTCCCCGGCCGTGGGCGCGGGGTCCTTCACGGTGGGGTGGAGCGCGACCACGATGCGGTGGTCGCGGCCGCCCTCGCCGTCCGCGTCGTGGTACTTGGCGATCAGCGCGCTCACCCCGCGGGTCAGCTCCTCCACGAACGCGGCCCGGTCGGCGGCGGAGGCGAAGCGCACCTCCCCGTCGAGGGCGTACGTCGCGAGGCGCTTGCGGGCCCTGGCCGCGCCAGTGATCAGGGTGCCGACGTCGCGTACGAGGCGGGCGGCCACGGCCAGCAGCCAGCGCGCGGACAGCTGGTCGCGGAAGCGCCCGGGGTCCGGCTGGACGGCGGCCAGCGCGAGCGGCGAGATCACGTACGAGGCCGCGGTGGCCCGCATCAGCCGCTCGGTGACGTTGCCCTTGCGGCGCTCGCCGGCCAGCTCGACCAGACCGTGCGCCTCAAGCGTCCGCAGGTGGTAGTTCACCTTCTGCCGGGGCAGCCCGACCCGGGCGGCGAGCATGGCCGCCGACGCGGGCCCCTCCGCCAGCTCGGCGAGGAGGCGGGCCCGTACGGGCTCCAGCGTGGCGGCGGCCGCCGCCGAGTCCTCGATCACACTCACGTCCAACATGGCTCAACCGTCTCACCGAAAATTTTTTTTGTCCAGCCCACTTTTCTTGTCGGGGAGTGGGCGACACCCGCCGGTAACGCCGGCGCCCGGGACGAAACACCGATCTCACCTGCCGCGCGAACGCCCCTGACATCGCTGTGGGCGGTGTCCGCGCAGGTGACGCGGCGGAACGCCGGGAGGCCCAGTGCGTTACAGCGTGGTACTGCACCCGGCACCCCGCGGCTCTTAGTGTCAGCCGTCAAGCGGCCCGGAGTTCACCTTCGCGGCCCGCTCATTGCCGCGACGTCGGAGGGAAGACCGATGAGTCGAGTAGTGCGCGCCGCGCTCGTCCAGACGAAGTGGACCGGCGACAAGGAGTCGATGACCGACCTGCACGAGCGGTACGCCCGCGAGGCCGCCGCCCAGGGGGCGCAGGTCATCGGCTTCCAGGAGGTGTTCAACGCCCCGTACTTCTGCCAGGTGCAGGAGCCCGAGCACTACCGGTGGGCGGAGCCGGTGCCCGACGGCCCGACGATCGTGCGGATGCAGGCGCTCGCCAAGGAGCTCCGCATGGTGATGGTCGTCCCGGTCTACGAGATCGAGCAGGCGGGCTTCTACTACAACACCGCCGCCGTGATCGACGCCGACGGCAGCTACCTCGGCAAGTACCGCAAGCACCACATCCCGCAGGTGAAGGGCTTCTGGGAGAAGTACTACTTCAAGCCCGGGAACCTGGGGTGGCCGGTCTTCGACACGGCGGTCGGCAAGGTCGGCGTCTACATCTGCTACGACCGCCACTTCCCCGAGGGCTGGCGGGCGCTGGGCCTCGCCGGCGCCGAGCTGGTCTACAACCCCTCCGCCACCTCGCGCGGGCTGTCCGCGTACCTGTGGCAGCTGGAGCAGCCGGCCGCGGCCGTCGCCAACGAGTACTTCGTCGCCGCCATCAACCGGGTCGGCCAGGAGGAGTACGGCGACAACGACTTCTACGGCACGTCCTACTTCGTCGACCCGCGCGGCCAGTTCGTGGGCGACGTCGCCTCCGACAAGGAGGAGGAACTCGTCGTGCGCGACCTGGACTTCGGAAAGATCGAGGAGGTCCGTCAGCAGTGGGCCTTCTACCGGGACCGCCGCCCCGACGCCTACGGCCCGCTGACCGAGGCCTGAGAGGAGGGGAAAACCGGTGAGCCGAACCCTGATCCGCGGCGGACTGGTCATCACCGCCGCAGAGGAGGTCCACGCCGACGTCCTCGTCGAGGACGAGAGGATCGTCGCCCTCGCCGCCACCGGCAGCACGGTCGCCGAGGGCTGGACG
>NZ_CBDRCM010000049.1:0-58137 GCF_965342435.1 Actinacidiphila sp. bgisy160 | reverse complement strand
GATCGTGGGACGCGGATCTCCCTTCGCTTGCCGACGTGCTCACGAAGGCAGGTGCCCACGCGGGGAGTCAGTCCGTCCGGGCTCACGACCCGGGGGCAGGGCTTCGATCGAGCCGGCTCGGCCAACGCCCGGGGGCACCGCCGTGCTTGGCCGTCAGTTCGCGGGGGACCGTCTCACGCCCCGTTCACGCGGGGCTTGGTCGGATGGGATCGAGCGCGGGAAGGGCAGCTGCCGGTAGGAAGCCAGCTCCCAGCCCATCCGAATCCTGATGGAACGAGAGACGTATCGATGCGTACTTTTGCCAAGCGCACGCTCGGCACCTCTGTGGTGCTGGTCGCCGCGGCGGCGGCCCTGGTCCTGAACGTGGAGATGGGCAACGCCGTCGGTGGGGCGGACCACGAGTACACCTCCGTGTACAGCGGACCCTTCGACGTGGCCGGGTGGACGGACTACGCGCGGTGTCTGCGCGAGCACGGCGTCGACGCGAAGGACCCCGACCCGAAGCCGGAGGCGAACTCCATGTTCGCCCGAATGGCGGACGGCAGTGCGTTGCCGGTCACCGACCCCGCCTTCAAGGAGTGCGAGACGCGTGCGGGCAAGGGGAACACCGTGTCGCTGTACGTGAGCCCGGAGGACATGAGGAAGCACAGGGACTTCTCGGCCTGTGTACGTGAGAACGGACTGCCCGGTTACCCCGATCCGGACCCGCGGACCGCCCGGATACCGGACACCACGTCGTTCACGAAGAAGCAGTTCCACACGGCATGGGAGGCCTGCCACACCCTGGCGCCGCAGGGCCCGGTCGGCGGGTGAGCTGCTCGCGCCGAGCACGGCGGCCGTCGCCCGGGTGACATGCCCTGCCGCGTACTCGCGCCGGCCGACCATGCGTGGTGAACGGCTCGCGACATCACGAAGCCCCTGCCGGGGAGGTCCGGCGGGGGCTCCGTGGTGTGCCGCGTGCGGCTCAGCACTTGTCGGCGACCAGCTCGGCGAAGGCGGTCCGGCTCATGGCGCGGCCGTCGGCCCACACGTGGCCGGGGTCCAGGGAGGCGAGGTCGGCGGCGGTGAAGGAGACGTGGCCGTCGTAGGTGTCGCTGCCGCGCGGGCCGAAGAAGGACAGGTAATACGTGCGGTTCGGCAGGAGTGCCTGCGTGCCGTCGGTCTCCACCTGCCAGGAGGCCGGTGGCGCGAAGAGGGGGAAGGTCGTACGGCCGATGCGTGCCGACGACCACATGTGCCAGCCGCTGTCGGTCGTCTCCCTCGACGGGCCGTCGGCAGCGGGGTTCCCGGTCGAGGGGTCGTCGGCCCAGAGGTCGCCTGACTCCCGCTCGTCCCAACTGACCAGGTCCACCCCAGAGGCGTGGTCCCCGGGGCACGGCTGCACCCTCGCCACCGGCGTCCCGTCCGGGCTCGTCCAGACCGCGACGAGCGGCAGGTCCGCCGGGGTGCAACCGCACAACAACCCGACCCCCACCAGCGTGCCCAGCGCGCCCACCACTGTCCGTCGCATGACCGACCCTCCCCAGACGCCCGCCCGCCGTCAGCGTGCCATCTCCCGGCCTTGGGGGCGAGGTGCCCGGTCGTGGGAATCGGCTGGCTTTCCCCCCGGTTCGCGGGCACCATGCGGCGGTGGAGATTTCGGGGCCGCCCGACGGCGAGGTGGAGGTGCCCGCGCGGATCGGGGCGCTGGCGGGTGAGCGCACGCCGCTGCCCGTCTGGCGCAACCACGCGGGCGGAGTGACGTTCCGGCTGGGCGCGGGGGAGGACCGGCTGTTCGCCAAGTGGGCGCCGGCGGGCTCCGGGCTGGACCTGGGGGCCGAGGCGGAGCGCCTGCGGTGGGCGGGCCGCTTCACACCGGTGCCGCCCGTCCTGGACCACGGGACGGACGCTGAGGGGACCTGGCTGGTGACGCGCGGGCTGCCCGGGGAGAGCGCCGTCAGCCCGCGCTGGGCGGCGGATCCGGGCGCCGCCGTGCGTGCGCTGGGCGCCGGGCTGCGCGCGCTGCACGAGCGGCTGCCCGTGGAGGGCTGTCCGTACGACTGGTCCGTCGGCACCCGCCTGGAACGCGCACGGGCGGCGGGCAGAGACGTGCCGGGGGATCTGCCGCCCGCGCCGCCCGTCGAGCGGCTCGTGGTGTGCCACGGCGACCCCTGCGCGCCCAACACGCTGCTGGCCGAGGACGGCACCTGGTCGGGCCACGTCGACATGGGCACCCTCGGGGTCGCCGACCGCTGGGCCGATCTGGCCGTCGCCACCTGGAGCACCGAGTGGAACTACGGCTCCGGCTGGGAGGACGCGCTCCTCGACGCGTACGGCATCGCCCCCGACCCGGAACGGACCGCCTTCTACCGGCGTCTGTGGAGCGTCACCTGACGGCTGACCCAGGAGGGGCGGAGGTGGCACGATCGGGGCGGTGGCACGAGCGCGAGGGGGGCGGGGCGAGATGGCCATGAGAGCTGCGGCCACATGGGCCGCACCAACTACCACCACCGCCGCCGACGCCGGTGGGTGCCGAGGTGCCGCGCGGCCCGGGCCGGTGTGCCGCCGTCGTCGGGGGATCCTGGGGTCAGCGCAGGGGGTTGGGCAGGCCCGTCCACTGGTCGCCGGTCGCGGAGGTCTCCAGGCGCATCAAGGTGAGGGCCTTGACGGGGAGTTCGGGGGCGGAGAGCAGGGCGGCGCGGTCGGTGCGGGTGTCCGCCGTGGCGGGGAGGGCGTCGAAGGCGCGGGCGGTCTCCGTGCGCACCGAGGCCCACAGCCGGGCCTCGGTGGGGCGGTGGGCCTCGCCGAGGGCGGAGACGAGGCCGCCGAACGTGGTGGCGACCAGGGAGCCGTAGAGCTTGGCGTGCAGGACCGCCGGGTCGTCGCTGAGGCCGCGGCCGAGCGGGGGCACCGCGACGCCGTACCGGGCGAGGCGGGCCGGGCTGATCCGGACGTCGGCGAGGTCGCGGCAGACCAGCCGCAGGGGCCGGGCGTGCCGGTCGAGGACGACCAGGAGGTTCTGCCCGTGCGCCTCCAGGGCGACGCCCCAGGACAGCAGCCGCAGCATGGCCGGCAGCGCGAGCCGGGCGAAGGCGGCGAGCCAGGCGGCTCCGTCCCGGGGAGCGCCCGGTCCCGCGGCCGCGAGCAGCGAGTGGAGCAACGGCGGCCCGCCGTCGGCGGGGCGCCCGGTGAGGGAGGCGACGGGCAGCACGATCTCCCCGGCCGCCGGGTCGGCGAAGCCGGACGGGGACTCCCGCAGCAGCGCCGCGAGGTCCGGGCTGGCCTCACCGCCGACGACGGCGGCGGCCGCCGCGAGGTTGCGGGTGACGCGCAGCGTGCCGCCGCCGAGGCGCCGGGTCAGCTCGTCCAGCAGCGCGGACAGCGCGGCGCTGCCGGTCACCGAGCGGGCCGAGATGTCTCGGACGGCCGAAGTCATCCGCATGCTCAGCGCCGTCTTCAGATGCGGGCCGCCGTCGAGCGGGGCGAGGGTGCGCACCGACATCAGCGGCCGGGCGGGGAGGGCCGCCTCGGCGTACGGGCGCAGCCCCAGCGCGGGCAGGATGTGCCGGGTCTGCCAGGGGTGGACGGGCAGCAGCAGCCGGTCGCCGTCGCGGAACCGGTCCGGCCAGGCGCCCACGACCAGGGAGCCGGCGGCCGGGACGGAAACGAGGTCGAGGGCGACGACCGGCCGGTGCTCGGGCCCGTAGGCCAGTTGCTCGGCCACGGAGAAACCCGGACGGCTGCGGCAGCACGGGTGGTAGGGATGGCCGTCGACGACGCCCTGCTCGAAGGAGGCGAGCGTCGGCGGCCCCGCGCCGTGGCCCTCCGTGCCCGCGGCATCCGCCCGGGACAGGGCCAACGAGGCGACGCTGTGGTCGAGCTCGTCGCGCAGCAGGCCGGACCCGGGCATCCCGAGGGCCTCCATCAGGGCGGCCGGGTGGTCGTGGGGCCGGCCGTCCAGCAACAGGACGGAGTCGTCCTTCGGTGACCCCAGGTCGTGCGGCAGCCGCCGCGGCCCGGTGAGCACCCGGCCGTCGCGGAAGAGCACCCGGTCCGGGCCGCGGGAGGCGATGCCCGGCAGGGGTTCCAGGAGCAGGGCGCGCCACAGGCGGCCGAGGACGGCGGCGCGGGCACCGGGGAGCGCGGCGGTGTACGCGTCGCGCAGATCAGGACGGAGCGTCGCCAGCTCGGTGGCGAACGCCGTCTCCAGGGGGCGCCGCGTCGCAGCCGCCGAGTGCGGGTACATGATGGGTCCCTACCCTACGCAGAAGGTGGCAGATCGTGCATCGACCAGCGCATCGACCAGCGGGAACGAGCCGTCGTGGGTGACGCCTGGGACCGCGCCGAGGCGCTCTCCGTGACGGCCCTGCTGAACTGCCTGCTGCGCGAGGTCGCCGAGGACGCGGGCGAGGACGCGGGCCGTCCCGTCCACCGGCTGCCCGCGACCGGCCGGCTGCTGCGGGTGCGGGCCGGCCGCCATCCCGCCGCGCCCGAGCTGCGCACCGGGGAGGGCTGGCGGCCGCTGCCGCTGGAGGCGCTGGTCGACGTCACCGCGGCGGAACTCACCGCCCGCACCGGTGCCGCGGGCACCGAGCTGCCCGCCGAGATCCGCGACAGCCGCGATGTGCTCGCCGCCCTGCTGGAGGCCCGCGAGCACGCGCCGCCGCCCGCCGATCCGTATCTGCGCTCCGAGCAGGCCCTGGTGGCCGGCCACCGCCACCACCCCGCGCCCAAGACCCGCGGCGGGGGCCCGCCGGAGAGCCTGCTGCCCTACGCGCCGGAGGCGCACACGAGCTTCCCGCTCACCCTGCTCGCGGTCCGCGCGGACCTGCTGGAAGGCGAGGGCGACACCTCGGTGCTCGACCGGCTGTACCCGGACGTTCCCGAGGGCTACCGGGTCCTGCCCGCGCACCCCTGGCAACTGGCCCTGCTGGGCGACCTCCCCGCGCTCCACGACGGGCGCCTGCTGCGCCTGGGGCACACCGCCGTACCGGCCGTGCCGACGGCGTCGCTGCGGACGGTGTACCTGCCGGAGGCCGACCTCTTCCTGAAGTTCAGCCTCGACGTGCGGATCACCAACGACATCCGCCGGCTGTGGCGGCACGACCTGCGCTGGCTCGGCCCGGTCGACGAGGTGCTGCGCGCCGTCCCGGAGGCGGACGTCCTGTCCGACCGCGGCTACCGCACCGCCGGCCTGGGCGGCCGGGACGCCTACGAGGCACTGGCCGTGCTCGTCCGCGACGGCTTCGGCGCCCACCTGCGCCCCGGGCTGACCCCGCTGCTCGCGGCGGCCGTCGCCGAGGGGTACGAGGGCAGCCCGCTCGCCGCGCCGGGCCTGACCGCGGAGGGTGCCCTGGACTGGTGGGAGGCATACCTGCGGCAGGTCGTGCCGCCGGTGCTGCACGCGTACCTGCGCCACGGGGTGGTGCTGGAGTGCCACCTGCAGAACGTGCTCGTCGCCGTGGACGCCGACGGGCTGCCGGGCCAGGCCCTCTTCCGCGACCACGAGGGCGTCAAGCTGGTCGAGGAGCGGCACCGGGAGCTGCTCCGCCGCCATGGACGGCCGGACGCCCCAGGGCCCGGTGTGGACGCCGCACACGGCTGGGAACGCCTGGTCTACTGCCTCGTCACCAACAACCTGCTGGAGATCGCGGGCGCGGTCGCCGAACGCCGTCCGGCGCTCACCCCGGTGCTGTGGGAGCGAGCCCGGGCGTTTCTCGCGGAGTGGGCGGCGGGGAACGGGGACCCGGCGCCGCTGCGGGAACTGCTCGCCGCGGGGCACATCCCCGCGAAGACCAATCTGCTGCTGCGCTGGACCGGCGCGGACGGCGCCGCCGCCCGCTACCTGCCGCTGGTGAACCCGCTGCGGCCTCAGGGCGCCGTGGTGACCGACTCCAGCGAACGGCGCGTGGCGGGGCCGTAGAACCCGGCGGTGTCCCCCGTGACGCCGTGGCTCTGCTGGTAGCGCTGGACGGCGTCCTTGACGCTGCCGTCGTACTTGCCGTCGGCGGGGCCGTCGTAGACCCCGGCCTGGGCGAGCCGTTGCTGCAGCGCCACGACCTCGGGGCCGCGCGATCCGGGCTTGAGGACCGCGCCGGAACCGGCCGGCGCGGTGCCCGCGGTCCCGCTCGGCGCGCCGGCGGTCGCGGCGCCCGTGGCGGAGGCCCGTGCCCCCGCGCCGGACGCGGAACCGGAGGCGGACGGGGAGGAGTCGCCGCTCGTCCGTGCCGACGGGGCCCCGGC
This sequence comes from Actinacidiphila sp. bgisy160, assembly GCF_965342435.1. Lineage (GTDB taxonomy): Bacteria > Actinomycetota > Actinomycetes > Streptomycetales > Streptomycetaceae > Actinacidiphila. The sequence goes on along the minus strand of NZ_CBDRCM010000049.1, from coordinate 51,915 downwards.
GCCGGGCGAGGGCTTCACCGTGCCGTCGGAGTCGAGCAGGCTGGGCAGCGCGAGCCGTGGCGGCGAGGCGCTCGGATCGGGCAGCGCGCGGTCGGCCTCGCCCGGACCGGTGACCAGGTGCCCGAGCAGGGCCAGTACGCCGACGACGGCCACCGCCGCGGCGACCGCGAGGACGGTGCGCGGGCGCCGCCGGGAGCGGGCCGCCGCCCGGCGCGCCCGGCGCGGACCATGTGCCGGGTGCGGCTCCTGCGGTGGGTCCTGCGCCTGCCTGTCGCCTGGCCTGTCGCCTGGCCTGTCGCACGGGCTGTCGCCCGTGCCGGGCGGGTCCTCGGGGAACAGTTCGGCGTAGCCGGGCGCGGGTCCCTCGGAGTCCACGCCTATCAGCGGTCTGACGGTCGTCCCGCCCGGTTCGTCCCCGCTCATCTCTCCTCGCCCGCCTGGTCGGGCACGAGGCGTTCGAGGACGTCCTGGAACTCCTCGCCGACGGTGATCAGCAGCCCGTCGCCGTCCTTCCGGCTGAGCTGGGTCAGCACGCCGTCCCGCCACCAGTAGACGTACGGGCTGATGGGGCCCACCGCGTCCTCGTGGCCCGCCGCCGCGAAACCCGCCATGCCGTTGAGCGCCGGGATGACGCCGCTGTCACGGATGGCGTGGAAGGCCAGCTGGTGCCGGAACGGCATGGCGACCAGCGCCCCGTCGGCGGTCAGCGGCTGCCCGGTGACCCGTTCCACCAGCTCGTCCAGGACCAGCACCCGGGCGGCGGTGAAGAAGGAGTCCCCGACGAGGACGTCGAAGCGCACGTCGGCGTGCCGGACCACCTCATGGCGTTCCACCGGCAGATCGCGCAGGTTGAGCAGGGCGCGGCCGCGCAGCTCGCGGGCGTCGCCGAGCGGCACCAGGGCGTGGTCGGCGAGCGTCATCACGCTCTCGGGGAGGTCCAGGGCGAGTACCTCCAGCAGCCCGGGCGCGGCGATCCGGGCGTAGCGGAAGGTCTCCGGGTCGATCGCGTCGGGCGGCACCAGGCGCGGGTAGAGCCGTTCGCGGATCTCCTCGGTGGGCAGGGTCTCCAGCGGGGAGGGCCCGTCGAGGGTGCGCAGCACCGCGCCGACGTGCTCGCGCGCCACCTGCGGCCACACGCGGGGGCCGCGGCGGTCGTTGTGGCAGAGCGCGGCGAGGTTGCCGAGCCCGAAGCGCCGACCGGAGTCGTCGGTCACCATGTCGGCGAAGACCGTGACCTCCAGCCCGAGTTCGGCGAACGACTCGCGCACGATCGCGCGGAAGCGCGCGCCCTCGTCCACCGAGAAGAAGGCGTACTCGGGATCGCGGGGTGCGTCCCGCTGGTCACGCTTCGGCCCGCGCCGGAAAATCCCCACCTCAGCTGTCCCCTCGACCTGGACTCGACGAGCAGTGCGCGATCCTATCGGCAGGCGCCCGGGGCCGCCGTCTCCGTCACCCTTCGTCGTCCGGCGCGTCCCGGTAGGTCTCCAGCAGCCGCAGCCACACCTCGCTCATCGTGGGGAAGGCCGGTACGGCGTGCCACAGCCGCTCCAGCGGCACCTCACCGGCGACGGCGATGGTGGCGGAGTGCAGCATTTCGCCGACCGACGGGCCGACGAAGGTGACGCCGACGAGGTGACCCCGGTCCAGGTCGACCACGGCGCGGGCCTTGCCCTTGTAGTCGTCGGCGTACAGGCCGGCGCCGGAGACGTTGCCGATCTCGTAGTCGACGACCTTGACGCGGCGGCCCTCCCGCCGGGCCTGCTCGGCGGTGATGCCGACGGCGGCGGCCTCGGGCTCGGTGAACACGACCTGGGGGACGGCGACGTTGTCGGCGGTGGCCGCGTGCCGGCCCCAGGGGGCGGTGTCCAGGGGCTCCCCCTTGGCGCGGGCGGCGATGGCGGCCCCGGCGATACGGCCCTGGTACTTGCCCTGGTGGGTGAGGAGGGCGCGGTGGTTGGTGTCGCCCGCGCAGTACAGCCAGCCGCCCTCGACGCCCTTGACCAGGCAGGTGTCGTCGACGTCCAGCCACGAGCCGGGGGTCAGGCCGATCGTCTCCAGGCCCAGGTCGTCGGTGTGCGGGACGCGTCCGGTGGCGAACAGGACCTCGTCGGTGACGAGTTCCGAACCGTCGGAGAGCAGCAGGGTGATCGGCCCGGACTCCGACGCGCGCCGCAGCTCCCTGACCGACACGCCGGTGCGGATGTCCGTCCCGGCGGCGCGCATCCCGTCCGCGAGGAGCTCGCCCACGAACGGCTCCCAGCGCGGCAGCAGCCCGGAGCCGCGGACCAGCACGGTCACCTCGGAGCCGAGCGAGCGCCAGGCGGTCGCCATCTCGACGCAGACGACACCTCCGCCGACCACCACGAGCCGCCCCGGCACCTCGGGGGAGCTGGTGGCGTCGCGGCTGGTCCACACATGGTCGTCGGCGATGCCGGGGAGGTCGGGCAGTTGCGCGCGGGTGCCGGTGCAGACCGCCACGGCGTGCCGGGCGACCAGGACACGCTCGCCGCCCTCCGGGGTCTCGACGACGACCCGGCGCGGGCCGTCGAGCCGGCCGCGTCCCCGGACGAGGTCGATGCCGGCCGAGTCCAGCCAGGTCACCGCCCCGTCGTCCTTCCAGTTGCCGGTCCACCAGTCGCGCCGGGCCAGCACCGCGGCGGCGTCGAGCCGCCCGCCGGCCGCCTCCCGTGACCCCGCGACCGCCCGCGCGGCCTCCAGGGCCGCCTGCGGGCGCAGCAGCGCCTTGCTGGGGATACACGCCCAGTACGAGCACTCACCGCCGACCAGCTCCGCCTCGACCACCACCGTGGTCAGTCCGGCCTGCCTGGTCCGGTCGGCGACGTTCTCCCCGGTGGGGCCCGCGCCGATGACGATGACGTCGTAGGTGTCCGTGCTCGCGTTCGTACCGCTGTCTGCAGCCGTGGTCATGGTTCAACCGTAGGCAACACCGCGTCCGCGCACAGCCGGAACCCCCGTGTCCCACCGCTCCACCCGTGCGGGCTCATCCGGCCGCGCCGGCTCTGGCGGGGACGGCGTCGCCGGTGGGGAGCGGGTCCGTCGGCAGGTCCCGGGCGGTGCGGAGCGGGGACAGCGGCAGCACCAGCCCGGCGAGCGGCACGCTGGTGATCCACAGCGCTGCCCGCTGCCCGCAGCCCGAGCACGGAGCCGAGCGTGCCGACGGGCAGCGTGCCGTAGTTCAGGGCGGCGTTGCTGGAAGCCCGCCTTGAGGACGTTGCCCGCGACCACGCCCGCGGAGACGCAGAAGCCTCCGGCCGCGTACCGGAGCACCCCGGCTGCGCGCGTGGTGAGCGGGATGAGCAGGGCGGGCAAGGCCGGCCCGACCTCGAACAGGAGCGTGGCGCGGGCGGTGCCGGTCCCGACGTGACGCACCAGCAACGGAACCTGGATCGACTGGTAGGCCATCAGGGCGAGGTCGGACGCGGCGCCGAACAGCGTCAGCGCCCGCAGCCACCGGTCGCGGGCGACCACGCGCAGCCCGGCGGCGATGTCGCCGGTCGTCTTCGCGCGGGGCGCTCCGGGTCCGGGGCGCGGCTCGCGGTGCATGTTGTTCCGCTGATGTGCGCGCCTCAGGCGGGCAGTTGCTGCTCCGTCCAGATGACCTTGCCCCGTTCGGTGTAGCGGGTGCCCCAGCGGCGGCAGAGCTGGGCGACGAGGAAGATCCCGCGGCCGCCCTCGTCGGTGGTGGCGGCGCGGCGCAGGCGCGGGGAGGTGCCGCTGGCGTCCGCGACCTCGAAGACCAGGGCCCGGTCGCGCAGCAGCCTGGCCTGTACGGGGCCGGCGCCGTGGCGGATGGCGTTGGTGATCAGCTCGCTGGCGATCAGCTCGGTGGTGAAGGAGAGTTCGTCCAGGCCCCAGGCCCGCAGCCGCCGGGTGATCGCGGAGCGGAGCGCGGAGACGGCAGCCGGGTCGTCGGGCACGTCCCAGCAGGCGACCTGACGCTCGTCCAGGGACCGCGTGCGGGCGACCAGCAGGACGACGTCGTCGGCCGAGGGCGCGGGGCGCAGCGAGTCCTCGAGCGCGGCGCAGACCTCCTCCGGCGGGCAGCCCTGCGGGACGACGGCCAGGGCGCGGCCGAGCCGGCGCATCCCGGTGTCCGGGTCGAGGTGGCGGCCCTCGATGAGGCCGTCGGTGTAGAGGACGAGGCCGCTGCCCTCGGGGACCGCGAAGTCGGCGGCCTCGAAGGGGACTCCGCCCAGGCCCAGGGGTGGTCCGGCGGGCAGGTCGGGGAAGCGTACCCGGCCGTCCGGGGCGAGCAGCGCGGGCGGCGGATGGCCGGCCCGGGCCAGCTGGCAGCGCCGGGCGACCGGGTCGTAGACCGCGTAGAGGCAGGTCGCGCCCGCGAGGCCGGGACCGGTGCCGCTCTCGTCGTCGAGGCGGACGACGAGGTCGTCCAGCCGGCCCAGCAGCTCGTCGGGGGGCAGGTCGAGGGTGGAGAAGTTGTGCACGGCGGTACGCAGCCGGCCCATGGCGGCGGCGGCGTGGATCCCGTGCCCGACGACGTCGCCGACGACCAGCGCCACGCGCGCCCCGGAGAGCGGGATGACGTCGAACCAGTCGCCGCCGACCCGGCCGCGCGCCGCGGGGAGGTAGCGGTGGGCGACGTCCACGGCGTGCTGCTCCGGCACGCCGTGCGGCAGCAGGCTGCGCTGGAGTTCGAGGGCGAGGTGGTGCTCGCGGGTGAAGAGCCGCGCGTTGTCGATGCAGACCGCGGCTCGGGCGGCGAGGTCGCGGGCGAGGGTGAGGTCGTCGTCGGCGAACGGCTCGCTTCGTGCGGCGCGTTGGAAGGTGGCGACGCCCAGCAGGGTGTCCCGGGCGCGCAGGGGGACGGCGATGACGGCACGCGGCTCGCCGTCGGGGCCGGGGGAGGTGTCGCGGACCGCGGTGCTGCCGCACAGGGCTCTGGCCTGGGGGCTGTCCGGGTGGAGGGGAATCGGTTCCCCCCTGGCGTACGGGCCGCACGCGCCGCTGGGGGCGGCGCCGCTCGCCGCCACCCGGCACAGCTCCGCTCCGGGGCCCCCGGGGGCCGTGCCGTGCAGGACGGGGCAGTACAGGTCGACGGTCGCGTGGTCGGCGAAGCGGGGCACGGCGGCCTCGACGATCTCGCGGGCGGTGCGCACGACGTCGAGGGTGGTGCCGATCCGCAGGGCGGCGTCGCTGAGCAGCTCCAGGCGGCGGCGCGCGGCGACGGCCAGGCGGCCGACCCCGGGCTCGCCGACCAGCAGCGGTCGGCGCGCGGCCCCACCGGGGGCGCCGCGGGAACCGGCGTCCTCGGGCACGCTGACCTCCACGACGGCGCCGCCCGCCAGGGGCCGGCACAGCAGGTGGGCCGTCCGGCCGTGGGAGAGGGGGAGTTCGAGCGCTTCCTGCCGTCCGGCGGCGATCAGCCCGGCCGCGGTCTCCGTGAGCGCCGACTCGTCCCCGTCGGTGAGCCCGGCCGGGGGGCCGACGCTCTGGACGCGTCCCGCGCCGTCCAGCCGCAGGGAGCCCGCCGCGACGCCGCGGTGCTCGGTGGTCAGGTAGCGCTGCAGCAGGGCGCGTTCGCGTTCGGCGCACTCCTCGAGGAGTCGCTGCTCGATGGCGAGGGCGCAGCCGCGGGCGAGTTCGGCCATGAGGGGGTGCGCCTCGCCGTACAGGCTGGTGAGGTCGAGCACGCCCTCGACCCGGCCGCTGGCGGGGTGGCGGACAGGCACGCCGAAGCAGGTGAAGCCGCGCAGGGCGGCGGAGAAGTGCTCCTCGCCGGAGACGCGGACGGGCTGCCGGGCGGCCAGGGCGGTGCCGATGCCGTTGGTCCCGGCGTCCAGTTCGTGGTAGCTGAAACCCGGTGCGAGCCGGACCCGGTCCAGGGCGGGCAGCAGCGGGGGTTCGGCGGCCCTGCGGTCGATCACCAGCCCCCGGTCGTCGGTGAGCAGGACGGCGGTGCGGGTGCCGGAGAGCGTGGCGGCGAGCCGGTCGAGGACCGGACGCGCGGCCCGGACCAGTGCCCCGGCGGGGTCGACGTCGTCGGTGTACGGGACCTCGAACCGCTCGGGGTCGAGACCGGCGGTCTGACAGCGCTCCCACGAAGCGAGGATCGGTACCCGTACGGATTCGACCACCAGGCTCACTCCTTGACGTCCGCGTCCCAGGTCCCGAACGTAGGACGGCGGCGCGGCGGCGGGGGGCGGGTCGGTGAAATCCCTGCGTACAGCCACTCTTGTGGGTGACGGCTTGTTTGACGGGCGGCAACACGGCAACACGACCATCACCGAGCAGGAGATCGCCTCGCGAAGCGGCGCCCGGTGGTGAAGACTTGGACCCGCCGCAGCCGTACGCCGTACTTGGGAGGATCCACCATGTCCACCACGCCGCACTCCACCACGCGGGTCGCGCACACCGTCTGGGACGGCAGTCTGACGGAGGGCAGCGGGGTCGTGACCCTCGACTCCTCCGGCATCGGGGAGTACCCAGTGACCTGGGTCGCCCGCTCGCAGGAGCCGGGCGGGAAGACCAGCCCCGAGGAGCTCATCGCCGCCGCCCACTCCAGCTGCTTCTCCATGGCCCTGTCGGCCGGCCTGGGCAAGGCGGGCACCCCGCCGACCCGGCTGCGCACCCAGGCCGACGTCACCTTCAAGCCGGGTACCGGCATCACCGGCATCCACCTGACCGTCGAGGGCGAGGTGCCCGGGATGGACGAGGCGGAGTTCGTCAAGGCGGCCGAGGACGCCAAAGCGAACTGCCCGGTGAGCAAGGCGCTGGCCGGCACGGAGATCACGCTCACGGCCTCGCTGGCCTGACGCCGCACGGCCCGCCCGGAGCCGGCCCGGCCCCGTACCGCGTGCAACCGCCCATCGAAACGTTTCGGTTTCGGTGGGCGGTGCCATATTGTCGTTGGGATACGAAACCGTTTCGCGGGGGACGGGAGACGGAGCACGGAACATGACGACCGACGCGAGCGCACCGGCGCGCCGCACCCGGCTGACCCCCGAGCGGGAGCAGGAACTGTACGGCGCGGTGATCGAGCTGCTGCGCGAGGTCGGGTACGACGCGCTGACGATGGACGCGGTCGCCACCCGTACCCGGTCCAGCAAGGCCACCCTCTACCGGCAGTGGAAGAGCAAGCCGGAGCTGGTGGTGACCGCGCTCAAGTGCATCAAGCCGGTGCACGTGGAGAACGTCGACACCGGTACGCTCCCCGGCGACCTGCACGAGCTGGCCGACCGCATTGGCGACGGCTCGGACGTGGACACCGCGCTCATCCGGGGCCTGGCCCACGCCTCCGCCACCAACCCCGACCTCGCCGAGGCGATGCGCCAGCACCTGATCGAGCCCGAGCTCACCGGGGTGCGGCTACTGCTGGGGTGGGCCGCCGACCGCGGCGAGATCGACGCCGCCGTCCCCGCGGCCGAGTTCATGCCGCACATGATGCTCGGCGCCGTGATAACCCGCCGCCTGCTGGAGGACGTGGAGGTCGACGCCGCCTTCATGCACCGCTACATCGACGCGGTGGTGCTGCCCGCGCTCGGCATCGGGCCGGGTGGCCGGCGCTAGTCGCTGACCGTGCTGCGCGGCCGGTACTCCAGGTCCTCGTACTCGGGGTGGTGCGCGATCCAGCCCGCGATGAACGGGCAGGCCGCCAGCACGCTCTGGCCGCGCTCCCGCGCCTCGTCCAGCGCGTGGCGGGCGAGCGCGGAGCCCACGCCCCGGCCCTCGAACTCCGGGTCCACCTCGGTGTGCAGGAAGGCGACCATCTCAGGGGTGCGGATGTACGTGGCGAAGCCCGCCAGCCTGCCCTCGACGTGCGCCTCGTAGCGGCGCGCGCCGGATGCGTCCGTCACCTTCGTGTCGCTCTTCACGACTGGTAACCCTCCACGGTCCGCGAGGAGCGCACCTTCGCCTCGCCCGGGTCCCCGCCCGCCTCGGCCTTGGCGCGGCGCTGGCGGAGCAGGTCCCAGCACTGGTCGAGTTCGCGCTCCAGCGCGTCGAGCCGCGCCCGCTCGGTGTCGCTGTCCACCCGCCCCTCGCTCAGGAGCTCGCGCAGGGTCCTCTCGTCGGAGACCATCGCGCTGATCCGTTCCAGTATCGCCTTCTCGCGGCGATCTTCCGCGTGCTGCTCGGCCACGGCCGCACCTCCTGTGTCGTCGGCAACCACTCTAGGCAGCCGGTTGCGCCCATGCGATCGAAACATTTGCGTTTCGATAAGTCGGCTTCTAGTCTCCGTATGTACGAAACGGTCTCGTATCGAGCCGGGCTCCCCGGCGCCCCGTCCCTCCCCGCCCTTCCCGCGACCGACCGGAGCGCGTCCCGCATGTCCCAGAGCACCGCGGAGGGAGGCGCGACGGCCTCCTGGTGGGCCGCGGCCTTCTTCGCCGCCGGCCTGGTGATCGGCCTCCTGATGTACCGGCGCGGAATTCCTGCTCGGGACGGGAATGCTGACGCCGCTCCGGTCGTCGACATGTAGGGGGAGTGAGCTGCGGGGCCACCCCTGAGCGGTGGGAAGGTCCCGCACGCGCCGACCCGTGGGGACGGGGTGCGGTGCGACGGAGGGCCCGGTGCCGGCGTCCGTGGTTGCACACGGAGGCCGTGCCGGGCCTTTCCCATGCGATACGGCGGCGAGCCGGGGAGTCCGGGATGGATGTGACGGAATCTGCGTGCGCTGCGCCATAAAAGGGAACCTATGGTCAGTTAATGTGCGTTTTCACTGGTCCATAGGGTTTCGTCGAAAGGCCCCTCGGTTGAACCTGCTCGACCTCCTGCTGCTGGTGCTGACCGTCGCCAACGCCGTCGCCGGTTTCCGGCGCGGACTGGTCGCGGGCTGCATCTCGCTCGCGGGTTTCCTCGGCGGTGCGGTGGTCGGCGTGTGGCTGCTGCCGTACGTGCTGCAGTACGTCGAGCCGGGCACGCCGCGGGCGACGCTGGTGGCGCTGCTCACCGTGCTGGTTCCCGCGGCCGGCGGGCACGCCCTCGCCTCCGGGGTCGCCTGGAAGGTCCGGACCGGACTGGACTGGGGCCCGCTGCGCTGGCTCGACGGGGTGGGCGGCGCGGCGGCGAACGCCGTGGCCGTGCTGCTGGTCTCCTGGGTGGCCGCGAGCGTGCTGGTGACCTCCTCCTCCAGCGTGCTGGCGCAGTCGATCCGCGGGTCGGAGGTGCTCGGCGCCGTCCAGGACACCATGCCCCGGCAGGCGCCGGCCTGGTTCAGCCGGGCGACCAGCGCGCTGGCCGAGGCCGGGTTCCCGCAGGTGTTCAACCCGTTCGAGTCCGAGCCCGTCAACGGGGTGCCCGCACCCTCCGGGGACAACGTCACCGCGGCCGCGGCCGCCGCCGCGGCGCGCAGCACCGTCAAGATCGAGGGCGTCGCCTTCGTCGACGGCCGGCGCCAGGGCCAGGAGGGCACCGGCTTCGTATACGCCGACGAGCACGTCATGACCAACGCCCACGTGGTGGCCGGGGTGGACCAGCCCGCGGTGCAGCTCGGCGGCGTCGGACGGGCCTACCGGGCCACCGTCGTGCTCTTCGACCCCGGCAAGGACATCGCCGTCCTGGACGTCCCGGGGCTGAACGCGCCCGCGCTGAGCTTCACCGACGAGGCCGTGCGCGGTGACGGCGCGGTCGTGGCGGGGTACCCGCAGGACGGCGGACTCGACCTGCGCGCCGCGACCGTGGCCGGGCGCATCCGCGCCACCGGCCAGGACATCTACGGCGACGGCACGGTCACCCGCGACATCTACCAGGTCCGGTCCGTGGTGCGCCCCGGCAACTCCGGCGGACCGCTGCTGGATACCTCCGGACGCGTCTACGGGGTGGTCTTCGCCCGCTCCACCACCGACTCCACGACGGGTTACGTGCTGACCGCCGACGAGGTGCGCTCCGACGCGCTGCGTGGGGCGCGCGCCACGCAGCCGGTGGACACCGGCGACCGCGCCGCACTGTGAGTGCCACACCCGTCAGCGGGGCGCCCGTGGCGCACCCGTGATCACCGGAGCGCGGCGGGCCTCCGCATACGTTCGACGTTAGACTTTCCCTTCACGCAGAAAACCGGACGAATCAAGCAAGACAGTCAAGCGTCGTCCGGCGGCGAGCCGGACGAGGACGACCGCGGCCGAGCACGCGGGAGTGGTGCCGTCGTCATGATCTCCATCCTCTTCGCCGTCTTCGCGGCCTGCAGCAACGCCCTCGGGACGGTCCTTCAGCGACGCGCGGTGCTCACCGTCCCCGCCTCGAAGTCCCTGCGCCTGGGTCTGATGAAGGACCTGCTGCGCACTCCGGTCTGGCTCGCCGGCATCCTCGGCGTGATCTTCGCCGCGATCTTCCAGGCGCTCGCGCTGGGCACCGGTTCGCTCGCCGCGGTCCAGCCGGTGTTCATTCTGGAACTCCCGCTGGCCCTGGTGATCGGCGGCATGGTCTTCCACGTCGAGCTGTCCCGCACGGCGTGGGCCTGCGTGGCGTGCATCGCCGGGGGCCTGGCGCTGTTCCTCTTCTCGATGGCGCCCAGCGGGGGGCGGGAGCAGGTACCGGGCATCTGGTGGGTGCCGACGCTGCTGATCGTCGGCGGCCTCGGCGCGGTGCTGGTGATCGCCGGGCTGCGGCGGCCCAGCGGCCTGACGCGCGCCGCCTGCCTCGGCGCGGCGGCGGCGGTCGGCAACGCCCTCACGGCCGCGCTGATCAAGTCGTCCATGGACATCCTGGAGCACCAGGGGGTCGCGGCCTGGCTGCTGTCCTGGCAGACCTACGCGTTCGCCGCGGCCGGCGGGTTCTCGTTGTTCCTGCTCGGGACCGCGATGCAGGGGGGACCGCTGATCGCCTCCCAGCCCGCCCTGACGCTCGGCGACGCCGTCGTCGGCTTCTGCCTCGGGGTCGCGCTCTACGGCGAGCAGCCGCGCACCGGATTCTGGCTGCTGCCCGCGCTGACCGGGTTCGCGGTGCTCAGCTACGGGGTCTTCGCGATGTCCCGCACCCAGTGCCTCTACAAGTGCGTCCACCCCGAGGAGCACCTGGCCGGCCGGGCCGAGGAGCCCGCCGCCTCGACCACCTGAACCGTACGCGGACGCCCCCGGAACCGTCCGGTGCCGGGAGCGTCCGCGGATGCGGGGCGCCGGTCGTCAGTGGCGCGGGGCGGGGTATGCCTTGGGCAGGCGCATACCGCGGTCGGCCATGATCTGCCGGACGTGGTTGGGGTAGTCGGTGATGATCCCGTCGATGCCCATGTCCATCAGTGCCTCGATGGTCGGGTTGTCGTCGCAGGTCCACGGGATGACCTTCAGGCCGCGCGCGTGGGCGTCGTCCACCATCTTGGGCGTGACGTAGAACCTGAAGTCCGGGTCCGCGATGGTGCCGTTCTGCGGCATGCCGTAGACCGGGGAGAGCGCCGTGACGCCGGGGACGGCGGCGGCGGCCCTGACGAAGTCGCCGTCGTAGTCGTCGGCGTCGATGCCGCCGAGCCACGGGGAGGCGCCGGGCTTGCCGACCTGGAGGAAGTCGTAGTTGGTGAGCGCCACCAGCGGGTACTTCGGCGCGAGCTCGTGCATCTCCTTCAGGGCGCCCCAGTCGAAGGACTGGATGGTGACCTGCTTCTCGATGCCGGAGCGGTGGATCTCCTCGAAGACACGGCGCACGAACAGCTCGCGCGGCGCGGTCTGCTCGGGGGCGCCGGCCTCCACCTTGGTCTCGATGTTGAGCTTGACCTTCTTGGCCTTGTAGCTCTTGACCAGGCCCAGGACGTCCTTGAGCTCCACCATGCGGTGGCCCTTGATCTGCTCCTGCTCGGGGAAGCCGGGCAGCTGCTGGTAGCCGCAGTCCATCGTCTTGATCTGGGCCAGCGTCAGGTCCTTGATGTACTTGCCGACGTACGGGTACATCGGGTCGCCCGGCGTCACAGGACCGGTGTCCTTGCACTTCTGGGCGCTGATCTGGCGGTCGTGGTTGACGACGACCTTCTGGTCCTTGGTGACGTGGGTGTCCAGCTCCAGGGTGCTCACCCCGAGGCGCAGGGCCTTGCCGAAGCCCTCCAGGGACTCCTCGGTGGTCATGCCGATGCCACCGCGGTGGGCCTGCAGGTCGAAGGCGGCCCGGGGGGAGGGGCCGTGGTCGTGGTGGGCGGTGGCCGCCTGGGCGGCGGTGGGAACCACGAGCGCGGGCACGACGGCCAGGGCTGCGATTGCGTGCCGGAGGGACATTTACACCTCGTCTACATCGGGCGAACGGGACCTCGTGACGCTAAGCCGCAGGTCGAGCCGGTATGAAGCCCGCGCATGAGGGCATGGTGAACGCCCGGAGAACGATCGTTCCCCAGGCGTCGCCCGGTCGCGGACGGCGGTGTCAGTCGAGCAGGCCGTCGTAGTCCGGGAGCTTGAAGGTGCGCTCGGCGTGGCCGCCCACCAGGTCGGTGGTGTTGTTGCCGATGTTCGCGATGATCGTGTAGCCGCGCTTCTCGATGGCGGCGCGCTGCGCCGTCTTGTACGCGCTGACCTCGTCGAAGAGGTCCGGGATCGAACGGCCGTAGAGCCCGGCGACCGGGTAGCCCTCGCGGTCGAGGTTGTAGTACGTGGCCGCGTGGATGAAGTCCGGCCGCGCGGTGACGAAGAAGACGTCCACGCCACGGGAGTCCGCGTACCGGGCGAGGTCACGCGTCGGTGCCACGGCCGGCGGGAACCACCAGTCGAAGTACGTCTCCAGGGAGGTGTTGTCGATGTCCAGGACGATCGCCGGTTTCTCGCCGGGAAGTGCGGCGGACGTGCGGTCCTCGACGTAGGTGTGCGCCTGGTCGATCACGAGGCGCACGTCCCGCAGCCAGGTCTCGTGGTCGACCGGGGCGGCGGTGGCGGAGGCCGCCGTGGCCGCCGCCACCGTGGTGCCGGTGCGCTCGGCGGCGTGTGCGTCGGCGGGGAGCGCGAGGCCGGAGACCCCGGCGGCGATGATCGCCGCCGCGACGATGCCGCGCCTCCAGGTGGAGGTTGTGGGGGTTGTCATGCACCGTACGTTCGCCGGTGCGGGTGAGGGGAAACCGACGTTCGTATTACTGGTTGGTAACTATCGCTGGGGGTCGGACAATTGGCCGGCGAAGGCCACGAACGCGGTCCACGCGTCCGGCTCGAAGGCCAGAACGGGGCCGGAGCTGTCCTTGGAGTCCCGTACGTGGACGGAGGCCGGGCCGATCGCCACCTCGACGCAATCACCACCGTCGCTGCCGCTGTGACTGGACTTGAACCACACGAGAGCGCTCACAGTTCACCCGCAATCTGCTCGATCAACTTCGCGGAGTCCTCGGGTGTGAGGGCCTGCGCCCGGATCATGCCATAGCGCTGGTGGAGCAGACTGACCCTTTTCCGGTCATCGGTGAGCAGCCCCCCGACCTGGCCCTCGGCGTAGGCGAGCAACTGGCGTTCGGGGTTCTCCAGCAGGGTGAACGGACCGTCGAGGCCGGCGTGGGTCCCGTAGCGCGCCGGCATCACCTGGATCTGGACGTTGCGCCGCCGGCCCACCTCGACGAGGTGCTGCAGCTGCTCCCTCATCACGGCCGGTCCACCCGTCGGACGGCGCAGGACCCACTCCTCCAGGACGAAGGAGAGCATGCACACGGGCCTGCGGGTGAACAGCGCCTGGCGGGCCAGCCGGTCCTCGGTCCAGCGCTCGGTCTCGTCCTCCTCCAGCGCCGGACAGCGGGCCGCGAAGACCGCGCGCATGTAGGCCTCGGTCTGCAGCAGTCCCTTGATGACGTGGGAGTCGTACGCGCCCAGGCTCAGCGCCCGCGCTTCCTCGTCCGCGTACTCCCCGTACCCCACGGGCAGCTTCTCCCGGGACAGATGCGGTGCGACGGCCGTCAGCACGCCGGGGGAGCCGAGCAGTTGCTCGGCCCGCTCGATGAACGCCTTGCTCGCGATGCGTTCCCCGCACTCGATCTTGACGGTCTGCGACTTCGAGTAACCCGTGTGCGCCGCCACCGCGTCCAGGGTGAGCCCCCGGCCCTCGCGCAGCGCCTTGAGCAGGTCCCCGAAGATCCTCATGCTCACCGAGCGCTTGTCCTCGACCGTCACGCGGCCACCCCCGTCCGGCTCCCCTGGCGTCGTCCCGGAGCGCCACGCTAGGCCCGCGGCGACCGGCGGCACGCCGGGAACCGGCGGAATTCACCCGACCCGGGGACCGGCCGGCGGCCCCCGCTAGTCGTCGTCCGGGTTCGCGGGCCGGTCCCGTCCGACCTCCGCCATCGCCCCCTCCTGCGCGCGGATGTGGAGCACGTCGCCGATGAACAGGTCGTAGACCAGCACCCCGATCACGCCCCCGACGAGTGGTCCCACGATCGGTATCCAGAAGTAGCCGCTGTAGCCGCCCGGCGAGGAGCCGGGTATCGCCAGCTCACCCCACCCGGCGGCCCAGGTGAACAGGCGCGGGCCGAGGTCGCGCGCCGGGTTGATCGCGTAGCCGGCGTTGGCGCCGTAGGACATCCCGATGGCGGCGACGGCGAAGCCGATGACCAGCGGGCCGAGGTTGGCCTTGACCGCGGTGTTGCGCAGGTCGATGACGGCGACGACGAACATGCCGAGGAACGCCGTCCCGACGATCTGGTCGATGAGCGGACCCCAGACACTGCCGTGGAAGTACGCCGCGGGGAAGGTGGCGAAGATCGAGAAGGTGCCCACGGAGTGCCCGTTGACCTTGGGCCCCTTCAGCGCGGCGTCGTAGGTGTTGATGGCGTCGTGGTAGACGAGGTAGACCAGCGCGGCGCCGGTGAACGCCCCCGCCAGTTGCGCCGCCCAGTAGGGCAGCACCTTGGCCCAGGCGAACTTGCGGCGCACGGCGAAGGCGAGCGTCACGGCGGGGTTGATGTGCGCGCCGCTGACCCCGCCGGCCACGTAGATGCCGAAGGCGACGGCGAAGGCCCAGCCCCAGGCGATCAGGAGCCAGTCGCCGACCCCGGTGAAGATGGTGGTGGGCCCCTCGGTGCGGCCCGAACCGGGCAACGCGGCGACGGCCATCGCGACGACACCGCAGCCGAAAGCGATCAGGACGAACGTCCCCAGGAACTCGGCGAGGCATTCCCCCCACAGTCCGCCGCGGCTCTTGAGCCGAGAACCCTTGATGACCGGGGAAATTTCCGTGGCCATGGTGGTGGCCCCCTTAGGTTTCCTCCTCCTTCCGTGATAACCCGGCTCATGGGCCTCCGCAACCACACGGCATGACGCAGGTCACAGCGTGTGCTCGCGATGGGTTCGCGGCGCCCACGCGGTCCACCGGGCATGGCAGAAGACGTGGAGGCCCGGCGAGTCACCCCGGCAGTCGCGTCCCCTCCGGGAGCCGTACGCCGAAGTCGTCCGCCAGGACCCGCAGCACCTCGTCCGCGTCCGCCAGCTCCCTCTCCTGGTGGGTGCCGTCGGCCTCCGTCCGCGTCAGGCGGCGGCCCCCCGCTCCGGCGTCGGGCGGCTGCCGCACGGGTGCGGGACGGCGGCCGGCCGCGCTCTCCTCCAGGAGTTCGCGGCCGAGCCGGCCGTCGCCCGGCCACGCACCCGTACGGGCTGTGCGCGGGCGCCCGTTACCGCTTGAGTTCCTCGCGCAGCCTGCGGTCGATCGCCAGGGCGAGTTCCGCCTCGACGACGGCCTGCACCAGGGGGCGCAGCCGGGCGATCGCCTCGGTCAGCCGGGTGGTGTCGCCGGACTGCAGGTCGGCCTCGGCGTCCGGCAGGACGTAGGTGCGGGCCAGCTCGACGAAGAGCTCGGCGAGCAGGTCCATGCGGCCCCGCATGTCGCGTCCCGCGGCGAGCACCTCGGCGAGCGGGATGCCCTCCCGGACCAGCGCGGCCGAGGCCTCCAGCAGCCGCCGGCTGACGTGGACGACGTCGTCGCCGTCGACGGCGATGTAGCCGATGTCCAGGGCGGTGGCCAGGTTCTCGGCGGTGGCCTGGTCGCCGTAGTGGTCGGCGAGGCCCTCGGGGGTGAGCCGCAGCGGTTCCTCCTCCGACCAGCGGGTGGGCAGCCCCGGGTCCAGGCCGAGGAGTCCGCCGACGTCACGGCGGCCGCTCTCCCAGGCGTCCATCAGCTCGGCGATGCCGCCGAGGGTGTGCCCCCGCTCCAGCAGCGCGGTGATGGTCCGCAGCCGCGCGAGGTGGTGGTCGTTGTACCAGGCGATCCGGCCCTCGCGGCGTGGCGCGGGGAGCAGCTTGCGCTCCCGGTAGAAGCGGACGGTACGAACCGGGACACCGGCCGCTTCCGCCAGCTCGTCCATCCGGTACTCGCGCTCGTGCGTTGCCACGCCGATCAGCCTATGCGGTGCCCGCGTCACATCGTGCCGCCCGCCCTCTACCGCTGGTAACGCCTTCTGGTCTACGCTCCAAACCGTGCCAGTGAACACTGGCGCAATTCTTCAAAGGGGCGGCACCGAGAGGCGGCGGTATGGCCGGACACAGCGAACACGTGCGGGTTGCGGTGATCGGATCGGGGTTCGGGGGACTCGGCGCCGCCGTGCGGCTGCGACGGGAGGGGATCACCGACTTCGTCGTCCTGGAGCGCCGGGACTCCGTCGGCGGGACGTGGCGGGACAACAGTTACCCGGGGTGCGCCTGCGACGTGCCCTCGCACCTGTACTCGTTCTCCTTCGCGCCCAACCCGCAGTGGCCGCGCACCTTCTCCGGCCAGCCGCACATCAGGGCCTATCTGGAAAGCGTCGCGGACACCTTCGGCCTCCGCCCGCACCTGCGTCTCGACACCGAGGTGACCGAGGCCCGCTGGGACGCCGCCGCCCGGCACTGGCGCATCGCCACCTCGCGCGGTGCACTCACCGCCGACGTCGTGGTATCGGCCACCGGGCCGCTGTCCGACCCCAAGCTGCCGGACGTCCCGGGCCTGGACGCCTTCCCGGGACGGGTCTTCCACTCCTCGCGGTGGGACCACGACTTCGACCTCAAGGGCAAGCGGGTCGCCGTGATCGGCACCGGGGCGTCCGCGATCCAGATCGTGCCCGCGATCCAGCCCGAGGCCGGGCGCCTGACCGTGGTGCAGAGGACGCCCCCGTGGGTGATGCCGCGCATGGACCGCGGGATCAGCCGGGCCGAGCAGTGGCTGCACGGCAAGGTGCCGGCCACCGCCAAGGCGCGGCGCGGGCTGCTCTGGCTGATCCGCGAGTTCCAGGTCGGCGCGTTCACCAAGCGCCCGGGGATGTTGCGCGGCGTGCAGGCCATCGCCGCCTCGCACATGCGCAAGTCCGTCAAGGACCCGGCGCTGCGCGCCAGGCTGACCCCCGACTACCGGATCGGCTGCAAGCGCATCCTGCTGTCCAACGACTACTATCCGGCGCTCACGCGGCCCAACACCGAGGTCGTCGCCTCCGCGCTGAAGCAGGTGCGCGGCTCGACCCTCGTCATGGCCGACGGCACCGAGCGCGAGGTCGACGCCATCGTCTTCGGCACCGGCTTCCACGTCACCGACATGCCCATCGGGGAGCGGGTGTTCGGCGCCGACGGACACTCGCTGGCCGAGCACTGGAAGGGCGGCATGGCCGCGCTGCGCGGCTGCGCGGTCGACGGCTTCCCCAACCTGCTGTTCGTCATCGGGCCCAACACCGGCCTCGGGAACAGCTCGATGATCCTGATGATCGAGTCCTCGCTGAACTACCTCGCCGCGTACCTGCGCGCCCTGGACACCACCGGGGCCGCCGCCCTCGACGCCCGCCCGGAGGCCGTGCGGTCCTGGAACGAGGAAGTGCAGCGCCGGATGACGCGCACGGTGTGGAACACCGGGGGCTGCGTCAGCTGGTACCTGGACGACCAGGGCCGCAACACCACCGTCTGGCCCGGGACCACCGCGGAGTTCCGGCGCGCCACCCGCCGGATGGAACTCCGGGAGTACGAGATCGTGCCCGCCGGCGCCCCCGAGGAGCGCCCGGAGCGCGTGGAGGTGGCCTCGTGACCGCGTCCGTCTTCGACCTCCCGGCCGCCCGGCGCACGCACACCGTGCGCTCCGCGGACGGCACCTCGATCCACGTGGAGGAGTACGGCCCCGAGGCCGGCACGGCGCCCACCGTGGTGCTGATCCACGGCTGGACCTGCAGCACCCTCTTCTGGGCCCCGCTCATCCACGAACTCGCCGGGGAGTACCGGGTCGTGGCCTACGACCAGCGCGGCCACGGCGGCAGCGGCACCCCGCGCCGCGGCGGCTACGGCACCGGCGCACTCGCCGACGACCTCTCCGCGGTCCTGGAGGCCGCCGTCCAGGGCGACGAGAAGGTGGTGCTGGTCGGCCACTCCATGGGCGGGATGACCGCGATGGCGGCCGGCGACCGCGTCGCCGTGCAGTCCCGTACGGCCGCGGTGCTGCTGGCCAGCACCGGCAGCGGACGGCTGCTCGCCGAGGCGGCGGTGCTGCCGCCGCGGGTGCGCAGCAAGCGGGTGCGCGACGCCTTCCACCGCTTCCTGCTGGTCAGTTCGGCGCCGCTCGGCCCGCAGTCCGCGCTGACCCGGGCCGCGCTCAAGTACGGGATCCTGGGCGCGGCGTCCAGCAAGGAGCTGGTGGCCGCCACCGCCCGCATCGTGCACGCCTGTGGGCGCCGGCAACGCGCCGCGTGGGGCCGGGTGCTGGCCGGGCTCGACCTGGACGCGGGCGTGTCCGCACTGCGTGTGCCCACCGCCGTGCTGGTGGGCAGCGCCGACAAGCTCACCCCGCCGGTGCACGCCCACGGCATGGCCGCCCGGCTCTCCCGGTTCGCCGGGCTCACCGAACTGCCGGGCCTCGGCCACATGACGCCGCTGGAGGCGCCGGCCGCGGTGGCGGGCGTCGTACGCACCCTCGTCGAGGACCATCTGCGGCCCCAGGCCCAGGTCAAGGAGGAGACGGCATGAGCAGGTCGCTGAACGGGCAGGTCGCGGTGGTGACCGGCGCCGCCCGCGGGGTGGGGGCGCTGCTGGCCCGCGAACTCGCCGCCCGTGGCGCCCGGCTGGCGCTGGTGGGGCTGGAGCCGGAGGAACTCAAGGGCGTCGCCGGGGAGATCGGCCCCGAGACCGAGTGCTGGACGGCTGATGTCACCGACCGGGAGGCGATGACCCGCGTGGCCGAGGAGGTCGTGGAGCGCTACGGCCGTGTCGACGTCGTGGTCGCGAACGCCGGTGTGGCGACCGGCGGTCCGTTCCTGGACGTGGACCCCGCCGACTTCGAACGGGTCATCCAGGTCAACCTGCTGGGCAGCGTGGTCACCGCCCGCGCGTTCCTCCCGGCGCTCGTCGCCTCACGCGGCTACCTGCTGCAGATCGCCTCCCTCGCCGCGATCGCCCCGGCGCCGCTGATGACCGCGTACTGCGCGAGCAAGGCGGGGGTGGAGGCCTTCGCGCACTGCCTGCGCGCCGAAGTCGGCTTCAAGGGCGTCAAGGTCGGCGTGGGGTACCTGAGCTGGACCGACACCGACATGGTGCGCGGCGCCGACGAGGACGACGTGATGCGCGAGGCCCGTTCCCGGCTGCCCTGGCCGGCCAGTCGCACCTACCCGCCGGCGCCGGCCGTGGAGCGCATCGCCGACGGGATCGCCCGCCGCTCGCCGCACGTCTACGCCCAGTGGTGGCTGCGTGGAATGCAGTCCGTGCGCGGGTACTTGCCCGGACTGATCGGGGGCGCCCTGGGGCAGCGAGAAATGCGCCGCCTGGAGCCGAGGATCGCCGCCGCGGGGGGCATCCGGCGCGGACTCGTCGGCCGCGGCGGTGCCGCCGACGAGCGCGCCCGCTCGGAAAGGCCCATCTGACCAGCGCCGTTCACGGACCGCGTTCGTCCGAAATGCGTACTGTGTCCGGCCGTGTCAGCCTGGTCGAGGCCCATTCCACACATCACGAAGGAGTGATCATGGGCAAGAACGACCCCACGCGAAACAAGGCCGGGCAGCAGCACCGCCCGCAGGCTCAGCCCCAGACCCAGGAGCGCATCGGCCAGACCCGCGAGCGCGCCCAGGGCATGGCCGGCGAGCCGATGCGTCAGCAGGGCAAGCAGCAGCACCGCGAGCCCGGCCAGGGTCAGCCGTCCAAGCAGTCCCCGCAGTCGACGCCCAAGGGCGACCGCCAGCGCTCGCCGGAGGAGATGGACGAGCGGTACGAGCGGCACGAGCGGACCTGACCCGCGTGGTCCAAACGTGAACGTGGAGGGGTGCGCCCGTACTGGGCGTGCCCCTTCCGTCCTCCTCGGTGAGGCCTTCCGCCGTCCCCGGGCGGGGAGGGGAGGCTCAGGAACGCGGAGGAAGCGGGGGCCGGCGCCGGTCCGGGCGGTCGGACAGATCGGGCGGTGTGGAGGCCGGGTGCTTCTCCAGCAGGTCCAGCGCCGTCTGCACGGCGATCTCCAGGTCGGTGCGACGGCCCTCCGCCCAGTCCAGCGGGGTACGGATGACCGGGATGTCCGGTTCCACGCCGTAGTTCTCCACCGACCAGCCGTAGGCCTCGAACCAGGCGGCGTTCATCGGCACCGTGATCACCGTGCCGTCGCCCAGGCGGTGCCGGCCGGTCATGCCGACCACGCCGCCCCAGGTGCGGTGGCCCACCACCGGGCCGATGCCCAGCAGCCGGAACGTGGCGGTGATCATGTCCCCGTCGGAGGCCGTCGCCTCGTCCGCCAGCGCCACGATCGGGCCGCGCGGGGCGTTGCCGGCGTAACTCACCGGCTGCGCGTGGCGGGTGTGGTCCCAGCCGAGGATCTTGCGGGTCAGGCTCTCCACCACCAGGTCGCTGATGTTGCCGCCCGCGTTGCCGCGCACGTCGACGATGAGGGCCGGGTGGACGATCTCGATGCGCAGGTCGCGGTTGAACTGCGCCCAGCCCGAGCCCCCCAGGTCGGGGATGTGCAGATAACCGCACTTCCCCTCGCTCAACGCCCGCACCACCGCGCGGCGTTTGGCCACCCAGTCCTGATAGCGCAGCGGTCGCTCGTCCACCAGCGGCACCACCGCGACCCGGCGCGCATGCCCGCCGTCGGGCGGGGTGAAGGTCAGCTCCACCGTGGTGCCGCCCGCGGCCGACAGCAACGGGCCGGGCCCGGCGTCCGGGTCGACGGCGCGGCCGTCGACGTGGGTGAGTACGGCACCCTCCAGGATGCCGGTGCCGGCCAGCGGCGAACGGGCCTTGGAGTCCGAGGACTCGCCGGGCAGGATGCGCGCGACCGCCCAGCGGCCGTCCTTGGTGTGGACGAAGTTGGCGCCGAGCAGCCCGATCGGCCGCTGGTAGTGCGGCGGCCCCTCGCTGCGGCGGGCGGACGCGACGTACGCGTGCGAGGTGCCCAGTTCGCCGAGGACCTCGCGCTCCAGGTCGGCGAACTCGTCCGGAGTGGCGACCCGTTCGACCAGCGGGCGGTACTGGTCGAGGATCGCCTGCCAGTCGATGCCGCACATGTCCGGCGCCCAGAAGTAGTCGCGGATGATCCGCCCGGCCTCGTCGAACGCCTGCCGCCACTCGGTGGGCGGGTTCGCCTCGTGCAGGACCCGCCGCATGTCGATGTAGACGGTGGAGTCCAGGTCGCCCGGCTCGTACGCCGGGACCACCGTCAGGTCGCCCTCGTCGAAGACCACCAGCTGCGTGCCGTCGCCGCTGACCCGGTACCAGTCCATGTGCCGCACCAGCTCGACGCGCTTGGACTTGGCCAGCCCGAAGTACTCCAGCGTGGGGCGGGCGGAGGGGTCGGTCGGGTTGACGAAGGTCTCGCCGAGCGCGCCGGAGATCGGCCAGCGCAGCCAGGTCAGTCCGCCCCTCACCGCCTCCAGCGAGCTGTACTTGGACGCGGGCACGGGGAAGGGCGTCACCCGCATCGGCAGCCCGGCGGCCTCCACCGCCAGTGGCCCCTCGGCGAAACCGGTCGGGTCCAGCCCGCCCCCCGGCGGCCGGCCCTCCACGGGCAGCGCGAAGGGCGAGGGCGTCGCCGAGTGCAGCGGTACGAGATGCGGGCGGCAGCCCAGCGGGAAGGACAGGTCGCCGGTGTGCACGTCGTACACCGGGTCGAAGCCGCGCCAGGACAGGAAGGCCAGGTAGCGGCCGTCGCGGGTGAAGACCGGCTGCTCGTCCTCGAACCGGCCGTTGGTGACGTCGAGCAGGGTGTGTTTGCCGGTCTCCGGGTCCGGGCTGAGCCGGGCGATCCGGATCTTGCGCAGCGAACGGCCGATCACCGGGTGGGACCAGGCGATCCAGTCGGAGTCGGGGGAGAAGGACAGGTCGCGGACGGGGCCGTTGGAGGAGCGGACGAGCTCGGCCACCACGCCCGACTCCGCGTCGACCATGAGCAGCCGCCCGTCGTGGGAGGCGACCGCCAGGATCTGGCCGTCGGGGGAGGGCACCAGTTCGTGGACGCGGCCGAGCAGCCCGCACGCCAGCCGTGTGCCGCCGCTGCGGCACGGGGGACGTGGCACGGTCTGCCCCTCGGCGGCCGCCGTGTCCTGCGCCACATCCTCTTCCCCGGCCTCCTCGGCCGCCTCCGTGGCCCGCAGCGCCTGGGCGACGGCGTCGTCGGCGTCGGCGATGTCGGCGGCGGCCAGTGCCGCGGGGCGGCCCGGCAGCACGGCGATCTCGATGGCGTCCTCGCCCTCGGCGTCGGTGACGAACGCGATCCGCCCGGTGTCGCCCAGCATGACCGGCAGCCGGACCCGCGCCCCGGGCTCGTCGGCGATGGTGCGCGCGGGCCCGTCGCGGTGGGTGAGCCAGTACAGGCTGCCGCGCACGCACACCGCGCTGGCGCGCCCGGTACGGTCCACGGCCAGCCCGTCCAGGTACGCCGAGGCCGGGACCTGGTAGGGCCGTCGGCCGGCCCGCGGGCCGCCGAGGTCGACCGCGACGCGGCGCGGCACCGACCCCGGGCCGAGGTCGTCGACCAGCCACACCTCGCCCGCGCACTGGTAGACCACGCGCGTGCCGTCGGTCGCGGCGCTGCGGGCGTAGAAGTCGGCGTGGTCGGTGTGCCGTCGCAGGTCCGTGCCGTCCGGCAGGCAGGAGTACAGGTTGCCGATGCCCTCGTGGTCGGAGAGGAAGGCGATGCGCCCCGCGACGAACATCGGCGACTCCAGATGGCCGTCGACCTCCGGCACCAGCCGTCGGCACTGCAGCCACAGCCGCCCGGTCGCCCCGCCCCGGTACCGCTTCCACGAGGCCGGTTCGTGCGGCGCGGTCGCCGTCAGCAGCAGCGTCCGGTGCTCGCCCTGCGCACTGTCGTCCACGGAGATGTCCGACACCGGGCCCCAGGGCAGCCGGCTGCCCGGGCCGCCCTCGGCGGGGACGGCGTAGGCCCAGGTGTAGTGCGAGAACGGTTCGCCGTGCGACGAGACCGCCAGGATCCGGCCGTCCGGCGTCCAGGAACGCACGCGCGTGTCCGTGCTGCCCCAGTAGGTCAGCCGCCGGGCCGGGCCGCCCTCGACCGGCGCGAGATACACCTCGGGGTCGAGGGAGCGCCAGCTGTTGAAGGCGATCACCGAGCCGTCGGGGGAGAAGCGCGGATGCCCGACCCGGGTCCGGTCGGCCGTCACCCGCCACGCGCGCCCCTCGCCCAGGGGCGCGACCCAGATGTCGTCCTCGGCGACGAAACAGAGCCGCTCGCCGTGAACATGCGGAAACCGGAGGTATGCGGCGTCGCTCACTCATCCATCGTTCGCGGGTCCCGGAGCCCGGGCAACTTTTCCGGCGCGCGTCAGCGCAGGCACTCCCGTAGCGCACGGACCAGCGCCTGGGCGCGGGGATCGGCGGTGACGTTCTGCTGCATGCCGTTGGTGACGTAGCCGAAGGCGACGCCCTCGCCGGGGTCCGCGAAGCCCAGCGACCCGCCGCGGCCCGGGTGGCCGAAGGAGCCGGGGGACAGCAGCGGGGCGGCCGGGCCGTGCAGCATGAAGCCCAGGCCGAAGCGGGTGTTCACCACCAGCACGCGGTCCGGGCCCTCGGACTCCGGGGTGCGCGCCGAGGTGAGCGTCGCCGGGGCGAAGAGCCGGGCGCCGGGCCCCTCGACCTCCCCGATCAGCGCGGCGTAGAAGCGGGCCAGCGAGCGGGCCGTGGCGATGCCGCCGGAGGCCGGCAGCTGCGCCGCGTGGTACCCGGGGTCGTTCTCTTCCGGCGGCGGGTCGATCGCGCCGAACGCCCGCCGGGTCAGCGACGCCGGGTCCTCGTACGCCTCGGTCACGTTCCGCTTGGGCCGCGTCCGCAGCCCGGCCGCGGCCGGCGACGGCGGTGTCTCGACGGCGGCGATCCGCCCGACGCGGCGCTCCTCGGCGGCCGGCAGCCCGATCCACAGGTCGAGGCCGAGCGGGCGGGCGATCTCCTCCGCCACGTAGCGGCCTATGGAGCGGCCGCCGCTCGCGCGCCGCACCAGCTCGCCGATCAGCCAGCTGTACGTCTGCGCGTGGTAGCCGTGGTCGCTTCCCGGCGCCCAGAACGGGGCCTGCGCCGCGAGCGCCCGCGGCCCGCTGTTGCCGTCCTGTGCCTGCGCCGGGTGCAGCGGGGCGTCCAGCGCCGGCACACCGGCCCGGTGCGCCAGCGCGTCGCGGACCGTGACGCGCTCCTTGCCCGCGGCCTTGAACTCGGGCCAGTACGTGCCGACGGGCGCGTCCAGGTCCAGCTGACCCCGCTGGTGCAGCAGGAGCAGGCACGCCGCGGCCACGCCCTTGGTCGCCGAGCGCACCACCTGCGCGGTGTCCTGTGCCCAGGGCGCCCCGCCGTCCCCGTCCCCGTCGGCGGAGCCCGCCCACAGGTCCACGACCTTGCGGCCGTCGCGGTACAGGGCCACGGCCGCGCCGCGCTCGCCCCGCTCCTCGAAGTTCCGGACGAATGCCTCTCGGACCGGCTCGAAGCCTTCCGCCACCGCCCCGTGGACGTCCACCACAGCCCGTGCTCCCACCATGCGCCGCCGTTGTTGCTCCCCCCATGGTGCCTCGCGCCCGCCACAGGTCAGGACCGGGGTCGGCACGGGACGGCGGCGGGAGAGGGCGGGCGCCGCGGGAAGCGGTCAGGCGGTCGCCTTCGCCGCCGCGCGGCCCGCGGTACGGCCGGAGAAGACGCAGCCGCCGAGGAATGTCCCCTCCAGCGAGCGGTAGCCGTGCACCCCGCCGCCACCGAACCCGGCCGCCTCACCCGCCGAGTACAGCCCGGGCAGCGGCTCGCCGTCGGCGCGCAGCACCCGCGCGTCCAGGTCGGTCTCCAGCCCGCCGAGCGACTTGCGGGTCAGGATGTTCAGCCGCACGGCGATCAGCGGGCCCGCCTTGGGGTCCAGCAGCCGGTGCGGGGCGGCGGTGCGGATCAGCTTGTCGCCGATGTAGTTGCGGGCCCCGCGGATCGCGGTGACCTGCAGGTCCTTGGTGAAGGTGTTGGTGATCTCGCGGTCGCGGGCCTCGATCTCGCGGCGCAGCGCGGACTCGTCGATCAGGCCGTCCTTGGTGAGCGCGTTCATGCCGCGCACCAGCGCCGCCACATCGTCCTCCACGACGAAGTCGACGCCGTGCCGCTTGAACGCCTCGACCGGGCCGGGCGCCCCCGGCAGTGCGCGCTTGAGCACGTCGCGCACGCTCTTGCCGGTCAGATCCGGGTTCTGCTCGGAGCCCGACAGGGCGAACTCCTTCTCGATGATCTTCTGGGTGAGGACGAACCACGTGTACTCGTACCCGGAGCGCATGATGTGCTCCAGCGTCCCCAGCGTGTCGAAGCCCGGGAAGAGCGGCACCGGCAGGCGCTTGCCGGTCGCGTCCAGCCACAGGGAGGACGGGCCCGGCAGGATGCGGATGCCGTGCCGGGCCCAGATCGGGTCCCAGTTCTCGATGCCCTCGGTGTAGTGCCACATCCGGTCGCCGTTGATCAGGCGCGCCCCGGCCGCCTCGGCGATCCCCAGCATCAGCCCGTCCACGTGCGCCGGAACGCCCGACAGCAGCTTGCGCGGCGGCGTGCCCAGCCGCTCCGGCCAGGCCTCGCGCACCAGGTCGTGGTTGCCGCCGATGCCGCCCGAGGTGACGATCACCGCCTGCGCCCTGAGCTGGAACTCCGCGCGGATCTCCCGTGAACTCGCCCGGCCGCGTTCGGCGTCGCTGTCCACCAGGACCTCGCCCGCGACGCCGTCCACGGCGTCGCCCGTCGTCGTCAGCGCCGTCACGCGGTGCCGGAATCGCAGCTCCACCAGGCCCCCGGCGACCGCCTCGCGCACCCGGCGCTCGAACGGCGCCACCACGCCCGGGCCCGTGCCCCATGTGATGTGGAAACGGGGCACCGAGTTGCCGTGCCCGGTGGCGAGGTAGCCCCCGCGCTCCGCCCAGCCGACCACCGGGAAGAACCGTATCCCCTGCCCGTGCAGCCAGGACCGCTTCTCGCCGGCGGCGAAGTCCACGTACGCCTCGGCCCACTTGCGCGGCCAGTGGTCCTCGGCGCGGTCGAAGCCCGCGGTGCCCATCCAGTCCTGCAACGCGAGTTCGCGGCTGTCCTTGATCCGCATCCGGCGCTGCTCGGGGGAGTCGACGAGGAACAGCCCGCCGAAGGACCAGAACGCCTGGCCGCCCAGGTTGCTCTCCGGCTCCTGGTCGAGCAGGAGGACCTTGCGGCCCGCGTCGGCCAGTTCGGCCGTCGCGACCAGACCGGCCAGCCCCGCTCCGACGACGATGACGTCCGCGTCCAGCGCCATGGTGTGCCTTTCCGCTCCCCTTGGGTGTGCAGGCACGTTACGCTACGCGCGAGTAGGGAGGCGAGAGGGCAGCGCCTCGTAGATCGCTCGCAGGCGGGGGATGACGCCATGCGCAGGTTCGAGGGGCACGTCGCCCTCGTCACCGGAGGTGCCCAGGGGATCGGCGCGGCGACCGCCCGGCGCCTGATGTCCGAGGGCGCGGACGTCGTCCTCGCGGACCTGGACGCGGAACGCGCCGCCGCGACGGCGCGGGCCCTCGGCGAGGAGACCGGCGGCCGGGCCGCGGCGGTGCGGTGCGACGTCGTCGACCAGGCCGCGGTGGACGCCGCGATCGCGTACGCCGCCGAGCGCTTCGGGCGGCTCGACGTCCTCGTCAACAACGCCTACGCCTGCCACGTGGACCCGCCGCGGTTCGAGGACGTCCCCGACGCGGAGTGGTACGAGGACCTCGAGGTCACCCTCACCGGTGCCATGCGGTGCGCCCGCGCGGCGCTGCCGTTGCTGGCGCGGGCGGGCGGGCGCGGGGCGATCGTCAGCATCGGTTCCGTCAACGGGCACATGAACTTCGGCAACCACGCCTACAGCGCCGCCAAGGCGGGCCTCGCCTCGCTGACCCGCACGCTCGCCGTGCACGCCGCCCCGCGCGGCGTCCGGGTCAACCTCGTCGCCCCCGGCACGGTGCGCACGCCCGCGTGGGCGGGGCGCGACGACGCGCTCGACCGCCTCGCCGGGGTGTATCCCCTCGGGCGGGTCGGCGAGCCCGACGACATCGCGGCGGCCGTCGCGTTCCTCGCCGGCCGGGACGCCTCCTGGATCACGGGCCTCACCCTCCCCGTCGACGGGGGCATCCTCGTCGACGGATCCGCGTTCCGCGCGGCGCTGGACTGACGCCCGGGGTCTGTCTGTGCGGCGCCGTTGTCGTGTGCGGGTCGTTGCGCCCGCGGCGGGGGAGGAACCGCGACCGCGACCACGACGGCGCCGGGGACGAAAGTCCCCGTCACGCGTGGAGCATCAGCCCGATGCCCGCCACCACCACAAGCGCCGCGACCACCCGCGGGCGCCCCAGCCGCTCCTTGAAGAAGACCGCCCCGATGACCGCCCCCGCGATGATGGAGGTCTCCCGCAGGGCCGCGATCGGGGCGAGGTCGCCCCGCGTCTGGGCCCACAGGACGAGGCCGTACGCGGACACGGACAGCGCCCCGCCGAGGAGCCCGCGGGCGGCGACCGGGCGCAGTTGCGCCAGGAGCGCGGCGCGGCGCACCGCGAGGGCGCAGCACACGAGCAGGACGCCCTGGATGAGCAGGAGCCAGGCGACGTACCCCAGGGCGGTGCCGGAGGCGCGGACCCCGACGCCGTCGACCACGGTGTACACCGCGATGGTCAGGCCGGTGCCGACGGCCGCGCCGACCGCCGGCCAGTCCTTGCGGCGGCCGCGCATGCCCCACAGGGCGGCCCCGCCGAGCCCGGCGGAAGCGACCACGACGCCCGCGGTCTGCAGGGCGTCCGGCACCTCGCCCACGAACACCGCCGCCAGCAGCGTCACCACCATCGGGGCGACACCGCGCGCGATGGGGTAGACCTGCCCGAAGTCGCCCAGCGTGAAGGACTTCATCAGCAGGTACATGTACGCCATGTGGATCCCCACCGACGCGGCCAGGTAGGGCCAGGCGTCCGCCGCGGGGAGCGGCGCGAACCCGGCGATCGCCGCGCCGCAGATCGCTCCGCCGCCTCCGACCAGGGTGAACGCGACGAGCTGGTCGCGGATGCCGTGGGCGATGGCGTTCCAGGCCGCGTGGGTGACCGCCGCGAGCAGGACGCCCGCCGCTATCAGCGGCGTCACGCGGTGCGTTCGCGGACGTCGGCGAGGGTCGCCCCGGCGTGCCCGACCAGTTCGGCGGGCGCCATGGGGAAGACCGTGTGCGGGGTGCCGGCGGCCGCCCACACGGTTCCGTGCGCCAGCAGCCCCCGGTCGGCGAGGACGGTGGTCCGCGTGCGGTGCCCGAAGGGGGGTACGCCGCCGATGGCGTACCCCGTGACCGCGCGCACCAGGTCCGCGTCGGCCCGCCGTACCTCCGCCGCGCCGAGTTCCGCGCGGACCCGCTCCACGTCGACCCGGGACGCGCCGTCCATCAGCACCAGCACCGGGACCCCGTCAGCCGCGAAGATCAGGGACTTGACGATCTGTCGGAGTTCGCAGCCGATCGCCGCGGCGGCCTGCGCCGCGGTGCGGGCCGCGTCCGGGAAGGCGCGGACCGGCACCTGGAGTCCCAGCGCGGTGAGCGCCTCGGCGAACCGGGGATGAGCTGCGGCTGAAGTCGACATGAGCAGCACGCTAGCCCCCGGCGGGGCCGGGGTGCCAAGCCATTTGCCGGCGGGTCACGAGGAGGCCTTGAGCACCGAGGCCACGATCGGCCCGGCGGAGTCGCCGCCGTGCCCGCCCTCCAGGACCATCCCGGCGGCCGCGACGTCACCCCGGTAGGCGACGAACCACCCGTTGGGCTGGTCCTGGCCGCCGACCTCCGCGGAGCCGGTCTTGGCGCCGACGTCCCCGTAGACCCCGCGCATCGCCCCGGCGGCGGTACCGCTCGACGCGGTCAACCGCATCATCGACTTGAGGTCGGTCCGCACGCCGGACGGGAGGCCGCTGCCCGCCTTGGCCAGGGACCCCTCGATCAGGTCCGCGGCCACCAGCCGCGGCTGGCGGAACGCGCCGTTCTGCACGGTCGCGGCGACGGAGGCCATGTTGAGCGGGCTCATCTGTATCTGGCCCTGGCCGATCATCTCCTCCGTCATCTCGTCGCCCGGGCCGCCGGGGACCCGGCCGTCCCAGGCCGGGACGCCGACGTTCCAGGTCTGGCCGAAGCCGTAGTAGCGCTGGGCGACCGAGGGGACCGAGGACTCGTCGAGCCGGCCGGCGAGCTTGATGAAGCCGGTGTTGCAGGAGATGGCGAAGTCCCGCTGGAAGGTGGCCGACGGGTCGGAGGAGCTCTCCACGTTGTGGAACATCTTGCCGTTGTCGTGGTTCGCGGTCGCCGGGCACGGCGCCGGGGTCCCCGGCGACACGCCCTTCTCCAGCAGGGCGGTGGCGGTGACGACCTTGAAGGTGGAGCCGGGGGCGACCTGCGCGTTGAAGGCGTTGTTGTTGTCGCTCGCCGGGTTGTTGGCGAAGGCGAGTATCTCGCCCGTGCTCGCCTTGACCGCCGCGACCGACGACTGGCCTGTGCCCTTGACCCCCTGCTCCGCGGCCTTCTGGAGGCGCGCGTCCAAGGTGGTGGGGAGCTTGGCGGCCGTGCCCTTCGTGATCACGTGCAGCGTCTGTCCCGCGCCGTCGGCGCCGTTCACCCAGGTCTCGATGCCCGGTTTGCCGCCGGAGAGCTTCGCGCCGTAGCGCTCGCGCAGTTGGGGCAGGACGGAGGCCAGGGACGGGTAGGCGTCGGCGTCGAGCTCCTTGCCGTTGCGGTCGACGACGACCACCGGCGGCGAGGCGGCCTCACCGGTCTCCAGGGACTGACCCTCCGTCAGTTTCGGGTGCAGCACCGACGGTTCCCAGTCGACCAGGGGGCGGTGGGTGGTCTCGCCGCGGAAGACCGTGAGGGCCGAGGAGTACGTCCAGGTGGAGGATTTGCCTTTGTAGGAGAGCGAGGCCACGACCTTGAACGGCACCACGGTTCCCTGGGCCGGGCCGGGCGTCAGCCGCACACGGGTGACACGCGCCTGCCGCCGGTAGGCGGCCAGGTCCTCGGAGGCCGTCGCCGCGTCGTTGGTGAGCGCCCCGGCCGCGGTGGTGTCCCCCTTGGCCCACGCGGCCAGGAAGTCCGCGGCGGTCTCCTTCACCTCCGCCGCGGTCGGCGGACCGGTCTCGACCGGGGTGGCCTTCGCGGAGAAACCGCCGCCCCCGCTCAGTCCGTTGTAGATGTTGTACGCCCCGTACCCCGCGGTCCCCACGAGTCCCGCGGTCAGCGTGGCGGCGATCCCCAGCTTCACTCCTCGGCGCATGGCACCGAACCCTCCCCGTGATCCCCCTGAACGTGTTCAAAAAACAGGCGACGCAAGCGCACTCTACGGGACGGAGGGGGCCGGGGGCGGTCCACCCGGTCACAGCTTCGGCACATGCTCGCCATCGCCCGGGAAAGTCGCCGGCCGGGACCGCCTCGCGGCGGGTCACCGCCCCGGCCCGGGCGGGAGCCGCTCCTCGTCCGTGAGGGTCAGCTCCGCCCAGACGATCTTGCCCTCCCGGGTCCTGCGGAAACCCCACCGCGTGCTCAGCTCCGCGACGATCACCAGGCCCCGGCCGCCCTCGTCGGTGGCGCCGGGGTGGCGCGGCAGCGGGGGGCCCGGACTGGCGTCGAACACCTCGCAGGCCAGCGTCATGTGCCGGACCAGCCGCAGCCGCACGGGTCCCGTCCCGTGCCGGACGGCGTTGGCCAGCAGCTCCCCGACGATCTGCTCGGCGGTCGCCCGCACCCGGTCCAGCCCCCAGGCGGACAACTGCCGGACCGCCTCGGCCCGTACACGCCCGACCGCGGCCGGCTCGGCGGGGACCTCGACGATGAACACCCGGTCGGCGCTCAGCCGGCAGGTCCTGGCGAGCAGCAGTGCGACGTCGTCGTCCTGCCCGCGCTCGGGCAGCAGGTCGACCACCGCGGCGCACAGGTCCTTCAGCGAGGCGCCCGGCGGCCGGCTGAGCGCGGTCCGCAGGCGCTCCAGCCCGTCGTCGATGTCACCGTCCCGGGTCTCGACGAGCCCGTCGGTGTACAGGGCGATCACGCTCCCCGCGGGCAGCTCCAGGTCGACCGAGGGGAAGGACCGCAGCCCCACGCCGAGGGGCGCCCCGGAGGGGATCTCCGGGAAGGCCGCCGTGCCGTCGGGGGTGATGATCACCGGCGGCGGATGCCCGGCCCGGGCGATGGTCAGCCGCTCGTCGATGGGATCGTAGACCGAGTACAGGCAGGTGGCACCGAGGATGCCGGCGGCGGGCGACTCCTCGTCGAAGTCCTCGATGCCCAGCCGGACGACGAGGTCGTCCAGCGCGGACAGCAGCCGGTCGGGCGGCAGCTCCAGACCGGCGAGGGTGCTCACCGCCGTGCGGATCCGCCCCATGGCCGCGGCGGCGTTGAGGCCGTGCCCCACGACGTCCCCGACGACCAGGGCCACCCGGGCGCCGGACAGCCGGATCACGTCGAACCAGTCGCCGCCCACCCCGTCCTGCGTGTCCGCCGGGAGGTAGCGCCAGATCGTCTCCAGGGAGAACCCGGCGCTCGGGTTGCGCGGGAGGAGGCTGCGCTGCAGCGTCAGGGCCATGGTGTGCTCGCGCGTGTAGCGGCGGGCGTTGTCCAGGCTGAGCGCGGCCCGGCTGACCAGTTCCTCCGCGAGCGTCCGGTCGTTCTCGTCGAACGGCGTGGGGTTCTGGCTGCGGACGAGCACGGCGACACCGAGGATCTCGTCCCGCGCGTGGACGGGCAGGATCAGCAGGCTGTGCATCCCGAGCCCGAGGACCTGCTGCAGCCGCTGCGGGTCCTCCTCCAGCCACGTGCCGGGCTCGGTGTCCAGCTCCGCCTCCATGTACGTCCGGCCGGAGCACAGCACCTTGACGAACGGCGAGTGCGGGGGGACGAATACGGGGCTGCCGCGCGCGTAGAGCGACTCGCGGAAGTCGTCGTGGACGGAGGCGATCCCCGCCCGGTGGAAGACGGGGACGTTGCCGCCCTCCAGCGGGCCGAGCCGGGTGAGCGGGGCGTCGCCGAGGCGCACCGACTCCGCGAGGTCGATCGTCGCGTAGTCGGCGAGCAGCGGCACCAGCAGATCGGCGAGGTCCTGCGCGGTCTGCAGGACGTCCAGGTTGGTCCCGATGCTGGTCGCCGCGCGACCGAGCACGGTCATGCGGTCCCTGGCCCGCCGGCTCTCGGTGACGTCCACGTTGACCGAGCAGACGCCCGGCAAGCCGCCTCGCACGTCCTCGATGCGGAAGGCGGAGAGCGCGTACGCCCGGTGCCGCATCCGGTCCAGCTGGCTCAGCTCCCGGTCGATCACCGGTTCGCCGCTCTCCAGGACCTCGCGCAGCAGTCCCTCGACCTGTTCGGTGTTCGCGTAGAGCGGTGACTCGTCCAGGTGCCGGCCCAGACGCTCCTCGCGGGAGAGGCCGAAGTGCTCGGCCAGGGCGTCGTTCAGCCAGGCGGTGCGCAGGTCGCTGTCCCAGATCGCCATCGGGAAGGGGCACAGCTCCGCGGCCGACTCCAGTACGGACGCGGGCACCCCGGCCGTCGCGACCAGCCAGTCCATCGCGCCGGACGCGCCGGACAGCCCGGTCACCCGCAGGTCCACGTCCAGCCGCCCGCCGCTGCGGTGCCGCAGCGCGGCCGGTCCGCTCCACTCGTCGGTGAACCCCGCCGGCCCGTCCCCCGGGGCGACCAGCAGCACCGAGGCCGGTCTGCCGAGGACGTCCGCCGCCGGGTACCCCAGCAGCCGCTGCGCGACCTCGGTCCAGCGGACGAGCACGCCGTCCGCGTCGACCACCGCCAAAGCCGCGCCGACGCTGTGGAGCGCCGACGCCTGACCGGGCACGCTGCGATCGGGGGCGGACATAGGTGATATTTCCCTCGGGGTTCACGCTAGGTCCGTGCTCGTCCCCCTGCAAACCGTCGCCGGCCAGGTCAGCGGCCCCGCCACCACCGGCGCTTCCCCTCGGCCGGCGCCGGGACGCAGGCGTCCGGCTCCCAGGTCCGCAGGGCGGCGCGAATGCGGTCGAACGTGGGGACCGGACGCCGCCCGCCGGCGCGTCCGGGGGGTCAGCTCGGCTGCGTCGGTCCGCCGCGCCGGATCACCGGCCGTCACCAGGAAGTGCCTCACCACCACGCGACCATCGACGCCATCGGAACGCCCACCGGTCGCCCGGCCCTGGCCTTCCGGCGGAACCGGCCGCTCCGGCACGGCAGGGAGCGTGGTGAGGGCCTCCCGCGGTGCGCTGCCGGGGCCGCCCGTGGTGCGGCCCCGGCGCGCGGGGGGGGCCGGTCAGATCCAGGTGTCGAGCCACATGCGGTCGCGCCAGGCGTCCATGGGGATGGTCTGCCCGGTGTAGAGCGGGAAGAAGTAGATGAAGTTCCAGACGATCAGCAGGACCAGGATCCCCGCGCCGACCGCGCCCCACATGCGGCGGCGTTCGCTGGAGCCGGGGGGACCGAGGATCGCGCCGAGCATCATCGTGACCGCGAGGCAGAGGAACGGCACGAAGACGACCGCGTAGAAGAGGAAGATCGTCCGCTCCTGGTAGCGGAACCACGGCAGGTAACCGGCCGCGATGCCGCAGGCGATCGCGCCGGCGCGCCAGTCGCGGCGGAAGATCCAGCGGTACAGGACGTACAGCAGGGCGAAGCACCCGGCCCACCACAGCAGCGGGGTGCCGATGGCGAGCACCTCGCGGGCGCAGCCGCCGGCCGCGGTGCAGCCGTCCTCGCCGAGCCTGGGGGACTCGTAGAAGTACGACACCGGCCGGCCCAGGACCAGCCAGCTCCAGGGGTTGGACTGGTAGGTGTGCGGGGAGTGCAGGTTGACGTGGAAGTCGTAGACCTGTGACTCGTAGTGCCACAGGCTGCGCAGCGCCGCCCAGGAGTCCGACAGGAAGCCGCCGTCGCCCTTGGCCCAGTCGCGGTCGTAGCCCTTGCCGGTGGTGAACCAGCCGAGCCAGGACAGCAGGTACGTGACGACGGCGACCCCGACCATGCTGAACGCCGCCCACAGCCCGTCCAGCCAGAACGCGGTGAGCCGGGGGTAGCGGGCCCCCGCCACCCGGCGGGCGCCGACGTCCCACAGCACGGTGAGGACGCCGAAGAACGCCAGCACGTACAGGCCGTTCCACTTGGTGCCCGCGGCCAGGCCCAGGCAGATCCCGGCCGCGATCCGCCACGGGCGCACGCCCAGCCAGGTGAAGGAGGCGACGTGGTCGTCCGGGCGGCCCCCGGGCAGGGCGGCGGCGAGCCGCGCCCGCGCGCGGTCGCGGTCGATCAGCAGGCAGCCGAAGGCGGCCAGCACGAAGAACATGACGACGAGGTCGAGCAGGGCGACGCGGCTCATCACGAAGTGCAGGCCGTCCACCGCCATCAGGCCGCCCGCCAGGCAGCCCAGCGCCGTGGAGCGGAAGAGCCGGCGGCCGATCCGGCAGAGCATCAGCACCGACAGCGTGCCGAGCACCGCCATGGCGAAGCGCCAGCCGAAGGGGTTCAGCCCGAAGATCCACTCACCGGAGGCGATCACCCACTTGCCGACCGGCGGGTGCACCACGTACGAGGGGGCGTCGGAGAGCGGGACGGAGGGTGGGTTCGCGAGGATCAGGTCGTTGGCCTTGTCCGGCCAGCTGCCCTCGTAGCCGTACTGCAGGAGCGACCAGGCGTCCTTCGCGTAGTACGTCTCGTCGAATATCACCGCGTGCGGGCTGCCCAGGTTCCAGAACCGCAGCAGGCCCGCGAAGAGCGCCACGAGCAGCGGGCCGCCCCAGCCCGTCCAGCGGGCGAGCCGGTACGCCGTCGCCTTCCCCACGCCGAGCGCCGCCCACGCCCGCGTCCCCGGCTCGGGGAACGGCGGTACCAGGCGCTCGCGCAGGTCGGAGCGGGGGCGGTCCGCGTAGCCGTAGCGGCGAAGCTGCCGCTGCCAGGGGCTCTGCTCCTCCGCGGCCTTCGGTGCGTCCTCGACCCGGTGCGCATGCGTCGCGGTGTCACTCGTCACCGGGCCATCGTAGGGAAGCCGCATGTGTATGCGCTGAGGACCGGGCCAACCGGGGGTATACGCCGCGGGTGGGAGACTGGGGCGGTGACTAGCTCCGCAGGACCGGCCGCAGGCGTACTCGTACTCGCAGGGACCCCCATCGGCGACGTCGCCGACGCCCCGCCCCGGCTCTCCGCGGAGCTGGCCGGGGCCGATGTGATCGCCGCCGAGGACACCCGGCGGCTGCGCCGGCTCACCCAGTCCCTGGGGGTGACCACCACCGCCCGGGTCGTGTCGTACTTCGAGGGCAACGAGTCGGCCCGCACCCCGGAGCTGGTCACGGCCCTGGAGGAGGGCGCCCGGGTGCTGCTCGTCACCGACGCCGGCATGCCCTCGGTCTCCGACCCCGGCTACCGGCTGGTCGCCGCGGCCGTGGAGCGCGACATCCGGGTGACGGCCGTCCCGGGCCCGTCCGCCGTGCTGACCGCGCTCGCCCTCAGCGGCCTGCCCGTGGACCGCTTCTGCTTCGAGGGCTTCCCGCCCCGCAAGGCGGGCGAGCGGCGCGCCCGGCTGGGCGAGGCCGCCGGGGAGCGGCGCACCCTGGTGTACTTCGAGGCCCCGCACCGCCTCGCCGAGACCCTCGCGGCGATGGCCGAGGCCTTCGGCGCCGGGCGCCGGGCCGCCGTCTGCCGCGAGCTGACCAAGACCTACGAGGAGGTCAGGCGCGGTCCCCTGGAGGAGCTGGCGGCCTGGGCCGCCGAAGGGGTGCGCGGGGAGATCACGATCGTCGTCGAGGGCGCCCCGGAGACCGGGCCGGAGGAACTGGACGCCGCCGAGCTGGTGCGCCGGGTCCGGGTCCGCGAGGAGGCGGGGGAGCGCCGCAAGGAGGCGATCGCGGCCGTGGCGACGGAGGCGGGGCTGCCCAAGCGGGAGGTCTTCGACGCGGTGGTGTCCGCGAAGCACGCCGCGAAGCAGCCCGCGACCGGCTAAACACGGCACGGTGCAAAGTCCTATCGTGGGAGAGGGAAAAACCTGGGCCGCCTGCTCGGCCCCACGTCACACACTCCCCAAAACTGGCTCAAGAAAGGGCACCGCCGCTGTCGCCGGCGCCTTCCCGGGCGTTCGCTGATAGAGGGAAGTCCCGCTCCGGACGCCTCGTCCGGAGGGCATCAGGAGCTGCCATGAGCGAGACCATCGGAACCGATGGCACGGTTCGTGAGGCGTACGCCTTCGTCTGCACCAGCTGCGGGCGCGGATGGGAGCAGGCGTACGAGATCGAGCACCACGTCGACGCACAGGGTCGCGAGGTCGTCTGGTACATGGCGGACGGCAAGCGCGTGCCGTCCCCGCTGACCCGGCCGACGTGCGTGGAGTGCGAGAGCCACAAGGTCCGCATCATGCGGGCAGGACAGGTCTCCGATGTCGCCGGGTCCTGGTCGGCCACCGCGACCGCCGGCCCCCTGCCCGCGGCGTCGGACATGCGCCGGGTGCCGGCCGCGCCGGCCGTGGAGGAGGCCGAGCGCCGGGCGCGGCACTGGTCGCCCCGCAACCTGCTGCACCGCAGGAGGGACGCCCGGTAGCCGCCGCGCCCCCGCCTAGGATCGGGGCATGCCCGAGCACAACCAGAGCCAGAGCCAGAGCCGGCGCCGGAACAAGGACGCGTCCGCCGCCCCTCCCCTCCCCGAACCGCTCGCGGTCCCGGTGGCGGACTCGCACACCCACCTCGACATGCAGGAGGGCAGTGTCG
The DNA here is from genome assembly GCF_965342435.1 of Actinacidiphila sp. bgisy160. Taxonomy (GTDB): domain Bacteria; phylum Actinomycetota; class Actinomycetes; order Streptomycetales; family Streptomycetaceae; genus Actinacidiphila. Next base: position 14,903 of record NZ_CBDRCM010000049.1, on the reverse strand, counting down.
AGGAGGCGCTGGCGAAGGCGGCGTCCGTCGGTGTGACGACCGTGGTCCAGGTGGGCTGCGACGTCGACGGCTCCCACTGGGCGGCGCGCACCGCCGGGGCGTACGAGGCCGTCTGGGCGGCCGTCGCCCTCCATCCCAACGAGGCCCCCAGGATCGTCCACGGGGATCCGGACAACTGGTCGCGACAGGGGTCCCGCGAGGCGGGCGGCCTGCCCGCGCTGGACGCCGCGCTCGCGGAGATCGACGCCCTCGCCGCGCTGCCCCAGGTGCGCGGCGTCGGCGAGACCGGGCTGGACTACTTCCGCACCGGGCCCGAGGGAGTCGAGGCCCAGCAGTACTCCTTCCGCCGCCACATCGACATCGCCAAACGGCACGGCAAGGCCCTGGTCATCCACGACCGCGAGGCCCACGCCGACGTGCTGCGCATCCTCGACGAGGAGGGCGCGCCCGGCACCGTCGTCTTCCACTGCTACTCCGGTGACGCGGAGATGGCCAAGGTCTGCGCCGACAAGGGCTACTACATGTCCTTCGCCGGCAACGTCACGTACAAGTCCGCCCAGGACCTGCGCGACGCGGTCGCCGTCGCCCCGGCCGAGCTCCTGCTGGTCGAGACCGACGCGCCCTTCCTCACCCCCGTACCGCACCGCGGCCGCCCCAACGCCCCGTACCTGATACCGGTCACCGTGCGGGCCATGGCCGCCGCCCGGGGCGCCGCCGAGGACGAGCTGGCGGCCGCCATCGGGGCCAACACGGCCCGCGCCTTCGGCTACTGACGCGGCGTCGCCTGCCCCCACCCGCGTCGCGCGGTCGGCGTAACGCCGGGTGTCCGATTCCGGACGCCCGGCCGGTGGAACGGTCATCGCCGTGGGCGGGGCAGGGCCGCGCTGACCACGGCCGCGAGCGCCGTCGCGGGCCACCCGTTCGGCGACACGTCGTGACCAAGCGGCTTGGGAGAGTGATGAATTCTCCGCTATGGTCCCGGTTCGGTCCGAATCGGACCGGGCCGGAGGTACGCCGTGAGCAACAGGAGCAAGGCGGGCACGACGCGGGCCGGGACTCGGTCCTCCGCGAACGGCCCCAACCGCGGGACACCGGGCACGGCCCCCGCCGCCGGGGACGTCGAGCCGCGTCCGGGGCGCGCGGCGGCGCGGCGCAGGCGCGCCACGCGTCGCCCCGACGCGCTGAGCATGCTGCTGCCCCGGGCCCTGGTCGTCGCGTGCCTGGCGGGCGGCAGCACCGTCTACTTGGCCGGGGGCAAGGCGGTGCAGCTCAGCGTGGACGGTCAGCCGCGCACCCTGCACACCTTCGCCGGGAGCGTCGAGGAACTGCTGCAGCGCCAGGGCATCGAGGTCGGCGACCACGACATCGTCGCCCCCGGCCCCGACGCGGCGCTGCAGGACGGCGACACCGTGGCCGTCCGCTTCGGCCGCCCGGTCGCGCTCACCCTCGACGGCAGGCCCCGGCGGATCTGGACCACGGCCGGCACCGTCGACGGCGCCCTGCGCCAGCTCGGCGTGCGCGCGGACGGCGCCTACCTGTCCGCCTCCCGCGGCGAGGCCATCGGGCGGCACGGGCTGGAGCTGGACGTCCGCACCGAACGCCAGGTGACCTTCCTGGCCGACGGCCACGAACGGCCCGTCCGCACCAACGCCGCCACCGTCGGCGAGGCGCTGCGCGACGCCGGCATCGCGCTGCACGGCCTGGACGCCACCTCCGTCGACCCCGACAGCTTTCCGCGCGAGGGCCAGACGATCTCCGTCATGCGCATCCGCGGCCACGACGAGGTCCACGAGGAGCCGGTGCCCTTCCCCGTCGAGCGGAGGAAGGACCCCTCGCTGTTCGAGGGCACCACCGCCGTCGACACCCGGGGCAGGAACGGGCTGCGCCGCGTCATGTACGCGTACCGGACGGTCGACGGGGTCCGGCAGAAGCCTCGGCGCATCTCCGAGGAGGTGCTGCGCGAGCCCGTGCGGCAAGTCGTGCGCGTCGGCACCAAGCCGCTCCCGGACAGTGTCGAGGGAGCCGACCACCTCAACTGGAAGGCGCTCGGCCAGTGCGAGGCGGGCGGGCGGCCGAACGCGGTGGACGCCTCCGGCACCTACGGCGGTCTCTACCAGTTCGACCGGCGCACCTGGCGCAACCTGGGCGGCCGCGGCCGCCCCCAGGACGCCTCGGCCAAGGAGCAGACGTACCGCGCCAAGCGCCTGTACATCCAGCGCGGCGCCAGCCCCTGGCCGGTGTGCGGCCGCAAGCTCTACTCGTAGCCCGGCAAAGGCGCGGCCGGCCCCGGATACCCTTGAGCGGTGAGCACCACCGACCACTCCGGTCCCGCCGACGACGCCCTGCTCGGCCCCGCCGACATCCGTGAGCTGGCCGCCGCGCTGGGCGTGCGCCCCACCAAGCAACGCGGCCAGAACTTCGTCATCGACGCGAACACGGTGCGCCGGATCGTACGCACCGCGGACGTCCGGCCCGACGACGTGGTCGTCGAGGTCGGTCCGGGGCTGGGCTCGCTCACGCTGGCGCTGCTGGAGGTGGCCGAGCGCGTCACCGCGGTGGAGATCGACGACGTGCTGGCCGCGGCCCTCCCCTCGACCGTCGCAGCCCGCCTGCCGGACCGCGCGGGCCGCTTCGCGCTCGTGCACCGTGACGCGCTGCGCGTCGAGGAACTGCCCGGTCCGCCGCCCACGGCGCTGGTGGCCAACCTGCCGTACAACGTGGCCGTCCCGGTGCTGCTGCACATGCTCGCGACCTTCCCGAGCATCGAGCGCACGCTGGTCATGGTGCAGTCCGAGGTCGCCGACCGGCTGGCCGCCGGTCCCGGTTCCAAGGTGTACGGGGTGCCCTCGGTGAAGGCCGCCTGGTACGCGGAGGTGAAGCGGGCCGGGGCGATCGGCCGCAACGTCTTCTGGCCCGCCCCGAACGTGGACTCCGGGCTGGTCTCGCTGGTCCGCCGCAAGGAACCGCTCCGCACCACCGCCACCCGCGAGCAGGTCTTCGCGGTCGTGGACGCCGCCTTCGCGCAGCGCCGCAAGACGCTGCGGGCGGCGCTGGCCGGCTGGGCGGGCTCGGCCGCCGCCGCCGAGGAGGCGCTGGTGGCCGCGGGGGTCTCGCCGCAGGCGCGCGGTGAGGCGCTGACCGTGGAGGAGTTCGCGGCGATCGCCGAGCACGGCGGGGCCGGCGTCCCCCGGCGCTAGCAGGGGGCACAATGGGGGCGCCGCCGCGCCCGGCGCGTTACCGTCCCCGTACGACCCGCGCGCCGCACACCGCACGACCCACGCACCGAGGAGAACCGCGCCGTGACCCGCAGCCCCGCGCCCGTTACCGTCCGCGTGCCCGCCAAGGTCAACGTCCAGCTCGCGGTGGGCGGGCCGCGCCCCGACGGTTTCCACGACCTGGCGAACGTCTTCCTCGCCGTCGGCCTGTACGACGAGGTCACCGTCACTCCCGCCGACGAGCTGCTGATCACGGTCGCCGGACCGGACGCCGGCCAGGTCCCGGCGGACGCGAGCAATCTCGCCGCCCGCGCCGCGATCGCGCTCGCCGCGCGGCACGGCCTGGAGCCGCGCGTCCACATCCACATCGCCAAGGACATCCCCGTCGCGGGCGGCATGGCCGGCGGCAGCGCCGACGCGGCGGGCGCCCTCGTCGCCTGCGACGCGCTGTGGGGCACCGGCGCGAGCCGCGAGGAGCTGCTCGCGATCTGCGCCGAGCTCGGCAGCGACGTCCCCTTCAGCCTGGTCGGCGGGGCCGCCCTCGGCCGGGGCCGCGGCGAACTGCTGGAGCCGCTGGAGACCGGCGGCGCCTTCCACTGGGTCTTCGCAGTCGCCGACGGCGGCCTGTCCACCCCCGAGGTCTACCGCGAGTGCGACCGGCTGCGCGGCGACGCGGCGGTGCCGGAGCCGGAGGCGTCCGCGGCCCTGGTCGAGGCGCTGCGCGCTGGTGATGCCGTCGCCCTCGCCGGCGCCCTGGCGAACGACCTGCAGCCCGCCGCGCTGTCCCTGCGGCCCTCGCTGGCCGCGACCCTGGCCGCGGGCACCGAGGCCGGCGCCCTGGCCGCCCTGGTCTCGGGCTCCGGGCCCACCACCGCCTTCCTCGCCAAGGACGCCGAGTCCGCGCACGCCGTCGCCGGCGCCCTCGCCGCCTCCGGAACCTGCCGCGCGGTCCGGGTCACCACCGGCCCCGCGCGGGGCGCGACCGTGGTCTGAGCGCCCGCGTCCACGGGGCGGGTATGCGTCGGTTTGCGAGCCGGACGTCAGCCCACACGGCCGATCTTGACGATGAGGACGGTGACGGCCTCGGCCTCCGGCCGGTACAGAACCCGCCAGTCGCCCACGGACAACCACCAGTACCCGGAGTCCCCCAGGGCGCGTGCCGCTCGGGGACGCGGTTCACGGGCCAGGTCCCTGACGGCAGCGGCGCCTGCCTTGGCGCCCACCGGATCAACGGAACGCAGGCGCCGGAATTCGTCCATGGCCCGGTGCTGCCAGACGACGGTGTGGGTCAGGAGGCCTCGGCCTGACGATCCTCGTTCTCCAACAGGGCAATGAACTCGTCATGCGTCATCGCCGGGCCTGTGGGAGCGGATTCGCGTCCCGCCGCCTCGGCCGCGTCCGCCGCCTCGCGCAGACGCTGGAGTTCCTCGAGTTCGCTTATCGGGATGAGAGCGGCGGCGGGTTTGCCGTACTCGCTGATCAGGATGTGTTCGTGCCCGTGCCGGACGCGGCCGACGAGCTGTCCGAGCTGGTTGCGGGCTTCCACGAGCGGATACGTATCCATGTGAAGACTGTACATAGCTGCGGCTGTGTACGGTGGGCGATCACCGCGACGCCACGCTGATCGCAGCACCCGCTGCCGCTGCCGCTCCCGCGCGGCCCGGGGATGCCCCCACCCGCAGGGGTGCCCGAGGGGCGGTCAGGCCCAGCGGGTGACGCGGCCGCACTACTCTGGGAGGTCGTTCTTTCGTAGTGACAGGAGTCCCATGGCCGTCAACCTGGTCAACGTCGAGGCGCGGACGAAAGAAAGATGCTCCGTGCCGGGTGGGCCATGCACAGCACCCTGACGGAGCACGCGCGGTGCCTCTACGGAGACGAGTACCGACCCACGCCGGAGTGCGGTCTCGAACACCGAGAGCGCAACTTCGTCGAAGAGCTGACCTTCGCTGACGCGGATTCGATCCTCGCCATGCTGCGTGAGCTCTGTCCGCACATTGTCGACGGGCGTCTGCCGGTCTGGGTCCGGAATCTGGCCTATCGGCTGGTGCTGTTGCAGCGGCCGGACGAGCCGACGCTCATGCGAGAGGCTGCCGAGAGCCTCTGGATGCACGGCCCGGATTGGGATGATGTCGCAGCAGACCTGACGAGAAAGGCCGACGCCCTGGAAACGGGCGAGCCGGTCGTATGACCGGCCGGACAGAACTGGCGCAGAACAACTAGCGCACCAGATCCTTGACATCGATGGAGACAGGGAACGGGACGGGGGTGTCCAGCCGGTCGCGATGCACACCGGTGGCCACATAGGCCCGGGTGGTGTCGTCCAGCTCGTAGGTGTGAACCGCGGGGAGGCCGTTCTCGTCCTCGACGCGCCAGAGATGGCGGATGCCTGCGTCAGCGTAGAGGCCCGGCTTGTAGCGTCGGTCCCGGTCCTCGGACTCGGCGGACACCACCTCGACCACCAACTCGACCTCTTCCGGGAGGAATCGGGTGCGCTCCGGCGCGTAGGGCACCGAGGCGACGATGATGTCGGGCTCCGGACGGCTGCGTCGATTGAGCTTCACGGTCATCTGCGCTTCGACGGTCCAGTCCACGGGGGCGACGCTTTCCAGCGCGGCGGTGAGTCGGCGGATCACCCGGTCGTGCCAGCTGCGCTGGGGGGCCATGTTGAAGATCAGCGCTCCGTCCAGCAGCTCGATGTGACGCGGGGCGTCGGCTGGGAGCAGGTCCAGGTCGTCGGCCTCCCAGCCGCTGTCCCGGGGCGGGTACATCCATGGCGGCAGCGCGATACTCACAGCGACGCTCCCCTTTTCGACTGCCATAGCTTCGGCTGGAATCAAGAATGCCACGCGAACGTGGCGTCTCACTGTCCGGTCAGTGGGCTCCGCCGAGTGGTACAGGTGTTCGATGTGAGGTCTCGGCCGGCCGGCATCCGGCCGGCGGCGACTAGGCTGAGGGAGTCGGTCGTCCGTAGCCCTTGGGAGCACAGCACCTGTGGCACTTAACTTGGTCAACGTCGAGTCCGTCAGCAAGGTGTACGGAACGCGCACCCTGCTGGACGGGATCTCGCTCGGCGTATCGGAGGGCGACCGCATCGGTGTGGTCGGCCGCAACGGCGACGGGAAGACGACCCTGATCCGGATGCTGGCGAAGCTGGAAGGGCCGGACACCGGGCGGGTGACGCACACCTCGGACCTGCGGCTGGGCGTACTGACGCAGCACGACAGCCTCGACCCGCGGGCGACCGTCCGGCACGAGGTGGTCGGCGACCGCGCGGACCACGAGTGGGCCGGCGACGCGAAGATCCGGGACGTGCTCACCGGGCTCTTCGGCGGGCTGGACCTGCCCGGCTTCCCGCAGGGGCTGGACACGGTGATCGGGCCGCTGTCCGGAGGCGAGCGCCGCAGGATCGCGCTGGCGAAGCTGCTGATCGCCGAGCAGGACCTGATCGTGCTCGACGAGCCCACCAACCACCTCGACGTCGAGGGCATCTCCTGGCTCGCGGGCCATCTGCGGGCGCGCCGCTCGGCCCTGGTGTGCGTGACCCACGACCGATGGTTCCTGGACCAGGTCTGCACCCGCATGTGGGACGTGCAGCGCGGTGACGTCCACGATTACGAGGGTGGTTACAGCGACTACGTCTTCGCCCGCGCCGAGCGCGAGCGGATCGCCGCTACCGAGGAGGTCAAGCGGCAGAACCTGATGCGCAAGGAGCTGGCCTGGCTGCGTCGCGGCGCCCCCGCCCGCACCAGCAAGCCGCGGTTCCGCATCGAGGCGGCCAACGAGCTGATCGCCGACGTGCCGCCGCCGCGCGACGACGCCGAGCTGATGAAGTTCGCGACGACCCGGCTCGGCAAGACCGTCTTCGACCTGGAGAACGTGACCGTGCAGGCCGGGCCGAAGGTGCTGCTGAAGCACCTGACCTGGCAGCTGGGCCCCGGCGACCGGATCGGCCTGGTCGGCGTCAACGGCGCCGGCAAGACGTCCCTGCTGCGGGCGCTCGCGGACGCCGCCGCCAGCGAGGGCGAGAAGCAGCCCGTGGCCGGCAGGGTGGTGGTCGGCAAGACCGTGCGGCTGGCCTACCTGTCGCAGGAGGTCGCCGAGCTCGACCCGGCGCTGCGGGTGCTGCAGGCGGTGGAGTCGGTGCGCGGACGGGTCGACCTGGGCAAGGGCCGGGAGATGACGGCGGGTCAGCTCTGCGAGAAGTTCGGGTTCACCAAGGAGAAGCAGTGGACCCCGGTCGGCGACCTGTCCGGTGGTGAGCGGCGACGGCTGCAGCTGCTGCGGCTGCTGATGGACGAGCCCAACGTACTCTTCCTCGACGAGCCCACCAACGACCTCGACATCGAGACCCTGACCCAGCTGGAGGACCTGCTCGACGGCTGGCCGGGCTCGATGGTGGTCATCTCCCACGACCGCTACTTCCTGGAGCGGACCACCGACCGCACCTTCGCCCTGCTCGGCGACGCCACCCTGCGCATGCTGCCGCGCGGTATCGACGAGTACCTGGAGCGGCGCCGGGCGGCCGTCGAGGCCGCCGCCCCCGCGCCCGCCCCGGCCAAGCCCAAGGGCGGCGGCGACAGCCGGACGGCCAAGAAGGAACTGCAGCGCATCGAGCGGCAGTTGGACAAGATCGGCGAGAAGGAGTCCAAGCTGCACGCCGCCATCGCCGAGAACGCCACCGACTTCGAGAAGGTGGCCGAACTCGACATGGAGCTGCGGTCGCTGGCGGGCGAGCGCGAGGAACTGGAGATGCGCTGGCTGGAGCTGGCCGACGAGGTCTGACATTCTCCCCGGCCTGGAGGCCGGGCATTCGCCTGCACCCACACGGGCTGTGTGGGTCCCTTCGGGTGGGTTCCCGCTTCGTCGCGCGGTGCCGGGACGAGTCCCGGTCCCACCTGCGCTCCACGGGCTGACACCGCCTGCGAAGCCGCTTCGGCGGATCGCCGGTCGTCGGGAACGGCAGCCCCTCACCACGGGCGGTCTCCCGCGCCCGCGGGGCGTCGTCACTGGTCCGAGTTCAACGGCGAGGCCAACCACGTCCACCTGCTGGTGAACCTCTCGCCGAAGGTCGCCGGGTAGCAGTGCCGTAACGGTCCTCGGGCGCGGGGGCGGAACCGTGCGTGACCGGTGGTACAAAGAGGGTCACCGACCGCCCCCGCACACCTGTGCCCCGAAAGGTGCCCGCTGATGTCGCAGCCGCCGCCTCCTCCCGGCAACCAGCCCGGATTCGGGCCGCAGCCGCCTCGGTACGGTTACCCGCCGCAGCAGCCCAACCCCTACGCCCAGCCGCCGGTGCAGCCGCAGGGCCGGCAGCCGCCACCCCCGCCGCCGGGCCCGTACGGCCCCAACCCGTACGCCCAGGCACCGACCCAGCCGCTCCCCGGGTACGGCCACCAGCCGTACCCGCAGCCGCCGAAGCGCGGCGGCGGCAAGGCGGCCGGGATCGCGGCGGCGGCGATCGCGGCGGTCCTGGTCGTCGGCGCGGGCGTCTTCCTGGCCACCACGGGCGACGGCGACCCCTCGGACACCCCGGCGAAGGGCGGTAGCAGCCGGCCCGCCGGCGACGGCCCGCTCAAGGCCCGCGCGTTGTGGGACAAGAAGGCGGTGCGGCCGCCCAAGGCCGAGATCACCGCCCCGGTGGCGGAGGCCTGGTTCACCGGCAACGCCGTCGTGAAGACGATGCCGGACGCGCTGCGTTCCTTCGACATCGACAGCGGCAAGGAGAACTGGTCGATCCCGCTGGACGGGGATTCCTGCCCGGGACCGGAGTCGGCGGCCGGCGACCGCCTGGTGCTGCAGTACGGCACGGACTGCGACAGCGTGATCGCCGTCGACATCGCCCAGGGCAGGAAGCTGTGGGCGAAGAAGCTGCCCAGCCCGAACGGCCGGACCTCGCACAGCTACCCGCAGATCGCGCTCACGGGAGACACGGCGGCCGTCTCCTGGATCGGCGGCTCGGTCGCGTACAGGATCAGCACCGGGGCGGTGCTGTGGACGCCCAAGGCCGGTTCGGAGTGCACCGACAAGGGCTACCACGGCGGCGCCGCGCTGGTCGCGGTCGTCGAGTGCGGCGGCTTCGGCGGTGACGAGTACGTCCAGGGCCTGGGCGAGGGCGGCGCCAAGAAGTGGTCCTGGCAGGTGCCGAACGGCAGTGAGGTGTACAGCGTCATCTCCACGGACCCGGTGGTCGTGGGGCTGTCGGCGGGCAGCCCGTCGATGACCGACATCGTGTACCTGGAGGGCGGCAGGATGAAGAGCCGCATCTCGCTCGGCGCGGGCGGCGCGGACGCCACGTACCGCATCCACTGCGAGGACAACCGGTGCACCAACGTCGCCGTCGACGGCACGACCATCTACCTGCCCACCAGGACCCACTCGGGCAGCGGCACCTCCTACTCCCAGACGAACGAGATCGCCGCGCTGGACCTCACCACCGGCAAGCCGAAGTGGCTCGCCAAGCCCGACCAGGAGCGCGAGCTCAAGATCGTGGGCGTCAGCGGCGGCAAGGTCGTCGCCTACCAGAAGAACACCTACGCCAAGCCGGGCCGCCTGGTGCGGCTCGATCCCGCGACGCGCAGCTTCACCCTGTTCATGGAACTGCCGGAGAGCGGCAAGGACCTGGAGAACGACTTCCTCGACAGCGACTCGGGCCGGTGGCTGTACAAGGACCACTTCTTCCTGACCTCCGATCACATCTCCGCCTCGGCCAACCTGACGGACCGGTCCATCGCCGCCTTCGGCTGACCTCCTCGAACAAGCACACCCGGTCGTAAGTCGGCCATGTTCGGAGATAACGCGGATTTAGGGATGCTTCTGCCGAGTAGGGGGCGCAAAGCGTCGAACAAGCGTGTACCTTCCCGGGCATGGCCCGGGCCCGCCGGGGGCACAGGCGGTATGCCGGACGGGCTTCGCCACGGCATGTGAGGGGGACCGGCTTGGACTCGGTGGGCAGGCCCGCACCAGTCCATGGGGGGATGAGGGGGACGCCCATGGGCGTACGGCTGGTCGTCGTCGACGATCATCGTCTGCTGGCCGAGGCGCTCGCCTCGGCTCTGAAGCTGCGCGGGCACCGGGTGCTCGCGGCGGCCGCGCCCGCCTCGGGCGCGGCGGATCTCGTGCTGAGCAGGTCGCCCGAGGTGTGCCTGATCGGGACGGCGGCGCCGGCCGAGCCGGGCGCCTTCGACGCGGTCGTCCGCATCAAGCGGGAGCGGCCCGGGGTCGCGGTGCTGGTCCTGGGTCCGGTGCCCAACCCGCGGGGGATCGCCGCCGCGTTCGCGGCCGGAGCGTCCGGCTACGTACGGCACGACGAGCGGATCGAGGGCGTCGAGCGGGCGATGGCCAAGGCGCGCGCCGGCGAGGTGGCCGTGGCGCCCGGGCTGCTGCAGGGCGCGTTCGCCGAGCTGCTCAATCCGGTGGCCGAGCCGGACGACGAGGGCACCAGGCTGCTGCAGATGCTCACCCCGCGCGAGGTCGAGGTGCTGTTGCGGGTCGCGGACGGCGAGGACACCCGGCTGATCGCGGCGGGCATGCGGATCGCGCCGAGCACCGCCCGTACGCACGTGCAGCGGGTGCTGATGAAGCTGGGGGTGGGCTCCCGGCTGGAAGCCGCCGCGCTGGCCGCCCGCACCGGTCTGCTGGACCGGGTCGGTCACCACCTCCCGGGCGGTGCGATCCCGGCTCAGGCGTCTCCCGTGGATCGTGCGGGGAAGGAGGGGGACTGAGCTTCATCCACAGGAGGAAGAGCAGTCCCGGCACCAGCATGCCGATCCCGGTCCAGAGGTCGATGTTGATCCCCTGGGCCTTGGCGATGTCCGCGTCGGGGACCCGCACGCCCTGACTGCGGGACGGCGCGTCGGTTCCGCAGCATTCACCAGAATGGCGCCGATCCAGTACCAGTGCACCGTGTACGCCCCGTAGCGCGCGCCGTTGGCGGCCATCCCCAGGATCTCGGTCGCACACGGGTCGGCGGCGATGAACGCCGGACCGGTGCCCCAGGCGGGCAGCGACCGACTGGACAGGAAGAAGCCGAGGCCGGTCCGGACGGCGCGGCGGGCGGCGAATCCGATGCCGAGGACGGCGACGAAGCAGATCGCGAGGATCGAGTAGTCGAGCGCACTGCTGGGTTGCCGTAGCCCTTCTGTCAGGTTTTGCGTGGTTTGATCACTCCCCGCAACGGGGCCTCCGTTGACGTTGCTGTTGCCTTGTGATTCATTGTGTTTGATTCTGTTTGCTGGCGTGGTGTGAGGAGCCCGCAGGGTGAAGAAGACATCGACCCGGCTCGCCGACGGGCGCGAGCTGATCTACTACGACCTGCGCGACGACGAGACCCGCGACGCCGTCGACCGCCGCCCGCTGGACCCGGTGACCAGCGCCTCGGAGATCCGCCAGGACCCGCTGCTCGGTGACTTCGTCGCCATCGCCTCCCACCGTCAGACCCGCACCTACCACCCCCCCGCCGACGAGTGCCCGCTCTGCCCGTCCAGGGACGGGCGCTCTGGGGGCACCCCCTTCGGGGGAGAGATCCCGGACGACCACTACGACGTGGCCGTGTTCGAGAACCGCTTTCCCTCGCTCACCGGAAAACATGGCCGTTGCGAGGTCGTCTGCTTCACCGACCGGCACGACGGGTCGTTCGCCGACCTCACCCCGGAGCAGGCACGGCTGGTGCTCGACGCCTGGACCGACCGCACGGCCGAACTCTCCCGGCTGCCCGGTGTCGAGCAGGTCTACTGCTTCGAGAACCGCGGCGAGGAGATCGGCGTCACCCTCGGCCACCCGCACGGCCAGATCTACGGCTACCCACACGCCACACCGCGCACCGAGCTGATGCTGCGTTCGCTGGAACGGCACCGCGAGGCCACCGGCGGCCGCAACCTCTTCGACGACCTCGTGGCCCGTGAGCGCGAGGACGGCAGCCGGATCGTCCTGGAGGGCGAGCACTGGACGGCGTTCGTGCCGTACTCCGCGCACTGGCCGTACGAGGTGCACCTCTACCCGCGGCACAGGGTGCCGGATCTGACCGGCCTGGACGAGGCGGCCCGCGCCGAGTTCCCCGGGATCTACCTGGAACTGCTGCGCCGCTTCGACCGGCTCTTCGGCCCCGAGGGCCCGTACCGGCCCGGCGCCGCAGCGGAGCCGCCGACCCCGTACATCTCCGGCTGGCACCAGGCGCCGCTCTCCAGCCCGCTGCGCGAGGAGTTCGCGCTCCACCTGGAGCTGTTCACGATCCGCCGCACCAAGGGCAAGCTCAAGTACCTGGCGGGCTCCGAGTCCGGCATGAGCGTGTTCATCAACGACGTGCCGCCGGAGACCGCCGCGAGCCGCCTGAGGGAGGTCGCCTCCCCGTGAGCGGCGCCCCTGTGATCGTCACCATGCCCCACCACCGGCGCGTGTTCATCCGGCGCCGCTACGGTGGCCCCGAGTCGAACCCGAGAAAGGCTGTGACCCCGTGAGCGACCCTCGCACGAAGAAGGTTCTGGTCACCGGAGGCGCCGGTTACGTCGGCAGCGTCGTGGCGGCCCATCTGCTGGAGGCGGGGCACCGGGTCACCGTCCTGGACGACCTGTCCACCGGCTTCCGGGACGGTGTCCCCGAGGGCGCCGGCTTCGTCGAGGGGCGGGTCCAGGACGCGGCGAAGGTGCTCGACGCCACCTACGACGCGGTGCTGCACTTCGCCGCCAGCTCCCAGGTCGGCGAGTCCGTCGTCCACCCCGAGAAGTACTGGCGCAACAACGTGGCGGGCACGCTGGACCTGCTCACGGCGATGCGTGACACCGGGGTGCGGCGCCTGGTCTTCTCCTCCACCGCCGCCACCTACGGCGAGCCGGAGTCCGTTCCGGTCACCGAGGACGACCCGACGCTGCCGACCAACCCGTACGGCGCCTCCAAGCTCGCCGTCGATCACATGATCACCAGCGAGGCGGTCGCCCACGGCCTGGCCGCGGTCTCCCTGCGCTACTTCAACGTCGCGGGCGCCTACGGGGCGTTCGGCGAGCGTCATGCGCCCGAGTCGCACCTCATCCCGCTCGTGCTGCAGGTCGCCCAGGGCCGCCGGGAGGCGATCTCCGTCTTCGGCGACGACTACCCCACCCCCGACGGCACCTGCGTCCGCGACTACATCCACGTGGCCGACCTGGCCGAGGCGCATCTGCTTGCCGTCGACGCGCCGGCTCCCGGCGAGCACCTGATCTGCAACCTCGGCAACGGCAACGGCTTCTCCGTGCGCGAGGTCATCGAGACCGTCCGCCGGGTCACCGGTCACCCCGTCCCCGAGGTCGTCGCCCCGCGCCGCGGCGGCGACCCGGCCGTCCTGGTCGCCTCCGCCGAGCGGGCCAAGGAGCGCCTCGGCTGGCGTCCCTCGCGCACCGACCTCGACGGGATCGTCCGCGATGCCTGGACCTTCGCGCAGGACCTGCAGAACCAGGAGGGCGGCAAGTGAGCGAGGACGGCTTCCGCGCCACGTACGGCACCGGCCCCGAGGGCGTCTGGGCCGCCCCCGGCCGGGTGAACCTGATCGGTGAGCACACCGACTACAACGACGGCTTCGTGATGCCTTTCGCGCTGCCCCACACCACGGTCGCCGCGGTCGCCCGCCGCGCCGACGGCCGGCTGCGGCTGCACAGCGGCTCGCCCGACGTCCCCGCCGGCGTCGTCGAACTGCACGTCGACGAACTCGAACCCGGCGGCGGTGCCGGCTGGGCCGACTACCCCGCAGGCGTCATCTGGGCGCTGCGCGACGCCGGGTACGAGATCACCGGCGCCGACATCCACTTCGAGAGCACCGTCCCCACCGGGGCGGGGCTGTCCTCCTCGGCCGCGCTGGAGGTCGTCACCGCCGTCGCCCTGAACGACCTCTACGGCCTCGGCCTGGAGCGGTGGCGGATCGCCCGGCTCTGCCAGCGCGCGGAGAACGTCTACGTGGGCGCGCCCACCGGGATCATGGACCAGACCGCCTCGGCGTGCTGCACCGAGGGGCACGCCCTGTGGCTCGACACCCGCGACCTGTCGCAGCGCCAGATCCCCTTCGACATGGCCTCCCAGGGCCTGCGGCTGCTCGTCGTCGACACCCGGGTCACCCACGCCCACAGCGAGGGCGAGTACGGCAAGCGGCGGGCGGGCTGCGAGGAGGCGGCGGCGCAGCTCGGCGTCGAGGCGCTGCGGGACATCCCCTACGAGAGCCTCGACGAGGCCCTCGCCCGCGTCGAGGAACCCGGACTGCGGCCGCTGGTACGGCACGTGGTGACCGAGGACCGCCGGGTGCAGCGAGTCGTCGAACTGCTGGAGACCGGCGACGCCCGCGCCATCGGGCCGGTGCTGACCGAGGGCCACGCCTCGCTGCGCGACGACTTCAGGGTCTCCTGCCCGGAACTCGACCTGGTGGTGTCGGCCGGTGTGGAGGCGGGCGCCCTCGGCGCGCGCATGACCGGGGGCGGCTTCGGCGGTTCGGCGATCGTGCTGGTGGAGGAGTCCGCCGCGAAGAAGACCGCCGAGGCGATCGCCGCCGCCTTCGCCACGGCCGGCCACCGCGAGCCGCGGGTCTTCACGGCGGTGCCGTCCGCGGGGGCCCGCCGGATGGTGTAGCCGCTCGGCCGGGTCGTCAGGGTGCGGTCCGGGTGTCCGTGTCCGGCTGTCTCGCGCCCGAAGGGCGCGAGACGAGCCCGCAACCACCCACCATGCTTTGTCGGGACC
>NZ_CBDRCM010000048.1:0-59572 GCF_965342435.1 Actinacidiphila sp. bgisy160 | reverse complement strand
CGGCCGGATGGCGGATGTTGTCGTTCACCCAGGCGACGACATCGGTGGTCGGAGTGCCCGGGGTGAAGATCGCGGCCACGCCCAGCTCCTGCAGCGGGGCGATGTCGTCCTCGGGGATGATCCCGCCGCCGAAGACCTTGATGTCCTCCGCCTCACGCTCGCGGAGCAGCTCGATCACCTTGGCGAAGAGCGTCATGTGGGCACCGGAGAGGATCGACAGGCCGACGCAATCGGCGTCCTCCTGGATCGCGGTGTCCACGATCTGCTCGGGCGTCTGGTGGAGACCGGTGTAGATGACCTCCATGCCGGCGTCCCGCAACGCTCGCGCGATGACCTTGGCCCCGCGGTCGTGGCCGTCCAGGCCCGGCTTGGCGACCACCACACGGATCGGTCCGGACACTCCCATCGCTGCCTCCATACACGATTGCTGCGCTCAGCGGGCACATGTGTGAACGAACGTTATCGTCAGCATCCCCCGTGCGGACAGTTTCACGAAGGGCCCCGAGGGGGAAATCACACATGGGACACGTTCACGTTAGAAACGCGTTCGGCCCGTGGTCGCCCTTCGTTCGGCAGGCGACACGGGCCGTCGCGTTCTCGGCGCACGGGGGACAGGGCCGTCTCCGTGTGCCCACGGGAGGTAGGCCATGGGCGTCCTGTCTTTCGGTGTCGGAGACCGCTTGGTCCGCCAGGCGGCCTACGTACGAGCCGCGGCGATCGAGATCGCCATCCTGACCGGTCATGTCTTCCTCTACCCGACCGGCATCTTCCAGGAACGCGGGCCGCAGCCGGCGGCCGGTGACTCCGAGGAACCGCCCCGCCTCCCCACCGCGGGCCGGAGCCATCCCCCGGTGCTGCTGCTGCACGGCTTCGTGGACAACCGTTCGGTGTTCGCGATGCTCCGCCGGTCGCTGCGGCGACACGGCTGGCCGCATGTGCAGGCGCTCAACTACTCGCCGCTGACCTGCGACATCCGTACGGCGGCGGCCCTCCTAGGGCGCCACGTCGAACAGATCTGCGAGCAGACGGGGCACCGCCGGGTCGACATCGTGGGCCACAGCCTGGGCGGACTCATCGCCCGCTACTACGCCCAGCGCCTGGGCGGCGACACGCGGGTGCGCACCGTGGTCACCCTGGGCACCCCGCACGCCGGGACGCGGGCCGCGCCGCTGCTGAACCCGCACCCGATCGTCCGCCAGATGCGGCCCAACTCCGACCTGATCGAGGAGCTTGCCAAGCCGGCGCCCGGCTGCCGCACCCGGTTCGTGGCGTTCTGGAGCGATCTGGACGAGCTGATGAGCCCGGTCGAGGCCGCCCGTCTCGACCACCCGGACCTCATCGCCCGCAACATCCACGTCGCGGGGGTCGGCCATCTGACCATGCCGGTCCACGCGGCCATCGCCGCCGGCGTCCGGCAGGCACTGCTGGGTGAGGAACTGGCGTCGGGGGCCGTGGACGCCGCCTGACGGCCTTGCCCCCATAAGCATCGAAAGGCCATCGAACACAAGCCATCGGGGATGCCTGAAACCCGCCGAAGATTGTGGGCCTCGCCTACTGGGGGATACAGTCGCCGCTAATTCTCCTGCTGCCGAGGCGAAAGAGAAGCGGTGAACGACCGTCATCCGGCGGGGTACGCCCCCGAGTACAGCGGCTATGGGCACGAGGGGCATTCCGACGCCTCGTACGCACCCATGGGTGCCGCTCACGCGGATGACGATCCACTCTTCGGCGCCTGCCAGGGGTACCCCGCCTACGACACGGGGTCCTACGCCACCCTCTCGTACGACACCACCGCGACCGGCTACTGGCCCTCGGGGCATGCCGCCGGGACCGCCGGCTACGGCGACCACACGGGCGCGACCACCGGCACCTGGTACCTGGACCCCTCGCAGACGCAGCCGACGGCGGCCTACGACTACACGCAGTACGAGCACTCGGCGGTCCACGCCGCCTACGAGGAGCCCGAGGCCGCCCACGGCCACACGCCCGAGACCGCCGCCTACGAGCAGCCGGTGCACTACGGGACCGGGGCGTACGCCCCGCAGTACGAGGCCGAGCCGTACGAGCCGGAACACTACGAAGCGGAACAGTACGAGCAGGATTCCTACGAGGCCGAGTCCCACGAGGCCTACGAGCCCGACGCCCACGACGCCCACGACGCCCGCGGCACCGCCGAGGACGACACCGAGGCGGAGCCGGAGCGCGGCGCCGATGACGGCGCAGCCCCGCCCGCCCTGCCCCGCCCGCGCAGCGGTGGCAGCGGCGGCGGGAGCCGCAGGCGCCGCCCGGCCCGGCGCTCCGCCCTGCTCACCGTCGCCGTCCCCTCCGTGGCGGTGATGGGCGTCGCCTGCGCGGCCGCCGTCACCGTCAACACCGACGACGCCGACAGCAGCCGCACCCAGGCCGACGGCGCCCCCGAGGCCGCCAACGCGCCGACCACGAAGCTCGACCAGCAGCTCGCCGGGGTCAACCGGGACGTCGACGACTTCACCGACCGCGCCAGCCGCAACCAGGAGCGCATCGACCTCAAGGAGCGCCAGGCGCTGGAGCGCGCGAAGAAGGCGGCGGAGGCGGCCCGCAAGGAGCAGTTGCGCCCCAAGTTCCTGCTCCCGGTCAAGGAGCACGGGCTGAGCGCCTACTTCGGCCAGGCGGGCGTGAACTGGATGTCGGTCCACACCGGCATCGACTTCCCGGTGGACTACGGCACACCGGTGATGGCCGCGACCGACGGCGTCGTGCGAACCCAGTGGAACAGCGCCTACGGCAACATGGCGATAGTGACCGCCCCGGACGGCACCGAGACCTGGTACTGCCACCTGAGCAGCACCAAGATCCGCTCGGGTTCGGTCAAGGCGGGCGATGTCATCGCCTACTCCGGCAATTCGGGCAACTCCACCGGACCGCACCTCCACTTCGAGGTGCGGCCCGCCGGCGGAGCGGCCATCGACCCGCTGCAGTGGCTGCTGAAGCACGGGATCGACCCGCGCTGAGCACCGGCCGGTCCCGCCGCCGCGGGACCGGGACGGGGACCGGGACTGCAACCGCTAGAGCTTCTCCACCGGCGCGTACCGCAGCAGCAGCACCTTGGGCCGCTCGTCGCCGAAGTCGATGGTGGCCTTGGCCTTCTCCCCGCTGCCGTCGACCGCGACGACTGTGCCCAGCCCGAACGTGTCGTGCGTGACCCGGTCCCCCACCGCCAGCGAGATGACCGGGCGGTCCTGGGTGCGCCGCGTCGCGAAACCGGAGGGACCGCTCTTCGACGGGGAACGCGACAGCATCGAGGCCGCCGCCGTCACCGAGGCGGAGGGCGCCGCGGAGGCACCCGTGCGCTTCCACTCGATGAGCGGCTCCGGGATCTCCTCCAGGAAGCGCGAGGGCGGGTTGTACGAGGGCTGGCCCCAGGCGCTGCGCATGGTCGACCGCGTCACGTACAGCCGCTGCCGTGCCCGCGTGATGCCGACGTAGGCGAGCCGCCGCTCCTCCTCCAGCTCCTTGGTCTGGCCGAGCGCGCGCATGTGCGGGAAGACCCCGTCCTCCATGCCGGTCAGGAAGACCACCGGGAACTCCAGGCCCTTGGCGGTGTGCAGGGTCATCAGCGTTATGACGCCGCCGCCCTCGTCGTCGTCCGGGATCTGGTCGGAGTCGGCGACCAGCGCGACCCGCTCCAGGAACTCGGCGAGCGTGCCGGGCTCCTCCTCGGTGCGCTCCTGCTCGAACTCCAGGGCCACCGCCGCGAGTTCCTGGAGGTTCTCGATGCGGGTCTCGTCCTGCGGGTCGGTGGAGGCCTGGAGCTCGGCCAGATAGCCCGTGCGCTCCAGCACCGCCTCCAGGACGGTGGCGGGGCCGGCGCCGGAGTCGACGACGGTGCGCAGCTCCTCCAGGAGCTCGTTGAAGCGCTTGACGGCGTTGACCGAGCGCGAGGCCATGCCGAAGGCCTCGTCGACCCGGCGCAGCGCGGCGGCGAAGGAGATCCGCTCGCGTGAGGCCAGGGCGTCGACCATGGCCTCGGCGCGCTCCCCGATACCGCGCTTGGGCACGTTGAGGATGCGGCGCAGCGGGACGGTGTCCTCGGGGTTGGCGAGCACCCGCAGGTAGGCCAGGACGTCCCGGACCTCCTTGCGCTCGTAGAAGCGGACCCCGCCGACGACCTTGTAGGGCAGGCCGACACGGATGAAGACCTCTTCGAAGACACGGGACTGCGCGTTGGTCCGGTAGAAGACCGCGACCTCGCCGGGGCGGGCTTCGCCGGCGTCGGTGAGGCGGTCGATCTCGTCGGCGATGTACTGCGCCTCGTCGTGCTCCTGGTCGGCGACGTAGCCCGTGATGACGGGGCCCTGCCCGGCCTCGGTCCACAGGTTCTTCGGCCGCCGGGAGGCGTTGCGCTCGATGACGGCGTTGGCGGCGGAGAGGATGTTCTGGGTGGAGCGGTAGTTCTGCTCCAGCAGGATGGTGCGGGCCTGCGGGTAGTCCTCCTCGAACTGGAGGATGTTGCGGATCGTGGCGCCGCGGAAGGCGTAGATGCTCTGGTCGGCGTCACCGACCACGCACAGCTCGGCGGGCTCCTCGCCCTCGCCTTGGCCCTCCCCGCTCCCCGTGCCGACCAGTTCGCGCACCAGGGTGTACTGCGCGTGGTTGGTGTCCTGGTACTCGTCGACCAGGACGTGGCGGAAGCGGCGCCGGTAGTGCTCGGCGACGTCCGGGAATGCCTGGAGCAGGTTGACCGTGGTCATGATGATGTCGTCGAAGTCGAGCGCGTTGGCCTCGCGCAGCCGCGACTGATACATCGCGTAGGCCTCGGCGAGCTTCTTCTCGAACGGGTTCTCGGCCTGGTCGGCGAAGGTCTCCTCGTCGATGAGCTCGTTCTTGAGGTTGGAGACCTTGGCGCTGAAGGACTTCGGCGGGAACTGCTTGGGATCCAGGTCCAGGTCGCGGCAGACCAGGGCCATCAG
This sequence comes from Actinacidiphila sp. bgisy160, assembly GCF_965342435.1. GTDB lineage: Bacteria > Actinomycetota > Actinomycetes > Streptomycetales > Streptomycetaceae > Actinacidiphila. Next base: position 54,623 of record NZ_CBDRCM010000048.1, on the reverse strand, counting down.
GCGCTTGGAGTCGGCCGCGTCGTAGATCGAGAAGCTGGAGGTGAAGCCGAGCCTCTTGGACTCCCGGCGCAGGATGCGGACGCACGCGCTGTGGAAGGTGGAGACCCACATCACATTGGCTCGCGGACCGACCAGCTGCTCGACACGCTCCTTCATCTCCCCGGCGGCCTTGTTGGTGAAGGTGATCGCCAGGATCTGCCCGGGGTGCACCTTGCGGGCGCCCAGCAGGTACGCGATGCGGTGGGTGAGCACCCGGGTCTTGCCGGAACCGGCACCGGCGACGATGAGCAGCGGGGAGCCGGTGTGCTCGACGGCGGCGCGCTGCTGCTCGTTGAGCCCGTCGAGCAGCGCGGCCGGGTCGACGGCCGGGCGGGGGGCGCCGTCCCGGTAGTAGGCGTCCCTGTCGACGGGCGCGTCGAAGCGCCCCTCGAAGAGGTCGTCGGGGACCGTGCCGGGCTCGTCCTCGGGAGGCGGCGGGGGCTCCTCCTCCCTCGGTTCGAGGCCGGCCAGGAAGCTGTCGTCAAAGAGGCTGCTCATCGCCTCCCGAGTCTAGGCCGTGGGACGGACAGCGTTGCGCCGCTTGCCCGACCCCGACCCCGTCCCCGTCCCCGTCCCCGTCACGACCCTTCGCGGCCCGGATGGTGAAGGTCACGAAATGATTGCGGACAATTCGAGCACCAGGGTTCCCACAGGCCCCCGCAGTTGACTACCGTGCCGGATCAGGCGGTCCGCTCCACGCGGCGGCGACCGTGCCGTCACGGGCCGCCTCCGCTGAGTCCGGCGACCGCCGGAGCCGGGGACCCAACGACCTTGGGGTGAATCGGTCCGTACGAGCGCGACGCGCCCGCACGGACCGTAGGGCGGCCTTCCGAAGCCCGAACCCGACAGCTAACCCGGTAGGCGGTCCACGGAAGGAGCCGCCTGACTTGGCGACGCACCGCAAGCCGCGCCCGCGCGCGCTGACCGTCCCCGGTCCCCGGACCGCGGTGGGCCTCACGACCGCCGCGCTGGCGACCGTCACTCTCTTCGGCGAGAGCGCGAGCGCGGCGCCCGCCTCACCCGACAAACCCTCCATCACCGAGGTCAAGGCCCAGGTCGACAAGCTCTACCACCAGGCCGAGGCCGCCACCGAGCGCTACAACGGCGCCAAGGAGCAGACCGAGCAGCAGCGCACGCGCGCCGACGCGCTGCTCGACCAGGTGGCCCGAAAGACCGAGACGCTCAACGCCGCCCGCCGCACCATCGGCGAGTACGCCGCGGCGCAGTACCGCGGCGGCGGCCTGGACGGGACGACGACCTTCCTGCTCACCTCCGACCCGCAGCAGTTCCTGGACCAGGCGCACCTGATGGACCGCCTGTCCGACCGCCAGGAGCACGCGCTGGAGACCTTCCGCTCCGAGCAGGCCGAGACCACGGCCAAGCGCGCCGAGGCCGTCGAGAGCCTGCAGAGGCTGACCGAGGCGCAGCAGCGGCTGAACGCGGAGAAGACCGCGGTCAAGCAGAAGCTCGCCGCGGCGCAGAAGCTGCTGAACAGCCTCACCGCCCAGGAGAAGGCGCGGCTGGCGGCGCTGGAGAAGAAGCGCCGGGAGGAGGCCGCCGCGAAGGCCGCGGAGATCGCCGCCAAGGAGAAGGCCGCGCAGGAGGCGGCGGCGAAGGAGGGGGCCTCATCGGGCTCGTCCACCGGCTCGACGGCCCCGGCGTCCGGCACCTACGCCGCCAAGGCGGCCAAGGCGATCGAGTTCGCGCGCGCCCAGCTGGGCAAGCCGTATGTGTACGGCGCCACCGGCCCGAACTCCTACGACTGCTCCGGCCTGACCCAGGCCGCCTGGGGCGCCGCGGGCGTCTCGATCCCCCGCACCACCTACGACCAGGTCGACTTCGGCAGCCGCGTCGGCGCGGACCAGCTGCAACCCGGCGACCTGGTCTTCTTCTACTCGGACGTCACCCACGTCGGCCTCTACATCGGCGGCGGCGAGATGATCCACGCCCCCCACACCGGGACCGTGGTGAAGATCGCCCCGATCACGGAGATGCCGATCTACGGCTACGCCCGGATGGCCTGACCCCCGCCCGGACGGCCTGAGCCCGAGCCCGGCCCGTCCCCGCGGCCGGGTTCAGGTCCACAGCACCGCGATGAAGATGTTGGCGGTGGTCAGCGCACCCACGGTGCCGAAGGCCGCCGCCGGCACCTTCTCCTCGTCCCGCTTGACGTAGACCAGGCCGAGGATCACCACCAGGATCGCGAGCTTCACGCCGATCTTGATGTTGTCGACCGGCTGGTCGTCGGCCTGGTTGAGGCCGACCAGCAGCGCGCCGGTGACCAGCATGGTCAGCGCGCCGTGCAGCATGCCCGGCACGAAACGGGCCTCGCCGCGGCCCATGGCCTTCATCTGGGTGAGGAAGCCGCCCAGCAGGGCGGCGATGCCGATGATGTGCAGACCGACGATCAGGTTGATGAGTACGTCCATGACTCAGGACCCTAGCCAGGCTCTTATCAGCAACCGGCACCGAGGTCGCCCTCTCACGTCATATCGGTCACGGCCGGACCACAAGTGACCAGGTCACCCGTCGAACAGCGGTCATCCGTGGGCAGACCGCGGCCGAATCGGACCAGTCCCGTACAGTCCGGAGCCCCCTCGGGCGGCCAGGTTTAGCGTCCTGCACCAGGTGGCCGATCCCCACTGCCGCGAGGACCCCGTCCCCGGCACGGCCGCCCCCGCCGAAGGTCCGGCGGTGGACGGCTCCCCGTCCGCCCGCCGCCGGACCGCCGGGGGGCGTACGGACAGCCCGGAAGGAGTGACGGCGCGTGGCGTCGCACAGAAGGCCCAAGCAACGCGGCCTGTCAGGCACGACCGCGCGCACCGCGGCCGGTCTCGCCCTGGCGGGCGCGGCCTCCGTGACCTTGTTCGGGGAGGCCGGGCACGCCGAGCCCCGGCTGACCACGGACGAGGCCAGGGCTCGGGTGGACCGGCTGTACGAGGAGGCCGAGCAGGCCACCGAGCGGTACAACGGCGCGAAGGAGAAGGCGGACACGGCCACCGAGCGGATCGAGAGCCTGCAGGACGAGCTCGCCCGCAGGACCGAGCGCCTGAACAGCACCCGCGACGGTCTCGGCTCCCTCGTCACCGCGCAGTACCGCAGCGGTGGCATCGACCCCGCCGTCCAGCTGGCCCTCGCCTCCTCCCCCGGCGACTACCTGGAACGCGCCGGGATGCTGGACCGGATGAGCAGCCGTCAGAATGCCGCGCTGCGCGCCCTGTCGGCCCAGCGGCGGGACATCGAGCAGCTGCGCGCCGAGGCGGGCGCCGAGCTCGACGAGCTGCGCGGCACCCGCGCAGAACTCGCCCGCCACAAGCGCACCGTGGAGCAGCGCCTGGCCTCCGCGCGGCAGTTGCTCGGCCGTCTCACCGCCGGCCAGCGCGCCGAGGTACTGTCCTCGGGGGGCCACGGTTCCGCCGACCCGGCCCGCGTCGGCCGCGGCGCCGCCGGCTCCCGCGCCGGCCTGGCGCCCGCCGCCGCCCCCAACGCGCGCGCCGCCCGTGCCGTCTCCTTCGCCTACGACTCCCTCGGGCTGCCCTACGTCTGGGGCGCCACCGGGCCCTCGTCGTACGACTGCTCGGGCTTCACGCAGGCCGCGTGGCGGGCGGGCGGGGTGTCCCTGCCGCGCACGACGTACACCCAGATCAACGCGGGCACCCGGATCCCCCGCTCCCAACTGCAGCCCGGTGACCTGGTGTTCTTCTACTCAGGGATCAGCCACGTCGGCCTCTACGTCGGCAACGGCATGATGATCCACGCCCCCCGCACCGGTGACGTCGTCAAGCTCGCCCCGGTCGACCAGATGCCCTTCGCGGGCGCCACGCGTCCGGCGTGACACCCGCGGCGTGACACCCGCGGCGTGACACCCGCGGCCGCGGGGCCTCAGACCAGCCGGCGCGCGGTCGCCCAGCGGGTGAGTTCGTGCCGGTTGCTGAGCTGCAGCTTGCGCAGCACGGCCGACACGTGCGACTCGACCGTCTTCACCGAGATGTAGAGCTGCTTGGCGACTTCCTTGTACGCGTAGCCGCGCGCGATCAGCCGCAGCACCTCGCGCTCGCGCTGGGTCAGCCGGTCCAGGTCCTCGTCGACCGGCGGGGCGTCGGTGGAGGCGAAGGCGTCCAGGACGAATCCCGCCAGCCGGGGCGAGAAGACCGCGTCGCCGTCGGCGACCCGGAAGACCGAACTGACCAGGTCGGGACCGGTGATGGTCTTGGTGACGTAGCCGCGGGCGCCGCCGCGGATCACCCCGATGACGTCCTCGGCGGCGTCGGAGACCGACAGCGCCAGGAAGCGCACCGGGTGTTCGGCGTCGCCCATGAGCCCCGCACAGCGCTTGAGGACCTCGACCCCGCCGCCGCCCGGCAGGTGGACGTCGAGCAGGACGACGTCGGGCCGCGTGGCGGTGATGACGGAGACCGCCTGGTCCACGTCGGCGGCCTCGCCGACCACGTCGACCCCGGTCCGCTCGGTCTCGCCGATCTCGGCCTGCACCCCGGTGCGGAACATCCGGTGGTCGTCGACGAGGACGACCCTCACGCGTCGCTCCGTGCTCATGACGACCTCCCTGGTCCCTGGGCCCTGTCCATCTCCAGCTCCACTTCCGTCCCCCCGCCCGGTGCGGAGCGCAGCCGCGCCTCGCCGCCGTTGCGCCGCATCCGGCCGATGATCGACTCCCGGACGCCCATCCTGTCCGACGGTACGTCCTCGAGGTCGAAGCCGGGGCCGCGGTCGCGGACCGATACGAAGACCTTGCTCTCCTCGACCTCCGCGTACACCTGCACGGCTTCGTCCCCACCGTACTTGGCGGCGTTGACCATGGCCTCGCGGGCCGCCTGCATCTGCGCCACCAGCCGTTCGTCGAGCGGGCAGTCGCCGACGCACACCACCTCGACAGGGACGCCGTGCGCGTCCTCCACCTCGGCCGCGGCCCGGCGCACCGCCTCGGCCAGCGTGGCGGGCTCGTCGTCCTTGCCGTTGCCCTCGGGCCGGTAGAGCCAGGCCCGCAGCTCCCGTTCCTGCGCGCGGGCCAGCCGGGCGACCTCGCGAGGGTCCTCGGCGTGCCGCTGGATGAGGGTCAGGGTGTGCAGCACGGAGTCGTGGACGTGCGCGGCGACCTCGGCCCGCTCCTGCGCGCGGATGCGGGCGAGACGCTCGGCGGACAGGTCCTGGGTCATGCGCACGAGGTATGGTCCGGCGATCAGCGCCGCGCCGACCAGCACGGCGAGCGCGGCCTGGAGGATGGTGCCCAGGTGGCTGACCGAACCCTGCACGACGAGGAAGCCGGTCACGCCCACGCCGACCAGGATCACCCCGGCGGCGCCGCGGGCGAACGGCAGCAGCCTCTTGCGGCGGCTCAGCTCGGCCCATCGGGCGCGGCGGGCGTTGTCCGCCTGCCGCCACACCAGGGCGACGCCGAGCCCGATCAGCAGCAGCGGCCAGACGTAGGCGTTGGCCCTGCCGAGGTTGAGGTTGTCCAGCAGGATGCCGAGGCCCATGGCGAGCGCGATGAGCGCGACGATCTGGCCCCGGTCGGGCCTGCGTCCGGCGAGCCAGGAGCGGGCGTCGCGCGGCTCCTTGGCCTCGACGACCCCGCCGACGCCGAGCGGCACCACGAACCAGAAGACCGCGTACAGCAGGATGCCGAGGCCCTGGATGGTGGCCAGGACGACGAAGACGACCCGCACCCAGGCCACGGGCAGTCCGAGGTGCCCGGCCAGCCCGCGGGCGACGCCGCCGATCATCCGGCCCTCGGAGCTGCGGTAGAGCCTGCGGACCGGGGACTCGGCCGGGTCCGGCGGCGCGAAGTACGACGCCCCGTTGGGCGGGCTGGTCGGCGGTCCGGCGGCTGGCATGTCCCGATCGTCACACGTTTCGCCCACGGTGGGTATCAGGGTTGGCCCCCATGCGGCGTCAGGGTCGTTCCGGATACCGGCACACGTCCCGGGCCGCCACCATGGAGCCATGACGGAGCAGTACACGCAGACGGAGGCGGCCGGCTCACCGCCGGGCCGGCGGCTGGCGCGCTGCCGCGAGCGCAAGGTGATCGCCGGCGTCTGCGAGGGCGCGGGACGGTACTTCGACATCGACCCGGTGGTCTTCCGGATCGTGCTCGGCGTCCTGGCGCTCACCGGCGGCCTCGGGCTGGTGGCCTACGGCCTGGCGTGGCTGCTCGTCCCGCTGGAGGGGGACACCGAGAGCGAGGCGCACCGGCTGCTGTCCGGGCGGGTGGAGGGGACCGCGCTGACCGCGGTGCTGGTCGCGCTGGTCGGCTGCGGGCTGTTCCTGTCGATGCTGGGCAGCGGTGGCAACCTGGCCTTCTCGCTGGGACTGCTGGCGGCCTTCGCCGGCGCCGTGTACTGGTCGGTGCACCGGCGCCAGGCGACCGAGACGCCGGCGCAGCCGATGGCACCGCCGCCGACCCAGCCGCCGCCGCGCCCCGCCACCGCGGCGTGGTGGAAGGAGCCCTCGGTCGAGGACGCACCCCCGGTACCGGGGCCGGGCGGCTATCTGTGGGGGCCGGACGACGGTCCGGCGGACGCGGAACGCGACCGCCGCGAGTGGCGGGACCGGCGGCGGGCGGTGCGGCGCGAGAGCGCCTGGCTCGGTGTGCTCGTGTTCTTCCTCGCGGCGGCGGCCGCCGCGGGCGGCCTGGCCGCGTCCTGGTCGTCCCAGCCGCTGGCCACCAGCGTGCAGATCGGCCTCGGCTGCGCGCTGGCCGTGTTCGGCCTGGGCTTCGTGGTCAGCACCTGGTGGGGGCGGCTCGGCGGCGGCACCGTCTTCGTGGTGCTGCTGACCGCGGCGCTGCTGGTGGGCTCCACGACGCTGCCGCGGTCGGTCGGCACCGACTGGAAGCAGCGCACCTGGACGCCCGCCACGCTCTCGGCGGTGCGGGACTCGTACGAGCTGGGCACCGGCCGGGCGACGCTGGACCTGTCGAAGCTGCAGCCGGGCGGACGCACCGTCGCGACGCGGGCCCAGGTCGGCGCGGGGCAGCTGGTGGTCAGGGTCCCGGAGGACGTCACGCTGCGGATGCACGTCCAGGTGGGCGTGGGCGACGTGCAGTTGCCCGGCGAGAAGGAGAAGGACATCGACGTCCAGCCCGGCCTGAACCGCAAGGTGACCCTGGACCCGGTGGACGGACGGAAGTCCGAGGGCACGGTGGAGCTGGACGTCGAAGTGGGCGTCGGACAGGTGAAGGTGGTGCAGTTCCCGTGAGACGGCATCGGTTCGCGCCCTCGGCGCTCCTGACCGGCCTGGTCCTGCTGGGGCTGGCCGCGGTGTTCCTGCTCGACGCCGCGGGCGAGGTGTCGCTGTCCCCGCGCGCCGCGGTGCCCCTGACCTGTGCGGGTCTGGGACTCGCGGCACTCGGGGCGGTCACCGCGCGGGTGGCCCGGGGACGGGCCGCCGCCCGGCGCTCAGGCCGGCCCGCGCCGTCCCCCGCCGCGCCGTCCGGCGATCATGGCGTCGAGGGACAGTAGCGGGGCGCCGGCGAGGAGCAGCGGCAGCCAGGCCATCAGGTAGGCCAGGTCGTTGCCGTAGTAGTACGGCTGGGTGGCCCAGCTGACGGTGAGCCACAGGCTCAGCGAGATCAGCACCCCGCCCAGGGCGGCGATCCTGCTGAGCAGGCCGACCAGCGTGCCGATGCCGACGGCGATCTCGCCGAGGGCGATCGCGTAGCCGAAGCCGTGCGGGTTCTTCAGGGCCAGGTCGACCATGGCCGGGATCGCGGCACTGCCGCGCACCGCGTTCAGGGTGCCCACGAGCGATCCCGGGGCACTGTCGTTGAGGAAGGTGTCGGACATCAGCTTGTCGAAGCCGGCGTAGACGAAGGTCACGCCGAGGAAGATGCGCAGCGGCAGCAGCGCGTAGCGCCGTGCCGTGTCCCGCCACGGTCCCTGGCTGGGGTACCGCTCCGTGTCTCTCGTTCCGCTCATGCCCGTTATGCCCGTCACGCTCATGACGTCCGCCCTCTCACACCGCAGGTGCCGTGAACCCCCTCCCGGACCGATTCTCCAGGAGCGCCCTGAGAGATACGTGGGCGAAGCGGCCGTTGTTCAATCGAAAAGCTCTGAATTATCGCGAGCTATCCGTTCGTAGGTGGGCTGGTAGTTGATCCAGGCGACCAGATCGTGTCCCAATTGCTCGCGCGTGGCGAGCGCGTCCTCGTGCGCGATCCACACCGGCTTGCCCGCCGCCTTGGCGCTGAGCTGCACCTGGCAGGACTTCTCCATCGTCATGAACCACCACGCCGCCGCGTCCACGGTCTCGCCGACCGTCAGGAGCCCGTGGTTGCGCAGCACGACCGCCTTGTACGCGCCCAGGACCTCCGCGATGCGCCGGGCCTGCGCCTCGTCCACGACGACCCCGGTGTAGGTGTCGAACAGGGCGTGGTCCTCGTAGAAGGCGCAGGCGTCCTGGGTGATCGGCTCCAGCCGTTCCCCGACCGCGGCCAGCGCCCGGCCGTAGGTCGAATGGCTGTGCGCGACGGCCGTCACGTCGGGCCGTGCGGTGTGCACATGGGCGTGGATGGTGAAGGCCGCCTGGTTGACGTGGTGCCGGCCCTCGACGACGGCGCCGTACTGGTTGACCAGGATCAGCTCGCCCACGGTGAGGTGCCCGAACGGCACCCCGAAGGGGTTCACCCAGAAGTGGTCCGGCAGCTCCGGATCGCGCACGGTGATGTGCCCCGACACTCCGTCCTCGAACCCCAGCTCCGCGAACGCCCGCAGCGCCACGACCAGCCGCTCCTTGCGGTGCCTGCGCTCGGCCGCGGGGTCCTCGAAGGTGGGCGGGAGGGCGAAGTGCAGCTGATCGGGGGGTACGGGTCGGGGCGCGGTGTCGGTCATGGCGCGGAAGTTACCCCGAGGTACCGCAGATGAACAGGGGCGATACCAGGTTTCCCCGGTATCGCCCCAAGCCTGCCCCACGCCTGGGGCTACTCCCACTCGATGGTGCCCGGGGGCTTGCTGGTGACGTCCAGCACGACGCGGTTGACGTCGGCCACCTCGTTGGTGATCCGGGTCGAGATCCGGGCCAGCACCTCGTACGGCAGCCGCGACCAGTCCGCGGTCATGGCGTCCTCGCTGGAGACCGGGCGCAGCACGATGGGGTGACCGTAGGTGCGGCCGTCACCCTGCACGCCCACCGAGCGGACGTCGGCGAGCAGGACGACCGGGCACTGCCAGATGTCGCGGTCGAGGCCGGCCGCGGTCAGCTCCTCGCGGGCGATCGCGTCGGCCTCGCGCAGCAGGTCGAGGCGCTCCTTGGTGACCTCGCCGACGATGCGGATGCCCAGGCCCGGGCCCGGGAAGGGCTGGCGCTGGACGATCTCCTCGGGCAGGCCGAGCTCCTGGCCGACCATGCGGACCTCGTCCTTGAACAGCTTGCGCAGCGGCTCGACGAGCTGGAACTGCAGGTCCTCGGGGAGGCCGCCCACGTTGTGGTGGGACTTGATGTTGGCCGTTCCGGTGCCGCCGCCGGACTCCACCACGTCCGGGTAGAGGGTGCCCTGCACCAGGAACTCCACCGACTCGCCGTGGGCGCCGGCCTCGGCGACGATCTCGCTCGCGGCCTGCTCGAAGACCCGGATGAACTCCCGGCCGATGATCTTGCGCTTCTCCTCCGGGTCGGACACCCCGGCGAGCGCGGTCAGAAAGCGCTCCTGCGCGTCGACGACCTTCAGCTGGACGCCGGTGGCCGCCACGAAGTCCTTCTCGACCTGCTCGGACTCGCCCTTGCGCATCAGGCCGTGGTCGACGTACACGCAGGTGAGGCGGTCGCCGATGGCCTTGTTGACCAGGGCCGCGGCCACCGCGGAGTCCACGCCGCCGGACAGGCCGCAGATGGCGCGCTTGTCGCCGACCTGGGCGCGGATCGCGGCGATCTGCTCCTCGACCACGTTGTGCGTGGTCCAGTCCGGGGCGATGCCGGCGCCGCGGTAGAGGAAGTGCTCCAGCACCTGCTGGCCGTGGTCGGAGTGCAGGACCTCGGGGTGGTACTGGACGCCGTAGAGCTTCTTCCCGTCGTTCTCGAACGCGGCCACGGGCACCAGGTCCGTGGAGGCGGAGACGGTGAAGCCCTCCGGGGCGGCGGTGCAGGTGTCGCCGTGCGACATCCACACCGACTGCTCCGCCGGGGTGCCCTCGAAGAGCGTGGAACCGGTCTTGCCGACGTGCAGCGGGGTACGGCCGTACTCACGGGCCCCGGTGTTGTCGACGGTGCCGCCGAGGGTGATCGCCATCAGCTGGAAGCCGTAGCACATGCCGAAGACGGGGACGCCCGCCTCGAACAGGGCCCGGTCCAGCCGCGGGGCGTGCTCGGCGTACACGGACGAGGGGCCGCCCGACAGGATGATCGCCGCGGGCCGCTTGGCCAGCATCTCCTCGACCGGCATCGTGCTCGGCACGATCTCGCTGTAGACCCGGGCCTCGCGGACGCGGCGGGCGATGAGCTGGGCGTACTGCGCCCCGAAGTCAACGACGAGGACGGTGTCGGGGGCGGCTGGGGTCGCTGATGCCACGGTGGGCCTTCCGGCGGTGTCGAACGTGGGGTCCCCACCGAGTCTACCGGGGCCCACGGCTTTACTTCCCCGGCCCAAGGGCCCACACTGTGCGACATGCTGCACAGCACGCACTTCGCGTTTACCTATGGCACCGGCTGGTCCGGCTGCCACGGTCGTGCTGTCTGAGCGAGGAAACGCATCCAGACGTCACCAGGCGCCCCGGGCCACAAGGCCCGGGGCGCCTGGCGTTTCCCGTCCCGGGCGGCCCGGGGGGCCCGGCCCCCGAGGAGGAACCCCATGAGCGGCACCCCGGCAGCACCGCGCACCACCGACCCGACCGCCGTCATCGCGGACGCCCGCGAGCGGATCGACGACCTCGACGCGCGGATCATCGCGCTGGTGAGGGAACGGATGACGGTCTCGGCCGGCATCCAGCGCGCCCGCATCGAGTCCGGCGGCCGCCGGGTGCACCTCTCCCGCGAGATGGACATCCTCCGCCGCTACAGCGACCAGCTGGGCAAGCCCGGCACCGCCCTCGCCATGACCCTGCTGGAGCTGTGCCGCGGCCGGGTCTGAAACCCGCGTGGCACCGGCCCTGTGACCCGTTCGGGGGGCATCACCCGTACGGCACGTGACCGCCTACGGATGCCTTCGTTGAATCCGGTGTCCGTGCCAGCCAGGCGCGGTCACCCTGGGCCAGGGAAGCAAGGACGTCGAACACCACGCGTGGACACCGCTCAGACGCAGCTGGGCGGGGTGCCACCGGAGCGATGAGGCGCGCCCGCGCGAGTGGAAGCAATGCGGCCGCGTCGTGGGACCTCGCTCCGGTGATCAGTGACCGGACGGCAGGGGACAGCAGCCCGGTCGCGACTCAAAGTGGCGGTCGGTTCCGGGGACGCCGGGGACCGGCCGCTCTGCGAGGAACACACTACTCATTTCGCGGCACTTGAGCAGGTATCCGACCCTCGATCGAGTGAGTCGGACCACACGTGGTGCTCCCCGCGCGGTCCGGTACCCCGGCGGAGAACGGCCGAGGGGGCCGGGTCCCGGACGGGCGCGGCCCCCTCGGCGTCCGGGTGTCCGGCGGGGTCAGGCCTTGGGCGGGACCGGCGGGACGGGGAGCACCGGCAGCCGCAGGGCGCCGAAGGCGTCCGCGGGGACGACCGGGTGCTTGGGCTCGACGGCGGCGACGCGCCGGTAGGCGTCGCCCTGCGCCGGACGCGGGTCGGCGTCGCCCTTGTTGGGCCACAGGGACATGGCGCGTTCGGCCTGCGCGGTGATGGTGAGCGAGGGGTTGACGCCCAGATTGGCGGAGACCGCGGCACCGTCCACCACATGGATGCCCGGGTGCCCGAACAGCCGGTGGTACGGGTCGATCACGCCGTGCTCGGCGTCCTCGCCGATCACGCAGCCGCCCAGGAAGTGCGCGGTGAGCGGGGTGCCCATCAACTCGCCGACATTGCTGCCCGCGAAGCCGTTGATCTCCTCGGCGAGCAGGCGCGCGGCCTCCGCGCCCTCGGGGATGAAGGCGGGGTTCGGCGCGCCGTGCCCCTGCCGGGCCGTGAGCAGGCCCTTCCCCAGGCCCTTGGGCTTGCGGAAGGTGGTCAGCGAGTTGTCCAGGGACTGCATGACCAGGCCGATGATGGTGCGCTCGGACCAGCGGCGGTTGGACAGCGACCGCATCAGCAGGACCGGGTGGCGCGCGCAGTGCGCCAGGTAGGCCAGCCCGCGCGGAAGCCGGGTGCCGTGCGGGACCTGCAGGATGGACAGGCCGCCCATCGAGTTGGAGCCCTTCCCGTAGCGGACCGGCTCGATGTGGGTGTTCTCGTCGGGGTGGATCGAGGACGTGATGGCCACGCCGCGCGTGAAGTCCACCCGCTGCTCGCCCGTGCGCTTGCGGTAGCGCCGGCTGTCGGTCTGCGCGCCCACCAGCGCCTCGGAGTTGGTGCGGGTCAGCTCGCCGAGCCGCGCGGACAGGCCGGGCAGCCGGCCCGCGTCGCGCATGCGGTGCAGCAGCGTCTGGGTGCCGTAGGTCCCGGCGGCGACGACCACGTGCCCGGCGCGCAGCACGCGCGGCTTGGCTTTGCGGCGGCGGTCGGTGGGGACGACGGTGACGTCGTAGCCGCCCTCGGGGTTCTCCGACAGGGCAGTGACGGTGGTCATCGGGTGGATCTCGGCGCCCGCCTTCTCGGCGAGGTAGAGGTAGTTCTCGTTGAGGGTGTTCTTGGCGCCGTGGCGGCAGCCGGTCATGCACTCCCCGCACTCCGTGCAGGCCCGCCGGGACGGGCCGGCGCCGCCGAAGTACGGGTCGGGGACCTCGACGCCGGGCGCGGCCTTGGCGTCGCCCGCGGCGTCCCGTCCGTCGCCGAAGAACACGCCGACCGGGGCCATGTGGAAGGAGTCGCCGACGCCCATCTTCTCGGCGGTCGCCTTGAGGTGGACGTCCGAGGGGGTCATGGTCGGGTTGAGCCGCACGCCGAGCATGCGCTTGGCCTGGTCGTAGTAGGGGGCCAGCTCCTCCTGCCAGTCGGTGATGTGGCCCCACTGGCGGTCCTCGAAGAAGGCCTTCGGCGGCACGTAGAGGGTGTTGGCGTAGTTGAGCGAACCGCCGCCGACACCCGCGCCCGCCAGGATCATGACGTTGTCGAGCAGGTGGATGCGCTGGATCCCGTACAGGCCGAGCGCCGGGGCCCACAGGTAGTCCTTGATGTGCCAGGAGTTCTTCGGCAGCGACTCCCGGGTCCAGCGGCGGCCCGCCTCCAGGACGCCGACCGTGTAGCCCTTCTCGGTCAGGCGCAGTGCCGACACCGACCCGCCGAAGCCGGAGCCGATCACGATCACGTCGTAGTCGTAGGACATGCGCTCCCCCTCCATCAGCGGAGCCTCAGCGTCTTCATCACGCGGAGGCTGCGGCTCATGAAGGCCGCGTACGCCGCGTCGTCCATGCCCAGCGACGGGGCCATCGGCAGCAGGCGCTGCGTCGCCACGGTCTGCGCCTCGGTGTACTTGAGGATGCCCTCGGAGCCGTGCCTGCGGCCGAGCCCGGAGTCCTTCATGCCGCCCATCGGGGACTGCACGCTGCCGTAGGCCGGCGCGTAGCCCTCGTTGACGTTGACGGTGCCGCTGCGCAGGCGCGCGGCGATGCGGGCGCCGCGGCGGGTGTCCTTGGTCCAGACGCTGGAATTGAGGCCGTACGGGGTCGCGTTGGCGCGCTCGACCGCCTCGTCCTCGTCGGTGAAGCGGTACACGGACACCACCGGGCCGAAGGTCTCCTCCGCGCACACGGCCATCGGCGGCTCGACGCCGTCCAGGACGGTCGGCTCGAAGAAGTACGGGCCGACGTCGGGCCGCGCCCTGCCGCCGGTGAGGACGGTGGCGCCCTTGGCGACGGCCTCCTCCACGTGCCGGGTGACGGTCTCCAGCTGGCGCTCGCCGGCCAGCGAGCCCATCCCTGCGCCGTAGGCGAGGGCGGTACCGAGCTTGAGGGCCCTGGTGCGCGCGGTGAAGCGCTCCAGGAAGGCGTCGGCGACGGAGGCGTGGACGAAGAGCCGCTCGATGGAGATGCACAGCTGGCCCGCCGAGGAGAAGCAGGCGCGGACCGCGCCCTCGGCGGCCTTGTCGAGGTCGGCGTCCTCCAGCACCAGCAGGGCGTTCTTGCCGCCCAGTTCGAGGGAGGCGCCGATCAGACGGGCCGCGGCGCGCGTCGCCACGTCCCGGCCGGTACGGGTGGAACCGGTGAAGGACACGTAGTCGGCGTGCTCCACGACCGCCGGGCCGACGACCGGGCCCTCCCCGACGACGACCTGCCAGACGTCGGCGGGCAGCCCGGCCTCGATCAGTTGCTCGCGCGCCCACAGGGCGGTCAGGGCGGTCTCGGTGTCGGGCTTCATCACGACGGCGTTGCCGGCGGCGAAGGCGGGCAGCGCGTCGCCGATGGAGAGTTCGAGGGGGTAGTTCCACGGCGCGATCTGGCCGACGACACCGCGCGGGTGCCGCAGCTCCCGCACCTTGGTGAGGGTCGGGATGGCGCCGGTGTGCCGCTTGGGCCTCAGGTACGAGGGGGCCTTGACGCCGTAGTGCCGGGCGGCGACGGCGACCGCCTGCACCTCCTCGTGCGCGTGCAGCCGCGTCTTGCCGGTCTCCAGCTGGATCAGGTCCAGCACCTCGGACTGGCGGGCCAGCACGAGGTCGTGGAAGCGGAGCAGCACCGCGGCGCGCCGGCGCACCGGCGTCGCCGCCCAGGCCTTCTGCGCCTCCCGCGCCCTCTCGTAGGCCGCCGCCACGTCCTGCGGCGTCGCCTCGGGGAGCTCCGCCAGCTTCTCGCCGGTCAGTGGCGTGTGGTTCACGGTCCGGCCGCTGCCGACGACGCCCCGCGTCAGCCGCGCCACGAGGTCCGGGGTCACCACGTCCGCGGCGGTCCTGGTGCCGGAGGGGGCGACCGGATTGCCGTTACCGGCAGTAGGAGAGTCCGTCATGGCGGGAGCGTACGACGGGGTGGCACCGCGTGCATACCCGTCAGTAGCCGGTTTTCACAATTACGCCAGCAAAAGCTGGCACGAACGCCGCGAGCCGTCCCCGGCCCCTCCCCGCCGGGGCGTCACCCGGGGGGGTAGGTGACGCGTGCGGTGCCGGAGTAGTCGCGTCCCCGCTCGGCCGGCTGGAGCGGCGAGGAGACCCCACAGGTCGTACCGGCGGCCGTCCTCATCCCGGCACGACGTCCTGGGCCTCCCGGACCCGTCCCCTGCCGCCCACGGCCCCTGCGACGCGCGCCGGACCCGCACAGTTCCGGTCCGGGCGCCCGCGCTCAGGTGGTGCGGTAGGTCTCCGCGGCTTTCTCGAAGTACCGCTTGACGTCGGCGCGCCGGCCGTCCGGCCCGATGACCAGGACGACGTGGTACCTGCCGTCGCGGATCATCACCAGATTGCGCCCGAACAGCTGCCGCCCGGAGCCGTCGCTCCAGCTGAACTCCCCTTCCGCGGCCGCGATCCCGCCCATGTCGAGCCGGCGCAGCCCGGACGCCGAGGACCAGCCGGAGGCGCGGAAACCCGCCAGCTCCGGCTCGTCGTTCTGGTAGACGATCGGGTCGCTGCCCTTGTCGGCGACCGTGTCGCGGCCGGGCACGACGAGCATCTGGTAGTCGCCGCCGGTGTAGCGGACCTGCCCGTCGCCGTTCCTGCCCGCGCGCTGCCAGCCGTTGGGGACGGCGAGGCTGAAGCCCTCCGGGTCGGTGCGCAGCCGGAAGTCGCCGCCGAGGCCCGTGGTGGCGGCGTCGTCCGCGGGGGCGGACCGCGTGGCCGGTGGGGCGCTCGTGGCGGGGGCCGTGCTCCGCGGGGCCTTGGTGCCCGGCGGCTTGGTCGTCTGTGGCCGCTCGTCGCCGCCGGGCACCTGCGCGGGCAGGGTCCGCGTGGCGCCGGCCGCGCCCTCGTCGTCCGTGGCCCCGCCGCGCGGCATGAAGAGCACGGCGTACAGCACGGCGGCGGCCATCAGCAGCAGCACCAGCCCGACCAGGGTGATCCCGAGGCTGCGCGGCCCGCGCGCCGACCGCTGCCCGGGCTCCTTGGTGCGCTTGTGGCGTCCGTGCGCGGGATGGAGGGGCACGGGGTCGGCGGCGGCCTTGCGGCGGCGCACCAGTTCGCCCCGGCGCCGTACGACGGGCAGCTTGTGCGGATCGTCGACAGGCACCGGCACCGTGCTCAGCCCCAGGTCCGGCTCCGGCGCGGACCGGACGAGCGAGCGCAGCCAGCCGCGCAGCTCCTCCACGCCGGGCCGCTCCTCGGGGTCCTGGCGGAGCAGGGACTCCACGACGGGCCGCAGCGGGCCGCACTCCTCGGCGTACGCGGGCGGCTCGGCGACGACCAGCTGGACCAGTTCCGCGGTGCTCTCCTCCGGGAACGGCGGATGCCCCTGGACGCTGCGGAAGAGCAGCGACCCCAGCGCCCACAGGTCGGCGGCCGGGCCGACGGGCGGGGCGAGCTGCCAGTTCTCGTGGACCTCGGTGGCCTGTTCCGGGGCCCACCGCTCGGTGACCGGTCCGACCACGGTGAGCCGGGCCTGCCGGGCGCGTTCCAGCTCCAGCGCGGAGTGCGGCCCGTCCCAGCCGCCGCCGGGCGTCCGGCCGCCGCCGGCCATGGCGGGCACCGGCACCGGGTTGTACCCGCACAGGGCCTCCTGGGCGGCGCCCACGGCCAGGCCCGAGAGCATCGCCCGGCCGTCGTCGCAGACCAGCACGGTCCGGCCGGTGACATTGCGGTGGACCCAGCCGTGCGCGTGAAGCACGCGCAGCGCGGTCAGCACGTCCGAGGCGACCTCGGCGGCACGATACGGGCTGAGCCGCTTGTCGGCGAGGATCGCGGCGAGCGGGCGGGCGGCGATCAGCTCGCTCACTATCCACACGCTGCCGTCCTCGACGAAGATGTCGAAGACCTGCACCAGCCGGGGGTGGTCGGGTATCGCGGCCGCCGCCCGCGCCGCCTCCAGGGCCCGGCGGGCGGTGTCCCCGCCGTCCCCACCATCACCGTGGTGCGGCCCGGGCTCGGCGCTGACGACCTCGGGCAGCAGGACCTGGCGTATCAGCACCTCCTGGTCGCTGAACGTGTCCCAGGCCCGGGTCTCCACCAGTTCGAACTCGTCGGCGGGCGGCCGCGGCAGGCGGTAGCGGTCGGCCAGTACGCGTCCCGCGTAGTCGTCCACGACGCCTCCCCAAAGCGTCAGATCCGATCCGTTCTGGATGCGGACAGTCCGCAATGATTCACGATACGTGCTCGGGCGGCGTCACTTGGCCGGTTTGAAGGTGTTGAAGAAGCTCGCCAGCATGGCCTGGGTCTTCGGACTGTCCCAGTCCGCGGCGGGCGCCGTGAACAAGATCGCGTAGCCGTGGCGGTCGTCCACCACGAAGCCCCGGTTCACCGCGCGCATCTTCGTGCCGCCGGAGGTGAAGGTGAACTGCCAGTCGGCGGCCGTGCGGTAGCCGCGGTAGTCGACCGTCTTGATGAACAGTTGCTGGTAGCCGGGGTATCCGCTCCTCGACCGCGGCTCCTGGTCGCGCCAGGCGGCCGCCGCGTCCCTGCCGGGCTTGCCGGTCCAGTCGATCTGCACACGCGGCCGCTTGCCGGCGTTGAATATCCGGCCGCTGCCGTATCCGTTGTCGCGGCTGTTCTCGGCCCAGCCGTCGGGCAGCGCTATCGAGAAGTCACCGGCCGAGGAGGTGTAGGTCTTCCAGCCGACCGGAACGGCGCCGGTGCCGTCCTTCCCGTTGCCGGAGCCGTCCGAGGAACCGGAGGAGGAACTGCCCGAACCCTTGCGGGAGTTGTCGTCCTTCCCCTTGCCGGAGCCGTCACCGCCCTTGCCCTGGCCGTCTCCGCCCTTGCCGTCCTGGACGCCGTCGTCGCCGGACTTGGGGTTGGCGGAGGCCGGCGGCTTGGCGGGATTGCGGGAGCCCGCGTCGTCGTCGCCCCGGGCGGCCCAGACGCCGATGCCGGTCCCGAGCAGCGCGAGCGCCACCAGGATCGCCGCGAAGAGCACTCCCCGGCGGCGGCGCTCGTCCAGCGACGCCAGGAGCGGCAACCGGGGGGCGGGGGCCGGGGCGGCCGCCGGCACCGGGGCGGGCGCGACCGGCGCGGACACGGTCGCCGGGGCGGCCGCGGGCTCCGGCTTGGCCTTCGCGGCCCGCAGCGCCGCCTGGTCGGCGGCGGCGGCCCGGGCGGCCGGGGGCGCGTCAGTGGGCGTCGGCTGCGGGTCGGAGGGCGGCAGCGGCATGGTGCGCGTGGCCTCGGCGACCGGGACGTCCGGCGCGTGGGCGACGCCCGTGAGCAGGGGGCGCACGCCCGCGTCGTCCAACCGCAGCTCTGGGTCCTTGTTGAGCAGCCCGTGGATCGCGTCGGCCAGCGGGCCCGCGTTGCGCGGGGTCCGCAGCGGCTCGGTCATGACCGCGGTGAGCGTGGCGATGGCCGATCCCTTGTCGTACGGCGGCCGGCCCTCGACCGAGGCGTACAGCAGCGCGCCCAGCGACCACAGGTCGGCCGGCGGGCCCGGCTTCTGGCCGCGCGCCCGCTCCGGTGAGATGTACGAGGGAGCGCCGACGAGCATGCCGGTGGAGGTGACCGACGGGTCGCCGTCGATCTGGGCGATGCCGAAGTCGCTGAGCACGACGCGGCCGTCGTCGGCGATCAGGACGTTGGACGGCTTCACGTCACGGTGGAGGATGCCCTCCTTGTGGGCGGCCCGCAGGACGTCCAGGACGGTCAGCCCGACCTCGGCGGCCCGCTTCGGGGAGAGCGGCCCGTCCTCGCGGATCGCGTCCGACAGCGAGCGGCCCTCGACCAGCTCCATGACGATCCAGGGCCGGTCGTCCTCCTCGACGACGTCGAAGACGGTCACCGCCCCGGTGTTGCGGATCCGGGCGGTCGCCTTGGCCTCGCGCAGGGTGCGGGTGACCAGGCGGCGCTTCTCGTCCTCGTCGATGTTGTGGGGGAAGCGCAGCTCCTTGACGGCGACCGTGCGACCGAGCGTCTCGTCGACGGCCCGCCAGACGGTGCCCATACCGCCCTTGCCGAGGACTGCGCCGAGTCGGTACCGCTCGGCGATGAGACGCTGGTCGGTGTCGTGCGCCTGACCCATGAATTCCCTCTGCAGTCGCTGAAGATGAAGCTCCCTCATCGCCTGCTTGCGGCGACCGCGGGATGGAGGACTCCATCATCCCTGACTCGGGGCCGTGGTCCCACCCCGGCCCCGCCGTGTGCTAGTCGTGGACGACGAGTCCGGCCATCGCGTTGTCGAAGACCGGCCGGAAATCACCCCATTGGGCAGTCGGCGCGGAGAGGTAGACGGCGAACTCCCGTTCACCGGGCTGCCCGAAGCCGAGGTCGATGGCCTGGAAGCCCCGGGCCTTGCCCTTGAAGGTGAACTCCCAGATGGCCGCCGGTTGACCACGCCACCGGGTGCTCTGCATGCGCAGCCGCTCGTAGCCGTCCAGCTTGGGGATGGTCTGCTGCTCCTCCTCCTCGAAGTGCGCCAGCGGGTCGTTCGCCGCGTAGTCCAGCGTGCCGATCCGCATGCCGGCCAGGCCGGTCGGGTCGACGTAGATGACCTGCCGGCCGTCGTCACTCACCTTGCGGGTCCACCCGTCGGGCACCGGCACGGAGAATCCGCGGTCCGGCTCCTCGGCCAGGTGGTAGCCGGCCGGCACGGGCGACGGGCCCGGCGCGGAGGAGGACGGCGAGGGGGAGGGGGAGAGCGAGGACGGCGAGGACGGCGAGGACGGCGCCGAGTGGCCCGGCCGAGCCCCGTCGTCCCGGGCGCCGGCGGGGCCGCCGAAGTACCGGGCGGCGTAGAACCCGCCGCCGGCGAGGGCCGCGGCCAGTACGACGGCCGTCAGCGCCCGTACGCCGGTGCGGCGCCGGCGCTCCGGGGCCGCCGGCGCGACCGCGCCCCCCGACGGGACCGTGGGCACGTGCGGCGGCGCGGGCCGCGGGGCCGGTGCCGGGGGCCGGACGACGGCGGTCGGAGCGGTGCGCGACAGGGCGAGGCTGTCGCGGGGGACGCTCGCGGTCTCGGTCTCGGCGGCGCTCGCCCGCAGCATCCGCTCGGTCTCCGCCGCCGACAGCCGCCGCTCCGGCTCCCGTACCAGCAATCCGGCGATCACCGGTCCCAACGGCCCGGCACTGGCCGCCACCGGCACCTCATCCGTCGCGATCGCGTACGCCGTCTCGATCGCCGTGTCCCGGCGGAACGGCGAACGCCCCTCCACCGCCTGGAACAACGTCGCCCCCAACGCCCACAGATCCGCCTGAGGCCCCGGCGCACCACCGGTCAGCCGCTCCGGAGCCAGGAAGTCGATCGAACCGATCAGCTCACCGGTCCGCGTCAGCGTCGACGTGCCCGACGCCTGCGCGATACCGAAATCCGTCAGCACCACCCGGCCCGACTCCGACAACAGCACATTGCCCGGCTTCACATCCCGGTGCAGCACTCCCGCCGCATGCGCCGCACGCAACGCCGCGATCATGGCCCGGCCGATCCGCGCCGCCTCCCCCGGCCCCACCGGACCCCGCTCCTTCAGCAGGTCACCCAGCGTCGTGGACGGCACGTACTCCATCACGATCACCGGCAGGCCCTCGTCGTCGACCACGTCATGGACCACCACCACATTGGGATGACTGATCCGCGCGGCACTACGCGCCTCCCGCCGGGTCCGCTCGAACAGCGTCTCCAGCTCGTCGTCCTGCAGATGCGGCTGCGGCGGGTGCAGCCGCTTGACCGCCACCGCACGACCCAGCAGCTCGTCGTCGGCCCGCCAGACCGTGCCCATGCCGCCGCGGCCTATCCGCTCGACGAGCCGGTACCTCCCGGCCACCAGGCGTCCGAGGTCGGACATCGCGCGCCCCTTCCTGCCACGTACCAGAAGGAACGATATCCGGCCGGGCCGCCGACCCCGTCAAGGCCGTGGCCCACGCCTCACCCGGCGTACCGACGGGGGCTACAGCGGCACGATGTCCGGGGCGCCCAGCCGGGCGGCGTCCGCGGTCTGGTCGTCGGGCTGGCGCTGCGACTCGCGCTCGGCCTCGACCCGCTTCTCGTAGTGCTCGACCTCCTTCTCCACCTGGTCCTTGTCCCAGCCCAGCACGGGTGCCATCAGCTCGGCGGCCTCACGGGCGCTGAGCGTGCCGCGGTCGAAGGTCTCGATGGAGATGCGGGTGCGCCGGGTGAGCACGTCGTCCAGGTGCCGCGCGCCCTCGTGCGAGGCGGCGTAGACGACCTCGGCGCGCAGGTAGTCGTCGGCCCCGCCGAGCGGGCGGCCCAGCGAGGGGTCGTCCTCGATCAGCTGCAGAAGTTCCTCGGAGAGCGATCCGTAGCGGTTGAGCAGGTGCTCTATCCGCGCCACGTGCAGACCGGTGCGCGCCGCGATCCTGGCCCGGGCGTTCCACAGGGCGTGGTAGCCCTCCGCGCCGGCCAGCGGGATCTCCTCGGTGACGCACCCGGCGACGCGGTGCGCCAGGCCGTGCACGGCAGCGTCCACCGCGTCCTTGGCCATCACCCGGTACGTGGTGTACTTGCCGCCCGCGACCACCACCAGGCCGGGCACCGGATGCGCCACGGTGTGCTCGCGCGACAGCTGGCTGGTGGCCTCCGACTCCCCCGCCAGCAGCGGTCGAAGGCCCGCGTACACGCCCTCCACGTCGTCCCGCGTCAGCGGCACGGCGAGCACGGAGTTGACGTGTTCCAGCAGGTAGTCGATGTCGGCGCTGGACGCGGCCGGGTGCGACTTGTCCAGGCTCCAGTCGGTGTCCGTCGTCCCGACGATCCAGTGGCGGCCCCACGGGATCACGAAGAGCACGCTCTTCTCCGTCCGCAGGATCAGCCCCGTCGCGGAGTGGATCCGGTCCTTCGGCACGACCAGGTGTATCCCCTTGGACGCCCGCACGTGGAACTGCCCACGCTCCCCGATCAGCGCCTGCGTGTCGTCCGTCCACACCCCGGTGGCGTTCACGATCTGCCGGGTGCGCACCTCGTAGACGCCCCCGGCCTCCACGTCCTCGACCCGGGCGCCCACCACGCGCTCGCCCTCGCGCAGGAAGCCGATCACCCGGGCCCGGTTCGCGGCCAGCGCGCCATAGGCGGCGGCCGTCCTGACCAGCGTCATCGTGTACCGGGCGTCGTCCATCTGCGCGTCGTAGTACTGCAGCGCCCCGACCAGGGCGTCCTTCCGCAGGCACGGCGCCACGCGCAGCGCGCTCTTGCGGCTGAGGTGACGATGGTGCGGCAGGCCCCGCCCGTGCCCGGAGGACAGCGCCATCGTGTCGTACAGCGTCACGCCGGCTCCCGCGTAGAAGCGCTCCCAGACGCGGTGCTGCAGCGGGTACAGGAACGGCACCGGCTTCACCAGGTGCGGCGCCAGGCGCTGGAGCAGCAGACCGCGCTCCTTGAGGGCCTCCCGGACGAGGGCGAAGTCCAGCATCTCCAGGTAGCGCAGCCCGCCGTGGATCAGCTTGCTCGACCGGCTCGACGTCCCGGACCCCCAGTCGCGGGCCTCCACGATGCCGGTCGTCAGCCCGCGCGTCGCGGCGTCCAGCGCCGTTCCGGCGCCCACGACGCCCGCGCCCACGACGAGTACGTCGAGTTCCTGTTCCGCCATCCGGGCAAGCGCGGAGCCACGCTCCGCCGGTCCCAGTGTCGCCGTCAGCATCCTGGCCTCCCGTCGTGACGCGGGGTCGCGCCTCAGCGCATTCCCCGTCCCCACGATCGTTACCCGTGTCGTGCCCCCCGGCTACTCCGGGCTCCGCCGGCGCGGGGGGCGTCCGCGCGGGTGCGTCGCGGTTGCTGTGGGGGTTTCCCCGCCCGCCGCAGGCGCAACGCACCCGCACACGACGACCGGCCGCACCCCGGACGGCAAGGACGAGGCACCGGGGGACACCGGACCGCGTGGCGTGCAGTCATATCAGCTACCTGTCTGGTTAGCCTGATTTCGCGCCATTTGGGTACCAGGACGCACCCCGTCGCAGGAGAGGACCCCCATGCCCGCAGACCTCGCTGTCATCGGCCTCGGCCACACCGGGCTGCCCCTCGCGCAGGCGGCCAGCGCCGCCGGCCTGGGGGTGATCGGGTACGACCGGGACGAGCACGTGGTGGAGGCGATCAACGCCGGCAGCCGGGTGCCCTGCGGCGTGCTGGCCGCCGCCGACGTACGGCGGATGCTCGCGGGCGGCTTCCGCGCGACCGCGGACACGGCCGCCCTGGGCCGGGCGCGGGCAGCCGTGCTGTGCGCGCCGACCCCGCTCGGGGAAGGCGGGGAGCCGGACCTGACGGCGCTGGCGGAGGCCGCCCACGCGCTGGCCCGGCAGCTTCGGCCGCACAGCACGGTGGTCCTGGAGTCGCCGGTGTACCCGGGGACGACGGAGGACTTTTTGCGCCCGCTGCTGGAGGAGGGGTCCGGCCTGCGGGCCGGCCACGGCTTCCACCTGGCGTACGCCCCCGCGCGGCACCCGGGCACGCCGAAGGTGATCGGCGGGCTCACCCCCGCCTGCACGGAGGCCGCGGCCGTCTTCTACGGCCGGTTCACCGAACGGATCGTCCGGGCCCGGGGCGTGCGCGAGGCGGAGACCGTGCAGTTGCTGGAGACCAACTACCGGCACGTCAACATCGCCCTGGCCAACGAGATGGCCGTGTTCTGCCACGACATCGGCGTGGATGTCTGGGACGTCATCCGCTGCGCGGAGACGCGTCCCCACGGTTTCCAGGCCTTCCGCCCCGGCCCCGGGGTCGGCGGCCACACCATGCCGCTGAACCCCGGTCACCCGCCGTACCAAGGCCGGGTGCGCGGCCACCCGCTGCGTCTGGTCGAGTACGCGCAGGAGGTCAACACGCGTATGCCGCGCTACGTGGTGCAGCGCGCCGCGGCCCTGCTGAACGAGCACGGCAAGTCGTTGCGCGGGGCGCGGGTGCTGCTGCTGGGCGTGACGTACAAGCCGGACCTGCCGGACCAGGAGCGCTCGCCGGCCCGTGAGATCGGCGCCCGCCTCGCCGAGCTGGGCGCGCAGCTGAGCTACCACGACCCGTACGCCCCGCAGTGGCGCGTGCTGGACCGCCCGGTACCCCGCGCCGACGCCCTGTGGGAGGCGGCGGCGCACGCCGACCTGACGATCCTGCTCCAGCACCACCGCACCTACGACATGCAGGGCCTGGCGGTGAAGGCCCAGTTGATGCTGGACACCCGCGGGGCCACCCCGGCCGGGGCGGCCGCGCGGCTGTGAGCCTCCCGGGCGTCGCTTCATGGCGCTCGGCGCGGAGGCGAGACCCGTCCTCCATGGAGTAGCGCACGTACACGGATGCGCGCGCCTAGGCGGGCGCCGAGCGGCTTCGACGCCCTTCTCGCCGCATGGACGCCGGTATCCGGGACGGCGCGGTGCACTGAGGACGTCCCGGCCACCGACGACGAGGGCCCCGCGGCGACTGCCGTGGGGCCCTCGATCGGTATGGGTGGTGGGTCAGCTCTTCAGGAACTGCTTGAAGTAGGGCCGCAGGTACGGCTCCAGGGAGGTCGAGTATGCGCCCGCCATGTGGCTGTTGTCCCAGTAGACGACCTCACCGCCGATGACCGCCGGGCAGTAGCCCTCGGCGCAGAACGCCGGAATCGTGTCGATGACGTCGAACCCATACTTCTCGGCCTCCTCACGCTCGGCCTTGCGGAACTCCGGGAAGTCGAGCACGACTGTGGACTTGGGGGAGCAGGCGGCCGCCCCGTCGGAGTTCCGGGCCAGGCAGTCCGGGACGGCGAAGTTCGGGTGCGGGGTGTCGGTCATGTAGACGAGCTTGGCGCCGTTGGCCTGGAGCCGCTCGAACGTCTTGTCGGCTCCGGCCCGGGTGGTGGTCCACTGGACTCGGTTGGTGACGACAATGAGGTCCGGGCGGAGCGCGTCGATCTTGTCCAGGGCGGTCTTCCGCCACGCGGTGCACTCGGTGTACTCGCGTCCGAGGTCCGCACGGGTGATCTGGTACACCTCGGGGGCGCAGCCACTCTTGATCACGGTGATGACCTTGACGTGCAATTTCAGACCGAGGTCGTTGAACGCGTTGCCCCACTGGTAGGCGTGCGAGTCGCCGAACAGGACCATCGTCTTCTTGGCAGAGGTGTCGCCGATGACGCAGCTGTCCTGCACGACGAACGCGGTGACGAGCAACTGGTCGATACATCCGTGGTCGCCGCGGTCGTCGGGCGCCTTCAGCAGGGTGTCCTGGCTGAGCACCGGGTGGTCGCGTTCCTCCACGGCCTGCTTGACGGACGCGGCGCCTTGGTGGCCCTGCGCCACGGCGCCGGCCGTGGTCTGCACCGCGATGTTGAGCGGCACCACACGCACGGCGAGAGTCATGACGACGGCGGCGGTGGCGGTCAGGGACACCCCCATGAGGATGCCGCGCCACGGTATCTGGACCATCCGGACGTTCGCCTTGAAGGGCCGCTCGACGAGGTAGTGCATGCAGACGGCGAGGATGAAGGAGAGCACCGCCACCCGCCAGCGGTCGGAATAGCCGAACTCCCGGCTGATGAACTCCGGGAACAGGATGAGCAGCGGCCAGTGCAGCAGGTACCAGCTGTAGCTGGCGTTGCCGATGAAGTCGAAGACCGGGTTGTCGAGGAGCTTTTCCGCACCGAAGCGGGGCGCGGCGCAACCGCCGGCGATCACCAGCGCGGCGCCCACCACCGGCCCGGCCACCGCGTAGCCGGGCAGTGGGGTGTGCTCGTTGATGAGCAGCGCGGTGCCCACGGCGCCGAGGATGCCGACCCAGGTGAGGAAGCCCGCGAACCACAGGTTCATACGGGAGAGGAGCCTGGCGTTCAGAGCGACGAAGACGCCCAGGGCCAGCTCCCAGACCCGGGTCTGGGTGCCGAAGTAGGCGAGCGGCTGGTCGGACTTGGTCTGGGTGACCGACAGGTAGAGCGAGCCGGCGATGGCCGCGGCGAGGAAGAGTCCTATCAGGAAGCGGCTGCGGGTGAGCACCCGGCTGAGCCAGGCGACGACGACGAGCGCGATCGGCGCGACGACGTAGAACTGCTCCTCGATGCCGAGCGACCAGAAGTGCTGGTAGGGGGACTGGCTTCCGTCGTTGGCGAAGTAGTCGGTGCCGTTCTCGGCGAGCCGCCAGTTGATGAAGCTCAGGGAGGCCGCGAAGCCGTCCTTCATGTAGTCGCGGAAGGAGAACGGACCGGCGAAGAACCAGGCGAAGACAGCGGTGACCACGAGGGTGAGCGAGGCGCCGGGCGCGAGCCGGCGGAAGCGCCGGGCCCAGAACTTGCCCAACGAGACCTTGCCGGTCCGGCTGATCTCACCCAGGAGCTGACTGCCGATGAGGAAGCCGCTCAGAACGAAGCTGATGTCGACGCCGCCGTGGATGTCGACGATGCCGCAGTGCATCGCGACCACCATCATGATGGCGACGGCGCGCAGACCCTGGAGGTCCGGGCGGTACTTGCGCAGGCGGTCCGTCTTCTCCGGCTGCGGCTCCGCCCGATGCTGGTGCGGGAGCTGCGGACTGACGGCCGTTGAGGCGTGGGTGGTCACGATTCTCCAGAAAATGCCCGGTTGGGCCCGCGAGGGCCGACCGGCTGCTTCAGTGGACCGTCGGGCAGGCGACAGCCGTTCCGCTGACGCGCACCCCTTGGGCGGGAATGCGGATGCCGCACGACAGCCGCAGCTGGGCGGGCAGCTCGTTCTGCGCGCCGATGTGGGCGTGGCAACCCACGACGACCTCGTGAAGGAACGATTCGCTGCCGATCGAGGAGTCGTGGTCGACCACGGACTCCCGGATGCGGGCGCCCTCGGCCACGGTGACGTTCGCACCGATGATGGAGCGATCGACGACCACGTGCGGACCGATGAGGGCATGCGGGCCGATCGTCGAGCCGCCTGTGACGAGGGCGGTCGGGTCGACGGAGGCCGTGGGATGGATCAGGTTGTCGGCGGGCGTCTCCACGAGGGGGGAGGTCGCCTTGCCGGCGACCAGGTCGGCCGAGCCGTGGACGAAGGCCAGCGGCGTACCGAGGTCGCGCCAGTAGTCATCCGTGGTGTGGCCGAACACGCGCCGTCCCTGCGCGACGAGCCGCGGGAAGGTCTCCTGCTCGACCGAGACCTCGCGGCCGGCGGGGATGGTGTCCAGCACGGACCGGCTGAAGACGTAGCAGCCGGCGTTGATCTGGTCGGTGACGCACTCCTCGGCCGTCTTCGGCTTCTCGAGGAAGGACAGCACCCGGCCGTCCTCGTCGGTGGGGACGAGGCCGAAGGCGCGCGGGTCGGCGACCCGCGTGAGGTACAGGGTGACGTCCGCGTCCTTGTCCTCGTGCCGCGCCAGGATGGCGCGCAGGTCCACGCCGGACAGGATGTCGCCGTTGAGGATGAGGACCGGCGCGTCGGCGGGGCCGCCGCGCAGCAGGCGCGCGGCGTTGCGGATGGCCCCGCCCGTGCCGAGCGGGACGTCCTCGACGGCGTAGGAGATCCGCAACTCCCGGGAGAAGTCCTTGAACTCCTCCTCGAAGAGGCCGGCGAGGTACGAGGTGGCGAACACCACGTGCTCGACCCCCGCGTCCATCAGCTTGGCGATCTGGTGCCGGATGAAGGACGAGCCCGCCACATTGAGCAGCGGCTTCGGGGTGTGGTTCGTCAGCGGGCGCAGGCGGGTTCCCTTGCCGCCCACCAGGATGATGGCTTCTTGCATGACTGCCTCCGCTCGGTCAGCTGGTGGGGGCGGTACCGGGCCCCGCGTAGTCTGAGGTGAAGCAGGACTTGATGGCCTTCTCCGAGAGGGGGCGCCCGGCGAAGTCGAGCCGGGAGGCGACCTTGTCGTCGGGCTTGGTGTGCGGGTCGTCGTCGAACGCGAGTGACCACCAGTAGACGCCTTGCATCTTGCGCTCCTGCACGACCTGGCAGACGGCGCTGTACCAATTCGCCTGTACTTGAAGGTTGACGGCCCGCTTGACGTAGAAGTCACCGGGGGCGTGATAGGCGCCGTCCATGGCGCCGATGCCGGTCTCGGAGACGAGGATGTTCGGCAGCGGACCGGTGTCCTTCTTGTCCAGCCAGTGGTTCCAGCCCTTGACCAGGTCCTGTACTGGAGCGGTGTCGGGCACCTTGACGGGGAAGTAGGCGTCGACGCCGAGGTGGTTGACCGGCATGTTGATCCGGCGGGTGACGTAGGCGTCCCAGTTGGCGTCGTAGGCGACCTCACCGGAGAAGTCCTTCTCGGCGTAGGTGACCAGGCTGTCCCAGCCGGGGTCGCCTTCGAGGGAGTTCAGCTCGGTACCGATCACGAAGGTGTCCGCCTTCGTGTCGTCGGCGACCTTGAGGTACGGGGTGAGGAACTGCTTGTACGAGGCGAACCAGGCGGAGCGCGAGTCGGGCTCGATGTTTCCGCGCCAGCCGTTCGACTGCTCCAGGGTGCCTTCGTCCAGGATCGGGCGGACCGTGGTGCGGAACCCGGCGTCCTTGAAGACCTTCAGCACGCGCTCGAGACGGTCCGGGGACGGGGTCTTGGCGCCGGCCGAGAGCTTGTTGGACGTGGAGTTCTCGATGAAGAACGGGAACGAGACCGACACCGCGTTCGCGCCCAGGTCGATGAGGTACTTCGCCTGCTTGCCCGCCTGCGCCTCGATGAACGTGTCGGATCGTTTCCGCTTCTCCTCCTCCCAGTAGAGCTGTACGCCCCACTGCGCCATGCCCTTCTTCCAGGGCTTGGCGACCTGGAGGGCTTCGGCGGGGGAAGACGGGGAATCGGAGGGAGAGGACGCCGACGGTGTGCCGGCGATGTCGCCCTTGGGAGTGGCGGAGTCCCCGGCGTCGCCTACGACGATCTTGGGTATCGCCGAGCCCGACTCCCAGCGAACCGGATGGTCGCCGAGGACGAAGGGGGTGCCCAGCACGACAGTGAGGACGCTCACCGGAAAGACGGCGAGCAGGGGAAGGCGCGAGCGCATGTCAGTTGTCTTCCGGGCGGTCAGGCGGGCTTGGCGATGACGACGAACTTGTTCTCCTCGCGCCGGACGAACCTCAGGAAGCCCTTGAAGCCGCCGAGTCCTTCCAGCACGGAGAAGACGGGGATGAGAGCGACCACGACGATCGGCTCCCACCACTTGCGCCGGCCGCTGGCCGAGGCGACCGCGTTCAGCCGCAGACCTTCCCAGTAGGTCCAGATGACGTAGGCGAAGTTGAGGGCCCAGAGGATGACCACGGACTGGGTCACGGGCGAGGTGTTCATGTCATTGATGAGCCAGCCGAAGAGCAGCACGGCACCGATGTGCTGGAGCGGGCCGAGGATCCAGGTCGCCACACAGATGGCGAGAAACCACCGGTAGCGGAGCGGAATCGTCCGGTTGAAGCACAGGGCGACCAGACCCCAGGCCCACCGGTCGCGCTGCTTCACGAAGTCCTTGGCGGTGGCCGGAGAAGCACCGTAGCAGCGGCCGTTGAACCAGTCGCTGCGTCCCGGATAGCGACGGCAGAACGTGAGGGCGAGTTGCGCGTCCTCGACAATCGCCTTCGGCCCGAAGTCCCAGCCGATCGTCGCCTCGACCGAAGCCCGGAGAACGAGGAGTTCGCCGTGCACGCCGGCTACCGGGGTTCCCATTCCGGTGAGCGCCCGGAATCGCGCGATGTCGTCCGCGGGGCGCACGGCGTCGGCGAGCCAGGTGAACATGTTGACCGCGCTTTCCCGCGGATAGGTGAGAATTCCCTGGGCCATGTGCTTGGCCTCGTCGGGCGTCGCGCGCCGCTGGCGGTTGATGAACTGCGCGAGCGCCGCCGCGGTGTCGGGGCCGACCCCGGTGTCGTCGTCCATGTGCAGCACCCACACGTCGTCGAGCGCCTCGCCCTCGGCGATGCGCAGCTCGTGCGCGTAGTGGTTGGCGCGTGCCTTGAAGCGGGTGCCGTTGGCCGTGGCGTACGCCTTGGGCACCGTGACGACACGGATCAGCGGGTGGAGGGTGGCCAGCCGGTCGATGTCCGCCGCGGCCTCGCAGCCCTCCTCGGTGAGGACGTCCACACGCATGTACGGGAACCATTCCGGCAGGTGCTCGACGTACGAGAGCACGGAGCGCTCAAGCGCCGGATAGGTGTCGTGCCGTCCGATGGTCGGCACCAGCACGATGAGGAAGTCCTGCTCGACAGGGGCGGGCGGCACCATGTTGACGCTGCGCCTGATCCTGCGGCGGATGAGCCACGCGCCCTGGATGCCCACCAGCACGCCCACGACGGGCAGCGACCAGACGATACTCAGCGCCCAACTGAGCGGGGTCCGGCTGGGCGAGTACGACCACAGACCGAAAGCCAGCAGCAGCATGAAGGGGATCAGGAACGGCAGGATCCCCGGCTTCCAAGCGGCGGTGCGTTGTGCCAACTTGGCGTTGTGCCGCGAGTGCGGCACAACCCCATCGACCTGTGTGACGGCCATGGCGACTGTTGAACTCCCCTGAAGATGACAATGCGTTGAGGCAACGAGAATCCCGGTCATGACACGGCTGGGCGTATCACGACAACGTCCCGTCCGAGCCCCTACCCCTCAACGACTTTCGGACGTTTTGGCCAGTGGCGCTCAGATGCCCCCCAGGCGCCGAAGCCGCTGACCGAACAGGAACACGATCCTCGCATGCCTGTGCCATACAAGGGAACCCGATGGAGAACCTGTGTTCAAAAGTTAACCTTATGGTGCACCTGATGCTCCAGAGGCAACCTCGCCGACCTGGGCTTTCAGGGCTCCGCTGATCGACTTCCCCGGGTATGAGAACCTTCACACCACGTCCGTACAACCTTTTACGGTTGCCGTCGCGCGGCTCCTCGCGCATGAGCGCCAGTGCGTTCGATCAGTGATCAAGCGGGGGCTTGTGCAGTGATTCCCAGTCGAAGCGTCCGCCTTGTGTCGAAGTGCCGCCGGTGAGAACCGCCGGCGCGTAGTAGGTCCGCTGCACATCCGATGGCGAGTTGTGCTCTGTCAGTCCGCTTCCCCATACGTTCCAGATCACCCATGGCGTCCCCGTGAGCGTGGCGGGCTGCGCGGCGGACAGCGGGACATGGAAGGACTCCGCCATCATGCGCGGCTTGTCGTAGCGCGCCAATCCCCGGTACCAGATCTGCGTCCACGGCTCCCCCCGGAACGGCCGCTCCGGCGTGTCGCTGTAGTCGTCGACTCCCACCACGTCGACGTATTCACCGCCCGGGTAGTACGCCCGGGGATCGGTACCGTGCTTCCCCGCCCAGGAACTGGGCGCCCAGACGAAGATCAGGTTGTGCAGGCCTCTGGTGCCGACAAGGTAGTCGTACGTCGTCCGCCACAGTTTCCGGTACAACTCGGGGCGCTGGCCGGCCCACCAGAACCCGCTGGAGCAGTCACGCGCGTTCATCTCGTGGTACGGCCGCAGCAGCACCGGTACATCACGAGCAGCGAGGTAGGCCAGGTGGTCGGCGAGGAAGGACAGGTCGACCAGCAGATCGTGCTGCTCGGCCGTGCCGGGCGTCACCACCCGGGCAAACCAGTCCGGGTCGTGGGCCGCGGGTGAGTTACGGCACCGCGTGTGGACGTAGTCCTTCACCGGGCTGCCCGGATAGGGCTCGTGGAACGACATACCGACGATGCCGGCCGGGCCGCCGCCGTTGCCCGGCAGTGTCACCGTGGTGCCGCCGGAGCAGTCCCGGCGGGGGGCGGAGGCGGAGTCCATCCCCTCCCACACGCCGGCGGCCAAGTCCACGGCGTCGTTGGTGTATCCCCAGTACGGGCGGCAACTCGGCCACGCGGCCGAGTAGGGGCGCGGCTCACCGACACCCCAGGACGACTGTCCGTATCCCGGACCCAGGTCCACCTCCAGGAAACCTGGGAGCCGCCCGGTGATGTCGGCGGGCTTGCGGTAGTAGTAGCCGGGCGGCTTGCGCCCCGGGTAATCGCCGTAAGCGGCGTTGTAGCGTTCGTTCTGCAGCTCATCGTGCTGGCCGATGACGGTGTGGGTGGGCCGGCCGGCGCGGGCGTCGTTCTCCAGCCCGGCGAGCATCGCGTACACCGCACGAGCCGACGAGGACGCCTGGGGGTCCCGGGTTCGCACATCCGTCCCGATGTGCTGCGCAGCGACTGTGCCCATCCGCGCCGAGTCCTGCCCGATCAGCGGCAGCAGGACTCCCAGCACTCCGCCGACCAGGGCACATCTGACCCATCTTCTTCGTATCAGGAGAAGTCCCCCCAAGGACTGCGAGGCCGGCCTCCCGAGGCGCCGGCACGATCGTTTGTCAGGTCGCCGGCGCCTCTACTCGGGTTGCAGGCAGGTCACACCCGCTCAGCGGTGGTGCGTCGGCGACACCGTGACCTCGACCCGCTGGAACTCCTTCAGTTCGGAGTAGCCGGTGGTCGCCATCGCGCGGCGCAGCGCGCCGAAGAAGTTCATGGATCCGTCGGGCTCGTGGGAGGGGCCGAGCAGGATCTGCTCGGTCGTTCCCGCGGTGCCCAGGTTCATGCGCTTGCCGCGCGGCAGTTCCTCGTGGGTGGCCTCCATGCCCCAGTGGAAGCCGCGGCCTGGCGCGTCGGTGGCGCGGGCCAGCGGGGAGCCCATCATCACCGAGTCGGCGCCGCAGGCGATCGCCTTCGGCAGGTCGCCGCTGGAGCCGAAGCCGCCGTCGGCGATGACGTGCACGTAACGGCCGCCGGACTCGTCCATGTAGTCGCGGCGGGCCGCGGCCACGTCGGCGACCGCGGTGGCCATCGGCACCTGGATGCCGAGGACGTTGCGGGTGGTGTGGGCGGCGCCGCCGCCGAAGCCGACGAGGACGCCCGCGGCGCCGGTGCGCATCAGGTGCAGCGCGGCGGTGTAGGTGGCGCAGCCGCCGACGATGACCGGGACGTCGAGTTCGTAGATGAACTGCTTCAGGTTGAGCGGCTCGTGGGAGCCCGACACGTGCTCGGCGGAGACCGTCGTGCCGCGGATGACGAAGATGTCCACGCCCGCGTCGACCACGGCCTTGGAGAACTGCGCGGTGCGCTGCGGGGAGAGCGCGGCGGCCGTGACCACACCGGCGTCGCGCACCTCCTTGATGCGCTGGCCGATCAGCTCCTCCTTGATCGGCGCCGCGTAGATCTCCTGCAGCCGCCGGGTGACGGAGGCGTCGTCCAGCTCGGCGATCTCGGCGAGCAGCGGCTCGGGGTCCTCGTAGCGGGTCCACAGACCCTCGAGGTTGAGCACGCCCAGGCCGCCGAGGTTGCCGATGCGGATGGCGGTCTCCGGGGAGACCACGGAGTCCATCGGCGCCGCGAGGAAAGGCAGCTCGAAGCGGTAGGCGTCGATCTGCCACGCGATCGAGACCTCCTTGGGGTCCCGCGTACGGCGGCTCGGGACGACGGCGATGTCGTCGAATGCGTATGCCCTGCGGCCGCGCTTGCCCCGCCCGATCTCGATCTCAGTCACTGTCGCTATGCCTTTCCTTCGTGGCCTGCCCGTCCAGTATCCCAGGCAGGGCAGCCGGAAGCCCGCGGCCGTACGGGGCCGCGGGCTCCGGATTGTCCGCTCGTACCGTCAGCGCGTGTGGTAGTTCGGCGCCTCGGTGGTCATCTGGATGTCGTGCGGGTGGCTCTCCTTGAGGCCGGCCGCGGTGATCCGCACGAAGCGGCCCTTCTCCTTCAGCTCGGGGATCGTCGCGGACCCGACGTACCCCATGGAGGAACGCAGGCCGCCGATCAGCTGGTGGGCCACCGCGGAGAGCGGGCCGCGGTAGGGCACCTGGCCCTCGATGCCCTCGGGGACGAGCTTGTCCTCGGACAGCACGTTGTCCTGGAAGTAGCGGTCCTTGGAGTAGGACTGCGCCTGCCCGCGCGACTGCATCGCGCCGAGCGAGCCCATGCCGCGGTACGACTTGAACTGCTTGCCGTTGATGAAGAGCAGCTCGCCCGGCGACTCCTCGCAGCCGGCGAGGAGGCTGCCCAGCATCACGGTGTCCGCGCCGGCCGCGATGGCCTTGGCGATGTCGCCGGAGTACTGCAGGCCGCCGTCGCCGATCAGCGGGACGCCGGCCGGGCCGGCCGCGAGGGAGGCCTCGTAGATCGCCGTCACCTGGGGCGCGCCGACGCCCGCGACCACGCGGGTGGTGCAGATGGAGCCGGGGCCGACACCGACCTTGATGCCGTCGGCGCCCGCGTCGATCAGCGCCTGGGCGCCGTCACGGGTGGCGACGTTGCCGGCCACCACGTCGATCTTGATGTTGGCCTTGACCTTGGCGACCATGTCGAGGATGCCGCGGCTGTGGCCGTGGGCGCTGTCGATGACCAGGAAGTCGGCACCGGCCTCGACCAGCCGCTGGGCGCGGAGGAAGGACTCGTCGCCGACGCCCACCGCGGCGCCGACCAGCAGACGGCCCTCGGCGTCCTTGGCGGCGTTGGGGTACTGCTCGGCCTTCACGAAGTCCTTGACCGTGATCAGGCCCTTGAGGCGGCCCTCGTCGTCGACGAGCGGCAGCTTCTCGATCTTGTGCTTGCGCAGCAGGTCCATCGCGTCGACGCCGGAGATGCCGACCTTGCCGGTGACCAGCGGCATCGGCGTCATGACCTCGCGGACCTGCCGGGAGCGGTCGCTCTCGAAGGCCATGTCGCGGTTGGTCACGATGCCCAGCAGCTTGCCGGAGGGGTCGGTGACGGGGACGCCGCTGATGCGGAACTTGCCGCACAGGGCGTCGGCCTCGGCGAGGGTGGCGTCGGGGTGGACGGTGATCGGGTCGGACACCATGCCGGACTCGGACCGCTTGACCAGGTCGACCTGGTTGACCTGGTCCTCGATGGACAGGTTGCGGTGGAGGACGCCCACACCGCCCTGGCGGGCCATCGCGATGGCCATCCGCGCCTCGGTGACCTTGTCCATCGCCGCCGACAGCAGCGGGATGTTCACACTGACGTTCCGGGAGACCTTCGAGCGGGTGTCGACCTGGTTCGGCACGACGTCCGACGCACCCGGGAGCAGCAGCACGTCGTCGTAGGTGAGTCCGAGCAGCCCGAACTTCTCGGCTACTCCGTCGGCGTTCAACGTCATGACACCTTCCCCATGGTCTTGCCCGGCGAGATGTTCAATGCTAATGGCTCCCGCGGGTAACCAGTTCCGCCCCTGGAGCGGGGCCGGGGGCGGCGTCCGCTAGGCGCTCAACCCGGGGGCGCCCGCGGCGGCTTCCTCCGCCAGCGCCCGCAGCCGGGACAGCGCACGGTGCTGGGCCACCCGGACGGCGCCCGGCGACATGCCGAGCACCTGACCGGTCTCCTCGGCGGTGAGACCCACGGCGACGCGGAGCAGCACCAGCTCCCGCTGGTGCACCGGAAGGTTGGCGAGCAGCTTCTTCGCCCACTCCGCGTCACTGCTGAGCAGCGCCCGCTCCTCGGGCCCGAGCGAGTCGTCCGGCTGCTCGGGCATCTCGTCGGAGGGCACGGCCGTCGAGCCGGGACCGCGCATCGCGGCCCGCTGGAGGTCGGCGACCTTGTGTGCGGCGATGCCGAAGACGAAGGCCTCGAAGGGCCGCCCCTGGTCCCGGTAGCGGGGCAGGGCGCACAGCACCGCGAGGCACACCTCCTGGGCGAGGTCGTCCACGAAGTGGCGCGCGTCACCCGGCAGCCGCGACAGTCGGGTCCGGCAATAGCGCTCGGCCAGCGGGTGCACATGGGCGAGCAGGTCGTGCGTCGCCTGCTCGTCGCCGTCCACGGCTCGACGTACGAGTGCCCCTATGGCTGTCTCATTGCCGGTGGCCTCGTCGCGCATCCGTCCATAGTGCATCCCCGCAAGCCGCTCCGTGGGCTCGGACCCGTGGTTGTGCTCCGAAGCGTTATGCGGCGCGCCGTGTGGAGCGCTTCGAGGGACCGCACCGGCCGTAGTCATGTCACGCACCCGCCGCCCCGCCCGACCGTGTCCCCGAGAGTCCATACCTCAAGCATGCGCCCTCGGCGCGGAAACCGGTACGAGCGGGGCAGCCGCACGGCCGCCCCGCAGCTCTTCGGCCCCTCAGCCCTCACGAGGCCGCCGCCTCAGCGCACCAGGCCCCAGCGGAAGCCGAGCGCCACCGCGTGGGCCCGGTCCGAGGCGCCGAGCTTCTTGAACAGGCGTCGCGCGTGCGTCTTGACGGTGTCCTCGGAGAGGAAGAGCTCGCGGCCGATCTCGGCATTGGAGCGGCCGTGGCTCATGCCCTCCAGCACCTGGATCTCGCGGGCGGTCAGCGTCGGGGCGGCGCCCATCTCGGCCGAGCGCAGCCGGCGCGGGGCGAGCCGCCAGGTCGGGTCGGCCAGCGCCTGGGTGACCGTGGCCCGCAACTCGGCGCGCGAGGCGTCCTTGTGCAGGTATCCGCGGGCACCGGCGGCGACCGCGAGGGCCACCCCGTCCAGGTCCTCGGCGACCGTGAGCATGATGATGCGGGCGCCGGGGTCGGCGGACAGCAGCCGCCGTACGGTCTCGACGCCGCCGAGGCCGGGCATCCGGACGTCCATGAGAATGAGGTCCGAGCGGTCGGCGCCCCACCGGCGGAGGACTTCCTCGCCGTTGGCCGCGGTCGTCACACGCTCCACGCCGGGCACGGTCGCGACCGCGCGGCGCAGGGCCTCTCGGGCAAGCGGGGAGTCGTCGCAGACGAGAACGGAAGTCATGACCGTCCTCCGCAGCTGATCCGCGTCACGTTGAGCCTCCAGGCTGAATCGTTCACCGGTGGGGACGACAGCCTCGGGCGCCTGCCCGATTAGTTCGACCGCCAACCACTTCCGCACCTTCAACGACCCTCACTCGAAAGAGTTACGGAGTTTGGCGGCCCACTCCCGCACTCTCCGTGCGCGGACCGACACGGATCAGCAACATCGCAGGTCGCGGGCGTTCGCCGGGCCTCAAAAACCGGCACAACGGGCGCCCGCTTGCAGCACACGCCAGCCGCCGACCGGGGGGCAATGTCAGATTTTGCCTGTTTGGAGGCTTTTTACCCGCATGGCGGGAGTTCGTTGGCGATTTTGTGATGAATCATATTTACATCTACTTCGACAGTAGATGTAACGTCGACAACACCTTCCCAGAGCTTCGCGCCTGGACGGTGTCCCTGCAGCCCACCTCTCGAGGAGATGAGCAATGGCAGACTTCTCCCGCCTCCCGGGCCCCAACGCCGACCTCTGGGACTGGCAGCTGGTAGCCGCCTGCCGTGGTGTCGACAGTTCCCTGTTCTTCCACCCCGAGGGAGAGCGCGGCGCCGCCCGGAGCGCGCGTGAGGCGGCGGCGAAGGAGGTGTGCATGCGCTGCCCCGTCCGCGCCGAGTGCGCGACGCACGCTCTGACGGTCCGCGAGCCCTACGGGGTCTGGGGCGGACTCACCGAGGACGAGCGCGAGGAGATGATGGGCCGGTCCCGCAACCGGGTCATGAGCTCGCACGCCACCGGCAGTCACTGACTCACCGGACATCAGCCACAGAGGAAACGTTTCATCACATGCGACGGGGCCCGCGGTGCCGCGGACTCGGACCGTCGGGGGGCGCGCGGGGCCGCGGGTCGCAGCCGCTCCGGCGTACGGTCGTGCCGTGGCTCGCACGCCAATACGCGGCCGTATCCCCTCCAGCGCCCGGCCGCGCCGAGACCCGTCCCCGACGCCACCCGGCCGATCGCCGCCGGACAGTCGTCCGTGGCGAAGTCGATGCGCCGCTCCAAGCGCTCGTGCCCGCGCGCGCGACCGGGTGCCGACGACGTAACCAGCCCGCCGTCCACGGCTCGTCCGCGAGGTCGCACAGCCGCACCCGCTCCAGCGCCTCATCCGCCGGCTGACCGCCTGCTGGGTGCGGCCCCGTTCCCGCTCGGCGCCCGACAGTGAGCCGGCACGGGCCACGGCACGCAGCACACGGAGGTGGCGGGCCTCCAACACGCCCCGAGCGGGGGCGTCCCCCGGGGGTCGCGTTCCGTGATCGACGATGGACTTCGGGCCGCCCGGGGCGCAGGCTGAGGAACCATGGACATCGCCGGGGAATTCGCGCTGGACGCCGGGATCACCTACCTCAACACCGCCTCGTCGGGCATCGGCCCGCTCCGCTCCGTCGAGGTGCTGCGTACCGCCGTGGCCGCCTGGTCCGACGGCACCGACGACTGGGTGCGCGACGAGCGCGCCCTGGGCGCCGCCCGCGCCGCATACGCCCGCCTCACGGGGGTCACCGCCGACCGCGTCGCGGTCGGCTCCTCCGTCACCACCCATGTCGGCATGATCGCCGCGGCCCTCCCCGCCGGGGCCGAGGTCGTGCTGGCCGACGGCGACTTCAGCTCGCTGGTCAACCCCTTCACCTCCCGCGCCGACATCACGGTGCGCACCGTGCCCCTGGAGGGGGTCGCCGACGCCGTACGTCCCACCACCGGCCTCGTGGCGGTCAGCGCGGTGCAGTCCGCGGACGGCCGGGTCGCCGACCTGGCGGCGGTGCGCGAGGCCGCGTCGCGGCACCGGGCGCGCGTGCTCGTCGACGCCACCCAGGCGGTCGGCTGGCTGCCGCTGAGCGCGGACGGCCTCGACTACGTCGTGTGCGGCGGCTACAAGTGGCTGCTCGCCCCGCGCGGGGTGTCCTTCCTGACCGTGCGGGAGGGCGCCGAGGACGGGCTGTCGGCGCAGTTCGCCGGGTGGTACGCGGCCGAGGACCCGTGGGCCGACTGCTACGGGCCGGTCGCACGTCTCGCCGATTCCGCCCGGCGGTTCGACGTGATGCCGCCGCTTCTGCCGTATCTGGCCGGGGCGGCCTCGCTGGGGCTGATCGAGGAGCTGGGCGTCGAGGCCGTCGGCGCCCACGACGTCGCGCTGGCCGAGCGCTTCCGGGCGGGTCTGCTGCGGCTCGGCCACAAGCCGGTGCCCTCCGGCGCGCGGGCCTCGGCGATCGTGGCCGTCCCGGGCCTCGGCGACGCGGCGCGGCGGCTGGCCGCCGCAGGCATCCGGGTCTCGGCCCGCGCGGGGAACCTGCGGGCGGCCTTCCACCTGTACAACACCGAGGCGGACGTGGACCGGCTGCTGCGGGTGCTCGCGGGCTGAGGCCTGTCGTCGCCCCGGCCGCCGGAAAACACCTCGCCGGGGGCCGGGCGGGCGCCGTACCGTCGCGGGATGAAGCTGCTCTCGGTGAACGTGGGCCGGCCCCGTCCGAACCCGTGGAAGACCAGTGGAACGACCGGTATCGACAAGCACCCGGTGCCGGGCCCGGTGGCGGTGACGGCGCCGGGCCCCAAGGGCACCGGCGCGGTCGGCCTGGCCGGCGACCGGGTGTACGACGTGGCGCACCACGGCGGCACCGACCAGGCGGTCTACGCCTACGCCCGGGAGGACCTCGACACCTGGGAACGCGAACTCGACCTGCCGCTGCGCAACGGCATGTTCGGGGAGAACCTGACCACCTGGGGGCTGGACGTCAACAGTGCCCTGATCGGCGAGCGCTGGCGGATCGGCGGGCAGGGCGGCGCCGTCCTGGAGGTGTCCTGCCCGCGGGTCCCCTGCGCCACCTTCCAGGGCTGGCTGGAACAGGGCGGCTGGATCAAGCGGTTCACGCGGGCCGCGCTGCCCGGCGCCTACCTCCGGGTCGCCGAGGCCGGACAAGTCCGGGCCGGCGACCCGGTCGAGGTCGTCCACCGCCCGGACCACGAGGTCACCGTCGCGCTGACCTTTCGGGCGGTCACCCTGGAGCCCGCGCTGCTCCCCCGGCTGCTGGCGGCGGACGCGCTTCCGCGGGACGTGCGCGCCGCGGCCCGCAGACGCACGGGGGCTGACTAGCCTGCGGCCATGACGACTTCACTGATCACGGGAGCCACCGCGGGAATCGGCGCGGCGTTCGCGCGCCGGCTGGCGGAGGACGGTCACGCCCTCGTCCTCGTCGCCCGCGACGAGCAGCGGCTGGAGGAGTGCGCGGAGCGGCTGCGGCGCACGTACGGGGTGGCGGTCGAGGTGCTGCCCGCCGACCTGTCGGCGGACAAGGGCATCGAGGCGGTCGAGGCACGGCTGCGCGACCGGGAGCGCCCGGTCGACGTGCTGGTCAACAACGCGGGCTTCGGCAACCGCGGCGGCTTCGGCGACGTGCCGATGACGGACGAGCTGACCATGCTCAAGGTGCACTGCGAGGCGGTGCTGCGGCTGACCGGCGCCGCGACCGCGGCCATGCGGGAGCGCGGGCGCGGCTTCGTGATCAACGTGGCCTCGGTGGCGGCCTTCCTGCCGCGCGGCACGTACGGGGCGAGCAAGGCGTGGGTGGTGAACTTCACCCAGGGCGTGGCCCGCGAACTGGCGGGCACCGGGGTGCGGCTGCTGGCGCTGTGCCCGGGCTTCGTCCGCACCGAGTTCCACCAGAGGGCCGGGATGGACACGAACGGCATCCCCTCATGGGCGTGGCTGGACGCCGACAAGGTGGTCATCGCCGCCCTGCGGGACCTCGCCCGCGGCCGCTCGCTGAGTGTGCCCGACCCCCGCTACAAGGCCGCGGTGCTCGCGGCCAGGCTGGCGCCGGGCGGGGCGCTCGGCCGGTTCTCGTCGAAGGCGGGGCGGCGCTTCGGGCCGGTCTACCCCCGCGACTGAGGGCCCGTCTCCGGCAGCCCGAAGGCCCCCGTTCCCAGGTGCGGGAACGGGGGCCTTCGCGGTCCAGCTCAGTGGGAGTGGCCGTGACCGTGGCCGTGACCGGCCTCGGCGGGCTCCTCCTCCTTCTTCTCCACCACCAGGGTCTCGGTGGTGAGGAGCAGGGAGGCGATGGAGGCGGCGTTCTCCAGGGCGGAGCGGGTGACCTTGACCGGGTCGATGACGCCGGACTTCACCAGGTCGCCGTACTCGCCGGTCGCGGCGTTGAAGCCGTGGCCCTTCTCCAGCTCGGACACCTTGGAGGTGATGACGTAGCCCTCCAGGCCGGCGTTCTCGGCGATCCAGCGCAGCGGCTCGACCGCGGCGCGGCGGACGACCGCCACACCGGTGGCCTCGTCGCCGGTCTTGCCGAGGCCGTCCTCGAGCACCTTGACCGCGTGGACGAGCGCGGAGCCACCACCGGAGACGATGCCCTCCTCGACCGCGGCGCGGGTCGCGGAGATGGCGTCCTCC
This sequence comes from Actinacidiphila sp. bgisy160, assembly GCF_965342435.1. GTDB lineage: Bacteria > Actinomycetota > Actinomycetes > Streptomycetales > Streptomycetaceae > Actinacidiphila. The sequence continues at coordinate 13,544 of NZ_CBDRCM010000048.1, read as the reverse complement.
AGACGGTGCTTCTTCTCCTTCAGCTCGACCTCGGTGGCCGCGCCGACACGGATGACGCACACGCCGCCGGCCAGCTTGGCGAGGCGCTCCTGGAGCTTCTCGCGGTCCCAGTCGGAATCGGTCGAGGCGATCTCGGCCTTGATCTGGTTGATCCGGCCGGAGATCTCCGAGGACTCGCCGGCGCCGTCGACGATGGTGGTGTCGTCCTTGGTGACGGTCACGCGGCGGGCGGTGCCGAGCACGTCCAGGCCGACCTGGTCGAGCTTGAGGCCGACCTCCTCGGCGACGACGGTGCCACCGGTGAGGGTGGCGATGTCGCCCAGCATGGCCTTGCGGCGGTCGCCGAAGCCGGGGGCCTTGACCGCGACCGCGTTGAAGGTGCCGCGGATCTTGTTGACCACCAGGGTCGACAGGGCCTCGCCCTCGACGTCCTCGGCGATGATCAGCAGCGGCTTGGAGGTGCCGGCCTGCAGGATCTTCTCCAGCAGCGGGAGCAGGTCCTGGATGGAGGAGATCTTGCCCTGGGTGATGAGGATGTACGGGTCCTCCAGGACGGCCTCCTGGCGCTCCTGGTCCGTCACGAAGTACGGCGACAGGTAGCCCTTGTCGAAGGCCATGCCCTCGGTGAAGTCCAGCTCCAGACCGAAGGTGTTGGACTCCTCGACGGTGATGACACCGTCCTTGCCGACCTTGTCGATCGCCTCGGCGATCAGCTCGCCGACCTGCTTGTCCTGGGCGGACAGCGCGGCGACGGCGGCGACGTCGTCCTTGCCCTCGATCGGGCGGGCGGTCGCGAGCAGCTCGTCCGAGACGGCCTTGACGGCCGCGTCGATGCCCTTCTTCAGGGCGGCCGGGGAGGCTCCGGCGGCGACGTTGCGCAGACCCTCGCGGACCAGCGCCTGGGCGAGCACCGTGGCGGTGGTGGTGCCGTCACCCGCGATGTCGTTGGTCTTGGTCGCCACCTCCTTCACGAGCTGCGCGCCGAGGTTCTCGTACGCGTCCTCGATCTCGACCTCACGGGCGATGGTGACACCGTCGTTGGTGATGGTCGGGGCGCCGAACTTCTTGTCGATGACGACATTGCGGCCCTTGGGGCCGATGGTCACCTTCACGGTGTCGGCGAGCTTGTTCACGCCGCGCTCAAGGGCGCGACGCGCGTCCTCGTCGAACTTCAGGATCTTGGCCATACCGGCGGAATTCCTCGTCTTTGGGTTCTCGTCGAAGACCGCGCCCCGGGCCCCCGGTCCGTACGAGGACTCGGTGTGCCCGGGGCGTGGTCACGGCATTTCTCGCTTGCGCGCGGCGCCGGTCCTACTTCTCGACGATCGCGAGGACGTCGCGAGCCGAGAGGACGAGGTACTCCTCGCCGCTGTACTTGACCTCGGTGCCGCCGTACTTGCTGTACAGCACGATGTCGCCGACCTTGACGTCGAGCGGGATGCGGTTGCCGTCCTCGAAGCGACCCGGGCCGACGGCCAGGACGACGCCCTCCTGGGGCTTCTCCTTGGCGGTGTCCGGGATGACCAGACCGGAAGCGGTGGTCTGCTCGGCATCGAGCGGCTGGACCACGATGCGGTCCTCGAGCGGCTTGATGGCAACCTTGGTGCTGGTGGTCGTCACGATCCGACCTCCCCCTTCAAAGGGCTCACGGGAGTGTCTGTCTGGGGTGGCGACCTGGTAGGCCCGTCGTCGCGGGTGCCGGACCTGCCCGTCGCGTTTGTGCTGGCACTCGACATGGCCGAGTGCCAGGTCCGAGATTATGACGCGCTTAGCACTCGGTCAAGCGGAGTGCCAACGCCGCGCCGTACGAGCCGCTCCCCCTGAGCTCAACGGAGTGCCCGGACGCACTGTTCCGGGCGCGCGGCTTCGCCGAGCCGCTCACGGGGCCAGTCCAGGACACGCCGGTCCCGCGGGACAATGGACGGCGTGGATCTTGACGCGTTCTCGGCTCTTCTGACCGACGAGGGGCAGTCACTGCTGGCCTCCCTGCGGGACTACGACCCCGCCGCCGAACTGGCGACCGCGACACGGCTGCGGCGGGAGCACGACGCCGGGCTGGTGGCGGCGGCGCTGACGCAGGCCCGGCTGCGGCAGCGAGCGGCGGCGAAGTTCGGGGAGGACGCGTACCGGATGTACTTCACGCCCGACGGGGTCGAGCAGTCGACGCGGGCCTCCGTCGCCCGGCACCGGGCGGAGCGGTTCGCCGCGCTCGGGGTGCGGCGGCTGGCGGACCTGTGCTGCGGGATCGGCGGGGACGCCGTCCCGCTGGCCCGCGCCGGGGTGGAGGTGCTGGCGGTCGACCGTTCCGAGCTGACCTGCGCGGTGGTGCGGGCGAACGCGGAGGCGCTGGGGCTGGCCGGCCTGATCGAGGTGCGCTGCGCCGACGTGACGGAGACCGCCACGGACGGCTTCGACGCGGTCTTCGTCGACCCGGCCCGACGCGGCGGACAATCAAGAGGTGCAGCGCGCAGCGCTTCGCAAGAAGGGCGGTGGCGGGCGACGGGCGGGCGGATCTTCGACCCCGAGGCGTACTCCCCGCCGCTGTCGTGGGCGGTGGCGGCGGCGCGGAAGGCGCCGCTGGCCGCCCTGAAGGTGGCGCCGGGGATCCCGCACGAGGCGGTGCCGCAGGAGGCCGAGGCGGAGTGGGTCTCCGACCACGGCGACGTGAAGGAGGCCGTGCTGTGGTTCGGCACCGCGCCGGGCGCCCGCCGCGCGACTCTGCTGCCGTCGGGCGCCACGCTGCCGGCGGCCGGCCTGCCCGACCCGCAGGTGCGCCCCGTGGGGCGCTGGCTGTACGAGCCGGACGGCGCGGTCATCCGGGCCCACATGGTGGCCGACGTGGCGGCGCAGGTCGGCGGCGGGCTGATCGACCAGACCATCGCGTACGTCACCTCGGACGAGCCGCACTCGACGCCCTACGCGACCGCCTACGAGATCACCGATGTGCTGCCCTTCAACCTCAAGCGGCTCAAGGCGCTGCTGCGCGAACGCGAGGTCGGCGTGCTGACCGTGAAGAAGCGCGGATCGGCCGTCGAACCCGAGGAGGTACGCCGCCGGGTCAAGCCCCAGGGCCCCCACGCGGCCACGGTCTTCCTGACCCGCGTCGCGGGCGCCCCGAGCATGCTGCTGGGCGCCCCGGCCCCCACGGACACCCGCACCCCCCGCTGACAGCGACCCAGGCACACGCGCGGACCGCTCAACCCTCCACGAACGGCTACAGCGCCCCCAGCAGACCTCTCGCCATCCCCGGCACCTCGGTGAGCGCACCGGCGAGGGCGGTGGGTCCGCAGTCGTCCAGGGCGGGGCCGGTGTAGCCCCAGGCCGCGCCGATCGAAGGGATCCCGGCGGCCGCCGCGGCGGCCACGTCGGAGGGGCTGTCCCCGACGAAGCAGGCGCGCCCCGGCGGCACCCCGAGGCGGTCGAGCGCGAGCAGGACGCCCTCCCCCGAAGGCTTGGGCGCGGCGTCGCCCCACCCGACCACCACGCCGAAGTACGCGGACAGCTCCGCGGGGACGAGCCGCGCCACCCGGCTCGCCGGCTGCATGGTCACCACCCCGATCGCCATGCCGGAGGCCGCGAGCTCGCGCAGCACGCCGGCCGCGTCCGGGAACGGCGACGCCCCCCACCGGGCGAGGGCGAGCGCTTCCTCCCAGGCGGCACCGAAGACGGTCTCCTCGTCGGTCACGCCGAGCCGCGCGAGCAGTTCGTGATGGGGGAGGTGGTCGAGTCCGGCCGGCAGACGGCTCTCGTCCACGGGCGCTCCCAGGGCCGCGCGGGCGACGTCGAGGATCGCCCGCCGCATCGCCCGCCGGCTGTCGAGAAGGACGCCGTCGAGATCGAAGAGGACGGCGCAGCCGGAGTCGGTCATCGGGTCTTCTCGCCACCTGCCGGAACGCCTCCCGGACACCGGTCGTCCGGCAGGACGCCTGCTCAGGAGGCGCCAAGGCAGAAGCCCGGTTGCGATCGACGCCGGGCTCATCATACGACCGGCCGTCCCGCGACCAGGGCCTACGCCCCCTCCGCCACCGACTCGAAGCGCCAGCGGTGCACGGCCCGCCGGGCCAGGCCCTCGGCCGGCTCGGGCAGTTCGGGCAGCTCCGCGTCGTACGGGGCGTCCCACCAGGTGATGACCAGGACCCGGTCCTGCGGGGCGGAGAAGGTCTCCCGGCGCAGCGGGGCCGGCGACAGCGACCGAGCGCGGGCCCACGCCAGCAGTTCGGGCCCGCGCCCCTCGACGGCGCGGGCCTCCCACATCAGGGCGACGGTCATGAGTAGAGGTTGCTCTTGCTGAGCTCGTGGACGTGGTCGTGGTCGTGCGTGTGGCCGGGCACGGACACGTCCGTGACCTGGAGCGAGGAATCCGCCGGCAGGTCCCACGTGGAGGACGGCCGGCCGCGGGCCACCATCTCCGCGCCGAGGGCCGCGACCATGGCGCCGTTGTCGGTGCACAGCTTGGGCCGCGGCACGCGCAGGACGATCCCCGCGCCCTCGCAGCGCTCCTGCGCCAGCGAGCGCAGCCGGCTGTTGGCCGCGACGCCGCCGCCGATCATCAGGTGGTCGACGCCGTTGTCCTTGCAGGCCCGGATCGCCTTGCGGGTGAGCACGTCGACGACGGCCTCCTGGAAGGACGCGGACACGTCCGCGACCGGCACCTCCACGCCCTCGCGCCGCTTGGACTCGATCCACCGGGCCACGGCCGTCTTCAGGCCGGAGAAGGAGAAGTCGTAGAGCGGGTCGCGGGAGCCGGTCAGGCCGCGCGGGAAGCGGATAGCGGCCGGGTCGCCCTCGCGGGCCGCGCGGTCGATGGCCGGGCCGCCGGGGAAACCGAGGCCCAGCACCCGGGCTACCTTGTCGAAGGCCTCGCCCGCCGCGTCGTCGATGGTGGAGCCCAGCGGGCGCACGTCGCCGGTGATGTCGGGCGCCAGCAGCAGCGAGGAGTGGCCGCCGGACACCAGCAGCGCCATCGTCGGCTCGGGCAGCGGCCCGTGCTCCAGCTGGTCCACGCAGATGTGGGAGGCGAGGTGGTTGACCCCGTACAGCGGCTTGCCGAGCGCGTAGGCGTACGCCTTGGCCGCGGACACGCCGACCAGCAGCGCGCCCGCGAGCCCGGGACCCGCGGTGACGGCGATCCCGTCGAGGTCGGAGGCGGCGACGCCGGCCTCCTTCAGCGCGCGCTGGATCGTGGGGACCATCGCCTCCAGGTGCGCGCGGCTGGCGACCTCGGGCACGACGCCGCCGAAGCGGGCGTGCTCGTCGACGCTGGAGGCGATCGCGTCGGCGAGCAGCGTGTGCCCGCGCACGATGCCGACACCGGTCTCGTCGCAGGACGTCTCGATGCCGAGGACAAGGGGCTCGTCAGCCATGGATGGTCTCTGTTCCTTGTAGTCCCGGTACGTCAGTGGATGCCGGCAGCTCGCCGAGCCTCATCACGAGCGCGTCGACGTTGCCCGGCTGGTAGTAGCCGCGCCGGAAACCGATCGGCTCGAAGCCGAAGCGCTCGTACAGCCGCTGGGCGCGGACGTTGTCGACGCGCACCTCCAGCAGCACCTCGTGGCACTCGAAGGCGGTGGCCTGGCGCAGCAGTTCGGCGAGCAGCAGTGTGCCGAGGCCGGTGCCCCACTGCTCGGTGGCGACGGCGATGGTCTGCACGTCCCCGGTGCCGGCGACGGCGGCCAGGCCCCCGTAGCCGGCGATCCGTCCGGCCTCGTCCTCGGCCACCACGTAGTGCCGGGTGGCCGACGGATGCCGCGCGTCGGCCAGTTCGGACCAGAACATGCCGCGCGACCACGCGTCGTCCGGGAAGAGCCGGTGCTCCAGCTCCATCACCGGGTCCAGGTCCCACCAGCGCATCTCGCGCATCACCGCGGTCACTTCGGCAGGACCGCCTTGTAGCCGGCCGGCACCTGGGCGTCCGGACGGCGCAGGTACAGCGGCAGCGCGGGGAGGAAGTCCTCGCCATCCGCCAGCTTCACCGCGGCGAGGGCGGCCAGCGCGGCGGCGGACTGGTCGGCGGGCGGCCGGACGTCGGTGAAGACCCCGGGGTAGAGGGCGGCGCCCGCGCCGACCGCGGGCACCCCGCCGACCTCGCCCGCGATGTCGCCGGGCCGGTCCACGGCCGGGTCGGTCACCCGGGCCCGCGGGCCCTCGTACCGGGCCCAGTAGACCTCCTTGCGGCGGGCGTCCGTCGCCACGACGAACGGCCCCTCGATCCCGGCGGCGTACGCCAGCCCGTCGAGGGTGCAGATCCCGTGGACGGGGACGCCCAGCACGTCGGCGAAGGAGACGGCGGTCACCAGGCCGACGCGCAGCCCCGTGTACGGGCCGGGTCCGACGCCGACCACGATCCCGGTCACGTCGCCCAGCCCGGTCCCCACCTCCCGCAGCACTCGGTCCACGGCGGGCATCAGCAGTTCCCCGTGCCGTCTCGCGTCGATCTCCGTCGACTCTGCGAGCACGCGCCGGCCGTCGTGCAGGGCGACCGTCACGGCGGGGGTTGCGGTATCGAAAGCAAGCAGCAGCACGCGTTCAGCCTACGGCGTTCACCGGGGTGGCCCCGCCAGGACGGGGCCACCACCGCGGCCCGGGACGGCGCTCCCGTCAGCGTGCGGCCCGGCTGCTAACGTCAACCCAGCGTGACGCCCACCTCCGGAGGAAAGCCGTGGCAAGGATCGGTTCAGGGACGATCGTGACCGGACTGACCGCAGCCGCGCTGGCCGGCGTCGGCGTGCTCGCCGTCCAGGCCTCCAGCTCCGCGGACGAGATGCCCAAGGGCGTCCGCAGCACGGACACCGGCGGCGCCCGCGACACCTCCGTGGCCGCCTCCGCCTCGCCCGAGCCGGCGAAGAAGAACGAGCTCCCCGCGGCCTCCGGCAGCGGCACCAGGGTCGTGTACTCGCTCGGCGCGGACCGCGTGTGGCTGGTCGGCGACGACGGGAAGGTGCGCACCACGTACGTGGTCGTGCCCGGCACCGTCGATCCCGCCCCCGGCACCTACTCCGTGACCTCCCGCAGCGCCGGCGGGGTCGGCGGTGACGGTGTGGCCGTCGAGAACGTGGTGCGGTTCACGACCGTGGACAACGTGGTGATCGGCTTCAGCGCGGCGAAGGACGGCTCGCTGCCCGACCCCCCGCCCCCGGGCCGGCAGACGGGCGGCATCCGCGAGAAGCGGAAGGACGGCGCGACGCTGTGGAAGTTCGCGACTGTCGGCAGCAAGATCGTCGTCGTCCGCTGATTCCCCCGGAAGAGTGAACGCCCAAGGGGTCGTTCGGCGGGCGCACAGGGCCTGCCGTCGAATTCACGCCGGTCGCCCGGAGGCCGGGGCCCGCATTGTCCGGCGCGGTGCGTCGCACGGCGGACAGCCGTCCTCGTAGTGGGCCACCCGGACGATTCGACAACGCAGCCGGGCGGCGCGGGGCAGGCGTGAATGTGACGGCAGGCCCTGGCTATGCCGCGTCCGCCTCAGGGCGGGTCCTGGTCTCGTCCTGCGCCGCGTGCGGCTCCGGCTCCTGCTCCTCGGGCTCGCCGCCCGGTGGGGTGCACACCGCGTTCGCCGCCGCGGCCGCCGCGAGCAGCGCCTGCATCGAGTAACCCGGCTCCGGCTCCGGGGCCGTGTGGGCCGACATGGATGCCTCCTGGGTCCGACGGGGTCGGGTCAGGCAGCCCTAACCAGCTCCTGGAGTCCAGCAGAACACGGGAGACGTGCCGTACGCAATATCTTCCCGACACCATGTCGGAACGGTTGCGCGCTCAGACGCCGAGCCCGGCCAGGTCCTCACCGGCCCAGCGCGCGCCGACCCCGGTGACGACGACCTCGCGCACGTCGTGGTCCTCCTGCCCGTTCGCCGCGACCTCGCCCACCGCGCGGTGGATCACCAGCTGCAGCCGGTCGTCGGAGAGCTCCTCGACCTTGCCCTCGCCCCACTCCACCACGACCACCGACTCCGGCAGCGAGACGTCGAGGTCCAGGTCCTCCATCTCGTCCAGCCCGCCGGAAAGCCGGTACGCGTCCACGTGCACCAGCGCCGGACCGCCGCGCAGCGAGGGGTGGACCCGTGCGATCACGAAGGTCGGCGACGTCACCGCGCCCCGCACGCCCATGCCCTCGCCGAGGCCACGGGTCAGCGTCGTCTTGCCCGCCCCCAGGTCACCGCTGAGGACGACGAGGTCGCCGGCGCGCAGCAGCGGCGCCAGACGGTGTCCCAGCTCGCGCATCTGGTCGGGGGTCTTTACCGTGACCCGGATCGCTTCCATGCCGATGGCTTCCATGCCCATGTGCCCGAATGCTACGCGCCGCCGGAGACCACCCGTTCCGCCCTGTCGGGCGTCGCGGGCCGCGGCACCGCCAGTTCACGCAGCGCCTGCGGGACCGGGGCGCGCGAGGCGTCGGCCGCCTCGGCGAGCAGCGCGGCCAGGTGCGTGTTGACCAGCTCGGGGTGTTCCATCATCACCAGGTGCCCGGCCCCGGGCACCACCACCAGCTCGGTGTCCGGCAGACGCTCGGCGATGGCCCGGCTGTGCTCACTGGGCGTCAGGAGGTCCTTGTCCCCGGCCAGTACGAGCCCGGGCAGGCCGTCCAGCACGTCCAGGGCCTCGCTCTTCTCGTGCTCGGTGAAGGCCGGGTAGAACTCGCCGACGACGTCGATCGGGGTCGACTCGATCATCCGCTCGGCGAACCGCGCGACGCCCGGGTCCACGTCGGAGCCGAAGGAGTAGCGCTTGATGATCCCGGCGAAGAGGTCGGCCGTCGCCCGGCGCCCCCGTTCCACCAGGTCGACCTGCGTGCCCAGGATCCGCAGTACCCCCGGCGCCAGCGCCCGCAGCGCCCGCGCGCCCGCCGCCGGCAGGCCGAGCGTCACGCTGGCCAGCCTGCCGGAGGACGTACCGACGAAGGCGAAGCCGGCCACGCGCGCGTCCACCAGATCGGGGAACTGGTCGGCGAACGCCATCACGGTCATGCCCCCCATGGAGTGCCCGACGAGCACCAGCGGGCCCTCCGGCGCGGCGGCGTCGAGGACCGCCTTCAGGTCGCGGCCGAGCTGGTCGATCGTGGCGGGCTCGCCGTCCGCCTGGTCCTTGCCCCGGCCGGAGCGGCCGTGGCTGCGCTGGTCCCAGTAGACGGCGCGTATCGCCCCGCGCAGCGCGGCGCGCTGGAAGTGCCAGGAGTCCTGGTTGAGGCAGTAACCGTGGCTGAAGACGACGGTCAGCGGCGGCGCCTGGCCACCGCGGCGGAAGATCTGCCAGCGTCGCGGCGGCGCGGCCGCGTCGGCCGCCGCCGGGTCCGCCTCCTCGACCTCGTAGTAGAGCTCGGTGCCGTCCTCCGCGGTGACCCGCCCCGGAACGCCGCGCAGCGAGCCGTAGGGCCCGGCCAGGTCGAGGGCGAGCCGGGCACGCTTGCGCATGCCCCGGCCGACCGTGGCGCGCTCCAGCGCCACGCCCGCGGCGGCGCCCGCCGCGACCACGCCGATGGCCGCGCCGACGATCCCGGCGCGCTGCCAGCGACCGGAAGCAGCGGCCGCTTCGGCCACCGCCTCGATCGCCCCCGTTGCCTTGCCGCTGTCCGTCATGGCCGTATCGCTGCTTCCCCTCCGCTACGCGCTCACGTACCCACGTAGACGCGCGGCACCCGGGTCCCGATCCGAGTGACGATCTCGTACGCGATGGTGCCCGCCGCCCGCGCCCAGTCCTCGGCGGTCGGCTCACCGCGGTCACCAGGGCCGAACAGTACTGCCTCGTCTCCCGCGGCGGCACTGTCGCCGCCGAGGTCGACCACGAACTGGTCCATCGCCACCCGCCCGGCGACCGTCCGCCACTTGCCCGACACCAGCACGGGGCCGGTGCCCGAGGCGTGCCGCGGGATGCCGTCGGCGTACCCGACGGGCACCAGGGCGAGGGTCGTCTCGCCGGGCGTCGTGTAGTGGTGCCCGTACGAGACCCCGTGGCCGCCGGGGACGCGCTTGGCCGAGGCCAACCGCGCCGACAGCGTCATCACCGGCCGCAGCCCGAAGTCGGCCGGGCCGCCGACCTGCGGGATCGGCGAGATCCCGTAGATCGCCACCCCGGTCCTGACGAGGTCGAAGTGCGCCTCGGGCAGGGTCAGGGTGGCCGGGGAGTTCGCCATGTGCCGGACCTCGGGGCGCAGCCCGGCGCGCTCGGCGGTCTCCAGGGCGCTGCGGAAGACGGCGAGCTGCGCGGCGATGGAGGGGTGACCGGGCTCGTCGGCGCACGCGAAGTGCGACCACAGCCCGGTGACCGTCACCAGGCCCTCCGTCTCGGCGGCGCGGGCGGCGGCGACCAGGTCGGGCCACTGCGCGGGCTGGGCGCCGCCCCGGCCCAGGCCCGTGTCGGCCTTCAGCTGGACGCGCGCGGTCCGGCCCGCGGCCGCGGCGGCCTCCGAGACCTCGCGCAGCGCCCACGGCGAGCTGACCGTCACGTCGACGTCCGCCTCCACGGCGGCCTGCCACGGCCCGCCCGGCGTCCACAGCCAGCACAGCACGGGGGCCGTGATCCCGGCCGCGCGCAGCGCCAGCGCCTCCTCGGGCGTCGCCGTGCCGAGCCAGCCGGCGCCCGCCTCCAGGGCGGCCCGGGCGCAGGGCACCATCCCATGGCCGTAGGCGTCCGCCTTGACCACGGCCATGAGCCCGGAGCGGGGCGCGCGGGCGCGGAGCGCCGCGACGTTGGACCGCAGGGCGGCGAGGTCGATCGTGGCCTGGGCGCGCAGATTCGTCTCATCCATCGCGCCCAGTGTCTCAGGCCGGCCCCGTGCGGCCGTCACGTGGCGGGTTTCGCGCCCCACACGTACACCGCCTCGTGGAGCTTCAGGAGGTTCCACAGCAGGCGCGCGTTGCGGTTGGAGAGGTTGACGCAGCCGTGCGATCCGGGCGCCTTGTAGACGCTGCCGGGGGTCGCGTGCATCGCCTGGCCACCGCTGAAGAACTGGCTGTACGGCATCGGGGCGTCGTAGATGTCGGAGACGTGGTTCTTGTGGCGCCAGTAGACGGTGAAGTAACCGGTACGGGTGAGGTAGCCCTTGCGGCCGCTGCGGATGGCAACCGGGCCGAAGACGACCTTGGTGCTGCTGCTCTGCACCCACAGCAGCTGGCGGTTGAGGTCGATGCAGACCAGGCGCTTGCCCCGGGCCGGGGCCGGGCACCGGCGGGAGGCGTTCGGGCCCTTCCTGGTGGCCTCGTCGAGCCGGAGCCAGCCCCAGGTGGTGGGGCCCGCGAAGCCGGTGGCGGGGACGATGCCCTTGGACTTCTGGTAGTGGCGGATCTCCGCGCAGTCGGCCTCGGACTGCTTGCCGTTCACACGCAGCCGCAGCCTCTTCTCGACCTCGCGCTGGTAGGGGCCGGTGAAGGCCGTGCAGTACTCGCGACGTTCCGGGTTCTCCCGGTGCTCCTCGGCGTTGTCCGGGGCCTCGTCGGCGTTGTCCCGGTCCTCGTCGGCGTAGTACGGGTCCTCGTCGGCGTTGTCCGGGTCCTCATCGGCGTAGTACGGGTCCTCGTCGGCGGCCCGCTTTTCCTCGGCGGCCCGCTCCTCCTCGGCGGCCCGCTTTTCCTCGGCGGCCCGCTCCCGCTCGAATGTGCGCGCCCGCTCGACGTCCTCGGCCGGAACGAACTCCACCAGCTGCGGGTCCACCCAGTCGTCTTCCGTGTCCTCGGTGGGCACGACACTGCGTGTGGGCTCGGCCGTCGACGTGCCGATCCTGCGGGGCAGGGCGCCCTGGTCGGGGGTGTCGACCTGCCGGGAGGCGTCCGGGCCGAAGGGGACCCCGGGGACGAGACGGTCGACCGGCACCGGCCACTCGTCGTCCGCGGCGGCAGTCGTGTGCATACCGAGTGCGGCGAGGGCGGTCACCGCGGAGGTGAGCAGCCGCACCCTGCTTCTGGCATACGTTCCCATGAACACACAAATTGACGTGCCGATGCCCGGCGGAACGCCGCGTCGGCGGAGTCCACCCGTTTCGCCCAGTTGACGGCGGCTCAGGACCTGATGTCGCGCCAGGCGGCGGGAAGGGCCGCGGCCACGTCGTCCGCGGCGATCGGCGCGCCGACCGGGCCCGCGGCGACCCGCGCCGACAGGCCGTGCAGGTAGGCGCCGGCGGAGGCCGCGTCTCGCGGGGCGAGCCCGGCGGCCAGCAGGGACCCGGTGATCCCGGAGAGCACGTCACCGCTGCCCGCCGTGGCCAGCCAGGACGTCCCCGTGGGGTTGACCCGGACCGGCACCCCGGACTCCGGGGACGCGACGAGCGTCGTGGAGCCCTTGAGCAGCGCCGTCGCGCCGAACTCGTCGGCCAGCCGCCGCACATGGTCCAGCCGCGCCGCCTCCACCTCCTCGCGGGCCACCCCGAGCAGTGCCGCCGCCTCCCCCGCGTGCGGGGTCAGCACGGTGCCGGCGGCGCGGGAGCGCACGACGGCCCGGTCCAGCAGCCGCAGGCCGTCCGCGTCGACGAGCACGGGCACGTCCGAGGCGAGCACGTCGTCCACCGAGCGCTGGGCCTCCGGCCCGTCGCCCAGCCCCGGGCCCACCACCCAGGCCTGCACCCGGCCGGCCTTGTGCGGTGGCCCGGACGACACCAGGGCCTCCGGGAAGCGGGCCAGCACGGCCGCCGCCCCCGGGCCCACGTACCGCACCGCCCCCGCGCCCGCGCGCAGCGCCCCCGCCACCGCGAGCACGGCGGCGCCGGGGTAGCGCTCCGAGCCCGCGACGACGCCGATCACACCGCGCCGGTACTTGTCGCTCTCGGCGTCCGGACCCGGCAGGAGGGCGGCCACGTCGGCGTGCTGCAGCGCCTCCAGGTCGGGCGGCGTGCCGTCCAGCCAGGGGCCGAGGCCGATGTCCACCAGGCGCAGGGCACCCGCGTGCTCGGCGGCGGGGTCCACGAGCAGGCCCGGCTTGTACGTGCCGAAGGTCACCGTCATGTCCGCCCGCACCGCCGCGCCCCGGACCTCGCCGGTGTCGGCGTCCACACCGCTGGGGAGGTCCACGGCGACCACGACCGCCCGGGACGCGTGCGCGGCCTCCGCCAGCGGCGCCGCCTCGGGGCGCAGGCCGCCCTTGCCGCCGATGCCCACGATGCCGTCCAGTACGAGGTCGGCGCGATGGATCAGCGCCTCGGCGCCGTCCGGGGCGACCGCACGGCCGCCCGCGGCGCGCAGGGCCGCCAGGCCCCGGCGGTGCGCCTTCCGGGGCGCCAGCAGGACAGCGGTGACGCCCGCCCCCCGCCGCGCGAGGCGCGCCCCCGCGTACAGGGCGTCGCCGCCGTTGTCCCCGCTCCCGGTCAGCACGACGACGCGGGCCCCGTAGACCCCGCCCGCGGCGCCGAGCGCGTTCGCGCACGCCGCGGCCAGCCCGGCCGCCGCCCGCTGCATCAGGGCCCCCTCCGGAACCCGCGCCATGAGCGCCCGCTCGGCCGCCCGTACGGTCTCCACGCTGTACGCCACCCGCATGCGGCCATGTTCCCACCGCGCGGGGTTCGTTGCGCGCCGGCGGTGCTCGTGGGTGCACCCGGTGGCGGGGGGGGGGGGGGGGGGGGGGGGGGGGAGAGG
>NZ_CBDRCM010000047.1:0-59763 GCF_965342435.1 Actinacidiphila sp. bgisy160 | reverse complement strand
GCGCGTACCGGCCTACGCCGCGAAGTGCACCAGGGCCAGGGGGTCGGAGGTGGGCTGGGGGGAGCCGCCGGGGGGTTCGACGGTGATGCCCATGCCGGAGGCGCCGTCGACGGCGCCCTGGAGGAGGACGGCCTGGGTCGTGCCGGCGCCGGACGGCTTCGGCATGAGGCCCGCGGAACGCATCCGGCCGCCGTCGGCGTACCAGAGCTGGTAGACCCGGTCGCCGCTGAGCACCGGCATGCCGTGGGCGAAGAAGACCGCGCGGTCCTGACTGCGGGAGACCACGACCGTGCCGCTGGCGCCGCCGGCGAGCTTCGCGGAGGTTGTGACGGCGTCGGGCGCGGCCAGGACCCGGGAGATCTGCTCCGCCTGGGCCTGGGTCCGCCGGTTCTCCTGGCGCAGGTCGCCGAGCTGTTGCTGCTGCCAGACCGCGACCCCGCCCAGTGCCGCGGCCGCGGCGAGGCAGGCCGCCAGGGCGAAGCGGACGCGGCGTCGCGCGGGCTGCGAGGCACGGCGGCGCAGGGCGCGGGCCGCGGCGCGCGGTGGCTCGGGCACCGAAGGCGGCTCCTGCCGCACGTTGACGATGAGCCGCATGACGTCGTCCTTCATGCGGGGCGGGACGGGTTCGGTCGCGGCGAGCCCGAGGCGGGCGGCGGTCGCGGTCAGTTCGCGCACCTCCAGCGCGCAGGCCTCGCACTCCGCGAGGTGGCGTTCGAACTCCGCGCGCTCGTGCCGCGTCAGCGCGTCGACGGCGTAGGCGCCGGTGAGGGTGTGCAGCTCGGCCTCGGTGCTCACGCGGTCACCCCCAGGCAGTCGCGCAGCCGGATCAGCCCGTCGCGCAGCCGGGTCTTGACGGTGCCCAGCGGCAGCGACAGCAATTCGGCGACCTCCCGGTACGTCAGCCCCCGGTAGTAGGCGAGGGTCACCGACTGGTGCTGCGCCTCGGTGAGGGTGCGCATGCAGCGCCGCACATGTTCGGCCTCCAGCCGGGCCTCGACCTGCTCGGTGACGTCGTCGTAGGCGCGGGTGCGCTCCAGCAGCGCCGCCTTGTGCTCGCGGTCCGCCGCCGCGCTGGCGGACCGCACCCGGTCCACGGCCCTGCGGTGGGCCAGGGTCATCACCCAGGTCATCGCGCCGCCCCTCTCCGGCCGGAAGCGGGCGGCGGTGCGCCACACCTCCACCAGCACCTCCTGCGTCACCTCCTCCGACTGGGCGGGGTCCCTGAGCACTCCGCGCACCAGCCCGAGCACCGGTCCGCTCACGGCGTCGTACAGCCGGGCGAAGGCCTCCTGGTCGCCGCGTGCGACGGCGAGCAGCAGCTCCGAGAGGTCCGGCCCCTGCCGCGCGGGCCTGCCGAACCGCAGCGGTTCCCTCACCACACCTCCAGCGTTCGATTCCGTGTGTCGCGGACAAGTCTCGCGTCCGGCATTCGGCGCCGCGAGCGATTCGGATTGGTCCGTCGTACCGTGGCAGTCATGTCCGACACCACCTCAGCAGCAGTCCTGGGCACCGGGATCATGGGTGCCGCGATGGCCCGCAACCTCGTCAGGGCCGGCCTCGACGTCCGTGTGTGGAACCGTACGAAGGAGAAGGCCCAGCCGCTCGGCAAGGACGGCGCGCGCGTCGCCGGCACCCCCGCGGAGGCGGTGGACGGCGCCGACGTGGTGCTGACCGTCCTGTACGACGGGGATTCCGCCCTCGAGACCATGCGGCAGGCGGCGCCTGGCTTGCGGAAGGGCGCGGTGTGGGCGCAGGCCACCACCGCGGGCGTGGGCGCCCTCGGGGCGTTCGCGCAGTTCGCGCGCGAGCACGGCGTCGTCTTCCTGGACTCGCCCGTGCTGGGCACCAGGCAGCCCGCGGAGAACGGGCAACTGCTGGTGCTGGCCGCCGGGCCGCAGGAGGCCCGGCAGGCGGTGGCGCCGGTCTTCGACGCGATCGGCAGCCGCACCGTGTGGGTGGGGGAGGACGCGGCCGAGGGCGCGGCCAGCCGGCTCAAGCTGGTGATCAACAGCTGGGTGCTGACCGTCACCCACGGCACCGCAGAGGCCCTCGCGCTCGCGAAGGGCCTCGGCGTGGACCCGGCCGGCTTTCTCAAGGCCCTCTCCGGCGGCCCCCTCGACATGGGCTACCTGCAGGCGAAGGCGGCATCGATCCTGGCCGGCGACTTCAGCCCCAGCTTCGCCGTGCACACCGCGGAGAAGGACGCCCGCCTGATCGTGGAGGCGGGGGAGTCCGTGGGGGTCCGGCTCGACGTGGCCGCGGCCGGCGCCGAGCGCTTCCGCCGCGCGGCCGAGCTCGGGCACGGGGCGGAGGACATGGCGGCCTCGTACTTCGCGAGCTTCGAGAGGTGATCAACCGATGTGCGGGAAGAGGCTGGTGAAGGACGCCGCCGCCTCGGCGGCGTCCCGGCCGAAGGGGGCGTCCAGGTCCCAGATGAGGAAGAGCAAGAAGGCGATCAGGGCGCTGTAGAGCCCGGCGAGGACGAGTTCGCGCCGGGAGCGCCGGATCTGCAGGCCGAAGATCAGTCCCACCGCGACGAGAGCGCCGGCGACCAGGCCGAACCACACTACTCCCGGCATGGTCGGCCCGGCGTGCTCGCCGCGTGCGGTGCGCGCGTCGTCGGCGGCCGCGACCTGGTCGACGACCGGCTGGTACGCCTGGTTGGCCGGCGGGGTGCGCGGTTCGAAGCCGGTCACGTCGCGGCGCAGCTTGTCGAGGAGTTCCGTGCCACGCCGGGTGTTCTCCCCGTGGTCGATCATGTGGGGGAGTTCGGTGTGCGCGACGTAGGAGACGTACGCGTCCACGTCGGCGCGCACCCGGTCGCGGACGGCGGCCGGGTAGACCTGGACCCGCTGCCGTACCTCGTGCAGGGCCTGGGTCTCGCGGTGGACGGTGTCCTCCGCGCCGCCGCGGGCCTCCCACACGCCGGCGATGGCGAGGCCGAGGACGATGGCGTACACCACGCCGATCATCATCGTCATGTACTCGATGACGTCGGGGGTCTGCGAGGGGTCGTCGTCATCGCCGATGCGGCGGTGGTTGATGAGCACGATGGTCAGCACCACGGCGCAGGCCGCGGCCATCGCGATGCCCAGGACGAGCCAGTCCGACATCGATCACCTCCGTGAGCGGGCTTGGGAGCGTGGCTTGAGCGCGGCGGCGGACAGGACCGCCGGGGCGGTGACGAGCAGCATGAGCCGGACGATGCTCGGCCCCTGTGGCGGTGGCGGCGCGCTCGCCTTCCGGTAGGCGACCGGCGGGAGTTGCGCGCGGTGCGTCGGTGCGGGACTCGGGGTCGGCGTGGGGGCCGGCGTGGGAGCCGGGGTCGGTGCCGGGGTGGGCGTGGGGGCCGGCGCGCGGCGCACGGGGCGTGCCGGGGTGGGGGTGGGGCGTGGCGCCGGACCGCAGGGGTGCCGCCAGGACACGGAGCCGCGTGAACCGCCGCTGCCGGTGCGGGCGTCGACCGTCGACTCGTACGCGGGGCAGTGCCGTCGCCGGACGGTCGCGGACGAGCCACCGTCGCCGGTGCGCGCGTCCACGGTGTCCCCGCCGTGCGTGACCCGGGCCCGTGTCTCCCCGCCGCGGGTCTCCGCCCGGACGGCGCCGCCGCCGGTCTCCACCCGTACGGTGCCGTCGGGCAGGAACCGGACCACGGGCGGGCCCGGCGGACCCGGTGGATCGTGCGCGTACGCCGTCCCCCCGGCCGGCCCCGGCCCCAGCACCGTCAGCGCCGCGGCCGCCGTGAGGCCGGCCCCCCTCAGCCAGATGCTCATGGACGAGATCCTGCGCGGCGCCGCGCGCGCCCATCCGGGGGACCCGGCCAATCCCCCCGAAGGGCTGATTCGTCAGCTCAGCACGCGCCGCAGCGCACGCCGGGCGCGGTCGGGGGCGGTGCGGTCGCCGAAGAGCTGGACGGCGTGGTTGAGGGAGAAGTAGATCCCGTTCAGCTCGAAGACGAGCTGTTCCGGGTCGGTGTCCGGGGGCAGGTCGCCGTGTTCTACGGCGGCCCGGATGTCGCGGTGCAGCCGTCGCCGCCAGACGGCGTAGAGCCGGGCGACCGCGTTCCGTACCGGCCCCTCGCGGCCGTCGAACTCCACGGCGGAGGCGGTGAACAGGCACCCGCCGGGGAAGGCCTCGCGTTCGCGGTCGAGGTAGGTGACCCAGGCCTCGCAGATCGCGGTCAGCCGGGCGAGCCCGGGCGCGGCCCCCGCGGCGGGCACCCACACCGCGCGGGTGAAGATCTCCGAGGCCCGCCGCAAGGCGGCGATCTGCAGGGCCTCCTTGGTACCGAAGTGCCCCAGCAGCCCCGACTTGCTGATCCCGAGGTCGGCCGCGAGCCGGCCGATCGTGAGGCCCTCCAGGCCCTCCACGGAGGCGACCGCGACGCTGCGCTCGATGATCCGCTCGCGGGTGTGACGTGCCTCGGCGGCGGACTTGCGTGGGCTCATGCGGCCATCGTAGCCATCCCTTCCCGTTTAGAGTCCGACCGATCGGTCGCTATAGTGCCGCCATGACTGCATCCCGTATCGCCGCCCTGGGCCACCACCAGCCGCAGCGCGTCCTCACCAACGACGAGCTGGCAGCCATGGTCGACACCAGTGACGCCTGGATCAGGCAGCGCACCGGCATCGCGACCCGGCACATCGCCGACGAGGACGAGACGGTCGCCGACATGGCCGTAGCCGCCGCCGGCAAGGCACTCGCCACGGCCGGCCTGGACCCCGCCGAGATCGACCTGGTCGTCGTGGCCACCTCCAGCGCCATCGACCGCAGCCCCAGCACCGCCGCCCAGGTCGCGGCCCGGCTCGGCATGACGGCGCCCGCCTCCTACGACCTCAACAACGCCTGCGCGGGCTTCACCACGGCGCTCGCCGCCGCCGACCACTCCGTGCGGGCCGGCGCCGCCCGGCACGCCCTGGTCATCGGCGCCGAGAAGATGTCCGACCTCACCGACTGGAGCGACCGCAGCACCTGCGTCCTGCTGGGCGACGGGGCCGGTGCGGCCGTCGTCAGCGCCGCCGATGCCGCTCCGGGGACGAGCCCCGGCATCGGCCCGGTCGTGTGGGGCTCCGACCCCACCCGGGCCGACGCCGTACGGCTGGCAGGCGCCTGGCAGCCCCGCTTCGCCCAGGACGGTCAGGCGGTCTTCCGCTGGGCCACCACCACCCTCGCCCCGATCGCCGAGGAGGCCTGCCGGCGCGCCGGTATCCCCGTCGGCGACCTCGGCGGCATCGTGACGCACCAGGCCAACCTGCGGATCATCGAGAGCGTCGTACGCGAACTGGGCGCCCCGCAGGCGGTGGTGGCCCGTGACGTCGTCGACTCCGGTAACACCTCCGCGGCCTCGGTGCCGCTCGCCTTCTCCAAGCTCGTCGAACGCGGCGAGCTGACCCCCGGCGCTCCCGTGCTGCTGCTGGGCTTCGGCGGCGGGCTCTCCTGGGCCGGGCAGGTCGTCGGCTGCCCCTGACCCGGGAGACGGCCGAGGGCCGGCCGGCCGCGCGAGCGGCTGACCGGCCCTCAGGAGTGCCGTACGGCTCAGGCCTTGAAGGCCATGACCACGTTGTGGCCGCCGAAGCCGAAGGAGTTGTTGATGGCCACGATCGGGCCCTGCGGCAGCTTCCGCGCCTCGGTGGAGACCAGACCGGGGTCGATCTCGTCGTCCAGGTCCGCGATGTTGATCGTCGGCGGGGCGATCCGGTGGTGCAGGGCGAGGACGGTGGCGACCGTCTCGATGCCGCCCGCGCCGCCCAGCAGGTGACCGGTCATCGACTTGGTGGCGGAGATGGCCACGTGGTCGAGGTGGTCGCCGAGCACCTTGCGCAGCGCCTTGACCTCGGCGACGTCACCCTGCGGGGTGGACGTCGCGTGCGCGTTGAGGTGGGCGACCTGCGCCAGGTCCAGGCCGGTGGCGGCGATCAGCTGCTCCAGCGCGGCGGCGATGCCGCGGCCGGTGGGCTCGGGCTGCGCGATGTGGTGGGCGTCGGCCGACAGGCCCTGGCCCAGCACCTCGGCGTAGACCCAGGCGCCGCGCTTGGCGGCGTGCTCGGCCGACTCCAGGACGACGACACCCGCGCCCTCGCCGAGGACGAAGCCGTCGCGGCCCTTGTCGTACGGGCGGGAGGCGCCCTGCGGGTCGTCGTTGTTCTTCGACATCGCCATCATGTTGGCGAAGGCCGCGATCGGCAGCGGGTGGATGGCCGCCTCGGTGCCGCCGGCGACGACCACGTCGGCACGGCCGGAGCGGATCATCTCGTACGCGTAGCCGACGGCCTCGGCGCCGGAGGCGCAGGCGCTGACCGGGGTGTGGACACCGGCGCGGGCGTTGACCTCCAGCCCGACGTTGGCCGAGGGGCTGTTGGGCATCAGCATCGGCACGGTGTGCGGGGACACCTTGCGCGGGCCGGACGCCTTGAGGTTGTCGTACTGGTCGAGCAGCGTGGTGACGCCTCCGATGCCGGAGGCGATGACCGTGCCCAGGCGGTCGGGGTCGACCGAGCTGTCCTCGCCGGCCTTGGCGGTGAAGCCCGCGTCGGCCCAGGCCTCACGGGTGGCGATCAGCGCGAACTGCGCCGAGCGGTCGAGCTTGCGGGCGACCGGGCGGGGCAGGACCTCCAGCGGTTCCACGGCGATCTGCGCGGCGATGCGCACCGGCAGCTCGGCGGCCCAGTCCTGCTCCAGGGGTCGGACGCCGGAACGTCCGGCGGTCAACCCTTCCCAGGTCGACGCGCTGTCCCCGCCCAGCGGAGTGGTTGCGCCGATACCGGTGACGACCACGGTGTGATTGGTCGGGCTCACAGGGATTGTCTCTCCACGTCTAGAAGGGCGGGCGACAGACACGTCGTCCAGGGGTGGCTCAGGCTCAGGCCTGGGCCTTGAGGATGTAGTCGACGGCGTCGCCGACGGTCTTCAGCTGCTTGACGTCGTCGTCCGGGATCTTGACCTCGAAGCGCTCCTCGGCGGCGACGACGACCTCGACCATGGACAGCGAGTCGACGTCCAGGTCGTCGGTGAAGGACTTGTCCAGCTGGACGTCCTCGGTCGGGATGCCGGCGATCTCGTTCACGATCTCGGCGAGACCCTCGACGATCTCTTCCTGGGTGGCCATGGCGGCGCTCTCCTTCTTCGTGCTGGTTACTACGGGCTGCGGCGGGCGGGAGTGCGCGCCGCGTGGGTGTTGCCTAGGGGAGGGTAACGACCGTGGCGGCGTAGACGAGCCCCGCCCCGAAACCGATGATCAGGGCCGTGTCGCCGCTCTTCGCCTGTCCGGTGGCGAGCAGGCGCTCCATCGCGAGCGGGATCGACGCGGCGGAGGTGTTGCCGGTGGTCTCGATGTCGCGGGCGACCGCGACGTGCTCAGGCAGCTTGAGCGCCTTGATCATCGAGTCGATGATGCGCATGTTGGCCTGGTGCGGGATGAAGACGTCCAGGTCGGCCGCGGTGATCCCGGCGGCGTCCAGCGCCTCCTGGGCCACCTTGGCCATCTCGAACACCGCCCAGCGGAAGACGGTCTGGCCCTCCTGGGTGATCGCGGGGAACTTCACTTCCCCGTTCTCGTCCACCGGCAGCTGAGCGACGTCACCCACACGGAAGCGGTCCCACGCCACGGTCTGGGTGATGGTGCCGGCCTTGTCGCCCTCCGAGCCCCACACGGTGGGGCCGATCTCGGGCTCGTCGGCCGGGCCGATGATGACGGCGCCGGCGCCGTCGCCGAAGAGGAAAGCGGTGGCGCGGTCCGACTTGTCGGTCAGGTCGCTCAGCCGCTCGACGCCGATCACCAGGACGTGCTTCGCGCTGCCCTCGGTGACCATGCCCTTGGCGAGGGTCACGGCATAGGTGAAGCCGGCGCAGCCCGCCGAGATGTCGAACGCGGCCGGCTTGCCCGCGCCGATCCGGTGCGCGATCTCGGTCGCGACCGCCGGCGTCTGCTTGAAGTGGGAGACGGTGGCGACGATGACGCCCCCGATGTCCTCGGCCGAGATCCCCGCGTCGGCGATGGCCTTGCCCGCCGCGACGACCGACATCTCGGCGACCGTCTCGTCCGGGCCGGCCCAGTGCCGGGAGGCGATGCCGGAGCGGGAGCGGATCCACTCGTCGCTGGAGTCGATGTTCTCCAGGATCACCTCATTGGGCACCACGCGGGTCGGCCGGTAGCCGCCGACACCCATGATGCGCGCGTACGGGGAGCCCTTGCTGGGCTTGATCTTCGGCATGTCTGCGGGGACTCCTATTCCTGGGGGCCGTGCTCGGCCACGATCGCGCGGGCGGCGTCGAGGTCGTCCGGGGTCTTCAGGGCCAGGGTCGCGACGCCGGGCAGCGCGCGCTTGGCCAGTCCCACCAGGGTGCCACCCGGCACCAGCTCGATGATCGCGGTGACGCCGAGCTCCTTGAAGGTCTCCATGCACAGGTCCCAGCGGACCGGGTTGGAAACCTGCGACACCAGGCGGGAGACGATCTCGGTGCCGGAGGAGACGACCGTGCCGTCGGTGTTGGACACGTACGGCAGCGCCGGGTCGGCGACCTTCAGCGTCTGCGCCAGCTCGTCCAGCACGGCCACGGCCGGGGCCATGTGGTGGGTGTGGAACGCGCCCGCCACCTTCAGCGGGATGACCCGCGCCTTCTCCGGCTTGTCCGCGGTCAGCTCCGCGAGCTGCTTCGCCGTGCCGGCCGCCACGATCTGACCGGCGCCGTTGATGTTCGCCGGGGTGAGGCCGAGGTTCTCCAGGTGGGCGACGACCACGTCCGGGTCGCCGCCGAGCACGGCCGACATGCCGGTCTCGGTGACGGCCGCGGCCTGGGCCATCGCGGTGCTGCGGGTACGGACGAAAGTCATCGCCGCGTCGGCGCTCAGCACACCCCCGACGGCCGCCGCCGTGATCTCACCGACGCTGTGACCGGCCACGGCGCCCAGCGCGCAGCGCGCGGCGCCCGGATCGCCGAACAGCTGCTCCGCCGCGACCAGACCGGCCGCGACCAGCAGGGGCTGGGCGACGGCGGTGTCACGGATCTCCTCGGCCTCGGCCTTGGTGCCGTAGCGGGCGAGGTCGAGCCCGGCGGTCGAGGACAGACCGGCGAGGCGGTCGGCGACACCGGGGAGTTCGAGCCAGGGGTTCAGGAAGCCGGGCGCCTGGGCGCCCTGGCCGGGAGCGACGAGTACGAGCACGCTTTCAACTCTCTCTTGACCGGGGTGATCCCCGCCCGTGGGGACAGGGACCAAGAACCGACGGGCGATTTGTTGGTGTCCCACAAAGGCCCTGAGTGTATCTACGGTGTGTGCCCGGACTCGGAGAGCCGGCCCAGGATGAGCGCGATACGTAGCGTGAATGCGGAGCGTACGTCCGACGGCGACCAGCCGGTGACGTCCGTCACACGTCGAAGCCGGTAGCGAACGGTGTTGGGGTGAACGAACAACATCCGGGCGGCCCCTTCCAGCGACGAGGCCTGTTCGAGGTAGACGGACAGAGTCTCAAGCAGTGCCGAACCAGCTTCCTCCAACGGCCTGTAGATCTCCTCCACCAGCTGATCGCGGGCGTGTCGGTCGCCCGCCATCGCGCGCTCCGGGAGCAGGTCGTCGGCCAGCACCGGGCGCGGGGCGTCGGGCCAGGCCGCGCACGCCCGCAGGCCGGCGGCCGCGGCCTGCGCGGACTTCGACGCCGCCAGCAGGTCGCCCACCAGGGGCCCGGCCACCACCGGCCCCGCAGCGAACGGCCCGATCAGCGCCTTGGCCACCCGCAGCGGGTCCCCGTCGCCGCCCGCGACCACGATCAGCCGGTCGCCGAGCACTCCGGTGAGAACCTGGAGCTTGGCGTGCCGCGCCGCCCGCCGGATCGCCTCGACGGTGAGCTCGCTGTCGCCGTTGGGTGCCGTGCCCAGCACCACCGCGATCTTGTCGGGGGAGCTCCAGCCGAGCGCCGCCGCCCGCGACAGCACGCCCTCGTCCGCCTCCCCGGACAGCACCGCGTTGACCACCAGGGACTCCAGCCGGGCGTCCCAGGCGCCGCGCGCCTCGGCGGCCTGGGCGTACACCTGGGCCGTCGCGAAGGCGATCTCCCGCGCGTACACCAGCAGTGCCTCGCGCAGCACCGACTCGTCGCCGGGAGCCGCGACCTCGTCGATCGCCGCTTCCATGACCTCGATGGTGGTGCGCACCATCTCCACCGTCTGGCGCAACGAGATGGCCCTGGTCAGCTCCCGGGGGGCGGTGCCGAAGACGTCGGTGCTGATCGCCTGCGGGGTCTCCGGGTGGCGGAACCACTCCGTGAAGGCCGCGATGCCCGCCTGCGCCACCAGCCCGATCCACGAGCGGTTCTCCGGCGGCATGGCCCGGTACCAGGGCAGCTGCGCGTCCATCCGCGCGATCGCGGCCGCCGCCAGGCGCCCCGAGGACTTCTCCAGCCTCTTCAGCGTGGCGGAGTGGGAGTGGTCGCGGGCGGGGTCGACTGCGTTCAGCGCGGGTTCTGGCACGGGTACAAGCCTGCCTTATCCGGGCGGATGCATGGCACGGACCCCTCTCCCGCGCCCACCCGTGGCTCAGATGCGGCCTCCCGAGGCGGAGTCCGCGGACAGCCGCTGGGCGAGGTAGACCGGGACCACCGACGCGGCGACCAGGACGGCGGCGACCACGTTGACGACGGGAGCCTGCTGCGGCCTGGCCATGTTGCTGAAGATCCACACGGGGAGGGTCTGGACGCCGGGACCGGCGGTGAAGGTGGTGACGACGATCTCGTCGAAGGAGAGGGCGAAGGCGAGCAGCCCGCCCGCCAGCACGGCCGTGCGCACCAGCGGGAAGGTGATGTCGCGGAAGACCTGGAAGGTGTCGGCCCCCAGGTCCATCGCCGCCTCCTCGAACGAGCCGGAGGTGCGCCGCAGCCGGGCCACGACGTTGTTGAAGACCACCACGACGCAGAAGGTGGCGTGGCCGACGACGACCGTGAACAGGCCCAGCCCGACCCCGAGCGGTTCCAGCACCGTGCGGAACGCGGTGTTGAGGGCGATGCCCGTGACGATGCCGGGCAGCGCGATCGGCAACACGACCAGGAAGGAGAGCGCCTCCCGCCCGAAGAAGCGGTACCGCGAGACCGCGAAGGCGATCATGGTGCCGAGGACCAGGGAGATCGCTGTCGCGCCCAGGCCCGCCTTCACCGAGGTCCACAGCGCGGAGCGGGCGCCGGAGCTGTGCCAGGCGTCGGCCCACCAGTGCAGGGTCAGGCCCGAGGGGGGCCAGCCGAAGCCGCGCGCGGCGTTGAAGGAGTTGAGCAGGACGAGCAGCAGCGGTGCGTAGATGAAGGTGAAGCCCAGCACGGCCGCGACGCGCAGGGCGACGCGGGCGGGACGGGATAGTTGCATGGTCACGGCCCTCACAGACTCCGGAGCGCGCCGGTGCGCCGCATGGCCAGCAGATAGACGACGATGACCGCGACCGGCACGGTGCCCAGCGCGGCGGCGAGCGGCAGGTCGAGGGTGATGTTGGAGTAGACGACGTTGCCGATCAGCTGGGTCTTGCCACCGACGATCTGCACCGCGATGTAGTCGCCGAGGCTGAGCGAGAAGGTGAAGACGGAGCCGGCCGCGACCGAGGGCAGCACCATCGGCAGCACCACGGACCTGAAGGTGCGCCAGGTGCGGGCGCCCAGGTCCGCGGAGGCGTCCAGCAGGCTGGCCGGCAGCTGCTCCAGCCCGGCGTGGATCGGCAGGATCATGTACGGCAGCCACAGGTAGGCCAGCACCATGATCGCCGCGGGCAGCCCGTAGCCGGGACCGCTCAGACCGAGGGGCCTGAGCACCCAGTCCAGCGGCCCGTCCTCGGAGAGGATGATCCGCCAGGCGTACGCCTTGACCAGGTAGCTCGCCCACAGCGGCGTGAGCACGGCGACGACCAGCAGGTGCCGGTACCTCGGGGCGGCCACCCGGGCGGTGTAGAAGGCGATCGGGAAGGCGATGACGATGTCGATCGCGGTCACCGCGACCGCGACGCCGATGCTGCGCAGGGCGACGTCCCGGTAGACGCCGGTGGTGAGGACGGTGCGGAAATTGTCGGTGTTCCAGACCTTGACCACGTCGGAGGTGAAGGCGTCGGTCGTCCAGAACGCGGAGAGGAACAGCGCTGCCAGCGAGCCCAGATAGGCCAGGACCAGCCACAGCAGCGGGGCGGACAGCAGCAGCGACAGCCGCAGCCGCGGGCGGCGGTGCAGGGAACCTGCCAGCCGCCGCCCGAGGGCGCCGCTCGTGGTGGACGGGGTGGACGAGGTGGTCACGGACGGCTCAGCCCTTGATCTCGGTCCAGGCCTGGACCCACTTGGCGTAGGGCACGCATTTCACGTCGGTGCGGCCGTCCAGGCACTGCGGGATGGGCGTGTTCCAGAAGTGGACCTGCTTCCAGTACGGCTCGTCGGCCGCGTGGAAGACGGTGCAGTGGTTCTTGTCCGCGGTCAGGGCGCAGGACTTCTCGTTCGCCGGGGCCTCGCCGAACCACTCGGCGACCTGGGCGTTCACCTTCGGCGAGACGATCCAGTCAAGCCACTTGTAGGCGCAGTTGGGGTGCTTGGCCTTGGCCGAGACCATCCAGGTGTCGGACCAGCCGGTGGAGCCCTCGCTCGGCAGGACCGCCTCGACCGGCGCCTTCTCGCCCTTGGCGAGGTTGGCGATGACCTGCCAGCTGGTGCCGATGACGGAGTCGCCGCTCTTGAAGGCGGAGATCTCCTTGAGGTAGTCGCTCCAGTACTCGCCGACGTTGGCGTTCTGCTCCTTCAGCAGGGCGACGGAGGCGTCGAACTGCTTCTGGTCCAGCGCGTACGGGTCCTTGATGCCCAGCTCCGGCTTGGTCTTCATCAGGTACAGCGCGGCGTCCGCGATGTAGATGGCGGAGTCGTACGCGGTGACGTGGCCCTTGTAGGGGGAGGCCGCCTCGAAGACCGCCGACCAGGAAGTGGGGGCGGGGGAGACCTTGTCGGTGCGGTACATCAGCAGGTTGGCGCCGCGGCCGTGCGGAATGCCGTAGGCGACCTTGTTCACCGAGTTCCACTTCTGCATCTTCAGGCTGGCGAAGACGTCCTTGTAGTTGGGGACCAGCCCGGTGTTGACCGGCGCCGCGTCGCCCGAGGCGATGAGGCGCAGCGAGGCGTCGCCGGAGGCCGAGACGGCGTCGTACTGGCCGGTCTTCATCAGGCTGACCATCTCGTCGGACGTGCCGGCCACCTTGGTGTTGACCTGGCAGCCGGTCGCCTTCTCGAACGGGGTGACCCAGTCGACGGACTTGTCGTTCGAGCCGTCCTCGGCGTAGCCGGCCCAGGCGATCAGGTTGACCGCGCCCTCGGTCCTGCCCAGGGCCTTCGGCGCGCTGAGCTTGGGCGGGGTGAAGGCGCCGCCGGAGGGGCCGGTGCCCTTTCCGGAGGGGGACGACCCGCCGCAGGCGGTGGCCAGGG
This sequence comes from Actinacidiphila sp. bgisy160, assembly GCF_965342435.1. Classification (GTDB taxonomy): domain Bacteria; phylum Actinomycetota; class Actinomycetes; order Streptomycetales; family Streptomycetaceae; genus Actinacidiphila. The sequence continues at coordinate 46,345 of NZ_CBDRCM010000047.1, read as the reverse complement.
CCAGGACGGTAAAGGCTGCGAGGGTACGGGTCAGACGCACGTGGACTCCGTTTCCGGGTGGGGGGACTGGACGGTGACGTTGTGCCGGCGGTGCCACTGGAGGCGGACGCGGGTTCCCCGGTAGGCGGCGACGTCGGCCGAGGAGGTCTCCTGGTTCTGCTGCAGGGCGGTCAGCCGGCCGCCCTCGTCGAGGTCGACCAGGAAGCGGGTGGCGTCGCCGAGGTAGACGACCTCGGCGACGGTGCCGGAGACGGTGCGCAGCTCGTCGTCCGCGGGGTCCGGGGGCCCGGGGGGCACGCCGGGGGCCAGCAGGCGGATCTTCTCCGGGCGGACGCTGTAGGTCCCGGTGTCGTCGGTGAGCAGGTTGGAGGTGCCGACGAAGCCGGCGACGAAGGGCGTGGCCGGCCGCTCGTACACCTCGGCGGGGGTGCCCACCTGCTCGATCCGGCCGCCGTTGAAGACCGCGATCCGGTCGCTGAGGGTCAGCGCCTCCTCCTGGTCGTGGGTGACGAAGACGAAGGTGATGCCCACCTCGCGCTGGATCGCCTTCAGTTCGACCTGCATCTGCTCGCGCAGCTTGAGATCGAGCGCCCCCAGCGGCTCGTCGAGCAGCAGCACCCGGGGCCGGCCCACCAGGGCGCGGGCCAGCGCGACCCGCTGCCGCTGGCCGCCGGAGAGCTGCGCCGGGCGGCGACCGCCGAAGCCCTCCAGCCGGACCGAGGCGAGCGCCGCGCGGGCGCGTTCGATCCGCTCCGCCTTGGGCACCGCGCGGACCTTCAGCCCGTAGGCGACGTTCTGCTCCACCGTCATGTGCGGGAAGAGCGCGTAGTCCTGGAAGACGGTGTTGACGTCCCGCTCGAAGGGGGCGAGCCGGGTGACGTCCCGGCCGGCCAGCGCCACGGTGCCGGCGGTGGGGGCCTCGAAGCCCGCGATCATCCGCAGCACCGTGGTCTTGCCGGAACCGGAGGGGCCCAGCATCGAGAAGAACTCTCCGTCGGCGATCTCCAGGTCCACCCCGGCGACCGCGTGCACTTGGCCGAAGGACTTGCGCAGGTCCCTCAGGCGTACGGCGGGGGTCCCGGTGTCCGTTGCCTCGGCCGTTCCCTCCATCGGCGGGGAACCTTTCTCTTCGCCTGGAACATTGACCGGAAACCTATGAAGTTATATTTCAAAGGACAAGGCCTGGCCGGGGTAAAACTTTCGCCAAGTGAGAAGGTGGGCGGGTGAGCAAACTTTCGAATGGCGCGCTGCACGCCGTCTTCGCGCCGGTCGGCAACCTCGCCCGGGTCGACGCGGTCGTACGGCGCCTTGCGGACGCCATCGAACTGGGCCTGCTCGCCGACGGCGAGCAGCTCCCCGGCGAGACCGAGCTCGCCACCCGCCTCGGCGTGTCCACCGTGACCCTGCGCGAGGCCCTCATGGCCCTGCGCCAGCAGGGACTGGTCACCACCCGCCGCGGTCGCGGCGGCGGCAGCTTCGTCACCGCCCCCGACCCGCCGCGCACCACCCGGCTCGGCCACCGGCTGGCCGACTGGAGCACCGAGGAACTGCGTGACCTGGCCGACCACTGGGCCGCCGTCGCCGGCACCGCCGCCCGGCTGGCCGCCCAGCGCACCGAGCCCGCGGACCTCGTTCCGCTGGAACGCTCCCTGGAGGAGTTCGAGGCCGCCGACGACCTCGCCGCCCGCGGCCGCGTCTACGGCAGGCTGCACGTGGAGCTCGCCGCGGCCGCCCAGTCGGCCCGTCTCACCAAGGAGGAGATCCGTATCCAGGCGGAGATCGGAGCGCTAATCTGTCTCGCACTCGGGGAGGACGACGCCCGCGCGGAGGTCGTCGGGCTGCACCGCGCGCTGCTCCGCGCCGTGCGCGACGGCGACCCGGAGCTGGCCCGGTCCCTGGCCGAACGGCGGGTGCAGCACGCGATGGAGCGCCTGATCGGACTGCGTCTGACCGTCACCGGCTGACCCGGGCGTCCGCACCTCCCGTCCTCCCGCACCGGAGGCAGCCGCCGTGGCCGTCAGCTCAACCACCCTCGTCGACGAGGTCGTCGCCGACGTCGTGGACCGGGTCCGCGGCACTTTGGAGGACGTCTTCGCGGACGTCGCCCAGGTCGCCGAGCGCACCACCGCCATCGCCGCCGTCCGCGCCGCCGGCCGGGCCCCCACCACCGCGGACCTCGCCGCCCTGCGCCCGCTGCTGCACGAGCGGCTGCGGCGCCGGCACGACCTGGTCTCCGGCATCGGCTTCATCGCCGAACCCGGGCTGCTCGGCGATGTGCCGGCCTGGCTGGAGTGGTGGCAGAACCACGGGGAGGACGGCCTGCGACCGCTCCTGCCCGACCTCGACCCGGGCACCTCGGCCTACTCGGACTACACGCACTGGGACTGGTTCGCGCTGCCCCGCAGCACCGGCGAGCGCGCCGTGGCCGGACCGTACGTGGACTACCTGTGCTCCGACGAGTACAGCCTCACCCTGTCGGTGCCGGTCCAGCACGGCGGCCGCTTCCTCGGCGTCGCCGCCGCCGACGTGTACCTGCGGCACTTCGAGGCCGCGGTGCTGCCGCTGCTGCGCCGGCTGCCCGCGCCGGCCGCCCTGGTCAACGCCCGGGGCCGGGTCGCCGCCTCCACCGACCCCCGGCACCTGGCCGGCTCGCTCCTGCGGAGCTTCAGCGGCCGGTCCTGCGGACCGATCCCGCTGACGCTCGTCACGGCTCTCCCCGGACAGTCCCGCGGCGCGTAGTTCCGCGCCGCGTGCCGGGAAAGCCCGCCGCGCGGCTCCGGCGCGGCTCCGGCGCGGCTCCGGGCCCGGGAACGCGCGTGGCGGGGGAGCGGTCAGAGCTCCGCCAGCACCGCGTTCGTGAGCGCCGGCCACAACGGCAGGGCCCACTCGCCGAAGTCACGGTCCGTCAGGACGACGCAGGCGGCGCCGGCGTCGGGGTCGACCCACAGGAAGGTGCCGGACTGGCCGAAGTGGCCGAAGGTGCGCGGGGAGGACGAGGCGCCCGTCCAGTGCGGGGACTTGTGGCCCCGGATCTCGAAGCCCAGGCCCCAGTCGTTGGGGTTCTGGCCGCCGTAGCCGGGCAGCACGCCCTTGAGGCCGGGGAAGACGACGGAGGTCGCCGCGGCGACCGTCTCCGCGGCCAGCAGCCGCGGTGCCTGCAGCTCGACGGCAAAGCGGACCAGGTCGTCGGCGGTGGAGACCGCGCCGGCGCCCGCCGAGCCCGGGCAGTCGGTGGCGTGCATGCCGAGCGGCTCCAGGACCGCCTGCCGCAGGTACTCGGCGAAGGGGATCTCGGTGGCCTTGGCGATGTGGTCCGCCAGCGCGTCGAAGCCCGCGTTGGAGTAGATCCGCCGCGTGCCGGGGGCCGCCATCACCCGGTGCTCGTCGAAGGCGAGGCCGGAGGTGTGGGCGAGCAGGTGCCGTACGGTCGAGCCCTCGGGGCCGGCCGCCTCGTCGAGCTCGATCGCGCCTTCCTCGATCGCGACCAGCGCCGCGTAGGCGGACAGCGGCTTGGTCACCGAGGCCAGCCGGAAGCGCCGCCCGGTCTCGCCGTACGCTCCCAGGACGGTGCCGTCACGGCGGACGACCGCCGCCGCGGCCGTCGGGACAGGCCAGTTCTCGATCGCGTTCAGGCTGCTCAGGCTCCGCATGACCGTGAGCCTAACGAATGGCCTTGCCTGGAGTGCACTCCAGGGTTTTAGCGTGGAACCCATGACCGTGACGCAGGTGGCCAAGGGCAAGCCCGGAAGCGTACTCAGCTGCTCCGACGAGGTGCGGCACCCCCTCCCGGACGGCCGGGACCGCTACACGATCAGCGAGGTGGCGGCCTTCACCGGTCTGAGCGCGCACACGCTGCGCTGGTACGAGCGGATCGGGCTGATGCCGCACGTCGACCGCTCCCACACCGGGCAGCGCCGCTTCACCAACCGCGACCTCGACTGGCTGGCCTTCGTCGGCAAGCTGCGGCTGACCGGGATGCCGGTCGCGGACATGGTCCGCTACGCCGAGCTGGTGCGGCTGGGGGAGCACACCTTCTGCGACCGCCAGGAGCTGCTGGAGTCGACCCGGCGCGACGTGGTGCGGCGGATCGCCGAGCTGCAGGACACCCTCGCGGTCCTCGACCACAAGATCGACACCTACGCTGACGCCCGCCGGGCGTCGGAGAGGGCATGAACGGGATGAGCGACAACAACGAGCCGATCGTCAAGGTCACGCTCGGCACGAGCGGCCCCCTGGTCGGCGTGCAGGGCCTGGGCTGCATGGGGATGAGCGAGTTCTACGGCCCCACCGACGAGGCCGCGGCCCGCGCCACGCTCGGCACCGCCCTGGACCTCGGGGTGACGCTCTTCGACACCGCCGATGTGTACGGCATGGGGGCCAACGAGGAGTTCATCGCCCCCTTCGTGCGGGAGCACCGGGACGGGATCACCCTCGCCACCAAGTTCGGCATAGAGCGCAAGGCCGACGACCTGCGGTACCGGGGCGTGCGCAACGACCCGGAGTACATCCGCCGGGCAGTCGACGGCAGCCTGCGGCGCCTCGGCGTGGACGTCATCGACCTGTACTACATGCACCGCCGCGACCCCGCCGTGCCGCTGGCCGAGTCCGTCGGCGCGATGGCCGAGCTGGTGCGGGCGGGCAAGGTGAAGCACCTGGGCCTGTCGGAGGTGACCGGGGCCGAGCTGCGCGAGGCACACGCCGTGCACCCGATCGCGGCCGTGCAGTCCGAGTGGTCGCTGTTCAGCCGGGACGTGGAGATCTCGCTGACCGGTGCCGCCGCCGAGCTGGGGGTGGCACTCGTGCCGTACTCCCCGCTGGGCCGCGGCTTCCTGACCGGCTCCTTCCAGGACGCCTCCCAGCTGTCGGCGGACGACTTCCGTCAGTACCAGCCCCGCTTCTCCGGGGAGAACGCCAAGCGCAACCTCGACCTGCTGGAGCCGCTGCGCGAGGTCGCGAAGGCCCACGACGCCACGCCCGCCCAGATCGCCCTGGCGTGGGTGCAGCAGCGGGCGCAGGTGCACGGGCTGACCGTCGTGCCCATCCCGGGCACCCGCAGGGCCGAGCGCCTGCGGGAGAACGCCGCCGCCACCCGGATCGTCCTCGACGAGGCCGAGCTGGGCCGGCTGGAGCCGATCGCCGGGCAGGTCGCGGGTGACCGCTACCCCGACATGTCGTCCACGTCGGCGGCCCGCGAGTAGCCGTCCCGGTCCAGGGCGGGCCGCGTCCGAGCGGCCCGCTGGACCGCCGCCAGGACCGCCGCCGCCAGCGGCAGCGACTCGTGGACGAGGCCGTAGCCGAGGCCGAACACCACGGTCGCCGGGTCGTCGTCGGGGTTGCCGGAGGGGCGGCCCTCCGCGTCGCGCGCCAGCAGCCGCAGGTGGCCGCCGAGCATCTCGGGGGAGCGCCAGTCGACGCCGGACAGCCCGGCGACCGGGAAGTGCTGGTCACCGGCCTTCCACTTGGCTGTCGACGCGCCCGTCCAGAACCAGCGGAAGGACACCGTCTCGCCGTCGAAGGACGCCTTGCCGTCGTACGCCTTGAACGACAGGGGCGCGGACGGCACCTCCACCAGGTGGCGCGGGGCCGGTTCGGCGTCCGCGCCGCCGCCGGCCGCCCCGATCGCGGAGAGCAGTTCCCCGGCGTAGTACTCGGCGAGCAGCTCCCGCTCGGCGGGCAGCACCAGGCGGTAGGGGTCGGCGGTCTCCTTGAGCTGGCCCTTGGCGGCCTCCATCAGCGGATCGGCGCCCCGCCGCGGGAGCGCGCGCAGCACGATCGTGCCGCGCCGCCCCGGGGCCAGTTCGACGCCCGCGAGGGCCTCGTAGGGGACACGCCGCCGCACCAGGGTCTGCAGCAGCTTCGAGTTGCGCATCCCCCGCTCGTAACGGATGAGCACCGCATCGGTATCGAACTCCCATACGGCGTTGGATCCGGCCAATACGTCACCCATACGGGTCATCGTAGGCCGCGTCGCCGTTTCGGGAACCGGCCGGGAGCGGCCGGACTAGGCCAGGCGTAGGCCAGGCCTACCAGGCCGCGCCCGCCGTGCAGTCGCTGCCGGCGGCGCACCGGACGTCCGGGTAGCGGCCGAGGGCGATGCTGGTGAAGTTGGCGAGGCTGTCGGTGCCGGAGCGGAAGTACCCCGCGTGTCCCTCGGCGTCCTCGGAGGTCACCACCCGGGCGCCGAAGGCCCGGGAGACGGGGTCCGCGCCGTGGCCGAGGCCGGCGAACTCCATGTGCGGCACGTCGCCGATCCAGTCGGTGCCGTCGCGTGTGGCCCACACCCGGGCGGCCGTGCCGAGGTCGGCCGCCGTGTCCGCCCGCATGCCGGGGCTGCCGAAGACGGCGATGTCGGAGACCCGGCCGGACGGCAGGCCGGGGGCGGCGACGCCGCACAGCACCGAGCCGTAGGAGTGGCAGAACAGCGAGACCGAACCGCGTCCCGGCAGCGCCCGAACCAGTGATGTCAGCCGGACGGCGCCCTGCTCGGCGAGTTCCCCGGTGGAGGCGTCCAGGCCCACGCCCTGCGGGGTGGTGTAGTCGGCCCAGGCGATCACGGCCGTGCTCGTGCGCGGGGCGGCGGCGCGCTCGGCCGCGTACAGCGCGCGGGCCATGCCGACGGGGGCGCGGGCCGGATCGTCCTCGCGCTCGAAGGAGAGCACGTCGGTGTCGACCCCGGGCACGACGACCGACACCCGTTCGGCGGTGTCGAGGTCGCCGAACACTTCGGCGGCGCGTCCGCGGCCGGTGGGGTCGAAGGCGAGGATCTGCCGTCCGCCGTCGAGTAGCGAGGCGTAGCGGCCGGCGCGCTGCGCGGCGTCCTCGCGGCCCTCGGCGGTCAGCAGGGAGCTGTGCGAGCGGGCGGTCTCCTGAAGGCCGGCCGTGCGGAGCGAGCGCCGGTTGGCCTGGTAACGCAGCGAGATCGGAGCGCCGTTGAGGTTGCCGACGACGAGCGGGTAGCGCTCGGCGAGCCGCTTGGCGCCGTCCGGCCCGACCGAGGCGAAGAAGCGGGCGATGATGCCGGGGCCCGACCGGGGGTCGGGGAGCGGATGCCCGCCCACCGAGCCGTGCCGCCACGCGGCCGTGGCCACCGCCAGCGCGTCCCCGCCGCCCTTGTGATGGCGCAGCGCGGTCCAGCCGGTGGTCGCCAGCATGACGAAGACCACGGCCAGGGCCAGGAGGGCGCGCACGGAGGGAGAGCTGAAGCGCTCGTCGACGAGGTTCACTGGGGGACACCCTAGGAGACGCTGGAGATCACCCGGGCGCGCCGTGACTCAAGTCACGTTTGGAACAAGGAGATTCCGGACACACCCGGGTGTTCGTCCCACGGCTGTGCGAGGACCGGGACCAGCAGGTTCAGGTGGTCCTCGGTGATCCGGCGGATGGACTCCACGCTGGTCTCGTCGCCGTCGCCCCACAGGCGTTGGGCCACCCGGATGACCCCGCCGACGGCCGCCACGAGCACCCGCGGCCGCGGGTCGGCCGGGTCCAGGCCCTCGCGGGCGGCGATGACCGAGGCGAGCCGTTCCTCGACGAGCGCCGAGTGGCGCATCTGGGCGGACAGCAGCGTCGGCGTGGACTCGATCACCCGGTACATCGCCATGTAGGTGGACAGTGGCACGACGGCGGCGATGACCGCGCTGATGCTGTGCCAGGACTCGTCCAGCGCCGCGCGCAGCGCCTCGAAGGGCGGTTCGCCGGCCGGCCGCTCGGCCACCGCGTCGACGAAGGCCTCCTCGACGCTGTCCTCCAGCGCGAGCGCGACCTCCTCCTTGCCCGCGAAGTAGCGGAAGAAGGTGCGCTGGGAGACCTCGACCCCGGCCGCGATCTCGTCGACGGTCGTGCGCTCGTACCCCTTGACGACGAAGAGCTCGATCGCGGCCCGTATGAGCGCGTCGCGCGTCCGCTGCTTCTTGCGTTCGCGCAGTCCGCACACGGGCGTCGCGCGCATCGCGTGCTTCATCTGCCGTCCACCTCCAGGGGCCCCACCATACTTCCGTGCTCCTGACAGTTACGACGGATGACTGCTTTGGTCAAATGTCAGGCGCTGACATAATCTCTTGCCCATGACCCAAGCCTCCGTCGTCACCGGCAAGGGCCCGGACCAGATACCGGCGCCCTCCAAGAAGCCCCTGCGCGGCCACCCCTGGCTGACCCTGTTCTCGGTCGCCATCGGCGTCATGGTGGTGGCGCTGGACGGCACGATCGTCGCCGTCGCCAACCCGGCCATCCAGGCCGACCTCGGTGCCTCCCGCGAGCAGATCCAGTGGATCACCACCGGGTACATGCTGGCCCTGGCGGTCTCGCTGATCACCGCGGGCAAGCTCGGCGACCGGTTCGGGCACCGGCAGACCTTCCTCGTCGGCCTCGCCGGCTTCGCCCTCACCTCCGGCCTGATCGGCGTGTCCAGCGGTGTCGGCATGGTGATCACGCTCCGCGTCCTGCAGGGCGTGTTCGGCGCGCTCCTGCAGCCCGCCGCGCTCGGCCTGCTGCGCGCCACCTTCCCGGCCGAGAAGCTCAACATGGCCATCGGCATCTGGGGCATGGTCATCGGTGCCTCCACCGCCGCCGGGCCGATCGCGGGCGGTCTGCTCGTCGAGCACGTCAATTGGGAGTCGGTCTTCTTCATCAACGTGCCCGTGGGTCTGGTCGCGCTGGTCATGGGCCTGGTCATTCTCAAGGACGTGCGCGCCGACAACGCCCCGCGGTCCTTCGACATCCCCGGCATCGTGCTGCTCTCCGGCGCGATGTTCGGCCTGGTGTGGGGCCTGATCAAGGCCCCGGAGTGGGGCTGGGGCGACCCGCTGACCCTGGGTTTCCTGGTCGGATCGGTGCTGCTGTTCGTCCTGTTCGCGTTCTGGGAGACCAAGGCCTCCGAGCCGCTGATCCCGCTGCGGATGTTCCGCTCGGTGCCGCTGTCCGCGGGCACCGCGCTGATGGTGCTGATGGCCTTCGCCTTCCTGGGCGGCCTGTTCTTCGTCACCTTCTACCTGCAGAACGTCCACGGCATGTCGGCGGTCGAGTGCGGTGTCCACCTGCTGCCGCTCACCGCGATGATGATCGTCAGCTCGCCCGTCGCAGGCGCGCTGATCACCAAGTTCGGTCCCCGGGTGCCGCTGGTCGGCGGCATGGTGTGCACGGCGGTCGCCATGTTCGGCATGACCGGCCTGGAGGCCGACTCCGGCACCGCCGTCATGTCCCTCTGGTTCGCGCTGCTGGGCCTCGGCCTGGCCCCCGTGATGGTCGGCGCCACCGACGTCATCGTCGGCAACGCCCCGCTGGAGCTGTCCGGCGTGGCCGGCGGCCTCCAGGGCTCCGCGATGCAGGTCGGCGGCAGCCTCGGCACCGCCGTCCTGGGCACGATCATGGCCTCGCGGGTGGACAGCGTCCTGCCCGAGAAGTGGGCCGCCGCCGGGCTGCCCCCGCTGAAGGGCGAGCCGGCCGCGCAGGCCGCGGACGCGGTCGTCGTCGGTGTGCCGCCCGTCGCCAAGGAGACCCCGGCCCAGGTCGTGGCACTGATCACGAAGGTCACCAACGAGACCTTCCTCTCGGGGATGGGCCTGGCCTTCACCGTCGCCGGCATCGTGGCCGCCTTCGCGGCGGGCATCGCCCTCCTGACCAAGCGCGGCGTCAACGCGGACGCCGCCGGCGGCGGGGTGCACATCTGACGCCGGACGATTCCCTATCCGGGTGAACGAGGCCCGGGGCCCTTGGCGGCCCCGGGCCTCGCCGTTCACCGTGGAGCTCCGACCATCACGGGGGAGTGATCCACATGCGCAACGCAGCCCTGACCCTTGCCCTGACCGCGGCCGCCGCGGTCCTGGCCGCTCCGGCCCCGTCCGCGGCGGCCGTCCCCGCCGGCCGCTGCGACCCCGGGGAGCTGTGCCTGTGGGGCAGGCCGGACTACCGCGGGGCACGCCTGATCCACGAGCTCGCCGACACCGACGTCAACTCCTGCGTGCCGCTGCCGCCGGGGACGTCCGCGAAGTCGTTCGTCAACCGGACCCGCAAGCTCGTGACGACCTACCAGAGCGCCGAGTGCTCCACCGAGGGCGACTTCGTGACGTTCCCGTCCGGCACATGGGTCCCGGAATCCCGGCACACGATCCGCGCCTTCCAGATCGTCGACCAGTGACACGAGCCCGCGGGGAGCCGGGAAAGGCCGGGGCCCCCGTCGCGCGGTCGCGCGGCGGGGGCCCGGTCGGGACGACGGTGTTACGCGTCGCCGCCCGCGGCGCCGGGGTCGGCGGCGGCGACGTCGAGCAGCTGGTACCGGTCGATCGCCTGCTTCAGCACGGAGCGGTCGATCTTCCCCTCCTTGGCGAGCTCGGTGAGCACGCCGAGGACCACCGACTGGGCGTCGATGTGGAAGAACCGGCGCGCCGCGCCACGGGTGTCGGCGAAGCCGAAGCCGTCGGCACCGAGCGACTGCCAGGTGCCCGGCACCCAGCGGGAGATCTGGTCCGGGACGGCCCGCATCCAGTCCGAGACGGCCACGAACGGGCCCTCTGAGCCGCTGAGCTTCTGCGTCACGTACGGGACGCGCTGCTCCTCCTCCGGGTGGAGCAGGTTGTGCTCCTCCGCCTCCACGGCGTCGCGCCGCAGCTCGTTCCAGGAGGTCGCGGACCACACGTCGGCCCGGACGTTCCACTCCTCGGCGAGGATCCGCTGCGCCTCCAGCGCCCACGGCACGGCCACGCCGGACGCCAGGATCTGCGCCGGGATCGCGCCCGCCTCGGCGGCCCGGTAGCGGTACAGGCCCTTGAGGATGCCCTCGACGTCCACGCCCTCCGGCTCGGCCGGCTGGACGATCGGCTCGTTGTAGACGGTGAGGTAGTAGAACACGTTCGGGTCCTCGCCGTCGGCGGGCTCGCCGTACATGCGGCGCAGGCCGTCCTTGACGATGTGCGCGATCTCGAAGCCGAACGCGGGGTCGTACGCGACGACGGCCGGGTTGGTCGAGGCCAGCAGGTGCGAGTGACCGTCGGCGTGCTGCAGGCCCTCACCGGTGAGGGTGGTGCGGCCCGCCGTGGCGCCCAGCACGAAGCCGCGCGCCAGCTGGTCGGCCATCTGCCAGAACTGGTCGCCGGTCCGCTGGAAACCGAACATCGAGTAGAAGACGTAGACCGGGATCAGCGGCTCGCCGTGGGTCGCGTAGGAGGACCCTGCGGCGATCAGCGAGGCCGTGCAGCCCGCCTCGGAGATGCCGTCGTGCAGCATCTGGCCGGTCGGGGACTCCTTGTAGGCCAGCAGCAGCTCGCGGTCGACCGACTCGTAGGTCTGGCCCAGCGGGTTGTAGATCTTGGCCGACGGGAAGAGCGAGTCCATGCCGAAGGTGCGGTACTCGTCGGGGGCGATCGGCACGAAGCGCTTGCCGATCTCCTTGTCCCGCATGAGGTCCTTCAGCAGCCGGACGAAGGCCATCGTGGTGGCGATCGTCTGGTGGCCGGAGCCCTTGCGGGTGCCCGCGTAGGCCTTGTCGTCCGGCAGCGCCAGCGGCCTGGCCCGCACGACGCGGGTCGGGACGTAGCCGCCCAGGCCCTTGCGCCGGTCGTGCATGTACTGGATCTCTTCGGAGTTCCGGCCCGGGTGGTAGTACGGCGGGGCGCCGGACTCCAGCTCCTTGTCCGCGATCGGCAGGTGCAGCCGGTCGCGGAAGCGCTTGAGGTCGTCGACCGTCAGCTTCTTCATCTGGTGGGTCGCGTTGCGGCCCTCGAAGTTCGGGCCGAGCGTCCAGCCCTTGACGGTCTGGGCCAGGATCACGGTCGGCTGGCCCTTGTGCTCGCGGGCGGCCTTGTACGCCGCGTAGATCTTGCGGTGGTCGTGGCCGCCGCGGCCCAGGTGCAGGATCTGGTCGTCGGTGAGGCCGTCGACCATCTTGCGCAGCCGGTGGTCGTCACCGAAGAAGTGGTCGCGGATGTACGCGCCGGTCTCGGTGGCGTAGGTCTGGAACTGGCCGTCGGGCGTGGTGTTGAGCTTGTTCACCAGCACGCCGTCGCGGTCCTGCGCCAGCAGCGGGTCCCAGGTGCGGTCCCAGATCAGCTTGATGACGTTCCAGCCGGCGCCGCGGAACTGCGACTCCAGCTCCTGGATGATCTTGCCGTTGCCGCGCACCGGGCCGTCGAGCCGCTGCAGGTTGCAGTTGACGACGAAGGTGAGGTTGTCCAGGCCCTCACGGGCGGCCAGGGACAGCTGGCCGAGCGACTCCGGCTCGTCCATCTCGCCGTCGCCGAGGAAGGCCCACACGTGCGACTGCTCGGTGTCGGCGATGCCGCGCGCCTGCAGGTAGCGGTTCATCCGGGCCTGGTAGATCGCGCCCAGCGGGCCGAGGCCCATGGACACGGTCGGGAACTCCCAGAAGTCCGGCATGAGCCGCGGGTGCGGGTAACTCGACAGGCCGTACGGCGCCTTGGACTTCTCCTGGCGGAACGCGTCGAGCTGGGTCTCGGAGAGCCGGTCCAGCAGGAAGGCCCGGGCGTACACGCCGGGGGAGGCATGGCCCTGGAAGAAGATCTGGTCCCCGCCCTTGCCGTCGTCCTTGCCCCGGAAGAAGTGGTTGAAGCCCACGTCGTAGAGGGAGGCCGAGGAAGCGAAGGTGGCGATGTGCCCGCCGACGCCGATACCCGGCCGCTGCGCCCGGGACACCATGACCGCGGCGTTCCAGCGGGTCGCGTTGAGGATGCGCCGCTCGATGTCCTCGTTGCCGGGGAAGAACGGCTCGTCCTTGGTCGCGATGGTGTTGACGTAATCCGTGCTGCGCATCTCGGGCACGGCAACCCGCCGCTCGCGGGCACGCTCGATCAGGCGGAGCATGAGGTAGCGGGCGCGCTCGCGTCCGCGCTCGTCGATGGCGGCGTCAAGCGAGTCGAGCCATTCCGCCGTCTCCTCGGGATCGAAATCCGGGACCTGGCTGGGAAGGCCGCCAATGATGATCGGGTTGCGATCTGATCCGGAAGCCACGCTATTCCTTCGCTTCTAGGGTCTTGCTCTGCTGGGTCGCGCCGCCTCCATCGTGTACCGCGCGTTCGGGATACGTCATCTCTACTGAGTGGTAACCACCACTAAGTGAGACAGACCCCTCTTCCAGACCCTCTTGAGGCTCTCGCATGGCTGTCCGGTGGCCGTCCGACCAAACCGCAACTCTACGCCCACTCGGACGTACGACCGACCGCGGCCCCGATTCGGGAGAAATCCTGGCATAGTGGAGTGAGCCACGTCACCCCTCACGGTTCGGGTTGCGGTGACACGTCAACGTTTGGGCGGGATGGGCGGCTGGGTACTTGCGCGAACCGCCGCGCCCGTGTGGACTACCGCCCATAACCCCGCACAGGAGCGGGAAGACAACCCCCATGACAGGAGGCAGAGCGTGAGCGCGACCGCGGGCCACGCGGAGGAGCAAACCAACCCGGCGAGCCGGCTTGGTTTTGAGCCCGGACAGGTGGTCCAGGAGCTCGGCTACGACGACGACGTCGATCACGAGCTCCGTGAGGGTATTGAGGGGATCACGGGCGAAGAGCTCGCGGACGAGGAGTATGACGACGTCGCCGACGGCGTCATCCTGTGGTTCCGTGATGATGACGGCGATCTGACCGACGCCCTGGTCGACGCCACGTCCGCCATCGACGAGGGCGCCCAGATCTGGCTCATGACCCCGAAGACCGGCCGTGACGGGCACGTCGAGCCGAGTGACATCGGAGAGGCCGCGCAGACTGCGGGCCTGGCTCAGACCAGTAGTGTCAACGTCTCCAAGGACTGGACCGCCAGTCGTCTGGTGACCCCCAAGACGGCGAAGGCCGGCAAGCGCTGAGGCGTTCCTGACCGGCACCGCGCCCCCGTGACCCAGCGTCGCGGGGGCGCCTCGCATTTCGCCGGCGGGGCGGTGCGAGACTGGGCCGCGGGGCCCGGCCGCGGGCCCCGTCACCGTCACCGGAGAGGTGTGTCCACCATGGCGCTCGCCGTAGGAGAGAAGGCCCCCGACTTCGCGCTCAGGGACCAGCACGGCCGGACCGTGCGGCTGTCCGACTTCACGGGCTCGAAGAACGTCGTGCTGCTCTTCTTCCCCTTCGCCTTCACGGGGGTCTGCACGAGCGAGCTGTGCGCGCTCCGCGACGAGCTCCCGGCGTTCCAGAACGACGAGGTCCAACTGCTCGCGGTCTCCAACGACTCGATGCACACCCAGCGCGTCTTCTCCGACCAGGAGGGCCTGGAGTACCCGCTGCTGTCCGACTTCTGGCCGCACGGCGAGGTCTCCCGGGCCTACGGCGTCTTCGCCGAGGACAAGGGCTGCGCGGTGCGCGGCACCTTCGTCATCGACAAGGAGGGCGTGATCCGCTGGACCGTCGTCAACGGCCTGCCGGACGCCCGTGACCTGAACGAGTACGTCAAGGCGCTCGAAGCCCTGTAGTCCCGGGGAACCGGGTACTAACCTCAGGGCGTTGATCCTGGTGCGACCTCGAGACAAGCAGCACGCGATGACATGGGAGGACTCGTGGGAGTCAGCCTCAGCAAGGGTGGCAACGTATCGCTGACGAAGGAGGCCCCCAACCTCACGGCCGTCATCGTCGGCCTCGGCTGGGACGCCCGCACCACCACGGGCGCGGACTTCGACCTCGACGCCAGCGCCCTGCTCACGGGCACCGAGGGCAAGGTCCTCTCGGACCAGCACTTCGTCTTCTTCAACAACCTCAGGAGCCCCGACGGCTCCGTGGAGCACACCGGTGACAACATCACCGGTGAGGGCGAGGGGGACGACGAGCAGATCAAGGTGAACCTGGCCGGCGTGCCGGCCGATGTCGCCAAGATCGTCTTCCCGGTGTCGATCTACGACGCCGAGACCCGTCAGCAGTCGTTCGGCCAGGTCCGCAACGCGTTCATCCGCGTCGTCAACCAGGCCGACAACAAGGAACTGGCCCGCTACGACCTCACCGAGGACGCCTCGACCGAGACGGCGATGGTCTTCGGGGAGCTGTACCGGCACGGTGCGGAGTGGAAGTTCCGGGCCATCGGCCAGGGATACGCGTCCGGGCTGCGCGGCATCGCGCAGGACTTCGGCGTCAACGTCTGATTCGCCGGGGTCTCGCGGTCCGCGTCCGGCGGGCCGCGAGCCCCCGCGGGGGAGGAGAACAGCATGGGCGTGACGCTCGCCAAGGGGGGCAACGTCTCCCTCACCAAGGCCGCACCCAATCTGACCAGCGTGCTGATCGGGCTCGGCTGGGACGCGCGCTCCACCACCGGGGCGCCCTTCGACCTGGACGCCAGCGCGCTGCTGTGCGCCTCGGGCCGGGTGCTGGGTGACGAGTACTTCGTCTTCTACAACAACCTCAAGAGCCCGGAGGGCTCGGTCGAGCACACCGGCGACAACCTGACCGGTGACGGCGACGGCGACGACGAGGTCCTGCTGGTGGACCTGTCCGCCGTGCCCGAGCGGGTCGACAAGATCGTCTTCCCGGTCTCCATCTACGACGCCGACGCCCGGGGTCAGACCTTCGGCCAGGTCAGCAACGCCTTCATCCGGGTGGTCAACCAGACCGACCAGAGTGAACTGGCGCGCTACGACCTCTCCGAGGACGCCTCCAGCGAAACGGCGATGATCTTCGGAGAGCTGTACCGGTACGGCGGCGAATGGAAGTTCCGAGCCGTTGGCCAGGGGTATGCATCAGGGCTCCGGGGCATCGCCCTAGACTTTGGGGTCAACGTTTCGTAAAGGGATTGGATATCCAGTGCTCCTCCGAACTTTCGGCTGGTCGTTCGGTGTCACCGCCGCCGGCCTGGCCCTCGCCGGTTTCCTGTGGGGTGCGGAGGGGCTTGCCCTCGTCGCCATCCTGTCGGTGCTGGAGATCTCGCTCTCCTTCGACAACGCGGTGATCAACGCCGGGATCCTGCGGAAGATGAACGCCTTCTGGCAGAAGATCTTCCTCACCATCGGCATTCTGATCGCCGTGTTCGGCATGCGCCTCGTGTTCCCGATCATCATCGTGTCGATCACGGCGAAGATCGGGCCCATCGAGGCCATCGACCTGGCGATCAACAACAAGGACCAGTACGAGCATCTCGTCACCTCCGCGCACCCGGCGATCGCCGCGTTCGGCGGGATGTTCCTGTTGATGATCTTCCTCGACTTCATCTTCGAGGAGCGTGAGCACAAGTGGCTCGCCTGGCTGGAGAAGCCGCTCTCCAAGCTCGGCAAGCTCGACACGCTCTCCGTGGTCGTCGCCCTGGTGGCGCTGCTGATCACCGCCACCACCCTCGCCACCGAGGTCTCGCACGGCGGCGGCGACAAGTCCTCCACGGTGCTGCTCGCCGGCATCGGCGGCCTCGTCACCTACCTCGTCGTCGGCGGCATCTCGAGCTACTTCGAGGACCGGCTGGAGGACGAGGCCGACGAGGCCGACGCCGAGCTGGAGGAGATAAGCTCGGGCGGCAAGCCGGCCGGCAGCGGTGCCTCGGCCGTGGGCCTGGCGGGCAAGGCGGCGTTCTTCCTCTTCCTCTACCTGGAGGTCATCGACGCGTCGTTCTCCTTCGACGGCGTCATCGGCGCGTTCGCGATCTCCAACGACATCTTCATCATCGCCCTCGGCCTCGGCATCGGTGCGATGTACATCCGGTCGCTCACCGTCTACCTGGTCCGCAAGGGCACCCTGGACGACTACGTGTACCTGGAGCACGGCGCGCACTACGCGATCGGCGCGCTGGCGATCATCCTCCTGGTCACCATCAAGTTCGAGATCAACGAGGTCATCACCGGCCTCATCGGTGTCGTCCTGATCGGTGCGTCCTACTGGTCGTCGGTGGTGCGAAACCGCCGTCTCGGGGAAAGCTCCGAGCAGCGGGACGACAAAGCGGAGGTGACGAGCGGGGTCTGACCCCCGTCTCGTCACGACATTCGGGTCACGCCGCCCCCCGCCGACCCGGCGGGGGGCGGCCTGCGTGCAGGGGACGGACGGGCATGTGGAACTTCCTGCGGCCGAGCGGCGGCTTCAACGCGCAGTTCGACATGGCGAACGCGCACACCATCGAGCTCACCAGGCGGCATCAGGTCGTCTCGCTGTCCAAGCAGGGCGCGGCGGTCGGCAACCTGCGCATCAACCTGTCCTGGCAGATGCGCACCTCCGACACCGGCGGCTGGAACCAGCGCAGCGGTTCCTGGCTGAGCCGGCAGATGAACCTGTTCAAGCCGGAGCCGGTGCAGGCCGCCGGCCCCGCCATGGTCAACGTCGACCTCGACCTGGCGTGCATGTACGAACTGGCCGACGGCACCAAGGGCGTCGTCCAGCCGCTCGGCAACTTCCTCGGTGACCTCGACGCCCCGCCGTACATCCAGATGACCGGCGACGACCGCTTCGGCGGCTCTTCCGGCGAGACGCTCTACATCAACCTCGACAAGCACGACGAGTTCAAGCGCATGCTCGTCTTCGTCTACATCTACGACGGCACGCCCGCCTTCGACCGCACCCACGCCAAGGTGGAGATCTTCCCCAGCTCGGGCCCGCGGATCGAGATCCTGCTGGACGAGCGCGAACCGCAGGCCCGCTCCTGCGCGGTGGTGCTCATCGAGAACAAGAAGGGCGACCTGACCGTGCGCCGCGAGGTGAAGTACGTGTACGGCTTCCAGGCCGAGCTCGACCGGCTCTACGGCTGGGGCCTGCAGTGGGGCCGCGGCTACAAGACCAAGGTCTGAGCGCGCGGCCCCCCGCCGGGAGCGCTCAGCGGCGTTCCTGGAACTGCGGGCCCATCGGCGGCAGCCGGAAACCCTGCACCGGCTGCGGATAGCCGTACGCGGGAGCGGGGACCGCCGCGGTCGGCGCGGGCTGCTGCGGCGGGTAGCCGTAGGCCGGGGCGGCCACGGTCGGCTGCGGTTCCTGCGGGTAGCCGTACGCCGGGGCGGCCACCGTCGGCTGCGGCTCCTGCGGGTAGCCGTAGGCGGGCGGCGCGGTGGGCTGCGGCGGCACCGGCGCCGGGGCCTGCAGGGTGTAGGCGTCCGGCTCGCCGGTCACCGCGACGGTCGGCGGCACGGGCTGCGGCTCCGAGGCCACCTCGCCCTCCGGCCGCGGCGGCGGCGCCTCGTCGAGATCGCCCTCCTCGACGGTGATGCCGAACTCGGTGGCCAGCCCCTCCAGCCCCGAGGCGTAGCCCTGCCCCAGCGCGCGGAACTTCCAGCCGCCCGCCCTGCGGTACAGCTCGCCGCAGATCAGCGCGGACTCGTCGCCGGTGTCGGGGACGACGTCGAAGAGCGCCAGCGGCTCGGCGTCGGAGCCCGCGGCCGTGTCGTAGAGCAGCACCGTCAGGTCGGAGACGAGGGCGAACGGGCCGCCGTCCGCCGAGGCCGCGACGACCACCCGGTCCACACCCGCCTCAAGCGCGGCCAGGTCCACCTCGATGGCGTCCGTCAGTCCGGCCGGCTCGCTGCGCTTGGGCAGGTGCCGGGCGGCGCCCCCCGGGTGCCGGGGCTGGTTGTAGAAGATGAAGTCCTCGTCCGAGCGCACCTGGCCGTCCGCACCCAGCAGCAGCGCCGAGGCGTCGACGTCCGGCACACCCGCCCCCGGGCTCCAGCGGAGCACCGCCCGCACCCCCGAGGCCGTCACCGGGATGTTGGAGCCCTTCACCATCGACTGCGTCATGCGCGCAATCCTGCCCTCCCGGGGGCCGCGCCCACAACGCGGGGCACAGCACGGGTGCGCCGGAGGGGAGAGACGCGGACAGGGCGGCACGTAACGGACTCGAGGGGGTTACCTGATTTTCACGTACGCCGGGAACGTCCGCAGGGGGCTCGCACGTACGATGGTCGGCCACGGCGTCGGGGGACGCTTCCCACCTCTCCAACCACCACCTGCCACGGGGGAAAGCATGCGCCACTTCGGGCACCTCGCGCCGGACGTACGGACCGAGCTCTTCCACCAGGAGCCCGCCGAGTTCACCGCCGCCTCACCGGCCGGCATGCTCGCCGTCGCCCTCGGCGCCACCCTCTACTGCCCGGCCACCCGGTCGCGGCTCGCCGACGACGTGCTCAAGCAGGCCGCGCGCGGTGTCGTGTCGATGGTGCTGTGCCTGGAGGACTCCATCGACGACCGGGAGGTCGAGGCCGGGGAGGAGAACCTGGTCCGCCAGCTCGGCGAGCTGTCCCACCGGGTCCCGGACGGCGACCCCCCGCTGCTGTTCATACGCGTCCGCACCCCCGAGCAGATCACCGACCTCGTGTGCCGGCTCGGCGACGACGTGTCCCTGCTCTCCGGGTTCGTGCTCCCCAAGTTCACCGAGGAGTCCGGCGTCCCCTTCCTGGAGGCCCTCGCCGCCGCCGAGGCGGCCTGCGGACGGCGGCTGTTCGCGATGCCGGTCCTGGAGTCCCCGCAGCTGCTCCACCTGGAGACCCGCACCGAGACGCTGTACGGCATCTCCCGCACCGTCGACAAGTACCGCGACCGCGTCCTCGCGCTGCGGCTCGGCGTCACCGACTTCTGCTCCGCCTACGGGCTGCGCCGCTCGCCCGACATGACCGCCTACGACGTCCGCATCGTTGCCTCGGTCATCGCCGACGTGGTCAACGTCCTCGGGCGCGCCGACGGCACCGGCTTCACGATCACCGGCCCGGTCTGGGAGTACTTCAAGCACTCCGAGCGCATGTTCAAGCCGCTGCTGCGGCAGAGCCCCTTCGTCCCCGAGGCCGTCGACCTGCGCGACGCCCTCATCCAGCGGGACATGGACGGACTGCTGCGCGAGATCGAACTGGACCGGACGAACGGCCTGCAGGGCAAGACCTGCATCCACCCCTCGCACGTCCAGCCCGTGCACGCGCTCAGCGTCGTCTCCCACGAGGAGTGGAGCGACGCCGTCGACATACTCCACGAGGACCGCAGCGGCGGGGGCGTGCTGCGCTCGGCCTACACGAACAAGATGAACGAGGTGAAGCCGCACCGCGCCTGGGCCGAGCGCACCGTGCGGCGCGCCGAGGTCTTCGGCGTGGCACGGGAGGAGATCGGCTTCGTCGAGCTGCTCTCCGCATGCGTGCCGTCGTGACAAACCGCAACGAGAGGGAGAGTGCCGAACGCATGGCAGTGGAGCACATCTGGTCCGGGCAGTGGGTCGCCGACCGGCTCGGCGTCACCCTGCGGGGGGACGGCCTGAGCGCTCTGCTCGGCCTCGCCCTGCGCCGCAACCCCAAGCGGGCGCACCTGCTCGTCTCCAATGTGCTGGGCAAGCACGTGCCGCAGCGTCCGCACGTCGTCTACGACGCCGGGTACGGGCTCGGCGTGCGCGTGCGGGAGCTGCTGGGCGAGGCCGAGGCGGCCCGGTCCGTGGTGCTCGGCTACGCCGAGACGGCGACCGGCCTCGGGCACGCCGTGGCCGACGGCCTCGGGACCGCCCCGTACCTGCACTCCACCCGGCGCCCGGTCCCCGGGGTCGAGGCGGTCGGCGGCTTCGAGGAGGAGCACAGCCACGCGACCTCGCACCTGCTGCTGCCCGAGGACGCCGGCCTGCTGGCCGCGGACGGGCCGCTGGTGCTGGTGGACGACGAGTTCTCCACCGGCCGGACGGTGCTCAACACGGTGCGGGCGCTGCACACCCGCTACCCGCGCCGTCGCTATGTCGTGGTCGCCCTGGTGGACATGCGCTCGGAGGCCGACCGCGCACTGCTCACCCGGTTCGCGGCGGACCTGGGCGCGAGCGTCGACGTCATCGCGCTGGCCTCGGGCACGGTCGTCCTCCCGGACGGGGTCCTGGAGCGGGGGCAGGAACTGGTCGCCGCGCACGGCACCGCGAAGCCCGCCCTCCCGCCCGAGGCGCACCCGGTGGCACCCCACCGGGTGCGCCTCGACTGGCCCGCCGGACTGCCCGACGGCGGACGGCACGGCTTCACGCCCGCGCACCGCGCGCGGCTGGAGGCCGCGCTGCCCGCGATGGCGGTACGCCTGGCGGAGGGACTGCGCGTCCTCGGCGACGGCCCGGCACCCCGTGTCCTCGTCCTCGGCAACGAGGAGCTCATGTACGCCCCGCTGCGACTGGCGCAGGCCCTGCAGGAGTCCCTGCCCGCCGCGGAGGTGCGGTTCTCCACGACGACCCGCTCCCCGGTCCTGGCCGTGGACGACCCGGGGTACGCGATACGCACCCGGATCGCCTTCCCCGGCCACGACGACCCGGCCGACGGGCCCGGCGAGCGCTACGCGTACAACATCGCCGGCGCCGGCTTCGACGCCGTCGTCGCCGTCGTGGACAGCGCGGGCGACACGCCCGCCCTGCACGCCCCCGGAGGGCTGCTCGCGCAGCTCGCCGCCCATACCGAAAGGCTCCTGCTGGCCGTGGTGCCCTCGTACGAACCCCGCCCGCCCGCCCCGACGCTCCCGGAGCCGCTGCGCGGGCCCTCGTTCTCCTCGTACGCGCCCGACGAGGTCGGCTGGCTGCTGAAGGACCTCTCCGACGTCGAACTGGAGGCGCCGACCGAGGAGCGCGAGGAGGCCATCCAGAGCGGCGGGGCGCACTACGCGGAGTCGCTGCCCGTGGAGTACCAGCCCAGCGCCCAGTACCAGGAGCTGTTCCGGGACGCGCTGGCGGACTCCGCCGGCCGCATCGCCCGCGCCGTCGGCGCCGTGACCGAGCTGGTGCTCGCCGAACGCGGCCCGGACGCCGTCCTGGTGTCGCTGGCCCGCGCGGGCACCCCGGTCGGCGTCCTGATGCGCCGCTGGGCCCGGCACGCGCACGGCCTGGACCTGCCGCACTACGCCGTGTCCATCGTCCGCGGCCGGGGCATCGACACCACCGCCCTGCGCTGGCTGGCCGAGCACCACGACCCCGCACGGGCGGTGTTCGTGGACGGCTGGACCGGCAAGGGCGCCATCACCCGCGAACTGGCCGACGCCGTGGCCCCGTTCGCGGGCTTCGACCCGGACATCGCGGTGCTCGCCGACCCCGGGTCGTGCGTCCGCACCTTCGGCACCCGCGACGACTTCCTCATCCCGTCCGCGTGCCTGAACTCCACAGTCTCCGGCCTGGTCTCGCGCACCGTGCTGCGCGCCGATCTGATCGGCCCCGACGACTTCCACGGCGCCAAGTTCTACCGGGAGCTGGCAGGCTCGGACGTCTCCAACCTCTTCCTGGACGAGGTCTCGGCCCGCTTCACCGCCGTCACCGACGAGGTCGCCCGCGACGTCAAGGAGCTCCAGGCCGGCGACCGCACGCCCACCTGGGAGGGCTGGGCCGCGGTCGAGCGGATCAGCGAGGAGTACGGGATCGGGGACGTCAACCTGGTCAAGCCGGGCGTCGGCGAGACCACCCGGGTGCTGCTGCGCCGCGTGCCCTGGCGGGTGCTCGCCCGGCGGGGCGCGGGAGCCGACCTGGCGCACATCCGGCTGCTCGCCGAGCAGCGCGGCGTCCCGGTGGAGGAGGTGGACGACCTGCCGTATTCGTGCGTCGGGCTGATCCACCCGCGCTTCACCCGGGGCGCGACCGGTACCGACGGGAAGGCGGTGGAGGCCAAGTGAAGCAGCGCCCGGAGATCGTGAGGTCCCTCGTCGCCAGCGACCTGGACCGTACCCTCATCTACTCGTCGGCGGCCCTGGCCCTGTCGATGGCGGACGAGGAGGCGCCGCGGCTGCTGTGCGTCGAGGTGCACGAGGGCCGGCCGCTGTCCTTCATGACGGAGACCGCCGCCGCGCTGATCCAGCGCCTCGCGGCCGCCGCCGAGTTCGTCCCGGCGACGACCCGTACCCGCAAGCAGTACCGGCGCATCAACCTCCCCGGCCCCGTGCCGCGGTACGCGATCTGCGCCAACGGCGGGCACATCCTGGTCAAGGGCCACACCGACCACGACTGGAACGCCGAGATGCGCCGCCGCCTGGCCGAGGGCTGCGCGCCGCTGGCCGAGGTCCGCGCGTACATGGCGCGCACCGCCGACGAGTCCTGGCTGCGCAAGGAACGCATCGCCGAGGACCTGTTCGTCTACCTGGTCGTCGAGCGGTCGCTGCTGCCCGAGCTGTGGGTGAAGGACCTCGCCGAATGGGCGGAGGAGCGCGGCTGGACCGTCTCGCTGCAAGGCCGCAAGATCTACGCCGTACCGAAGCCGCTCACCAAGTCCGCGGCCCTGGCCGAGGTCGTCCGCCGCACCGGCGCCGACCACGTGCTCGCCGCGGGCGACTCCCTCCTGGACGCCGAGCTGCTGCTCGCCGCCCACACCGCCTGGCGTCCCGGCCACGGCGAACTCGCCGACACCGGCTGGGGCGCGCCGCACGTCGACGCGCTGACCCTGCCCGGCGTCGCGGCGGGGGAGGAGATCCTGCGCCGGATGCTCAGCGTGGCGCGCCGCTGACCCCGTCCGGCCGCACCACCCGCGTGCACGCGCTGCGCGTCGCCTCGACGCGCAGCGCGTTCGGCCGTTCGCTGGCCTCGATGAACGCCCGGGCCTCCGCCTCCGTACGACCGCCCGTCACATGCCTGGCCAGCAGCCGCTCCTCGCGGACCGCGGCGTCGGACTCGACGAACCACAGCTCGTCCAGCAGGTCCCTGACCTCGTGCCAGCCGGCGCCGTCGTCGGCCAGGTAGTTCCCCTCCGTCACCACCAGCCGGGCCTGCGGCGGCACGGCGATCCCGGCCGCCACCGGTTCGTCCAGGTCCCGGTCGAAGTCCGGCGCGTAGACGGTGCGGCCCCGCCACGAGCGCAGCCGCCGCAGCAGATGGACATAGCCGTCCACGTCGAAGGTCTCCGGCGCGCCCTTGCGGCCGCGCAGTCCGAGCCGGTCCAACTGGGCGTTGGAGAGGTGGAAGCCGTCCATCGGCACGTACGCCGCCGTGCCCGGGCCGAGCCGCGCGTCGACCCCCTCCACCAGCGAACGGGCCAGGGTCGACTTGCCGGCCGCGGGCGCGCCCGCCAGCCCCAGCAGCACCCGCCTGCCTGGCATGCTGGGCACCAGGGCGAGGACGTCATCCACGTACATGCCGCCACCTTAAGGAGCAGCCGTGCACGAGACCAAGAACCCGCAGCTCACGCCCGAACTGTACGCCTATGTCCTCGAGCACAACCCGCCGCTGGACGCCGTCCAGGAGGAGCTGGTCGAGATCACCCACGCTCGCTTCGGGGACGCGGCGAGCATGCAGTCGGCGCGCGAGCAGGGCCCGCTGCTGGCTTTCCTGGTGCGGCTGACCGGGGCCCGGCAGGTCGTCGAGGTCGGCACTTTCACCGGCTTCTCCGCCCTGTCCATGGCGCAGGCGCTGCCGGCGGACGGGCGGCTCATCGCCTGCGACATCTCCGAGGAGTGGACGGCGGTCGCCCGTGACGCCTGGGCCAAGGCCGGTGTCGCCGACCGCGTGGACCTGCGGATCGCACCCGCGCTGGACACGCTGCGGGCGCTGCCGGGCGATCCGTGGATCGACCTCGTCTACCTCGACGCCGACAAGGGCAACTACGTCAACTACTGGGAGGAGCTGGTGCCGCGGATGCGGCCCGGCGGGATCATCGCCGCCGACAACACGCTCTTCCACGGACGGGTCGTGGATCCGCGCGCCACGGGTGACACGGCGGGGATCCGAGCGTTCAACGACCGTGTCGCCTCCGACGGGCGCGTGGAGGCGCTGCTGCTGACCGTGGCGGACGGGCTGACCCTGGCGCGCAAGCTGTGAGCCGTGGTTAATCTGTGCCCATGCCCCGTTACGAGTACCGCTGCCGCTCCTGCGGCACCACGTTCGAGTTGAGCCGGCCGATGGCCGAGTCCGCCGCGCCCGCGGAGTGCCCCGCCGGGCACGACGACACGGTCAAGCTCCTGTCGACGGTCGCGGTCGGCGGCACCGCTTCCGCCGCCGCGGCGGCCCCCCGCCCGGCGGCGGGCGGCGGGGGCTGCTGCGGCGGGGGCTGCTGCGGCTGACGGGCCGCGGCGGGGCCGGACAACCGTCGGCGGGACGGCGCCGCCGCGGGCCACTGCCGGGCTCCGCTGTCGTTGAGGACGATGACCAGCGGGCCGTCCCTGGCGGCGGCCATGTTGTTCAGCGCCCCAGGCCATGCCGCCGGTGAGGGCGCCGTCGCCGAGGACGGCGACGGTGTGGTCGCGCTTGGCCAGGCCGTCGGCCCGGCCGGGCACCGTGGAGGCGTGGCTTGCTTTGGCGACGCCGCAGCCGGCGGCAGGACGCGTGGTCCTGCGGCGCGGTGCGGCACGACGGTGAACCCCGGCGTCGGCCCGCGCCGGGTGGTGGCTGTCGCGGTGCGGGCGGCGGCGGTGGGCCGGTCGTGCCGTGTCCTCGCGCCCTGGGGCGCGGGGAGCGGCCCGCGGGGCCGGGAAACGGCTGAGGAAGGCGCGGCGCGCCCTGTCTCGCAAGGAGAAGGGCAAAGTGCGGAGGGAACGCTGCGGCTCCCCCATCGCCCGCACGGTCCCGCTCTCGCAAGCCATCCCGGCGCTCACCGAGCTCGAACGGAAGGGCACGGCCAAGCGCGGCAAGCTGATCATCACGCCAGGATGACGCCCACCGCCGGACACCACCGCACGCGTGCGCGGCGCGACGGTGAAGTCGGCTAGGCCCGCCCGGAGGCGCGGTCCTTGCGGATCGCGGCGACGACCCGGGCCGCCGTGTCGCGCACCGCCGCGGTCTCCGTGAGGAAGTGCCACCAGTCCGGGTGCCGGCCCTGGAGTCCCTCGACGGCGCGGTCGAGCCGGGCGACGGCCTCGTCGAGGGGGCGGGCGTGCCGCTGCTCGGGAGTCGAGCGGCCCTGCATGGCGAGCCGCTGGGCGTCCCGGACGGCGAACCGGGTGCGCTCGATCTCGCCCTGTGGGTCCTTGCTGACCTCGTTGAGCCGCCGCAGCCGGTCCCCGGCCGCGGACACCGCCGCGTCGGCGTCGTCGAGCAGCGCCCGTACCGTGCCCAGCAGGGCCGTCGCGTCCGGCCAGCGCTGCTCGTCCCGGGCCTTGGCCGCCTCCGAGAGCTTCTGCTCCGCGCGGCCGACGGCCTCCGTCGCCCGCTCCGGTACCTGCTGCAGGTCCTGCCAGCACGCCATGCTGAAGCGGCGGCGCAACTCGCTGAGGACGGGATCGACGCCTTCCGTGCGGGTCGCCAGGGCCTGGGTCCGGGTACGCAGCGACACGATCCGCTTGTCGGTCTCCCGGGCCCGTTCCGGCAGCCGTTCGGCCTCCGTGCGGATGGCCTCGGCCGTGCGCAGCACCTCGTCGGCGCGCCGGATGGTCTCCTGTACGCCGTGCGTGCCGGCGCCCTGGTTGAGCTTGGTCAGTTCCGGGGCGAGGGCGGCCAGCCGGGCCGCCAGGTC
The DNA here is from genome assembly GCF_965342435.1 of Actinacidiphila sp. bgisy160. Classification (GTDB taxonomy): domain Bacteria; phylum Actinomycetota; class Actinomycetes; order Streptomycetales; family Streptomycetaceae; genus Actinacidiphila. The sequence goes on along the minus strand of NZ_CBDRCM010000047.1, from coordinate 20,118 downwards.
GTCCGCGCGCAGGCCCGAGGCCCGTACGGCGTCCAGCGCGTTGGACGCGGCGAGCAGTGCCTGCCGGGCCCGTTCGACGGCGGGGGCGAGGCGGGCGAGCTGGGTCTCGGCCTTGTCCAGCAGCGGGCCGATCCCCCGGGCGAAGGCGTCCAGGTCCTTCCTGGCCCGGACCAGATCGTCCTTCGCCTTGGTGAGCTCGGCACGGGCGCGGGCCGCGGTGGCGGCCTCCAACTCGTCGCGGTCCAGGTCGTAGGCGTCGACCGCCGCGATGTAGGCGGCGCTGACCTGGTCGATGCGCTCGCCCAGTGCCCGGAAGTCCTCGCTCGCCCGCCGCGCGGCGGGGGAGCTGTCGACCGCGGTGATGGTCTCTATGGAGATCACCAGGTCGCGCTGGGCCGTGTCCAGCTCGTAGAACGCCTCGGCGGCGGCATCCTTCGCGGCCTGGGCGTCGGCGCGCAGATTGTCCCCCCGCCGCCACCACGAGCGTGCCGTCGTCACAGTCGCCCTCTCCCGCAGGTCCGCCGCCGGTGGTTGTCCGCTCCAGTCTCCCACCTGGCTGGGACGAACACACGGGCCGGGCGGTTGCGGTCAGCGGCCGGCTTCCGTCACGCTCACCGAGCCGTCCCCCGTACGGACCGTCACGACGTGGCCGCTGGTGTCGTCGCGGGGGACGTCGACGCTGACGTGCCCGTCGCCGGAGCGTGCGGAGACCTTGTAGCGCTGGTGCGGCAGCGCGACGCTGACCCGGCCGTCGCCGCTGGTCGCCTCGACGAGGTCGGGCACCTTGTCGAAGGCCAGCTTCACCGAGCCGTCGGAGGTGTGGGCGCTGACCTCGCGGGAGCCGATGCCGCCGGCGTCGATCCGGCCGTCGCCGCTGGAGAGCCGGAGCGGGCCGGTCACGTCCCGGACGACGACCGAGCCGTCGCCCGTGGTGAGCTTCAGCGGGGTGCTGAAGCCGCTCGCCTCCACGCTGCCGTCGCCGTTGACCACCGTCAGGTGGACCCCGCGCGGCACCAGCACCTCATGGCGCACCGAGCAGTTCTGCACGACGCCCTGGCACTTGGTGCGGAAGGTCAGGGTGCCGCCGTGCATCGACCAGGTGGCCTTCGGCGTGTCGCCGAGCACGGCCCAGCCGTCGAACCACCGGGTGACGCGGACCTCGTCCACGTCGGCCGGCCTCACCACGACCTTGCTGTCGGAGGAGTCGATGGTCAGTTCGTTCCCGTCGAGCGCGAAGCTCTTGCGCTCCGGCTCGCTGTCGTCGGAGGCGTTCGCGCAGGCGGACGCCGTACCGACCAGTGCCACGACGCCCGCGGCGGCGGCGAGGGTCCTCAACGTGCGGGTGCTCTTCGTCATACCCAGGACGCTACGGAGCGTCCGATGTGCCCGGAATCAGGCCGCCCACCGGAAGCGGGGTGGGGAAAACCCCCGCCCCGCCCGGGGGTTCGGCGGGCCGGCGGGCGGGCTCGTGGCGGGGCCGCGCGCCTCACCACGAGCACGCGCCGCCGCTCCCGGAAGCCGCGTGCGCGCTGTGGCTAGGCTCCGGGACGCGCGATCTCCACGTTCTCCAGGACGCCGAGGGCGTCGGGGACGAGGACGGCCGCCGAATAGTAGGTGCTGACGAGATAGGAGATGATCGCCTTCTCGTCGATTCCCATGAAACGCACCGAAAGACCCGGCTCGTACTCGTCGGGGATCCCGGTCTGGTGCAGTCCGATCACACCCTGGTTGTCCTCGCCGGTGCGCATCACCAGGATGGAGGTGGTGTTCTCCCGGGAAATCGGGATCTTGTTGCACGGGAGGATCGGGATTCCGCGCCACGACGGCAGGTGGTGGCCGTGGAAATCGATGGAGTGCGGTACCAGGCCGCGGCTGTTGAACTCCCTTCCGACGGCCGCGATGGCGCGCGGATGGGCCAGCAGGTACTGGGCGTCGCGGCGCCGGCTGATCAGTTCGTCGAGGTCGTCGGGGGTCGGCGGGCCGGAGTGCGTGGTGATGCGCTGCCGGTAGTCGGCATTGCGCAGCAGCCCGAACTCCTGGTTGTTGACCAGTTCGTGCTCCTGCCGTTCGCGCAGCGCCTCGACGGTCAGCTTCACCTGCTGCTCGACCTGGTTGTAGGGCTGGTTGTACAGGTCCGCGACGCGGCTGTGGACCCTCAGCACGGTCTGGGCGACGCTCAGTTCGTACTCGCGCGGGGAGAGTTCGTAGTCCACGAAGGTGCCGGGCAGGTCCGGTTCCCCGACGTGGCCCGAGGCCAGTTCGATGGCCTTCTCGCCGTACTTGTTCTGCGCCTGCTGGGTGCCGGTGACGAAGCCCGCGACGTGCTCGCGCAGCCCGTCGGCCTGTTGCATGACGGCCTGGAAGGCCTGGCGCGGCAGGGCGAGCGCGGTGACGGCGGTGACCGCCTTGGCGGTGTACTCCCACGTGCTTTCAGGGCCGGCCAGTCCCTCGGATCCGAAGTGGTCACCGTCGGCGATGCTGCCGATCACGCCCTGGCCGTCCCACTTGGCCGGGGCCAGCTTGTCGATCCTGCCGTGGGCGACGAGGAAGACGTGGCCGGCGGGCTGCCCGGCGGCCACGATCGTCTCGCCGGCCGCGAACTCCCGTTGCTCGAACTGCCCGGCGAGCGCGGCCAGCACCGCCTCGTCGGTGAAGCCGCGCAGCAGCGGCAGTTCGCCGAGCTCCGCCGGGATCACCCGGACCTCGGAGCCGGTCTGGACGAAGTCCACCCTTCCGTCGCCCACCGAGTAGCTGAGCCTCCGGTTGACCCGGTAGGCGCCGCCGGCGGCCTCGACCCACGGCAGCACCCGCAGCAGCCACCGCGATGTGATTCCCTGCATCTGCGGCGCGGATTTGGTGGTCGTCGCCAAATTCCGCGCGGCAGCGGTGCCCAGACTCCGCTGAGACTCGCCGTTCCCCGTCGTCGCCCCCGGTGCGACACCCGGCTCAACCGTCATGAATGGTCCTTCCCTTGCGGCCTGATGGCCCACGCGCACAAAAGCGTGGTTAAGGAAATCAATTCACGGTGAAACAAGGTTTCCTGTGCGGTGGTCCCCCCTGCCTTCGGCCGCTTTCCTCTCGGAAGCTACCCATCGGGTGGAGCGCCCTGCACTCACTCATTCGGGTGAGCATTGCGTTACGGGCCGCCGGGGGCCCGCCGAAGCGTGGGCGTACGCATGTGCGACGACGGACACCGGGTGGCGGGGCGGCGAATGTGTGGCATGTCCATGATGCGGCCGGAGCGCGGGGATGGAACATCACGTTCCGGGGACGTTCTGTCGCCCCTCCCGGTTAATCGCGTGCTATTCCCGATGGTCGCCATCGAAGATGAGGAAAACGTCACGCGCCCCCGAGAGGATCGCAGGAGCATGGCTGGCGTACGCTGTACGGCTGAGAGCGGATCGCAGAGGAACCGCTTCTGCGCGACACCGCCTCACCCCCCGATGGCGCCGCGCACTCGCCGGGAGAGGAGGACGCGGTGTTCATCGGAGCAGGTTCCCTGTTCGATTCACCGTGGATCTACGCCCTGGTAGCCGCGTTCATCGTGCTCGACGTCTTCCTGCCGGTGATGCCGAGCGGCGTCCTGCTGATCTCGGCCGCCACGGCGGGCACCGCAGCCGGCGACAACGGCATCCTCGACGTGGTCGCCCTGCTGCTCTGCGCGGCCGTCGCCTCCACCCTCGGCGACCTGGCCGCCTACCGCCTCGCCTGGCGCGGCGGCGAATGGATCGACCAGCACGTGGCCCACTCCCGCCGGCTCTCCACCGCCCAGGAGATCCTCGGAACCGTCCTGGCCCGCGGCGGCGGCGCGCTCGTCGTGCTCGCCCGCTTCGCCCCCGCCGGCCGCTCCGTCGTCAGCCTCACCGCCGGTGCCGCGCACCGCCGCATCCGCGAGTTCCTGCCCTGGTCGGCGCTGGCCGGCCTGGCCTGGGCCGCGTACAGCGTGGGCCTGGGCTACGCGGGCGGCCAGTGGCTCGGCGCCGGCTGGCTCGGCACCGCCACCTCCGCCGTCGCCCTGTGCGGCTCCGGCTCCCTCGCTGCGTACGTCTTCCGCCGGGAGCGCCGCGCCCAGACGGTCGTCCCGGTGACGCTGCCCGCGCAGGCCGCGGCCTCGCCCGAGCGGGCCGCGGTCGCCGAGGCCCACTGAGTCACCGATCCGGCCGCGCCCCGGGTGGGCCCCGTCGATGGGCGGCCCCAGGCGAGCCGTGAGAGCATCGGTCCGGACAGCAACCGGTCTGGGGGGTGCCAACGGACGGATCGGAGACCCCCGATGCGACTCGGACCGCTCACCGGCCTGGCGGCCGTGCTCCTCGCCGCCGTCTCCTACGCGCTCCAAGGGGACACCCCGGGGATCGGCAGTTCCGGGGTCGCGGTCAGGGCGTTCTACCTCACCCACGACACCAGGCAGGGCGTCGGCCTGTACCTGCTGCTCGTCGCGGGGCTCTTCCTGGCCTTCTTCGCCGGCTGCCTGCGGCACGTCCTGTCCGCGTCCGACCGCACCGGCTGGCTGCCCCAGGTCGCCTTCGCCGGCGGCATCATGGCCGCCCTCGGCTTCTGGATCAGCGCCGGGCTCACCCTCAGCCTCGTCGAGGCAAGCGACCGCCCCCTGGTCGGCGGCGGCGCCCTGCAGGCCCTCAACGCCCTCGGCAGCGACCTGTTCATGCCCATCCTGGCCGGGATCGGCGTGATGCTGCTCGCGGCGGGACTGGCCGTCTCCCGCGGCGACGCCGGCCCGCTGCCGCACTGGCTGGGATGGGTGGGCTTCGTCCTGGGCGTGCTGATGTTCATCCCGTTCGCCGGCTTCATCGGCCTCGGGCTCGCCGGGCTGTGGGTCATCGCCGTGTGCGTGCTGCTGCTCGCCCCGGGGGAGGGGCCGAGCGCGCCGGACGGTCCCGGCCCGGCCGCCCCCGGTCAGCCGCGGGACGGCGCACCCCGCTGACAAGCACCCGGCGCCCCTGCGGGGACGCGGTTCAGCGCTTCCTGCGGTACGCGGTCCCGTCCGCCGACCGCCCCAGCCAGCCGCCCTCCACCAGGTAACGGCGCAGGGCCGCGCAGTCGTCGTGCACCGTCCGCAGCGCCTCGTTGACCTCGCGCTCGTGATAGTCCCGCGCCGGCTGGAAGAGGGTCTCGGTCAGGTGCCGCAGCAACTGCTCACGCCGCGCCACCCGGCGCGGGATGACCGTGAGCCGCCCCTGCGAGAACAGGGCCGACACCGCATGCGCACCGCTCTCGGACACAGATACTCCTCCACGTTCGGGACGACACTCCGCCGGGCAGCGTGACACGCGGGGCTGACCGGGGCACGCGATTTTTCCCGTCCCGGATCGGGGTGGAGTCGGCTGCCAGTCCGGCGGACTCCAGCTGACGTGTGGCACGTGCCGTACCCGTTCCTCGCCTTGTCGGTCACCGCCGGGTGGTGCACCCGGTGCGTGGTTCGCGGCCCGCCGCGCCGACGACGGGCGGGCGCTGGGGCAGGATGGACCCATGAGCGTCGTCAAGATCAACGTACTGTCCGTCCCGGCTGAGCAGCGCGAGGTCCTGGAGAAGCGGTTCGCCTCGCGGGCGGGCGCCGTGGAGGGCTCGGACGGCTTCGAGTGGTTCGAGCTGCTGCGCCCGGTCGAGGGCACCGACCAGTACCTCGTGTACACGCGGTGGCGCAGCGAGGAGGACTTCCGCAACTGGATGTCCGGCCCGATGCAGGCCGCCCACCGCGAGGGCGGCGAGGGCGGCGGGGAACGGCCCAGGCCGGCCGCCACCGGGTCCACCCTGTGGTCCTTCGAGGTCGTCCAGCAGGCCGCGCCGAAGCAGGCCTGATCCCGCGCGGCGCCCCGCGCCCGCGGGGCGCCGCCCACCGGTCCGGGAAACCGCCTTGTCGTCCGCGATCACCGGACGCCATCGATGCCGCGTCGAAGAGCGTGAACAGCGAGGGGCCTCGGCAGCGGCCGGTGAACGTCGTGGCCAGGCGGAGGCCCGCACGGGGCTTGCGCGTGGTGCCGTCAAGATGAGGCCACAGCCGGTGAACACCCTGGGGCTGCCGCCGGGGAGCGCGACGCGGCCCGGAGGGTCGCGGTAGCGCGGCCCGTGGTGCTTGACCGCCCGACGGTCACCATCCGATGAAGCTCACTGTCTCTGTCATGTCCGCCCGCCCTGTGCGCAGCGGTGGCACACCTTCCTTCTCGAATCCCACCGCGACACCGCAGAACAGCACGAGCCCGTCATCTGCCCCGACCAACTGGCTGACGGTCTTGCGATACATCGTCCACATCACCTGAGGGCAGCTGTGCAACCCTTCCGCCCTCAGCAGAAGCATGACCGTCTGCAAGTACATCCCCGCGTCCCCCCACTGCCCCGGCCCCATCGTCCGGTCGAGGTAGCAGAACAGCACAACCGGCGCCCCGAACGCCTCCGAGTTCAAGGCGGCGATCTTCCTGGGCCTGTCGAGGTCGTCACGATCGATCCCCAGTGCTTCGTACCGCTGGGCGGCCGCGGCCGAAAAGCGGTCCAGATATGGCGAGGTCAGTTCGGCCGGGTACATCGGATACTCCCGCTCATCCCCCGGGTCGCCCGCCAATGCCCTGGACGTCGCGCGCCTCTTCAGTTCGGCCAAGGGCTCGCCGCTCACGACATACAGGTGCCACGGCTGGAGGTTCCCACTCGACGGAGCACGCGTCGCCGCAGCCAGCACTCGTTCGAGTGCCTCTTTGGTCACCGGCTCATCGCTGAACGCCCGCACGGCCCGGCGACTGCCGACTGCTTCATACACATCCATGTCTTCTCGTCCCTCTCGGCCAACGACCACCACTTCTCTACCGGCTTCAGCGTGCAAGAAGGCAACAGAGAGGTCGTACGGCGGGGGGTAACGGGCTGTCTCGCGACTGAACTTGGGGCGTGCTGGTCCGGGGGCCGGCGGGCTGGTGGTTCAGCGATCGCTGGTGGGCGCGTTACTCGTACCGGTCCTTCAGCGAATCCGCCTCCGCCTGCTCGACGTCGGCGATCGTCAGCTCCGGCATCCGCGGCTGGGCCGGCGTCACCTCGGCCGAGGCCGGCTGGGCGTCCGACGGCAACCACTGCTCCGGCTTCCAGGCCCCGCTGCGCAGGAGCGACTTGGGGCAGTGCGGGTAGACCTCCCCGATCCCCAGCACCAGCGCACTGGCCGGCGGCTTGCCCACGGCGGTCAGTCGCGACAGCGGCTCCGGGCGGGTGGGAGACGCGGGCCCGGCCGTTCACCCCGAGCGTCGTGGTGCGCCCCGGGATGACGAACAGCAGCCGGGCGCCGGTCCGGCCCTCCCGCACCGCGCCGGCCTGCGCGTCGGCCTGCGCGAGCCCGAGTTCACCGCACTGGCCGCCTTCGCCGTGTCAGCGCGGTGACCGTCTTGGCTCACGCCGTGGGCCGGTGGGGACCGGGGCGGTCCCGGTCCTGGCCGCAGAGTTCGGTGGTCAGCCGGGTGAGCAGGGCCGCGAGGTCGGCGTGGCGCTCGGGGTCCCAGTCGCCGAGGAGCTCGGCCAGCACCTTGCGGCGGGCCTCGGTGAGCAGGGCCACGACCTCCTGGCCGCGTTCGGTGAGGTGCAGCGGGTTGCCGTGGCGGACGGCGTAGCGGCGTTCCTCGATTTCGAAGGCGGCGGCCTCGATGACGTTGTAGGGCACCGTGGTCTGCAGGGCGAGGTCGACGGGGTCGGCGGAGCCGGTGCGGGCGATGTACAGCAGCAGCCAGGCGGCTGCGGGCTGGACGTCGAGGCCGGTCAGAGCGGTGATCCGGGCGTACAGGTCACGGCGCGCCTCCCGGCTGCCGAGGACGCTCAGACCGCGGGCGATCTCGTCGAGGGAGGAGCGGTCGACGGGGTTGGTGCCGATCGTCTCGCTGGCGTCGGGCACGGTGACCGTGCGCCGCAGCGGCTGCTCCCTCAGGAACCAGGCCAGGACGAAGGCCAGCGCGCAGACCGGCACCGCCCACAGGAAGACACCGGTGATGGCGGTGGAGTACGCGTGCAGCACCGGGTCGCGCAGGGACGGCGGGAGCCGGCGCACGCCGCGCGGATCGGACTGGATCACGGCCGGGTCGAAGCCGGGCGGCAGGGTGAGCCCGGCGAGGGCGGCGGTGATCTCGCGGGCGAGGTTGGCCGAGAAGATCGTGCCGAAGATGGACACGCCGAAGGCCGCCCCGATGGAGCGGAAGAAGGTGACGCCGGAGGTGGCCGCGCCCAGGTCGGCGTAGCCGACGGCGTTCTGCACGGCGAGGATCAGCACCTGCATGACCAGGCCGAGCCCGAGGCCGAAGACGAGCAGGAACAGGCTCAGCGCCCGGACCGCGGTGGTCTCGTCGAGTTGGTGCAGCAGGAACAGACCGACGATGGTGACGGCGGTTCCGGCGATCGGGAAGATCTTGTAGTGGCCGGTGCGGGAGACGATCTGGCCGGAGGCGGTGGAGGCCACCAGCATGCCCACCACCATCGGGATCATGTGCACGCCGGACCAGGTCGGCGAGTAGCCGTGCACGACCTGGAGGAAGGTCGGCAGGAAGGTCAGCGAGCCGAACATGGCGAAGCCGATGACGAACGAGATGACCGAGCACAGCCAGAAGGTGCGGATGCGGAACAGCCGCAGCGGCAGCACCGGCTCCTCGGCCCGCCGCTCGACGAGGACGAAGAGGGCGACCGGCAGCACGCCGGCCACCGCCAGCCCGACGACCTGCCAGGAGCCCCAGGGCCAGGTCGTACCGCCCAGCGAGGTCATCAGCACCAGGCAGGTCGCCGCGGCCGCCACCAGCACCATGCCCCAGTAGTCGATGCGGTGCGTGGTCCGCCGGACCGGGATGTGGAGCACGGTGGCGATCACGGCGAGCGCGACGATGCCGAGGGGGAGGTTGACGTAGAACACCCAGCGCCAGCCGAGGGTGTCCACGAACAGCCCGCCCAGCAGCGGTCCGAGCACGCTGCTCGCGCCGAACACCGCCCCGAACACGCCCTGGTAGCGCCCTCGGTCGCGCGGCGGCACGATGTCGCCCACGATGGCCATCGACAGCACGATCAGACCGCCGCCGCCCAGGCCCTGCAGCGCGCGGAAGGTGATGAGCTCGCCCAAGCTCCGGGAGAGCCCGCACAGCGCCGAGCCGACCAGGAAGATCACGATGACGGACTGGAAGAGCTTCTTCCGCCCGTACATGTCGCCGAGCTTGCCCCACAGCGGGGTGGCGGCGGTGGAGGCCAGCAGATAGGCGGTGACCACCCAGGAGAGGTGCTTCAGCCCGCCCAGGTCGCTGACGATCGTCGGCAGCGCGGTGGAGACGATCGTCTGGTCGAGGGCGGCGAGCAGCAGACCGAGCGCGAGCGCGCCGATCGCGACGTACACGGACCGCTTGTCGGTCACTTCCGACGGGCCGTCCGTCGTGGCCCGCCCGGCTGGGGCAGTGGTGTCGTCCTGCGCCATACGGACTCGTTCCGCTCGGGCACCGGGGGCTCCGGTACCGCGTTCACGTCACTACCCCACAAATATTCACACCCTTTCCACAAGATTGGCTCCGTTTGTACGACCGTCGGAAACGGAGGCGCCTGGGCAGTGAGCACGCGCGGTCTGCATAATCACTGCGTCTGTCAGGGCATGGGGAGGGGGCGCCGGTGGCGTCTGACAAGCCGGGATCACCGGCTTCGCAGGAGGAGCACGAGTACGAGTCCCTACGGGTGCGGCCGTACGTGCCGGGGCCGGAGGAGTACGCGGACGCGGATGAGGCCGTCACGGCCGCCGTGGCGGCGGGGGCCGCCGAGGCCTTCCCGTCGCACGACGCGGACCCGCCGACCGCGCCCCTGGCGCCGGTGCCGCCGGAGGGGGCCGCGGGGGCGGCGCGGCCGGACGAGGACACCGATCTCATCGACCTCGGCACGGTCTCCTCGGACCGGCTGCCGGTGCCGGTTGCCGCCGCGTCCCGTGAGCTGGCGCCCTATCCCTCCCCTGCCGTGAGCAGGCGCCGCGCCGGGGCCCATCGCCGCCGCCGCGGTGCGCTGGTCGCCGGCGCGGGCATCGGGGCCGTCGGCCTCGCCGTCGGCGCGGTCTTCCTGACCGCCCAGCTGACCGGCATACCGGACCGTACCGAGGCCGCCCCCGACCAGGGCGCCTCCGAGCCCGCGGTCGAACTGCCGACGTCCGCGCGGCCCTCGTCCTCCGCCTCGCGCCCGGCCTCGCCCAGCGTCACTCCCTCCACGCTCGCGTCCGCGAGCGCCTCGGCCTCGGCCTCGGCCACGACGGGCACCCCGACACCCAGCGCCACCGCGTCGCAGCCGACGGCCTCCGCCGGCGGCCAGGTCTCCCAGCCGCCCAGTTCGGCTCCGCCGGCCGCGCCCGCGACGTTGCGGCGCGGCGACACGGGCCCCGCGGTCGTGGACCTCCAGAACCGTCTCAAGGCGGTGCGGCTCTACTACGGCCCCTCCAACGGCGACTACGACCGGAAGGTCGGTGACGCCGTGGCCCGCTTCCAGTTCTTCTACGGGGTCAAGGGCGATCCGCAGGGCGTCTACGGGCCCAACACCCGGGCGGCCTTGGAGGCGAAGACCGGCGCGACGCCGAACCCGGACTCCGGCGACGGCGGAAGCGGAAACGGACCCGGCTGAGACCGGCCGGCCGCCGCCTCGGCTCCGCATACGCCTCACGACGCCCGCCCCGGGACCCGGTCCCGCGGCGGGCGCCGCCATGCCCGGGCCCCGGGGACGCTCCGGCAGGATGGGGGCGTGGCGATCGACGACTTCGGGCCGCGGGGCTTCCAACTCGTACTGCTGCGGCGCATGGCCGACCACCGGCCCGAACTGGTGGAGGAGGCGCTGCGCACGCTCGGGGCGAGCCGTACCGAGATGCGGGAGGCGAACCGCCGCTGGCAGGCCTGGGGCCACGCCAGGGGCTTCCCGCGCGGCGAACGCCGCTACCGGACGGTGCTCGGGCCGCCCGAGGCGGTGCTCCGGCGGAAGGTGGGCGACCTGACCTGCCCGGCGCTGCTGTGGCCGGTCCCGCTGTGGCCGACCCTGCGGTTCGAGGTGCTGTGCGCGCCGGGCGGCGGGGCGATCTGGAACGAGTGGCTGGTCCGCGCCCCGGGGGAGCCGGGGCCGAGGCTGTCGGGCCTCGACGACCTCACGCCCTGGTCCTGCACCGTCGACGAGGTGGCCCGGGCGTTCCCGCCCGCACGGCCCCTGGAGGGCGACGCCCCCACCCGCTGGCGGCTGGAGTTCACCGATCCGCAGGCCGTGCCAGGGGCGGGCCGCCGGACCGCGGGCTTCACCTATGGACTGCTGCAGTACGTGGACGGGCCGGGCGCCGGTCCGTGAGGCCGGCGGGGCGCGGCCCGACGCGGGGCGGCCCCGACGCGGGCGGCGCCCCGGCACCCCCCCTGGCGGAACCGCCGCACGATTTTGTATCGTGTAGGAACAAAGTGGTTCCGCCCGTTTCCCCTGACCGGCGGGCGGGCCACTTGCTTGTACGTCCGAGGGAGTTCCATGCTGTCGCCGTCCACCGTCGTCCCCGCCCGCGCTCTGCTGCTGGACATGGACGGCACGCTGGTCAACTCCGATGCCGTGGTCGAACGCTGCTGGCGCCGGTGGGCCGCGACGCACGGGCTCGACGGCGACGCCGTGATGAAGGTCGTCCACGGCCGCCAGGGTTACGCCACGATGGCGGTGCTGCTCCCGGACCGCCCGATGGCGGAGAACCACGCGGACAACGCCCGCATGCTCGCCGAGGAGACCGCCGACGTCGACGGCGTGGTCCCGGTCGAGGGCGCCCCGGCCTTCATGGCGGCGCTGCAGGGCCGCCCGCACGCCCTGGTGACCTCCGCGGACGAGGCGCTCGCCCGGGCCCGCATGGACGCCGCCCGCCTCCCGCTCCCCGCCGTCATGGTCACCGCGGAGCGCGTCAGCGCCAGCAAGCCCGACCCGGAGGGCTTCCTCAAGGGCGCCGCCGAACTGGGCTTCGCGCCCGAGGACTGCGTGGTCTTCGAGGACTCCGAGGTCGGCATCGCGGCCGCCAAGGCCGCCGGGATGCGCGTGGTCGGGGTGGGCCCGCGTGCGGCGGCCCACGAGCCCACCGTCCACGTCGACACCCTCGCGGCGGTCCACGTCGAGGTCGCCGCCGACGGCGCCCTCCTCCTCCGCATCGGCTAGCGCCTGCGGCGACCGGAGATGACCTCGCCGCCGGCCGCGGGCGAACGCCTCCTGACCTCCGGCGCCTTCGACTGGAGGGCGGACATGGCCTGGGCCCCGCCCGAGCGGCTCGGCGAGGACGGCCGCAAGGTGGCCGGCCCGGCAGACGGTGCCGGAGCGTGCCCGCAGCCTCATCGAGCACCGCGCGGTGTGACGCGGGCCGGGGAAAACCCCGTGTGCCCCGCGCCGCCGGGGTGACATCCTGGCCGGGTGAGCGGCGTGACCGGACCCGAGATCGGCATCAGCTTCGCCTCCCCGCTGCGGCTCTTCGCCGCGGCGGCGCGACGGGAGGGGCGTACCACTGTCGTCACCGACGGCGTGTCCTCGCTGGGGCACGTCGTGGAGTCGCTCGGGGTCCCGCTCACGGAGGTCGGCCGACTGCTGGCCGACGGCCGGGAGGTGCCCGTGTCGTACGTGGCGGTCGCCGGCGATCACGTGGAGGTCGAGCCCGTCACCCGGCCGCAGTCGGTGCCCGGGGCGCCGCTGCGCTTCCTGCTCGACGTGCACCTGGGCACACTCGCCCGGCGGTTGCGCCTGCTGGGAGTCGACGCCGCCTACGAGAGCGAGGACATCGGCGACCCCGCCCTGGCCGCCCGGTCGGCCGCCGAGCGGCGGGTGATGCTCTCGCGGGACCGCGGCCTGCTGCGCCGCCGGGAGTTGTGGGCGGGCGCGTACGTCTACAGCGACCAGCCCGACGAGCAACTGCGCGATGTGCTGGGCCGGTTCGCTCCCGTCCTGGAGCCCTGGACGCGCTGCACGGCGTGCAACGGGCGGCTACGGGAGGCCGGCAAGGACGCGGTCTGGGAGAAGCTGGAGCACGGCACCCGCCGCAGCTACGACGTGTTCGCGCAGTGCCTCGTCTGCGAGCGCCCGTACTGGCGGGGCGCGCACCACGCCCGCCTCGAGGCCATCGTCCGTGACGCGGTGACCGAGTTCGGCGCCGCCCAGGACGCCCCGCATCGCCGGCTCGCTGACTGAACGACGGCTCACAACCGGTCCCCGATGCGGGCCGGCGCCGGGGGATGCGGCCCGGCGCCGTCCTTGATGTCCTGCTCGCAGGTTCGTCCGCCGTAGGACTGGTCGTTGGGTATCAACAGCACTCCGGCAACCTGCTCGGGGTGCTCGACGGCGAGCCAGTCGGTGCCCGTGGGGTCGCCGTTCGGTCCGAACGCCTGGGACGCAGAGACGGGCTGACACCCCAGCGCCACGCGCTCCCTGTCGACGGCGCAGGCGTCCAGCACGGGGTCGGAGCTCCCGTCGACGCCGTCGAAGCGGTAGCGGAAGCGGACCTGGTCGCCTTCGGAGGGCACCTGCGGGTGGGGCTCGAGGTGCCAGTCGACGACCTCGGCGGTGGCGCCGAGAGGCTGCCCGTAGGTGTCCTCGACCTGCACCCTGACTCCGGCCTCACCGCGCTCCGCGGTCGTGTCGGTGCAGCCCCAGGGGAAGGAGCAGCCGGACGGGGAGAGAATCACCAGAGCCGACGGAACTCCGGCGCGCAGACGTGCGGGCAGCACTCGGGTGACCTCCAGTCGGTGCGGAGCGGAGCAGCGTATCCCGGGGCACGGCGGCTGTGGCTGATGGCGGCGAGAGCCTGCGGCGGTGAATCCCCGCCTTCGCCGCCGGCCTCATCGACCACCGTCGGCTGACGCGTCGTGCGGCGCGCACCGCGATCGGTCCGGGTGCCGGCTTTCTGACGCTCTGACACATACGCCTACCGCGCCCGGGCCGCAGGGGGGTCGGCCCGCGCGAGGGGACGCCATGGCGCGGATCCGGTGCCGTCCCACCCCTAGACATGACGTGTGCATGTCGACAATCTGTTACCTGCCGCTTGTCCCGCAGAAACGTCCCAGCAGAAGGATGGCCGGCGGTTCCAGCAGTCAAACACCCCCACATTCAAGGGAGTTCCCTATGTCCCGGATACGCAGTGCTCTCGCGCGGCGCAGTGTCTACGCGCGTCGACGACTGGGTCTCCTCATGGCTCTCACCAGCCTGTTCGCCGGCTTCGCGACCCTGAACGGCCCCACCGCCCAGGCGGCGCTCCCCACCCCCGTCAGCGCCGCCACCGCCCGCACCTACCTGGCGTCGCTCAAGGTCGCCACCGAGAACCGCACCGGCTACGACCGCGACCTCTTCCCCCACTGGATCACCATCAGCGGTGCCTGCAACACCCGTGAGACCGTGCTCAAGCGCGACGGCAGCGGCGTGGTCACCGACTCCTCCTGCGCCGCCACCAGCGGCAGCTGGTACTCCGTCTACGACGGCGCCACCTGGACGGCCGCCTCCGACCTCGACATCGACCACCTCGTGCCCCTCGCCGAGGCCTGGGACTCCGGCGCCTCCGCCTGGACCACCGCAAGGCGCCAGGCCTTCGCCAACGACCTCACCCGCCCGCAGCTCATCGCCGTCACCGACAACGTGAACCAGGCCAAGGGCGACCAGGACCCGGCCACGTGGATGCCGCCCCGCACCGCCTACGCCTGCACCTACGTGCGCGCCTGGGTCCAGGTGAAGTACTACTACGGCCTGTCGGTCGACTCCGCCGAGAAGAGCAAGCTCGGCAGCGTCCTCAGCGGCTGCTGACCCCGCGTCCCGGCCCCGCCCGGCCGCCGGGACCGCGGCCCCGGGCGCGGCCGGGAACTCACGCCTTCCCTCCGGCGTCCACACCTCACGACGACGGAGGGAAGGCCGACCGCCATGGCAGAACTGCGCCTGGGACCGCTGCTGCGATACGTGGACGAGGACACGGCCACCGTGTGGGTCGAGGCCGACCGCCCCGCCACCGCGACCGTCGCCTGCGACGACGGGGCCACCGGCACCGGGCACACCTGGCAGATCGCCGGCCACCACTACGCGATCGTCACCGTCACCGGGCTGCGCCCCGGCACCGCCACGGCCTACCGCGTCCTTCTCGACGGGCAGCAGGTCTGGCCGCTGCGCGACTCCCCGTACCCGCCCAGCACCATCCACACCGCCGGGCGCGATGGGGAGGGCGCGCAGGACGCACGGCCGCTGCGCGTCGCCTTCGGCTCCTGCCGCTGGGCCGCACCGCCCCCCGGCGAACCCGACCCCATCGGCCCCGACGCGCTGGACACCCTGGCCCACCACATCGCATCCGGCGACGCGCTCCGCCCCGACCTCCTGCTGCTGCTCGGCGACCAGATCTACGCCGACGAGACCTCCGCGGCCACCCGCCGCTGGCTCGCCCGGCGCCGCGACCTGAACGAGCCGCCCTGGGACCAGGTCGCCGACTACGAGGAATACACCCACCTCTACTACGAGTCCTGGCTCGACCCGGACATCCGCTGGCTGCTGTCCACCGTGCCCAGCTGCATGATCTTCGACGATCACGACGTCATAGACGACTGGAACACCTCCCACACGTGGCGCAACACCATGCGGGAGGCGGCCTGGTGGAACGAACGCGTCATCAGCGGCCTGGCCTCGTACTGGGTCCACCAGCACCTCGGCAACCTCACCCCCGCCGAACTCGCCGACGACCGGCTCCTCGCGGCGGTACGCGCCGCCGACGACGGCACCGAGACCCTGCGTGCCTTCGCCGCCCGCGTGGAGGCCGACCCGGCGCAGACCCGCTGGAGCTACCGCCGCGACCTCGGACGCACCCGCCTGCTCATGGTCGACTCACGCGCCGCCCGCGTCCTGGACGAGCACGACCGCGCGATGCTGGACCCGGCGGAACTCGACTGGCTGCGCGAGAACGCCCGCCCCGACGGCAGCTTCGACCACCTGCTCATCGGCACCTCCCTGCCCTGGCTCCTGCCGTACGCCATCCACGCCACCGAGGCGTGGAGCGCGGCCCTCTGCGGCGGCAGCCGCGGCCGCCGCTGGACCCACCGGGGCGAACGCCTGCGCCAGGCCGGCGACCTCGAACACTGGGCGGCCTTCCCCGGCTCCTTCGACGATCTCGCCGGGCTCCTCACCGACGCCGCCGACGGCCCCGAGGCCCCCGCCACGATCTGCGTCCTGTCCGGCGACGTCCACCACGCCTACACCGCCGAGGCCCACCGCCCCGGCGCACCCCTGCGCTCCCGGCTGCTGCAGCTCACCTGCTCGCCGGTCCACAACACGATCCCCGGCTACATGCGCCTCGCCTTCCGCTTCGCCTGGACCGGCCCCGCCCGCCTCATCGGCCGCGCCCTCACCCGCCACGGCCGCGCCGGCACCCCGTCGCTGCGCTGGCGCAAACTGGACGGCCCCTGGTTCGGCAACCAGCTCATGACCCTGACCCTCCGCGGCCGCGCCGCCGGGCTCCGGCTGGACCAGACCCGCGCGCCGAAGGGGACTTCGCGGCGGGCGACGCTGGTGACGGTGATGGAGACGCACCTCACGACGGACTGAGCCGGGCCGTTCACCGCGCCCCGCGAGCCGGGACGCCACACGCGAGCGGAGGGCTCCGCGTGTGTCGCGGGCCCTCCGCCGTCGTGCGCGGGCACGGGATCAGAACGCGCTGGTGCTGTTGAACCTCGCGGTGGACCAGAGGTAGCCGAGGACGGTGAGGCCGGCGCACCAGGCGATGGCGATCCAGCCGTTGTTGCCGATGCCGGTGCCGAGGAGGAGGCCGCGGAGGGTTTCGATGGCGGGGGTGAAGGGCTGGTAGTGGGCGATGGGCTGGAACCAGCCGGGCATGGAGTGCAGCGGGACGAAGGCGCTGGACAGCAGGGGGAGCAGGATCAGGGGTGTGGCGTTGTTGCTGGCGGCTTCGGCGTTGGGGCCGGCCAGGCCCATGCCGACGGCGATCCAGGTCAGCGCGGTGGCGAACAGGACCAGGAGGGCGAAGGCGGCGAGCCATTCGAGGGGGGTGGCGTGGGTGGAGCGGAAGCCGATGGCGACGGCGACGGCGCCGACGAGGACGACGCTGAGGACGGACTGCAGGACGCTGCCGACGACGTGTCCGGCGATCACGGAGCCGCGGTGGATGGCCATGGTGCGGAAGCGGGCGATGATGCCTTCGGTCATGTCGTTGGCGACCGAGACGGCGGTGCCGATGGTGGTGCTGCCGATGGTCATCAGGAGCAGGCCGGGGACGAGGTAGGCGATGTAGGCGGAGCGGTCGGGGGTGCCGTCGCCGATGCCGGCGCTCATGGTGTCGCCGAAGACGTAGACGAACAGCAGGAGCAGCATGATCGGGGTGAGCAGGAGGTTGAGGGTGAGGGAGGGGTAGCGGCGGGCGTGCAGGAGGTTGCGGCGCAGCATCGTCGAGGAGTCGCGCAGGGCGAGGGTCAGGGTGCTCATCGCAGGGCCTCCGTGGGCTGGTGGGGGAGGGTGGTGTCGCCGGTGAGGGCGAAGAAGACGTCGTCGAGGTCGGGGGTGTGCACGGTCAGCTCGTCGGCGTGGACGGCGGCGGCGTCGAGTCGGTCCAGGAGGGTGCGCAGGGCGTGCTGGCTGCCGTCGCTGGGGATCTGCAGGGTCAGGGCCTGGTCGTTGCGGGCGGCGGCGGGCAGGGTGGCGGTGGCGTTCCGGTAGGCGGCGGGGTCGGTGAAGCGGAGCCGGATGTGTCCGCCGGGGATGAGGCGCTTGAGTTCTTCCGCGGTGCCTTCGGCGGCGATGGTGCCGTTGTTCAGGACGGCGATACGGTCGGCGAGTTCGTCGGCCTCGTCCAGGTACTGGGTGGTGAGGAAGACGGTGACGCCGCCGGTGACGAGTTCGCGGATGATCTGCCACATGGTGTGGCGGCTGCGCGGGTCGAGGCCGGTGGTCGGCTCGTCGAGGAAGATGATCCGCGGGCTGCCGACCAGGGTCATGGCGATGTCCAGGCGTCGCTTCATGCCGCCGGAGTAGGTGGAGGCGGGCTTCTTCGCGGCCTCGGTCAGGTCGAAGCGCTCCAGCAGTTCGGTGGCGACCCGCCGTCCCTCGCGCCGGGGCAGGTGGTGCAGGTCCGCCATCAACAGCATGTTCTCCTCACCGGTGATCAGCCCGTCCACCGCGGAGAACTGCCCGGTCACACCGATCGCCGCACGCACCGCCTGCGGATTGCCGGCCAGGTCATGGCCCGCGACCTGGGCCTGCCCGCCGTCGGCGGTGATGAGCGTGGAAAGGATCTTGACGGCGGTGGTCTTGCCGGCGCCGTTCGGGCCGAGCAGGGCGAACACGGACCCGGCCGGGATGCGCAGGTCGATGCCGTCGAGGACGGTCTTGCCGCCGTAGGACTTGCGCAGTCCGATGGCGGAGACGGCGGCCGGCGACGCGTGGCCGTCCGGCTGGATGGGCGTGGGCATGACAGATGAAGGCACGGGGCCCTCCGTTCGAAGGCTGACGTGGATGGGGGAGGCGGTGGTTGGGGTGGTGGCGCTCAGGCCCGGGCGCGGCGGATCTCGATGTTGCCCCAGCGGGTGCGGGCGTGGACCTCGACGGTGCCCTCGGTCTTCTGCGGGGGCTCGGCGTCGGCGAGCGTGTTGCGCACCTGTCCGCGCTCGGAGCTGACGTCGAGCCAGGCGGCCGTACCCTCGCGGATGCCGACCTCGATGGCGCCGTAGGAGGTCTCCAGCCGGACGGTGCCGCCGGCGACCTCGGCGACGCGCAGGTTGCCGTGGGCGACGGTGGCCGTGACCGAGCCCTCGGCGCGCTCGACGTCGACGTTGCCGTGGGCACCGCGCACCCGCAGTTCACCGAGCGCGGCACCTACGGTCGTGGTGCCGTGCGAGTTCTTCAGGACGGCGGGACCGTCGAGGGTGCCGACGCGCAGGCTGCCGGAACTGGTGGTGATCTCGGCCGCGCCCTCGACCCGGTCGATGTTGATCGAGCCGTGCGAGGCGGTCAGCCGCAGCGGGCCGGTCGTGTCGAGGCGGACGTCGTTGGACGAGGTCTTCACCCGGACCTCGCCGAGCCGGCCCTCGCCCAGCACCTGGGTCCAGGAGCCGGTCACGTCGACGCGCGAGCCCGTGGGCAGTTCGACCGTCACGTCGACGGCGCCGCTGGGCCCGATGAGGTGGCGCTCCTTCGTCCTGACGGTCAGGACGCCGCTCGCGTAGCCGACCTCGGTCTGGTCGGCGGCCCGCACGTCCTTGTCCCGCTGCGGGTCGCGGGGCCGCACCTCGACGACGGTGTCGGGGCGGTCGCCCGCGGTGAACCGGACGGAGCCGGCGCCCACGTGGGCGGTGACCGAGATCGGTTCGGGCGTGTCGAAAGAAGGCATGGCTGTCCCGTCCTCTTGAGTCCTTGGGTCGTCCCCGCTGGTGGGACGCGGTGTGGGTGAAGCGGGTCGGGCGCGGGGTGCGGTCAGCGCACCCAGCCCGTGAAGCTCTGTCCGGTGGTGCGGGTCTTCTCCGCCGTGCGCGGCTGCGGGGCGCCGTCGACCGCGGCCGACACGGCCCGTACCAGCCACGCGTTGACCGACAGGCCCTCGCGGCTCGCGGCCTCCTCGGCACGGGCCTTGAGGTGCGCCGGCAGGCGCAGGTTGACGCGGGCGGTGCCACCCTCGTCGCCCTCGGCCGGGGCCTTGAGCGGTTCGACGGGCGCGACGGGCGGGTCCGCGGGGCCGCCGCCGGCGGGCGGCAGTGTCACCACGAAGTCGGGGTCCAGTCCGCGCAGCCGTACGTCGACCGAGCCGGGGGCGAGTTCGCGGGTGATCTCGTCCATCGCGGCGGAGAGCACGTTGAGCATGGTCAGGCGGGTCGCCGACTCCAGGGGAGCGGTGAGCCGCTCGGCCAGCTCGCGGGCATCCTCCCCGCCGGCCTCGGCGGCCACCGCGAGTTCGCGGCGGAGGGTGTCGACATACGGCGTGAGGTCCATGACGTCATAGTGGCACCACTATGGCGCCACGCGCAAGCCCGAATGGCGCCACGTGTGGCGCGACTTTGGCTGTGGCTGCTCTGAACTGGCAAAATGCCGTGGCGTCGGACAGGGTCATTGTGGCGCCATGCGCACTCGACGCGCCATGGATGGCGCTGCTTGGCACCGCGGGGGGGGAGGGGGGGGGAGGGGGGGGGG
>NZ_CBDRCM010000046.1:0-59913 GCF_965342435.1 Actinacidiphila sp. bgisy160 | reverse complement strand
TCGCCGGTTCCGGCCGGGGCTTCCGGGCGCAGCCACACGCAGGTGTCCCGGGGCAGCCGGCCGTCCTCGGTGAGCGGGCCGCTGGCCAGCAGGAGCTGCCGGTGCGCGGGGAGCGGGGCGGGCTCCGCGGACAGGTTGAGCACGCAGGCGAATCCGCCCTCGCGGCGGAAGGCGAGCACGTCGCCGGGACCGTCGAGCCATTCCATCGGGCCCTCGCCGAGGCCGGGTTCGGCGCGGCGGAGCCCCAGTGCCGCCCGGTACAGGCTCAGCATGGAGCCGGGGTCGGCCTCCTGCGCCTCGGCGGTGTAGCGCACCCAGTCCGCCGGCTGCGGCAGCCAGGGGTGGTCGCCCCCGAAGCCGTACGGCGGCGCGTCCCCGGACCAGGGCAGCGGCACCCGGCAGCCGTCACGGCCCGGGTCGGTGCCGCCGGAGCGGAAGTACATCGGGTCCTGCAGCAGTTCGGCCGGGATGTCCTCGACCTCGGGCAGCCCCAGTTCCTCGCCCTGGTAGAGGTAGACCGAGCCGGGCAGGGCCAGCGTGAGCAGGGCGGCGGCGCGGGCCCGCCGGGTGCCGAGCTCCAGGTCCGTGGGGATGCCGTGGGCCTTGGCGGCGAACGCGAAGCCGGTGTCACGGCGGCCGTAGCGGGTGACGGTGCGAGTGACGTCGTGGTTGGCCAGCACCCAGGTCGCCGGCGCCCCGACCGGGGCGTGCGCGGCCAGGGTCGCGTCGATGGAGGCGCGCAGCCGCGCCGGTTCCCAGGGGCAGGCCAGGAAGTCGAAGTTGAAGGCGGTGTGCAGTTCGTCGGGACGCAGGTAGCGCGCGAAGCGCTCGGTGTCCGGCAGCCACACCTCGCCGATCAGCACGCCCTCGTAGGAGTCGGCGACCGCGCGCCAGGAACGGTAGATGTCGTGCAGTTCGTCGCGGTCGATGTAGGGATGCGGGTCGGTGCCCTCCACGAAGTCGGGCAGGTCCGGGTCCTTGGCGACCATGGCCGCCGAGTCGATGCGCACCCCGGCCACGCCGCGGTCGAACCAGAAGCGAAGGACGTCCTCGTGCTCCCGCCGCACGGCGGGGTGGGCCCAGTTGAGGTCGGGCTGCTCCGGGGCGAACAGGTGCAGGTACCAGTCGCCGTCCGGGAGCCGGGTCCAGGCGGGGCCGCCGAACTGGGAGCGCCAGCCGTTGGGGGGCAGCTCGCCGTCCTCGCCGCGGCCGGTGCGGAAGTGGAACAGCTTGCGCTCGGCGCTGCCGGGCCCGGCCTCGAGGGCCGCCCGGAACCAGACGTGCTGATCGGAGACGTGGTTGGGGACGATGTCGATGATGGTGCGGATGCCGAGGGCGCGCGCCTCGGCGATCAGCTTCTCGGCCTCGGCCAGGGTCCCGAAGGCCGGGTCGATGGCCCGGTAGTCGGCGACGTCGTAGCCGCCGTCGGCCATCGGCGAGGGGTACCAGGGGTTGAACCAGAGCGCGTCCACGCCCAGCGCGGCCAGGTACGGCAGTCTGGACCGCACTCCGGCGAGGTCTCCGGTACCGTCCGCGTCTCCGTCGGCGAAGCTGCGTGCGTACACCTGGTAGATGGCGGCGCCGCGCCACCACGCGTCGGTGGCCTCGGCCGGGTGGATGTCTGCCACGTGACTGGTCCTTTCGGGCAGCTGGGACCGCGCCGCCCGCCCCGCGGCGGGCGGCGTGGTGCTGGACGGGTGCGGCTGGAGGCCGTCGGGGCCGGGTCTCAGCCCTTGAGGCCGCCGGCGGTGAGACCGCTCATGATGTTGCGCTGGAAGATCAGGAAGATCAGCAGGGTGGGCACCGAGGCCATCGCGATGGCCGCGAGCAGCCAGTTCTCCGGCACCCCGCTGGCGAGCGAGTAGATGCCGACATTGAGCGTCTGCTTCGTCGGGTCGGGCAGGGTGAGCATCGGCCAGAGGAAGTCCTTCCACACCCCGACGACCGCGAATATGGAGACCACTCCGAGGATGGGGCGGGAGATCGGCAGGACCACCGACCACAGGCTGCGCATCGGGGAGGCCCCGTCGATCGCGGAGGCGTCCAGCAGTTCCCGCGGCACCGAGTCGAAGAACCGCTTCAGCAGGAAGATGTTGAAGGCGTTGGTGACCGCCGGCAGCCAGATCACCCAGGGCGAGTTGAGCAGGTTGCGCTCGACGATCGGAACGTCCTGGACGGTCAGGTACTGCGGTACGACCAGGACGGTGGCCGGGATCATCAGCGTGGCGAGCATCATCCCGAGGATCAGGTTGCCCAGCACCGGACGGAGCTTGGACAGGGAGTAGGCGGCCGCCACGTCGAACACCAGCTGGAAGGCGAGCGCCCCGAAGGCGTACCAGAGGGTGTTCAGAAGCAGGTGGGACAGGTCCATCACCCCCCAGGCGCTCGTGTAGTTCTCGGGGTGGAGGGCCTGCGGGAAGGCGGTGGGCGGGATCCGCGCGAACTCCTCGGTGGACTTCAGGCCGTTGGCGGCCATCCAGTACAGCGGGCCGAGGAAGACCAGCGTGAAGGCGACCAGTACCAGGGCGAGCACGCTCCGGTAGACGACCTTGCCGCGGCGGCTTGCCAGCTGGGTCGGCGAAATCAGCGTTCGGGTGCTGCTGCTCATCGGTCGGCTCCCCGCCCTACTCGCCCGCGGCGCGGCTGAGCCGCACGTACCCGGCGGAGAAGACCGCCAGGAGTACGAGCAGGACCAGGCCGAGCGCCGCGGCGCCGCCGTAGTTGTTGAAGTTGAAGGCGTACTGGTAGATCAGGTAGACGACGGTGAGGGTGGAGCCCTCCGGGCCGGCCCCGCCGGTCAGCAGGTAGGGCTCGGTGAAGACCTGCATCGTGGCGATGATCTGCATGAGCAGCATCAGCGAGAGGATCAGCCGGGTCTGCGGGATCGTCACGTGCCAGATCTTGCGCAGGAGCCCGGCGCCGTCGAGTTCGGCGGCCTCGTAGAGCTCGCCGGGGATGCCCTGGAGGGCGGCCAGGTAGATCAGGGTGGCGCCGCCCATGTTCATCCACGTGGCGGCGATGACCACCGACAGCATCGAGGTGCCGGTGGACTGCAGCCACTGCTGCTGGGGGAGGTGGAGCACCTCCAGGATGCGGTTGAACAGGCCGTACTCGGGGTTGTAGAGGTTCTTGAAGAGCAGCACCGAGGCCACCGGCGGCAGCATCACCGGCAGGTACACCAGCAGCCTGAGGTAGCCCCGCGCGTGCCGCAGTTCGTTGAGCAGCAGGGCGACAAGGAACGGCACCGCGAAGCCGAGCAGCAGGGCCAGGCCGGTGTACAGCAGGGTGTTGCGCCAGGCCTGCCAGAACGCCGGGTCGTGGAAGACGTAGTTCAGGTTCGACCAGCCGGCCCAGGTGGTGTTCCCGTCCTGGGTCTTCTGGAAGGCCAGCAGGACCTCCCGGACCATCGGGTACCAGGAGAAGAACGCGAAGCAGAGCACGGCGCCGATCAGGAAGCCGTGCGCGGTGAGGTTGCGGCGCAGGGCGCGGCCGGCCCGCCCCGGACGGCGGCCGTCCGGGGCGGGGCGGCGCACCGTACGGCGCGACCGGCTCTTCGCGGGAGTGCTGGTGGGCAGAGTGGGGGCGCTGGGGGCCGACATCGTCGCTCCTGGGTGCCGGGTGCCGAGGGGCCTGGGCTACTGATTGGCGAGGACCTGGTTGACCTGGTTCTCCGCGGTGGACAGCAGCTTGGCGGCGTCCGCGTTCTTGTTGGTCAGGACGCCGGACATCACGTTGTCCAGGACCTTGTAGATCTCCTGGGCCTTCGGCGGCTCGGCCTTGCCGGGAACCGGGTTGTCCATGAAGGCGCGGAAGTTCTCGACCGGCATGGTGGCGCTGGCGGCCTTCAGCTGGTCGTCCTTGGTCTTGCTGGCACCGGTGAAGAAGGCCGGCTGGGGCAGTCCGACGGGGAGGCCGTCCGCCTTGCTGCGGGCGTAGTCGAACTGGCCCGCGCCGGGGGTGAGGGTCTTGAAGTTCAGCCAGGCGATCGCGGCCTTGATCTTGTCGGGCGAGCTGCCCTTCTTGATCATGTAGTCGTTGCCGCCGAAGAGGGTGGCCTTGCCGCCGGGGATCGGGCCCATGCCGAAGTTGGCGTAGTCGGCGCCGAGCTGCTGGACCATGTACGTGATGTCGTCGGGCGCGGCCAGGAACATGCCGAGCTTGTCGGCGGCCATCTGCTTCTGCAGGTCGCCCCACTTCAGCAGCTGGGTCTGGCCCATGCTGTTGTCGGTCCAGCGCATGTCGTGCAGGTTCTGCACGATCTCCTTGCCGAGGTCGGTGTTGAAGGCCGCCTTGGTGCCGTCGGCGGACACGACGTCGCCGCCGAGGCCGTACATCGTCGCGGTGTAGTGCCAGCCGCCGGTGTTCTGCGCGCTGTACTCGCCATAGCCCGATACGCCCTTGCCCAGGCCCGCGATGGCCTTCGCCGCGCTGCGCACCTCGTCCCAGGTGGCCGGGGGCTTGTTGGGGTCGAGGCCGGCCTGGGTGAAGAGCTTGCGGTTGATGAGCAGGCCCATGCGGTAGTTGCTGGTGGGCAGGCCGTACAGCTTGCCGTCCTTCTTCAGCACGTCGAGCACGTTGGAGTCGATGTCCGCGAGCGCCGGAACGGTCTTGTCGGTGACGTACGCGCTGATGTCCTCGGCGCCGTTGTTGTCGAGCACTTGCTGCAGGTCGGTGAAGTACGTGTAGAACACATCCGGTTGGGACTTGGCCTTCAGCGCGGCCGTGAAGCGGGCCGGCTCCTCGCACTGACCGGGCGTCGACTTACCGTCGATCGTCACGTTCGGGTACTTCTTGTTGAAGGCGGCGACGTCCTCCTTCCACTCCTTGAGCTCCGCCTTCTTCGCGGCCGGCGGCATGCAGTCGATGGTGAGCGTGACCTTGGCCTTGGGGTCCAGCGGGGCGGTGGGATCGGACGAACCGCCGCCCGCGTTGTCGTCGTTGTCCGCGCTGCTGCTGGTGCCGCAGGCGGTCAGGACGGCCAGGGCCAGCGCGGAGACGAGCGTGGCCGCGGAGGCACGGCGGGCGGGGCGGAACCAGGAGCTTCTCATCGGTGGTCCCCTTCGGGCATGAGCGTGGAAGCCCCCGACCACACGCAGCGGGGGCGTCGCACACTCAAGCACCGCAAACAGATGTCCGCAATATCTCGCGCAGATATCGCAAAAGATTGACGGCCTTGCGCAGCTCGCCAACGAAGGCCGTGAACCCCGGGGCCGAGGCGGGAAGTCCGAGGCCGCAAACGCGGACCGGGCGCTTCCGACGTCGTCGGGAACCGCCCGTCCGCGGGGCGCGCGGCCGCTCAGCCGCGCACGGGCCCTGTCGTCCCGCGGACGACCAGCTCGGGCTCGTACAGCAGCTCGTCGGAGGCCACCTGCTTGCCCGCGATCTTCAGCGCGAGCAGCTCGACGGCCGTGCGGCCCATCGCCTCGATGGGCTGCCGCACCGTGGTCAGCGGCGGGTCGGTGCAGGTCATGAACGCCGAGTCGTCGTAGCCCACCACGGACACGTCGCCCGGCACGGAAAGCCCCAGCCGGCGTGCCGCCCGCACAGCACCCAGCGCCATCGGGTCGTTGGCGCAGATGATCCCGGTGACCCCGCGCTCCCAGAGCTTGGCGGCCGCGGCCTGGCCGCCCTCCAGCGTGAACATCGCCCGCCCGACGTGCTCGTCCGGCAGCGACCCGCCGCCCGCGGCGGCCGCCGCCCGCGCCGCGGTGAGCTTGCGCCGCGACGGCATGTGGTCGGTGGGCCCGAGCAGCAGGCCGATCCGCTCGTGGCCGAGCGAGGCCAGGTGCCGCCAGGCCTGCTCCACGGCGACCGCGTCGTCGCAGGACACCCGGGGAAAGCCGAGGTCCTCGATGGCGGCGTTGATCAGCACCACCGGCAGGTTGCGCTCGGCCAGCAGGCGGTAGTGGTCGTGCGGTGCGTCCGCCTGCGCGTACAGGCCGCCGGCGAAGACCACGCCGGAGACGTGCTGTTGCAGCAGGAGCGAGACGTAGTCCGCCTCCGACACCCCGCCCGCGGTCTGTGTGCACAGCACCGGCGTCAGGCCCTGCTGGGCGAGCGCCGCGCCCACGATGTCGGCGAAGGCCGGGAAGATCGGGTTCTGCAGCTCCGGCAGCACCAGCCCGACCAGCCGGGCACGGTTGCCCCGCAGCTGCGTCGGCCGCTCGTACCCCAGCACGTCGAGCGCCGTGAGCACCGCCTGCCGGGTGCCCTCCGACACCCCCGGCTTCCCGTTCAGCACACGGCTGACGGTGGCCTCACTGACCCCGACCTTCTTCGCTACTTCGGCAAGCCGTCGCGTCATGAGCGCAAGCATACGACACGGTGTGCAAGTGGTTTGCGTTCTTGCGCAAGTCCGTCGGGACCAGGGAGACGCGAGCGGCCCGCCAGGACTGCTGGGGCGCCAGTGCCGCCTCGCCTCCTACCTGCGTCGATACAGCAGGCACCCCTGTCCTGAATGGCACGCTTCACGGCCCTCCGCGGCGGGTGACACCCGGCACCACGGCGCAGGACGACTTCGCCTCGTCGGCACCGGCGCGACGGCCCCGCAGCGCGAACCGCGACCCGAGCCGGAGGGGCTGGAGGGCCGGGGGGTGACGTACAAGGTTAGGCTTGCCTTCATGAGCACCTGCACAACAGCGTCCAGCTCACTGGCGGAGCCCGTCGCCGCGACGGCGGCCACCGCGCGGACCTGGCTACTGCTGGAGCAGCCGGGGCCGTGGGGCCCCAAGGCGCTGACCCAGAGCCATCTTGATCCGCGGGTGGGCAGGGCGCTGGAGCGGGCCGCGGCCGGGACCGGGGTGCGGGTCGGCCTGATCCGCCGGCCCGGGCGGCACGCGGACCGGCACGAGGTACGACGCCGCGCGGCCTACCTGGCGCATACGACGCCGGGTGGCTCCTGGGTGCGGGACGCGGTCCTGGAGGATCCGGGCGCCCTGCTGGGCCTGGACTTCGAGGCGCTGGGCCGCGGCGACCACCGCGGCTTCGGGATGCCGTACGAGGGCGACCCGCTCGCCCTCGTCTGCACCAACGGCAAGCGCGACCGCTGCTGCGCCCTCAACGGCCGCCCGCTCGCCGCCGAGCTGGCCGCCTCGGGCCTCGGCGAGGTGTGGGAGGTGACCCACCTGGGCGGACACCGGTTCTCGCCGACGATGCTGGTGCTGCCGTACGGCTACGCCTACGGCCGGGTCGACGCCGGGCTGGCCCGCCGGGTGCTGACGGCCGCCCGCGAGGGCGACATGGTGCTGGAGGGCTGCCGCGGGCGTTCCGCGTGGGAGCGCCCGGGCCAGGCCGCCGAACTGGCCGTTCGGCGGCTGACCGGCGAACTGTGCGCCGACGCGCTGACCGTGGACGGTGAGCACGGCACCCGCGTGCGGCACCTCGACGGCCGGGCCTGGGACGTCGAGGTGACGCCGGTCGCGGCGGAGCCGCCCCGGCCCGAGAGCTGCGGGGCGGCCCTGGGGGCGCCGCTGCGGATGGAGATCAGCGGTATTCAGCCGGCGCTCTTGACGAACTCCGTCGTGTAGGTCTTGCTCAGGTCCACCTTGGTGTTCTGCAGGTTGGGGTTGAACGCCTTGAGGACCCGCTCCACCGTCTCGGGGCCGCCCTCGGGCATCACGCCGTCCTTGGTGAACATCGGCAGCGTGCTCTCGATCGCCTCCACATAGAGGTCCTTCCCGCCGCCCTGCGCGTAGTCGGAGGGCATCTTCGCCGCGATCTCCGCGGCGCTGTGCGTCGACATCCACCGCAGCGTCTTCACGAAGGCGTTCGCGAGCTTCTGGACGGTCTCCTTGTGGCTGTTCACCCACTCCGTCTGCATGTAGAGGCTGGAGGACGGGTAGAGCCCGCCGAGCGCCTGCCGGGAGCCCTCCGGTGTGCGCATGTCGATGAGCACCTTGCCGAGCCCCTTGTCCAGGATCGTGGCCACGGTCGGGTCCGTGGTCATGCCGCCCTGGATCGAGCCCTGCTCCATGGCGGAGATGAAGGTCTGGCCCGCGCCGACCGCGACCGGGGTGAACTCGCTGGTCTTGACGCCGTTGCTGACGGCGAGGTACTTGGTGAGGAAGTCCGTGGACGAGCCGATGCCCGTCACGCCCATCTTCTTGCCCTTGAAGTCCTTGGCACTGGTGAGGTCGCCGGCCGCCGCGTTGGAGACGATCTCCACCTCGCCGGGAGCCTGCGAGAACTGCACCACGGACTCCACCTGCTTGCCCTTCACCTGCAGGTCGAGCGTGTGGTCGTAGAAGCCGACGGTGCCCTGCACGTCGCCGGAGACGAGTGCGGTCTCGGCCTGCACGCCGGCCGGCTCGGTGAGCAACTCGACGTCCAGGCCCTCGGCCTTGAAGTAGCCGAGCCGCTCGGTGAGCATCGCGGGCAGGTAGATGACCTTGTCCAGGCCGCCGACCATGATCTTGACCCTGTCACCCTTGCCGCCGGAGGCGGAGGCGGTGGAGTCGCCGCCGCAGGCGGTGAGCGTGGTGAGGGCGACGGCGGAGGCGGCGACGGCGGCCGCGGCCCTGAGGGTTGCGCGCATCTGGTTCACGTCCTTGTGAAGGGGGTGGGCGGGAGACGGTGGCGGGTCAGCGGGCGGAGCCGGCCTCGGCCGGCTTCCAGCGGAAGAGCCGCTTCTCCAGGAAGGTCAGCAGGCCCTCGGCGAGCAACGCGACGACCGCGAGGATCGCCATCGCGGCGTACACGCCGGCCGAGTTGAAGGTGCCCTGCGAGGCCGCGACCAGCAGGCCGAGGCCCTTGGTGGCGCCGATGTACTCGCCGACGATGGCGCCGATGAGGGCGAAGCCGAAGCTCACGTGGAGGCTGGTGAAGATCCAGGAGGTGGCCGAGGGAATGACGACCTGCAAGGTGACCTGACGGTCGCGGGCGCCCAGGATGCGGGAGTTGGCCACCAGGTTGCGGTCGACCTCCCGGGCGCCCTGGAAGGCGTTGAAGAAGACCGGGAAGAAGACCAGCACGACGGCGGAGGCCACCTTGGAGGCCGGGCCGAGTCCGAACCAGATCAGGAAGATCGGCGCGAGCACGATCCGCGGCAGCGCGTTGAGCACCTTGATGTACGGGCCGAGCACGTCGGCGAGGAAACGGACCCGCCCCAGGGCGATGCCGAGCACCACACCCGCGACGACGCCGATGACCCAGCCGAGCAGGGCCTCGTAGAGCGTGTACCAGATCTGTTCCCACAACGTGCCCTGCGCGGTGCCGTCCACGGCCCAGGTGCGGATCTGCTCCCAGATCCTCGACGGCATCGAGAAGTGGAAGGGGTCGATGACCCCGGCCCTGGCCAGCCACTCCCACAGCCCCAGGACGACGGCCAGCAGCAGGACGCGACTGCCGTGGACGAGGTAGCCCCTGTTGCGGGCGGCGCGGGCGCGGGAGCGCGCGCGGTCGGTGCCCGCAGGGTCCAAGGTGGCGGCGGCCGGGGAGGCCGCCACGGTCTCAGGCGACATCGGCCGCACCCCTCTCGCGGGTGATGCGGACCTCTTCGCCGAGCGAGGCCCAGATCTCCCGGTAGATCTCGATGAACCGCGGCTCCAGCCGCACGGACTCGACCTTGCGCGGGCGCGGCAGGTCGATCTCGAAGACCTCCTTGACCGTGGCCGGCCCGGCGGTCATGACGACGACCTTGTCGGCGAGGGCGATGGACTCCTCCAGGTCGTGGGTGACGAAGACGACCGAGGCGCCCGTGCCGGCCCACAGCTCCAGCAGCTCGTCCGACATCAGCGCGCGGGTCTGCACGTCGAGCGCGGAGAAGGGCTCGTCCATGAGCAGGATCTCGGGGTCGTTGACGAAGGTGGCGGCCAGGGCGACACGCTTGCGCTGGCCGCCCGACAGCTGATGCGGGTAGCGGTCCTCGAAGGCGGACAGGCCGACGCGGGCGAGCCACTCGCGGGCCCTCTCCCGGGCCTCGGTCTTGGGCACGCCCCGGAAGCGAGGGCCGGCCATGACGTTGGACAGCACGGTCCGCCAGGGGAAGACGGCATCCTGCTGGAAGACGAAACCGACCTTGTCGCCGATGCCGCGCACCGGCTCGCCGGCGACGAGCACCTCGCCCTCGGTGGGTTCCTCCAGCCCGCTGACCAGGGTCAACGTCGTGGACTTGCCGCAGCCGGTCGGGCCCACGACGGCCACGAACTCCCCGCGCCCGATGGTCAGGTCGAGGTCTCGCACGGCGGTGTGCAGGGCCCCGGACGGGGTCCGGAACGCTTTGCTCGCACCCCGCAGTTCGATGGCGGGGCTGGTGTGTGTGCTCATGGGCCGGGACGGTAGGTGTGGCCCGGGTCACCGCGGCACCCTTGCGGTCACAACTCCTCCTTGTGCCCACAACCCCCTGTTCTGCTCGTTTTGCTCGCGCTACAACAACGAAAGGGCCACGGGGGCTGGGCAGCGGGCCCCGGACGCGTTTACGTTGCGTTCACAGCAGGGCAAACGGACGAGCGAATTCCGCAAGGGCGCGGGACACCGGGAAGGGCAGGGGTGACGTTCATGCGCATCCGCTGGCCCCGCCGTGTCTTCGCGCAAGTGCTGCTCGTCCAGGTGGTGCTCACCACCGGCGTGATCACCCTGGCCACCGGGCTCTTCCTCGCCCCGCTCAGCTCCCAGCTGGACCAGCAGGCGATGCGGCAGGCGCTGTCGATCGCCCAGACCACCGCCGCCACCCCGGGTCTCGCCCACGACCTGCTCACCACCCGGCCGAGCGTCTCCGGCCCGGTGCAGGAGGAGGCCGAGCGGATCCGCCGTGCCACCGGCGCCCTGTACATCGTCGTCATGGACACCCGGGGCGTGCGCTGGTCGCACACGGACGTCACCCAGATCGGCCGGCACGTCTCCACCGACCCGAGCGTGGCCCTGTCGGGGCGCGAGATCATGCAGATCGACCGGGGCACCCTCGGGCGCTCCGCGCGCGCCAAGGTGCCGCTGCACGGGACCGACGGGAGGATCGTGGGCGCCGTGTCGGTGGGCATCGCGTACGACAGCGTCCGGGAGCGACTGCTGGCCACGGTGCCGGTGCTGCTGCTGTACGCGGGCGCAGCCCTGGGGGTCGGCGTCCTCGCGGCGCTGCTGGTGTCACGGCGGCTGCAGCGCAAGACGCACGGTCTGGCCTTCGCCGACATCTCAGCTCTGCTCGACGAGCGCGAGGCGATGCTGCACGGCATCCGTGAGGGCGTCATCGCCCTGGACGCCCAGGGCAGGGTGCGGCTGCTCAACGACGAGGCGCAGCGGCTGCTCGGCCTCGGCCCGGACGCCGCGGGCCGCGCGCTGGACGAGGTGCTGCCCGCCGGTCGGACGACCGATGTGCTGGCCGGCCGCGTGGCGGGCACCGACCTGCTGACCGTCAGCGGGGCGCGGGTGCTGGTCGCCAACCGGATGCCGACCGGGGACGGCGGGGCGGTGGCCACCTTGCGGGACCGCACCGAACTGGAGCGGCTGGGCCGGGAGCTGGACAGCACGCACGGCCTGCTGGACGCGCTGCGGGCCCAGGACCACGAGCACGCCAACCGGCTGCACACCCTGCTGGGGCTGCTCGAACTCGGCCTGTACGACGAGGCGGTGGACTTCGTCGGCGAGGTCGCCGACGCCCAGCGGGCCTCCGCGGAGCAGGTCGCGGAACGCGTCAGGGACCCGCTGGTGTCCGCCCTGCTGGTCGGCAAGTCGCCGATCGCCGCGGAGCGGGGCGTGACCTTGTCGGTCTCCCCCGTCACCCTGCTGCCGGACCGGGTCGTGGACCCGCGCGACCTGGTCACCGTGCTCGGCAATCTCATCGACAACGCCCTGGACGCGGCCCGATCGGTCGTCGAGGTCGAACTGCGCGCCGAGAGCACGACGGTCGTCCTGCGGGTGTCCGACGACGGTCCCGGCGTGCCGCCCGAGGCCCGTGAGCAGATCTTCGCCGAGGGCTGGACGACGAAGCAGTCTCCGGCGCACCGTGGCCGCGGGCTCGGTCTCGCCCTCGTGCGGCGGCTCGCCGAACGGTACGGCGGCATGGCCCGGGTGACCGCCCGCGCGGGCGGTGGCGCGGTCTTCACCGTCGTCCTGCCGGAGGCGCTGGCCGGCGCCGAACTCACCACGGCGGCGTCCGCCGCCTCCGCGGGGGGAGCGCGATGATCGACGTCATGGTCGTGGACGACGACTTCCGCGTCGCCGAGATCAACGCGGCGTACGTCTCCAAGGTCGCCGGTTTCCGGGTGACCGCCCGCGCCCACACCGCGGCCCAGGCGCTGGCGACACTGGAGCGCATGCACGTCGACCTCGTCCTGCTCGACCACTACCTGCCCGACGAGACCGGCCTCACCCTCGTGCGCCGCATACGGCAGCTCGGCCACACGGCGGACGTCATCATGGTGACGGCCGCCCGCGACGTGGCGACGGTGCAGGCGGCGATGCGTTTCGGCGCACTGCAGTACCTGGTCAAGCCGTTCAGCTTCGCCGGGCTGCGGGCCAAGCTGGACGCCTACGCGGCTCTGCGCCGCACGCTGGACGGCGTCGGCGGGCGCGGCGAGGCCGGCCAGGAGCAGGTGGACCGTATCTTCGGCGCGCTGCGCACGGCCGGCGCGGCGCCGGCGGAACTGCCCAAGGGGCACTCGGCTCCCACCGCCGACCTGGTGCGCAAGGTCCTCACCGAGGCCGCGCAGCCGCTCTCCGCCCACGAGGTCGCGGAACGCGCGGGCATCAGCCGCTCCACCGCGCAGCGCTACCTGAAGTTCCTGGAGCGCGAGGGCCGGATCAGCCTCACCCTCAAGTACGGCGACACCGGCCGCCCCGAGCACCGGTACGCGTGGGCCCGGACCGGCTGAAGCGGCGCGGCGGCGGGTGAGTTCATGGCTCAGCGCCCGCGCCGCCGCGCACACCACGGGCACGACGCGGTCCAGCCGCAGCCCCCGCGCGGCGACGGCGACGGAGGAGGCGGCGGCGACGGCGACGGCGACGGGTGGGCGTGCGGGCCGATCCGCGTCCCGTGGACGGGACGACGACGCAGGAGGCGCCGGCCTCGGCCGCCTCCCAGTTCACGGCGTAGCCGTGGGCGCGGGTGTGGGCGCGGACGAGGTCCAGCTGGAGCAGCCGCGGCACGACGATGGTGCGCGGGCCGCGGCGGCGCAGGCCCGCGCCGAGCACCGCGGCCAGGCCGGGCGGGGTCCCGTAGGCGAGCAGGCCTTGCCGGTGGCGGTTGCAGTGGACGGGAAGGCGGCGCCGCCGGTGCGGCGCCCCCCCGCCCGGCTCGAAGAGGGCGAGGCCGAGCCGGTAGCCGTCCGTCCCGCGCTCGACGGGGCCGACGGTGGTCAGTTCGGCGAGCGGCCGGTGCACGGCCGACGTGGGCAGGCCGGCGCGGGCGGCGAGTTCGCCGAGCGGATCTGGTCCTCGCCCGCGGCGAAGGGGCAGCGCGGCCCCGCGCGCCCGGCATCACAGGCTCTCCGTCACGGCCGCACCCTCGGCGCTCCTGCGTGCCCCTGCGAGGCCACCTCGGCCAGCAGCGGGCCGTCGAGCCCGCGGACCGCCGCGACGGTCTGCGCCAGTTCCTCCGCATCGTCCACGCGGACCGCGGGGATGCCGAAGAACCGCGCCGCCGGCCGCCAGTCGAGCTCGCCCAGGTCGAGGCCGGGGCAAGCGACGGAGGGGCTGCCGCCCCGGGCGTCGAAGGTGTCCTTCAGGGTGTGGTACTCGCCGTTGGCCATCGCCACGAAGAGGACCGGCACCCGGTGGTGCGCCGCGCTCCACAGCCCCTGCAGCCCGAACATCGCGCAGCCGTCGCCCAGGACGGCCACCGCGGGGCGTTCCGGCGCGCCGAGCCGATGGCCAACGGCCGCGCCAATGCCCCAGCCGAGGCCCCCGCCGACCGCGCGGACGAAGCCGCCCGGCCGGTGCCGGCCGAGCACGGCGCACAGGTGCCGGGTTGCCGAAGACCCGGTCCACCCCTCGTCGGCGAGGATCTCCAGCAGGGCCCGAAGGGCGGTCGTCAGCGGGGTCGCCTCTCATACGCTCATGCCACCGTCGACCGCGACGGGGGCTCCGGTGGTGGAGCTCCCGTCGTCGCCCGCGAGATGGAGCACGGTGCGGCGATCTGCTCGGGTGCCGCGTGCCGGCCGAGGGGGATCGTCGCGTCGGATGCCTTGGCCGCGTGCTCCGAAGGCTGCCCGGTGGCGGTGGCCTCGATGCGCCGCATGAACGAAGTGTCAGCGGGCCCGGATGGATGGTGCCGACGCGGGCACCCCAGACGGTGCTCTCACGTGCCGCGACGCGCATCAGCCCGGCCTGCCTCGGCGTGCTTGACGGCCGCGTAGCCGCTGATGCCGGGATCGGCGGTCAGTCCGGCGACGCCGGAGTTGACGACCAGAGCACCAGCACGACGGCGGCCGCCACCCACGGGGAGCAGCCGTCACGGATGCAGACCGCGCCGACGGTCACGCCGCGCGCGTGGACCCCGTAGACCGCGAGGTCGACCTCGCGCATGGTGAGGGCGAAGACCATGCCGGCCGCCATCAGGCCGCCATGGCGAGCGTTGTGGCGGTGCCGGTCGGGTCGACCGGGTGAGGAAGCCGGGCTCGGCGGTGGCCCACGACGAGCGCCGGCGGGACCAGCACCACTGCCACGCCTGACTCGTCGCGCAGCAGCCAACCCATACGGCTCGATGGCAAGCCGCACAGCGTGGAGGTGCCGTGGGCCTGCGGCAATCAGAGAGCTTTGCCAGGCGGAACGGGCGTCACACCGCTCCGGCCCCGGTGAGCGAACGGACCTCGACCTCGGCGAACTTGTCCTCGTCGGCGCGCTCGCGG
Organism: Actinacidiphila sp. bgisy160; assembly: GCF_965342435.1. Taxonomy (GTDB): domain Bacteria; phylum Actinomycetota; class Actinomycetes; order Streptomycetales; family Streptomycetaceae; genus Actinacidiphila. The sequence goes on along the minus strand of NZ_CBDRCM010000046.1, from coordinate 45,136 downwards.
GACAGGACCGTGCCCAGCCAGCCCGCGGCGAAGCCCAGCGGGATGGACACCAGGCCCGGGTTCTCCAGCGGGAAGAGCTGGAAGTCCACACCCGGGAACAGCGACTGCGGGCCGCCCGACACCACCGGGGAGAGCACCACCAGCGCGACCGCCGGGACGAGACCCCCATAGATCGCCCACACCGTGCCGCGCGTGGTGAACCTCCGCCAGAACAGCGTGAACAGCAGCGCGGGCAGGTTGGCGGACGCGGCCACCGAGAACGCGAGCCCCACCAGGAAGGCCACGTTCTGGCCCTGCGCGAACAGGCTCAGCGCGATGGCCACCCCGCCGATGCAGACGGCGGCCACCCGGGCCACGCGCACGTCCTGGTTCTCGGGGCGCTTGCCGCCCGACGTCGGCCGGCGGCGGCGCAGCGTCGCGTGGAGGTCGTGCGCGACCGAGGCGGACGAGGCGAGCGTGATCCCGGCGACGACGGCCAGGATCGTGGCGAACGCGACCGCTCCGACGACCGCGAAGAGCACCGTGCCGCCGGTGGAGCCCGCTCCCCCGCCCAAATCGAGGGCGAGAAGTGGCACCGCCGTGTTCCCGGCGGCATTGGAGGCGCGCACGGTATGGGAGCCGACCAGCGCCGCGGCACCGAGGCCCAGCACGATCGTCATCAGATAGAAGCCGCCGATGAGGCCGATCGCCCAGACCACGGAACGCCGTGCCGACCGGGCGGTGGGCACGGTGTAGAAGCGCGACAGGATGTGCGGCAGTCCAGCGGTGCCCAGGACGAGGGCGAGGCCGAGGCTGATGAAGTCCAGCCGGTCGGTCCAGCTCTGCCCGTACAGCATGCCGGGGCCGAGGAAGTCCCGGCCGTGGCCGCTGCCGTCGGCGGCCGAGCGCAGCAGCGATCCGATGTCACCGTGGAAGCGGACGAGGACCAGCACGGTAAGGGTCACCGTACCGCCCATGAGCAGCACGGTCTTGACGATCTGGATCCAGGTCGTGGCGCGCATGCCGCCGAAGGCGACGTAGAAGACCATGAGCGCGCCGACGCCGATGACGGTCCAGGTGCGGGCCGCCGGCCCCTGGCCGCCGAGCAGAAGGGAGACCAGGCTTCCGGCGCCGACCATCTGCGCGACGAGGTAGAGCACCGAGACGGTGACCGAGGAGGTGCCAGCGGCGATCCGGACCGGGCGCTGTCGCATGCGGGCGGTGAGGACGTCGGCGAGGGTGTAGCGGCCGCAGTTGCGGACCAGTTCGGCGACGAGCAGCAGCACGAGCAGCCAGGCGACGAGGAATCCGACGGAATAAAGCATGCCGTCGTAGCCGAAGAGCGCGATGAGCCCGGAGATGCCGAGGAAGGAGGCGGCCGACATGTAGTCGCCGGCGATGGCGAATCCGTTCTCCAGCGGGGAGAAGAGACGGCCGCCGGCGAAGAACTCCACGGACGAGCTGCGCCGCCGGCCGGCCCAGGCGGTGATGGCCAGGGTGACGGAGACGAAGACGGTGAAGAGGACCAGTGCCATGCCCTGGTGGTTGCCGGTCACCGCATCCGCTCCTGGGTGTCCCAGCGCAGGTCAAGGGCGGCCCGGTCTCGGCGCAGCCGGGCATGCCGGGCGTAGGCCCAGGTCAGGAGGAAGGTCGAGGCGAACTGGGCGAGGCCGAGGACCATGGCCACGTTGAGCTCGCCGGCCAGTGGCCGGGCCATCAGGCGCGGCGCGGCCGTCGCCAGGACGACGTAGAGCAGGTACCAGGCGAGGAAGGCGCCGGCCGCCGGGAAGACGAATCGCCGGTAACGGGAACGCACCTCCATGAAGGGGCCGCTGGCCTGCACCTCCCGGTAGACCCCGGCGTGCCCGTCGGCCGGGCGGGCCTGCGAAGGGAGGGAGACGGGCGGCGGCTCGGGTCCCTCCCACTTCCCCGCGGTCAGGACGTCGTACCAGGGGTCGTCCACCCGCAGCCCTCCGGTTTCCGCCCGGTCGTGCTCTTTCACGAACTCTCCTCGCTTCACGGGCCGATCGGCCGTGCGCCCAAGCATGGACATTGCGGGAAGATCCGGGAGCCTCCAAGCGGAATCCTTCACCTCATCGGGTGATGGTGCCCCACCCCTTGGGGTGGGGCAGCGCCGACGTCCTCCACGGGCGGGTGCCCGTGGAGGACGCCGCCGCGGGGAACCGGTCCGTCAGGCGTCGATCCGCGAACGGTCGAGCGTGGCGGCGGAGTTGGCGATGAACTCGCGGCGCGGCGCGACCTCGTTGCCCATCAGCAGGTCGAAGGCGAGCTCCGCGCCCTCCAGGTCGCTGATGTTGATCCGGCGCAGGGTGCGGTGGCGCGGGTCCATCGTGGTCTCGGCCAGCTGGTCGGCGTCCATCTCGCCCAGGCCCTTGTAGCGCTGGATGGACTCCTTGTAACGGATGCCCTTGCGCTCGAACTCCAGCAGAGTCTCGCGCAGCTCCCGGTCGGAGTACGTGTAGACGTACTTGTCCTGGCCCTTGCGGGGGTTGGTCAGCTCGACCCGGTGCAGCGGCGGCACGGCGGCGAAGACCCGGCCGGCCTCGACCATGGGTCGCATGTAGCGCTGGAAGAGCGTCAGCAGCAGACAGCGGATGTGGCTGCCGTCGACGTCGGCGTCCGTCATCATGATGATCTTGCCGTAACGGGCCTGGTCGATGTCGAACGTACGGCCCGAGCCGGCTCCTATGACCTGGATGATGGCGCCGCACTCGGCGTTCTTCAGCATGTCCGACACCGAGGACTTCTGGACGTTGAGGATCTTGCCCCGGATCGGGAGCAGCGCCTGGAATTCCGAGTTGCGTGCGAGCTTGGCGGTACCCAGCGCCGAATCACCCTCGACGATGAACAGTTCGCTGCGGTCGACGTCGTCGCTTCGGCAGTCGGCCAGCTTGGCCGGCAGCGACGAGGACTCCAGCGCGGTCTTGCGTCGCTGCGCCTCCTTGTGCTGCCGGGCGGCGATCCGGGTTCGGGCCGCGGCGACGGCCTTCTCCAGGACGGCTCGGGCCTGCTGCTTGTCGTCCCGCTTGGTGGAGGTGAGGAAGGCCTTGAGCTCGCGGGACACCACGTTGGCCACGATGCGGTTGGCCGCCGAGGTGCCCAGCACCTCCTTGGTCTGGCCCTCGAACTGCGGCTCGGCGAGACGGACCGTGACGACCGCGGTCAGCCCCTCCAGGGCGTCGTCCTTGACGATGTCGTCCTCGGCGACGCGCAGCATCTTGGTGGCGCGCAGCACCTCGTTGAACGTCCTGGTGACGGCGCCCTCGAAGCCGCGCACATGGGTGCCGCCCTTGGGGGTGGCGATGATGTTCACGAAGGAGCGCAGCGTGCTGTCGTAACCGGTGCCCCAGCGCAGGGCGACATCGACGCCGAGCTCGCGGGTGACCTCGGAGGGGGTCATGTGGCCCCGGTCGTCGAGGACGGGGACGGTCTCCTTGAATGTGCCGCTGCCGGTCAGCCGCAGCACGTCGCAGATCGGCTTGTCCGGAGTGAGGTACTCGGCGAACTCGCTGATTCCGCCGTCGAAGTGGAAGGTCTCCTCAACCGGCTTCCCGTCCTCGGAGCCGTTGTCGGGGCGCTCGTCGCGGACGACGATCGTGAGCCCGGGGACCAGGAACGCGGTCTGGCGGGCGCGCTGGTGAAGCGTCTCCAGGGAGAGCTTGGCGTCCTTGAGGAAGATCTGACGGTCCGCCCAGTAGCGAACGCGGGTGCCGGTACGGGCCCGCGGCACCTTCTTGACCTTGTCCAGCCCGTTGCCCGGCTCGAAGGGCGCCTCGGGGCCGGCCTTGGCGAAGCCGCCGGGGACGCCGCGGCGGAAGCTGATCGCGTGCGTGTGCCCGCCGCGGTCGACCTCGACGTCCAGGCGGGCGGAGAGCGCGTTGACGACGGAGGCGCCGACGCCGTGCAGACCGCCGGAGGCCGCGTAGGAGCCGCCGCCGAACTTGCCGCCGGCGTGCAGCTTGGTCATGACGACCTCGACACCGGACAGGCCGGTCTTGGGCTCGACGTCGACGGGGATGCCGCGGCCGTTGTCCCGGACCTCGACGGAGGCGTCGTCGTGGAGGATGACCTCGATGTGGTCGCAGTGCCCGCCCAGGGCCTCGTCCACCGAGTTGTCGATGATCTCCCACAGGCAGTGCATGAGGCCGCGGCTGTCGGTGGAACCGATGTACATGCCCGGGCGCTTGCGGACCGCTTCGAGGCCCTCGAGCACGAGCAGGTGTCGCGCGGTGTAGTTGGAGCCGTCACGATCTGCACCGGTCAGCAACGCGGTGGACGGCACGGATGTTTCGGCGGTCACGCGAACGTCTCCTCATGAAGTTCTTCAGCCGTATCGGTGAGAGGGTACCGAGGTCACGCACGGCCGTTTCGCCGCGACCCGGTATGGGCACCATGCTAGCCCGCTTTCGAAGACATGTTCGATCCCTCGTTTGAGTGATACACATGTCACGTTCCACTGGAGGCATGAACCATTTAGGCTCGGGGCACGTCCTCCTCAACAACCGGCCGCAGGGCCGGGGGGACGCAACCGAACAATCTGACCAGATCCGCCAGAACGACCCGAAGCCGACAGATAAGACGCCAGAGGATCATTCGCCGCCAATCGGTAGCATCCGGCCGCAACAACAACAGTTTCCAAGGAAAAGACCTGAGCGGGAACAGTTTCGGCCTGGTTGGATGTTGACCCTGGTACGACAGCTCGTCGAGCTAGAGAAGAGGCGACGTGACTACTGTTCTGACCCCCGCGAGCCCGCTGACGGCGGCGGACCGCTGCGACCGTTGCGGCGCCCAGGCATACCTGCGCGTCGTACTCATCAGTGGCGGCGAGCTGCTCTTCTGCGCGCACCATGGGCGTAAGTTCGAGCCCGAATTGAAGAAGATCGCTGCGGAAATACAGGACGAGACCGGTCGGCTCACCGCCGCCCCGGCCGTCGCGGCCGATGACGAACGCTGACGCATAGCACTGCGACGAGCTCTCACGACGGGCGGCCTCCCGTGAGGGAGGCCGCCCGTCGGCTTGTCCGCCGCGTCATGAAGAGTGCTGGCCCACCAGTCCCGCCACCGCCGAAACCCGGGTGTACACACCGGGATGGCCGGCCTGGGCGCATCCCGCGCCCCAGGACACCAGCCCTATCAGCCGCCCGCCCGCCACCAGCGGACCGCCGCTGTCCCCCTGGCACGAGTCGTGCCCGCCGGCCAGGTCGCCGGCGCAGACCATGCCGTTCTTCTGGTACTTGCCTTCCACACTGCCCGGATACGCCTGCTCACAGACCGAGTCGTCGAGCACCGAGACGTTCGCCGCCATCAGGACGTTCGAGTAGGTCCCCAGGCCCGCCGTGTCCCCCCAGCCGAAGACCTGCGCCGGCGTGCCCGCCTCGTAGGAACCCAGGTCCCCGGGTGCCGCCATGGGTATCGTGCTTCCGGCGGGAAACGGCTCCGCGGTCGTCACGACCGCGACGTCGCCGCTGTTGGTCGTGGGATCGTACGCGGGATTGACCCAGACCCGGCGGACCGCCACCTCCCTGCCCGCGGAGCCGGCGAGATCCGTCCGCCCGGCGATGACACGAAGGTCGGACACCTGGTTCCAGTCCCCGCCCAGCGCGGTCGGGCTGAAGCAGTGCGCCGCGCTGACCACGGTGTTCGGCCCGACGAGCGCTCCGCCGCAGAACTGCCCCGAGCGGCCCGTGCCGTAGCGGGACCGGCTCGACAGGACCACCGCCCACGGGTACTGCTCCGTGGTGACCGGCGTGCCGCCTATGACACCGTTGTCGGCGCCCGGGGCCACCGGAGCGTACGCCAACACCGCGGCGGTGGCGGAAGCCGGTAGCGACAGCGCGAGCGCGGACCCGGCTATGAGCCCGCCGATCAGCGTGCGGATCGAGGAACGCATGCATTCTCCTCACCATCCGGAATGCCCTGAGCACCCACAGTGACCTGACAGGGCGGGGGTCGCATCCGGAGAACTGTCCGGAAAGGCCGATGGGCCCGCGACCGCCGTGGCGGTCGCGGGCCCATCTGGGCGTTCTGCGGGATCAGTCCAGGTAGTCGCGGAGAACCTGGGAACGCGAGGGATGACGCAGCTTGGACATGGTCTTGGACTCGATCTGGCGGATGCGCTCACGGGTGACCCCGTACACCTTGCCGATCTCGTCCAGCGTCTTCGGCTGACCGTCGGTGAGGCCGAAGCGCATGGAGACCACGCCCGCCTCGCGCTCACTGAGCGTGTCGAGCACCGAATGCAACTGCTCCTGCAGCAGCGTGAAGCTGACCGCGTCGGCCGGCACGACCGCCTCGGAGTCCTCGATGAGGTCACCGAACTCGCTGTCGCCGTCCTCACCGAGCGGGGTGTGCAGCGAGATGGGCTCGCGGCCGTACTTCTGGACCTCGATGACCTTCTCGGGAGTCATGTCGAGTTCCTTGGCCAGCTCCTCCGGGGTGGGCTCGCGGCCCAGGTCCTGGAGCATCTGGCGCTGGACGCGGGCCAGCTTGTTGATGACCTCGACCATGTGCACCGGGATGCGGATGGTGCGGGCCTGATCGGCCATCGCACGGGTGATCGCCTGGCGGATCCACCAGGTCGCGTACGTCGAGAACTTGAAGCCCTTGGTGTAGTCGAACTTCTCGACGGCACGGATCAGACCGAGGTTGCCCTCCTGGATCAGGTCCAGGAACAGCATGCCGCGGCCGGTGTAGCGCTTGGCCAGCGAGACCACCAGACGGAGGTTGGCCTCCAGGAGGTGGTTCTTGGCCCAGCGGCCGTCCTCGGCGATGATCTCCAGCTCGCGCTTGAGCTTGGGGGCGAGCTTGTCGGCCTGGGCCAGCTTGTCCTCGGCGAACAGACCGGCCTCGATGCGCTTGGCGAGCTCCACCTCCTGCTCGGCGTTGAGCAGCGGGACCTTGCCGATCTGCTTGAGGTAGTCCTTCACCGGGTCGGCGGTGGCGCCGGCCGCGGCGACCTGCTGGGCGGGCGCGTCGTCCTCGTCCTCGTCGGACAGGACGAAGCTCTCCGCCTCGGCCTCGGCGGGGACGTCCTCGTCCTTGCCGGGGGCCACGTCCTCGAGGAGCTCCTCGCCCTCGCCGAGTTCGTCGTCCTTCTTGGCCTTGGTGGCGGTGGTCTTCTTCGCGGCGGTCTTCTTGGCGGTTGCGGTGGTCTTCTTCGCCGCAGTCTTCTTGGCGACGGCCTTCTTCGCGGGTGCCACGGCCTCGTCCTCCGGCTCCCCCACGGGCTCCGCCGCCCCACTGGGGGCGGGGGCCGCGGCGGCCTTGGCTGCGACGGACTTCTTGACCGGGGCGGCCTTGGTGGCGACGGTCTTGGTGGCAGTACGCTTCGCCGGGCTCTTGGCTGCGACGCTCTTACGGGTGCGCTTGGGCGCCTCGGCGGCACTCACCATCAGCGTCACACCCTCCTCGTCGAGGACCTGGTTGAGGCTGCGCAGAACGTTCTTCCACTGGGTTGCCGGGATCTGGTCCGCTTCGAAGGCTCGGCGCACGTCGTCGCCGGCGATCTGACCCTGAGCCTTACCCCGCTCGATGAGCGCCATCAGAGACTCGGACTCGGCGATCTCCGGCGGGAGCGTACGGGATGTGCTGGCCGACACGAACAACCTCTCGGAACGATGGAAAACGACTAGGGTGGGAACCGCTCGGCAACTCAGCGTCATGTTCGTCGCGGATATTCCTCGCGCGGCCGCCACCTCTAAGCTCATCGCGCTGCCGCCCAGAGCGTTACGCCCCGCCGTACGTGGTTCGAGTCACACCCCGCATCGGCGCCAAACCGTCGATAGCGGGACACTCCCCGTGCACGCCGGCACCATGCCCGGTTGAATACGTGCGTCAACCATGGCGGACGGCTCCGCCGCCGGGCCCGGAGGCCGTGGGCCGGCGGCGGAAGTCGGTGCCGTCTCGTGCTGCGCGGGAACGCTCAGTGCTCGCGGGGGGCCGGGACGACATGGTCCGCCGCGCCGCCGGGACCCGTGTCGGGGTGGACGGCGAGCAGCTGGCGCATGGCGGTCTCCGCCTCGGCACCGTCGGAGGCGGCCAGCGCCTCGACGACCCGCGTGTGCAGGGCCACCGAGTGCTCGCCGGGGCGCTCGCAGCCGGTGACGGGGCCGCCGGAGACCTGCAGGGCGGCGGAGACGATGCCGGACAGGTGTTCCAGCATCCGGTTGCCCGCGACCTGCAGCAGCAGGGCATGGAACTCGGCGTCCGCCCGGGAGAAGGTGAGGCCGTCACCCTGCCCCACGGCGTGGGCCATGATGTCGGTCATGTCGACGAGGCGCTGCTGGACGTCCTCGCGGCCGTGACCCGCCGCGAGGCGGGCGGCCAGGGGCTCGATCGTCCAGCGCAGTTCGAACAGCTCGCGACGCTGGTCGTCGCGCTGCGGGCCGAAGGCCCGCCATTCGATGATGTCGGGGTCGAGCAGGTTCCAGTCACTGACCGGGCGGACCCGGGTGCCGACGTTGGGCCGGGCGCTGACGAGGCCCTTGGCCTCCAGTACCCGCAGCGACTCGCGGACGACGGTACGGGAGACCTCGAAACGCTGGCCGATCTCCTCGGGGACGAGCGGGCGGTCGGCCCCGAGATCGCCGGAGACGATCATCTGGCCGAGTTGCTGGACGAGTTGGCCGTGCAGCCCGCGGCCACGGCTCCCGGCGGGGCGGCGGCCGACCCGGCCCATGTCGGCGTCGCCGCCGTCCCAGGAGGGTGTGCCGCCCGGGCGGTCGAGGCCGGCGGGGGCGTCGGCGTACGGATAGCGGTCGATGTCCCCGCCGCCGAGACTCGGGTCGGCGGGGCGGGCCGCGGTCATCATGGTGTGCGCAAGGGTACTCACGCATCATTTGTCGGCGATGGCGCGGGATGCCTTGAGGGCTTTCCTGAAAAGCACACGAAAGGGTGAGCACTCATCACCTGATAATTGACGCTTTATCGGAAGGAAATGGGGTTTCTCCGACGCAAGACCGTTGCCACATAGGCACACGAGAGAGCGAGGAGCGACAAAACGAAGGAATACCGGACCGGTTGGGTCGCCAGACGGGTCATGTCGATCGCCGGGGCGGACGCCGCCCGCCTCATCAGCGGGGCCACCAGCAACGGAACCGCCAGGACACCGGCCAGCCCGAGCGCCGTGGTGCGGAACACCCCGGCGGCCAGCACCCCGGCCCAGCAGCAGACGAGCGAGAGGGCGACCGCGGGGGCCGCGGTCGAGGCCAGCACGAACGTCGAGGGCAGTGCGCCCGGTCCGTGTTCGAGGCGCATCGCGACGAGGCCGAGCGTCGTTCCCAGGAGGGCGATCAGTACCGCCGTCGAACCGTTGACGACGAGCTTGGCGAGCAGCAGGCGCAGTTGTCGCGGCACGGGTGCGTGCGCGGGGGCCAGCGCGGGATAGCGGAACTCCTGGCCGTAGGCGAGGGCGCCGATGAGGCCGGCGCCCAACGCGACGGGCGGCAGGGGCAGCGAGTGCGGCCAGCCGGTCAGCAGACGCAGCGAGAAGGTGTGATGGCCGGTCCGCAGCAGGGCCAGGGTGGCCAGACCCGAGACCAGGACGGAGACGAGCGTGACGAGCCAGGGGCCGCGGACGCCGGTCAGGCGGCGCAGTTCGTAGCGGACGGGCCGGGCCGGACCGGCGGGTGGCACAGCGGCGCGCGCGGCCGCCAGGGGCACCGCAGGCCGGTCTCGGTCGCCGTCCGGGGCCTCCGGCACACCGGTGTCGGCCACCTCGTCCGCGAGACGGTGCAGGAGGATGCCGTTCCGGAAGGCGGTTTCGCCGACCTGGGCGGTGGTCGCGCCGTGTACACGGATGCGGCTGCCGCTCTCGTGGGTGATCTCGGTCCCGTCGCCGGTCAGCAGCAGGCCCAGGCGTTCGGCCTGGGGTGACTGGACGGCCACGTACGGGCGCAGCCGGCGGCGGCAGAACTCGTGGGCGGACTGGTCGGCGACGAGCCGGCCCTTGTCGAGGGTGACGACGCGATCGCCGAGCCTGCCCGCCGCCTTGGGGTCGGCGCAGGTGACCACGACGGCGCCGCCGCGCGCCGCGTACGCCTTGAGCAGGCCGTACAACCAGGCGCTGTCGCGCGGGGAAAGCCCCTGGGCCGGGTCGTCCAGGACCAGCGCGGGCGGGTCCCCGAGGAGCGCCGCAGCCACGCCCAGGCGGCGGTCCATACCGAGGGAGAAGGTCGACAGGCGGCGTCCGGCCGTCTCGCGCAGGCCCACGATCTCCAGGACGTGGTCGGCGCGTTCGGCCGGGGCCCCCGCCGCGGCTGCGAGCATGCGCAGGTGGCCACGTGCGGTCCGGGCGGGGTGGCCGGCCACGTCACCGAGGAGCACTCCCACCGCGTTGGCCGGATGGGTGTGGCGGTGCAGGGGGCGCCCGCCGAACAGCGTGACGCCGCGGCCCGGTTCGAGTTCGAGCATCAGCCGCAGGACGGTGGACTTGCCGGCGCCGCTGTCGCCGAGCAGGACGGTGATCTCGCCGGGGTGGGCGTCGAAGGTGAGGTCGTCGACGGCAGGGGGCTCTTCGCCCCGGGACGCGCTGGTCAGTCCGATGGCCTGGATCACCATTGCACCATAACGCGCAAATGGCCCGGAATTTACACCTCTGGTCGCAACATGGGCGGATTGAGAATGGTTGCTCCACCCGCGCGGAACAGCTGTGCGGGACGGCCGCCCTGACGGGTCGTCGTGCCACCGGCGGGGACGAGGAAGCCGACCGTCCCCGTCACCTTGCGATGGAAGTTGCGAGGGTCGAGGGCGACGCCCCACACCGCCTCGTAGACGCGGCGCAGCTCGCCGACGGTGAACTCGGGCGGACAGAAGGCGGTGGCCAGCGCCGAGTACTCGAGCTTGGAGCGGGCGCGCTCCACGCCGTCGGCCAGGATGCGCGCGTGGTCGAAGGCGAGGGTGCCCTCCTCGCCGTTGCGCAGCAGCTCCTCGACCGGGGCCCAGCGGGCGCTTCGCGCGTCGCCCCCGGCACGGGGCGCGGGCAGGTCCGGGGCGAGCACGAGGTGGGCGACGCTCACCACGCGCATGCGCGGGTCGCGCTTGGGGTCGCCGTAGGTGGCCAGCTGCTCGAGGTGGACGCCGCTGCCCGCGCGCAGTCCGGTCTCCTCCTCCAGTTCGCGGGCGGCCGCCCCGGCCAGGTCCTCGTCGCCGCGTACGAAGCCGCCGGGCAGCGCCCACCGGCCCTGGTAGGGCGGTTCGCCGCGGCGGACCGCGAGGGCGCACAGGGCGTGGCTGCGCACTGTGAGCACGACGAGATCGACAGTGACGGCGAAGGGCGGGAAAGCTGACGGGTCGTAGGGCGCCATGCCCGCGATCATAGTCGTCTGCCTGACGATAAACAGCAGGTTGGCGGGATGACGCGCCTCGCGTTCGGCCTGTTGTTCGACGTCGCGGCGGTGGCCCGGCGCCCGCTGCCGCCCGGCGGATTCAGGCACCGACCTGGAGTCCGGGAGCCGCCTCCTCGATCACGGCCGTACCGGACGCGCCGATCCGCAGCGCGAAGGGCTCCTCGGCCACCCGCAGCCCGGCGAGGCCGAGATCCCCGAGCGGGGCGGCGGCCAGGGGACGCACGGCCACCATGCGTTCGGGAGCGTCGGGGCGGATCCCGGCGAGGGCCATCAGCAGGTGGACGGCGCCGGCGGCGGCCAGCGCGGCGGGGCGCGAGGCCGTCGGGTGCGGGGCGGGCCGCCGGGAGTCGTCACGCTGTTCCCCCGCGTACATCTCGGGCAGGCGATGGCCGAACGCACCGGCCGCGTCCAGCACGCCCAGCAGCAGTGCCGCGGCCTGGTCTTCATGGCCGGCCGCAGCCAGCCCGGCGACCGCGACGGCCGTCTCGTGGATCCGCACCGCTCCGCCGCGGTGTCCGAAGGGGTTGTAGCCGGGGGCCCTGGCGGACAGGGTGCGCAGTCCCCATCCCGAGTCGAGTTCCGGAGCCGCGAGAAGGCGAGCGAGCTGCTCCGTCTGCGCCTTGTCCAGCAGGCCGGGAGCGAGCTCGCAGCCGCCCAGCAGGCCGGTGTCGAGCAGATGGGCGGCGGCCGAGCCCAGGTGGGGCACGGGTCTGCCGTCGGGGGTGAGCGCGGCGGCCGGGCTCCCGCCGGTGGGGTCGTCCAGCCAGAAGTCCTCGCGGAACCTGCGGCGCAGCGCCTCGGCCCGCTCCCGCCACTCCTCCGGACCCGGGCGTCCAAGGGCCTGGAGCAGATCGGCGCCAAGCAGCATGGCCCGGTGGGCGTGTGCCTGCACGTCGCAGCGCAGGGGGCCGCCCGGCACGGGGTCGGGAACGTACCCGCTCTCGGCCGCCACCGACCGCAGCCACCGCAGACTGCGCTCGGCGGCCGGCAGCAACTGTTCGGTGTCCCGCTCCGGAAGTCCCCACCGGCGTGCCTCGGCGAGCAGGGTGACGAAGAGGAGCCCCGCCTCCACCCCGGAGCAGGTGGGCGGCAGAAGCGGGCCGGCATGGCGCAGCGGGCCCGGCAGGCCGCCGGTCTCCGGGTCCTGGCGGCGGGCGAACGCCCGCAGGGTACCGGCCGCCAGGCGGGTGCCGAGCGGCAGCAGCATCCGGGCCGCCCACAGGGCGTCGGCCGGGGCGGGACCGAGCCGCCATGGCGCGCCCGCCGCCACATGGACGTCCAGGGGGTGCCCCGGGTCGCGCAGCAGCAGCGCCCTTAGGTCGTCGAGGGCGGCCCGCAGCAGCGTCTCCGCCCGGCCGTCACCGCCCCGGACCTCCGGGGCGGACCAGGGCACGGGGACCGCCGGGGCGGATCCACCGTTCACGCCGGCCACGGCGGGCTCCAGCGTCGCGCGCAGCTCGATCGTGCGGGACGCCCCGGCGGGCAGCGCCAGCTCCCAGCACAGCAACCCCGCGGAGGCCAGGGCACTCTCGGGCGCCGGCACGGCGGTGACCCGGGCCCGCAGACCCTCGGCCGACCACAGCAGTCCCGCGTCGCAGACACTGGGCTGCAGCTCCGGCCCGGAGGATCCGGCCGCGATCGCCGCCAGCTCCGCGAGGTCGGTCGCCAGGGCCACTTCGAAGGGGATGCGCAGGGCGCGGGAACCGGTGTTGTGGATCGTGATGCGCTCGGTGCCCCCGGCCGTGCGGAGCCGCTCGACGGTGAGAGCGGGGTCCGGTGCCGTGTCGCCGGGCACGCGGGCGACGGAGGTGAACCGCGCCCGCCCCGCCGTGACCAGCCCGCCCTGCACGGGGAGCGGTGGCACCCCCGCGACGCGCAGCTCGCAGCGGGCCAGTACCCGGCGGCCGCCCTGGTAGAAGCCGCCCAGGCCGCTTCCGTCGAGCTGTCCGTGCTCCGGCGAGACCGCGAGGGCCGGGGCCGCGACGCACATCACGGCGTCGTGCACCGGCTGCGGCCCCCGGTCCTGCCGGGGCGGCCGGTTGACCGGCTGCGGGCTCATGCCACCTCCTCGTCGGTTCGATCGCTCGGGCGCTGCCGCCACTACCCACGAGAACGGCCGTGTGGGCACTCGGGTCACGCGCCGTCTACCGTTCCTGATCGGGAAGCCGTCCGTATCACCGGAAAGAGAGCCATGGCCGTCTACCGCCAGCCGGGAACCGTCATCACCGACCACACCTTCCAGGTGCCGCTCGACCACGCGGACCCGGGCGGCGAGCGGATCGAGGTGTACGCACGGGAGGTCGTGGCCACCGGGAAGGAGCGAGATTCGCTGCCCTGGCTGCTGTTCCTGCAGGGCGGGCCGGGCGGCCGGTCGCCGCGGCCGCTGGGCCGCGACGGCTGGCTCACCCGGGCGCTGGACGACTACCGGGTGCTGCTGCTCGACCAGCGGGGCACCGGCCGCTCCACCCCGGCGAACCGGCAGACCCTGCCGCTGCGCGGGGACGCCTCGGCCCAGGCCCGCTATCTGGAGCACTTCCGGGCGGACTCGATCGTCCGCGACTGCGAGCTGATCCGCCGCGAACTGCTCGGCGAGGACGGCCAGTGGAGCCTGCTGGGCCAGAGCTACGGCGGCTTCTGCGCGCTCACCTACCTGTCCTTCGCCCCCGAGGGCGTCCGCGAGGCCTTCGTGACCGGCGGCCTCGCCGGTCTGCGCAGCACAGCCGAGGACGTCTACCGGGCCGCCTACCCCCGCGTGGAGCGGAAGACCGCGGCGCACTACGCGCGTTACCCGGAGGACGTCGAGACGGTCCGGGCGATCGTGCGGCACCTGCGCGAGCGCGAGGTCAGGCTGCCGGGCGGCGGCCTGCTGACCGCGGAGGCCTTCCAGACCACCGGGATGCTGCTGGGCACGGGCACCGGCTCGCACACGCTGCACTACCTGCTCGAGGACGCCTTCGTGGCCGGGGGATCCGGCCTCCAGCTCTCCGACTTCTTCCTCGCCGAGGTCCAGGGTCATCTGTCGTTCGCGGCCAATCCGCTCTACGCGGTGCTGCACGAGTCGATCTACGGCCAGCGTTCGGTCTCGCCGCGGGCCACCGGCTGGGCCGCCGACTCGGTTCGGGGCGAGTTCCCCCAGTTCGACGTCGACAAGCCGCTGGCGGACGACGCGCCGGTGCTGCTGACCGGCGAGATGATCTACCCCTGGATGTTCGCCACGGACCCCGCGCTGGCACCGCTGCGCGAGACGGCGCACCACCTGGCGCAGCACGAGGAGTGGCCCGACCTGTACGACCCGGCTCAGCTGGGGCGGAACGAGGTGCCGGTGGCCGCGGCCGTCTACCACGACGACATGTACGTGGACACCGCCGAATCGCTCACCACCGCGCGCTCGGTCCGCGGCCTGCGCACCTGGGTCACCGACGAGTACGAGCACGACGGGCTCCGGGTGAGCGGCGGCCGGGTCCTCGACCGGCTGATCCGGCTGGCCCGCGGCGAGCTGTGAGGAGCGCGGCCCGGCGGGCACGTCCGATGCTCTGCTGGCGCAGGTAGCGGCGCAGCGGTTCCGGCGAGAGGCCGTTGTTGACGGCGGCGTGGAGCAGCCGGGCGAAGGTGTAGTCGGGGGCGAGGTGCAGGGCGCGGCCGAAGGCCACGCGCGCCGCCGCCTCGTCCCCGGCGGACCAGGCCACCCAGCCGGCGAGGGTCAGGGGCGCGGCGGCGTGCTCGTGGTACGGCTCGACGCAGCGCCGGGCGAGCGCCCGCCACAGGCGCACCGCCGGGTCGGTGTGGGGCGGGTCCATCCACTCCGCGGCCTCGTCGCGGGTGGTGCGGTCCTGCAGGCCGAGGATCATCGTGGCGGCCTCGTCGTCGTCCAGCAGCGCGTCGTCGTCGCGGTCGGCCGCCACTCCGTCCCCCACCGGGGTGGCGGCCCGGAAGCGCTCGAGCGCCGCCCGCAACAGGCGCAGGGTGGTGCGCCGCACCTCTGCGGAGTCGTCCCGCTCCAGCATGCGGGGGACGAGGGCGGCGGCCGCCGCGTCCAGCGCGTCCGCGCGGGCCGCGGACGCCGGTGCGCCCGGCGGGGGCGGGGTGAGGCGCTCCTCAATCTCCTTGAGGGAGCCGCTGATCCGCAGGCCCGCGTAGGCGGCCGCCGCGGCCATCACGGAATCGCCGGACTTTGTGATCCCGATGCCTTCGCGCGGGAACCGCTCCGGGTCCGGGCAGCAGTAGGACCACCAGCGGCCGGCGCAGACGCACAGCGCCTCGACGACGGGGACGTCGAGCGTGCCGCAGGCGATCCGCAGCCGCTGCGCCAGCGGGCGCAGCCGTTCCATGAGCTGGTGGGGGGTCTCGCCGGGAGCGGGTTCCTGAACCAGGAAGAGCACGATCGCGTCCGGCCGTCCGCCGCGTTGCTCGCTGCCGTTCACCAGGCACTCCGCCAACTGCTGGGCGGCGCCGGGCCACTCGGCGGCGTCCCGTGGGATGCCGAGCCGGGCCCGGCCGCCGAAGCGGCCGCGCTCGCCGTGCAGGGCGATCAACAGAATGCTGTCGTCGGGGTGGAATCCGCACAGGTACGGGAGTGCGGCGGCGAGGTCGGCCGGGCTGCGCAGGGTGACCTTCGGGTCGTCCGAGGGGCGGGGGGATTCGGTGTGCTGAGTCATGATCCGAAGGTCCCGTACGCCGTGGATCTCCGCCAGCCCCCTCCAAAACCTGTGGATAACTTGCGCATATCATCACAATGATCCGGGGCGGGTTGTCCACAGGCCGCCTGCGTGCGGTTGGCGCGGTGTCGGTGCCATCGGGTTGCATGGGGGCATGACCACCGCACTGCGCACCGCCGCCGACACCATCCTCAGCCGGCTCGTCGGGGACCCGACGGGCACCGCACGCCTGCGCGAGGACCAGTGGCGTGCCGTCGAGGCGCTGGTCGCGCACGGCCGCCGGGCCCTGGTGGTGCAGCGCACGGGATGGGGCAAGTCGGCCGTCTACTTCGTGGCCACCGCGCTGCTCCGCGAGCGGGGCAGCGGTCCCACGGTGATCGTCTCCCCGCTGCTGGCGCTGATGCGGAACCAGATCGAGGCCGCCGACCGCGCCGGCATCCGCGCCCGCACGATCAACTCGGCCAACCCCGAGGAGTGGGACACGGTGCAGGCCGAGGTCGCCTCGGGGGAGGTCGACGTCCTCCTGGTGAGTCCGGAGCGGCTCAACAACCCCGACTTCCGTGACCAGGTGCTGCCCAAGCTGGTGTCCACGACCGGTCTGCTCGTGGTCGACGAGGCCCACTGCATCTCCGACTGGGGCCATGACTTCCGGCCCGACTACCGCCGGTTGCGGACGATGCTCGCCGATCTCACCCCGGGCGTCCCGGTGCTGGCCACGACGGCCACCGCCAACGCGCGCGTGACGGCCGACGTGGCCGAGCAGTTGGGGACCGGTGACCACGAGGGAGCCCTCGTGCTGCGCGGACCGCTGGACCGCCAGAGCCTGTCGCTCGGGGTACTGCGCATGCCCGACGCCGCCCACCGGCTCGCCTGGCTCGCCGACCACATCGGCGACCTCCCGGGCTCGGGCATCGTCTACACCCTGACGGTGGCGGCCGCGGAGGAGGTCACCGCCTTCCTCCGGCAGCGCGGGCACCGGGTCGCCGCCTACTCCGGGCGCACGGAGGACGCCGACCGCCGGGCCGCCGAAGCCGCGCTGCTGAACAACGAGGTCAAGGCGCTGATCGCCACGTCGGCGCTCGGCATGGGATTCGACAAGCCGGACCTGGGCTTCGTGGTGCACCTGGGCTCGCCCTCCTCGCCCATCGCCTACTACCAGCAGGTCGGCCGCGCCGGCCGCGGTGTCGACCACGCGGAGGTGCTGCTGCTCCCCGGGCCCGAGGACGAGGCGATCTGGCGCTACTTCGCCTCGCTCGCCTTCCCCCGTGAGGAACAGGTGCGGCACACCCTGGAGACTCTGGCCGCCTCCGACGGCCCGATGTCGGTCCCCGCGCTCGAGACCCGGGTGGACCTGCGCCGCAACCGGCTGGAGACCATGCTCAAGGTGCTCGACGTGGACGGCGCCGTGCACAGGGTGCGCGGCGGCTGGACAGCCACGGGCCGGCCCTGGGCGTACGACACCGAGCGGTACGCGTGGGTCGACCGGCAGCGCAAGGCCGAACAGCAGGCGATGCGCGAGTACGCCACGACTTCGCTGTGCCGCATGGAGTACCTGCGCCGTCAGCTCGACGACGAGGAGGCCGCCCCCTGCGGCCGCTGCGACAACTGCGCCGGGCCCCGGTTCACCGCGGAGGTCTCCCGCGAGGCCCTGGAGGCGGCGCGGGCCGCGCTCGGGCGCCCCGGGGTCGAGGTCGAGCCCCGCCGGATGTGGCCGACGGGTCTGCCCGCGATCGGCATCGACCTGAGGGGGAAGATCCCGCCGGGTGAGCAGGCCGCGACCGGTCGGGCCCTCGGACGGCTCTCCGACATCGGCTGGGGCAACCGGCTCCGCCCCCTGTTCGCCGAGAACGCCACGGACGGCCCCGTCCCGGAGGACGTGTCGCAGGCCGTGGTGCAGGTGCTGGCCGACTGGGCGAAGGGCCCCGGCGGCTGGGCGAGCGGCGAGCCCGACGCCCCGCAGCGACCGGTCGGCGTCGTCACCATCGCCTCGCACACCCGGCCGCAGCTCATCGCGTCACTGGGCGCGCGGATCGCCGAGATCGGCCGCATGCCCCTGCTCGGGGAGGTCGCGCACAGCGGTGACCTGGAGCCCTCGCGGGTGCCGCGCAGCAACAGCGCACAGCGACTGCGGGCGCTGCACGGTGCGTTCACCGTTCCGCCCGCCCTCAGCGAGGCGCTCGGCTCGGCCGCGGGACCGGTCCTGCTGGTCGACGACTTCACCGAGACGGGGTGGACCGTGGCCGTCGCAGCGCGGCTCTTGCGCCGTTCCGGTGTTACCGCGGTGTTTCCGCTGGTCCTGGCCCTGCAGGGCTGACCGGTAGTCACCATGTGAGACAGAGACGGGATCTATGCGGCGGAGGGTCAGATAACAGACAGGTCGACAAAATGACCGTTGCCGCCTGGGTGTGCGACAGGAACAATTGACTCTGGATCCCCGCATCGGCTCTTGGAGCCCCCCGACCGGCATGCCCACGCACGCCCGGTCGCGGACGCATACCCGAAGGGAGGACCGTGGCCATCGGCTTCGCTCCGGAAACCGCTTCCGTGAATTCCTCCCGCCGTGCCGCACGCCATCGCAACCTCGAGCCTGCCGAATGGACCGCCGCGGGCATCCCCCTGCTGATCAACCCGCGCGAAGTGGTCACGGACCTCCACACGCGCCACCTCCCGGCACCGGGCACCGCCGTGGTCGCGGTCTACTCCCCCGACGAACGGCTGACGGCCAGCGCGTCCTTCGCGCAGCGCCCCCACGTCACCGACGGCTGGGAGCGCCGCAACGCGATCCTCGTCCACCTGCGTCGGATCACCGCGGACGACCTGCGGCGGCGCAGGCCGGTGCGCACCGCGGTGCTGCTCGTCTGCCGTGACGGCGGAGCGGGGTGGACCGAGGTGGACGGTGCCTGGATGTGGGGACTGCGGGACGCCTGCTCGCTGTACGGCCTACGCCCCGGTTCGTACATCACCATGACCGACGACGGCTGGCGGGTGCAGGGCGAGGAACGTGCCGGACGGACCCCGAACGCCGCCTCGTGGTCGGCCACGAGCCGCGGCGCAGCGAGCCTGCGTCCCAGCGGGACGCCGCCCCTGCGCCGCGCGGCGGCGCGCTGATCAGGCGTTGACGCCGAGCAGCGCGTTGATCCGCTGCGGGTCTCCGCAGACGACCAGCAGCGTTCCGGCCCTCGCCATCGCGGAGGGCAGGACATCCGCCACGGTCTCGTCGGAGCCGCCGTTGACGGCCACGACCACGACGGGCCGGCCCTTGGCGCGGTCGGCGTCGTGCGCGGCGTAGAACACGTCGTCGCCGGCGTCGTGCTGCGCCCAGTAGGACGCCTCGCCGAAGCTCAACTCGTGGGCCGCCCAGGGGTGCTGCTCGCCGGTGGTGAGCACCAGGACCTCACCCGGAGCGCGCCCGCTGTCCAGCAGCAGGTCGACGGTCTCGTCGGCGGCGTCGAGGGCGCCCTCCACCGAGGCGGGGATGAGCTGGATCTGCGCGGACGGGCCGGCGGAGCCGGAGGCCACGGCCTCGGACTCCCGCGGCGATCGCTGCTGCGGGGGTACGACGGACCCGCGGGTCGGACCAGGACGGCCAGGCCGGGCGTTCACCGCCGGAGCACCACGCGGAGGCGCGGGACGGGGGCCGGGGCCCGGTACGGGACGGGGGGTCGACGCGGGCCGGCCGGAGGCCGGGGCTACGCGGGGACCTGGGACACTCTCGTGAATCTGAGGCTCCTCGGGGGTGAGAGGCATGTGCTGATGTCTATCAAATGCACCGGAACAACGCAGCGGCGGGTAGGTCACAAATCGGCTCAGGTCACAACTCGGCTCCGAAGTCGAACCCGAGTTGCTCACCCGACTCGCCCGCCTCCACGGTCTCCCGGACCTTCTTCAGGTGTTGCCAACGCGGCAGCGTATCGAGATATGCCCAGGACAGCCGGTGAAGGGGGGTGGGCCCCAGCTCCTCCAGCGCCGCCCGGTGCACCGGCGAAGGGTACCCGGCATTGTCCTCGAAACCGAACGGAGCATAGTCCACGCCCAGTTCCGCCATCATCGCGTCCCGCCGCACCTTGGCGATCACGGATGCGGCCGCCACGGCCACGCACGAACGGTCGCCCTTGATCACCGTGCGCACCCGCCAGGGGCCCCCCAGGTAGTCGTGCTTTCCGTCGAGTATCACCGCGTCCGGCCGCACGGGCAGGGCGTCCAGGGCGCGCGTGGCGGCGAGCCGCAGCGCGGCGGTCATCCCCAGCCCGTCGATCTCCTCCGGGGAGGAGTGGCCGAGCGCGAAGGAGTTCACCCATCCGGTGAGCACACCGGCGAGTTCGGTACGGCGCTTGACGGTGATCAGCTTGGAGTCGGTGAGGCCATCGGGGGGCCGCCGAAGGCCGGTGACGGCCGCGCACACCGTGACAGGTCCGGCCCAGGCACCCCGTCCGACCTCGTCGACGCCCGCGATGACCTTGGCGCCGAGGGTCGCGCGCAGCGAGCGTTCGACAGTGTGGGTGGGGGGTTCGTGGACCATGGCAAGGCTTAGCCTACGCTCCCGCGTTGGGCCGCCCGAGAGCAGGTCGGCCAGGGTGGGACGCGGGCCGGGGGGCGACCGGCCCGGCGACCGGATCAGGGGCGCAGCAAGGGCAGCATCACCTGGTCGACGACCTCGATCAGATCCTCCTCGGTGATCTCCCGTCCACCGATCTTCGACCGGTACATCATCAGCGCGGGCACGACGTCGGCGACGATGTCCCCGGTGGCGTCGGGCCGCACCTCGCCCCGCTCGATGCCGCGCCGGACCACGTCCAGGATGCGGTTCTTGGTGGGTTCAACAACCCCTTCCAAGATCAGCCGCACGAAGCAGTGGGCCGCTTCCTGGTCGCACTCGTCGATCACCGAACGCAGGGCGAGCCCGCCGCGCGAGTACATCGCCTCGCGCATCCGTAGTACGAGGAAGACCAGATCCTCCCGCAGACCGCCCAGGTCCGGGACGTCGGGGACCTCGGGGAAGGCCGTCTGCAGGGCGTCGGCGACGAGCGCCTGCTTGGACGGCCAGCGGCGGTAGACGGCCGCCTTGCCGGTCTGGGCGCCGGCCGCGACGCCCTCCATGGTCAGCCCTCGCCAGCCCACCGTGCTCAGCTGCTCCAGGGCGGCTCCGAGGATCGCCCGCTCCAGAACGGGCCCGCGACGACGGGTCCCCGCTCCCTGCGACATGACCATGCCACCTTCTCATTCACTCTCTAGTGAACGCTTGCGTTCACTACCACCATCAGCCTAGTGTCGTACACAGTGAACGCAACCGTTCACTAAGTCACCGACTGGGGGACCTCGTGACGACTGGGCAACTCACCTCACCACGAAAGCCCGGAGCCGCGCGACGCGACGGCAGGCCGGGCATCGCACTCGCGGTGATCGCGGCCTGCCAGCTCATGGTCGTGCTGGACGCCACCATTGTGAACATCGCGCTCCCGCACATCCAGGACGCGCTCTCCTTCTCCACCACCGATCTGTCCTGGGTGCTCAACGCCTATACGCTCACCTTCGGCGGTCTGCTGCTGCTCGGCGGACGCGCGGGCGACATCCTGGGACGGCGCAGGGTGTTCGTCTTCGGCATCCTGCTGTTCTCCCTCGCCTCCCTCCTCGGAGGCTTCGCCCAGGAGCCGTGGCAACTTCTGGCCGCGCGATCGCTGCAGGGCGTCGGCGGCGCGATCGCCTCGCCGACCTCGCTCGCACTCATCACCACCAACTTCCCCGAGGGTCCGCAGCGCAACCGCGCCTTCGGTGTGTTCGCCGCGGTCTCCGCGGGCGGCGGCGCCGTAGGCCTGCTGGCGGGCGGCATGCTCACCGACTGGCTCGACTGGCGCTGGGTGTTCTTCGTCAACGTGCCGATCGGCCTGCTGATCGCCTTCCTGGCGCCGCGCTTCATCAGCGAGTCGCAGCGGCACCCGGGCCGGTTCGACATCGCCGGAGCCGTCACCTCGACGCTCGGCATGGCCTCGCTCGTCTACGGCTTCATCCGAGCCGCCCACTCGGGGTGGCGGGACACCCTGACCGTTTCCTCGTTCGTGGTGGCCGTCGTGCTGCTGGGCGCCTTCGTGGTCGTCGAGCGGCGGGCCCGGGAGCCGATCACCCCACTGCGGATGTTCGCCGACCGCAACCGCTCCGGCACCTACCTGATGATGCTGAGCCTGGCCGCGGCCATGTTCGGCATGTTCTTCTTCATCGTCATCTTCGTGCAGAACGTGCTCGGCTACAGCGCGATCGCGGCAGGCTTCGCCTTCCTGCCGGTCACCGCGGCGATCGTGACCGGGGCCGGGCTGTCCACCCGCTTCCTGCCGGTGCTCGGGCCGAAGCCGTTCCTGGTCACCGGCTCGGCGCTGACCGGTTCCGGTATGGCGTGGCTGACCCTGATCGACCCCGGCAGCAGCTACGTGGGCGGCGTCCTCGGCCCGATGCTGCTCTTCGGCTTCGGCATGGGCCTGAACTTCGTCACGCTGACCCTGACGGCCGTCTCCGGCGTCGCCCAGCACGAGGCGGGGGCAGCCTCCGGGCTCCTCAACGCGATGCAGCAGGTGGGCGGCTCGCTCGGGCTGTCCATCCTGGTGACGGTGTTCGGCACCGCGAGCCGCGACAAGGCCACCGGTCTCGTCCCGGACTTCCTCGCGCACTCCACTCCGGAGCAGCAGGCCGCCTTCCAGCAGACGCACGAACTGCCGCCGCCGTGGGGCCACGAGGTGCTCGCGCACGGCATCTCGACCGCGTTCTACGCGGGCGTGGGGCTGGTCGCGCTCGCCCTGCTCACGGCGTTGTTCGTGATCCGGGTCCGCAAGAGCGACCTGGAGGCGCTCAGCGGCAGCGCGGGCATGCCCGCGGCCTGACGCCGGCGCCGCCGCCCGGCCCGAGGGGAGGCCGGGGCGGCGGCACAAGGCGTTCACGTCACGGGAACTCGGGGTCGCGCCACTCGTCGTAGAAGCCCTCCAGCCCTGCGGCGTCGCACGGCTGGTCATCGGTCCGCGGCGGGCGCTCGTCGAGCAGCGACCGCGCCCGGACCTCACCCAGGCTGGTGGTGAACCAGGCCTCGGTGCCGTCCTCGTAGAGGTGCTCCACGATCTTCTCCAGGGCGCAGGAGCGCTGCGGCTCCGGCAGCCGGTCCAGCTCCGGGACGGCGTCCGCGGAGAGGTTCCGCAGGTACGCCAGGTCGATCTTGCCGGTGCTCTGGTAGCGGCTCACCTGCTGGTCGGCGATGAGCGCGTCGGGCGACACCAGTCCGAAGACGAGCACGGACGCCGCGGCGCTCACCACCACGGCGCGCGGCAGCCAGCGCGCGCCGAACAGCCCGGCCGCCATGACGAGGACGATCAGCAGCCCGAGCCACAGCTCCACCCCCGCCACCGATATCCGCAGCCGGGTCAGCCCGTACGCGTCGACGTACAGGTCCATGCGGCGCAGCGCGGACGCGACCACGACCAGGGTCAGCACGCAGATCGTGCCGAGGACGGAACGCACGAGCAGGCGGTCGCGCTCGGTGCCGCGTGGCGCCCAGCGCAGGGCAAGGGCGATCACCACCACGGTGAGCACCGTGACGACGAGCAACTGCCAGAACCCCTGCCGGGCGTACTCCGCGTAGGTCAGGCCGGTCTTGTCGAGCACCTTCCCGTAGCCGCCGAACAGCACCGTCAGCTGGACGGCGTTGAAGGCGGCGAACAGCGCGGCCAGGACGACCAGCGGCAGCGCCCATTCCACACGCCGGCGCGCGCGTCCCGGCTTCACCTCGATCCGGTCCCAGCGGCGCGGCGCGGCGGCGCTCCACGCGGCGCAGAGCGCGAACAGCGTGCCGAGGGCGAGGAGCAGGAACCGCAGCGGGACGTCTGTGACCTTCACATCGGGCGTCAGGTCACCCAGCAGGTCGGCGAAGGCCGCGTCGGCCCCGGCGAAGAGCGCGCCGAAGACGACGAGCAGCACGACGGTCACGCCGACCGTCTTCAGCATCGGCAGCAGCCGGCTCCGGTCGTGGGTGGCGCGCTCGCGCAGCCCGCGCAGTGCCCAGCCGATCGCCGGTGCCGGAGCGAACCACAGCCCGGCACCGCCGAGCAGCACGCCGGGCCAGCGACGGCCGCCGTGCAGGGCCAGCGAGCCCAGGAAGGCGCCGGCGACGACGGCCAGGAACGACGGCCACCAGGCGTCCCGAAGGGCCGGGATCAGCAGCAGCGTCAGGCCGGCCACCGACCAGACCGCCGACCAGGGTCTGAGCCGCCGGCCGTGGTCCAGGGCGGCGACCGCGGCCGCGACCGCGGCGGGAACGCTGACCAGCAGCAGGTTGATCCCCAGGCCGCCGCGCAGCAGGGTCGCGGCCAGCACACCGGTGAGCAGCGCCGTCCACAGCACGGCGGGCCGCACGGCACGCGGGGTCCGGGGCCGGCTCGCGGTCACCCACGCCGGCGGCGTGGGCGGGGGCGGTGGCGTCCAGGGACGTGCGTACGGTGGCGCCGGATGGACGGGTGGACCTTGCTTCCGCAGCGGTGACTGCGGCTGTGCCTGCGCGGGCGCCTGCGCCGTCGGCGCGGCGTCGGACGGCGTGTCGGACATGAGAACCCCTCCCCGCCGGTCGCACGGCGGCCGGGGGCCGCGCGCCGGACCGGTGCTCGACTGCGCGTCCGGCGAAGATCAGCCGGACGGCGTGGCCGACAGGCTAGGCGCGCCGACCAGCTGCGCAAACGCGGTACGGGCCCGACGGCGGAGTCTGTGACAGGGCCGTGACAATGCACAGGATGGCGAGACCCCCGGACGGGACCTGGGACCCGTGGACGGGGTCCAGGGATGGGGCCCGTGGATGCGGCCCGTGGACGGGGCTCAGTCCGCGGGCAGCCATTCCGGCAACGGCTCGCAGCGCTCCTGCCAATGTCGCGGGGGCTCGCCACCGGCCCCGGCGGCGATGATCCCGCCGACGATGGCGCAGGTGGTGTCCACGTCGCCGCCCGCGCGGGCGGTGGTCCAGAAGGCACCCTCGTAGTCGCCCAGGCCCCGGGCGGCGGACCACATGGCGAAGGGGACGGTGTCGTGCGCGCTGGTGCGACGGCCGTTGCCGAGCACGGCCGCGACGGTGGCCACGTCGTCGTAATCGAGCATGTCGACGGCGCGGCGCAGTCCGGCGTGCACGGCGCTGCGCGGCAGCAGCGCCACGACGCGGGTGATGAGGTCCGCGGGGTCGCCGGGGCCGGCCGGGTCCGCGGCGAGCGCGGCGGCGGCCGCGACGGCCATCGCGCCGACGACGGCCTCCCGGTGCTGGTGGGTGGTGTAAGCCGACAGCTCGGCCTGCTCGGCGGCCTTCTCCGGCTCGCCCGCGTACCAGGCGCCCAGGGGCGCCACGCGCATGGCCGCTCCGTTGCCCCAGGAGCCCTGGCCGTTGAACATCTCGGCCGCGAGCGTGCGCCAGTCGGCGCCCTCCTGCCGGATCAGCCGCAGCATCCGGTTCACGCCGGGGCCGTAGCCACGGTCGAAGTCGTGATGCGCCGCGAAGGAGGCGGCCAGCGCGTCCTGGTCAATCGCACCGTGCGAGTCCAGGACCGCGACGACCGAGCACGCCATCTCGGTGTCGTCCGTCCACTGCCATGTTCCCGGCGGCAGCGCGCGGCCCTGCAGTGCCGGGTAGTGCGCCGGCACGAAGAACTGGGAGCCGAGGGCGTCGCCCAGGGCGAGACCGCGCAGGCTGGACAGCGCGCGGCGGCGTGGGAGGTCACGAGGGTCAGCGGTCATGGCGGGAGAACTCTGACATCCGGTGCCACCCGGGTCAATCGTCCTGTGCGCAATCTCACCCGTGATATCGCGCCAGGCCGGAGTCGGTGGTCCGCCAGCGGGCGAAGGGCCGGTCGAGCCGGTACCGGCCGTCGGGCTCGGCCAGCAGCATCCGCGTCTCGCCGTTGTCGGGGTTCGACAGGCACTCGAACTCGTCGACCGTCCAGTGGAACCACCGCATGCAGAACAGCCGCATGGTGAGCCCGTGCGTGACCAGCAGGACGTTCGGCGGGAACTCGGGCTTGTCGAAGGCGCGGTAGAGCGTCTCCAGGAAGGACCCGACGCGGTCGTAGACGTCCGCCCCGGACTCGCCCTGGGCGAAGCGGTAGAAGAAGTGGCCGTAGGCGTCCCTGGCCTTGCGCTGCCGCTGCACGTCCCCGGCGTCCTGGTAGTTCCCCCAGTCCTGCTCGCGCAGCCGGGGCTCCTCCTTGGCCCGGGTACGGCAGGGATCGAGGCCGAGCAGGTGGAAGGTCTGATGCGTCCGGCGATATGGCGAGACGAAGGCCTGCACCCGTTCCCCGTCGAACAGCTCGCGCAGCTCCCGGCCGGCCGCGCGGGCCTGCTCCTCGCCTCTCGTGGTGAGGGTCAGCGCGTGGTCGGGCACCCGCTCGTAGATCGTGTCGTCGGCATTGCCCTGGGACTCTCCGTGCCTGATGAGCACTATGCGACGCGGTCGGGCCATGGCCTCACTGTAATTCTTACGCGTGGGCAAGGTCGCGGCGGTCCCCGCGCGAGGCCGTGGGCGGGTCCCCGTCCGGGCCTGTCACGTGCCTGACCAGGGTCGTGACGGCGCTCGCACGCTCCGTCCACAGGCCGGGCGTCCCCGCCCCCGATTGTCAGTGGCGTACCGCAGACTCAGCATGAAGAGGGGGAGCCTTCGCGCGCCACGGTTGGAGGCCGCCATGAAGACCACGTCGTTCGTTCCCGGCACACCCTGCTGGACCGATCTGAGCAGTCCCGACATCGAGGCCTCCTGTGCGTTCTACGGCGGCCTGTTCGGCTGGGACTCCCAGGCGGGCCCCCCGGAGGCCGGGGGATACACCTTCTTCAGCCTGCGCGGCGAACACGTGGCGGCCGTCGGCCCGGTGATGGCCGAGGGCGACCGGCCGCGGTGGATCACCTACATGGCCACGAGCGACGTGACCGACACGGCCAAGGCGGTCGAGGCCGCGGGCGGCTCGGTGTGCGTGCCGCCCATGGCGGTCTTCGATGAGGGCAGCTTCGCGCAGTTCACGGACCCGCACGGGGCGGAGTTCGCCGCGTGGCAGCCGGGCCGGTTCAGCGGCGCGGGCCTGCTCGACGAGCCGGGCACGCTGTGCTGGATCGAGCTCAACACCCGGGATGTGGAAGGCTCCCGGGCCTTCTACCGCAGCGTCTTCGGCTGGACGGGCGAGACCCACCCCTTCGCCGGGGACAGCTCGTACACCGAGATCGAAGTGGAGGGGACGGACCGCAAGTTCGGCGGCATCCTGCTCATCAACGACGCCTGGCCGCAGGAGATACCCCAGCACTGGATGCACTACTTCTCCGTCGCCGACACCGACGCGGCCGCCGCGCGGGCCACGGAGCTCGGGGGCAGCGTCTGCGTGCCGCCCTTCGACCTCGAGCACGTCGGGCGGGTCGCCGTGCTCGACGATCCGCACGGCGCGTACTTCTCGGTCATCACCCGTCCCGCACAGGGCGGGAAGGGCTGACGCGGACGACTCCCGGGCGGGTCCCCGGTCGCCGTGCCGTCAGCCGTGCCGTCATATCGACCAGGCCTGTTCCAGGTCGACGAGGTCCCCGGCGACGGTGAGCACGTCGGCTTCCAGATCGGCACGTTCGGACAGTCGCAGAATGGAGCCGTCCCGGTACTTGGCGTGCTCGGAGGCCGAGTCCCACATCGACAGCACCAGGAAGTCGGACCCGGGTCCCTGCGCGAAGACCCCGCGCAGCATCCCCGGGGAGCCGGCCATGGCCGGGTTCCAGACCTTCTCCTGCATGAGCACGAAGTGCTCGACGCGGTCCGGCCGCACCTTGCAGTGCGCAAGGCGCAGCAAGTCGCTGTCGGCGAAGCGGGGCCGGAAGCCGACCTTGACGTCCAGACGGTGCTCGAAGAGCTTGACGCCCAGACTCTCGTAAGTGCCGGCCTGGGCGGCCGCGAGGCGGTCGTGCGGGCCCGCCATGAAGGCGTCGTAGTAGTCGCGGTCCTCCCAGAACGCGAACAGGTGCGCCACGCCCGGCTGGCTGCGGCTCCAGCCGCCGCCCTGCCCTCGGAAGCCCGGCTCCCCCATGAGCCCGTTGGCCCATTTCCGCTGCCCGCGCTCGAATCCGGCGCGATCGACGATTCCGCAGCGAATCCACTTCACCAGCACCGCGCCATCCTATGGCCCGCCGGCGGGCCTTCCGCCCCATCCGAGTACCAACTCCCCTGAACGAGAGAGGAATACGATCAGGCCGTGCACGCCCTCCACCCACGCCTCCTCGGTCGAGGACATCGGCACCGCCGCCCGCTTCTGACCGCCGCCCCGCGCGACCTGCTCGGCATCGAGCCGGTCAGGTTGATCGCGCAGGCCGGCTACGCCAATGGGGATCTGGGTGGCGA
Organism: Actinacidiphila sp. bgisy160; assembly: GCF_965342435.1. Taxonomy (GTDB): domain Bacteria; phylum Actinomycetota; class Actinomycetes; order Streptomycetales; family Streptomycetaceae; genus Actinacidiphila. The sequence continues at coordinate 16,772 of NZ_CBDRCM010000046.1, read as the reverse complement.
GGCCGCCCGCACACGCTTCTCCCGTGCCGCGCTCGCCCGGCGAGCGACACCGGCACCCTGCCCACACAGGCCCTCGCGCAGGACGCGACCATGCTCGTCCTGCGGGTCGACGACATCGAAACGGCCTCGGGAAAGCTGACCGCGCACGGTGCGACCGTCCTCGCCGAGCCGCAAGGACCGGCCCGAATGGGCCCCGGCCCGCGAACCGCGCATCTGCGCACCCCGGCCGGCAGCCGCGTGGAGCTCCAGTCGTACTGACCGGACTCACCCGAACCTGCCGGACTCACCCTGACCACCGGACCTGCCGGACCCGCCGGACCTCAGAAGCACTGAAACAAATAGTCTTTAACGAAACCATCTGTTAGCGTCTTACCTGGGTCCTCGACAACCAGGAGACGACGCCATGTCCTTACGCGCCCGGATCACGCCCACGGCGGCAACCGCGGGAGCCGTCCCCGACAGCCGCTCCGGCGGACTGGCCCTCGCGGTCCTGTGCGCGGGGATGCTCATGATCATCCTGGACGGCAGCATCGTCACAGTGGCGCTGCCTGCCATCCAGCGTGACCTGCACTTCTCTTCCGCCGACCTGACCTGGACCGTCAACGCCTACATGATCGCCTTCGGCGGACTGCTCCTGCTGTCCGGCCGACTCGGCGACCTCCTCGGACGCAAGCGGATGTTCATCGCCGGGCTGTCCGTCTTCACCGGGGCCTCGCTCCTCTGCGGCCTCGCCACCGGCCAGGCCGTGCTCATCGGCGCCCGCTTCCTCCAGGGCATCGGCGGCGCCATGACCTCCGCCGTCAGCCTCGGCCTGCTCGTCACGCTCTTCCCCGGACCCCGTGAACGCGGGCGGGCCATCGGCGCGTTCAGCTTCGTCGGCGCCGCCGGGGCGTCGATCGGACAAGTACTCGGCGGCGTCCTCACCCAGGCCGTCAACTGGCACTGGATCTTCTTCATCAACCTGCCCATCGGACTGGCGGCCGCGCTCCTGGCCGTCCGCGTACTGGAGCCCGACCCCGTGCGTCCCCCCGCCCGGGGCGCCGACGCCCTCGGCGCGCTCCTGGTCACGACCGGCCTGATGACCGGCGTCTACACGATCGTCCAGACCGGCGGTCACGGCTGGTCCTCCGCACGCACCCTCGGCCTCGCCGCCCTCGCCACGGCGCTGCTCGGAGCATTCGTGGTCCGCCAGGCGATGGCGGCGTCCCCGCTGCTGCCGCTGCGCATGTTCCGCTCGCGCGAGGTCTTCGGGGCCAACCTCGTCCAAGTGCTGATGGTCTCCGCCCTCTTCGGCTTCCAGATCCTCATGGCGCTCTACCTGCAGACCGTCCGGGGGTACGGGGCCACCGCCACGGGGCTGGCCATGCTGCCTGCCGCGCTGTCCATCGGCACCGTCTCGCTGCTGCTCTCCGCCCGGCTGGGCGCCCGCTTCGGCGAACGCCGTGTCCTGCTCACCGGGATCGCCCTGCTCGTAGTGGCACTCGGCCTGCTCACCCGGCTGCCGGTCCGCGCAGGCTACGCCGCCGACCTGCTGCCCACGATGCTGCTGGCGGCCGGCTTCGGCCTCGCCGTCTCCGCCCTGACCGTGCTCGGCATGTCAGGCGCGGGGCCGCAGGACGCGGGCGTCGCCTCGGGCCTGTTCAACACCACCCAGCAGGTGGGCGGCGCCCTCGGCGTGGCCGTCCTGTCCACCCTCGCCGACTCCCGGACACACGCCCTGGCCGCCGACGGGCACGACGCCGCCTCCGCACTCACCGGCGGCTTCCGCCTCGCCTTCGGCACCGGCGCGGGCCTGCTCGCGGCGGCTTTCCTCCTCGCGCTGGTGATCCTTCGGCCGCGGCGTGGGCGGCACGCCCCTCCACCGGCCTGACCGCGGGCTGCCGGGCCCGCCCCCGCGGGTCCGGCGGCTCCCGCGGCGGCCGCAGGCAGTCGCTCGCCGCGGGGCCTCGCACTGAGCCCGGAACACGGTCGCTCCGAGATTGCGCGGGAGAAAAGCGCCGCACAGGCGTCGAGGGCCACCCTCCTCGCGGCGGCCGGCTCCTCCAGCGATCAGGTGAGGTGCGACGTCCGGGTCCGCGACCGACCTGAACCCGACGAGTTCCGCGAGTTCCTTCGGCGCTGCCGAATGAGCGATGCGACAGTGTCGGCGATGGGATCGGTGGACGACAGGAACTCCTTGGCGTACGGGGGAAGAAAGCGCCGATCGCCGGAGGAGGAATACGCCTGACGGTCACGGGAATGCGACAGCGATCCCCTCGACCCTATTTCGGGCCGCGGCGGACCGGCCACTTGCTTGCGGAATCAACCAGGCAGCGGAAGTTCGGACAAGGATCGAGTCCTCCCACTGGCGCGCTACCGGGGTGGAACGGTGTCGTAGTCGTGCCGGGCCTGCTCGACCTTGTCCAGGTTGCCGGCAGCCCATTCTGCGAGGTGCGCGAAGAGTGGGGCGAGGCTGCGGCCCAGCTCGCTGATCTCGTACTCGACCCGAGGGGGGACCTCCGGGTGGTACGTACGCACGACCATGCCGTCGCGTTCCAGCTGACGCAGCCGCTGGGTCAGTACCTTTGGTGTGATCGTGCCGATCCGTCGTTCCAGCTCGACGAACCGTTGCCGACCATGCATGTGGAGAGTCCACAGGATCGGCGTGGTCCACCGGCTGAACACGATGTCCACGACCGCACTGGTCGGACAGGCGAGTTCTGGGTCGGTCGCAGCGGCTGCCACCCAGTCAGCGTCGCCGGCCATGCACGCCCCCTCGGGATAGTCACTTTCCTGTAGGTACCTACTATATCGACGGTGTTAGCGTCCCCGTGTCGCCCGGAGAGCAACTCTCCGCGGCGGCCCCGCCCGCTCGGGCGGCGACAACCATGCTGAATCGACACGGGAGTTGTTCATGTTCGTAGTGACGGGTGCGACCGGCAACGTCGGCCGATCGCTCGTGCGGGCCCTCGCGGCAGCCGGTGCGCAGGTGACCGCGACATCCCGGGGGATCTCGGACGCGGACGTGCCGGAGAGCGTCCAGTACGCGCAGGCGGACCTGGTCGATCCTGAGAGCCTTCGGCCCGTTCTCAACGGAGCCGACGCGCTGTTCCTGCAAAGCGGCGGCCCCAGCGCCCACCTGCTGAGCCCACGAGACATCCTCGACGTCGCCAAGGCCGGCGGCGTCGGGCGGGTCGTCCTGCTGTCCTCCCAAGGAGTCGCGACCCGACCGCATTCGGCCTCTCACGGGAACCTGGGACGAACCATCGAGGACGCCGTCCGGCAGTCAGGCATGGACTGGACGATCCTGCGGCCCGGAGGCTTCAACTCCAACGCGTACGCCTGGGCCGAGTCGGTCCGCGCCCGAAGGACCATCGCCGCGCCGTTCGCCGACATCGGCCTGCCGACCATCGACCCGGACGACATCGCCGAGGTCGCCGCCACAGCCCTGCGGGAGGACGGCCACGCCGGACAGATCTACGAGCTGACCGGCCCCGCCCTCAGCACGCCCCGCCAGCGGGCCGAGGCGATTGCCGACGCACTCGGCGAACCCGTCCGGTTCATCGAGCAGACCCGCGCCGAGGCCCAGGCGCAGATGCTGCGGTTCATGCCCGAGCCCGTGGTCGAGACCACGCTGACCATCCTGGGTGAGCCCACCCCCGCTGAGCAGCGCATCAGCCCCGACGTCGAGCGGCTCCTCGGCCGCGCGCCCCGCACCTTCGCCGACTGGGCCCAGCGCCACATCGCCGCCTTCCGATAGGCCCTGCGTCTCCGTCCAAGGCATTCCTGGACAATCCAGCACGACGCACCGCCGACCGCACCCAGACGGTTCCCGCACCTCGCAGTGAGGATCCAAGGTGAGCAGGTCCGGGGAAGTGCCGAGCACGGGGTGGCGAAAGTCAGATCAGACATCCCCGACACTCCTCGCACTCGCCCGCGGCGGGCCCGTGCGATTCGTCGCCGGGCGCTGTTCGCCGAGTGCGCGGGCGAGTTGCTCACGGAGCCGCTGGTTCTCCTCGGTGAGGCGCCGGATGCGGGCGTTGGCGGCTTCGAGTCGCCGCAGCATCGGCAATGTGCCGGTTGTTGTCAGCTGACGTTCCTGGCAGACCGCCGGCCACGAATACCGCGCGTCCGTGAGGTACTCCAAGAACAGCCACAGCGGCCTCCGCTGCTTGCGTGCAACGCAACATCGTTGAATCGGCTACGCGGCCTTCGGGAACGCCCAGCTCATCGACGAACGAGGGGGTGCCGACGATCGGTCGACACCCCCTTGAGCTGCCGTTCAGGCGGATCGGCTACACCTGCGAAATGTTGCAGCAGATGCAATTCCGCCTAAGTCTCAGCTGCAGCCGCTGGTGGAGCCACAGCCCTCGCAGAGGTAGCAACTGCCCGCACGGCGCATCTTCGTGCCGCAGGAGAAGCAGAGCGGGGCGTCGGCGTTCAGGCCGAGCTGGATCTCCAGCAACTCCGTGGAGTTGTGGGCGGTCTTCGCCGCTGGGGTCGCCGCGGCCTCGGGCTTGGCCGTGGCGGCCGGCTTGGGCGCCTCGGTCTGGCGCGGGGCGGACTGCGCCAGGCCCTCGACGTCGACCTCATCGGCGGCGGGCTCGTACGAACCCGTGTCGAGATGGCGCTGACGCTCCTCGGCGGAGTGGATGCCGAGGGCGGAGCGGGTCTCGAAGGGCAGGAAGTCCAGCGCCAGGCGGCGGAAGATGTAGTCGACGATCGACTGCGCCATCCGCACGTCCGGGTCGTCGGTGAGGCCGGCCGGCTCGAAGCGCATGTTGGTGAACTTCGAGACGTAGGTCTCCAGCGGCACCCCGTACTGCAGGCCGACCGAGACGGCGATGGAGAAGGCGTCCATCATGCCCGCGAGGGTCGAGCCCTGCTTGGACATCTTCAGGAAGACCTCGCCCAGACCGTCGTCCGGGTAGGAGTTGGCGGTCATGTAGCCCTCGGCGCCGCCCACCGTGAAGGAGGTGGTGATCCCCGGACGGCCCTTGGGGAGCCGACGGCGGACCGGGCGGTACTCGACGACCTTCTCGACCGCGGCGGGGGCGGCGGCCACCGCCTCCTCGGCCTTCTTCTCCGCCGCCTTCTTCTTGGCGGAGAGCGGCTGGCCGACCTTGCAGTTGTCGCGGTAGATCGCGAGCGCCTTCAGGCCGAGCTTCCAGCCCTCGTAGTAGATCTCCTCGATCTCCTCGACGGTCGCCGACTCCGGCATGTTGACCGTCTTGGAGATGGCGCCGGACAGGAACGGCTGGGTCGCGGCCATCATCCGGACGTGGCCCATCGGCGCGATGGAGCGCTCGCCCATGGCGCAGTCGAAGACCTCGTAGTGCTCGGGCCTTAGGCCGGGCGCGTCGATGACGCTGCCGTGCTCGGCGATGTGGGCGACGATCGCCTCGATCTGCTCCTGCTGGTAGCCGAGGCGGTGCAGGGCCTGCGGGACCGTGTTGTTCACGATCTGCATGGAGCCGCCGCCGACCAGTTTCTTGAACTTGACCAGGGCGAGGTCCGGCTCGATGCCGGTGGTGTCGCAGTCCATCATCAGGCCGATGGTGCCGGTCGGGGCCAGCAGGGAGGCCTGCGCGTTGCGGAAACCGTTCTTCTCGCCGAGGCGCAGGACGTCCTGCCAGGCTTCGGTGGCCGCGGCCCAGACCGGGGTGTCCAGGTCGTCCATCCGCGTGGCGACGGCGTTGGCGTCGGAGTGCTGCTTCATGACGCGCTTGTGGGCGGTGGCGTTGCGGGCGTAGCCGTCGTACGGGCCGACGACCGCGGCGAGCTCCGCGGAGCGCTTGTAGGAGACGCCGGTCATCAGCGAGGTGATCGCACCGGCGAGCGCGCGGCCGCCGTCGGAGTCGTAGGCGTGCCCGGTCGCCATGAGCAGGGCGCCGAGGTTGGCGTATCCGATGCCCAGCTGCCGGAAGGCGCGGGTGGTCTCGCCGATCTTCTGGGTCGGGAAGTCCGCGAAGGAGATGGAGATGTCCATCGCGGTGATGACGAGTTCGACGACCTTGGCGAAGCGCACGGCGTCGAAGCGCTGGTTGCCCTTGCCGTCGTCGTCCAGGAACTTCAGCAGGTTGAGCGAGGCGAGGTTGCAGGACGAGTTGTCCAGGTGCATGTACTCGCTGCAGGGGTTGGACGCGGTGATGCGGCCGGTCTCCGGCGTGGTGTGCCAGTGGTTGATGACGTCGTCGTACTGGATGCCGGGGTCGGCGCAGGCCCAGGCGGCCTCGGCCAGCTTGCGGAAGAGCGCCTTGGCGTCGACCTCCTCGATGACCTCTCCGGTCATCCGGGCGCGCAGGCCGAACTTGCCGCCGTCCTCGTACGCCTTCATGAACTCTTCGTTCACGCGCACGGAGTTGTTGGCGTTCTGGTACTGGACGGACGTGATGTCGTCGCCGCCCAGGTCCATGTCGAAGCCCGCGTCGCGCAGGGCGCGAATCTTCTCCTCCTCCTTCACCTTGGTGTCGATGAAGGCCTCGACGTCCGGGTGGTCGACGTCCAGGACGACCATCTTGGCCGCGCGGCGGGTGGCGCCGCCGGACTTGATGGTGCCGGCGGAGGCGTCCGCGCCGCGCATGAAGGAGACAGGGCCGGAGGCGTTGCCGCCGGAGGAGAGCAGCTCCTTGGAGGAGCGGATGCGCGAGAGGTTCAGGCCCGCGCCGGAACCGCCCTTGAAGATCATCCCCTCTTCCTTGTACCAGTCGAGGATGGACTCCATGGAGTCGTCGACCGAGAGGATGAAGCACGCCGAGACCTGCTGCGGCTGGGCGGTGCCGACGTTGAACCACACCGGGGAGTTGAAGCTGAAGACCTGGTGGAGCAGGGCCCAGGTCAGCTCGTGCTCGAAGATCTCCGCGTCGGCGGGGGACGCGAAGTAGCCGTGGTCCTCACCGGCCTTGCGGTACGTCGTGACCACACGGTCGATCAGCTGGCGGAGGCTGCTCTCGCGCTGCGGGGAACCCACGGCGCCGCGGAAGTACTTGCTGGTGACGATGTTGACCGCGTTCACCGACCAGAAGTCGGGGAACTCCACGCCGCGCTGCTCGAAGTTGATCGAGCCGTCGCGCCAGTTGGTCATGACGACGTCACGGCGTTCCCAGACCACCTCGTCGTAGGGGTGCGTCCCCGGGGTGGTGTGGATGCGCTCGATGCGCAGGCCCTTGGCAGCCGGGGCCGCCGCGGCCGCCTTGCCGGCCTTGGCTCGGGAACCCCTTGCCGGGCCGCTCGTCGTCTCTGTCATGTGCCGCCTCCCATTACAGGCATTACAGGTAAAACGCCCTGAAGCGCCGCGGTCTTCCCGCGCCGGTGTCTCTCACGGCCGGTGCACCCCCCCAGGTGCCCGGCAAGTCTGGTGCCGGTGTGTCGCCGCTACTCCGCGGCGACGGCGGCGGTGGGGACGGCCACGTCCCGGTCCCGCCCCCCGGTGTCGTTCGGTGGCCCCTGGTCGCGCAGCTCGGCGATCGCCGCCTCGAAGTCCTCGAGCGTGTCGAAGGCCCGGTAGACGGAGGCGAAGCGGAGATAGGCGACCAGGTCCAGGTCCTTCAGCGGGCCGAGTATGGCCAGCCCGACATCGTGGGTCGACAGCTCGGCGCTGCCCGTGGCGCGCACCGCCTCCTCGACGCGCTGCCCGAGCTGGGCGAGGGCGTCCTCGGTGACGGGCCGGCCCTGGCAGGCCTTGCGGACTCCGGCGATGACCTTGTTCCGGCTGAAGGGTTCGGTGACCCCGCTGCGCTTGATGACCATCAGCGAGGCCGTCTCCACGGTGGTGAAGCGGCGGCCGCAGTCGGGGCACTGCCGGCGACGGCGGATCGAGGTGCCGTCGTCGGTGGTCCGGCTGTCGACGACGCGGCTGTCGGGGTGTCGGCAGAAGGGGCAGTGCATCGTTTCCCTCTCCCTCCCTCACCCACGGTGAGCGCACGGCTTCTGAGCCCGAGGGGCCGGTCAGGGCCCCGCGAAGCAGCCACAAGCATAGGCGATCCGGAAGGGTCTGATGACCCGGGGACCACTACTTGTGGGGGCAGGACCCCATCCAACCACTAGATCTGGTGGCGTGGTGGCCAAACGCACCCATCGCGCGAACCGCGTGTCGCGGCTCGCCGACGGGACGGGAGCCTACGCGACGCGCGGCCTCCCGGGAGAGCCGGGGCGCGAGTGACACACTGGGTGTACGGATCGTCACGACTCGCGCATCATGGAGCCGGACGGGCGGACAGGAGGCGACGACGCAATACCGGCCCGCGGAAACGGCGTTCGGAACCCGAATGCCGGATGAATTCGAATTCATATTCGATCAATACCATCTGCAGCTTGATCGCAACAGTGGATCAGCACAAATTCACTCGAACGTGTGTTTGGCGCAACCTTTCGAAAGCAACTACCGTTGTCCTACTAGGGAGAACATCTCGAGAGGGGCCGCCGTGACCACCACCGCCGACAGCGCCACATTGACCGCCCATGACCGCCCCCAGGACCGGCTACGCCCGATGGAAGCGATGAACGACGAGACGCCAAAGCCCGCGCGAGCGCTACCAGGACGACCTCCGGGAATCCGGGCGGACAGTTCCGGACTCACCGACCGCCAAAGGCGCGTCATCGAGGTGATCCGGGATTCCGTCCAGCGGCGCGGATACCCGCCTTCCATGCGTGAGATCGGCCAGGCCGTCGGGCTGTCGAGCACGTCGTCGGTCGCCCATCAGCTCATGGCGCTGGAGCGCAAGGGCTTCCTCCGGCGTGATCCGCACCGCCCCCGTGCGTACGAGGTGCGCGCCTCCGACTCCGCGCAGGCGCAGCCCACGGACACCGCGGGCAAGCCCTCCGCGTCGTACGTTCCCCTGGTGGGCCGGATCGCCGCCGGTGGCCCGATCCTCGCCGAGGAGTCCGTGGAGGACGTGTTCCCGCTCCCCCGCCAGCTGGTGGGCGACGGCGAGCTGTTCGTGCTCAAGGTCGTCGGTGACTCGATGATCGAGGCCGCCATCTGCGACGGCGACTGGGTGACGGTGCGCCGTCAGCCGGTCGCGGAGAACGGCGACATCGTCGCGGCGATGATCGAGGGAGAGGCCACGGTCAAGCGCTTCAAGCGCGAGGACGGGCATGTGTGGCTGATGCCCCACAACGCCGCCTACCAGCCCATCCCGGGTGACGAGGCCACCATCCTCGGCAAGGTGGTGGCGGTGCTGCGCCGGGTCTGAGCCAGGACCCGCCCGTGACCGGGCCCCGGGACCTCTGCGCCGGTTCCGGGGCCCCGTTGTGGGCGGGGGCTGTTCCTGTGCGCTGCCGGGGGTCGCCCCGGCGACGTCACTCGGCCGCCGAGGCGGCGGCGTCGATGGCGGCCAGCGAACGGCGGACCTGGTTGCGGTCCGTTGTCTGCCAGAAGTCCGGCATCGAGGCCTTGATGAAGCCGCCGTAGCGGGCCGTGACCAGCCGGGGATCGAGGACGGCGACGACCCCGCGGTCCCCGGAGGCCCGTACCAGCCGGCCGGCGCCCTGCGCCATCAGCAGGGCCGCGTGCGTGGCGGCCACCGCCATGAAGCCGTTGCCGCCCTTCTCCTCCACCGCCTTCTGGCGCGCGCTCATCAACGGGTCGTCCGGGCGGGGGAACGGGATCCGGTCCATCACCACCAACTGGCAGTTCGGCCCGGGCACGTCCACGCCCTGCCAGAGCGAGAGGGTGCCGAACAGGCAGGTGCGGGCGTCCGCGGCGAAGCGGCGGATCAGCTCGCCCAGGGTCTCCTCGCCCTGCAGCAGGATCGGGTGGTCGATGCGGCCGCGCAGCGCCTCGGCGGCGCCCTGAGCCGCGCGCATGGACGAGAACAGCCCGAGTGTGCGGCCGCCCGCGGCCTCGATCAGCTCGGTGAGCTCGTCCAGCATGTCCTCGCGGCCACTGTCCCGGCCGGGCTGTGACAGATGGCGGGCGACGTAGAGGATGCCCTGCTTGGGGTAGTCGAAGGGCGAGCCGACGTCGAGGCCCTTCCACTCCGGCGGGTCCTCCTCCCCCTCGGCCGCCACGGCGCCCTCAGGGGCCAGTCCCAGTGAGGCCGCGACGCCGTTGAAGTCGGCGCCCAGCCGGAGCGTGGCGGAGGTCAGGACGACGGAGCGCTCGGTGAACAGCTTCTCCCGCAGCAGGCCGGAGACGCTGAGCGGGGCCACCCGCAGCGAGGCACCGAAGCGGTCGTGGCGCTCGTACCAGACGACGTCGTAATCCGAGCCCTCGACGATGCGCTCGGCGACCTCGTGGACGTTCTCCGTGGCGGCGAGGGCCATCTTCCGGACGGCGTCCTCGTCCTGCACGGAGCGGTCACGGGTCTCGCCGAGCGAGGTGATGACCAGACGGCACGCGTCGCGCAGCGCCATCAGGGCGTAGCGCAGATCCTCGGGCAGCTCTTCCAGACGCCCGGGGAGGGCCAGTTCCATGAGCCGTTCGAAGCCCTCCGACGCGCTCATCAAGGCGTCCGCGGCCTTCTCGTTGACCAGCTTGGCCGCGAGCTTCACCGTCCGGTTGACCCGGCCGGGTGTGAGCTCACCGGTGGCGACGCCGGTGACGCGCGAGACCAGTTCATGGGCCTCGTCGACGACGAGCACCTCATGGCTGGGCAGGACGGGCGCGCCTTCGAGGGCGTCGATGGCCAGCAGCGCGTGGTTGGTGACCACGACGTCGGCGAGTTTGGCGCGCTCGCGCGCCGCCTCCGCGAAGCACTCGGCGCCGTACGCGCAGCGCGAGGCGCCCAGGCACTCGCGGGAGGTCACCGAGACCTGCTGCCAGGCACTGTCGGAGACGCCGGGCGTCAGGTCGTCGCGGTCTCCGCTCTCGGTCTCGTCCGACCAGTCGCGCAGCCGGAGCAGGTCCTGACCGAGCTTGCTGGTCGGCGCGGCGGCCTCGAACTGGTCGAACAGCCCGTCGCCCTCGTCCTGCGGCACGCCCTCGTGGAGCCGGTGCAGGCACAGGTAGTTGGAGCGGCCCTTGAGCATCGCGAACTGCGGCTCGCGCCGCAGCAGCGGATGCAGCGCGTCGACGGTGCGCGGCAGGTCCCGCTCGACGAGCTGGCGCTGCAGGGCCAAGGTCGCGGTGGCGACGACCACGCGCTCGCCGTGGGCCAGCGCGGGCACCAGGTAGCCGAGCGACTTGCCGGTTCCGGTGCCGGCCTGGACGAGCAGGTGGGAGCCGTTGTCCACGGCTTCGGCGACGGCTTCGGCCATGGCGACCTGGCCGGGCCGCTCCACCCCGCCGACCGCGGAGACGGCGGCGTGGAGGAGGTCGGTGAGGGCGGGCTTCGAGGGCTGTGTCATAGCGGGTCCAGCCTACGGGGCGGCACCGACAACGCGGTCGCCACCGCCCGTACGGCGACCCTCCCGCGTGGCCGGCGGGTCACAGGAGGTGACGCAGTGCGCGGTCGCGGACGACGAGTGCCGCCCGCTTGCCCGGCAGGTCGACCTCCGCCGAGAAGCGGAAGCCCGCGGCGAGGAAGGCGGCGACGGACGGGGTGTTGCGCAGGTCCGGCTCGGCGATCACCCGGGTGCAGCGGGGCCGCTGCCGCAGTGCGTGGTCGGCCACGGCTCGCAGCAGGATGCCGCCGAGCCCGCGGGCCCGGTCGGCGACGGGGCCGATGAGCAGGTGGAGCCCGGTGTCGTGGGGGCGGGCCGGGTAGTAGCGGGCCACCGGGTCGAGGTCGGCCCGGTAGATCTCCCAGTAGCTCATGGGCACCCCGTCGAGGACCCCGACGCACGGCACGCTGCGCCCGTCGCCGTCGAGCTGGGCGCGCAGGTGCCGCTCGGCGACCTCGGGCCGGCCCGCGAGGTCCCAGAACTCGGCGACGGCGGGGTCGTTCATCCAGTGGGCGATGACGCGCAGGTCGCGCTCGGGACGTACGGGGACCAGCTGGAAGGTGCCCGCGGGGGTGCCGACCGGGCCCCAGTCGGCGACGCCGTCGAGGAGGTCGTCGAGCGGGGCCGGGCCGCCGGCGCGGTCGTCGGCCGTGACGTCCTCGTCGAGGAGGGCGAGGACGTCGGCGGGCAGTTCCAGGTCAAGGGTGTCGTCGGCGTTCCCGGGCGGGGACACGGGGGCGGGGGTGGGGTCGGCGGTCGCCACGGTGGTCGCGGCCTCCTCTCGTCAGGTGGTGAGGGGGTTGGGGACGGCGACGTAGACGGACTGGGTGTCGACGGGGCCGACCAGCTCGTCCATCCCGTGCAGCCGGGTGAGGAGGTTGGCCTTGCAGCGCAGCCGGGGCTCCTCCAGCAGCCGCGCGGGCAGCCCGGAGCGGCCGGTGCGGGCGGCCTGCTCCAGGAAGCGGCGCAGGGCGGCGAGGAGCACCCGTTCGTCGGCGAGGCGCTGGGAGCCCAGGGCGCCGACGAGACCGAGGACGTTGTTGACGCCGAGGTAGTAGGCGAATCGCTCGTCGGCGACGGCGTCGGCCACGAAGGTGTCGCTGCTCTCGCCCGCTGCGGGCAGCAGGGCGGTGAGGGCCGCGCGCGCGGACTCGCGGAAGTAGTAGCCCTGGTTGTCGCGGTAGCGGCCGCCGGCCGGCCAGCCGTGGGGGTCGAGGACGACCAGCGTGTTCTGCTGGTGCGCCTCCAGGGCGATGCCCGCCTCGCCGTCGAGCCACAGGACCGGCCGGACCACTGCTTCCAGGTAGCGCAGGAACCACTCGGTGGCGACGGCCGCCACCGGTCGTCCGGTACGGGAGGCGAGCCGCGCCACCAGTTCGGCGAGCCGGGACCGCAGGGCGCCGCCGCCGTCCGGGGCGGGGCGCGGGGCCGTGACGCCGGCGAGGCAGCGCACCTCGTCGCCGGGGCCGAAGGGGTTGTGCCGCAGGACGACGTCGAGGCCGGGTACGGGAACGCCGGCGGTGGTGCCGACGGCCAGCCAGGCGGGGTCGCGGACGATGTCGAACCCGGGATGGACGGCGTGCCAGCGCGCGGCGAGGCCGGCCCGGAGCAGCCGGTGCACCTCGACGCCCCGGTGGAGTTCCTTGCGGAGGTTCTCGCGGCGGCAGTTGGTGATCCGCAGGGCCAGCGAGAGCTTGAGCATCGCGGGGGCGCCGGGCCGGTACACGGTGCGCAGCGAGGAGGTGGGGTGCCAGGGGTCGCCGGCGGCGCCGAGGTCGTGGAGCAGCCCGGCCTCCAGCAGGGCGCGCACCTGCGGACGGTGGGCGGCCTCGCGGGCCTGCCAGGGGTGGAGCGGCAGGGGCACGGTACCCGCGGGGAGCCGCCGGACGAGCTCCGGTCCGCCCAGTGCCGTCAGCAGCTGCTCGGCGGGTACGGGGCGGCCGCGTTCGGTCCAGGCGGAGTCGGTGGCCAGGAGCGAGCGGTGCACGGACAGCCAGTGCAGGGCGAAGGCCCCGCGCTGCTCCGGGGCGTACACCGCGGCCTCGGCCTCGGTGACTCCTTCCCGGCTCTTGGGTGCGGGGTGGAGCGGGTGGCCCAGGACGAGGTCCTGCTCCGCGTCGAGGAACGGGTGGGTGCCGTGGGGGGCGGCGGGGTGGGCGCGGCGTGCGGTGAGGAAGGCCGCGGTGCGGTGTACGGAGTCGGCGACCCGCGCGACGAGTCCGGGACCGTCCGGGCCGGGAGCGGCGGCCTCCCGTGCGAGCAGCGCGGCGAGGGTGACGGCGTCCAGCGGGGCACCTCCGGCGGCGGGGCGCGGGGCGCCGAAGCGGTGGTGGCCGACGGCCGACCAGTGGTGGACCGGGACGAGGAGCTCGGCGCCGGCGGCGGGCAACGGCACGCGCAGGGTGCGGCCGTCCGGCTCGGGCGGCAGCCCCGTCTCACGTACCCAGCAGCGCAGCAGGGCGTCCGTGCCGGCGGCGTCGGCGGCGGCCCACGGATCCTCCTGCTCCAGCGGGTCGGCGACGGGCGGCGGGGCCGCGGGGCCGGCCCGGCCCGGCAGGCCGGCCTCGGCGGCGCGCTGATGGGGGACGGCCGCGGTGGCTTCGTCGCCGGGACGTACGGTCATCGCTTCGCTCCGTGAGGGGTCGGCGCCCGGTGGGATCCCGCCCCGGGGGCGGGGCCGCTGGGCGCAAGGTCACGCCCGGACCGCCGTCGCGGCGACGAGGGCGTCGGCAAGGCGGTCCAGGACGGCTTCTGACTGTTCTTCGGTGATCGTCAGCGGGGGCAGCAGCCGGATCACGCTGCCGTCGCGGCCGCCGAGTTCGACGATGAGGCCGCGGTCGAGGGCGGCCCGCCGGACGGCCGCCGCGAGGCGGGGCGCGGTCGGGGGGACGCCCCGCGGCCCGGGGTCCGTGTCGGGGTCGACGAGTTCGACGCCGAGCATGAGGCCGCGGCCGCGGACGTCGCCGACGCAGGGGTGTTCCTCGGCCAGCGTCCGCAGCCGGGCGAGCATGCGGGCCCCGAGGAGGGCGGCGCGCTCGGCGAGGCCGTTGCGCCGCACGTAGCCGAGGGTGGCGGTGCCCGCCGCCATGGCGAGCTGGTTGCCGCGGAAGGTGCCGGCGTGGGCGCCGGGCCGCCAGGAGTCGAGTTCCTCGCGGTAGACGATGACGGCGAGCGGGAGGCTGCCGCCGATCGCCTTGGACATCACCATCACGTCCGGGACGACGCCGCTGTGCTCGATCGCCCAGAAGGCCCCGGTGCGCCCCACGCCGGTCTGCACCTCGTCGGCGATGAGCGGGATGCCGCGGGCCGCGGTGAGGTCGCGCATCCGCCGCAGCCAGGTGTCGGGGGCGGGGATGACGCCGCCTTCGCCCTGGACGGGTTCGAAGAGCATGCCCGCGGGCGGCTGGATGCCGCCCTTGGGGTCGTCGAGCAGGCTCTCCGTCAGCCGCGCGGACAGCTCTGCGCCTTGCTCCCCGCCCACCCCGAACGGGCAGCGGTAGTCGTACGGGTACGGCAGCCGCGTGACCCGCGCGTCGACGGTACCGCCGGCCGCCCCGCGCACGGCGGTGTCGCCGGTGGCGGCGAGGGCCGCGGCGGTCATGCCGTGGTAGCCGCCGGTGAAGGCGAGCAGTCCGCCGCGGCCGGTGGCGGTGCGGACGAGCTTGAGGGCGGCTTCGACGGCGTCGGTGCCGGCCGGGCCGCAGAACTGGATGCGTCCGTGGTCGGCGAGTTCACGCGGCAGGGTCTCGAAGAGGGCGGTGGTGAAGGCGTCCTTGACGGGCGTGGCGAGGTCCAGCACGTGGAGCGGGGCGCCGGAGTCGAGGAGGGCGCGGATGGCCTCGAGGACGACGGGGTGGTTGTGGCCGAGGGCGAGGGTGCCGGCGCCGGAGAGGCAGTCGAGGTAGCGGCGGCCGTCGGCGCCCTCGACGGTCATGCCCTGGGCCCGCACGGGCACGACGGGCAGCGAGCGGGCGTAGGTGCGGGCGGCCGACTCGCGCATCGACTGACGCCTCAGAATGCCCTCGGTGTCGTCGAACTCGGTGTCGGACTCGTGCTCGCCCCCGCGCACCGCCGGTCGGCTCCTCGCGCTCGGCATGGCGGCCACGTGCTCACTCCTCGGTGTCGGTGCTTGCGTCCCCGGAGCTACCAACGACGTACGCGCTGACCGGCAACTGTCTGGAGCGCAGATCCTGGTGAGGAACCGTCGGCGGGGCGCCCGCCGTCCTCCCCTTGAGGGCACGGTGAGGGGTCGCCCTCGAGTGGGCAGACGACTGTTGACAACGTGTTGACAACAGGGGGAGCGCAACCCATGGCACCGATAAGCCGGTTGGCCGCAGCCGCTGTCGCGGCGGCCCTGCTCGCCGTGACGGCGACGGCCTGCGGCCCGTCCGACGACAACGCCGACGCCAAACCCGGCCCGACACCCACCGCGACGGCCGGTGGCGGCGGCCTCCAGCTGCCGACCGCCCTCCCCACCAGCCTGGACGATCTGGACAAGTGGGCCGACGCTCTGAAGGACGGCGGGTGGAAGGACTGGGACAAGGACAAGTGGCTGCGCGACGCGGCCGACTTCATCAATCCCATCATCAAGGACCTCTGGGACGCCGACCGGCTCCGCAGCGCCGACGAGACCCCGGACGACGAGCAACGGCCCGACCTGGGGCAGGTGGACGACGGCACCAGCGACCCGGAGCCCGCCGCGATCCGGGCGCGGCACCTGCCGGCCCCGTACCACGGGGCCTCCCCGGCGACGGGCAAACTGCTCTTCGACATGCCCGACGGCCAGGCGGTCTGCTCGGCCACCGTGGTGAGCGACCCGGCGAACCCGGGCCGCAGCAACCTGGTGTGGACGGCGGGCCACTGCGTGCACGCGGGCGCCCGGGGCGGCTGGTACCGCAACATCGTCTTCGTGCCGTCCTTCAACGACACGGGCCTGAGCGGCGCCGCGCTGCGGAGCGCAGGCAAGGAGCAGCTGGCCCCCTACGGCACGTGGTGGGCGACGAAGGCGGGGACCTCCCAGCAGTGGATCGACGGGGGCGGGGAGTCCTCGCAGACCAGTTCCGCCTACCCCTACGACTTCGCGGTGCTGAAGGTGACCGATCCGGACTCGACCCGGTCGCTGGAGGAGACGGTCGGGGCCTCCGTGCCGGTCTGGTTCGACGCGCCCACCTCGGCCGGCATCGACTCCATGGACATCCGCGGCTACCCCGCCGCGGCCCCCTTCGACGGCTTCGGCTACCAGCAGTACCAGTGCTCGGGCGATCCGGTCCGCCTCGCGCTGAACGCGGGCGCGCCCGCCATGCACTGGCTGGGCTGCACCATGACGGCGGGCTCCTCCGGCGGCGGCTGGTTCGCCCGGGGGCCCGGCGGGAAGCCGGCCCTGGTCAGCAACACCTCCATCGGCCCGCAGGACAGCCCCCGCTGGCTGGCGGGCCCGCACCTGGGCTCCGAGGCCGAGGAGATCTTCG
>NZ_CBDRCM010000045.1:0-60382 GCF_965342435.1 Actinacidiphila sp. bgisy160 | reverse complement strand
CCCCCCCCCCCGCAGCCGGCGCAGTCGGCGCAGGTGCCGAAGATCTCCACGGTGTGGGCGACGTCGACGAAACCGTGCTCATCGGCGATGGTGTCCGCCCACTTCTCGACCGCGGGACCCTCGACCTCGACGGCCTTGCCGCAGACGCGGCAGACCAGGTGGTGGTGGTGACCGCTGCTGCAGCGCCGGTAGACGGACTCTCCGTCCCCGGTGCGGAGCACGTCGATCTCGCCGGCGTCGGCGAGGGACTGCAGCGTGCGGTAGACCGTGGTGAGGCCGACCGAGTCACCCCGGTGCCTCAGGAGGTCGTGCAGCTCCTGGGCGCTGCGGAACTCGTCGACCTCGGCGAGGGCCGCGGCTACGGCGGCACGCTGCCGTGTCGATCGTCCGCGGACGGGGGGCTTGGCGGTCGTCACCGGTGGCCTCCTACTCGATCGGTTCGGTCGGTCATTCTGCCAGGCCGGGTGCTCACACCCGGACGTCGTCCTCGGTGGGACGCGCCGCGGGTACTTCCAGGGTGCACCGTGTCCCGTCCACCGCGGCACGGCGTGCACGCTTTTTCGCCAGGGGCGCGGCCAGCAGCGTCAGCGTGACGAAGACGCCGATGGCCAGCAGCACGATCGTCGCCCCGGAGGGCACGTCGGCGTAGTACGAGGTCACCGTGCCGGAGAAGGCGACCGCCACGCCGATCACGACCGACAGCGCGAAGGCCGTGGCGAAGCTGCGGGCGATCTGCTGGGAGGCGGCGACCGGGATCACCATCAGCGCGCTGACCAGCAGCAGCCCGACGACCCGCATGGCGACGGTGACCGTGACCGCCGCCGTGACGGCGACCAGCAGGTTGAGCAGCCGCACCGGCAGGCCGGTGACCCGGGCGAACTCCTCGTCCTGGGAGACCGCGAACAACTGCCGTCGCAGGCCCACGGTGACCAGCACCACGAAGCCGGCCAGCAGGCAGATCGCGGTGATGTCCTGCGGCGAGACGGTGGTGATGGAGCCGAACAGATAGGTGAGCAGGTTGGCGTTGGAGCCGTTCGGCGCGAGCGAGGTGAACAGCACGCCGGCCGCCATGCCGCCGTAGAAGAGCATGGCGAGCGCGATGTCGCCGCGCGTCCTGCCGTACCAGCGGATGAGTTCCATGACGACCGCGCCCGCGACCGCCACGGCCGTCGCCATCCACACCGGGTTGGTGCTGAGCAGGAAGCCGAGGCCGACGCCGGTGAGGGCGACGTGGCCGATGCCGTCGCCCATGAGCGACTGACGGCGCTGGACGAGGTAGATGCCGATCGCGGGGGCGGTGATGCCGACGAGGACGGCGGCGATCAGCGCCCGCTGCATGAAGGCGTAGGAGAACAGCTCCATCAGAACAGCCCCGTCCGGATCGGCTCGGCCGTGTGACCGGCGTGCGGGTGGACATGGTCGTGGCCGGGCAGCGCGTGCTGCCCCTGGGCCTTCGGCGGGGGTCCGTCGTGGACGACGCAGCCGTCGCGCAGCACCACCGCGCGGTCGATCAGCGGCTCCAGCGGCCCGAGTTCGTGCAGGACCAGCAGCACCGTGGTGCCCACGGAGACCTGTTCGCGCAGCGTCCCGGCGAGCACCTCCTGGCTGGCGAGGTCGACGCCGGCCATCGGCTCGTCCATGATCAGCAGTTCGGGCTCGACGGACAGCGCGCGGGCGATGAGCACCCGCTGGTGCTGGCCGCCGGAGAGCGCCTCGACCGGGTCGCCGGCCCGGTCGGCCATCCCGACCAGTTCCAGGGCGCGTTCCACGGCCCGGCGGTCCGCCTTGCGGGGCGGGCCCAGCCTCGTACGGGCCAGCCGCCCGGCGGAGACGACCTCGCGCACGGTGGCGGGGACGCCGGAGGCCGCCGTGGTGCGCTGCGGCACGTAGCCGATGCGGGACCAGTCGCGGAACCGGTTCAGCGGGGTGCCGAACAGCTCCAGTCCGCCCGAGGTGAGCGGCACCTGGCCGACCACGGCGCGGATCGCGGTGGACTTGCCCGAGCCGTTGGCGCCGAGCAGCGCGACGACCTCTCCGCGCCGCACGGTCAGGTCGACGCCGCGCAGCACCGGCCGTGAGCCGAGCGAGGCGGTCGCGCCCCGCATCGATATGACCGTGTCCATTCCAGCCTCCGTACCTGGCTCCGTCATCGTGGCCTCACTTCGCGCCGAGCGCCGCGCGCAGGGCCTGAAGGTTGCCGTGCTGGACCTCGAAGTAGTCGCGGCCCGCGGACTTGTCCGTGATGCCCTCGATCGGGTCGAGCACCGCGGTCTTCAGGCCGAGGTCGCCCGCGAGGGTCCTGGCGGTCCGGTCGCTGGCGAGCGTCTCGAAGAATACGGTGCTGACTCCCTTGTCCTTGGCGAGGGTGTGCAGCGTCTTCATCCGGGCGGCGCTGGGCTCGGACTCCGGGTCGATGCCGTTGACCGCCTCCTCGACCAACCCGTAGCGCTCGGCGAGGTAGCCGAAGGCGGCGTGGGTGGTGATGAAGGTGTCCGAGGTGCGGTTCTTCAGCCCGTCCTCGAAGTCGGTGTTCAGCGCGTCGAGCTTCTTCACCAGCGCGGCGGTGTTCTTCTCGTAGGTCGCCTCGTGGCCGGGGTCGGCCTTGGCGAGGGCCTTGCCGACACCCTCGGCGACCTCGGCGTAGCGGACCGGGTCGAGCCAGATGTGCGGGTCGGCGGACGCTCCCCGGGCCTCCGGCATGGGGGACCCCACCTCGTCCTCGTGCCCGGTGTGGTTGTCCCCGGTGGTGTGGTGCTGGCCGTCGACCTCGGTGCCGTGGTCCTCCAGGGTGGTCAGCGCCGCGGCGTCGACGGTGTTCGCCACGCCGGACTGGGCTATCGCGTCGTCGACCGCGGGCTGCAGGCCCTTGAGGTAGACGATGACGTCGGACTCGCCCAGCTCGCCGGTCTGCCGGGGGGTGAGCTCCAGGTCGTGGGGCTCGGTCCCGGGTTTGGTCAGTCCGGTCACGTCGACGTGCCCGCCGCCGATCTGCTCGGCCAGGAACTGCATCGGATAGAAGGAGGCGGTGACCTTGAGCCTGCCGTCGTTCCCGCTCGCGCCGGCGGTGGAACAGGCGCAGAGGGCGACCAGCCCGGCGACGGCGGTGAGGGGGACCAGAGCACGACCTATGTTCATGACACCCATTTTCAACAAAACTGGAAACGATTGTCAATTGGCTTAGTGGCCGGACCCGCCGCCCCCGCACTGTGGAACCGATTTGATACAGCCCCCGCACCCGCCGGTAATCTGAGGTATTCGCCGGACCGCACGCGACCCGGCGGACCTCACCGACCGCTTCGTCGTCTGAAGAGAGCACCGTGGCCGCCGACAAGATCGACACCATCGTCAGCCTGAGCAAGCGCCGTGGCTTCGTTTTCCCCTGCAGCGAGATCTACGGCGGTCAGCGCGCCGCCTGGGACTATGGGCCGCTGGGCGTCGAACTGAAGGAGAACATCAAGCGCCAGTGGTGGCGCGCGATGGTCACCTCCCGGGAGGACGTGGTCGGCCTCGACTCCTCGGTGATCCTGGCCCGTGAGGTCTGGGAGGCCTCGGGTCACGTCGCCACGTTCACCGATCCGCTCACCGAGTGCACCTCCTGTCACAAGCGTTACCGCGCCGACCACCTGGAGGAGGCGTACGAGGCCAAGCACGGCCACCTGCCCGCCAACGGCCTGTCGGACCTCAACTGCCCCAACTGCGGCAACAAGGGCACCTTCACCGAGCCCAAGCAGTTCTCCGGCCTCCTCGCCACCCACCTGGGCCCGACCCAGGACTCCGGCTCGGTCGCGTACCTGCGTCCGGAGACCGCGCAGGGCATCTTCACCAACTTCTCGCTGGTGCAGACCACCTCGCGCCGCAAGCCGCCGTTCGGCATCGCCCAGACCGGCAAGTCCTTCCGCAACGAGATCACGCCCGGCAACTTCATCTTCCGGACCCGTGAGTTCGAGCAGATGGAGATGGAGTTCTTCGTCAAGCCGGGCGAGGACGAGACCTGGCACGAGTACTGGATGCAGCAGCGCTGGGACTGGTACCGGGGCCTCGGCATGCGCGAGGAGAACATGCGCTGGTACGAGCACGCCAAGGAGAAGCTGTCCCACTACTCGAAGCGCACCGTCGACATCGAGTACCGCTTCAACTTCGGCGGCACCGAGTTCTCCGAGCTCGAGGGCATCGCCAACCGCACGGACTACGACCTCAAGGCGCACAGCCAGGCCAGCGGCCAGGACCTGTCGTACTTCGACCAGGAGGCCGGTGAGCGCTACTTCCCGTACGTCATCGAGCCCGCGGCGGGTCTCAACCGCGCCATGCTCGCCTTCATGCTCGACGCGTACAACGAGGACGAGGCCCCCAACGCCAAGGGCGTGATGGAGAAGCGCACCGTCATGCGCCTCGACCCGCGCCTGGCGCCGGTCAAGGTCGCCGTCCTGCCGCTGTCGCGCAACCCGCAGCTCTCGCCCAAGGCGAAGGGCCTCGCGGCCGACCTGCGGCGCCACTGGAACATCGAGTTCGACGACGCCGGCGCCATCGGCCGCCGCTACCGCCGTCAGGACGAGATCGGCACCCCGTTCTGCGTGACGGTCGACTTCGACACCCTCGAGGACAACGCGGTCACCGTGCGCGAGCGCGACACCATGAAGCAGGAGCGCGTCTCGCTGGACCAGGTCGAGGCCTACCTCGGCGGCCGGCTGCTCGGCTGCTAGGCCCGGACCCGGACGCATGCGAAAGGCGCCCGGTCACCCCCCTCGGGGTGGCCGGGCGCCTTTCGCGCGTCCGCGGGGCCCGGGCGGCCGGGGCTCAGGGCCTCAGGCCGCGCAGGATCAGGTCGTTGACCGCGGAGTACGCGGCGTCGACGCCCGGGCTGAACCACGACCCGGCGTACGCCGGGTCGTGGAAGCGGGCGGTGGCGTCCCACACCGCCTGTGCGGCGGCCCCGGGGTCGCCGGCGGCGAACTCCCCGCCGGCCACGCCGTCCCGGATGATCCGGGTGAGGAGCCCGACCATGACCGCGACGTGACCGGCGACCACGGAGCTGTGCTCCTCGGTCAGCGCCATGTAGGTGGCGAACAGCTCGGGGTCGCCGCCCGCCTTGCGCCGCTTGGCCGCGAACAGGGCCTCCAGCCAGGCGCGCAGCCGCGCCTGGGCCGGCCGCCCGCCGTCCTCCGCTATCGCCGACAGCTCCGCGTGGGCCTGGTCGAGCCACCGCTGGGTGACGGCCTCGCGCAGCGCGGCCTTGGTGCGGAAGTGCCGGTAGACGCTGCCGTGGCTGACGCCGAGGGCACGGGCCACGTCGACCACGGTGGCCTTGGCCGGGCCGTAACGGCGCAGCACCTCTTCCGTGGTCTCGAGGATGCGTTCGGCGGTCAGCGTCTCGGGTGGCATGGTCGCCATTCTCCCAGGGCCGGGCGGGTGCCCGTCAGTGCCGGTGCTCACTGTCCAGGTGGGCCATCTGCGACTGCGGGTAGCGCTCGCCGGCGGCCGCGCCGGCCGGGACGGCGGTCTCGATCGCCGCCAGGTCGTCCGCGTCCAGGGTCACGTCCAGCGCGCCCAGCGCCTCGGCCAGCCGCTCGCGGGTGCGGGCGCCCACCAGCGGGACGATGTCCTCGCCCCGGGACAGCACCCAGGCGATGGCGGTCTGGGCGACCGTGACGCCCTTCTGCTCCGCGATCTTGCGCAGCGCCTCGACCAGCCCGAGGTTGTGCTCCAGGTTCTCGCCCTGGAAACGGGGGCTCATGGCGCGGAAGTCGTTGCCGGCCAGCTGCCGGTCGCGGGTGAAGTGGCCGCTGATCAGACCGCGGGACAGCACACCGTACGCCGTGACGCCGATGCCCAGTTCGCGGGCGGTGGGCAGGATCTCGTCCTCGATGCCGCGGGAGATCAGCGAGTACTCGATCTGCAGGTCGCTGATCGGGGCCACGGCGGCGGCCCGGCGCAGGGTGGCGGCGCCGACCTCGGACAGGCCGATGTGCCGTACGTAGCCGGCCTCGACGAGCTCGGCGATGGCGCCGACGGTCTCCTCGATCGGGACGTCCGGGTCGACCCGGGCGATGCGGTAGACGTCGATGTGGTCCGCGCCCAGGCGCTGCAGGGAGTACGCGGCGAAGTTCTTCACGGCGGCCGGGCGGCCGTCGAGGCCCAGCCACTCGCCGCCGGGCCCGCGCAGGGCGCCGAACTTGACGCTGACCAGTGCCTTCTCGCGGTCGGCCGGGGAGGCCGTGCGCAGGGCCTGGCCGACGAGCAGCTCGTTGTGGCCCATGCCGTAGAAGTCGCCGGTGTCGATCAGCGTCACGCCGGCGTCGAGGGCGGCGTGGACGGTGGCGATCGACTCGCCGCGGTCGGCGTCGCCGTAGAGGGCGGACATGCCCATGGCGCCGAGGCCGAGGGCGGAGACGGTGGGGCCGGAGGAACCGAGGGTGCGGTTCTGCAAAGGGGACTCCTTGGTCGCATCAGGAGGTCGTGCGGGGATGCCGGCAACAATGGCACATGTGCTGACAGATTTCAATATCTGTCAGCACACGTGTCACTCCCGGCTCCGTCTCCACGGGCCGGACCAGGGTCCCGGACCCGGCCCGGCGGCTCCTCAGGCCACCTGGCGCGGCAGCCGCAGGCTGGCCAGCGCCGTCACGACCACCGCCGCGAGCTGCACGACCAGCACCGTGACCAGTGCCTCCCGCGTCCCGTGCGAGGGGGCCAGGGCGAGGAAGAGTGTTCCGAGGGTGGCCACGCCCAGAGCCAGCGCCGACTGCTGGGTGGTGACCATGACCCCGCTGCCCACCCCGGCCCGCTCGGCCGGGACGTCCGCGAGCACCAGCCGGAACAGCACCGGCAGCTGCAGTCCCTGACCGAGGCCCGCGATCGCCACACCCGGCAGCAGGGCCCAGGCCGTCATCCCCGGTCCCCAGCTGCGGGCCACGGTCAGCGCCAGCACCGCGACGCCGACGCCCTGCAGGACGCCGCCCGCCGTGACCACGCGCCCGCCGTAGCGGCCCACCAGGCGCGGTCCGGCCAGCGAGGCCAGGAAGAACGCCACGGCCATCGGCACGAGCGTGGCGCCCGCCTCCACCGGCCCGTAGCGCAGGCCCTGTTGCAGGGCGACGGCGATCACGAACATGAAACCGCCGAAGCCGATGGAGAACGGCACCATCAGCGGCAGCGCCCGCCGCATCCCGGTGAGCACGAACAGGCTCGGCGGCACCAGCGGGATCCGCCCGGCCCGGTCGGCCCGCCGCTCGACCAGGAAGAACGCCAGGGCCGCGAACGGGAAGATCGCCAGCGACACCCACGTCCACGCCGGCCAGCCGGCCGCCCGGCCCTCGGTCAGCGGCGCCAGCAGGGTCACCAGCGACACCGCCAGCAGCAAGGTGCCCGGCCGGTCGACCGGCGCGGGACGGTCGGAACGAGTCTCCGGCACCGAGCGCAGCGCGAGCAGCAGACCGGCCGCCGCGACCGGCACGTTGACCAGGAACACCGCGCGCCAGCCGGTGCCCGCGATGTCCGCGGCGACCAGGACGCCGCCGAGGATCTGGCCCGCGACCATGGACAGGCCGGCGGTCGCGCCATACAGGCTCAGCGCCCTGGCCCTGCGGTGACCGGCGGTCGCGGAGTGGATGGTGGCCAGCACCTGGGGCAGCATCAGCGCGGCCGCCGCGCCCTGCGCGACGCGGGCGCCCACCAGCACCCACGCGTCCGGCGCCAGGCCGCAGGCGAGCGAGGTCAGGCCGAAGGCCGCCATGCCGGCGAGGAAGAGCCGGCGGCGGCCGAAGGAGTCGCCGAGCCGGCCGCCGAGCACCAGCAGCACGGCGTACGCCACGCCGTAACCGGCCACGACGAGCTCCAGCACGGCGACCCCGGCGTGCAGGTCGGTCTCGATGGCGGGCAGGGCGACGTTGACGATGAAGAAGTCGATGAGCGGCAGCGCCGCGCCCAGCAGCACGGTGAACAGTCCCAGCGGGCTGAGCGCCGGCGCGGCGGGGCCGGGCGGCGCCCCCGCGGCCGGTGGCGCGGTTCTCGCGGCCGGTGCCGGGCCGGTGGCGTCCACCTGGATGACGTGGGGTCGTACCTCGGCGCGGGAACGGAGGCCGGTGGATACGGAGGTTTCGATGCGATCGGTCACGTATGCCACGATGACCTTGTTCCCAGGGGGGTACCAGAGAGCGTTTATCCAGGTATCGCGACCACCTGGCAATGGTCTGGGGTGTCAGGCACCCTGGAGGTATGACGTCTCCCAGCGCCGCCGCGCGGAGCGAACTCGCTTCCTTCCTCCGCAGCCGCCGTGAACGGATCTCCCCCGAGCAGGTCGGACTCCCGCCCGGCCGCCGACGCCGCACTCCCGGGCTGCGCCGTGAGGAGGTGGCACAGCTCGCCGCGGTCGGGGTGACCTGGTACACGTGGCTCGAGCAGGCCCGCGAGATCCGGATCTCCGCCCAGGTGGCCGACTCCATCGCCAGGGCCCTGATGCTGGACCCGAACGAGCGCACCCACCTCTTCCTGCTCGCCGGGGTGCAGGACCCCAACCCGCGCGCCCAGTGCCCGGGGATGTCCGACCAGATCCGGGAGATGCTGGCGAAGCTGGAGCCGCTGCCGGCCGCGGTCCTCAACAGCCGCACCGACGTCATCGCGCACAACCGCACCTACGCGCGGCTCATCAGCGACCTCGACAGCCTCCCCTTCGAGGACCGCAACATCATGTGGCTGGTCTTCACCGACCCGGCCTGGCGCGAGGGCCTGCCCGACTGGCACGACACCAGCCGGCAGCTGGTCGCCAAGTACCGTGCGGCGATGGCCGAGCACCTCGCGGAGCCCGCGTGGAAGTCCCTGGTCAAGCGGCTGGAGCAGGCCTCACCGGAGTTCCGCGAGCTGTGGGAGCGTCATGAGGTGCAGGAACCGGAGAACCGCACCAAGCGCTTCCTCAACCCCCGGGTCGGTCTGCTGACCTTCCACTTCACGCACCTGTGGCTCGGCCCCAGCCAGGGTCCGCGGCTGGTCACCTACTGCCCGGCGGACGCTGCCACCCGCGAACGGCTGGAACGGCTGTACGCGTACGAGATGGCCGGGTCCGCGCCGAGCGCTATGCCGATGCCGGTGTGAGGAGCTGCTGCCGCGCCTCCATGAGGGCGAAGCCCAGCAGGTTCAGGCCGCGCCACCGCAGGGGGTCGGCGGCGCCCTCGTCGTCGGCGGCCAGGCCGATGCCCCATACGCGGTCCACCGGGCTGGCCTCGACCAGCACGCGTGAGCCGGTGCCCAGCAGGTAGTCGCGCAGCGCCGGGTCCTGGCCGAACTTGGCGACGTTGCCCTCGACGACGAGTTCCTCGCGGTGCCGCTCCCAGGTGGCGTTGTCGAAGCCGCGGACCTGGCGGCCCAGCTTCTTCGCGGCGTTCGGGTGCGGGGCGTCGAGGATCGCGGCGAGGGCCCGGTCGTCGCCGAAGAGGCGGGCCTTGCCGGCCATCATCCAGTGTTCGGCGGTGGCGTAGCCGATGCCGTCGACGGTGAACTCCGAGGGCCACCACTGGCTCAGGCAGCCCGCGCCCACGCTGCCGTCGCGCTGCGGCCGGTGGCCCCAGAAGAACAGGTACCTGGGCCGTATGCCGCGCGCGGTCAGCTCCGTCAGCGCTGCCCGGGAACGGGCGTCGCGGGGCTCGGTGATCTGCGTCGTCATGTCAGTGACGGTAGCGCCGGGCACCGACAACGGCCCCCGGTTTTCCCCGGCTCACCCCTGGGCCGATCCGAGCAGCTTGGTCACCACCCGGTCCAGCGCCGCGAGTTCCTCCGCGTCCAGCTCCACCAGGCCCGGCGGGGGAGCGCCCAGGATGCGGTCGGCCTCCCGCGCCGCCGCGGCCCCGGCGGGTGTGACGCTCAGGAGCTTGCGGCGCCGGTCGCGCGGGTGCGGCGTGCGTTCCACCAGCCCCCGCCGGGCGAGGTCGTCGACGACGAGTGTGACATACGGGCGGTCCGTGATGAGGTCGGCGGCGAGGTCGCCCGGGGTCACGGGGGCCGCCGCGATCCGGCGCAGCGCCTTGACCCGGAAGAAGCTCATGCCGAGGGCGTCGGCCACCTCGCGGCGGCGTTCGTTGCGCTCGAGGACGAGCGTCCGCAGGCCGCGCCATACCCGGGTGGCCGTGGCCTCGTTCACCGGGCACCCACCGGCTCCCGGGCGGCGTCCGCGCCGAGCCGCTTCGCGGCGCGTTCCGCGGTGCCCGCCGCCCAGTGGCCCGAGGTCAGGGCCCCCAGCGCCAGGATCGCCACTCCGCAGCCGGTGATGATCCACCACGCGGTGAGGTCGAGTCCGGCGGCGAGCGCGGCGCCCATGACGGCCACGCCCAGGGACTGCCCGACCTGCCGGCTGGTCGAGGCCACCGCCGCGGCGACCCCGGCCTGGGTCCGCGGCATACCGGAGACGGCGGTGTTGGTGATCGGCGCGTTGACGAAGCCGAAGCCGACGCCGAACAGGACGTACGCGGTGAACAGCTTCGCGTCCGAGGCGGTCGCGTCCAGCGCGGCGAACATCACGCCGCTCGCCGTGGTGGCCACACCCGCCAGCAGCAGCGGCAGCCGCGGGCCACGGCTGCCGACCATGCGGCCGGACAACGGGGCGCAGACCAGGGCCATGGCCGCCATCGGCAGCAGGTGCAGACCGGCGTCCAGGGCCGACATCCCGCGAACGTCCTGGAGGTACAGGGTGTTGAGGAAGAGGAAACCGGCGAGGGCCGCGAAGGCGCTGACCGCTATCACCGTCGCCCCGCTGAACGGCGCGCTGCGGAAGAAGCGCGGGTCGATCAGCGGTTCCCTGCGCCGCCGCTCGTAGGGGACCAGGCCCACCGCGGAGCACGCGGCGAGCACCAGGCAGCCGACGATGACCGGGGAGCCCCAGCCCGCCGCGGGCGCCTCGATGATGGCGTACGTCAGTGAGCCGAGCAGCGCGATGACCAGCAGTTGACCGACCGGGTCGATCCGGCGCGGCCGGGGGGCCCGGGACTCGGGCACGTACAGTGTGGTGAGCACCAGGGCGAGCAGGCCGATGGGCAGGTTGAGCCAGAACACCGAGCGCCAGCCGACCGACTCCACGAGCGCGCCGCCGATGATCGGACCGGCGGCCATGCTGATGCCCACGACACCGCCCCACGCCCCGATCGCCCGCGCGCGCTCGCGCGGATCTGTGAAGACGTTGGTGATGATCGACATCGCGACGGGGTTGAGCATCGAGCCGCCGACCGCCTGCAGCATGCGGAAGACCACCAGCCATTCCAGGCTGGGGGCGATGCTGCACAGACCGGACGCGACGGTGAAGATCACCAGCCCGGTGCGGAAGATCCGGCGGCGGCCGATCCGGTCGGCTGTGGAGCCGGAGAGCATGAGCAGCGAGGCCAGCACGAGCGTGTAGGCGTCGATCGTCCACTGCAGCCCGGAGATGGAGGTGTGCAGGTCCCGGCGCATGGCGGGCAGCGCGACGTTGAGGATGGTGTTGTCGAGGCTGACGATCAGCAGACTCATGCAGCAGATCGCCAGCACCAGCAGACGTCTGCCCCGGCTCAGCTCCGGCATCGGCCGTTCCCGTCTCCGTGATCGCTGTGATCGGGCGGATTGATTGTATGTGTGTAACCATTTCACGCTACACCCAATCCCTCCCGGGTGATACGGGAGAATGGTCCGCATGACTGCTGACGCCACCGCTCCCGCACTCCGCATCGGCCCGCACACCGTGTGGCCCCCGGTGGTGCTGGCACCGATGGCCGGGATCACCAACGCGCCGTTCCGCACGCTGTGCCGCGAGTTCTCCGGCGGCAAGGGGCTCTTCGTCTCTGAGATGATCACTACCCGGGCCCTGGTCGAGCGCAACGACAAGACCATGCAGCTGATCCACTTCGACGGCACCGAGAAGCCGCGCTCGATCCAGCTGTACGGGGTCGACCCGGTGACCGTCGGCAAGGCGGTCCGGATGATCGTCGACGAGGACCTCGCCGACCACATCGACCTGAACTTCGGCTGCCCGGTCCCCAAGGTGACCCGCCGGGGCGGCGGCTCGGCCCTGCCCTACAAGCGCAACCTGCTCC
Organism: Actinacidiphila sp. bgisy160; assembly: GCF_965342435.1. Classification (GTDB taxonomy): domain Bacteria; phylum Actinomycetota; class Actinomycetes; order Streptomycetales; family Streptomycetaceae; genus Actinacidiphila. Next base: position 48,338 of record NZ_CBDRCM010000045.1, on the reverse strand, counting down.
GCTCGATCCTGCGCGAGGCGGTCGGCAACGCGGGCGACCTGCCGGTCACGATCAAGATGCGCAAGGGCATCGACGACGACCACACCACCTATCTGGACGCCGGCCGGATCGCCGTCGAGGAGGGCGTCACCGCCGTCGCGCTGCACGGCAGGACCGCCGCCCAGCACTACGGCGGGACGGCCGACTGGGAGGCGATCGCCCGCCTCAAGGAGCACGTCCCGGAGATCCCGGTGCTGGGCAACGGCGACATCTGGAGCGCCCGGGACGCGGTCCGGATGATGCGGGAGACCGGCTGCGACGGCGTCGTCGTCGGGCGCGGCTGCCTCGGCCGCCCCTGGCTCTTCGGCGACCTCGTGGCCGCCTTCGAGGGCGGCGGCGCCCCGGCCGCACCGTCGCTGCGCGAGGTCGCCGGCGTCATGCGGCGCCACGCCGAGCTGCTGGGGGAGTGGCTGGGCGACGAGGAGCGCGGCGTCATCGACTTCCGCAAGCACGTCGCCTGGTACACCAAGGGCTTCTCGGTCGGCTCGGAGATGCGCCGCAAGCTGGCGATGACCTCCTCCCTCGCCGAGCTCGACGCCCACCTCGCCGACCTCGACCTGGACCAGGAATGGCCGGATGGCGCCGAAGGCCCGCGCGGTCGGACGGCCGGGAGCAAGCGCGTGGTGCTCCCGGACCGCTGGCTGGAGGACCCGTACGACTGCTCGGTGGTCGTCGGCGCCGATGCCGAGCTGGACACTTCGGGCGGCTGAGGAGGTTTCTCCGGTCCATGGGGAGGTCCGGACTGTAAGACAAAAGGCGGGGAGGCCGAGTGATTCTCGCCACGCCTGATAGGGGTATCGCTCAAATGAGCGGTGGGAGTGTCACCACACCTCTCCAATGAGTGGCACTGGGTGCCAAGGTTGTCGTGGCCACATGCTCAAGTCATCCGTCACGTGGAGTGACCGACTCCGAGTGTGCCGATCACGTGGCGAGAGCATGTGTTCGACGGTTGAACACACCCATCGTTCACCCGGAAGGACGCCACGACTTTCGATCTCTCGGCGGATGGGTGGTTACGCCCGTGTGACCTGGTGATTGACGTACTGCAGCGCCTTCGAGATGGGTACGCTCCCCGCCGTCAGGGCATCCCGGCCGCGAGGAGCGAGTCCCGTGTCGGAAGAACAAGTAATCCAGAAGTTCGTCTACGACTTCACTGAGGGCAACAAGGACCTCAAGGACCTGCTCGGCGGCAAGGGTGCGAACCTCGCCGAGATGACCAACCTCGGTCTGCCCGTCCCCCCGGGCTTCACGATCACCACCGAGGCGTGCAAGGTCTACCTGGAGTCGGGCGCCGAACCCGCGGCGCTGCGCGACGAGGTGAGTGCGCACCTCGAGGCGCTCGAGCGGAAGATGGGCAAGAAGCTCGGCCAGGCGGACGACCCGCTGCTCGTCTCCGTCCGGTCGGGGGCGAAGTTCAGCATGCCGGGCATGATGGACACCGTCCTCAACATCGGCCTGTCCGACGCCTCGGTCGCGGGCCTGGCCGCGCAGGCCGGCAACGAGCGCTTCGCATGGGACTCCTACCGGCGCCTCATCCAGATGTTCGGCAAGACCGTGCTGGGCGTCGACGGCGAACTCTTCGAGGACGCGCTGGAGGACGCCAAGCGGGCCAAGGGCACCCACGATGACCTCGACCTGGACGCGGCCGATCTGCAGGGCCTGGTCGATCAGTTCAAGGCCGTCGTCGCCAAGGAGACCGGGCGGGACTTCCCGCAGGACCCGCGGGAGCAGATGGACCTGGCCGTCCGCGCCGTCTTCGACTCGTGGAACGGCGAGCGCGCCAAGCTCTACCGCCGCCAGGAGCGCATCCCGGGCGACCTCGGCACGGCTGTGAACGTCTGCTCCATGGTCTTCGGCAACCTCGGCTCCGACTCCGGCACCGGCGTCGCCTTCACCCGCGACCCGGCCACCGGCCACCAGGGCGTGTACGGCGACTACCTGAGCAACGCGCAGGGCGAGGACGTCGTGGCGGGCATCCGCAACACCGTGCCGCTCGCCGAGCTGGAGCAGCTGGACAAGGCCTCCTACGACCAGCTGATGCAGATCATGGAGACCCTCGAGACGCACTACAAGGACCTGTGCGACATCGAGTTCACCATCGAGCGCGGCAAACTGTGGATGCTGCAGACCCGTGTCGGCAAGCGCACCGCCGCCGCCGCCTTTCGTATCGCCACCCAGCTGGTCGACCAGGGCCTGATCGACGAGGCCGAGGCGCTGCAGCGGGTCAACGGTGCGCAGCTGGCGCAACTGATGTTCCCCCGTTTCGACGAGAAGGCGAAGGCCGAGCGGATCGGCTGGGGCATCGCCGCCTCGCCGGGCGCGGCGGTCGGCAAGGCCGTCTTCGACTCGTACACCGCCGTGAAGTGGTCGCGCTCCGGCGAGAAGGTCATCCTCATCCGCCGCGAGACCAACCCCGACGACCTCAACGGCATGATCGCCGCAGAGGGCATCCTCACCTCGCGCGGCGGCAAGACCTCGCACGCGGCCGTCGTCGCCCGCGGCATGGGCAAGACCTGTGTGTGCGGCGCCGAGGAGCTCGAGGTCGACACCAAGCGCCGCCGGATGACGGCCCCCGGCGGGGTCGTGGTCGAGGAGGGCGACGTCATCTCCATCGACGGCTCCTCCGGCAAGGTCTACCTGGGCAAGGTGCCGGTCGTCCCGTCCCCGGTCGTGGAGTACTTCGAGGGCCGCATGCACGCCGGCGCCGACGACGCCGACGAGCTGGTGCGGGCCGTGCACCGGATCATGGCGTATGCCGACCGGGTCCGCCGGCTGCGGGTGCGCGCCAACGCCGACAACGCCGAGGACGCCTCGCGCGCCCGCCGCTTCGGCGCCCAGGGCATCGGCCTGTGCCGCACCGAGCACATGTTCCTCGGCGAGCGCCGCGAGCTGGTGGAGCGGCTGATCCTCGCCCACACCGACTCCGAGCGCGACAAGGCGCTGTCCGCGCTGCTGCCGCTGCAGAGGGCCGACTTCGTGGAGCTCTTCGAGGCGATGGACGGGCTGCCGGTGACCGTGCGCCTGCTGGACCCGCCGCTGCACGAGTTCCTGCCCGACATCACCGAGCTGTCGGTGCGCGTCGCGCTCGCCGAGTCCCGCAAGGACGCCAACGAGAACGACCTGCGCCTGCTCCAGGCCGTCCACAAGCTGCACGAGCAGAACCCGATGCTCGGCCTGCGGGGTGTCCGTCTCGGCCTGGTCATCCCCGGCCTGTTCGCCATGCAGGTGCGGGCCATCGCCGAGGCCGCCGCGGAGCGCAAGAACGCCAAGGGCGACCCCCGCCCCGAGATCATGATCCCGCTGGTGGGCACGGTCCAGGAGCTGGAGATCGTGCGCGAGGAGGCCGGGGCCGTGATCGCCGAGGTCGAGGCCGCCACCGGCACCGAGCTGGGGCTCACCCTGGGCACGATGATCGAGCTGCCCCGCGCCGCCCTGACCGCCGCTCAGATCGCCGAGGCCGCCGAGTTCTTCTCCTTCGGCACCAACGACCTGACCCAGACGGTCTGGGGCTTCAGCCGCGACGACGTCGAGGCCAGCTTCTTCACCGCCTACCTGGAGAAGGGCATCTTCGGCGTCTCCCCGTTCGAGACCATCGACAAGGACGGCGTCGGCGCCCTCGTCCGCTCCGCCGCCGCGGCCGGCCGCGCCACCCGGCCCGACCTCAAGCTCGGCGTCTGCGGCGAGCACGGCGGCGACCCCGAGTCCGTCCACTTCTTCCACGAGGTGGGCCTGGACTACGTCTCCTGCTCCCCGTTCCGCATCCCCGTCGCCCGCCTGGAGGCGGGCCGGGCCGCGGCGCTGAGCAAGGGCAGCGACAGCCGGTAACCCCGGCCAGGAGGACCATCTCCCACCCTCACCGGGGGCGGCACCTTTGTGCGAAGGTGCCGCCCCCACTTTCGTTCCGCCCCTCTACGAGCGGAACGGGCCGCGCACCCTCGCAGGTGATGCCGCGGTCCGCCGGAGTTCACCGTCATGGCGACGGGCGTCCCGGTACGCGGCGGCTCACCCCGCCGCGGGCAGCTCGTAACGGACGCGCGTGAGCTGTTCGGAAGCCGCCCACAGCAGCTCGCCGGCGCGGTCGTCGCGGGTCCACGGGGCACGCCAGGAGGGGACGGGGGAGCCGCGCCACCCCTGGAACCGGGGACCGGTGAAGGAGTCGGGGAGCACGCCGGGCGCCGTGGCGGCGTACAGCAGCGGGAGCGCGCCGGCGTCCGCGGACTGGGCGATCACCCGGTTGCCGAGGTTCACCACGCGTTCGAGGGTCCGGCGGTTCTCCATGCGCGCGGCGCGGGTCTGCAGCCCGGTGCTCGCGTAGCCGGGGTGCGCCGCGGTGGCGACGGTGCCGGCGCCCGCGGCCGCCAGCCGCCGGGACAACTCGTGGACGAAGAGCAGGTTGGCGCTCTTGGAGCGGGCATACGCGATCCAACGGCGGTAGCGGCGCCGGCTGTTGAGGTCCGTGGGGTCGATGGTGGCGACCACGTGCATGCTGCTGGAGACGGTGACGACGCGGGATCCCGGGGTGGCCAGCAGGCGCGGCAGCAGGAGTCCGGTGAGGGCGAAGTGGCCGAGGTGGTTCACGCCCATCTGGGTCTCGAAGCCGTCGGCGGTGGTGCCGTACGGCAGGGCCATCACGCCGGCGTTGTTGAGCAGCAGGTCCAGCCCGGTGCCGCCGTACCCGGCGGCGAAGGCGCGCACCGAGGACAGGTCGCCCAGGTCGAGGTGGCGGTATCCGGCGCGGGCCTCGGGCACTTCGGCCTTCAGGCGCTCGACCGCCTGCTTGCCGCGCGTCTCGCTGCGGCAGGCGAGGAGCACCCTGGCGCCCCTGCGGGCGAGCTCGCGGGCTGCGCAGTAGCCGATACCGCTGTTCGCGCCGGTGACGACGGCCGTGCGGCCGCTCTGGTCGGGGATGTCGTTCGCGGTCCACACCATGCGGGTCAGCGTAGGGCCGCCGCGCCGCCCTCCACACGGGGGCGCGACGGCCCTACGGCGTCAGGAGTGCGGGGGACGGTCCTCGCCGGAGCTGCCCGTGCCGAACTCGTCGCCCAGCTTGTCCTGAGCGGTGTCGACCTGGCGCTGGTACTTCCCGCCGGTCTTCTCGTCCAGCATGTCGCCGCCCTTGTCGATGCCCTTGTGGGTCTGGCTCTCGTGGCCCTTCAGCTTGGCTTTGATCTTGTCGAACATGGACATCGCTGTCCTCCTCGCCGTAGTGGCACTTCTCTCAGCATCACCGCCCCACCGAAGATCCGCATCCGGAACCTCCGGGGCCGCAAAATCGCAGGTCAAAGCGGTGCCGCGAGGCGCGGCCACGGCGAGGGCGCCCCGTGTCGGCCGGCGCGGGCCGGTGTGCACGGTGGCGTTGCGTGTCGGGCGAGGGCATTGCGGGAAGCGGGCGCGATGTCCCGCCCCGGGCGAGGACGGGGCTGAGGCCGGCGCGGGCCACGGGGCCCGGGCGGCCGGCCGGGAGGGCGCGTCGGCCGTTGCCGGGTACCGCGAGAGAATCCGGGGCGCCGGCCACGGGATCCGCCTCCCGGGCCGGCGCGACGTGCCGTCCTGGCCGAGGGCAGAGGGTCGGTGACGGGTGGGCGCGGCGTCGATCACGGGGCAGCGGCCCGTTGCGCCGCGGGCGGTTGCGACGGCGACGCGGGCCCGGTCCGCCCTGGGCCCTGCGCCGGATGACGGGGGCGGGCGGCCGGCGGCCCGCCCCTCCCGTGTGACGGGCGGGAGCCACGGCCCCGGCGGCTGCTCCTTGCCGTGGCGGTCGGTCGTCGGGCCTCGTGAGCGCGCCCGCGCGTCGCCACCGGGCACCGGCCGTTGGGCCGTCGGCGAGCGGACGGGCTCGGCGCCCCGGGCTGCCGGCTCCCCGGGGCCGTGTACGCGCCCGGGGCGGTGATCGCGGGGGCCGACGGCCGGTTCGGCCGGTGTGCGTGCGGGGGTTGCTGGGGTCGTGCCGGATCGACGACCGGTCAGGGGGCCAGGGCCACCCGGCCGCCGATGTCGACGGTGCCGTCGGGGTGGGGGCGGGTCAGGATCTGTGAGCCCAGGCCCTGGCGGACATCCAGCGGGCGCCCGAGTCCGGCGGTGAGTACGAGGGCGGCGGCTCCCGTCGCCTCGTCCTCCACGATCGCGTCGCCGCGGCGCGGGAAGGCCCGCGCCCGCACGCGTCCGGCCGCCTCGTCCGCCCAGGCCCACGCGTAGAGCCAGCCCTCGCCGGGCGGCGGCGCGGGCAGCGCGTCCACCTCGGCGGGCGAGCCCAACCGCTGGGTGCGACGCCCCGACGCCCACTCGGCGCGCCCGCGCACCCAGGTGAACTCGCCCTCCGCCCAGGCCTTCACCGCGCCGGCCGGCGGCCGCAGCACCTCGGCCCCGAGCAGCCATGCCGTCCCCACCGTCGCGTGACCCGCGAAGGGCAGCCGCACACTCGGCGTCCAGATGTCGACGACGCCGCGCCCGGCGTCGTCGACGAACACGGTCTCGCTGTAGCCGAGCTCGGCGGCCAGCCGCTGCCGTGCCTCCGTCCCCGGCACGGACGCGCCGTTGCGTACCACCCCGAGCAGGTTCCCGCCCCGCCCGTCGGGACCGACGAACACCCGCAGCACCTCTACCTCGACCTCGGCCATGGACCGATTCAAGCAGGTGCCGCGTCCGTCACCGCATCCGCACCGGGAAGGCCGGGACCGAGACCGCCTCGTCGTCGAGGCAGCGGCCGTTCTCCAGGTCGAAGCGCTGCTTGAGCAGCGGGGAGGCGACGAAGGCCCGGCCTTCGGCGGTGGAGCCGGTCAGGCCGCGGGACAGGACGTAGGCGCCGGTGAACGGGTCGCGGTTGTCGATGGCGTACAGGCGCCCGTGCCGGTCGGTGAAGAGGGCGGCCTGCCGGCCGTCGGGGAGGAGGGCGGCGACGCCGCGGCCGGGGGTCAGGGCTTCGTGCTCGCAGACGGCGAACCAGTCGGCGGTGCCGGGGAGGAGGACTTCGACGGTCATGCGGTGGTGGTCCCTTCGAGGGTGCGGACGGGGAGCACGGGGCCGGCGAGCAGGTCGAGGTCGGGCTTGACCTGGTCCCGCTCGGGGACGAAGCGCACGGAGGGGTCGGGGACGCCGGGCGCGTTGACGAAGGAGACGAAGCGCCGCAGCCGCTCCGGGTCGCCCAGCGTCTGCGCCCACTCGTCGCGGTAGTGGGCGACGTGGTCGGCCATCAGCCGCTCCAGCTCCGCGCAGATGCCGAGGGAGTCGTGGACGACGACGTCCCGTACGTGGCCGAGCCCGCCCTCGAGCCGCTCCAGCCAGGCGGAGGTGCGCTCCAGGCGGTCGGCGGTGCGGATGTAGAACATCAGGAAGCGGTCGATCAGCCTGACCAGCTCGGCGTCGCTCAGGTCCTGGGCGAGCAGGTCCGCGTGGCGCGGGGTGGCGCCGCCGTTGCCGCCGACGTAGAGGTTCCAGCCGCCCACGGTGGCGATGACGCCGAAGTCCTTGCTCCGGGCCTCCGCGCACTCGCGCTGGCAGCCGGAGACGGCGGACTTGAGCTTGTGCGGTGAGCGCAGGCCCCGGTAGCGCAGCTCCAGGTCGATGGCCATGCGGACGCTGTCCTGCACGCCGTAGCGGCACCAGGTCTGCCCGACGCAGGACTTCACGGTGCGCAGCGCCTTGCCGTACGCGTGCCCGGACTCGAAACCGGCGTCCACCAGCCGGGCCCAGATCACCGGGAGCTGGTCGACCCGGGCGCCGAACAGGTCGATCCGCTGGCCCCCGGTGATCTTGGTGTAGAGGCCGAAGTCGCGGGCCACCTCGCCGATCACGATCAGCTTCTCCGGGGTGATCTCACCGCCGGGGATACGGGGCACGATCGAGTACGAGCCGTTGCGCTGCATGTTGGCCAGGAAGTGGTCGTTGGTGTCCTGCAGCGCCGCCTGCTCGCCGTCCAGGACGTAGCCGGAGGCACCGATCGTGGGGGCGAGCGAGGCGATGATCGACCCGACGGCCGGCTTGCAGATCTCGCAGCCGTCGCCGCCGCGGGCGCCGTCGCGGCCGTGACGGTCGAGCAGCTCGCGGAATCCGGTGATCCGCAGCGCGCGCACGATCTCGTAGAGCTCCTGGCGGGTGTGGGCGAAGCAGCCGCACAGCCCCTTGTCGACCTCGACGCCCGAGGCCTCCAGCTCGGCGGTGACCAGCTGGCCCAGCACCTTCACGCAACTGCCGCAGCCGGTCCCGGCCTTGGTGCACTTCTTGACCTCGGGGACGGTGGCGCAGCCGTGCTCGGTGACCGCGCCGCGGATCGCGGCCTTGGTGACGTTGTGGCAGGAGCAGATCACCGCCTCGTCCGGCAGCGCCGAGGGGCCCAGCGCCACGGGGGCGCCCGCGCCCGCCGGGAGCACCAGCTGCTCCGCGGGGACCGGCGGCACCGAGCCGGTGAGCGGGCGCAGCATGCCGTACTGCTCGGCGTCGCCGACGAGGATGCCGCCCAGCAGCACACCGTCCCGCGAGACGACCAGCTTCTTGTAGACCCCGGAGCGGGAGTCGGAGTAGACCACGTCGAGGCAGCCGGCGGTCGCGCCGTGCGCGTCGCCGAAGGAGGCGACGTCCACACCGAGCAGCTTCAGCTTGGTGGAGGTGTCGGCGCCGGTGAAGGAGCCCTCCTCGCCGGCGATGGCCTTCGCCGCGGTCTCGGCCATGTCGTAGCCCGGCGCCACCAGGCCGTACACCCGGCCGTCCGAGGCCAGGGCGCACTCGCCGATCGCATAGACGTACGGGTCCTCGGTGCGGCAGGTCGCGTCGACGACGATGCCGCCGCGCTCGCCGACCGGCAGCCCGCACTCACGTGCGAGCTGGTCGCGCGGCCGTACGCCCGCCGAGAAGACCACCAGGTCGACGTCGAGCGACGAGCCGTCCGACAGCGCCATGGCCCTGACCGAGCCGTCGCCGGTCGTGAGGATCTCCTGCGTGCCCACGCCCGTGTGGACGGTCACGCCCATGTCCTCGACGGTGCGCCGCAGGGCCTCCCCGCCGCCCTCGTCGACCTGCACCGGCATCAGCCGGGGCGCGAACTCCACGACGTGGGTGTCCAGTCCGAGCCCCTTGAGCGCGCCCGCCGCCTCCAGCCCGAGGAGCCCGCCGCCGACCACCGCGCCGGTGCGCGAGGTCATCGCGTACTCCTCGATCGCCAGCAGGTCCTCGATCGTGCGGTAGACGAAGCAGCCGCCCGCGTCCTTTCCCGGGACCGGCGGCACGAAGGGGTACGAGCCGGTGGCGAGCACCAGGGTGTCGTAGCCGACGGTCAGGCCGGAGCGGGCGGTGACCGTCCGGGCCTGCCGGTCCACGGCGACCGCCGGGTCGCCCAGATGGACTTCGATGCCGTGCTCCGCCATGAAGCCGGCCTCCACCAGGGAGAGCGACTCGGGGCCCGCGCCGGCGAAGTACGAGCTGAGGTGGACGCGGTCGTACGCCGGGCGGGGCTCCTCGCAGAGCACCACCACCCGGGCGCGGGAGGTCAGGCCCCGGTCGGCCAGCGCCTCCAGGAACCGCTGTCCGACCATCCCGTGGCCGACGAGCACAATGGTAGGCGTGGTCATGTCAGGACCCTCCGTTGTCGGTGAGCAGGTGGAGCGGGGGAGCGGGCAGTGGCTCGTCGCCCTCCCAGGTGCGGGCGAGGGTGCCCACGGTGCTGAGGTCGCCGAGGAGGATGCCGCCGACGAGGCGGTCACCGCGCAGGACGACCTTCCGGTAAGCGCCGCGCGTGGCGTCGGCGAGACGGAGCACGTCGTCGCCCGGCGCGGGGGTCGTCTCGCCGAAGGAGGCGATGTCCAGGGTCGCCGGGCCGCCCAGGGTGAGCCGGGTCAGCGAGCGGGTGCCGCCGTAGCGCGCCGCGGGGTCGGCCGTCAGGACGTCGGCCAGCGCATCCGCCTGCTCGGTGGCCGGGCCCGCGAGGCCGTAGACGACGCCGTCGTGCTGGGCGCAGTCGCCGATGGCGTGGACCGACGGGTCCGAGGTGCGCAGCGTGTCGTCCACCACCACCCCCTTGGCGACCGCCAGCCCCGCCGCCTGGGCGAGACCGACGCGCGGCCGGACGCCGCAGGCCAGCACGACCAGGTCGGCGCCGAGGTGGTAGCCGTCGGCGAGTTCGACCGCGGTGACCACCGGACGCGCCGCCCGGCCGTCATCAGCGGCCCCCCGGGGCAGGGTCAGCGGACGCGCCCCGGCGGGCCCGCCTCCCGTACGCGCGGCCATCACCAGCCGCAGCTGCCGGGAGGGCTGCGCGCCCCCGTCCTCGTCGCGGGTCAGCAGACCGCGCACCCGGCACTGGGTGTGCACCTCGACGCCCAGCCCCTCCAGATGGGCGCGCAGCAACTCCGCGGCGGCCTCGTCGAGATGGCGTTCCAGCAGGTGCTCACCCTGGGTGGCGACCACCACCTGCGCCCCGCGCGCCGCCAGCGCCCGCGCCGCCGACACCCCGAGCAACCCGCCGCCGACGACCACCGCGCGGGCCCCGGGACGCACGGCCGCCGAGAGCGCGAGGCAGTCGTCCATCGTGCGGAAGGCGTGCACCCCCTCCGGCACCATGCCGCTGTCCCGCGCGAACAGCCCGCGCAGCGGCGGCAGCACCGGATTGGAGCCGGTCGCCAGCACCAGCCGGTCGTACCGGACCACACCGCCGTCGTCGCAGACCACGGCCCGCTCGTCGCGGTCGATCCGCACCACCCGGACACCCCGGCGCACCACCGCTCCGGGCGCACCCGGCAGGGCGACCACCTCCGGCGCGTACCGGCCCGCCAGCACCTCCGCGAGCAGCACCCGGTTGTACGGGGTGTGCCGCTCCTCGCCGATCACCGTGACGTCCACGCCGGAGGGCGCCAGACGCTGCGCGAGTCGCGCCCCCGCCAAGCCGCCGCCGACCACCACCATTTTCATGGCACGAGCCTGCGGTGCCGCTGTTACCCGGCCGCATCCCCGTCGTTTCCCGGGGGGAACAGTGCCCTCAGCGTCGGGCCGGCATGGCTGTGAGGCCGAAGTGGCCCACCGATCCCGCGGCTTGGTGGCCCTGTCCGCCAGTCCACCTGGTCCCTACGGTTGACCCATGACCCTGGCGCGACTCACCCCGCCCGCCGGCCCACCCAGACTCCTCGCGCTCGCCCAGCTCGCCAACTCCGTCGGCGACGGCGCCTATCTCGTCTGCTCCGCGCTCTACTTCACCCGGATCGTCGGCCTCCCGCCCGAGCAGGTCGGCCTCGGCCTCACTGTCGCCTGGGGCCTCGGCTCCGTCGCGGGTGTGCCCCTCGGCCACCTCGCCGACCGGCGCGGCCCGCGCGGCACGGCCGTTGTGCTGGCGCTCACCACGGCCGCCTCGGTGGCCGGCCTCCTCGCTGCCCGCTCCTTCGCGGCCTTCCTCCTCGCCGTGTGCGCGTACGCCGTCGGCCAGTGCGGGCTCGCCGCCGCCCGCCAGGCCCTGCTGGCCGCCCTGGTACGGCCCGAGAAAAGGACCGGGCTGCTGGCATACCTCCAGTCCACGCTCAACGCCGGGCTGGGCGCCGGAGCCGCGCTGGGCGGGCTCGCCCTGCACGCCGGCACACGCACCGCCTACCTCGCGGTCCTCGCCGTCGACGTGGCGGGATTCCTCGTCTGCGCGGCCGTGCTGTCCCGGCTGCCCGCCGTACCGCCCCGGCCGCCCGTCGCCGCTGCCGAACCGGCCTTCGCGGTGCTCCGCGACCGCCGGTACGCCCTGGTCACCGCGCTCAACGCGATCCTGCTGCTGCGCATGCCGCTGCTGTCGCTGGTCGTCCCGCTCTGGGTCGTGGAGCACACTTCCGCCCCCGGCTGGATCGTGGCCGCCCTGCTGCTGCTCAACACCGCCGCCGTGACGCTCTGTCAGGTGCGGGCGGCGCGCGCCGTCACCGGCCTGCCTTCCGCGTGCCGCGCCGTGCGCCGCTCCGGTGTCCTCCTGCTCGCCTCCTGCGCCGTCTTCGCGCTCTCGGCGTACGGCGGTTCGGCCGCCGTCGCGGCGGGTGTGCTGCTGGCGGCCGCGGCCCTGCAGGTCGCGGGGGAGATGCTGCAGTCCGCGGGCTCCTGGCAGATCGCCTTCGACCTGGCCCCACCGGACCGCCAGGGCCAGTACCAGGGCTTCTTCGGCGCCGGCACCGCCGCCGCCCGCACCCTCGGCCCGGCCCTCCTCACGCCCCTAGTCCTGTCGGGCGGCACCGCGGGCTGGCTCGTCCTCGGCGCCCTCTTCCTCGCGGCGGCCCACGCCATGGGACCCGCGACCCGGCTCGCCCGGCCCCGCGCCCTCGCTACCGACGGTCGACCCTGATCATGGCGATCCCGGGCCGGACCTTGGCCACCGACGCGAAGTCCTGGTCGGCGTGGATCAGGGTCAGACCGTGGGCCTCCGCGGTCAGCGCGATGAGGATGTCCATGGGCGACGGTCCGCGGTGGTGCCCGATGGCGATCAGATCACGCTGCACGGCGTGGATCCGGCGCCAGGGATCGTCGAGCGCCGGGCACCGGCCGAAGGTCCGGCGCAGCACGGAGAGAAAGGGCTCGTACTCCCGATCGGCGCGCACACCGGTCATCAACTCGGCTTCGACCGGCGGACACATGGCGACCAGCCCCCGGGCCACATGCGTGGGCCACGGCTCGGGGATCTGCCGCCGCAACAGGCGCCACACCGCCGAGGTGTCGGCGAGGTAGCTCATCGGCCGCCGCGCTCCTGCTCCGCCAGGTAGTCGAAGTCCAGGACGTCCTCGGCATGTTCCTGGAGCCATGCCAGTCCGCGGGCACGGTCGTCGGCGCTCGTCCCGGCCGCTATCGACAGGGCCAGATTGATCGTCTCGCGCTTCGTCCTGGTGCCGAGCTGCCGCTGGGCGAGGGCGAGCATCGCGTCGTCCAGATCGATGACCGTGCGTGCCATGACGGCCTCCCCGGTTGATATCAGGTGGGATGCCAGTATATCAACAGCGATATCAGACGTCGATGGTCCGCGGCTCCGCCCGTTCGACGCGGACCGCGCACACCTTGAACTCCGGCATGCGGGACGTCGGGTCGAGCGCCGGGTTGGTCAGGGTGTTGGCCCGGCCCTCGCCCGCCCAGTGGAAGGGCATGAAGACCGTGTCCGGACGGATGGCGCGGTCCACCCGGGCCGGCGCCACCGCGCGGCCCCGGCGCGACGTGACGGCGACCGGCTCGCCCTCGGCGACGCCGATGCGCTCGGCCAGGCGCGGGTGGAGCTGCACGAAGGGCCCTGGCGCGGCCGCGTTCAGCTCCGCCACCCGACGTGTCTGGGCGCCCGACTGGTACTGCGCCAGCACCCGGCCGGTCGTCAGGTACAGAGGGAAGTCCCCGTCCGGCTCCTCGGCCGCCGGCCGGTGCAGCACCGGCACGAACCTCGCCCGGCCGTCCGGCGTCGCGAACCGGTCGAGGAACAGCCGGGGCGTGCCCGGGTGCGCGGCGGCGTCCCCGGCCGGGGCGTCCGGGCACGGCCAGAACACCCCGTCCTCCGCCTCGGTCCGGCGGTAGGTGATCCCCGAGTAGTCCGCGGGCCCGCCCGCCGACGCGCGGCGCAGCTCCTCGAAGACCTCCTCCGGGTCGGCCGGAAAGCCCTTCTCCCAGCCCAGCCGCGCGGCCAGCCGGTTCAGCACGTACAGGTCGCTGCGCACACCCTCCGGTGGGTCCAGGGCCTTGCGCCGCAGCAGCACCCTGCCTTCCAGGCTCGTCGTGGTGCCCGTCTCCTCGGCCCACTGCGTCACCGGCAGCACCACGTCGGCCATCGCCGCCGTCTCCGACAGCACCACGTCGCACACGGCGAGGAAGTCCAGCGCCGCGATGCGCTCCGTGACGTGCGCCGCCCGCGGCGCGGAGACCACCGGGTTGGAGCCCATCAGCAGCAGGCCCTTCACGTCCCGGCCCAGCGCGTCCAGCAGCTCGTACGCGCTGCGCCCCGGCCCCGGCAGGTCGTCCGGGTCGACCCCCCACACCCCGGCCAGGTGGGCGCGCGCCGCCGGGTCGTCCAGCTTGCGGTAGCCGGGCAGCTGGTCGGCCTTCTGGCCGTGTTCCCGGCCGCCCTGGCCGTTGCCCTGCCCCGTGAGGCAGCCGTACCCCGACAGCGGGCGCCCCGCGCGGCCCGTCGCCAGGCACAGGTTGATCCACGCGCTCACCGTGTCCGTGCCCTTCGACTGCTGCTCCGGGCCGCGCGCGGTCAGCACCATCGCCTCCGGCACGGCGCAGAACATCTCCACCGCCGCACGCAGGCTGGGCACCGGCACCCCCGTGATCCGCTCGACCAGCTCCGGCCAGAGCGACATCGCCGCGGCGCGCGCCTCCGGCCAGCCGGTCGTGCGCCGCGCGACGAAGTCCTCGTCCACGCGGCCCTGCGCGACCACCAGGTGCAGCAGGCCCAGCGCGAGGGCGAGGTCGGTGCCGGGACGCGGTTGCAGGTGCAGGTCGGCGTGCTCGGCGGTGCGCGTGCGGCGCGGGTCCACGACGATCAGGCGGCCGCCGTTCTCCTTCAGCTCCGTGAAGTAGCGCAGCGCGGGCGGCATCGTCTCGGCGAGGTTCGAGCCGACCAGGATCACGCAGCCGGTCCGCGGGATGTCCGCCAGCGGGAACGGCAGGCCCCGGTCCAGGCCGAAGGCCCTGGTGTGGGCGGCCGCGGCGGAGGACATGCAGAAGCGGCCGTTGTAGTCGATCTGGGACGTCCGCAGCACGACGCGGGCGAACTTGCCCAGCGCGTACGCCTTCTCGTTGGTCAGGCCCCCGCCGCCGAAGACGCCGACGGCGTCGGGGCCGTGGGCGGCCCGCACCCGGAGCAGGCCTTCCGCGACCCGGTCCAGGGCGTCCTCCCAGGTGGCCGGCTCCAGCTGCCCGGAGGCGCGGTCCCTGACCAGCGGTCCGGTCAGCCGTGCCGTCGGGGACAGCACGGCGGGCGCGGTGCGGCCCTTGCCGCACAGGGCTCCCCTGTTCACGGGGAAGTCCCGCTCCACCACCTCGGGGATGCCCCCGCTGCCTGGACGCAGGCCCATTCCGCACTGCAGGGCACAGTACGGACAGTGCGTGTCGACGGTTCCGCTGGCGCTCATGCCGTCCACGATGCGGCGCCGGTGTTTCGCCCCACGCCCGCGGGCGTTACGCCCGGCGCACGGGGCGCTCCCCGCGGGGTTGTGCCGGGTGTGAGGCTGTGCGACCGGTGCCGCGGGTGCGGGTGCCTGCGGCGGGCGGTTCCCCAGCCGCCGCGGTTGGTCGCCGCCACGCACGGGCGCAGGCCCTCACCATCGCGCCGGATGGGGGCTACTCCGGTCGAAGGCTGGGGAGGAGGGCGGGCGAACCGCCCGCCGCAGGCGCGACGTCCGCCCACGAGGCACCGCCCGCCGCAGGCGCAGACGACCCGCACACGGCAACCGGCCGCAAGGGGCACCCCGGTCCGGGGCTACCGGGTCTATTCGCTTCACCACCGGGCTCAGCCCGGTGGTGAAGCGAATCTTTGGCCCGCTGTGACCTCAGTTGTGTGCACGGATCCGCGCTGTTCGCCTCAGCCCGGGTCAGAGCGGCCGGTTCGGGGCGGCGAGGATGTCAACCCAGGGTGCGCTGGACGCCCCGCTCACGAGGGCCGAGGAAACGGGGATCCGGGGTGAACGCCGCGTCGAAGGCGGCCTTCACGGCTCCCGCGACCTCGCGGGTCCCCCCGTAGTACCAGGTGGCGTCGTGCCGCTCGTCGACCCCGATCCCGTACGCCTCGATCCCGGCCGCCCCGCACAGCGCCAGCGCCCGACGTATGTGGAAGCCCTGGCTGACCAGGAGCGCCCGGTCGACGCCGAAGACCCGCCGGGCCCGGGTGCAGGAGTCCCACGTGTCGAAGCCGGCGTAGTCGAGGACGACCTTTTCCGAGGGCACGCCGTGCGCCGCCAGGTAGTCCCGCATCGCGCTCGGCTCGTCGTAGTCGGTGCGGCTGTTGTCGCCGGTGACGAGGACCGCCCGCACCTTGCCCGCCGCCCACAGCTCGGCGGCCGCGTCGAGGCGGTGGGCCAGGTAGGGGGAGGGCTCACCGTTCCACAGGCCCGCGCCGAAGACGACGGCGACGGGCTCCGCGGGGGCGGTCGCCACCGTGCGGACCCGGTCGTCGGTCGTGACCTGGAGCCACGTCGAGGGGAGCAGCGCCAGCACGCCCAGCGCCACGGCCCCCCACAGCAGGCGCCGCCGTCCCCGCCTGGACCGCGGCAGCCGTGTGAGTCGCGTGAGCCGTCGCACTCCCGTGAGCCGCCGCAGCCGCGCGAGCCGCCGCAGCCGTGGCAGGACGGCTCCTCCGCCCGCCTCCGGCGCCTTCCGGTTCACGCTTCGTTCCACGTCCGAGTCGACGTCCCGCACGTCCTTGCGGTTCCATGATGATGATGCGTGACGACCATTCCCGACTCCCGTTCTTCGTGTACGGGACCCTGCGGCCGGGCGAGATCAACCATTCCTGGCTGCTGCGCGGCCGGACGACGTCCGAGACGCCCGCCGTGCTGCACGGCGCGCTGCTCTTCGAGGGCCCGGGCTACCCGTACGCCGTCGCCGACGACCACGGCCGCGTCCACGGCGATGTGATCCACCCGGTCGATGACCTGTACCAGGAGGTGCTCGCGGACCTCGACCGTCTGGAGGAGTACAGCCCCGATGAGCCCGGTAACCTGTACGAACGCGTCGTCCGCGACGTGCGCACCTACGCCGGGCGGACGCTGCCGGCCTGGGTCTACCTGGCGGCCGCCGACCACGAGCGCGACCTGCGGGAGAAGGGACGCCCCATCGCCGGCGGCGACTGGAAGCGCCGCTGACGCGGCCCGTGTGCGCGGGGCCCTCACACCGGCCCGTGCGACGTGTGATGCGGCGGAAACCAGTCGTCATGCCGGTGCAACGGCCCGGCAATCCCCGCTCGCCACACTCAGTGCATGACGGCCAAGGAACCCGCACCGCACGGCGTGCCAGGACCGGAGCACTTCGACAGCACGGCACAGCTCATGTCCCGGATCACCACGCAGCTCAGCAGCCGGCTCGCCCGGGTGACACTGCGCTCCGCGGCCCCGCGCCCCCCGGTCCTGGTCGCCGTCGCGCACGGCAGCCGCGACCCGGCGGCGCTGCGCACCGCGCTCGCCCTCGTGGACCGGATCAGGGACCTGCGCCCGGGGCTGTCCGTGCGGCTCGGCCACATCGAGATCGACGAGCCGCCGCTGGACGACACCCTGGCCGCCCTGGACGGGGAGGCCGTCCTGGTACCGCTGATGCTGACCCGCGGCCACCACGTCAAGCGGGACATCCCCGGGGCGCTGGCCCGTGCCCCGCACCTGCGCGGACGGGTCGCGGCGCCGCTCGGCCCGCACCCGCTGCTGGCCGAGGCGCTGCACGACCGGCTGGCCGAGGCCGGCTGGCGCACCGGCTCCCCGCGGGCCGCCCGGCGCGCCGGGATCGTGCTGGCCGCCGCCGGGTCCCGGGACCCGCGGTCGGCCCGGGACACCGAGGCGACGGCGGCGCTGCTGCGGGCCCGGCTGGGCGGGAACGTCCCGGTGGTGCCCGCGTACGCGTCGGCGGGGCCGGACGTCGCGGGCGCGGTGCGGCGGCTGGCGGCCGGCGGCCGGGACCGGGTCGCGGTGGCGTCCTGCTTCGCTGCGCCGGGCCGCTTCGCGACGGCGACGGCCGCCGCGGCGCCGTGGATCGCCGCGGCCCCGCTCGGCGCGCATCCGGCGATGGCCGCGCTGGTGCTGCACCGCTACGACCGGGCGCTGGCCGGCACGGCGGGTTCCGCCGCCGCGGCGCAGCCGGCCACGGCGTAGCCGCCGGTATCCGGTCGCGCCCGCTACCGTCGCGGTATGGACGCGAACCACCCCGCGGCGGCCGACTACGCCCCCTACAGCGAAGCCGACACCGAACGCTACGTGCCCGAGCCCGACAAGCGGGCCGGTCGCACCTCGTTCCAGCGGGACCGGGCCCGCATGCTGCACTCCGCGGCACTGCGCAGGCTGGCCGGGAAGACGCAGGTGGTGGACCCGGTCGACGACGCCCGGGCGATCAACAGCAGCCCGCGGACGCGGCTGACGCACAGCCTGGAGTGCGCCCAGGTCGGCCGGGAACTCGGGGCGGCCCTCGGCTGCGACCCGGACCTGGTGGAGACCGCCTGCCTGGCCCACGACATCGGCCATCCGCCGTTCGGCCACAACGGCGAGATGGTGCTCGCCGAGGTCGCGGCCGGCTGCGGCGGCTTCGAGGGCAACGCCCAGAGCCTGCGCATCCTGACCCGGCTGGAGCCGAAGCGTTTCGCCCACGCCGACGACGGCACCCTGATCAGCGTGGGCCTCAACCTGACCCGGGCGGCGCTGGACGCGGCGACGAAGTACCCGTGGACGCGCGGCGGACACCCCACCGACCCCACCAGCCCCAAGTTCGGCGTGTACGAGGACGACCTGCCGGTCTTCGAGTGGCTGCGCCGCACCGCCCCCGCCGACCGCCCGTACGTGCAGTGCTTCGAGGCACAGGTCATGGACTGGGCCGACGACGTGGCGTACTCCGTCCACGACGTCGAGGACGGTCTGCACGCCGGCCACCTGGACCCGGCGGTGCTGCTCGCCGACCCCGAGCGCCGGGAGATCTTCGCCGTGGCAGCCGCCCGCTACGCCCCCGGGGCGGCCGGGGACGAGCTCGCCGAGGCCCTGGACCGGCTGCTGGACATGGAGTGGTGGCCGCACGGCTACGACGGCTCCGCCATCGCCCAGGCCCGGCTGAAGGACGCCAGCTCGCAGCTGATCGGCCGTTTCTGCCTGGCCGCCGAGCGCGCCACCCGCGACGCCTACGGCACCGGCCGGCTCACCCGCCACCGCGCCCAGCTGGTCGTACCGCGCGACCAGCGGCTGGAGTGCGCCGTACTGAAGGCGGTCGCCGACCGTTACGTCATGCAGCGCGAGGCGCAGGAGCGGCGGCGCGCCCAGCAGCGCGTGGTCATCGGGGAACTCGCCGAGGCCCTGCTGGCCAGGGCGCCGGAGGGGCTGGACCCGCAGTTCCGCGGCATCTTCGACGCGGCCAAGGACGACCGGGCCCGGCAGCGGGCCGTCGTCGACCAGATCGCCTCGCTCACGGACGCCGCCGCGACCGCTCTGCACGCCCGGCTCACCGCCTCCCGGTGAGCTCCCGGCGGGCCCCCGTCCGCCCCCGCGCGCCGTGCCGCCCCCGTTCCCGGTCGGCGCGGCACTCTTCACGTCGGCCCTGCCGTGCGGGACGCTCACATCACTGGCAATTGCCAGAGGGAGGGCCGCCGGGCACCCGAGGACACCAGGGAGGCGCACAGTGGTGGACGCAGACCACACATTCGTCATCGTCGGGGCGGGGCTCGCCGGGGCGAAAGCGGCGGAGACGCTGCGCTCCGAGGGCTTCACCGGCCGCGTGATACTGATCGGGGACGAACGCGACCACCCCTACGAGCGACCGCCGCTCTCCAAGGGCTTCCTGCTCGGCAACGAGGAGCGCGACTCGGTCTTCGTCCATCCCGCCGCCTGGTACGCCGAGCACGACGTCGAACTCCACCTCGGCCAGCCGGTCACCGGCCTGGACCGGGCCGGCCGGCGCATCACCCTGGGCGACGGCACCGCCATCCCGTACGACCGGCTGCTGCTGACCACCGGCGCCGAGCCGCGCCGGCTGGACATCCCCGGCACCGACCTGGCCGGGGTGCACCACCTGCGCCGCCTCGCGCACGCCGAGCGGCTGAAGAACGTGCTGACCGCGCTCGGCCGCGAGAACGGCCATCTGGTCATCGCCGGGGCGGGCTGGATCGGCCTGGAGGTGGCGGCCGCCGCCCGCGGCTACGGCGTCGAGGTCACGGTCGTCGAGCCGCAGCCGTGCCCGCTGCACTCCGTCCTCGGCCCGGAGCTCGGCGAGGTCTTCGCCGACCTGCACCGCGAGCACGGGGTGCGCTTCCACTTCGGCGCGCGGCTCACCGAGATCACCGGCCAGGACGGCATGGTGATGTCGGTGCTCACCGACGACGGCGAGGAGCACCCCGCCCACCACGTGCTCGCCGCGATCGGCGCCGCGCCGCGCACCGCGCTCGCCGAGGCCTCCGGGCTCGCGCTGGCCGACCGTGCCGCCGGCGGCGGGATCGCCGTGGACGCCTCCCTGCGCACCTCCGACCCCGACGTCTTCGCCGCCGGTGACGTCGCCAACGCCGAACACCCCCTGCTGGGCGGCCGGTTGCGGGTCGAGCACTGGGCGAACGCGCTCAACAGCGGGCCCGTGGCGGCGCGTGCCATGCTCGGCAGGGACGTCGTGTACGACCGGGTCCCGTACTTCTTCACCGACCAGTACGACCTGGGCATGGAGTTCTCCGGGCACGCCGCCCCCGGCACCTACGACCAGGTGCTGGCCCGGGGCGACATGGGCAAGCGGCAGTTCATCGCCTTCTGGCTGCGCGAGGGCCGGGTGCTGGCCGGGATGAACGTCAATGTGTGGGACGTGACCGACACCGTCCAGAAGCTCATCCGCTGCGGCCGCCAGGTCGACCCCGACGCGCTGGCCGACCCCAAGGTGCCGCTGGCCTCCCTCCTGGAGTGACCCCGGGAGCGGTCACCTAGCATGGCTGTCATGGAGCCCAGAACCGCCGTCGTACCCGTTGAGGAGATCTTCGATCTGCGCTGGAGGGTGCTGCGGCCCGGGCTCCCCCGCGTTTCGGCGATCTTCCTGGAGGACGGCCACCCGCTCGCCTTCCACATGGCGGCCTACGGCGACGGCGGCGACGAGGTCGTGGCGTGCGTCACGCTCTTCCCGGAGCGGCTGCCCGGCGACACCGCGGTCGAGTACCGGATCCGCGGCATGGCCAGCGCGCCCGAGGTCCGCGGCCGCGGCTACGGGTCGGCGCTGCTGCGCGCCGCGCTGGAGCAGGCCCGGCAGCGCGGGGCCGAGCTGGTGTGGTGCAACGGCCGCACCTCGGCGCGCGGCTTCTGGGAGGGCCAGGGCTTCACGGCGGTGGGGGAGGAGTTCGTGCTGGAGCCGGCCGGTCCGCACTTCCTCTTCGTCGCCAAGCTGGTCTGACCTTCCGCGGGCAGCGCCGTAGAATCCTTCCGTGGCTGGGCGGATCAGGGACGAGGACGTCAAGGCGGTGCGGGACGCGGTCCCGATCGACGCCGTCGTGTCCGAGTACCTGCAGCTCAGGAACGCGGGCGGCGGCAATCTGAAGGGCCTGTGCCCCTTCCACGACGAGAAGTCCCCGTCCTTCCACGTGAGCCCCAGCAAGGGGCTCTACCACTGCTTCGGCTGCCAGGAGGGCGGCGACACCCTCGACTTCGTGATGAAGGTCGACCACCTGTCCTTCTCCGAGGCGGTCGAGCGGCTCGCCGCCGTGGCGGGCATCACGCTGCGGTACGAGGAGGGCGGCTACACCCCGGGCCGCCAGCAGGGCGAGCGGATCCGGCTGATCGAGGCGCACAAGGCCGCCGCGCAGTTCTACGTCGAGCAGCTCGGCGGCGCCGAGGCGGAGATCGGCCGGAAGTTCCTCGCCGAGCGCGGCTTCGACCAGGCCGCCGCAGAACACTTCGGCGTCGGTTACGCCCCGGCCGGGTGGGACCACCTCGTCCGCTTCCTGCGCGGCAGGGGCTTCACCGACCGCGAGCTGATCGTCTCCGGGCTGGCCAGCGAGAGCCGCCGCGGCGGCGCCATCGACCGCTTCCGCGGCCGGCTGATCTGGCCGATCCGCGACATCACCGGCGAGGTGATCGGCTTCGGCGCGCGCAAGCTGCGCGAGGACGACCAGGGCCCGAAGTACCTCAACACCCCCGAGACGCCGATCTACAAGAAGTCCCAGGTCCTGTACGGCATCGATCTGGCCAAGAAGGAGATCGGCCGCACCAGCCGGGCCGTCGTGGTCGAGGGCTACACCGACGTCATGGCCTGCCACCTCGCGGGCGTCACCACCGCCATCGCGACCTGCGGCACCGCCTTCGGCGGCGATCACATCAAGATCCTCCGCCGGATGCTGATGGACAACGCCAACGCCGAGGTGGTCTTCACCTTCGACGGCGACGAGGCCGGCCAGAAGGCCGCCCTGCGTGCCTTCGAGGACGACCAGAAGTTCGCCGCCGAGACCTCCATCGCCATCACCCCCGGCGGCATGGACCCGTGCGAACTGCGCCTGGCCGAGGGGGACGCGGCCGTGCAGCGGCTGATGGACACCCGCACGCCGCTGTTCGCCTTCGCTCTGCGGTCGGCCGTCGCCCGCTACAACCTCGACACCGCCGAGGGCCGGGCCTCCGCACTGGAGGCGGGCGCGCCCATCGTCGCGGGCATCAAGAACGCCGCCATCCAGCACGAGTACGCGGTGCAGCTCGCCGGCATGCTCGGCATCCTCGACTCGCAGTTCGTGGTGCGCCGCGTCGCACAGCTCGCCCGCTGGCAGCGCGAACGCCGCCAGTCCCAAGGCCCGTCGGGCCCGGGCGGCCCCGGCCACGGCACCCGTGGCGGCCCGCCGCCGGCGCAGCAGGCGGCCCCCGCCGGGCCGGCGGCGCCGCGCGGTCCCCGGCTGGACCTGCGCAGCCCGGCGCACCGCGTCGAGCGTGAGCTGCTCAAGCTGGCCCTGCAGCACCCGCAGCTGGTCTCCCCGGCCTTCGACGCCTACGGGGAGGACGAGTTCACCGCCCCGCCGTACACCGCCGTGCGCCGCGCCATCGCCGAGGCGGGCGGCGCGGAGTCCGCGGACGCCGACTACCTGGCCCGCGTGCGGGACGTCGCGCCGGACGACACGGTCCGCGGCATGGTGACGGAACTCGCCGTCGAGGCCGTGATGCACAAGGCCCCCGACATCTACGCGGGCGAGGTCCTCGTCCGGGTCCGCCTGCTCGCGGTCGAGCGTCGTGTCGCCGAGGTCCGCGCCTCCCTCACCCGGCTCGGTCCCCGTGCCGACGAGGCTCGGCTCGCGGCCGTCCAGGGCGAGCTGTGGGCCCTCCAGCAGTACGGCCAGCGGCTGCGCGAGCAGGGCGCCGCAGCCCTGTGAGCCGGGCCGCGCCGGGCCGTCCGGCCCCGGAACGGACGGGGACGCGGGCGTGACGAGGGGGTTGCCCTCCGTCACAAAAAAGCGGCGCACGACCCTCGTGGGCACGGTGTGCCGTACGCCACACTGGGGGTGGTGCAAGAGTCCTCGGAGCGCGGACTACCGAGCGGTGTCGACGGTGACGCCACCGGAGTACCGCTGACGGCGAACTCCCGGACGAGCCGCGGCGAGGGCGCCGCGACCGTTCCGCCGGTGCGTGTCTCCGAGTCCGTGGCTGCGCTCACCGTGGAGGTCGCTCCCGTGCACATCCGGACCCTGACGCCCCCGGCGCTCCCGGCCGACGACCTGCTGGAGTGCGTGCCGGAGCAGAACCACGCGGCCGTGCACCCCGAGGAGCCGGCCGGCGAACCCGGCGAGAGACAAGCGCATGCGCGTGCGCAGGCCGCGGCCGAGGCCGGGCCCGACCCTGACCTCCAGTCCGACCTCCAGCCCGGCCCCGAGTCCGATCCCGACCCGGGCCCCGTACGACGGCGGTCGGGCGACGAGGTCTCCGGCCCGTCCGCCGACCTCTTCCGCCAGTACCTGCGGGAGATCGGCCGGATACCCCTGCTCACCGCAGAGGAGGAGGTCGAGCTCGCCCGCCGGGTCGAGGCCGGCCTCTTCGCGGAGGAGAAGCTGGGCAGCACCCCGGACCCCGACTCCCGGCTCGCCGTCGACCTCGACCGGCTGGTGGTGCTCGGCCGGATGGCCAAACGCCGCCTGATCGAGGCCAATCTGCGCCTGGTCGTCTCGGTCGCCAAGCGTTACGTCGGCCGCGGCCTGACCATGCTCGACCTGGTCCAGGAGGGCAACCTCGGGTTGATCCGCGCCGTGGAGAAGTTCGACTACGCCCGCGGCTACAAGTTCTCCACCTACGCGACCTGGTGGATCCGCCAGGCCATGAGCCGCGCGCTGGCCGACCAGGCCCGCACCATCCGGGTCCCGGTCCACGTCGTGGAGCTGATCAACCGCGTCGTCCGCGTCCAGCGCCGCCTGCTGCAGGAACGCGGCTACGAGCCCACCACCGAGGAGGTCGGCGCCCACCTGGAGATCCCCCCGGAGCGGGTCACCGAGGTGCTGCGGCTGGCGCAGGAACCGGTGAGCCTGCACGCCCCGGTGGGCGAGGAGGAGGACGTCGCCCTCGGCGACCTCATCGAGGACGGCGACGCCGCCTCGCCCGTGGAGTCCGCCGCCTTCCTGCTGCTGCGCGAGCACCTGGAGGCGGTGCTGTCCACCCTCGGCGAGCGCGAGCGCAAGGTCGTCCAGCTGCGGTACGGCCTGGCCGACGGACGCCCGCGCACCCTGGAGGAGATCGGCCGGATCTTCGGCGTGACCCGTGAGCGCATCCGGCAGATCGAGTCCAAGACCCTGGGCAAGCTGCGCGACCACGCCTTCGCCGACCAGTTGCGCGGCTACCTGGACTGAGGACGCGTGAGCCCCCGCCGGCCGGGCCGGCGGGGGCTCGTGTCGCGGCGGCGCGGGCGGTCAGTCGACCTCCGCCACCGCCTGCGCGAACTGCGCCGCGTACAGCCGGGCGTAGGCGCCGTCCTTGGCCAGCAGCTCCTGGTGGGTGCCCTGTTCGACGATGTCGCCGCTCTCCATCACCAAGATGACGTCCGCGTCGCGGATCGTGGACAGCCGGTGCGCGATGACGAAGCTGGTGCGGCCGTGGCTGAGCTGCGCCATGGCCCGCTGGATCAGCACCTCGGTGCGCGTGTCGACCGAGCTGGTGGCCTCGTCGAGGACGAGGATCACCGGGTCGGACAGGAACGCCCGCGCGATGGTGATCAGCTGCTTCTCGCCGGCGCTGACGCCCGTGCCGTCGTCGTCGATGACGGTGTCGTAGCCGTCCGGGAGGGTGCGGATGAAGCGGTCCGCGTGCGCGGCGCGCGCGGCCTCCTCGATCTGCTCGCGGGTGGCTCCCTCGGTTCCGTACGCGATGTTCTCCGCGATCGTGCCGCCGAACAGCCAGGTGTCCTGCAGCACCATGCCGATGCCGGAGCGCAGTTCCTCCCGCGGCATGGACGCGATGTCGGTGCCGTCGAGGGTGATCCGCCCGCCGGTGACCTCGTAGAAGCGCATGAGCAGGTTGACCAGGGTGGTCTTGCCCGCGCCGGTCGGGCCGACGATGGCCACCGTGTGGCCCGGCTCGACGGTCAGCGACAGGTCCTCGATGAGCGGCTTCTCCGGCTCGTAGCGGAACGCCACGTCCTCGAACCGGACCTCACCGCGCTGCTCCTTGCGCAGCGAGAGCGTCTTCGGCTCCGGGCTCTGCTCCTGCGCGTCCAGCAGCTCGAAGACCCGCTCGGCGGAGGCGACCCCGGACTGCACCAGGTTGGACATGCTCGCCACCTGCGTCAGCGGCTGGCTGAACTGGCGGCTGTACTGGATGAAGGCCTGAACGTCGCCGATGGACAGCGCGCCGCTCGCCACCCGCAGGCCGCCCACGACGGCGACCAGGATGTAGTTGACGTTCCCGATGAACATCATCGCGGGCTGGATGACGCCCGAGATGAACTGTGCGCGGAAGCCCGACTGGTAGAGCGCCTCGTTCTGCTCGCGGAAGGCCTCCGCCGACTCCTCCTGGCGGCCGAAGACCTTCACCAGGGTGTGCCCGGTGTACATCTCCTCGATGTGGGCGTTGAGCTTGCCGGTGGTCGCCCACTGCCGCACGAACTGCGGCTGGGCCCGCTTGCCGACCGCAGTGGCGACGAACACCGACAGCGGCACGGTCACCAGTGCCACCAGCGCCAGCAGCCAGGAGATCGAGAACATCATCACCAGCACGCCCACGATGGACAGCAGCGCGAAGATGATCTGCCCCATCGTCTGCTGGAGCGTCTGGCCGATGTTGTCGATGTCGTTGGTGGCCCGGCTCAGCACCTCGCCGCGCGGCTGCCGGTCGAAGTACGACAGCGGCAGCCGGGACAGCTTCGCCTCGACGTCCTGGCGCAGCCGGAACACGGTGCGCTGGATGACGGTGGTGGCGAGCCGGCCCTGGACGATCGCGAAGACCGCGGCGGCCGCGTAGACCGCGAGGGCGGTCAGCAGGACGTGGCCCACGGCGTCGAAGTCGATCCCGGCGCCCGGGGTGAAGTCGGTGGACTGCAGCAGGTCGGCGAGGGCGTCGCTGCCCTGCTGCCGCAGGTGCTCGATCGCCCCGGCCTTGTCGGTGCCGGCCGGCAGCGAACGGCCGAGCACCCCGGCGAAGATCAGGTCGGTGGCCCTGCCCAGGATCCTCGGGCCGATGACGTTGAGGGTGACGCCCAGCGTCGTGCAGGCCAGCATGGCGATGACCAGGGCGCGTTCGGGACGCATCAGCCCCAGCAGCCGCTTGCCGGAGCCCTTGAAGTCCAGGGACCGCTCGGTGGGCTGGCCGCCCATGAACCGCATCGGACCCGCCGCGGGTCCAGGCCCCCTCCGGGGCGCGGGGACGCTCATGCCGCCTCCTGCTCGGTGAGCTGGGAGAGCACGATCTCCCGGTACGTGGGATTGCCGTCCATCAGCTCGCGGTGGGTGCCGGTGCCCACCACACGGCCCTCGTCGAGGACCACGATCCGGTCGGCGTCGCGGATGGTGCTGACCCGCTGAGCGACGATCACGACCGTCGCGTCCGCCGTCTCCCGGGCCAGCGCCCGGCGCAGCGCGGCGTCGGTGGCGTAGTCCAGCGCCGAGAAGGAGTCGTCGAAGAGGTAGATGGCCGGCTTGCGCACCAGGGCCCGCGCGATGGCGAGGCGCTGGCGCTGGCCGCCGGAGACGTTGGTGCCGCCCTGCGCGATCGGGGCGTCGAGTCCGGAGCCGCCGCCCTCCTCCGCGAGGCGTTCCACGAAGTCCCGGGCCTGCGCGATCTCCAGGGCGTGCCAGAGGTCCTCGTCGGTGGCCTCGGGGTTGCCGTAGCGCAGGTTGGAGGCGACCGTCCCGGAGAACAGGTACGGCTTCTGCGGGACCAGGGCGACCGTCTCGGCCAGGTGCGCCGCGTCCAGTTCGCGGACGTCGACGCCGTCGATCAGCACCTGGCCGCCGGTGGCGTCGAACAGCCGCGGCACCAGGCCGAGCAGGGTCGTCTTGCCGCTGCCGGTGGAGCCGATCACCGCCGTGGTCTCCCCGGGCCGGGCGATCAGGCCGACGCCGCGCAGCACCTCGGCCTCGGCGCCCGGGTACGCGAAGTCCGCGGCGCGCAGTTCCAGCTCACCGCGCCGGACCGGGAGCCGCACCGGCTCGGCGGGCGGGATGACGCTGGGGTCGGTGCCCAGCACCTCCTCGATGCGCTCGGCGCACACCTCGGCGCGCGGCACCATCATCACCATGAAGGTGGCCATCATGATCGACATCAGGATCTGCATCAGGTAGCTGATGAACGCGGTCAGCGCGCCGATCTGCATGCCGCCGCTGTCGATCCGGTGGGCGCCGAACCACAGCACGGCCACGCTCGTGACGTTCACGACGGCCATCGCGACCGGGAACATCAGCGTCATCGTCCGCCCGGCACGCAGCGCGACGTCCGTCAGGTCGTCGTTGGCCCTGCGGAACCGGTCCTGCTCGAAGTCGTCCTTGACGAAGGCGCGGATGACCCGGATGCCGGTGATCTGCTCGCGCAGCACCCGGTTCACCGTGTCCAGCCGGACCTGCATGGAGCGGAACAGCGGGCGCAGTTTGCGGACCAGCAGCAGTACCAGCACGCCCAGCACCGGCACCACCGCCAGCAGCAGCGAGGACAGCGGCACGTCCTGGCCGAGCGCCATGATGATGCCGCCGAAGCACATGATGGGTGCCGAGACCATCAGCGTGAAGGTCATCAGCACCAGCATCTGCACCTGCTGGACGTCGTTGGTCGTACGGGTGATCAGTGAGGGAGCGCCGAACTGCCCGACCTCGCGCGAGGAGAAGCGCTGCACCCGGTCGAAGACGGAGGCGCGGATGTCCCGGCCGACCGCCATCGAGGTGCGGGCCCCGTGGTAGACGGCGCCCACCGAGCAGGCGAGCTGGGCCAGGGTCACGGCGAGCATGACGCCGCCGGTCCGGAGGATGTAGCCCGTGTCCCCCTTCACGACGCCTTCGTCGATGATGTCGGCGTTCAGGGTGGGCAGGTAGAGCATGGCGAGGGTCGCCACGAGCTGTAGCACGACGAGCGCGTACACGGCGCGCCGGTAGGGCAGCAGATGGGGCCGGAGCAGACGGATCAGCACAACGGGCGAGCTTATAGTCCGATGGTTGCCGCAGGCACAGGGTTTACCGGCTCATGGCCGGCACCGGGATCAACCCGGGAACGCCCCCGGATGCGTCTGCTCACGCACCGCGATGTACTGCTGCCGCACCGAGTGCCCGATCGGCCCGTCGTCCGGGCCCGGTTCGGCGACGGCGTAGTCCGCGGGGTGCCAGTACGGGGGCTGATCCGGCGCGGCTGTGCCGTTCACCACCCCCAGCGACCACGCCGCCTGCCGGGCCGCGCCCAGCGCCGCGTACTCGCCCGGCGGCGGGACCACGATCTGCGCGCCCAGCAGCGCCGGGGCCATCGACCGTACGGCGGGCAGGTCACCCGCGGGGCCCAGCAGGAAGATCCGGCGCACTTCCACCCCGCGCCCGCGCAGCACGTCCAGCGCGTCCGCCAGCCCGCACAGCATCCCCTCGAAGGCCGCCCGCGCCAGGTGCTCCGGCTTCATGCTCTCGCGCCGCAGCCCGTGCAGCGTCCCCGCGGTGTGCGGCAGGTCCGGCGTGCGCTCGCCCTCCAGGTACGGCAGCAGCACCAGGCCGTACGAACCCGGCGTGGAGCGCAGCGCCAGCTCCGACAGACCGGCCAGGTCGGTGCCGAGCAGCTCGGCGGTGCCGCGCAGCACCCGCACCGCGTTGCGGGTGTGCACCACCGGCAGGTGGCGGCCGGTCGCGTCGGCGAAGGAGGTGATCGTGCCGGTCGGGTCGCTCAGGGCGCGGTCGTGCACCGCGAAGACCGTCCCGGCCGCGCCCAGCGACACCACCGCGTCCCCGGGGCCGACGCCAAGACCGAGCGCGGCCGCCATGTTGTCCCCGGTGCCGGCCGAGATCAGCAGTCCCTCCGGGGTCCGGCCGGCCGGCTCGGCGGGCGCGAGCACCTCGGGCAGCTGCACCGGGTGGCCGAGCGCCAGCTCCACGAGGTCCGTTCGCCACCGGCCGGTCGCCGCCGACCAGTAGCCCGTGCCCGAGGCGTCGCCCCGGTCCGTCGTACGCCGCTGGGGGCGGCCCATCAGCTGCCACACCAGCCAGTCGTGCGGCAGCAGCACCTGGGCGGTGCGCTGCGCCGAGGCGGGTTCGTGCCGGGCCAGCCAGCGCAGCTTCGCCACCGGGTACGCGGCCTGCGGCACCGCCCCGACCGCCTCGGCCCAGGCACCCGGACCGCCGAGTTCCTCGGTCAGGTCGGCGGCCTGGATCTGCGCCCGCTTGTCGTTCCAGAGCAGTGCGGGCCGCACCAGCGCCCCGCCGGCGTCCAGCGCCAGCATCCCGTGCTGCTGCCCGGAGACCCCGATGGCCTCCACGCCTTCGAGCATCCCGCTCCTGGCCGCCTCGCCCAGCGACAGCAGCCACGCCTCGGGGTCGACCTCGGTCGGTGTCCCGGCGCCCTCACCGCCCGGCAGGGGGTGCGGGGCGTGGGTCTGCCGGAGCACGGCTCCGCTGCCGGTGTCGCACACGACCACCGTCGTGCCGGTGCCCGAGCTGTCGATCCCCGCCACAATCCCCATGCGGGCATCATGCCGCACCCGGCGCGTACGGCGGAAAACCGGTCACCGCCGCCCGCATCCGCACGCGCCGGACCGGCGCCGTCAGGTGTTGCTGGTGCCCCAGTCGTCCTCGACCGCCGACCCGTTGCCGCGCATCCGGCGCAGCCGCTCCGCGACCGCCGGCGGCAGCCGGTCCCCGACCTTGGCGGTCACCGCGTCCACGGCCTTGACGGCCGCCCCGCGCCCCGCCTGCCCGGCGGACTCCACCGTGTTCCTGACCGCGGGGTTCTGCGCGATGCGCTGGGCGCTCTTGCGCAGCTGCTCGTACCGGTCGCGGCCGGCCCGCGCCCCGAGCACGTATCCGACGGCGACCCCGCTGATGAACGTCAGCCGGTAGCGCATGGCTCCACCCTCTCCTCGTCTCGGGGCTGTGCTTCGCGCCTACCCGTCGTGGCCTGCGGACAACCACGGAGATACCGGTTGGCGGAGCACCCCCCACCTTGCGCTAATGTATGTGTCGCAGCGAGCGCACGCCGTCCGGGATGCCGGAAACGGGTGCATTCGGTGCAAGCGGAGCGATCCCCTGTAGCTCAATTGGCAGAGCAGCCGGCTGTTAACCGGCAGGTTACTGGTTCGAGTCCAGTCGGGGGAGCTCGCGCTCCTCTATCCCCTGTAGCTCAATTGGCAGAGCAGCCGGCTGTTAACCGGCAGGTTACTGGTTCGAGTCCAGTCGGGGGAGCAGCGGTCAAGGACCCTCTCGGGGGTCCTTTTTCATGTCCCGGGGAACCGAGCACCAGGTGATCGCGGTCCATGAGGTGGTGCGTCTGTGACCCGCGAGGGCGACAGATCGTATGAGCAGCTATGCTGCGGCAGACGACGTGCACGGGATGGTGACGGCACGCCGTACGGGGCGGTAGCTCAGCCGGTTAGAGCAGCGGACTCATAATCCGTCGGTCGTGGGTTCGAGTCCCACCCGCCCCACCAAAGGCCGTGGCCCGCAGGCTCAGGACCTGCAGCGGAATAACGAGCGGCGTCCCTCCGGGTCACCCGGAGGGGCCGCGAAGATCATTAGCTCGCCCGATGCTCGCCCGAAGTGTCAGCACGGGTCGTCAGTGACGTTTTCTCAGCGAAATGATCTACGCGAAGCGGCGTGAACCAGCCCATACATGAGCACGCCGGACGGACTGGGCCCGGCTGTGGACAGACGTAAAGCCCCTGGTAGGACAGGTCTCACCACAAGATCATGTCCGAACCACCAGAGGCTTCACGTTGGTCACCTATGTTGCCACGCTCGACGTTCCGCGCCATGTCGTGGAGTACCTGTCCCGTCTACTGGCCGCGCACCGGCGGCGAATCGGCACTCCGCGCGGCAGCCGCGCGCTCGGCCCGTTCCGCCAGGCCGTACTGGTGCTGCGCTGGTTCCGCGAGCGCGGCTGCGTGCACTGCCTGGCCCGCGACGCCGGCGTCTCCCAGGCCACCGGATACCGCTACCTCCACGAAGGCATCGACGTCCTCGCCGACCAGGCACCGGACCTGCACGAGGTCCTGGACCACTGCCGACGCGAGGGCATGACTCACGTGATCCTCGACGGCACGCTCATCGAATCCGACCGCGTGGCCGGGGTCCGCGACAACGGCAACGACCTGTGGTTCAGCCAGAAGCACAAGGCATTCGGCGGCAACGTGCAGTTTCTGTCAGCCCCCGACGGCACCCCGCTGTGGGTCTCCGATGTCGAGCCCGGCTCCACCCCCGATATCACCGCCGCCCGCATTCACGCCCTCCCCGCGCTGTACAAGGCAGCAGCCGACGGGCTGCCCACCCTGGCCGACAAGGGCTACATCGGTGCCGGGATCGGCATCCGCGTCCCGGTCCGCCGCCCGAAGGGCCAGTCCGAGCGGGCCCTGCACACCGACACGCGAACCACCAACAGCCTGATCAGAGGCATCCGTGCACTCGGGGAACGCGCCGCAGCCGAGCTCAAGCAGCGCTGGCGCACCCTGCAACACGTCACCATCAGCCCCAGCCGGATCGGCGACATCGCCCGCGCCGCCCTCGTCCTCAACGGGATATGGAAGTGATCACCGCTGAGAAAACGTCACTGGGCCAAGCTCAATCCCGAGCTGAACCGTAAGCGAGCCCGGGACTGGGCCATCGCCAACCCAGAGAAGCGGCGTGCACAGCACAGCCTACGTCGGGCGCGAGTTCGAGCCGCGAGGGTAGAGGCCGTGGACTATGCAAAGTTGCTGGAGCTCCACGGATTGAACTGCCATCTGTGTGGCGAGCCCATCCAAGGGCGGGGTGACCTGCACTTCGATCACGTCGTCCCGCTGGCGAGGGGTGGGGCACACAGCATGGACAACATCCGTCCAGCGCATATGACGTGCAATCTCCGCAAGGCCGTCAAGTTCGTGTTTGAGCTTCCGTGGGCACGGCTGAGGTAGAGAGCCTGACAGCTGACGGCCCCGTACGGATCACCGTATGGGGCCGTTGGCTTACACTTCCGAGGCCGCTGGTTGTGGGCCGGGCCGTCATTCCGATTTGCGGAGATGGCTCATGGATTTCGTCCCGCGTGAAGCCTGGGGAGCCCCGGCCGCCTCGCCGGCTGCGTATGTGGCGAAGACACGTGGCGTGAAGGTGCATTACCTGGGCGCGCCGTACGCCAGCCGCGCGCACAGCCTGTGCGACGACATGGTGCGCAGCATCCGGGCCGAGCACCTGGCCAACGTGAAAGAGAACTACGTCGACATCGCGTACACCGCCCTCGTCTGCGAGCACGGCAGCGTCTTCGAGGGCCGTGGCACGCACAGGCGGACCGGCGCCAACGGCAGCCAGGCGCTGAACGAGCAGGACTACGCGGTGTGCGCGCTGCTCGGCAGCAAGGGCATGACCGTGCCGACGGACGCCATGCTGAACGGGCTGGTCGACGCGATCGAGTGGCTCCGCCGCAGCGGCGACGCCGGGAACTGGGTCGGCGGCCACCGGGACGGCTACGCCACCGCGTGCCCGGGGGACCAGCTGTACGCGTGGGTGGAGCAGGGCGCGAAGCGTCCGGCCGGGGTGAAGACCCCGACGCCGCCACCTGGGATCTACGTTGTGCGGGCGCAGGACACGATCGCGGCCATCGCCCGCCGGCTCAACGTGTCGTGGCAGGAGCTGGCGGTCGTCAACGGCATCAAGGCGCCGTACACGATCTACCCCGAGCAGCAGCTCCACGTGCCGGGCAAGCCGGTTCTCGAGATCCCTCCGTTCCCCGGCGAGGACGCGTTCGTCATCGGCCGCCGACACCCCGCGGTCGTGGAGCTGGACGCCTGCCTTATCGCCAAGGGGTTCACCCGGAACCACGACGGCAACGGCTACCAGAAGGGGCCGCTGTTCACCGAGTACACCCGCCGCAACGTCGCCGACTTCCAGCGCGCGACAGCCGAACTGCGCAGCGACCCCGACGGCTACCCGGGCCCGCTGACCTGGAAGCTCCTCCACTCCTGAAAGGCCCCTGTCCCATGCCCCGTCACGCCCGCATCGAGCCGAAGGTGAAGGCCGCCACGTCGGCCGCGTACCTCGCGTCGACCGGCCTGCTCGGCGTCCTGGCCGCCGTCCAGGACCACGCCCGCCTCCTCGACCCGCTGCCCGACAGCCTCGCCCCGTTCGTGCTGGCGATCGTGCCGACGCTGCTGACGTTCGCGGCCGGGTGGAAGGCCAGGCACGCGCCGAGGATCGGGAGCGCGAGCCGGTGAGCGTCGACGCGACCGGCAACGGCCTCGTCGACGCCATCCTCCTGTGGGGTGCCGTTGCGGCGGCGCTGGCCGGTCTCTGTACGGTGGCGTGGCGGGTCGTCCGCTGGGCCGTCCTCCTCGGCCGCCGCATCAACCAGTTCATCGACGATTTCTACGGCGAGGAGGCCCGCCCCGGTGTCCCGGCCAGGCCGGGTCTGCTGGAACGCGTCGGGTCCATGGAGGAGCGGCTGGGCAGCTTCCAGCACGAGCTGTACCCCAACGACGGCGGCAGCCTGCGTGACGCCGTCGACCAGGTGAACCGCCGCCTGCGCCTGATGTGCCCGGACTGCGACCACGACCAGCCAGGAGGCCAGGAATGAGCAGCAACGCGACCTTGACCCTCGTCATCCTCGGCATCGTCACCGGCGGCACGATCGTCGGCGTCGCCGGTATCCGGGCCGTTGTCGAGATCGTCCGCGTCCGCGCAGGGGCCGCCAAGAACGGCTGACCGGCCCCCCGGCTCCCCACAGACCGGAACGCCCGCCCCTCCTCCGGAGGCGGGCGTTCCGCCGTCTCTGTCATCATCTGGGCCGACTCGACCCGTCCGACCGTTCCGGGGAGACCCATGAGGCCCTACACCCGCCCCAACCGCCGCCCGCGTCCCAGCGTTGAGCGGGCCCACCACCAGATCGAACGAGTCGCGCACGTGCGGACCTGCTCCCGCTGCCATCACCCGGTGCTGAGCCACGCGATCGAGGACGGCGTGCGGGTCTGCTCGCGCGGCGAGGGCGTACGGATTTCGTGCGCGGACTGCGCGGAGACCTGGGCCCGCATGCCGGCCGTCACGGCCATGGCCAACCTCGCGCGGGTGCTGAGCACCCCGCCCCGCGTCGCCTCCCTGGAGCCGGCGAGCCTGGTCCTGAGCGGGGTCGACGTCTGCCGGTAGCGTGCGGTTTGTCCGAATCCCAGGCTTCTCGGACCCGACTGCGCCCCGCCCGGAGTGGAACCCAGGCGGGGCGCGGGTGTCTCCGGGTCAGGCCGCGTGCGCGGCCTGCCAGATGCGGGCCCGCTCGTCCAGGTCGTGCGCAGCCCGCATGCCACGGCGGCCGAACACCGCGAGCTGACGGCGGATGCCCGCGACCTCGTCGACGGCCCGGGCGGACCGGACCCCGTTGAGGAGGTCCAGGGACTTGCCCCAGGAGCCGCACGCCGCTTCGACGTGGCCCTGTGCGGCCTGCTCCCGGCCCTGAGCGGCCAGGGTGAGCGCGGTGATCCGCTCGTGGCCGGTGCGGGGCCGGTTCCGCGCGGAGGCCGCATAGTGCCGCTCGGCGTTGGCGTGGTCACCGAGAGCGTGGAAGGTCTTCGCCGTGTGCGAGGCGACCGTGGCCCGGGGCGAGCCCCACCGTGCGGCCCACACCGGCAGCTCGTCCGCGCTGCCCGAGAGGACGAGGTCCTGTGCGGCGCGGACCTGGCGGGCTGCCTCCTTGCCCCGGCCGGCGTTCGCCAGTGCGCGGGCCCGGGTGATGGCGAACAGTGACTCGGTGGCGGGGGCCGCCTTGCCCTTGATCCGGGCGAGTGCGGCGTCGGCGAGCTCCAGTGTCGATTCGGGTCGGCGGATGTCCATGCCGTTGTGGGCGAGGATGCGCAGTATCCATGCGGCGTGCAGGTCGTCGCCGGCCTCGCGGGTGAGGGCGTACGCCTGGAGGTAGTAGCGCTGGGCCAGGCCGTGCTCGGACGCGTCGTACGCCTTCCAGCCGCACAGGTAGGCGACGCTGGCCGCTGCCGACAGGGCTTCGGCGCGGTCCTCATCGCTGGCGAACGTGGCCCGGCACAGGTCGGCTACGTCCGAGCGGAGGTACTGGACGACGGCGGTCCGGCCGTGCTGCCCGCCGTGCCGCTCGTCGATCCTGGTGAACAGGTCGGTCATGTCGCGCACGGCCTCGATCTCCGCGCGTCCCGCGCGGGGGCCGGTGTGCTGTCCGCGCTGCCCGCGCTCGATCGCTTCCTCTATCCCGAGCGGGAGAGCGGCCGCCGCGACGCTGTATGCGGCGTTTGTGAGAAAACTGCGGCGTTGGATGTCGGCCTCCCCGAGGCGCCGTAGCATGTCTACCGGATCGGGCCCCAAGAACGTCCCAAGCGCTTCTTGGGGCCCGTCCTTCTCCAGGGCCCCGAGCGCGAGTTGAGACGGCCGGACCTGTCGGCCAGCCTCCTTGAGATCGCCTCCGCAATGTACGTCGCCGTCTGCGGGCTCGGCTGACCGCCTCCCACCCAGAACGCCACAGCGGACCGTCCTGTCCGCAGGGAATCGCCGGCCTCGGCCGCCACTACGCGCACCGCGGCCGCGAGCTGTTCGTACGTCAAACCCGCTTCCCGCATGGCCTCGACAAGGGCCTCGTTGCGCGCACGCGAGTGATTCGCCACTTCGTCCACCCTCCCAAGCAGGGCGTTGAACCCGTTGAACAGAGTCGTGCTCGACGGGGATAGCCGTTCCACAGTAGCGGTCGGTGTACTCGCTGTAACAGCAGACAGCCGCTTGGGGGCCTGGAGCTATGGCGAGGACGACGAGAGACCACGACGCGGGCGAGGAGCCCGGCGCCGCCGTGCTGGTGAGCACCCTGTACGAGCGCCAGCTCGCGGTAGCGCACTGGCTGTTGCAGGCCGCCGAGCGCGGCATACGGCGCGCGGTGTGGGAGGAGCGCGGGCTGATCATGCTGGAGTGCGGCACGCTGTTCTCCGTTGTCCGTATCCCGGCCGCGTTCGTCGAGGGCGCCGCTCGATCCAGCGACCCTCACGAGATCGACGGGTACCTCGCGGAGGCCCTGGACGGCGGACCCGTGGTCGTGGACCGGATCAGCCAGCGGTACTACGCGCTGGTGCCCGGAAGCGCGGCCCGCCACTGGGACGTTGCGGGCACCGTGTGCCTGGGCCGTAACTCCTGCCTGGGCGTGCCGTACCCGGACCGCACCGCGCCGCGCGTGGGCCGCCCGTACTGGTCGGTGCCGATGGACTCGGCCGGTGACCTGTGCGTGCCCGGCCTGGTTGCCCGGGTGATCGAGGCCGGACGACCACGCGGAGCCCTCGCGTGACCGGCCCGGCCGAGCCGATCGACGCGGCCACGATCTGGGCGAACTGCCGAACTCTGCCGGTCTTCCGTGATCGTGAGGCGGCCGAGGCGCACGAACTGGTCCTCCGAGGCCACGTGCATCTCCTCCTCGCCGAGCTCGGCCCGGTCCCGCCGTCCCTCGCGAACCTCGTGGAACGAGCCCGGGGGTTCCTGGCGGAGGACTGCGGCGAGGGCATGTGGTCGGCCTACTGGCACCTGGAGAACCTGGCCATGGCCGGGCGGCTCCTGCTGCCCGCTGTCCTCGGCGACCAGGCGTTCCCGTGCAGCTGGTGCGGGTGGTTCACCGACACCACGCGCGAGGTCCGGCACACCGACAGACGGCGCGCCTTGCTCGGGTCCCGCTACGCCTGCGGGCCGTGCCGCGAGACGCGCCGCCTGGTCGTGTGGACCGACGACGCCCGGCAGACCGTCGCTGCTGCCACCCCGTAGACCGCCGCCTCGCGCGCGGCGTGCGGCGAAGCCCCGCACGCGAGGCGGTGCCCAACTCGAAGGCGCGCGGACCGCCCCGCGTCGATGCCGGAACTGGAGAAGACGAATGGGCTACATCGAAGACGACGCCCAGGCCCTCGCCCGCACCCTCGCGGGCAGGCGTCCCCCCGAGGGCGGCGTCATGCACGCCCTGATCGCGAGCCCGTTCCTGGACGGGTACCTCGCGGTCCGGCCGGGCAGCCAAGCCGGCGCCCGCCTGCCCGAGGATCGGTTCCGCGCACTCGAGGACGTCACAGCCACCGGGGGAACAGCCCCCGCGTGGTTCGCCGACCTCGCACGCGACACGTGGGGCCTGGACCTCGGCGGCCGGACGCTACGGGACAACGTCCTTGTGCGGAAGCCGACCGAGTTCGGGTTCGGCCGCGCGAGCTGGGAGATCAACCTCGGCTGCAACTTCGCCTGCAAACACTGCTACCTCGGCTTGAAGGAGTTCGCCGGCCTGCCGTGGGAAGACAAGGTCAGGCTGCTGGACATCATGCGCGACGCCGGGGTGCTGTGGCTGCAGATCACCGGCGGCGAGCCCACGATCGACAAACACTTCCAGGACGCCTACCGGTACGCCTTCGGCCTGGGCATGATGCTGACGATCTCCACGAACGCCTCCCGGCTGTGGGAGCCGTCGCTGCTGGAGATGTTCGAGAAGTTCCCCGCCTATCGGCTCGTGGTGAGCGTCTACGGCGCGACAGAGGAGAGCTTCGACGGCCTCACGCAGCGCCGCGGCTCGTGGAAGACGTTCCAGCGCGGCATGGCCGCAGCCCGCGAGGCCGGGCTTCCCGTGCGGCTGAACATCGTCGTCACCGAGGACAGCGCGCACGAGGTCGACGCGATGGTGGCCATGGCCGAGGAGTGGGGGCTGCGGCACCACGTCTACACGAACATGACGCCGACGATCTACGGCGGCCCCGAGTCGCTGCTCGCCCAGTCCTCCAGCCACCTGCGCGAACGCACCCCGGTCCAGGGCTGCAACGCCGGCCACACCTTCTTCCACGCCGACCCGCACGCCAAGGTCAGCATCTGCAAGGTGGGCCGCGACGACCAGATCGACCTGATGACCGAGGGCCTTGACGGCCTGCGTCGGCTGCCCGGAGTGGCCGACAAGTTGATGCTTCGCACCGGGGGCTGCTCCGGCTGCCAGCTGTCGGGCACCTGTCTGGTGTGCCGCCCGCTGGCCAAGCAGTTCCAGGAGGCGAAGGCCCCGCTGGCGAACTACTGCCAGCACGGACAACCCAAGAAGGAGTTGGTGCAGTCATGACCGCTGTTCCCGTCACCATCGGCCGGACCCCGCCGCCGCGGACCCGCCCGGAGGTCCCGGCCGCGCTCGTCGCCGCGCAGTCCGTCACCCCGGTCGCGGACCTGGACGACCTGATGGGCGGCATCGCCTGCTCGTGCGCGGGCAGCGACGACAACCCCCACTGATCGCTGAGCGATCACAAACGGTCGGGCCCCGGCGCATCCTGCGCCGGGGCCCGCGCCTCCTGTCCCCGAGAAGTAAGGTGCGACCCATGCTCTTCCGCTGGGAATGGCTGCGGCCGGTGCTGACGGTGCCGTACGTGCCGACGCTGGGCCCCGTCCATCCGTCGGTGCTGACCGAGGACCTGTTCGCCGACGTGCTCCGTGCGGCCGAGCAGCAGCGGCGGTTCCTGCGGTACGACAAGGACGTGCGCTGGTCGGACGTGAAGGACGAGACCGTGCTCGCCGAGGACATCGCGCACCGGCCGGGGGAGACCCTGGTCCCCACGCTGGTGCGGCGCGGTAAGGGCACCGTGAAGGTCCACGTCTACGGCGTCGAACCGGACTCCCCGCTGGTGGCCGGGGAGCTGGCCGCCAAGCTGTGCGCCCGCCACGACGCCGCCCGGGCCCGCATGGTGACCTTCCTCGGCCCGGAGCACGCGGGCTGTGACGGGGCTGGGACGCGCGTGCAGCTCAAGGACTTCACCAGCATGTCGAGCCCCGACCCCGAGCCCGGCACGGTGCTCCCCTTCGACGACTGCCCGGGTGCGGTGCGCGCCAACTTCACGGCCTTCGCCGCGCAAATGGCCGCCGACGGGTTCGCATTCCTGCACCGGCAGATGCTCGCGGGCGCCGTGGGCCCGGTCCTCGTCGCCGTCCACGAGGGGCGCGTCGCGGGCGCCATCGGCCCCATGGAGATCCGGCCGGACGCCGTCGGCGCCCGCCAGCTCATGCCCCAGTATTTCGGCGTCCTGCCCGAGCACCGCGGCCGCGGCTACGGCCGCGCCCTGTGGCGGGCCGCGATGCACTGGGGCCAAGAGCACAGTGCCGCGTACCAACTGTTGCAAACAGAGGTCGGCGGCGCATCCGATCGGCTGTGCCGCAGCGAGGGCTTGACGTCGCTCGGAATCGTCTATTCGAAGCCCATCTAGGATGGATGATTGCAATATGGTGCCATCTATCCAAGTTGTCGCTTCCCTTGAAAG
Source organism: Actinacidiphila sp. bgisy160 (assembly GCF_965342435.1). GTDB lineage: Bacteria > Actinomycetota > Actinomycetes > Streptomycetales > Streptomycetaceae > Actinacidiphila. The sequence goes on along the minus strand of NZ_CBDRCM010000045.1, from coordinate 8,840 downwards.
TGCTAGATTCCCGTGCTCCAGGCTGGGAAATCCGCAGGGCGCCGAGTCTGCTCCCCGCGCCCGCTGGGATGGTCCCCACGGTCACGGTCAGTGCGAGGCAGCGGTCCGCGCTACCTGCGCTGAGGCCTCTGCCACGGGCGGTACGTTCGCGAATGATGACCGGTGGGAGGTGGGTGGTCGGGGCGGGACGCTACCCGCACCGACCACAGCGTGTGCGTGATGTCAGCCGACAGTCATTTTGCCGTCCCATCCGTTGCTGACGACGGTGGTGTAGGTACCGACGGTGGTGGTGCCTCCGCTGTACATGCGGACGCTGCCGTCGTTCATGACGGCCCACATGTCGGGGATGCCGTCGTGGTTGGCGTCGGGGGTGCCGAGTAGGAGGCGGACGGTGGTGGTGGTCCAGCCGGTGGCGGCGTAGGTGGTGTCGGCGCCGTTGAGTGAGTTGCCGGAGTTGGCGAGGGAGTCGATGGCGGTGCCGCCGGTGCTGTTGGGCTTGCCGTAGCGCAGGGTCAGTTTGCCGGAGGACAGGGTACGGAAGACGAGGTCGACGGCTCCGTCGTTGTTGTGGTCGCCGACGGAGACCAGGTCGCGGTCGGGCCAGACGCTGCCACCGTTTTGCAGGATGGCGGTGGTGAAGGCGCCTGCGGTGTAGCCGAGGAAGGCCCAGTAGTGGCCGCCTTCGGTGGCGAGCATGTCGGGGCGGCCGTCGCCGTCGATGTCTCCGGCGGCGAGGATCTGGTCGAGGGTGGCCGGATCAGGTGCGCCCTCGGGCAGCAGGACCTGAAGGCGTTTGCTGACGTCGAAGCTGCCGTAGCCGTCGCCTGGGTAGATGTAGAGCTTGCCGTCGTTCATGCGGGCGATCAGGTCTTGCAGGCCGTCGCCGGAGATGAAGTCGCCGTTGTGGGTGAGCAGGGCACCGGTCCAGTAGTCGTCGGGGTAGGCGCTGTTGGTCTCGACGAGCCCGCGTTGGTCGTAAGCGGCGCGGTTGTAGGCGTATAGGTCCCCGATGCTGGTCGCGGGGTAGACGCGCAGGTCCTTGTACTGGTCGACGACGACGGCGTCGGGCCAGGCGTCGCCGGTCAAGTCGCCAGCGGCATCGGCGGTGTCGCGTGGGGTGACGTAGAAGATGTACTTGGTTCCGGCGGACCGGTTCCCCGCGGAGTCAACGGCTCGGACGTAGAAGACGTTGGGGCCGGCGTTGTGGGGGTTGAGGTGCATGGTGACGCTTCCGCCGGGTGCGGCGGGGGTGCCGCTACCGCCGTAGCTGGTGCTGTTGAAGGAGAACTCGTACCTGACGGTGTCGGCGGATCCGTCGGAGCTGAGGGTGAAGTCACCGGACGTGCCGTAGTTGACGGTGCTCCAGATGGTGCCGGTGCCGTCGTCCTCGGGGTAGTCGGCGGAGGTGACCTTTGGCGAGTTGGGTTTGTCGGCGTCGAAGACGAATCCGCAGTTGCCCGAGCCGGGTGGGGCGTAGGTGGAGGCGGCGCCGGTGGAGTCGATGGCGCGCACCCGCCACCAGTAGGTCTTTCCGTTGGCGAACTTGCTGCTGAGCACCGTGACGCTGGCGTGGCCGCTGCTGTCGACGGTCTGATTACCGTCAAGGATCTTGGTGCTGCTGCCGTCCTGCCACAGCTCGAAGTCCAGATATTTCAGATCGCCGTCGGGGTCGGTTGCGGTGGCGGCGAAGGTCAGGTCGGACTTGCCGACACTGGAGGTGCCCTCGAGGTCGCAGTCCGGGCCGGGGGCCATGGTCTGCTGGGTGGGCTCGTTCGGCTTGTGGTTGTAGATGATCTTCAGGTAAGGAGAGTTGCTGCTGCTGGCCTCGAACTTCTTCCACGGGTAGGCCGAGCTTTCGTCGGCAGCACGCAGGCCCATGGTGGCGTAGCCCCAGCCGTTGTCGGCGGCGTCCTGGGCCAGTGAGGTGGCGGTGAACTTCACCCAGTTGTCCGGGCAGCTGCTGCTGTAGCCGTGTGCGACGTTTTGGGCGTCGACCTGCTCGATCCACGAGGGCTGGTTGTTCCAGGTGGTGGAGGAGCTGATGCTCCCGGTGTGCCACAGCTCGACGCTGCGGGCGGAGCAGGACCAGGAGTAGGTCTCCAGGGCGTAGAAGTACGCGGAGGAGACGGCTGCGCCTTTGAGTTTGCTGCTGGACAGGGAGAGCTGGAAGAAGGAGTGGGACAGTCCCCTGGTGGTGGACTCGTAGCCGACGCGGGCGGTGTCGGTGCCGTCGTTGAAGTTGGTGCCGTTCCAGAAGCTGGAGGTCGGGTACGGCTGGTAGGCGGTGGTCCAGTTGTTGGTGTGCCCGGTGAAGGACGGGTCGATGAAGACCGGGTAGACGGTGGACTCACCGGTGAGCAGCTTGAGGTTCGGCCTGATGCTCAGCGTCGTGCCGCCGGTGAGGGTGCTCTGGGCCAGAGCGTCGTGGCTGCCGGGTTGAGGGCCGGCCAGTCCAGCCAGGGAAAGGACCGAGTCCGCGCCGGTGCCGGTGAGGAAGGCTGCAGGCCGCGCCCCCGCCGTGGCGGCGTGTCCCCGGTACGCGGCTGGGCCGGCGCTGGTGTCGTCGGTGGGGGTGGGAGCGGCGGTGTCGTCCAGATAGTCGGGGGTGTGGGAGGCGCTGGGGTCGGGGGCGTCCGCAGGGTCTTCGGGCGGGTCGACGTCCGGGCCGGCCGAGGGAAGCGGGTCGTCGGAAGGGCGGGGCGGCTGCGGGTCGTCACCTTCGGTGGCGGCGGGCTTTCCGGCAGAGTCCCACATGTAGGGGGTGGGGGAGACCGCGACCTCACGGCCTGCGGTGTCCTTGGCGTGGACGACGTGGGTGACCGGGTCCAGGGTGAAGGCCAGGTCGGGCGAGGTCAGTCCATAGGAGACCTCGGCGAGAGCCGGATCATCCGCGGCCTGCGCGGTTTTGACGATCAGCAGGTGGGAGAACCCGGCGTCGCGGGCCGTCAGCAGCAGATCGACCCCGGGCAGGACGTCCTGGTACAGGGCCCGCGGCCCGTCGATCACGGGGGCGGGCAGGGGGCCGGGCCAGGTCATGGTGAGCTTGTGGCTGTCGGTGGTGAAGGTCACCAGATCAGTCGACGAGGCCGCCTGAGCGGTGCTGGTCGCCAGAGCCGCCCGGACCTGGGACCGGGAGGCCCGCCGCCCCGTGCTGCCGCCGGAGAAGACCACGGGGTTGTTCACGGCCTTGGGGGCCCAGCCACCGCCTTTTACACGGCGCAGGCGGGTGTCGATCGGCCGCCAGGTCCCGTCGACCTTCGCGCGGAACGCCACGGCACGGGTTTCCAGTTCGAAGCTGCCGTCCGGGCGGGCCCAGGTGGTGCTGCTCGCGTCGCGCAGCGCGGTGACCTCCACCCGCTTCCCCGATGTGCGCGCCTTGGCCAGTGCGGTGGTCTCGTCCCGCAGCCTTGGTGCGGCCGACTTCTTGTCGGCGCCGTGTGAGGCGTCGTGGTGGAGGGCGGGTAGCTGGGTCAGGCCGAATGTGGCGGCCACGGCGACGGCCAGCATCGCACCAACCCGCCGCCGACTACGACGAACACGCAGCCATCGTCTGTCCACGAAACTCTTTCCCCTCCCCGATCCGTAGCCGCCCGACGAGCGTCACCTGCCGACGAAAAGCTCGTTTCACACATGCGCTCTTCGTTGTTTGGCTACAGTTAACCTGCTGTTTCCTATTCGTTGAGGGATCCGCTTCGGATACCCTCCGGCGAGCAGGATTGCGCGAGCAGATCATGCCTTACCGATTCGTTCCGCGCCAGCGTCCGCAGTGGTACCGAGTGTCCGTCTGGTGCGGAGTGTGCGGCTTTTGCGGGCCACGGTCCGCGTCGTGTACTTGATGGCCTGATCGCGGCCCTCGCTCGACATCGCCCCAGGTGAAGCGGATGCGGTAGGGGATGGGCTGGTTCAGTATTCCCCTTTTTCGTGGCGGGCGAAGGGTGGGGTGAAGGTCTTCGGCGTCGCATTCAGTATTTCTATCCCAGGTTAACTCTATTTCTTCGAGGCGCCTAAAGGTGCTTCTCGGTGGGTGTAATTCGGCGGGATCTATCCGGGCTGTATTTCATTTCCTGGGTGAGTGGCCTGCGACCTTTTCGCTGCCTTCTGTGGTGGGGAGGCTTCCGCAGTCGGTGACGTTCTTTTCCGTGCCTTGAACGATGGCCATGGGCGCGTGACGGGGCGCAGGCTGGGCGCAACATCGGCAGTCATGTCCGCGAGCGGTCCGCTTGGACTGGCATGACCGGGCTGGAGAGCCCGGTGGAGTGTGGCGCGGTGCGGGTGCGCCGAGGACTGATGGGGGCTCTCTCGGAGCTGGTGCCCGGCGGGCAGCCCTGGTCTGCGGGCGATGCGTTGAGGTCGGACTGCGGGCGGCTGTGATGCCAGGTGTGGTGGCTATGGGGCGGGGCCTGGTGCCCGCCTGGAAGGGCGGGCACCAGGCCCCGACGGGGACGGGTGTGGGTCAGCCGAGGGCCTTCTTGGTGCTCCAGTCGGTGCTGATGACGTTGACGGGTGTGCCGACGGAGGTCTTCGTGCCCTTGTAGAAGTCCACGGTGCCGTTGGCGTTGCGGGCCCAGATGTCGGGAATGTGGTCGCCATTGACGTCGGGTGTGCCGGCGGCCCAGGTGATGGCGGTGGTGCTCCATCCGGTGGCGTAGTTGGTGTCGACGCCGGTGAGGGAGTCCACGGCGTGGGTGATGGACGCGAGCAGGGTGCCGCCGCCACTGTCGGGTTTGCCGTAGCGGACCCACAGCGTTGCGGTGCTCAGCTTCCGGAAGACCAGGTCCCGTGCTCCGTCGCCGTTGACGTCCTCGACGCTGATCAGGTCGCGGTCGTCCCAGGTGGTGAGGGTGACTCTTTCGGCCTGGGTGAAGGCGGCACCGGTGTATCCGGTGAAGAACCACAGCGCCGTTCCGGCGGTGGCGAACATGTCAGGCCTGCCGTCGTTGTTGAGGTCTCCGATGGACAGGATCTGGCTCAGCTCGCCCGGTTGGGGGACGGCCACCCCGTCGGGGGCTTGCGCGGGCAGGAGGATCTCGAGGCGTCGGCTGACATCGACGCTGCCGTATCCGTCGCCGGGGTAGGCGTAGAGCTTGCCGTCGGGCATGCGGGCGATGAGGTCGGTGAGCCGGTCGGCTCCGATGTAGTCACCGTTGTGCGTGATCAGCGCGGGGTTTTGGTTGGCGCTGTCGGTCCAGTAGCCGTCGGGAAGAGGACGGCCGGCGTCGTGAGCAGCGGGCAGGGAACGGTGGATGTCGCCGGCTGCGTCAGCGGGGTAGAGACGCAGATTCCCCTGGACGTCGATGACATACAGGTCGGGGCGGGTATCGCCCGTGGTGTCGCCTGGGCCGTCGCCCGTGTCACGCGGGGTTACGTAGAAGACGTAGTCCGTGCGGGCGGAGGTGTTGCCCGCGCTGTCGACCGCCACGGCATACAGGACGTTGGGACCGGCGACCTTGGGCTGAATGGTGACGGTGGCGCTGGCCCCGGGGGAGACGGTCTTGGTGTTGTCGTAGGCGGTGGTGTTGAGGGAGTACTTGTAGGTGACGGTGTCGGTGGATCCGTTGGGGCTGAAGGTGACGCTACCGGTGGTGCCGAAGGGTTTGGTGCTCCAGTTGGAACCGGTGCTGTTCTCCTCGGGGTAGTCGGTGGAGGTCACGTTCGGGGAGTTGGGCTTGGCGGCGTCGTAGACGAAGCCGCAGTTGTCGGTCGAGGGCGGGGCGTAGGTGGAGGCGGCGCCGGTGGAGTCGATGGCGCGCACCCGCCACCAGTAGGTCTTGCCGTTGGCGAACTTGCTGCTGACCACCTTGACGCTGGCGTGACCGCTGCTGTCGACGGTCTGGTTACCGTCAAAGATCTTGGTGCTGCTGCCGTCCTGCCACAGCTCGAAGTCCAGGTACTTCAGGTCGCCGTCGGTGTCGGAGGCGGTGGCGGAGAAGGTGATGTCGGAGTTGCCGACGGTCGAGGCGGCCACGGTGTCGCACTTCGGCCCCGGGGACATGTCGAGTCCGGTGGGCTCGTTGGGCTTGTGGTTGTAGGTGATCTTCAGGTAGGGGGAGTTGCTGCTGCTTGCCTCGAACTTCTTCCAGGCGTAGGAGGAGGTTTCGTCGGCGGCGCGCAGTCCGAGGGTGATCTTGGTCCAGCCGTTGTCGGCGGCATCCTGCGCCAGGGAGGTGGCGGGGAAGTTCACCCAGTTGTCGGGGCAGCTGCTGCTGTAGCCGTGTGCGACGCTCTGGGCGTTGATCTCCTCGCTCCACGAGGGCTGGTTGTTCCAGGTGGTGGAGGAGCTGATGCCGCCGGTGCGCCACAGCTGGACGCTGCGGGCCGAGCATGACCAGGAGTAGGTCTCCAGGGCGTAGAAGGAGGCCGACGAGACGGCTGCGCCTTTGAGTTTGCTGTCCAGCGAGAGCTGGAAGAAGGAGCGGGACAGGCCGCCGGTGGTGGACTCGTAGCCGACGCGGGCGGTGTCGGTGCCGTCGTTGAAGTTGGTGCCGTTCCAGAAGCTCGTCGTGGGGTAGGGCTTGTAGGCGGTGGTCCAGTTGTTGGTGTGCCCGGTCATGGACGGGTCGATGAAGACCGGGTAGACGGTGGAGCCGCCGGTGAGCAGCTTGAGGTTGGGCTTGATGCTCAGGGTGTGGTCGGTGAGGGTGGTCTGGGCCAGGGCGTCGTGGCTTCCGGGCTGGGGGCCGGCCAGTCCGGCCAGGGAAAGGACCGAGTCCGGGCCGGTGCCGGTGGTGAAGGCCGCAGGCCGCGCTCCGCTGATGGTGGTGTGGTCCTGGTAGGCGGCCGGGCTGGCGCTGGTGTCGCTGGTGGGCGCGGCAGTGTCGTCGCTGTCGTCGGGGGTGTGGGAGGCGTTGGGGTCGGGGGCGTCGGCGGGGTCTTCGGGCGGGTCGACGTCGGGGTCGGCCGAGGGGGGCGGGTCGTCGGCGGGCCGGGGTGGCTGCGGGTCGTCGCCTTGTGTGACGGCGGGCGTGCCGGCGGAGTCCCACATGTAGGGAGTGGGGGAGACCGCGACCTCACGGCCGGTGGCGTCCTTGGCGTGGACGACGTGGGTGACCGGGTCGAGGGTGAAGGCCAGGTCGGGCGAGGTCAGCCCGTAGGAGACTTCGGCGAGGGCCGGATCGTCGGCGGCCTGCGAGGTCTTGACGATCAGCAGGTTGGAGAACCCGGCGTCGCGGGCCGTGAGCAGCAGGTCGACACCGGGCAGGACTTCTTGGTACAGGGCCCGTGGCCCGTCGATGACCGGGGCGGGCAGGGGGCCGGGCCAGGTCATGGTGAGCTGGTGGCCGTCGGTGGTGAAGGTCACCAGATCCGTGGATGAGGCCGCGTCCTGCAGGGCGGTGACAGTGGCCGGCCGGATCTGACCGCGTACATGGGACCGGTTGGCGCGGTCGGCGGCGCGGCTGCCGCCGGAGAAGACCAAGGGGCTGTTCACGGCCTTGGGGGCCCAGCCGCCACCCTTGACACGGTGCAGGCGGGTGTCGATCGGCCGCCAGGTGCCGTCGACCTTGGCCCGGAACGGCACGGCACGGGTCTCCAGTTCGAAGCTGCCGTCCGGGCGGGCCCAGGTGGTGCTGCTCGCGTCACGCAGCGCGGTGACCTCCACCCGCTTGCCCGAGGTGCGGGCCTTGGAGACGGCGGCAGCCTCGTTCAGCACCTTTGGCGCGGCCACCTGCTCCTTTCCGCGCGCGGGGGAGGGGGCGTGGTGGAGGGCGGGCAACTGGGTCACGCCCAGTGCGGCGGCCACCGCGGTTGCCAGCACCGCACCGACCCGCCGTCGACTACGAGGCGTGCGCAGCCATGCTCTGTCCACGAAACGTCTTCCCTCCCCGAAACCCGGATTCGCCGGGTACTGCTTTTGCGCACCTCTTTCGGGCGCAATACGTGCCAGCCACCCACGCCCCGCCGCCTGCATTTCAGGCTGGGGCACAGAGGTGCCAGCAGATCATGTACGACCGGGCGAGTAAATTCCAGTGTTCTCGCGTATTCCGTCAGGCCATCCGGAGGTGCGGGAACCGTTTGCGTGATGTGCAGGACCTGCGATTCCCGGCAATTCACCGAGACCATCGCGTGTGGATGGTGTCTCGTCGCCGTACGGGTCGGGACGTGCAGCTGGGTGTTTTGGAATGATCTTGCCGCTTATTTTCGCATGCGGGCACCTTGTAAAGGAAAGTCTTTGCATTGTCGAAATGCCGTAATCCTGAATCTTCTCCGGGTCGACATGTCTTGGTTGCGAATTCCCTGTGTGACGGGCATCACATTGGCTGTTTCGTGTTTGACGGCGAGTGGAATGAGGGCAGAGGATTCGGCGGATTCTTTGTGTTGTCTTCGGGGTGGGGCGCGCGCTTTTTGGGCGCGGGTTTCCTGCCGGCCGCCATGGGGGGCTGTTCGGTGTTTGGTTCGCTGTCGTGGTCCGGCCGTGGTGCACTGCCCCGTACCTCCAAAGCACGCTCGCGTACGCGCCGGGTCCGGCTGGGTATGGGGGCGGCGATTATGGCCGCCTTGGTGGTGGGGCTGCTGCCGGCGCAGGCGATGGCGGCGCCGCCACCGGGCGGGGACCGGTCGGGCGTGGACCTGATCGACATTCCTGCCGAGGAGAAGGCCACCGACGCCGACACCGGGGTCCTGGACGACCTGACCGGCGAAGCGACCGTGCCACCAGTGGAATACGAGCCGGTCAACACCACCGCGCCGGCAGGGGGTCAGGACGCGGTGACGCTGACCGATCCGGTCGCGGGTGATCTGGTGCAGGCCGGTTCCCTGCCGGTGTTGCTGGGCGCCCCGACGGACGCGGACACCCCAGAGGAACTGGATCCGCTCAAGGGCACCTGGCAGGTGGAGGTCGCCGA
>NZ_CBDRCM010000044.1:0-61202 GCF_965342435.1 Actinacidiphila sp. bgisy160 | reverse complement strand
TTCCGGCTGGTCACCCGCGCATCCTACCTGCTGCACAGAAAGTAACTATTAACAATAGGGACACATAATGAATACATTTTTATTAGTGGCCCGCCCCGGGCTCGGTCAGCCACACCCCGTATGGCTTCACGATCAGCTCACCCACCAGCCGCCACGTCCATAGCCGTCCGCCCGGACCCGCATCGCGAGGCCGGTGATCGAGGACCGCCTGCCGCACGCCGGCCTGCCCGGCCTCACCCAACACCTCCGCAGCCGCAGGGCCTCCTGCGCCGACGGCGACAGATGCCGCGCGTCTCGCGCCCGGCGCCGGCCCCGCCGCGGTGGAACTCGTCGCCCTGCTCGCCGCAGGGCGAAGCACTCGCCGGCGCATCCACCGGGAACGGGCCGTCAGCCGTGCGCCTTCACCGGCGCGGCCGCCAGGTCCCCCGGCACCAGGGAGAACACGACAAGGTCGACGCGGCCGGTGTGCACGAACCCCGCGTTGCGCAGGACTCCTTCGCGGCGCAGGCCGGCCTTCACGGCGACGCGCTGCGACGCGATGTTGCCCGTCGCCGCGCGCAGTTCCAGACGCTGGAAGCCCTGGTCGGACAGCAGCCACGCCGCCAGGGCCCGGGTCGCCTCCGTGGCGACGCCCCGACCCCTCACCCACGGGGCCACCCAATAGCCGGCCTCGCTCGTCCGCACCCGCCAGTCGGTGCGCTTCAGGCCGACGGTGCCCAGCAGGCGCCCGTCGTCCGGGCCGGCGACGGCGAAGTGGATGCCGTCGCCCGACTCGCGCAGGGCGTGGGATCCCGTCGTGCACCAGGCTGTCGCGTCCTTCCGCGTGTAGGGCCGGGGCAGGGGCAGCCACCGCTGGGTTTCGGGGTCCGCGCAACTCGCCCAGGTGTCGTGGGCGTCGTCCGGGGTGAACGGGCGCAGCAGGAGACGCTCGGTGCGCAGGACCGTGTCGGGGAACACATTCGTTTCCGTCATTCGCTCCGTCCGCCGCGGGCCCAGGATTGGGCAGACGCTAGCAGCATGCCGCGCCGCGCAGTCACCCCCGCAAAGGGCATGACGCAGCGTCACGATTGGCGCGGTTCATGGTGACGGTGCGACAAAGCGACATTTCGGACTTATCCGCATACTTGCCGCATATAACTCCCCAACCGGGAGTAGCCCCTTGACACTCCGCCGCCTGAGGTTCATGGTTCCTCACATCACTCGTTTAAACCGGTTCAAACGCGAGATGAACAATCGCTTCGCGTTGGTTGCCCCGGTATGCGAGTGCAAGAACGTGCTGCCTCCGGCGCCGAAGGTGCCGCCGGACGGCGTGCCCCATGGGCACGCCGGTCGACGGGACCCGCGGCTGCGGATGTGGCTTGCCCTTCCGCCGCCGTACACGGAGAGTCCGCATGGCCCGACGCCCCACGATCGCCGATGTCGCCCAAATAGCGGGTGTGTCCCGGGCGACGGTCTCCTTCGTCCTCAACGACCGCCCCGGCGTGGCCGCCGCGACCCAGGAACGGGTGCGCGCGGCGGCCGAGAAGCTGGGCTGGACGCCGAGCCGCAGCGCCCGAGCGCTGTCGACCGGGCGGGCCCGCGCCGTCGGGCTCGTGCTGACCCGTGAGCCCGACCTGATCGGCACCGACCCCTTCTTCCCCGCCTTCATGGCGGGCATCGAGTACGTCATATCCGAGTCCGGCGACGGCCTCATGTTGCACGTGACGAGCCCTCGCAACGAGTTGGACACATACCGCCGCCTGGTGGACGACCAGCGCGTGGACGGGGTGTTCCTCACCGACCTGCGGGTCGGCGACCCGCGCCCGGAGTTGCTGCGGGAACTGGGCCTGCCCGCCGTGGCCGTCGGCGCCGACGACGGTGTCGAGGGGATCGCCACGGTCAATCTGGACGACCGCCCGGTGGTCGCCGGCGCCGTCCGCCACCTCGTCGGACTCGGCCACCGCCACATCGCCTACGTCGCCGGCCCCGAGGAGTACCTGCACGCCCAGCGGCGACTCGGCGCCTGGCGGGACGCGCTCGCGGAAGCGGGCCTGCCCCAGGGCCCGGTGCTGCCGGGCGGCTTCACCGCCGAGGGCGGCGCGCTCGCGACGCAGGCGCTGATCACGCGGGGCGACCGGCCCACCGCCATCGTGTACGCCAACGACCTGTCGGCCACCGCGGGTATGGCGGTCGCGCAGGAGGCGGGCCTGCGGCTGCCCGAGGACCTGTCGGTGGTCGGCTTCGACGACGTACCGCTGGCCTCCTGGACCCGGCCCTCGCTCACCACCTGCCGTGCCGACGCCACCGGCTGGGGTCGCGCCGCCGCACGCGCCCTGATCGAGACGATCGAGCAGGGCACCACCCCACACGTGGAACTGGACCCGGCCGCGCTGATGGTGCGCGGTTCCACGGGCCCGGCCCCCACTCGAACCGCCCGCCCCTGACCCCCCCAACGCGCGCCCGTCGCGCCCACGACGTTCTCCGCTCCCCGGAGGGCCGTCACCGAGGCAGGACGACGCCCCGGAACGGCCGCTTCCCAACCCTTGAGAACACGGAGCCACGCAATGAAGAAAACCCTCCTGACCGTCCTCTCGGCCGTCGCCCTGACCGTGCCGCTCGCCGCGTGCGGCAGCGGCGGTTCGGACTCCGCCGCGGGCGGCGACGCCCACGGGCCGATCACGGTCTGGTACTCCAACAACGCCCAGGAGGTCGCCTGGGGCAAGAGCATGGTCGCGTCCTGGAACGCCGCCCACCCGAACGAGAAGGTGAAGGCGCAGGAGATACCCGCGGGCAAGAGCTCCGAGGAGGTCATCGGCGCGGCCATCACGGCCGGCAACGCCCCGTGCCTGATCCTCAACACCGCCCCCGCGGCCGTCCCCGGCTTCCAGAAGCAGGGCGGCCTGGTGGCCCTGGACGACTTCCCCGGCGGGGCGGAGTACCTCAAGGCGCGGACCGGCGACCGGCTCTCGCAGTACGCGTCGCCCGACGGCAAGCACTACCAGATGCCCTGGAAGAGCAACCCCGTCATGATCTTCTACAACAAGGACCTGTTCAAGAAGGCCGGGCTCGACCCCGAGCACCCGAAGCTCTCCAGCTACCAGGACTTCCTCACCACCTCGCGCGCCCTGGTCAAGGGCGGGGTGCACGCCGCCATCTGGCCGGCGCCCACCTCCGAGTTCTACCAGTCCTGGTTCGACTTCTACCCGCTCTTCGCGGCCCAGACCGGCAAGCAGCTCGTCGAGGACGGCAAGGCCCAGTTCGCCTCGTCGGACGGCGTCAAGGCCGCCGAGTTCTGGAAGACCATGTACGCGGACCACCTGGCCCCCAACGAGCAGTACAACGGCGACGCCTTCGCCGACGGCAAGTCCGCCATGGCGATCGTCGGCCCGTGGGCCGTCTCCGTCTACGGCGAGAAGGTCAAGTGGGGCGCCGTGCCGGTGCCCACCGCGACCGGCGCCGAGGCCAAGGGCACCTTCAGCGACGAGAAGTCCATCGGCATGTTCACCGCGTGCAAGAACAAGGGCACGGCCTGGGACGTGCTGAAGTTCGCCACCGGCAAGGAGCAGGACGGCAAGCTGCTGGAGGCCACCGGCCAGATGCCGATGCGCCAGGACCTCCCGGCGACGTACCCGGACTACTTCGCCTCGCACCCGGACTACAAGACCTTCGCCGAGCAGGCCGACCGCACCGTCGAGGCCCCGAACGTGCCGAACTCCGTCGAGATCTGGCAGAAGTTCCGCGACGCCTACACCAAGTCCGTGATCTTCGGGAAGGGCGACGTGGAGAGCGCCTTCCGCGAGGCCGCGGGCAAGGTCGACGGCCTGGCGAAGCAGTGAGTCACGGCCATGTCCTCCACGCACCATGACGTCCTCCGCCCCGGGTCCGCCCGGGGCGGGGACCGCCCCCGGGCGGGCCGCGGGCCACGGACGCGCGGCCTGCGGTTCGCGGGCCGGCAGCCGATCGGCCTCGCCTTCGTCTCCCCGTACCTGATCTACCTGGCCGCGATCTTCCTGTACCCGCTCGGCTTCGCGGTGTGGATCTCCTTCCACGACTACTTCTTCGCCGCGCCGGGCGCCCAGGTGGACCGTCCCTTCGTGGGGCTGGCCAACTACACGGCCGTCCTGACCGATCCGGCCGTATGGCGTTCCTTCGGCAACATCGCGGTCTTCCTGGTCATCAACGTGCCGCTGACGGTGGCGGCGTCCCTCATCCTCGCCACCGCCCTCAACTCCAAGCTGCGGGCGCGCACGTTCTTCCGGACGGCCTACTACGTCCCGTACATCACCGCCAGCGTCGCCGTCGTCGGCGTGTGGCTCTTCCTGTTCAACTCCAACGGCCTGGTCAACAAGGCGCTCGGCCCGCTCGCTCCGGACCCGTCGTGGCTGGTCAACTCGCACCTCGCGATGCCGACCATCGCGCTGTTCGTCGCCTGGAAGCAGCTCGGCTTCTTCATCGTGCTCTACCTGTCGGCGCTGCAGAACGTACCCGGTGAGCTCTACGAGTCGGCGGCGCTGGACGGCGCGGGCAAGGTGCGCATGTTCTGGTCGATCACCGTTCCGGCGGTGCGCACCGCCACCCTGCTCGTGCTGGTCCTGGCGACGGTGACCGGGGCGAACCTGTTCACCGAGCCGTATCTGCTGACCAGCGGCGGTGGACCGGACGGGGCCACCACCTCGCCGGTGCTGCTGATGTACCAGCGCGGCCTGCAGCAGGGCCACCCGGACGAGGCCGCGGCGATCGGCGTGATCCTCGTCGTGCTGATCACCGGCATCTCCCTCGTCTACCGCCGCGTGCTGGAGAGGGACTGACATGACCGACGTCCACGCTCCCGCGCACAAGCGCCGCCCGGCAGGGCACGGTCCGCACACGCACTCCCACACCCGCCGGATCCTGTCGCGGCTGGCCCTGCTCGCCGGGGCCTTCGCCTTCCTCTTCCCCTTCTACTACATGCTCATCGGCTCGCTGCAGCGCGAGCCCGACAGCAGCCCCGCCGGCGCCTTCCCGCGTCCGGGGAACCTCTCCCTGCACAACTACGCTGAGATCAACTCGGCCATCTCGCTCGGCCGTTCCCTGATCAACTCCGGGATCTTCACCGGCGGCGTCATCGTCTGCACCACGGTGTTCGGCCTGCTGGCCGGGTACGCCCTGGCGCGGCTGCACTTCCGGGGCAAGGGCTCCACCTTCGCCCTGGTGCTGCTGGTCCAGGTCATCCCGTTCCAGCTGCTGATGATCCCGCTGTACGTGCTGATCGTCCGCGACTACGGCCTGGCCGACTCCTACATCGGGATCATCCTGCCGTTCGCCATCAACACCAGCGCGGTCTTCATCTTCCGGCAGTTCTTCCTGCAGCTGCCGCAGGCGATGTTCGAGGCCGCGCGCATCGACGGCGCCGGCGAGCTGCAGATCCTGTTCCGGATCGCCATCCCGCTGTGCAAGCCCGCGCTCGCCTCCGTGGTGCTGCTGAGCTTCACCGGGCCGTGGAACGAGTTCCTGTGGCCGTTCCTGGTCACAAAGGAGCAGGACATGCAGCCGCTGGCGGTGTCCCTGGCCAACTACATCAGCACCGTCTCCTCCGCCGCCGCCAACCCGTTCGGCGCCATCCTCGCCGGCGCCTGCGTGCTGGCCGCGCCCGCGGTGGCTCTGTACCTCGTCTTCCAGAGCCGCTTCACCTCCACCGACCTCGATTCCGCCACGAAGGGCTGAACTCGCTGTGAACGACCGCACCACCAGCACCACCGGTACCACCGGCTCCAACAGCTCCGTGCCCTACCGCCTGACCCGCGTCGGCGTCGTGATGTCCCCGCTGGCCGGCGAGGCCAACGAGGCCGAGGGCGTGCTCAACCCCGCTTCCGGCCGCACCCCGGACGGCACCCTGCACCTGCTGCCCCGCCTCGTCGCGGAGGGCAACGTCTCCCGCGTGGGCCTCGCCGAGGTCGTGATCGAGGACGGCGTGCCCACCGGTGTCGAGCGCCGCGGCGTCGTCCTCGCCCCCGACGCCGGCTGGGAGCGCGGCAAGAACAACGCCGGCGTGGAGGACCCCCGTACGACGTGGATCGAGGCGCTGGGGCTGCACGTCATGTCCTACGTCGCCTACGGCCCGCTCGGCCCCAAGCCGGCGCTGGCCGTCTCCACGGACCTGGTCACCTGGGAGCGCCTGGGCCCGATCCAGTTCGCCTACCAGGCCGATCTCGACACCGACCTGAACCTCTTCCCGAACAAGGACGTGGTGCACTTCCCCGAGCCCGTCCCGGGCCCGGACGGCGAGCCCTCCTTCGCCATGCTGCACCGCCCGATGTGGGACCTCGGCTGGTTCCGCCCCGGCGAGGGCGTCCACCTGCCGGCCGGCGTGACCGACGAGCGGCCCGGCATCTGGATCTCCTACGTCCCCGTCTCCGAGGTCGAGAAGGACCTGGGCGCCCTGGCCCGCCCCCGCAACCACCGCCTGGTGGCGCTGTCCGAGCACCCCTGGGAGGAGCTCAAGATCGGCGCCGGCCCGGCCCCGATCCGCGTCGAGGAGGGCTGGCTGCTCATCCACCACGGCGTGTCCGGCACGATCGACGACCCCTTCGCCCAGCAGCAGAAGGTCAGCTACGCGGCGGGCGCGATGATCCTCGACCCGCAGGACCCGGCCCGGATCCTCGCCCGCACCGACGAGCCGCTGATGGAGCCGGAGACGGAGGAGGAGCGTTCCGGCACCGTGCCCAACGTCGTCTTCCCGACCGCGATCGAGGAGATCGACGGCGTCCGCTACGTCTTCTACGGCATGGCCGACGCACACATCGGCGTCGCCCGCCTGGACCGTGCCGAGTGACTGCGCTCGGTCTGGGCCTGGCCGGCTGCGGCGCGTTCGGCGCCTACCTGCTGGACGCCGTCGCCGACCTGCCCGGCATACGTGTCGTGGCGTGCGCCGACCCCGACGGTGACCGTGCCGCCGCCCTCGCGCGGCGGCACGGCGCCGCCGTCCACACCGACGCCGCCGCGCTGGCCGGCGTGCCCGGGGTGGACGTCGTGGCGATCGCCACTCCCCCGGCCACGCACGCGGAACTCGCCGTCGGCGCGCTGCGCGCCGGCAAGCACGTCTTCTGCGAGAAGCCGCTGGCCGTGACGCTGGAGGACGCCCTGCGGGTGGAGGCGGAGGCGGAGCGCTCCGCCGGGGTGCTGGTCGTCGACCACGTCCTGCGCTACAACCCCGTGTTGCGGATGCTCGAGCGGCTGCGCGAGGAGGAGCTGCTGGACCCGCTGGTGCGCTTCGCCTTCGAGAACGACGCCGCCGACGAGGACCTGGGCCCCGGCCACTGGTTCTGGGACCCCGCCCACAGCGGCGGCATCCACGTCGAGCACGGCGTGCACTTCTTCGACGCCGCCCGCGCCCTGATGGGCAGCGAGCCCGTCGAGGTGCACGGCACGGCCGTCCGCCGCGACGGCGGCCCGGTCGACATCGTCGTGGCCACCGCCGTCCACCCCGGCGGCGCCGTCGCCACCCACACCCACTCCTTCACCCACGCCCACCGCGCCGAACGGCAGTTGATGCGCCTGGACTACGGCTTCGCCGAGGCCCGGGTCACCGGCTGGATCCCCACCCATGCGACGGTCACGGCCTGGACGGACGAGCGGGACGCCCGCCGCTGGGAGGAGCTGCCCGCGCGCGCCGCCGGCCTGCTGGCCGTACCGGGGCTGCGCCCGCACGGCGAGGAGCGGATCACCGTCGCGGTGGAACGCGACGCGGGCCCGGCGGCCCCGGCCCGCGGCCGCGGCGTGGAGCGCACCGTCCCGCACCGGGTGACCTGCGTGGTCGACCTGGGTGGCGAGGCGCGCAAGCAGCACGTGTACGCCGAGAGCGTGCGCGCCGCCTTCACCGACCTGCTGCGCTGCGCGACCGGGGGCGGCACCCCGGTGGCCGACGCGTGGTCCGGACGGACCGCGGTCGCGGTGGCCGAGGCCGCCACCCGCTCCGCGCGGACCGGCCGGACCCTGCCCGTCCCGGCCGGGCGGCCAGGAGCATGAGGAGCACCGTGAGCAGCACCACCGGTCCGGAGCCGGCCGCGCCCTGGTGGCGGGACGCCGTCTGCTACGAGATCCACCCGCGTGCGTTCGCCGACGGGGACGGGGACGGCGTCGGCGACCTCGCCGGCGTCGCCGCCCGCCTGGACCACGTTGCCCGGCTGGGCGCGGACGCGGTGTGGATCACGCCGTTCTACCCGTCCCCGCTGGCCGACGGCGGCTACGACATCGCCGACCACACCGCCGTCGCCGCCGACCTCGGCACCGACGCCGACTTCGACGCCTTGGTCGCGCGCGCCCACGGCCTGGGACTGCGGGTGCTGATCGACCTCGTCCCCAACCACACCTCCGACACACACCCCTGGTTCCGCGAGGCCCTGGCGGCCGGCCCGGGGAGCGCGGCCAGGGGCCGCTACCTCTTCCGCCCGGGACGCGGCGCGGACGGGGAACTCCCGCCGAACGACTGGCAGTCGGCCTTCGGCGGCCCGGCCTGGACGCGGGTCCCCGCGCCCGAAGGCGGCCCGGGCGAGTGGTATCTGCACCTGCACGCGCCCGAGCAGCCGGACCTCGACTGGCGGCACCCGGAGGTCGTCGCGGACTTCGAGCGGATCCTCCGCCACTGGCTCGACCGCGGTGTCGACGGCTTCCGCATCGACGTGGCCCACACCCTCTTCAAGGCCCCCGGCCTCCCCGACGCCGGGCCCGGGCAGCACCAGGACATCCTGCGCAACCACCTGATGCCGTACCACGACCAGGAGGAGCTGCACCCGCTGTTCCGTTCCTGGCGCCGGCTCCTGGACACCCATCCGGCCCCGCCCGGCGCGGTCCCTCCGGGGCAGCGCGTGATGGTGGCCGAGGCCGCCGTGTTCGAGCCGTCCCGGCTGGCCCGGTACGTCAGCCCCGGCGAGATGCAGCAGGCCTTCAACTTCGCCTTCCTCGAGGCCCCTTGGGAGGGCCAGGAGCTGCGCGCGGTCGTCGGGCGGTCGGCCGCGTCGATGCGTGCCGTCGGGGCGCCCGTCACCTGGGTCCTGTCCAGCCACGACGCGGTCCGTCCGGTCACCCGGTACGGCGGCGGGCCGCTCGGCCGGCGACGGGCCCGGGCCGCCGCGCTGCTCATGCTCGCGCTGCCCGGCGCCGCCTACGTCTACCAGGGCGAGGAACTGGGCCTGCCGCAGGCCCACGTGCCGGACGACCGTCTGCGCGATCCGCTCTGGGAGCGTTCCGGCCACCGCGAGCGCGGCCGCGACGGCTGCCGGGTGCCGCTGCCCTGGGAGGGCACGGCGGCACCGTACGGGTTCAGCACCGCCGCCCCGGACGCGTGCTGGTTCCCGCAGCCCGATGACTGGGCGGACCTGACCGTCCGGGCCCAGGAGGACGACCCCGCGTCGATGCTCGCCCTGTACCGCTGCGCGCTGCGGCTGCGGCGGGGAGCGCCGGTCCCGGCGGACGCGGCGCCGGTAGTGGAAGGGCCAGCGGACGGTTCCTGGTTCGCCTTCGACCGCGCGCCCGGGCTGCGGTGCCTGACCAACTTCGGCCCGGAGCCGGTGCCCCTCGCGGACGGGGACGAGGTGCTGCTGGCCAGCACCCCGCTCGACGGCCGCTCGGTGCCGGCAGACACCACCGTCTGGCTCCGCACCGCCGGGAACACGACCGCGATCGCGTCCTGAGCCGGCGGTCCCCGGGGCGTGAGCGTCCACGTGCGCGCGCCGGGGCCCGCGGAGGTACCGGGGACGTGTGTCCGCGGGCCCCGCCGCCGTCGGGCGACGGCGGCCGCGACCTGAACAGGCGTGATCACCGATGCGCCACAACGGCTCGCAGCCCTGCCGGACCCCGGCTGACCAACGGCGTTCCATCCCCGCGAGCAGCACCACCCCGACCGGACCCGTGGAACCCGGCGCCCATCCGACGCGACAGCCGGGCCCCGCGGACTGCCCATCATCAAGCCCGAACCCCGAAACGGCCCACCGCAGAAACCGACGCACCGTCACGTGAGATCGGGGCTAGACGGCGATCGTCTGCTCGGTCCAGATGGTCTTGCCGCGCTCCCGGTAGCGGGTGCCCCAGCGCTCCGCGAACTGGGAGACCAGCAGCAGGCCGCGGCCGCCCTCGTCGGTGGTGCGGGCGTGCCGCAGGAAGGGTGCCGCACTGCTGGTGTCCGAGACCTCGCAGGTCAGTGCCCGGTCGCGGATGAGCCGGAGCTGGATGGGCGGTGTGGCGTACCGGATGGCATTGGTGACCAGCTCACTGACGATCAGTTCGGTGGCGAAGCACTCCTCCTGCAGGGCCCAGGCAGAAAGCTGACGAGTCGTCAGAGTGCGGGCGGTGGCCACCGCGGCGGGGTCGCACGGCAGGTTCCAGGTGGCGACGGAGTCCGGGCCCAGCGGCCGGGGGCGGGCCACCAGCACCGAGGCGTCGTGGCCCGGGTCCGCGGGCACCAGCGCGTCGGTGAGCAGCAGGCTCATGTCCTGCGGGGAGTCGCAGGGTGTGGCCAGCAGCCGTTCGAACTCCGCCCGGCCGGGCTCCTCCGGGTGGCTCTGCAGGAGTCCGGGGGTGCGGAGCACCAGCATGCACTCCTCGGGCAGCTCCAGGGTGGTCGTCCCGAACGACGGCCCGGGGCGGCCGAGCGGCTCGCCGGCGGGGGCCGCCGGGGTCCACACGGTGTGGTCGGGGTACACGACCGAGGGCGGCGGATGGCCCGCCGACGCCATGGTGCTCTGCCCGGTCACGGGGTCGTAGACGAGGTAGAGGCAGGTGGCGCCGGCCGGAAAGCCGGAGCCCGTGCCCGCGTGCTCCTCGGCGAGGTTGCGCACCAGGTCGTCCAGGCGGGCGAGGACCTCGTCCGGATCCTGGTCCAGGTTGGCCAGGGTGTGCACGGCCGCCCGCAGCCGGCCCATGGTGGCGGCCGTGCGCATGCCGCGGCCCGGCGTGCTGCCGCTGACGAGGGCGACCCGTGCGCCGGGCAGCGGGATGACCTCCGTCCAGTCGCCGCCGGCACCGGAACGCACCAGGTGGTGGCCCCACTCCACGGCGCTGGGCGCGGGCAGCCGCTGGGGCAGCATGCCGCGCTGCAGGGCCAGGACGGCGTTGCGCTCACGCACATAGCGGTGGGCGTTGTCCAGCGCCATCGCGCCGCGGCCGGCGAGGTCGACGGCGAGCGCGAGGTCGTCCTCGTCGAAGGGCCCGAGGTCCGGGTCCCACCGGTGGAAGGTGACCAGGCCCAGCACGCAGTCGCGGACCAGCAGCGGCACCACCATCAGCGAGTGCACCCGCTCCTCCAGCATCCTGCCGCCCCGCACCGGTTCGTCCCGGATACACGCGCTGTCCTGGCTGAGCCGGGGAACGAGGCGCGGCTCGTGGTCGGCGAGCACCTGCAGGGCGGGCGACCCCACCAGATGCGCGCTGACCGCACCCGTGGTGTACGCCCCGGTCTGGCCGCAGCGGGCGGAGGTCGCGGCGCGCCGCAGCCCCGTGTCGTCCTCGACCGGGCCCGCCGCCATCTCCTCGCCGCCGAGGAGGGGGGCCAGCAGGTCCACGCACACGCAGTCGGCGAGTACCGGGACGGCCACCTCGGCCAGTTCCTGAGCCGTGCGGATCGGGTCCAGGGTCCTACCGATCGTCCGGCCCGCCTCGGCCATCAGGGCCAGCCGCTGCTCGGCCAGATGGCGCTCGGTGACGTCGATCACGGCGTCGGCCACGCCGAGGATGCGGCCGTCCTCCGCCTCGAGCCGGAAGGCGGACGCGGAGTAGACGTGTTCCCGGCCGGGGTCGCCGGGCGGACGGCCGCGCTTCTCGAACGAGATCGCCGCCTCTCCGGTCCTGAGCACCCGGCCCATCACGCGCTCGGCGAGTTCCGCGCTGAAGTCGGGCCACGCCTCGGTGGGCCGTCGCCCCAGGGCGAGCTGCGATCGGTGGTCCTGCATGCCCTCCGCCGCCGGGTTGAAGCGCATCAGCCTGAGCTGCGGGTCCAGCACGAACAGGCCGATGGGCGAGCGGGTGAAGAGGGTCTCCAGCAGGGCGCGGTCGATGTCCGGGGTGAGCCCCGGCGCCCCGGTGAGCAGGTCGACGGTCAGGGAGGGGCCCGTCCCGTCGTCGCGTACCGCCCGAAGGGCCGGCCGGCAGGCCACCGTCCGGCCGTCGCGGTGCCGCAGGAGGACGCCACCGGATCCGGCGTCTGCGGTGCCCGGGTCCGTGGCGAGCAGGTCCAGTACGGGCCGGCCGAGCACCTCGCCCGCGGGGTGGCCGAGGAGGCGCTCGGCTCCCTGGTTCCACGCGACGACCGCGCCATGGGCGTCGATCACCATCCGCGCCGCCGTGCGCCCGGCCGACCCGTCGCGCTCTTCGCCGCGTTCCCGCGATGCCCAAGTGCCCATGACCGTCCCATCACGTTCCGGTCCTCCGGTTCCCAGTCTTGCGCAGGCGGCCGGGGTCACCACTCGGGGCCGCCTCAGCCGTGCAGGAAGGCCGTCACCTCCGCGAGGGGCGGGACCTCGGCGGGTGTGAGGCGCCGGGTCTCACCGCGGAAGGAGCGCACTTCCAGCCGGCTGGCGGGGTCGGCACCCGGCAGCGCCGCCATCAGTGCCTCGAGATCGGCGGTGCCGAACACCTTGAACGTCCGCACGGGGCGGTAGTGGGACGGCCGGACGTCGAAGCGGAGGTCGACGACCGGCCGCGGAAGGCGGGCCCAGTCGGCGTAGGGCAGCGAGCCGTGCCCGTGGATCCGCGCGTCGACCAGGACCTCGGGATCCGCGTCGCCGATCTCGCAGTCGAAGACCGGGAAGGCCGCGGCGACGCGGTCGGCGATGGCGGGGTACGCGGCACAGCCCCGTCCGAGCGCCGGTGCGCAGAAGAGTGCGTGGCTGAACGCCCCGACCGGTTCGGGCAGCGGCACCTTGTGATGCGAGAGCCCGTCGAAGGCCAGGTCACGACGGGTGGAGACGAGGTCCAGGAAGGCGGACACCGCCGCGGCGTCGCTCCGGTCGGCCCGTACCGCGAAGCGGACGGCGCTGCGTCCGTCGTCGCGGAGGACGACGTACTCGTGGAATCCCCCCGGCCGGCCGGGCGCGAGCACACGGCGGTACACCTCCTCATAGCCCTCGACCGGCAGGTATTCGGCGGCCGGGGAGTGCGGACGGGGGCCCGCCCGCAGTACGTCGAGGACCGTCGCCTCCGGGTGGAGTCCCGCGTCGGGCGACGGATCGACCTCCGTGAAGCCCTTCCGCAGCCACTCGCCGATCTTGCGCGCGGCATGACGCCGGGCGTGCTCCTCGTCGTCGAGTGTCGAGGTGCTTCCCGTGTCGTTCGCGCCGACGGAGCCCCAGCGGAGGAAGCAGCGGATGCCCTCCTGGCGGATCTCCCGGTACTCGGTCCCTCCGGCCCCCGGGGACTCGAACCGCCGCCACCTCGCCATCCGTCCTCCAACGTCCGCGGCGCCGCCCGTACGCTCCGCGCCGGCTCCCGGCGGCCATGTTAGAGCGCCGCGACGGGCGCGCCCGCTGCGATCCGGTACAACACGTTGGGGCGCAGCGGCCCTTCAGGGGCGGCCGGGTCGTCGAAGTCGCCGGCGGGGTCGCGGGTCATGCCGATGCGGCGCATGACGGCCTGGGAACGGAGGTTCCCGGCGGTCGTCACCGCGAGGATCTCGGGGAGCCCGAGGGTGCCGAAGCCGAAGGCCAGCACGGCCAGGGCGGCCTCGGTGGCGTAGCCCTTGCCCCAGGCCGCGCGGGCGAGCCGCCAGCCGATCTCCACTCCCGTGAACGGCAGGCCGTCGTCCACCCGGTCCAGGCCCGCGAAGCCGGCGAACTGGCCGGTCGCGCGGACCTCGACCGCCCACCAGCCGTAGCCGCGCTCGTCGAATTCGGCCCGGAACCGGGCCACGGAGGCATCGCTCTGCTCCCGGGTCAGCGGCTCCCCCAGGTGCTCCCGCACCTCGGGATCGGCGTTCATCGCCGCCCAGGGCGCGAGGTCGCGGTCGCGCCAGCGGCGCAGGATCAGGCGTTCGGTGCGCAGTTCGGTCACGCCGCCAAGCCAACGGGAGCCCGCGGCCCCGGGGCAAGGAGATTTCCCAGCTGAGTTGCTTTTTTAAATCCAGCTGCCTAGATTGGAGACACCTACCCAACCCCAGGAATGAGCGCCCCCATGGACATCAAGAACTCCGTCGCCGTCGTGACCGGCGCGGGCCGCGGCCTCGGCCGCCACCTGGCGACCCAGCTGCTCGACCGGGGGGCCGCCAAGGTCTACGCCGGGGTCCGCAACCCCGACGCCCTCGACCTGCCGGGTGTCGAGCCGCTCCGGCTGGACATCACCGACCCCGAGTCGATCGCCAGGGCCGCCCGGGCCGCCTCCGACGCCACCCTCGTGATCAACAACGCGGGCATCAGCACCCAGGTGGGGCTGGCCGACGGGGACATGGCCGACATCCGCCTGGAGATGGAGACCCACTTCTTCGGCTCTCTCGGCGTCACGCGGGCCTTCGCACCCGTGATCGCCGCCAACGGCGGCGGAGCCGTCCTCAACGTCCTGTCCATCCTGTCCTGGATCCACCTCCCGGAATACGGCGGCTACAGCGCGGCCAAGGCCGCCGAGCTGGCGATGACCAATGTCGTCCGGCGGGAGCTCGCTTCTTCCGGGATCGACGTCACCGCGCTCCACGTGGGCTACATGGACACGGACATGGCCGACCACGTCGCCCCCTCCGACAAGGTGGACCCCGCGTGGGTGGCGCGCCTGGCCCTGGACGGCATCGAGCAGCGGGCCCTGGAGGTCGTCGTCGACGACCGGAGCCGCGGCGTCAGGGCCGCCCTGTCCGGCGGTCTCGAACTGCTCTACCCCGACCTGCCCGCACCGAAGGCCCTCTGACCGGGGACGGAAGCAGGTCGCCCGGCGGCCACCGCCACGACAACGACTGAATTGCCGTGCACACGTTCGGCACCACCACACGGGTGGGGCCGCACACCACCGCCCGTCGGTCGCACTCGCGGCACAGAGCGTCCAGCAGTTCCACCGGCTCCCATGGAGCAGCCTCGCGACCAGCACCTGTTCCCAGTGCCCGATCACCGTTCCCACATCTTCAGCGCTCCCATGACGATGCGCCCGCCCGGGGCGCGGGCCCTGATGCCCCCGCGGCCACCCCATCAGCCGTACCGGGCCGATTCCCGGCCACCGCGTCCGGCGCCCCCGTGACCCCGGGCCCATCGGCCGATCCGGCGATCATCGCCCGCGCGGCGAGCGCTCTGGAGTGGCGGGGCGTCAAATCCGTCCATAGCGTCTGTTTTCGGCTGATCACGTATCACGGAAAGCAGGTGCACACACATGAAGCTCTGTCGGTCCCGCAGGGCCGTCGTCGCGGCGGCCGCCACGGCGACCATCGTGGGAGGCGCGGTCGCGTGCGGCGGCGAGTCGCAGCCCACGGCCTCGCAGTCCGCGGACGCGCAGCAGAAGATCTCCGTCCGCGCGGGGGAATCCATCCAGTCGGCGGTGGACCGCGCCAAGCCCGGCCAGGTCATCGACATCGCGGCCGGCACCTACCACGAGAGCGTCCAGATCAGCACGCCGAGGCTGACGCTGCGCGGAGCGGGCACGGGCACCGTCATCTCCCCGAGCGCCAAACGCGACGAGAACGCCTGCGCCAAGGCCGGGGAGGGCATCTGCGTCACCGGTACGGCGCAGAAGAAGGCGTCCGACGTGACGCTGGAATCGCTGACGGTCGCCGGGTTCAAGAAGGCCGGCATCCACGCGACGCAGGCCGACGGGCTGCAGGTCGTCCGCGTCACGGCGCGGGACAACAAGGTGCAGGGCATCCTCGTGGAGAAGTCGGTGCGCACCGTCTTCCGTGACAACACCGCCCGCAACAACGCCGATTCCGGCATCTTCCTCGCCAACTCCATGGACACCGAGGGCGGTGCGCTCGACACCCAGGGCGCCGTCATCGACGGCAACAAGCTGACGGAGAACCGGATCGGCATCGGTCTGCGCCGCGTCCGGGGCGTCACGGTCGAGAGCAACCAGGTCACCGGCAACTGCGGAGGTGTCTTCGTCGTCGGCGACGAGGGCGTCCCGCGCGGCGGCGCGCTGACCGTCACCCACAACACGGTCACGGGCAACAACAAGTACTGCGCGCCCAGCGCCCGCCTACCGTTCATCCAGGGCACGGGCATCCTGCTCACGGGCGTCGAGAAGACCGTCGTGACCAGCAACGAGGTGCGCGACAACAGCGGCAAGTCCCCGATGTCCGGCGGCATCGTGCTGTTCAGCAGCGTCGTGGGGACGTCCAACTCCGAGAACACCATCCGCGACAACGTCGCCCGCGGCAACAAGCCGGCCGACCTCGCCAACCGCGACCTCAAGGGCAAGGGCAACACGTTCGTCAACAACACCCTGGAGACCACCGAGCCCAAACAGCTGCCCAACAGCTCCCCCAGCGGCGCGTCGAGCACCGCGCCCAGCGTCGCGCCCAGCAGCTGACGTTCAGAGATCCGGCAGACGACGGAAGACCGCCCGGGCCCACATCGGCGGGTCCGGCGGCGGTCCCGGCGGTGCGGGGACCACGACCGCCCGGGGGGTCACCCGGGTCACCTGGTGGTCGGGGGAACTGTCCCGCGAGGGCCCCTCGTCCGGCCCGGTCGCGGCCGCCCGCAGGGCGCCCACGAACTCCAGGCAGGAGTCGTGACGGTCCTCGGGGACCTTCGCCAGCGCCTTGGCCATCACGCCGTCCATGGCCGGCGGGATGTCCGGCCGCCGCTCGGTGAGCGGCGGGGGCTGGTCGTACTGGTGCGCCCACAGCAGGGCCATGTCCTCCTCGCGCTCGAAGGGCAGGCCCCCGGTCAGGCTCTCGTAGACGACGCAGGCCAGGCTGTACAGATCGCAGCGGCCGTCCACCGGGCGCCCGGAGATCTGCTCCGGCGCCACGTAGTCCAGGGTGCCGACGAACTCGCCGACGGTGGTGAATCCGGTCAGTGACAGCGATTTCTTCGTCAGCCCGAAGTCCGTGAGGTAGACGTGCTCGGGGTGCTCGCTGTCGGTGCCCTTGGCCACGAGCACGTTCCCCGGTTTCACGTCGCGGTGCACCAGGTCGTGCTCGTGCGCCGCGTCCAGCGCGGAGGCCACCTGGGTGGCGATGCGCAGGGCGGTGGCAACGGGGAGCGGACCGTCCCGGTCGAACAGCGCCCGCAGGTCGAGGCCCGAGACGTAACGCATCGCGATGTAGAGGACACCGTCGGTCTCCCCGGCCTCGAATATCGGCACGATGTGAGGGTGGTCGATCGCGGCGGCCACCCGTGACTCGTGCGTGAATCGGCGGCGGAAGGTGTCGTTGCGGGCCAGCTCGGGGGCGAGCAGCTTCAACGCCACCGTGCGGTCGAGCCGGAGGTCCCGGGCGCAGTACACCACGGCCATCCCGCCACGACCGATCTCCCGCTCCACGCGGTAACCGGCGATCTGGGCCCCGATGAGCCCCGCGGACCGCCCGGCGTACACACTCACGTCATGCGGAATCGAATTCATCGCGTACCACCGTCACGCGGCCGGACGTCGGAGAACTTTCCCCGCCCCCTTTCTGCATTGTATCGACCGGGCCCCGGCGATTCGCGGCCGCGCGGTTCCCCCGCGAGTTGAGGTGCGGTTCCGGGGCTCTGTCGTCTCCGATGGAGGTGGGCGTCGCTCGTCCGAGATCCGCGATCACCGCGCGCAGTCGGCAGCCTTCCCGTGGGGCGTCACCATGATGCTCACAGGAAGCGGCGGATGGGCGCGGTCGCCACCTCCTGGGCCCGTTCCAGCGTGGAGCGGGCACGCCAGCGGTCGCCGTCGACGGGGGCGCTGCGCAGCAGGTCCTCGTCGAAGTGGGCGTCGAGGACGGAGGTGAAGTTCTCGTCGAGCACCGCCAGCATCACCTCCTCGTCGTGGTCGAGGGAGCGGCGGTTGAAGTTGGTCGAGCCGGTCAGGGTGGCGACCCCGTCCATGGTGATGACCTTGGCGTGCATCATGGTCGGCAGGTAGTGCCAGATCCGCACGCCGCAGTCGAGGAGCCGCTGGTAGTAGCGCTGCCCGGCCAGCTGGCAGACGCGCTTGTCGGTGTACGGGCCCGGCAGCAGGATCTCGACCTCCACCCCGCGCGCCGCCGCGTGGCAGAGCAGGCCGACGAAGTAGGGGTCGGGCGCGAAGTACGCGGTGGCGAGCCGGATCCGCTGCTCGGCGGAGGCGATCACCACGCGGAGCAGGGTGCGCATGTCCTGCCATCCGACGCTCGCCGAGCCCCGTACGACCTGCACGATCGCGCCTCCGCTCTGCTCGTGATCACAGAAGCGGTCGCGGTCGTCGAAGAGCCCGCCCTGCCGGCACTCGGCCCAGTTCTGCGCGAACGCCGCGGCCAGCCCGTCCACGGCGGGGCCGGTGACCCGGACGTGGGTGTCACGCCATTCGCCGGGTGCCGTGCGTCGCCGCACCACTCCTCGGCGATGCCGACGCCACCGGTGAAGGCCACCTCGGCGTCGACCACCAGGACCTTGCGGTGGCAGCGGTGGTTCTGCTTGAACGGCGAGAGCCGCACAGGCTTGCGGAACCAGGCGACGTCCACACCGGCCCGGTCCATGCCGTCCAGCAACTCCTGCTCGATCAGCCGCCCGCCGAAGCCGTCCAGCAGCAGCCGCACCCGCACCCCCTCCGCCGCCTTGGCGGCCAGCGCGTGCGCGAAGTCGCGCGCGATCCGGCCGCGCCAGTAGACGAAGGTCGTCATGTCGACGGTGTGCTTCGCCGCGCGGATCGCGTCCAGCATCGCGGGGAAGATCTCGTCCCCGTTCCGCAGCGCCTGCAGGCAGTTGCCCTCGGTCGCGGCGATGCCAATCAGCCGCTCCAGGCGACGGCGCAACTCCTGCTTGCGGTCGGCGACGGAGCGCTCCGGCCGGCCTCCGTCCGTGCGGTCGGTCTCCTCCAGTGAAGCGCCCATGCCGTCGTGCCCCCCGGTTCCGGTGCCGCCGCGGCCCGTCCGGCCGCGGCGTCGCGTGGCGTACTCCAGCCGTATGCCCGTCCGCAGCCGGCTTATCCGGAGTGACTATGGGTTCCCGTGGGGCTCGGGTGACTCCCTCCTGCCGCGCAGCACCTTGGCGCGGCCGGCGAGCGGCACCGTCGCCGCGAGGCTCCCGGCCACCAGCGCGGCCGCGCCCCAGGCGGGGGCGGGCCGCCAGCTCAGGCCGAGGACGTGGTCGAGCGACCACTCGCCCGGTCCGGTGAAGCCGAGGCACGCGGCGACCGCTCCGTAGAGGAACGGGACCTCGCAGCCGCCCTTCAGAGCCCAGAAGCCGTTGGGCGCCGTCGACGCGGCGGCCACCGTCATCGTCCCGACGACGACCGAGCACCCGCCGGGCGTCAGCAGTCCCGCCGCGACCGACGCCGCCCCGGTCAGCTCGGTCACCCCGGCGACCAGGGCCATCCGCGGCCCGGGGAGGATGCCGTAGCGCTCGAAGACGGCGCCGGTGCCCGCCAGGCCCGCCCCGCCGAACCAGCCGCGCAGCTTCTGCGTGGCGTGGCCGAAGAGCAGGGCGGCGAGCAGCAGTCGGAGCAGCAGCAGCCCCATGCTCATGTCCGGGTTCTCCTTCGTGTCACCACTGTCACCGTGTTCCCCGGGTCACCCGCGTCACTGGCCGTGCGTCGAGGCGCTGCGGTAGTCGGTGTAGGTGTAGGGGTTGTCGAGCACCTTCGTCTCGGGCACGTCGGGGTTCATCCCCTTGCGCCACTCCTCCTCGCCCATGGCGGACCGCAGGTGGTCGACGGTCTGCTCGACCTCGCGCCGCACGGCGGCCAGGTCGACGCCGAGCAGGCGGTGCTCGTGCTTGACGACCCGTCCGTCCACGAGCACGGTGTGCACGTCGCCGCGCTGCGCCTGGAAGGCCACCTGCCCGTACGGGTTGAGCAGCGGGAAGGCGACCGGCGAGTGGTCGTTCTTCAGCAGGACGATGTCGGCCTTCTTGCCGGCCTCCAGGCTGCCGAGGTCCTGCTCGCGGCCGAGGGCCCGGGCCCCGCCGAGGGTGGCCCACTCCACCACCTGGTCGGCGCGCAGCGCGCAGTGGGTGACGGTCTCGCCCTTGCCGTGCGCCTCCAGGTGCGCACGGGCGCGGTCGGCGCCGAGGGTGGTGCGCATCGCGGAGAACAGGTCGCCGCTCCACCACACGCTGGTGTCCATCGACAGGGAGACGGGGATGTCGTGCGAGCGGATGGCCCAGGTCGTCGGGTAGCCCTGGCCGGCGCTCTGCTCGCTCTCCGTCGACACCGACACCGAACCGCCGGTGGCCGCGATGCGGTGGTAGGAGTCGGCGCTGAGCGTCGAGGCGTGGACGTACACCGTCTGCGGCGTCATGAAGCCGTTCTCGTACATCAGGCGGATGCCGTCGTCGTTGGTGGCGCCCCACACCCCGGCGTGGGTGGTGACGGCGACGCCCAGGTCGCGGGCCACCTCGAAGGCGGGCTTCTCGGGGAAGGCGGGGTCACCCGTGACGTCGAAGGCGAGCTGGAAGCCGAGCATGTCGTCGCCTTCGATGCGGCGGCTGACGAAGTCGCGGAACTCCGGCGCGGCGGTCCAGTCCGCGGGCGCCTGCTGGATGTTGCCGTAGGCCAGTACGAAGCGGCCGGGCACGGACCGCAGGGCGTCCACGGCGGCGTCGGCGTGGTCCACGGTCTGCAGGCCGTGCGACCAGTCGACGACGGTGGTGACGCCGGCGTCGAGGGCCTCCACGGCCGCGAGCCGGTTTCCGGCGTGGACGTCCTCGGGCCGGAACTTCCTGCCGTGCTCCAGGTAGTACCAGACGAAGTACTGGGTGAGGGTCCAGTCGGCGCCGTAGCCGCGCATCGCGGTCTGCCACATGTGCCGGTGCGTGTCGATCATGCCCGGCATGACGATGCCACCCGCGGCGTCGATCTCCACCGTCCCGTCGGGTACCGCCAGTCGCGGACCGACCGCCGCGATCCGGTCGTCCACGACGAGCACGTCGGTGTCCGCGAGGACCTCCCGCTCACGGTTGACGGGCAGCACGGTCCCACCGCGCAGAACGATGGGCCGCCCCGGGGTGAATGTCTCGACCTTATCCATCATGAACTCCCTTGGCCGCTTGACGGACACGAGTACGCTATTCGGCCATCGAAGCGAGCGCTAGCCTCGCGACGCAGTTCGGAAGGCGCGCACTCCCGGACCGGCCCGGAGTCTGTCGCAAAACGAGACACCCTCGGCGATGGCAGGCCCCCGGCGGGCCCTGGCGTGGCTGATCACCCTTGACGCCCCCGCCGTACCGCAACAGAATCGAGTGGCGGACGATTGTCCGTCCTGCGGTCAGAAGAAAGGTGACACTGGATGTCAGAGAGCACCGCGCCCGCGCGACCGGGCCCGCTGGGCCCGCTGTCCGGGCTGCTGGTGGCCGACTTCTCCCGGATCCTCGCCGGGCCGTACGCCACCATGCTGCTGGCGGACCTCGGCGCGGACGTCGTCAAGGTCGAGGGCCCGCGCGGGGACGACACCCGCAGTTGGACGCCCCCGGTGCGCGACGAGGTGTCCACCTACTACCTCGGCATCAACCGCGGGAAGCGTTCCATCGCGCTCGACCTGCGCGACGAGGCCGATCTGCGGGCGGCGCGCGAACTCGCGCGCCGGGCGGACGTCGTCATCGAGAACTTCCGGCCCGGCGGCCTGGTGAAGTACGGGCTGGACTACACGTCCGTGCGGACCGGCAACCCGGCCGTCGTCTACGCCTCCATCAGCGGCTTCGGCTCCGGCGCCGGGCGTGACGTGCCCGGCTACGACCTGATGGTGCAGGCCGTCTCCGGGCTGATGAGCCTCACCGGGGAGCCCGACGGCCCGCCGTACCGGGCCGGGATCTCGGTCTTCGACGTCATGGCGGGCAATCATGCCGCCATCGGCATCCTCGCCGCGCTGCGCCACCGCGACGCCACGAGCGAGGGCCAGCACGTCGAGGTCAACCTGCTGTCGTCGGCGCTGACCGGACTGGTCAACCACAGCTCGGCCTACGTGGCCGGGGGCGAGGTCCCGTACCGGATGGGCAACGCGCACCCGAGCGTGTTCCCGTACGAGCCCTTCCCCACGGCCGACAACGACCTGATCGTGACCGCCGCCAACGACGGCCAGTTCCGCAGGCTGTGCGAGGTCCTCGGCATCCCGGGGGTCCCCGACGACCAGCGGTTCGCGCGCAACGACGACCGCACCGCCAACCGGGAGGAACTGCGGCCGCTGCTGGTGGAGCAACTGGTCAAGCGCGGCGCGAACGAATGGTTCGAGCTGCTGGTCGAGGCCGGCGTGCCGAGCGGGCCGATCAACACCATCGACGGCGGCTTCGCCATGGCCGAGCGGTTCGGGCTCGACCCGGTCGTCACCGTCGGCGAGGGCGACCGCGCGGTGCCCACCACGCGCCACCCGGTCACCTTCTCGGCCACTCCCGCCGTGTACCGTCTGCCGCCGCCGGAGCTCGACGAGCACGGCGCCGAACTGCGCGCGTGGCTGGCCCAGGACCCGGAGGACACCCGTGACTGACCCGTCCGCGCCCGCCGGCTACCCCACCGCGCTGGGCGCCTCGGACCGCGCCGGCATCACCCTGCTCGGCCAGGACCTCGCCCAGGACATCATGGGCACGGTCGGCTTCGGCGAACTCGCCTTCTGGCTCGCGGCACAACGCCGGCCCGGCCGCGGCGAGACCCGGGTCTTCGAAGCCGTGCTCGCCGCCCTCGCCGACCACGGCTTCACGCCCACGGCCATCGTCACCCGGCTGACCTACCTGTCCGCGCCGGACTCCGTCCAGGGCGCGCTCGCCGCCGGCCTGCTCGGCGGCGGCTCGCGCTTCCTCGGCGTGACCGAGGACACCGGGAGGTTCCTCCACGAGGCCCTGGCCGCACACGGGCAACCGCCCGTCGACGAGGCCGCCTGGGACGAGCTGGCGCTGCGCCTGGTGCGCGAAGAGCGGGCCGCCGGCCGGTTCGTACCGGGCCTCGGCCACCATGTGCACAAGGACGGCGACCCGCGCACGCCCCGCCTCATGGGCATCGCCGCCGAGGAGGGCCTGTTCGGCCCGCACCTGTCGCTGTTCGCCGCCATCGGCCGCGTGCACCCCCAGGTCCTCGGCAGGACCCTGCCGCTCAACGGCGCCGGCGTGTGCGGCGCCGCGCTCGCCGACCTCGGGCTTCCGCTGCCGCTACTGCGCGGCTTCGCCCTGCTCGCGCGCACCGCCGGGCTCATCGGCCAGCTCGCCGAGGAGATGCGGAGCCCGGTCGCGAACGACATCTTCCTCTCCGTCGACCTGAACAACCGGCCCGTCCCGCCCCAGCCGGACACCGAATCCGCAGGGAACACCAAGGAGTGACCATGTTCGTCAACGAGGACAACCTCACCGAGCTGGCGGCCCAGCGCTGGGCGACCTCGCACGACCCCCGCCAGGCGGAGCTGCTGTCGGCCCTGGTCCGGCACCTCCACGCGTTCGCCCGCGAGGTGGAACTCAGCGAGGACGAATGGATGGCCGCGATCCAGTGGCTGACCGAGGCGGGCCGGATCAGCGACGACAAACGTCAGGAACTCATCCTCGCCTCCGACGTGTTCGGGCTGAGCACGCTCGTCGTGCAGTTGAACAACAGGTTCGCGCCGCAGGCCACCCCCGCCACCGTCCTCGGCCCCTTCCACATCGACGGATCGCCCGCCGCCCCGTACGGCTTCGACATGTCCGACGGCATCCCCGGAACGCCGCTGTTCATCACCGGCAAGGTCATCGACCTCGACGGCAAGCCCGTTCCCGGGGCCGTGCTCGACGTGTGGCAGGCGGACGCCGACGGCGCCTACGAGGCTCAGCTCCCCGAGATCGACGAAGCCCGGCTGCGCGCCAAGTACCGCACCCGGGAGGACGGCACCTACTGCGTCCGCACCATCGCCCCGCTCGGCTACGCCATCCCCATGGACGGACCGGTCGGCGACCTGATCGGCACCACCGACATCAGCCACTACCGGCCCGCGCACGTCCACTTCCTCATCGACGAGCCCGGGTACGAGCGGCTGATCACCCATCTGTTCCAGGAGGGCAGCGACTACCTGGACAGCGACGTCGTCTTCGGCACGAAGGAGGCGCTGGTGGTGCGGTTCACCGAACGGCCGGCGGGACCCGCGCCCGACGGAACGGCCCTGGACGCGCCGTACTTGCAGGCCGAGTACGACTTCGTCCTGCAGTCCGGCTGAGCGGCCCCGGACGGACGCGTCAGCCCGTGGTAATACCGCCGGGGGCTGACGCCGCCGGCCGGACCTCGCCGTGCGGGCGGCTCTGCCACAGCGCCCAGTCCGCCGAGACGTCCCCGGCCGCGCGCAGCAGCAGGGGGAGGTACGTGCCGGTGAGCACCTCCACACTGGTCTCGGCGGCGTGCACGGTGACGTTCATCGCCGCGCGGACCACCCCGTCGCCGTCCCGCACCGGCACGGCGACCGAGCGTACGCCGGGGGCGAGTTCCTCGTCGGCCAGCGCCCAGCCGCGGGCCCGGACGGTGCGCAGCTCCGCGGCGAGCTCCCCGGGCGGCCGCCGCGTGGACTCCGGCAGCCCCGAGCGGCTGGGCTCGGCCAGGACGGCCTCCAGCTCCTGCGGCCCCAGGGCGGCCAGCAGCACCTTGCCCTGGGAGGTCTGCGGCGCGGGGAACCGGGTCCCGATGTCCACCCGCAGCGCGATGATCTTCGGCACGGATACCCGGGCCACATAGACGATGTCCGAACCGTCCAGCTGCGCCATCGAGGACGACTCCCCGGTCCGGGAGACCAGCGCCTCCATGTGGGGGCGGGCCACGTCCCACAGGCCGAGCGAGCCGACATAGGACATGCCCAGGCGCAGCACGCGCGGCGTGAGGGTGAACGCGCCCTGGTCGGCGCGGACGTAGCCGAGCTCCTCCAGCGTCAGCAGCAGGCGGCGCGCGGTCGGCCGCGCCAGCCCCGTCGCGGTGGCGATCTCGCTCAGTGACAGCCGGCGGTTCCGGGCGTCGAAGCAGCCGAGCACGTCCAGCCCGCGGGCCAGCGCCTCCACGAAATCCGGACCGCTTCCGCGCCCTGCCATCCGATGCCTCCCGCGTCCACGACGGCGATGCCCGGCCCGCCGGTGACCGCAGGGCGGACCGCCCGCAGACGGCGTCGCGCCTGCGTCCGATCCCCTTCACCGGCCCCCGCCTGCGCAGGCATCCTCTCGGTGGCCATTATACGGACGATCGTCCGAGGCCGACGCGACCCGCGGCGCCGTCGTCGGCCCGTTCGCGGGCAACCTCATCGGGTCGGCCCTCTTCGCGCTCGTGGTGCACGGCAGCGGAAGTCGACACCGCGGGCACCGCTCCCGGGCACACCGCGCCGGCTCACGCCCTGCTCACCGCCCTGCTCAAGACGAAGGCCGCGCAGTCCGGCGGGGCACTGTTCCTCCGCGCGTTCGCCGGCTCCGGCTTCGAGCACGTGCCGGACGCGACGGCCGCCGGCTTCGCGCGCAACCTGTTGTTCGTGGGCCTCGGCAACCTCGTCGGCAGCGGTCCGCTGGTCGGCGCGGCGTACGCGTTCGTGGGCCGTGGGCCGGGAACGGCCGCCGGCGGGCCCGCCGCCATGGAGACGCCGGAGACCGTCCCGGTCCGAGCGGCACCCGACGGTCCGGCGGCGGGCACGGGTGGCCGCCGCCGGACCGGGCCGGTCAGTGCGTGTTCCCTCGCGGCTTCAGCGGCACGTGCGGCAGTTCGGGGGCGGGCAGCGCGTCGCCGTCGTAGCCCTTGACCTCACCGAACCGGGTGCCCTTCATCCAGTCGGAGCGGGCCTGTTCGATGTCCTCCTGCGTGCGGCCGATGAAGTTCCACCACATGATGATCTGCTCGCCGAACGGCGGCCCTCCGAGCAGCACCGCCCGGGCGGGGGCGTCGGCGTGGTTGGTCAGGGTCAGGGTGTCGCCGCCGGGAGCGAGGTAGCCGAGTTCGGCCGGGCTCAGCCGCGTCCCGGCCATCTCGACGTCGCCGCTGTCGACGAGCAGGCCGTGCTCGTGGGCAGGGTCGATCGCCAGGGTGACGGTCGCACCGGGATCGAGGGCGAGCTCGGCGCCGAGCAGCGGGGTGAAGGTCGTCACCGGCGAGGTGTCGCCGGCCAGGGAACCGAGGAACACCCGGGCCACGCCGCCGCCGAGCACCACGGGCTGCGGGACGTAGTGCTGGAAGGCGGGGGCGGTGTCACGGTGCCGCTCGGGAAGCGCGACCCACAGCTGGACGCCGTGCAAAACCGTGGTGCCCTCGGTGGAGACCTCGGAGTGGCTGATGCCGTGCCCGCCGGTCATGAGATTGAGCTCGCCGGGCCGCACGTAGGCGTGCGTCCCGAGACTGTCGCGGTGCTCGATCTCGCCGCTGAAGAGCCAGCTCACCGTCTGGAGCCCGGTGTGCGGGTGGGGCGCGACGTCCATGCCCCCGGTGTCGGAGACGTCGTCCGGACCGTAGTGGTCGGCGAAGCACCAGGCACCGATCAGCGAGCGGTTCCGCTGCGGCAGGGTACGCCGCACCGTCATCGCGCGGGGTCCGCCGAGCGGGACGTCGCGGGCGGACAGGATCTCCACGGGGGTTCTCGCCTGGGACTGGCTCATGTCGCGCTTCTCACACAACGACTGCTTCGAATTTCAACAATCATAGAGGTGATGATACGGCGATGCCCGCGAGGTACGACGGGGCATCCCTCGGTGGCCGGAGACGGCCCGGCGAAGGAGTGCTGGTGAGCGACACCACGGCGGTTCGGCAGGGCAGGCGGATCTTCATCGACAAGCAGAGTCCGCGCGCCTACAAGGCGATGCTGGCGGCCGCCGAGACCGTGCGGGCCGTGGCCGCCGAGGCCGGGCTCGAACACGACCTGGTGGAACTGGTGAACATCCGCGTGTCGCAGCTGAACGGCTGCGCCTTCTGCCTCGACCGGCACACCAGGGCCGCCCTCGGCGCGGGGGAGACCCCGCAGCGGGTGACCGTGCTGCCGGCCTGGCGCGACACCCAGCTGTTCACCGCGCGCGAGCGGGCCGCGCTCGCGGTGGCCGAGGTGACCACGGACCCCACCGACGCCACCGCCCAGGAGCAGGCATACCAGGCCGCACGCGAGGTGTTCAGCGACGACGAGCTCTCGGCCCTCATCTGGGTGGCGATCACCATCAACTCCTTCAACCGGGTCTCCATCATGAGCAAGCACCCGGTCCGTCCCGGCCCGAAGCAGTGAGGCACGACCGTGGGCGAAGGGGCGCGGCCCGCCGTTGATGACGGCAGGACCGCGCCCTTCCCGCTGCGCCGGGATCAGCCCATCGGCTCCCGCTGGGCACCCGGGCCGCTCTGCACCCGCTCGATGTACTCCGGGGCGAGGCGGCTGACCTCGTCGAGCGCGGCGAGGTCGTCCTCGGTGAGCGTGAGCCCGGCCGCGGCGAGGTTGTCCCGCAACTGGTCCATACGGGTCGCGCCGACCAGCACGCTGCTGACCCCGGGCTGCTGCATCACCCAGGCGAGGGCCACCTGGGCGACCGTCGCACCGTGCCGCCCGGCGATCTCGTCGAGGCGGTCGACGACGTCGTAGCCGCGTGTCTCGTCGACCGGCGGGTTCGAGCCCTTGCCCCAGCGCGTCGACAGGTCGCGCTCCGCGTCGCGGCGGAACTTGCCGCTCAGGAAGCCGCCCGCGAGGGGGCTGTAGACCAGCAGCCCCAGCCCCTGGTCGCGCACGGCGGGAAGGATCTCGCGCTCGATGTCCCGGCCGACGAGGGAGTAGTAGGCCTGCAGCGAGACGAAGTGCTCGAGGTCGTGCAAGGCCGAGACGCCCAGCGACTTCATCAGCTGCCAGGCAGCGAGGTTGGAGGCGCCGATGTAACGCACCTTGCCCTGGCGGACCGCGTCGTCGAGCGTGCGCAGCGTCTCCTCGAGCGGCGTCAGCGGGTCGAAGCTGTGGATCTGGTACAGGTCGATCCGGTCCGTGCCCAGCCGCCGCAGGCTGTCCTCCAGCTGACGCATGACATGCACGCGGGACAGGCCCATGTCGTTGGGGCCGGTGCCCATCCGGGCGAAGACCTTCGTGGCGAGGACGACGTCGTCGCGCCGCCCGCCGAGTATCCGCCCGAGCACCTCCTCCGACTCGCCGTCGGAGTAGACGTTCGCGGTGTCGATCAGGTTCACGCCGGCGTCGAGCGCGGCGTCCAGCATCTTGCCGGACTCGGTGTCGCCGAGGCCGCCGAGCACCTTCCAGAAGTCGTGGTCGCCCCCGCCGAAGGACATGGTGCCCAGGCCGAGCCGGGACACCAGGAGTCCGGTGTTGCCAAGTCGCGTGTAGCGCATGTCGTCGTCTGCCTTGCCTTTTACGTGTCACTGCCTGGCGGACCGGACAGCGGTGCTCCGTTCACAGGGCACATCGGACAGTATGCACGACACGGTGTCGGACATGCTGTCCGACGCAGTACGGTGATCTGCGGACGAAGACAGTGGGCGTCCGGTCAACCAGGGAGCACGCATGGCATCGATCACCCGCCCGATCCGCCGGACCGGGCGCCGCGCGGATTCCGAGGCCGCGATCCTCGCCGCCACCGAGCGGCTCCTCCAGGCCGGCGCGACCTTCACCGAGCTCGGCGTCCAGCGCATCGCCGCGGAGGCCGGCGTGGCTCGGTCGACCTTCTACCTGTGCTTCCGGGACAAGAGCGACCTGCTGATCCGGCTCACCGCACACATGAAGGAAGGCCTGTTCCGGATCGGCGGCGACTGGCGGCCCACCGGCCCCGGCGGCGGCCCCGACGGCCTGGCGGTGATCTACGCCGAGCAGTTGCGCTACTACCGCGAGCGCGGACCACTGCTCGCCGCCATCGCGGAAGTGGCGGCCTACGACGCACAGATGCGCGAGGCGATGGTGCGGGAGATCGACCGGTTCACCCGGCACATCGCCTCGCTGATCGAGGAGGAGCAGGAGGCCGGCCGCCTCCACCAGGGGGTGGACGCGCAGGCCGCCGCCCAGGTGCTGGCCTGGGGCGGCGAGCAGGTCATCGCACGCCAGGTGGCGATCGGCGACCCGGACCGGGACGAGGCGGTGGCCCGCGACCTCGCCGATTCGCAGTGGTACGGCACTTTCCGGCGGCCGCGGGTCTGACCCGTCCTGCACGGCGGAACGTCCGTGCGCAAGATTTGGCGCGGTCGATTCTCGCCTTTACGTTCGGGGGGCGGGAGACGAGAGCCGCAGCCCTTCCCCCACCCCGGAGCGAACTCGACCAGCCGCTGCCCGCACGCCGGGTCGTCTGCGCCACCTGCCACACGACCGAGACCGCCGCCTGAGTGCGGCCACGACGGCACGTGGACTAGAGTTGACTTTGTCAAATCTCGTGCGCATCGTCGGGCGGCGGCCGGCCGCAACCCCTGCGAGCCGCCGCCCGCGCCGCGACCCGGAAGGAGCGTGACGCCGGCCATGGAGCAGTCTGTGGGCGACCTGCTCAGGAGCAAGGGCCTGCGCAGTACGGCACAGCGCCGCGCCATCCTCACCGCCCTGCGGGGCCATCCCCACTCCACCGCCGCCGAACTCGAGGCGAGGATCGGCGCCGGCGTCCCGGGCCCGGGAGGACTGTCCAGGCAAGGCCTCTACAACGTGCTCGACGACCTCACCAGGGCGCAGTTGATCCGCTGCATCGAACCCGCCGGATCCGCGGCACGCTACGAACTGCGCGTCGGCGACAACCACCACCACCTGGTGTGCCGCAACTGCGGCCGCATCGAGGACGTCGACTGCACGGTCGGGGCGGCGCCCTGCCTGGACCCCGTGGAGGACAAGGGGTTCGTCATCGACGAGGCCGAGATCACCTGGTGGGGCCAATGCGCCGAGTGCCGGAAGTCGGCCACCGGCGCGTGAGCGATCCGCCCAACAGGCACACCGCGCCCGCCCGGCACCGGGCCCCTGGATCCGCACCCCGGGTCCAGGGCCCCGCTCAGGGCGTTCACGCTCGGAGGCTCCCGCGCGCGCTTCACCCGGCTCACCTACCCGGACGCGGAGCACCGGCTCGCCCTGTGGTTCACCGGCCCCGCGGCCGCGCGGCCGCTTCGTCGACGCCGTCCTGCGCGACGGGGCGTGAACGTCTGGGCCCGTCAGCTCCGTTCGTATGGCCGCAGCGCGGCGACCGAGCGGCGTACGGCCTCGGCGTGCCCGAACAGCCCGGGCAGGCCGCCGGTGTGCAGGAAGACGGTGCGCTGTCCGCGGCGGATGTCGCCGTCGCGTACGGCGGCGAACAGCCCCGCCATGGCGCGGCCGGTGTAGGTGGGGTCCAGGGCGACGCCCTCGGTGGCCGCCGTCGTCCGCATGGCCTCCAGGACCGGTTCGTGGAGCGTCGCGTAGCCGGCGCCGACCTGGTCGGTGCGGATGCGCAGCGAGTCCGGGGCGACGGCACGGCGGGCGACCGCCCCGGCCAGGTCCGCCACGACCGCGGCGGGTTCGGTCACGGCCCCGCAGTGGACGCCGAGGACCCGTTCCTCGCCCAGCGCGGTGACCAGGCCGGCCATGGTGCCGCCGGAGCCGAGTGCCACCACCACGTGCGCGACGCCGGGCAGTTGGGCCTGGAGCTCCTCGCCGCCCTCGACGTAGCCGCGCGCACCGATGGGACTGGAACCGCCGAAGGGGATCAGGTGGGGCAGCGCGCCCTCGCCGCGCAGTCGCCCGCAGACGTCCTCGGCGACGCCCGCGAGGCCGGCCGGCTCGACGTCGCCGGACCAGACGACCCTGGCTCCGAAGAGGCCGTCGAGGACGAGGTTGCCGGTGCCGGCTTCGGGCTCCTTGCCGGGGAGGACGAGGACGACGTCAAGGCCGAGGCGCGCGCCGGCCGCGGCGGTCAGGCGGGCGTGATTGCTCTGCGCCGCGCCGACCGTCACCAGCGTGTCCGCGCCCGCGTCGAGTGCCTCGCCGATCGTCCACTCCAGCTTGCGGACCTTGTTGCCGCCGCCGCCCAGTCCCATGAGGTCGTCACGCTTGATCCACAGGTCGTCGGCGTCCAGGCCGAGGGCGGCGGCCAGCCGCGGCATGGACTCGACGGGGGTGGGCCAGGCGGACAGCGTGATCTTGCCGGGCATCGGCTGCGCTCCAGGGTCTGACGGCTACGGTGACCGGCGTTCGGGGGCGCCGGAGGAGTCCATTGTGGGCGACGCGGGCCGGCCCTCCGCTCCGGCAGGACGGGCGGCGGCGCGGTGGCTGCGGCCACGGGGCGGAGGGGCACTCGAATATCTCTCCCTGAGGAGGTGGGATCGCCGTGAGTGAGTTCGAGCGCTCCATGAACATGACGGCCTCCGCGGACCGCGTCTTCGACCGGGCGGAGGACCTCGGCCGCATGGATTCCTGGCTCCCGGACGAACTGCACGTCCGCTCCGCGCCGCCGAACCGTCCGCCGTCACCGTGCACGACGACGACACGGGACGAGACGCGGCCGCGCTGTTCCGGGCCGACCGCACGCGCAGACGTCTGGAGTGGGGCACCCGCGAGGACGACCGCTACGAAGGGTGGCTGCAGGTGGACCGGGCCGACGAGCGGACCAGCGAGGTCACCATCCACCTGTCGTTCTTCGACGAGAGCAGCGCGCCGCCGGTGGACATCGTCGACCAGGCGCTGGACGACAGCCTGCACCGGCTGTCCCGCATGGTCACCGCGTGAGTCCGGCGGGGCGGCCGGGCGCCGGGGCCAACTGTCGGCACCGGCCGCACCGCCGGGGCGAGTGGACGACTCCCGGGAAGACGCACGTCCCAGCGGACCCGGAATCCGCCCCCTCGTGCTCCTCAACGTAAATCCCAGTTTGGACTGAGTCAAATGTTGCCGCCGTCCGGACGCCGGTCGGCGCGGCGTCCCGGGCTTCCTGGGACTCCGGGTACCAGCCATCCACGCGGCCGGCACAGCACACTGAGGGCATGTCTGACCCACGACTGGGGCGTGCTCACCGTGACGGGCAGCGACCTGCGCATCATGGTGTACACCGCCGCACCCGGCACCGAGGACGCCGACCGGCTGGCCCTGCTCACCGTCCTCGGCACACAGGCACTCACCGGGTGACGGCCGTCAGTTGCTCGAACGCGGTCGGAAACGGCCTGCGGGGCAGGAAGTCACGGATGCGGCGGGCGCACTCCGCCGCGGATGCCTCGGTCGTGTCGCACTCGATGTCGTACCGGCCGTGGGCGTGGACGAGGCCGAACTGACGGGCCGCCAGCCCTTCCGGACGGTCCCCGCGCCCGCGCTCGCGCCGCCGGAGTTCCGCGAGCGAGCAGTGCACCCCGACCAGGACGACGTCCCGCGGGGGGAACAGCGCGAGGCAGTCCCGCAGCCGCCACGGCTCGCTGAGCACATGGTCGACCACCACGTTGTTGCCTCCGGCGGCCATGCCGGCGACCGCCCGGTGGAATCCCCGCCAGGTGCGCCGCAGTATGCCCGGCAGTTCCTCCGGGGTCACCTCGTGGCGGGACCGCATGGCGTGGAAGGCGTCCACGGGCATGTGGAAGTAGGTCCCGTCCAGAGTGCGCAGCAACTCCCGGGCGATGCTCGACTTCCCGGAACTGGACGTCCCGTTGAGGAAGACGATGAGGCCGCCGGACCCGGCGTCGGTGGCTGCGTCGGCTTCGGGCAAGGTGCCTCCTCCGCCGCCGCGATGCCGGGGCCGTGACGGGCGGCGCGCCCTACGGCGTCCGCGTGCCGGGCGCGTTGGGGCCTGCCGACGGCTGGGTGGGGGGAGGACTCACGATCCGGTCCTCCACTGCGGACAGGACGAGCATC
This sequence comes from Actinacidiphila sp. bgisy160, assembly GCF_965342435.1. Lineage (GTDB taxonomy): Bacteria > Actinomycetota > Actinomycetes > Streptomycetales > Streptomycetaceae > Actinacidiphila. The sequence continues at coordinate 28,474 of NZ_CBDRCM010000044.1, read as the reverse complement.
AGCCCGAGCAGGAACACCGGCAGCCCGAGCACCAACGCGGCGATCATCGCAGATCCTCCGTGTGCGGCGGGGGCGTTCGCCGGCAGCGGGCCTCGGCGTCCGACGGATGGCGGCGGTCGTGGGCACGAGGGGACACGGGCGACATGGGCACCTCCACTTTGGCGTCGCATGCCCGCCTTCCCCGCTTCGGACGTTGTATGGGGGCGCGGCCCTGCGCTCCCGCGTCCCGGTCCCGGGTGCCGCGCCCCGTCGGGTCAGTAGCGGAAGGCGTCGGGGCCGTCGAGCCGCCTGAACCGCCGCGGGTGCGGGATCTGCTCCGGCCGCTGGGCCCACCGGGCGCGGCGGCGCCGGGCCCCTCCGTGCTCGCCCCAGTAGAGGACCGCGACGACACCGGCCGCCGCGCACAGCGACGCACCCACGACGACGCTGTAGACCGTGCCCGCCGAGACGGCCCCGACCACGGCGCCCAGCGCGACTCCCAGCATCCCCGCACCGAAAACGAGCCCGCGAATCTTCAAATCCATGAAGAATCACTCCCTTTCGCAGGAACGCATTCCCCGGTGAACCTCCGTCAATCCACGGATCCCCTTAACGAGTGACACCCGGGCCGGGATTGTGACGCGTCATCACGCCTTTCCGGCCGAATTCCACCGCGGAGGCGGAGTCGCGGTCTCAGGCGAGGGCGGCCGCGGCCGTGCGGTACAGGACTTCCTCGGCCCGGTCCCACGACCAGCCGTTCTCCACCACGAGCGTGCGCCAGCCGGTCGGGCCGAACCAGAACCAGAGCAGATCGGCCGTCTCCTCGGGCGAGTGACGCCGGACGGGCTCACTGACTTCCAGGAAATGCCGGGCCACCGCGCGCAGCGCCTCCCGGTAGTCGGCCGTCGCCCTTTCCCACAGCGCCTCGCCGCTCTCGTGCACGGGAAGCGCCTTGTGAATCGCCTCGTGGGCCCTGAACTGGCTCTCGTTGCCCGCCCGGGTGCCGCCCGCGAGGGCACGGAGGACGCCTTCGGGAGTCCGCACGGCCAGGATGCGCGCGACGGCCTCCTCGTAGCCGGACCGCACGACGGCCTTGTCCACGATCCGGTCCAAAATGTCCGACTTGCTGCCGACGCTCGCGAAGACCGTCTTCGACGCGACCCCGGCCGCCGCCGCGATGTCCGCGACCGTCACCCGTCCGTAGCCGCGTTCGGCGAAGAGCAGCTCCGCCTGTTCGAGGATCAGCGCGCGCGTCCGCGCCGCGGCCTGTTCACGGAGCGGGGAGACGTAAGCGCGCTTGGCGGGCATGGCGCCATCCTACGGGAGATCGATGTCGCTTTGACCTATCCAATCGGTCCTCTCTAACCTCAACATCGGACGTGCGGCTCGCGCGTCCGGCGAGACCGGCCCGCGGGGCGGGCCGGCGAAAGGTGGGAACGATGGCGATGGACGCCAAGGACCTGGCCGAGGGGCTCTTCCGGATCCTGGAGACGGGCGACGCGGCCCTGGCCGCCGAGGTCGTGGACCCCGGCAACCACAACCGTGAGGCGGCCGTCTCGCCCGCGGCCTGTTCGATACCCGGTCCGGCGGGGACGCTGGCCTCGGGCGCGTGGCTCCGCTCTGCCTTCAGCGACCTGCGCTTCCCGGTGCTGGGCATCGCCCGCAACGACGACCAGGTCTGGATCCGGCTGCGCATGCAGGGCCGGCACACGGGCCCGTTCGTCCGCTTCCGCGACGGCGTCCTCGACCAGGCGATCCCCCCCACGGGGCGCGAGGTCGACTTCGAGCAGGTGCACCTGCTCGACCTGCGCGACGGCAAGGTCGTCCGGCACGAGGCACTGCGCGACGACATCACGATGCTGGGCCAGCTCGGTGTCTTTCCCCCCTCACCGGCCGTGACGCTGAGCATGATCGCCTGGAAGGTCTCCGGACGCGCCAAGCGGGCGGCCGACGAGGTCACGAAGCTGGCCGCCGAGGCTGCCGGGCAGGCGCGCGGCTAGAACCCGCGCGCTGGGGTCGGCGGATCGATCCGGGTCGGCCGGCTCGGTTCAGCGGGTGCCCGAGGCGCCCCGGGCCAGCAGGAGCAGCGCGTCCACCAGGCTCTCCGCGGAACTGCCGGTGGCCAGGCGGCGCATCTGCATGCCGAACACCAGGGCCACGACCGTCGAGGCGGCCTCCTCGGCGTCCGGCACGCCGAGGGCGGTCAGGACGGACGCGGCGAGGCGGTCGTAGGCGGCGAAGCACTCCGCCGCGGCCTCCCGCAGCGCGGGGTCGCGGCCGGCCTGGACGTAGAGCTCGAAGGGCGCGAGGTGGGTGCTGTCGAAGCCCGTCCCCGCGGCCACCTGCCCGACCAGCGCGGCAGCGCCCCTGAGGTCGATGCCCTCCTCCTGCCCCTGAGCGGCCAGTTCGGTGAAGCGGCCGGTCTCCTCCGCCACGAAGTGCAGCAGGCTCTCCCGCAACAGGTCGTGCTGTGTGGCGAAGTGGTAGGTGACCGAGCCGAGGGACACCCCGGCCTCCTGGGCGATGCGCCGGTTGGTGAGCGCCGCGACACCGTCCTGACCGATGATCCGCAGGACGGCGGTGATGATGTTCTGGCGGGTGCCGGCGGGGTTGGGCATGCCGGTCATTGTCCCACCGCCGCGGGGGCGCGCTGCTCGTACCAGCGCTGATCGCTCTCCAGCTGCGCGGCGAGCGAGATCAGCTGGGGCTCGCTGTGGGCCGGCCCGAGGAGCTGGGCGCCCACCGGCAGACCGTCGCCGAAGCCCGCCGGGACGCTGATGCCGGGCCAGCCGAGCACGTTCCAGGGCCAGGCGTACGGGCAGGCCGCGATCACGGCCTGGTCGGTCCGCCGGGCGGACAGCTCCGTCAGGGCGCCGACGGCCGGGGGCGGGGTGGCGGTTGCGGGGGTCAGCAGCACGTCGAAGCGGGAGAAGATCTCCCCGATCCGGCGGTGCTGGGCGCCCTCCGCGCGGCGGGCGCGGCGCAGGGCGGCCCCGGCGAGCAGGCGCCCGTTCCGGGCGGCGGTCAGCGTGCGATGGTCGAGGAGCGTACGGTCCGGGACACGGTCGCTCCACTGGCTGACGCCGGCGAACGCACGGGGCAGGAAGCTGAGGCCGATCAGGCCGTAACGCGGCTCGGCCTCCTCCACGTCGTGCCCCAGCCGGGCGAGGGCGTCGGCCAGATCGCCGACCGCGCTGTGCACCGCCGGGTGGAGTGGGGCGCGGGCGGCGACGAACGGGGGCCGCCAGGACACCGCGATCCGCAGCCGGCCCGGTTCGCGTCCGGCGGCCTCGACGGCGGCGATGCCCGGGGGCCGGTGGAGGTCGCCCGGGTGCTGCCCGGCGGCGGCGTCCAGCAGCAGCGCGGCGTCGCCCACGGTACGGGCGAGCGGGCCGTTGACGGTCAGTCCGTGGAAGGACTCGGCGTCCGGCCAGGTGGAGACCCGGCCACGCTGCGGCTTGATGCCCACCAGACGCGTCCACGCCGCGGGAATGCGGACCGAGCCCGCCCCGTCCGAGCCCAGCGCCGCGGCGACCACTGCGGCCGCCACCGCCGCCGCGGCACCGCCCGAGGAGCCCCCGGGGGTGCGCCCGAGGTCCCACGGATTGCGGGTGGCGCCGAAGGCCGGGCCCTCGGTGAACGGCCACTGCCCCAACTCGCTCGCCGGCGGACCGCCCGGAGCGCGCCCGCGCTCGACCGCAAGGTGATGGTGCGGGGTCTCCGACGGCCGAGCACCTCGCCGCACCCGCGGTACGCGCAGAGCGCCGGCGCGGGCGGGCGCGGGCTCTTCCTCGTCGCCCGGTTCGCCCAGCGCTGGGGCGCGCGGCCGGACCGTTCACAGCTCCAGTCACATCTCCGGATACTGGCGGCGCCGCCAGATCCACGCGACCGCGGCGGCGGCCACCGCCCAGCCGAGGAGCACCAGGTAGGGGAAGGCGTACTGGTTGTCCGCGAAGTAGATCGCGTTGTGCTGCGCGTTCACCGACGCCCCGGGCGGCAGCCAGCGGCCGACGGCCCCCAGCGGCTGGGGCAGGAGCAGCCAGGAGACCGCCCCGCCCGAGGACGGGTTGCCCAGCAGCACCATGAGCAACCAGGTCGGCAGGATGGCCCACTTGCCGAACACCATGTAGAACGCCGTGAACACCAGCCCCGAGGTCACCATCGTGAGGGTCAGGATCGCCCAGGACTGCGGGAAGGGCAGGCGCAGCACGTGCAGGCCCCAGTCCACCACCGCGACGATGGACAGGCTGCCGAGCACGGAGTAGACGACGATGGTCAGGAAGCGCTCCAGCGGTCTCAGCTGCTCCGCGTGCACGGTCAGCTGCACCGCGCCGAGGAAGCCCACGATGACCGCGGCGAGCGTGATGTAGAAGATCGCGAGCCCCTGCGGATCGCCGGCCTGCAGCGGTCTGAGGTCGCCCAGGCTCAGCCGCACCCCGGCCTGCTCGGCCGCCGTCGGGGCGGCCGCCGCCAGGACACGGGCCACCGAGGCACCCGCGGCCGGCACCAGGTCGAACGAGACGGCACTGCGCCCGGCCTGCGTCTGCGCCACGGCGAACACACGCTGCCGGTCGACGGCGTCGACGGCGGCCGCCCGCGTGGCGAAGCGCCGCTGGACGAGCCGGGTGCTCAGGCCCGAGTCCATCCGCGCCACGAACTTCTGCAGCTGCGGGGAGTCGTCCACGACGCCGATCGGGACGTTGTGCGGCGTCGGATGCGCCATGGCGAAGCTGTACGAGCCCGCGAACAGCCCCGCGCCCACCGCCAGGAGCAGGACGATGACCACGGCCGGCCGGAAACGTGACAACTCGGAGGGGTGCGTCATCGGCATACCCTCATCGCGCCCTCCGGAAGGCCGGGCCCCTCCCCGGCGGCGTCCCGGCACGGACGGGGATATGAGGCGAACCCGCCGCCCAAATTACTGCCGGTGATCCACCCCCGCTACCTGAAGGGACGTGGGCCCCCGCGCACCGGCACGGCGGGCGCGGAGGCCGTCCGGTCACGCGGCGGCGGCCTCCAGGGCGCGCACGGCCCAGTCGAGGGCGGGCCCGCGGCTCTCCAGTACGGGCCAGCCGTTGACCACCGCGAGCAGCCGGGCGTACCGCTCCCGGCGCGGGTCGGAGGCGGTCCGCAGCCGGGTCAGCAGCCGCCGCCGGAGCTCGGCGTGGTCCGCGCCGCTGTCCGCTCCGCCGTCGCCGTCGCCGGCACCGACGAGTTCCGCGTACTCCGCGACGAAGGCCGCGACGAGCGGACGCGCCCGGACGGAGGCGGGGTCGACACCGGCGGCCACGGCGCGGCCGGCCCGTTCGCCGACCGAGGCGACGACATCGCGTCGCGGCAGCGTGGTCCCGGCACGGGCTCGGTCGGCCGCGTGCTCCTCGACCGCCCGGCGCATCACGGACCGGAAGCCGGGGTCCCGGGACAGCTCGGCCAGCTCCACCCACGCCTGGACCTGTTCCGGGCCGGGGTCCTCGGGCAGCGCCGGGGTGAGGGAGCGGCGCAGGCCCGCGAGCGGGGGGTCGTCCCCGTGGTCACCGGGCACGCCGAGGACGGCGTCGAGGAAGTCGTCGATGAGCCGCCCGCGTTCCTCCGCGGACAGCCTGGCCAGTTCGTCCATGAGCTCCGTCTCCTCCGGGGTGGACCCGCGCCGGGCCACGGCCGACAGCACCGCGCGCCGCCGCCGCAGGGTGCGGATCTGCGCGTCCAGGCCCGCGACGTGGGCCGCCGCGACCTCGGGCAGGGACAGCTCCCGGTCCACGACCCGCCGGATCGTGGCCAGGTCGAGTCCCAGGTCGCGCAGGGTCCGCACGAGCTCCAGCCGAGCCAGGGCCTCGTCGCCGTAGCGGCGGTAGCCGGCCGGGCTGCGGCCGGCCGGCGTCACGATGCCGCGGTCGGAGTAGAAGCGGATGGTCTTGACCGTCAGCCCGGTGCGCCGGGCCAGGTCACCGATCGAGTAGCGCGCGTCGCGTTCACGCCCCCCACTCTGCCGTCTCCCCTTGCGGGAGACTCAAGCCCCCGCTCGGGCCGCCACGGCACGTGCCGCCTCTGCCACGTCGCCCCGGCGGGCCGCGCCGGTGAGCGGATCGCTCGGTGCGTAGCGCACGGCGACGCCGTACTCGGCGCACCGGGCGGCGATGGCCGGGCAGGCGCGTTCCGCGAGGGCCGCGATGGTCAGGGAGGGGTTGACGGTGAGGGAGGTGGGGACGGCCGAACCGTCCGTCACGAACAGGCCGGGGTGGGTGCGCAGTTCGTTGAGCTCGGTCAGCGCGGAGATCGCGGCGGAGTCGCCGAGCCGGCAGGAGGCGAGGGGGTGGGCGGTCACCGTGCCCGCCACGTCTTCGCTCCACGGGCGGACGGTGGCGAGGCCGTCGCTTTCCAGCACCGCCCGCGCGTGGGCGTCGGCCTCGGCCCACCCGCGCCGGGTTCCGGCCGCCGGTGCGAACCGCATGGTGCCCAGGCCCAGCCCGTTGGCCAGCCGGGTGAAACTGCCGGTGAGGGGCGGCACCCCGAAGCTGCCCTCGGCCTCGTCCTCGGTCATGGCGAGCACGGTGAGCCAGGAGCGCCAGCGGGCCCGCAGCTGCTTCTTGGCGACGCCCGACCAGCGCTGCCCGGCGGTCTGGGCGAGGGTGTTGGTGACGGCCGGGAAGTAGATCTGCTGGAGGGTGAAGCGGGTGAACTCCGGCGCCCGCGGGTCGAGGCGGTCGAAGGAGGCCGCGGTGATCGGCATCCCGATGTGCAGCGCCTCGTACGCCACGGTCGCGCTCCGCGACAGCCCGAGCAGGGAGCGGACCTTGCCCTCGTCCATCTCCGCGACGCTGACCCGGTCGCCGTTGCCGGAGAAGTAGCCGCCGACGGCCGGTGGGACCCCGCCCAGGGCGAGCGCCGACCGCTGCAGCAGGACCGGTGTGCCGACCGCGCCCGCGGCCAGCACCAGGACCTTGGTGTGGAAGGTGCCCGCCCCGGTGGGGCAGGTGTAGTCCGCCGGGTCGACGGTGGTGTGGTCGACGGCGTATCGGTAGCCGGGCAGTGTGGACGGGCGGATCAGCTGGACCTCGTGCAGCGGGCGGATCTCGGCACCGTGGGCTTCCGCGGCGGGCAGGTAGTTGAGCAGCATGGACCGCTTGGCGCCGAAGCGGCAGCCCGAGAGCATCCAATTGCAGTCGGTGCAGCGGGCCCGGTCGACGGCGACGGGCACCGGGTTGCAGGTGTGCCCGGCGCGGTCGCAGGCGGCGGCCAGCACGCCGCCCGCGTACGAGACATCGGGCCAGTCGAGCTTCGTCACGGGCAGCGCCTGCTCGACCTGCTCGTACCAGGGGTCGAGGGCGGCGCGGCTGAGGGAGGCGGGCCACAGGCGCCGCCCGGACGTGTCGCGCCGGTCGAAGACGAAGGAGGGCGCGCGCAGTGAGGCGGCGAAGTAGACGACGCTGCCGCCGCCCACGCAGTTGCCCGCGACGACCGAGATGCCGTCGCCCTTGATCACGTCGACGATGCGGGGGTAGGCACCCAGGTTGAGGTCGTGGGTGAAGTCCTCGGTGGCCAGGCGCGGTCCGCGTTCGAGGACGGTGACCCGGGCTCCCGCGGCAGCCAGCTGGTAGGCGGGTATCGCGCCACCGAAGCCGCTGCCGATGACGAGGACATCGGTGGTCTGGGGGCTCATGCGGGGCTCCCGGAGGGGGTGGTGGCGGGGTGCGGCTCGGCGAGGGCCGTGCCGTAGGAGTGGGACGGATAGCGCCACAGGCCGTCGGCGTCGGGCGGTGGGAAGCCGGTCCAGACCAGGCCGGGGTGGCCCTCCGCGAGGGCCTGCGCGGTGTGACGGTGGGCGGCGGTGTCGAAGGCCAGGCCGACGAGGAATGCGAGCAGTTGCCAGACGGCGCGGTCGAGGTCGTCGGCCTGGAAGAGCCCGGCGACCAGGTTCGTACGGTGGTCGAAGGAGAGCCCGACGAAGGGCGGGCGGTCGAGCGGGAGCAGGATGAGCCGGCTGACCGCGTAGGCGGTGGCGCGCGCGTCGAGCAGCGCCGCGATACCTGGCAGGAGCGGGTTCAGCGGGAGGTCGGGCGAGGCCAGCAGGGCGATCGCGCCGGCCTGTACGGCGCCCGGGCCGGGTGCGGCGCCGGCGACGGCGCGGTCGGAGGACGAGCGCCGCTCCCCGGGCACGAGGGTGTCGGCGAAGGCCTCGAGAGTGGAGACGGGCCAGGAGCCGAGCGCGGCGGCCGCGGCGGGCGCTGCCGCGGCCGTGCCGAGCGTGGGCAGGGCGGCGACGGCGGCGGCCAGGCCGCGCAGCACGACGCGCCGGTCGATGGGAGGAGTGGGGGGCATCGTCATCGTCCCGCGCAGAGCAGACTGAAGGGCAGGGTGACGGCCAGTCCCGTCTCGCCCGCCTCGTCGCCGTACGCCTCGAGGGCGTCGGCGAGTTCGGGCACGTGCGGGCGCAACGCGGTCACCAGGTCGCCGATGCCGGCGGTGGCTCCGCCGACCTTGAAGTTCGTCAGGAGCATCGCCGCACGGCGGCCCCGCTTGTCGAACCAGTAGCGGCCGTCCCAGGAGACGTACGGGACGGCGCCGGTGGTGGACTGCACGCTCCAGTGGTCGCGTTGGTAGTAGCGGCACACGGGGAGGGCGAGCGCGAAGCGGGCCGGTTCGGCGAGCAGGAAGCGGACGGCGCCGCCGTTGTCGAGGGTGATGTCGCGCTTGGAGTACTCCACGCATACCGGGTCGGAGAGCCATAGCCAGGGGTCGGGCGTCTCGCCCTCCCCGTAGGCGTGCCAGTCGCAGGCGGCGGCGAACGGCGGCTCGGTGTACGGCTCGGGAGCGTTCGCGGAGGCCGGCGTGGCGGCGGCCGTGGCCGCGGTGGCGGCGAGCAGGGCGGCCGCGGCGGAAGCGAGCAGGCGTGAGGGACGGCGGAAGCGGGGCATGGGCAGACTCCGGCTGTCGTGGGGACGGGGGGTGCGGGGCCTGGGCACCACGCAGGATGCCGGTGACGGGCCATCAGGGCAAGAGGTTGCACACAGACTCATTGAATGAGTGGCTCATCCACTGCCTGAGTGTGTTGACGCTTGGCCCCGTCGCTCGGTGGGCTTGGGCCGGACCGCTTCGAGAGGACGACCACGGTGGAGCCACTGCCCCGCGAGACCATCGTCGACGTACTGGAACGCCGCCTGCAGGAGGACATCCTGGGCGGCACCCACCCGGCAGGCAGCCTGCTGCCCCCCGAACACCGCCTCGCCGAGGGCTACGGCGTCACCCGCACCACGGTGAAACACGCCTTCGGCCGGCTCACCCAGGCCGGCCTACTGGAGACCCGCCACGGCGTCGGCACCCGGGTCCGCGACTACCTGCGCCTCGGCGGCGCGGACCTGCTGCCCATGCTCGTACGGCACAATCCGGAATGGCTGGCCGACATCTTCGAAGTGCGCGCCGGAGTGGGTGCGTTGATCGCCGAACGCGCCGCCGGGGGAACCCCCCGGCAACGCGACCGGCTGCGCACCCTCCTGGACGCCGTCGCCGCTGCCGCCGACCCTGACGCCGTGCAGCTGGCCGACGCCGAGGTCCACCGCGCCCTCGCCCGGGCCACGGGAAATCGCGTCTACGTGCTCCTCACCAACACCCTCTTCGCCGCCTACCTGCCGCTGCGCTCCCGCCTCGTCGCCCCCTTCCGCGACCCGGCCGAGGCCGCCGCCCGCCTGGAACCCCTCGTCACCGCCGTCAGCCACGGCGACGCGAGCGCGGCCCGCACGGCGGCCCGGGCGTACCTGGCCGAGACGCAGCGCATCATGCTGGGGGCGCTGGAGACGTCCTGAGACACTCCCCCGTACTCCGGTCCACCCGGTGCGCAACGGGGGCTGGGGCGGGCCGGTGGGGCGGGGTCAGCGGGCCTGGTGGGCGGGGCGGATCAGGATCTCGTTCGTTGACCGCGACGTGGCCGGGCTGGGTGACTGCGTACGGGACGGCGGCGGCGATGTCCTCGGGCTGGAGGGTCCGCATGGACTCGGCCACGGTCTTCGCCATGGCCTGGATGGCCGGGTTGGTGATGTGGCTGGTCAGCTCGGTCGAGACGAAGCCGGGTACGACAACGACGACCCGCACGCCCCGCTCGGTGACCTCCTGACGGAGCGACTCCGCGAAGGCGGTGACGCCGGACTTCGCGGCGGTCGCCGTACGTCCCGAGGTCGAGGAGACCTGGACCACTGCGCCCTTGCGCTCGAGCAGGTGGGGCAGGGCGGCGAGCACCCGCGTACACCGGCGATGCGGGGCCGCGGTGGCGGTCGCCCCCGGCAAGGGGCTCCGTGGGGCTTCAGCCGGACGATCGTCCCCACGGGCGAAGGGATGAGGCCCGGGGTCACTGGCCCACTCACGGCACCCGCATGTGGTCCAACCCCGCGCCGGCCCGGATTGTTCCCGCGTCCCGGTGGTCCATGGCCGCGGAAGGCATGCGGGCGGTCCGCTGCGGGGAAGCGCGTTGCATGACGAAGACCGGTCTCCCGGAGGGCATCCGGGCCTGCCTGTTCGATCTCGACGGAGTCCTGACCAAGACCGCGGTCGTGCATGCCGCCGCCTGGAAGGAGGTGTTCGACGACTTCCTGCGGCGCCGGGAGGGCGCGGACTTCCGCCCCTTCGACAAGGTGGCCGACTACGACGAGTACGTCGACGGCCGTCCCCGCGCGGACGGCGTGCGGTCCTTCCTCGCCTCGCGCGGCATCGAACTGCCAGAGGGGTCAGCGGACGATCCGCCCGAGCGCGACACGGTGCACGGGGTGGGCAACCGCAAGAACGCGATCCTGCTGGAGAAGATCCGCACCGAGGGCGTCGAGGCGTATCCGGGCTCGGTCCGCTACGTGAAGGCCGTACGCGCGGCCGGCCTGCGGACGGCCGTGGTGTCGTCCAGCGCCAACTGCCGCGACATTCTGATCTCGGTCGGCATCGAGAACCTCTTCGACGTGCGTATCGACGGCGTGGTCGCCGCCGAGCGCAAGCTCCCCGGGAAACCGCGTCCCGACACCTTCCTGGAGGCGGCCCGCGAGTTCGGGCTGGAGGCGAAGGCGGCGGTGGTCTTCGAGGACGCGCTGGCCGGCATGGACGCCGGCCGCTCCGGCCACTTCGGGTACGTCGTGGGCGTGGACCGGGTGGGCCAGGCCGACGCGCTGCGCGCGCACGGCGCCGACATCGTCGTACGGGACCTCGCCGAACTTCTGGAGGCGGACGCGTGATCACCCACTCCTCCTATGTGGTCGAACCGTGGTGCCTGCGGGAGACCGAACTGGACCTCGATGTGCTCGCCCAGAGCGAGTCGGTGTTCGCCCTGTCCAACGGACACGTCGGCTGGCGCGGCAACCTCGACGAGGGCGAGCCCCACGGTCTGCCCGGCTCCTATCTGAACGGTGTCCACGAACGGCACCCGCTGCCGTACGCGGAAGCGGGCTACGGCTACCCGGAGGCCGGCCAGACCGTCATCAACGTCACCAACGGCAAGATCATCCGGCTGCTCGTCAACGACGAGCCCTTCGACGTGCGCTACGGGCGGCTCGTCTCGCACGAGCGCGTCCTGGACCTGCGCGCCGGGGTTCTGCGCCGCACCTGCGAGTGGACCTCCCCAGCCGGCTGCACCATCCGGGTGACCTCGACCCGCCTGGTCTCGCTCACCCAGCGGTCCATCGCCGCGGTGGTGTACGAGGTGGAGGCCGTGGACGACGTGCGGCTGGTCGTGCAGTCCGAGCTGGTGGCCAACGAGCAGCTGCCGACAACGTCGGGCGACCCCCGGGTCTCGGCCGTGCTGGAGTCCCCCCTGCAGCCGGAGGAGAACCTGGGCCTGGACAACCGTCTGCGCCTGGTGCACTCCACCTCGGTCACCGGGCTGCGGGTCGCTGTGGCGGCCGACCACACCGTGGAGGGACCGCCGTCGACCCGGAGCTTCAGCGAGAGCAGCGACGACACCAGCCGGCTCACCGTGACCAGCTCCCTGGCGGCCGGGGAGAAGCTGCGCCTGGAGAAGATGGTCGCCTACAGCTGGTCCCAGGTCCGTTCGCTGCCCGCCGTGCGCGACCAGGTGGAGGCGGCGCTCGCGGGCGCCCGCAGCACCGGCTGGCAGGGGCTGTGCGACGAGCAGCGCGACTACCTCGACGCGTTCTGGGCGCGGGCGGACGTGGAGATCGACGGCGACGCCGAGATCCAGCAGGCGGTGCGCTTCGCCATGTTCCACGTCCTGCAGGCGGGCGCGCGTGCCGAGCAGCGGGCGATCCCGTCGAAGGGACTGACGGGCTCCGGCTACGACGGGCACTCCTTCTGGGACACCGAGACCTTCGTCCTTCCGCTGCTCACCCTGACCTCGCCGGACTCCGTCGCGGAGGCCCTGCGCTGGCGCCAGGCCACGCTGCCCGCCGCCCGGGAACGCGCCCGCCAGCTCGGCCTCAAGGGCGCCGCCTTCCCGTGGCGCACCATCGACGGCTCGGAGGGCTCGGGCTACTGGCCTGCGGGAACGGCCGCCTTCCACATCAACGCGGACATTGCCGACGCGGTCATCCGCTATGTCTCCCTCACCGGCGACGAGGACTTCGAACGCGAGACGGGCGTGGAGATCCTGGTGGAGACCGCCCGCATGTGGCACTCCCTCGGCCACCACGATCCGCACGGGAACTTCCACATCGACGGTGTCACCGGGCCCGACGAGTACAGCGCCATCGCGGACGACAACGTCTACACCAACCTCATGGCCCAGGCGAACCTGCGCGCCGCCGCCGACATGGTCGAACGCCACACCAAGGAGGGCGCGGCCCTCGGCGTCGACGACGAGGAGACGGCAGCCTGGCGGGACGCGGCCGCGGCCATGACGGTCCCGTACGACAGGGCGCTCGGCGTCCACGAGCAGTCGGCGGGCTTCACCCGGCACCAGGCGTGGGACTTCGTCTCCACGCGGCCCGACCAGTACCCGCTGATGCTGCACTTCCCCTACTTCGACCTGTACCGCAGGCAGGTGGTCAAGCAGGCGGACCTCGTACTGGCCATGGTCAAGCAGCCGCAGGCCTTCAGCGAAGAGCAGAAGGCCAGGAACTTCGCCTACTACGAGCCGCTGACGGTAAGGGACTCGTCCCTGTCGGCGTCGACGCAGGCGATCATGGCCGCCGAGGTCGGGCACCTGCGCCTCGCCTACGACTACCTGGGCGAGGCGGCGCTCATGGACCTGCACGACCTGGAGAACAACACCCGCGACGGCCTGCACATCGCCTCCCTCGCCGGCACCTGGGCCGCCCTGGTCGGCGGCTTCGGCGGCATGCGGTACCGCTACGGCTGCGCCGCCTTCGCCCCCCGGCTGCCGGAGAAGCTGCGACGGCTCGCCTTCACGGTGCAGGTGCTGGGGCGGCGGCTCAAGGTGGAGATCACCGGTGCCGCGGCGACGTACACCCTGCTGGAAGGGGAGCCGCTGGAGTTGCGCCACTACGACGACCTGTTCACCGTCGCCATCGACCGCCCTCAGACGCGCAAGGTGCCGGCCCTGCCCCCGCGTACGGCCCCGGAGCAACCGCCGGGCCGCAGTCCCCGGCGCCGCTGACCGCCGCGCTCGCCGACCGGGCCCACCGGCTCACCGGCGTCGCGCGCCGGCGACAGGCGCGGCGCCGGGTCAGCGGCCGGGGAAGCGGGGCAGGTGAGCCGCCGGTGCGGCCCGGTGAGGCGGGTGAGGGCGGTGCTGGTCATGGCGGGGACCGTCGTCGGGTGCGGTGTGGGCGGGGACCGGCATTGCCGGCGTCCCCGCCCCCGCGGTCAGTGCCGGGAGGTGAGGGCCGGCTCCCCGGCGGGCGCGGCCCCGGTGACGACGCGGCTGCGCCGGCCGCCGCGGCCCTTCTCCAGTGCCGCGGAGAGGACCGCGAGCACGAGCGCGGAGGCGGTCAGGACCGCCCCGACGAGGTTCGGCGAGGTGTAGCCGAAACCCGCGGCGATGACGACCCCGCCGAGCCAGGCGGACAGGGCGTTGCCCAGGTTGAAGGCACCGATGTTGACGGCCGAGGCCAGGGTGGGGGCACCGGACGCCTGGTCCAGGACCCGCTTCTGCAGCGGCGGCACGGTCGCGAAGCCCAGGGCGCCGATGAGGAGGATCGTCGCGCCCGCCGTGACCTCGTTGTGCGCGGTGAGGGTGAACAGCGCCAGCACCGCGGCCAGGGCGCCCAGCGCCGTGTAGAGCATCGGCATCAGGGCACGGTCGGCGTACCTGCCGCCGACCAGGTTGCCGACGACCATGCCGACGCCGAAGAGGACCAGCAGCCAGGTGATGGAGGAGTCGGCGAACCCGGTCACCTCGGTCATCATCGGCGCGATGTACGTGATGGCCGCGAAGACGCCGCCGAAGCCGAGCACCGTCATCGCCATGGCCAGCAGGACCTGGACGTTGCGGAAGGCGCCCAGTTCGTGGCGGAGGCGCACACCCTGCGGCTTCGGCACGTCGGGCACCAGCTTGAGGATGCCGGCCAGGCCGACGACTCCGAGGCCCGCGACGACGAAGAAGGTCACACGCCACCCGGCGCTCTGACCGATGAAGGTGCCCAAAGGGACACCGATCACATTGGCCACGGTGAGGCCGGCGAACATCATCGAGATCGCGCGCGCCTTCTTCTCCGGGGCCACCAGTTCGGCGGCGACGACCGAGCCGATGCCGAAGAAGGCGCCGTGGGTGAAGGACGCGAGGATCCGCCCCGCCATCATCACGGCGAAGGAGGGCGCCAGGGCGGAGGCCAGGTTGCCGAGCACGAACAGGCCCATGAGCAGCATCAGCATGTTCTTGCGGGACACCTTGGTGCCGAGCAGCGTCATGATCGGCGCGCCGGTCATCACACCGAGACCATAGCCGGTCACGAGCAGGCCGGCGGTAGGGACGGAGACCCCGAAGTCGGTGGCGACCTCCGGCAGCAGACCCATGATCACGAATTCGGTGGTTCCGATCCCGAAGGCCCCGATGGCGAGGGCCAGGAGCGCGAGAGGCATGGCAGAGACCTTCCAGATGTTGCAGCGGCATCTAACAGGCGCAAACAATAATTGCATACGCGCGATAACGTCAAACGCTGGACATCTTCGGGTGGCGGCTTACCATGGCCAGTGACGGCGAACAGCCTTCGCCCGCAGCCGCCACACGAAGGGGACTTCGATGACCGCCACCGATCCGGCTCTGACCGCCCTCGCCCAGGGGTGGCACGCCCTGTCACTGCTGCACGGACGGATCGAGGGGCGGATCGAGAAGCAGTTGCAGACCCACCACGACCTGAGCGTGCGCGAGTACTCCCTGCTCGACGTCCTGAGCCGGCAGCACGACGGCGAGGGCGGCCACCTGCAGATGCGCCAGGTCGCCGACGCGGTGGTGCT
Source organism: Actinacidiphila sp. bgisy160 (assembly GCF_965342435.1). Taxonomy (GTDB): domain Bacteria; phylum Actinomycetota; class Actinomycetes; order Streptomycetales; family Streptomycetaceae; genus Actinacidiphila. Next base: position 13,156 of record NZ_CBDRCM010000044.1, on the reverse strand, counting down.
CAGCCAGTCGGCCACGACCCGCCTGGTCACCCGGCTGGAGGACCGCGGCCTGCTGGCCCGCTACCTCTGCCCCACCGACCGGCGCGGCATCTACACGGACGTGACCGAGGCCGGCCTGAAGCTGCTGGAGGAGGCACGACCGACGAACAACACCGCCCTGCGTGCCGCGATGGACGAGGCGGCACTCGTCCCGGAGCTCGCCCCTCTGGTCAAGGCGGTGGAGGACCTGCAGGGCGCGAAGGTCCCGGCTTCCTGACGCGGACCATCCGCGCACGAAGCTATACGGCGCTTGCAATTAACTGCGCATGCAATTAGCGTGGCCGTGGAGCACGGGAAGGGCGCGTCCCCGCCCCTCCCGGGACGTTCACCCGTACGCACTCGCACCGGCGCCCGTCGCCGACCGCGACGCGAAAGGATCAGCACCATGACCACCCCCCCGGACATCACGCTGAACAACGGCGTCACCATGCCGCAGCTCGGCTTCGGCGTCTTCCAGGTGCCCGACGCCGAGACCGCGGCCGCCGTCACCTCGGCCCTGGAGAGCGGTTACCGCAGCATCGACACCGCGGCGATCTACGGCAACGAGGCCGGCGTCGGCCAGGCCCTCGCCGCCTCCGGCATCGCCCGCGACGAACTCTTCGTCACCACCAAGCTGTGGAACGGCGACCAGGGCTACGACAGCACCCTCGCCGCCTTCGACGCCTCCCTCGCCAAGCTCGGCCTCGACCACGTGGACCTCTACCTGATCCACTGGCCGGCCCCGGCCCGCGACACGTACCTGGACACCTGGCGCGCCTTCGAGAAGATCCACGCCGAGGGCCGGGCCCGCGCCATCGGCGTCTCCAACTTCCGGCCCGCGCACCTGCAGCGCCTCATCGACAACAGCGACGTCGTGCCCGCCGTCAACCAGGTGGAGCTGCACCCCCAGCTCCAGCAGGCCGAGCTGCGCGCCTTCCACGCCCGGCACGGCATCGCCACGGAGGCGTGGAGCCCGCTCGCCCAGGGCGCCGTCCTGAAGGACCCGGTCATCACCGGCATCGCGGGCCGCCTGGGCAGGACCCCGGCCCAGGTGATCCTGCGCTGGCACCTGCAGCTCGGCAACGTGGTCATCCCCAAGTCGGTGACCCCCGAGCGAATCCGCCAGAACATCGACGTCTTCGACTTCGCGCTCTCCGACGCCGACGTCGCGGCGATCACCGCCCTTGACAACGGCACCCGCATCGGCCCGGACCCCGACGCCTTCAACTGACCGTCAAAGGCCGGGGCCGTCCCGTCGGCCGGGCCGCCGACCGCACCCCGCGGCCCGGCGGGCGGTCCGGCGGGCGGCCTGCGGGGCTCACGAAGCGGTGCGCTCCTCGATCCGCCTGAGCGCCTGCTTGAGGTATCCGGCGAAGCGCGGGTAGTTCTCGCTCATCGGGAAGTGCCCGATCTCCTTCATCTCGATGAACTCGGCGCCGCGGATCTGCTTCGCGGTACGGGCCCCGTCCTCGGGCGTGGTCAGGTAGGGGGGAGCGCCGGCACGCGTTCAGCCCGTGAGCGTGGCGTGGAGCGCTTCGAGGCCGTCGCGGTAGATGCCGGAGAACAGCTCGACCACCTCCGCCTCGTCGGCGCCGTCGGGAACGAACCGGCCGCTCCACACGACTTCCGAGACCTCAGGCTGCCCGGGTACGGCGTGGACCCGAAGGTCGGAGACGTACCCGGTCACGGGGAAGGGCGCCTCCAGGATCGCGTACGCGTAGTGGCGCTCGGCTTCGCTGAACGCCACCATGCGTTCCACGATCACGTCGCCTTCGGGAGTGCGGAGGCCGCGCGCCCGTCCGCCCTCCAGCGGGGTGCTCTCGGGGATGAACGGGAGCCAGTCGGGCAGCGCGTGGAAGCCGCCGATCAGGTTCCAGACACGTTCGGGCGACGCGGGTACGACACGGCTGATCGAAGTGGACGCCATGGTCTTCCTCCTTGGCTTGTGGTGGGGGGCGGGGTGGGGCGGGAGCGGTTCAGGCGCCGTTCGGGAGCGGCGCGGCGGGGCTGACGAGGCCGGAGGCACGCAGATCGGCCCAGAAGGCGGCCGGGACGTCCTCCTGCAGCGCGGCGATGTCCTCGGCGATGCGGCCCGGCTTGGTCGCGCCGGGGACGGCCGCGACGGCCACCGGGTGCGCGAGGGAGAACTGCAGGGCCGCGGCCTTGACGCTCACCCCGTGACGCTCGGTGAGCTCCCTGATGCGCCGTACGCGCTCGACGATCTCCGGGGGCGCGTCCTGGTACTCGAAGTGGGTGCCGCCGGCGAGGACGCCGGAGCTGTATGGGCCGCCGACGACCATGCCGACGCCCTGCTCCTGCGCCTCGGGCAGCAGCCGCTCCAGCGGGCGCGCGTGGTCCAGCAGCGTGTAGCGGCCGGCGAGCAGGAAGCCGTCGGGCCGCGGCTCGTCCAGGTCGAGCGTCAGCTCGATGGGCTCGACCCGGTTCACGCCGAGGCCCCAGGCCTTGATGACGCCCTCGTCGCGGAGCCGGGACAGCACGCGGAAGGCACCGGTGCGGGCCTCCTCGAACTTGCTCAGCCAGAGGTCGCCGTGGAAGTCCTGGGCGATGTCGTGCACCCAGACGATGTCCAGGCGGTCCACGCCGAGGCGCTTGAGGCTGCCCTCGATCGACCGCTCGGTGGCGTCGGCGGTCCACTCGTGGAGCATCGCGTTCGGACGGCCGTGCTCGAACAGCCCGCCCTTCTCGCCGAGGTCGCGGGCGCCCGGCTCGGGCTCGTCCAGGACGACCCGCCCGACCTTGGTGGCCAGCACATACTCGTCGCGGGGCCGCCGCGAGAGCAGCTCGCCGAGCCGCAGCTCCGCGAGACCCGCGCCGTAGAAGGGCGCCGTGTCGTAGAAGCGGATGCCCTGGTCCCAGGCGGCCTCCAGGGTCGCGCTCACCTCCTCCTCGGGGATGGCGCGGAACATGTTACCGAGGGGGGCGGTACCGAAGCCGAGACGGCCGGGGATGAGTTCCTTGAGCGACATGATGGTGCCTTTCGACGACCGTGCGCGGGGGTGCGCGGGGTACTCCGCCGCGTGGCCGCGCTGTGAGGGGATTGCCTCCGGGATGCCGGGGCCGGCCCCGGTGTCCGCGGGAGGTGCGCCCGGGCGAGGCGTGCGCCACGCCGGAGCGCCTTGCGGGAACTTATATTACTTGCAGACGCTGGCTAATGCAAACGCTTAATATCGGCGCCTTCCATGAATCGCCGACCGTTCGGCGTGCGGGAATTAATCCGCGTGTGCAATTATTGACTCAGCCTGTAAGGCGCAGGCGCATGAACGATGAACCGACTCGACGCCGCGCGGCCCGGCCCCGACCGCCCCCAGAGGAGACAGCTTCGTGACCACCACCCTGTTCGAGCCCTTCACCCTCCGGTCGCTGACCATTCCGAACCGCATCTGGATGGCCGCCATGTGCCAGTACAGCGCCGCGCCGGACGGCGAGCAGGCGGGCGTCCCGAACGACTGGCACTTCGCGCACCTCGCGGCGCGGGCCACCGGCGGCACCGGACTGATCATCACCGAGGCGACCGCGGTCGTCCCGGAGGGCCGGATCAGCCCGTACGACCTCGGTATCTGGAACGACACGCAGGTCGAGGCCTTCCGGCGGATCACCGCGTTCCTGAAGTCCCAGGGCACCGTGCCCGGCATCCAGCTCGCCCACGCCGGGCGCAAGGCCTCCACCGAGCGGACCTGGGTCGACCGCGGCGCCCCCATCGCCCCAGGCGAGCAGCACGGCTGGACGCCCGCCGGCCCGAGCGCCGTCCCGTTCGACACCGGCTCCACCACGCCGGAGGAGCTCAGCACCGAGCAGATCGGCCGCGTCGTGGCCGCCTTCGCCGACGCCGCCCGGCGCGCCCTTGACGCCGGCTTCCAGGTCGCCGAGATCCACGGGGCCCACGGATACCTCATCAACCAGTTCCTTTCCCCGCACAGCAACCACCGCACCGACGGCTACGGCGGGGACTTCGCGGGCCGCACCCGCTTCGCGCTGGAGGTCGTCGACGCGGTCCGTGCCGTGTGGCCGCAGGACCTCCCGGTCTTCTTCCGCATCTCCGCGACCGACTGGCTGAGCGAGAACGCCGACGACGACCGCGAGGGCTGGACCGCCGACGACACCGTTCGCCTCGCCAAGGAGCTGCAGGCCCGCGGCGTGGACCTGATGGACGTCTCCACGGGCGGCAACGCCCCGAACGCCAAGATCGTCGCCGTGCCCGACTACCAGGTGCCGTTCGCCGAGCGCGTCCGCAACGAGACCGGTATGCCCGTCGCCGCCGTCGGCCTCATCACCGAGCCGGACCAGGCGCAGGCCATCGTCGGCTCCGGCAGCGCCGACGCCGTCCTCCTCGGCCGCGAGCTGCTGCGCGACCCGTACTGGGCGCGCCACGCGGCCACCGCGCTGGGGGGCAAGGTCGACACCCCGGTTCAGTACCACCGCGCCTGACCGGCGTAACACACCCCGTCCCCCGGACCGCGCCGTCCCCGTCGCACCGTCGTGCGACGGGGACGGCGTGTGTGGGCACGAAAACGCCTTGCACGGCGTCGCCCGGCCGGACACCATCACGTGCGTCATCCGTCCACGGCACACGAGGTTCCGGTACGTGACCTACACGCTGCGTGAGTACACCCCGGCCGACGAGACCTCCTGGCTGCGCTGCAGGGTGCTCTCGTTCCTTGGCACCGCCTACTACGACGACGTCGACCGCGCCAAACCACCGATCCCGGCCCCCGGCCTGGAACTCGTCGCCGTCGACACCTCGGGGACGGTCGTCGGCATCATGGACACCGTTGTCGACGCCGCCCTGGCGACGATCGACACCGTCGCCGTCCACCCCGACCACCAGCACCGCGGCCTCGGCCGCGCCCTGCTGCACCGCACCCGCGCCGAGGCCCGCGAACGCGGCGCGACGACCCTCGACGCCTGGACCCGTGACGACCCGGGCACCCTCGCCTGGTACCGCGCCATGGGCTTCGCGGAGGGCGACCACTACCTGCACGTCCACGCCCACCAGTACACCGCACCCGGCGAACCGGACCGCGCGATCCTCACCCCGCGCCCCGGCCTGCGCCTCATGGCCGCCTTCCTGCACGCGAAGCTGGAGGACGAGGCCCGCCTGCGCACGGAGTTCAGCCGGGTGCACGTGTGCCGGCGCTTCTCCATGGCGACATGAGACCCCGGCGACCAACGACGCCCGCCGGTCCTGAGCCCGGCCGTCGACAGCGACCATGACGTCCGGCGACGGCTCGCGCAGCACCCGGCCACCCCCGGACGTCCGGCATCGGCCGACGCCCGGATCGGTCCGGGCGAGCCGCCGCACATCGCCTCGGCCGCCCCCATCGAGATCGCGGAACTCCTCGCCTCGCCGAACCCGGCCGTACGGAGGCTCCCGGCCCGGCGACGGCCGGCGAGGCGCTGCGCCTGATCGCCCGGCACCGGCACACGACGGCCGCGGCGTCGATCACATGCCTGGCTGACGAACGGGCAAGGCGCGCTGCGGCGGGCCATCCGGCGCTGCCGCCCTCGGTCGTCGCCGAACTCCGCGCGGACGAGGACCGGCAGATGACGAGCGCGGCGGCCGCCGGTCCGTCCCGGTCGCCGGCGGCGATGGCACGTCCGTCGCGTGCGAGTGCGCCCGACGAACAGGTGCGCCGGCGCCTCAGCTCTTGACGGCCTCCGCGATCCGCAGAGCGGCCTGGGCGGGCGTGAGGTGCGTGGTGTCGACGACCTCGGCCTCGGCGTGCAACCAGGTACGGGCCGCCTCGGCGTAGGGCTCAAGGTACTTGAACCGGAACGGGGAGGGGCCCATCACGGTGTCCCCCTCGATGCGCCCGCGGAGGGTGTCCTGGTCGGCGTGGAGGACGAAGTGCCGTACCGGGATGGCATATTGGGCCAGGCCCGCGGTGATCTCGCGCCAGTACTGCTCGACCAGGACGGTCATGGGCATCACCAGGGTGCCGCCGGTGTAGTCGAGTACGCGGCGGGCGGTCTCGACGACGAGCGGCCGCCACGGCGGCCAGTGCTGGAAGTTGTCCGTCCCTGGCAGCCCTGGCGCGATGTCCATGAGCGTCTCGCCGACCTTCTCGGCGTCGAACACCCGTGAATCCGGGATCAGCTGTTGTACGAGCGCACTGGTCGTCGTCTTGCCCGCGCCATGGGTGCCGTTGAGCCATACGATCATGGGGCTTGATGCTAGCGCTACGCGGGCCACGGAAACGGGCGCAGCGGGCATCCGGTACGGCCTGGGCGATTCTCGGCATGGCGTCGACTCGCCTGCCTGATTACCCCGTCACAGAGGTGTGACTGAGCGCTTCACCTGGCGAGTGAGCACGTGAGTCGGTGACCGGAACATCCGGTGTCGACGGCTTGGTGAGCCGGGACAAGGGGCCACTCGCATTTGCTGGCCTGAACGCCACCACGGCGGACAAGACGTATGAGCGACGATCAAACTGTCAGTGGCGGACTTTAGGGTCAGCCCTATGACAGCAGACCTGGTCCAGGCCTCATGGACTCGCATCGACGCGTGGCTGCGCGAGCACGCACCCCGCACTTTCGCCACGCTACGGCCGCCCGCAGGGGACGACGAGATCGCGGCAGCGCAAGAGAAACTCGGTGTCACCTTTCCTCCGGACCTGGTCGCTTCACTCCTCCGGCACAACGGGGCGTTGGAGGGACCTGAGGCTTTCCGGTTCAGCACGGGCGACCGGCTGCTCGGAGTGAGCGGAATCCTCGGGGACACCGGGTTCATGCGCGGCATCGACCAAGGCCTCGACGGGGAGACCGAGGGCTACTGGCTTCACGACTACGTGAAGTTCGGTTCATACGACGTGACGTCGGACGGTCTTCTGATGGATTGCCGTATTGGGCGGGACTCCTTCGGTGCGATCGGGCGGTTCTTCGACGAGACCGGCACCAGTTTCGGGGAGGCCGACTCGCTGGGTGAGTATCTGGCCGAATTGGCCGGCAAGCTTGAGCGCGGCCAGGACGCTGGTGTCGTCACGTTCAACGGCCGGCTGTTCTGGGAGGGGCCTCTGCCTGCCAGGCCACAGTGCAGTGCCGACGAGCCCCTTCCCGGACCGGATGAGCAGCTGAGCTGGACCTGTCCTACAGTCCCACCGACCTGCTCCACGTGAGCCACCTGGACGGGCATGAGGAACTCGGTGCGCTGATCGCGATCCTGCCGCATGAGCGGGTGGTCGACGCCGCGCGGAAGCAGCTGCGCAGACTGGCGGTCGAAACGGGCCTGAACAACTACCCGGAGGTCAAGGCAGCCCTGGACGCTTGGGAGCGCGGTGTGGCCCCGCCACAGCCGGACCAGACCGGCCCGCTCGCCTTGCGACTCCGCGCGGTGCTCGCGCAGGCCGACACCGACCGAGACAGCATTCGTAGGTGGGCCGCGGAGAAGATAGCCCTCGGGATCTGGGGGTCCCCCTACAGGTCCGTGTGCGAGAGCGCGGAGATCCGGAGTCACTTCACTGTCGACTGGCGTGCGGATCTGCATGCGGACCTAGGTAATCCGCCACTGCCACCGATACCTGACGACCGATTCTGGGGGGCGCTGCGCAACCCCGCCATCGACTCCAGTTGGTACGCGGCTCAGTACGCGCAAGACCGGAGCTGTTGAGCAGGGTACTGGTACGGCCCAGTTGTTGATGTTGTTTTGGCTTTCCCCGCGTACGGCGCGTGCTCTGCGGTGTGCTCTCGTCATGGGTGACGTACAGGTCGTCGAGATTCCGGTGCCGGTGTGGTCCCATGCCTGCCGGCTGGACGACCTTGCGCTGCCATACGCGCTGCCCGAGCGGGCCACCGAGTGCCTGGATCTGGGGCCGGGATGGTCGCGTACGTGGACGGTGACGTGGAAGGTCGGGAAGTCCGATGTCATCGTCCCGGTGAAGGACCTGTCGGCAGGGCCGGCGATGGCATCGGTGCCGGTGCGGCGGTTCTCCTGGCGGACCGGTCAGCGTCACCGGCCCGGTTTGGAGTGCCTGGTGACGACCGGTCGGCAGCACGGCTTCGAGAGTCTGGCCGAACGCTGGCTGCTGCTGGTCCTGGACTTCGTCGGCGGGTTCGACGAGGTGCTGTCCCAGCCGTTCCGTCTGCGGTTTCTCTCCTCGCAGGGCAAGGGCTCGCATATTCCGGACTTCCTCATGCTCGCGGCGGGAGCCTCGTGGCTGGTGGACGTGCGTCCCGGGGGCCTGATCGTCGAGGAGGACGAGGTGCGGTTCGCGGCGGGAGCGCAGGTGGCGGCCGCCGCAGGCTGGCGCTACATGGTGGTGACCGGCTGGCGCCGGCAGGTGCTGGTGGGGATCGACGCGTTGTCGGTGCGGCGCCGTCCGATGGCCGATCCGCTCGGGCTTGAGCGGCATCTGCTGGCTGCGGTTGGCCAGCGTCCGTGGCGGTTCGCGGAGCTGGTGGATCAGACACACGTTCCGGCGGTGGCCCGCACGCACGCGGTCCATCTCCTCTGGCACCGGCGGATGGCCGTCGACCTGGCTCTGCCGTTCGGGATGCGGCCTGGGTCTATCCGGCGGGAGGCCGTGATGGATGACCAGAGGCGGCTCCGGCTAAGGGTGGCCCACTTCCTGGAGGCCGAGAGCGGCTTCCGCAGCGGCAGCCGGCACTGGCCCCAGGAGGGTGAGCCCCGGCCCGAGTACGAACCGGAGCGGACCACGCTGACCGAGCGGCGGCGGCCGAAGGTGGCCGAGCTGAAGGCTCTGCACCCGCACGACGCCCGTCAGCTGGGTCCGGGGCAGGTCAGCGAGCGCACGCTGCAACGGTGGTCTGCCGCCTGGCCTGAGCAGGGAATCATGGGGCTGGCGGACGGCCGCCTCACCCCGGTGCTGCGGGGGCACCACAAGATCGCCGGCCATCCGGTCGCCGGACGGCCGTTCTTCGCGCCCGAGACGGTGACCAGCGATCACGGCAGCGTCTACAAGAACCACCACCTGGTGCAGGTCGCCCGCACGCTGGGGACGGTGGTGCTGCCGGCGAGGGCGATGCGAGCTCAGGACAAGGCGGCCTGCGAACGCGCGTTCTTGGGGATCCAGTCGCTGCTGCTGGAACTGCTTCTCGGCTACCGCGGGCGGGATGTTGCCGACCGGGGTGCCGACCCGGAGGGCGACGCGGTCTGGACCCTGGACGAGATGGAGCATCTGCTGGCTACCTGGATCGTGGGGATCTGGCAAAACCGCAGGTTGGACCAGTATGCGCCCGCCTGGGACCCCGACGGTCGGCACAGCCCGAACACTCTGTTCGCCACAGCGGCGGCCCGCGACGGGATCGCTCTGCAGATCCCGGACGCGAGCCTCTACCATCGCCTTCTGCCCGCTCACTTCGTCAAGATCCACGGCCGTCGCCGGCATCTGGACCCAGGTCACACACGGCGAAACCCAATTTGCCCCACAACCGGCCGAAGCCCGAAACGACCCCGAGCTCGACGCTGCATGGACCAGGACCGGTTCACCATCGGTCGCTGGTTCCGGCAGAACAAGGTCCCCTTCTACCAGCAGATGAAGCCGCTTCTCGACGCCTACGCCGCCCGGCTCACCCGAGCCGCCGACGCCGCCCACTCAACTCGCCAACTCACACGCTCACTCGCCAAATAAAGCGCTCAGTCATAAGAGGCGGTGCGTCAGCGTTCGGGACGCGGGATCAGAACTCGAACTCGACGTAGTCGATGTCGGTGAAGTCGACCTGCAATCCCTGGGCGCGTCGGCCACGGTCCTTGAAGTAGATCTCCTGGAGGCCCTCCGCCGCGATGGCGCGCAGTTGGTCCTCGCCGGCGCCCGTGGACTGGGCGGCGAAGAGGCGGGCGGCGAAGTCGGGGGGCAGGGCCTGGGTGACGAGGCGGACGCGGGCGTCGTCGGTGGAGCCCGGGGCGGCCGTGAAGCCGAAGCGGGCACGGGTCTCGATGACGATGCCGCCGGTGGTGGCGGCGCGTCGGCGGGCGCGCTCGCGGACCCGGGGCTGCCACCGCCTGCGGACCTCGTCCTCGAGGCGGCCGGCGAGGTCCTTGCGGGGCCGTTTGATCTGGCCGGTCAGGTAGCGCTCGACGGTGCGCTGCGAGACGCCGAGCAGGGCGGCGACGGCCCTGGTGCCTTTCTCCTGCTTGACCAGGAACCGCATCTGGGCCTGCGCCGACTTGGGCACGGGCCGTGTGAGGGTCTTCGCCGTGGCCTTGTCGAGGCCGTCGCCGAGCATGCCCACCGGGCTCTCCTACTCTCCGTCGAGTGCGGCGTCGCCGCCCTTGATGTGGCGGGCGGGGTTGTGGCCGTCCTCGAGCAACTCCACGGCCCACATGAGGGACTGCGTGCCTTCGTGCTTGACCATCCCGGGCGAGACGCCGAGCCGGAAACCGCCGGGCAGCGGCTTGCCCTCCGGGGTGCGCGGCAGGAAGTCCAGCGGACCGGGACCGTCCGACAGGTACACGGCGCAGTCGGAGAGCACAGCCACCGGGAAGAGGCCCGCGCCGGCGAACCTGACCATCTTGCGGTGCATGTTGACGCGCGCGGTGGCGATGACGGCGGCGCGGATGTCGGGGCGCCAGGTGGGGCGGTCGAGGGCGGGCCAGCGTTCCCCCGGACGGTAGCCGGCGCCCTGGGGGCGTTCGCGGAGCTTGCCGATGCCGCCCTTGACGGTGGCCTTGACGGCCGAGAGGAGGGCGGCGCGCGCCGGGTCGGCCTGCTTGTGCTGTTCCATCGCCGCGATGAAGTCGGCCTCGGGCATGCCGGGGACGACGCCGAGTTCGGCCATGGTGGTCATGTAGGCGTCGCGCAGGCGGCCGTACCAGGCGTCGAGGTACGCACCGTGCTCGGGACGGACGTACGCCTCCGTCGGGCGCACCTCGTGGCCGAGTTCGACGGCATAGGCCACGGTGGGGGTGGCGTACCAGGCCGGGCCCTCGGGGCGGGCGCCGTCGGGGGTGAAGGGGTTCGGCAGGCGCGGGTCGACGTCGATGTGCGAGAGGTCGACGAGCCAGGACCCGGGCAGCGCCTTGTCGAACTGCGGTGCGCGGACGTGGACCGCGGCGCCGAGGCCGACGTTGAGGCGGTTCGCCGCGGCGGCGAAGGCCATGTTGACGTCGATCCCGACCGCGAACTTCCGGGCGCACTCGTGGTCGGTGAGCAGTTGCGGGTCCCGGATCCACTCGAAGGCCTCCTCGTCGAGGACCTCGTCCGGGGTGCGGCGGTGTCCGCGTGCGAACAGCGAGGCCACGACGGGGTGTTCGTCGGGGGCCTCGGGGGGTGCCGGGTCCACGGGCTGTGTGAGGGCGCCGGGGTTCGGTCCGGAGACCCAGGCGCCGGTCGCCTCGTCCCTGACGGCGCGGGTCGGCGGACGCAGGGCGGTCATCAGCTCCAGACCGCTCACGGCGGTGGAGCCGCGCGGGGTGATGACGCGTTGCGCGTAGTCCGCGAGCAACTGGGCGAGTTCGGGGGGCGGCAGGTGTTCGGCGTCGCCCCAGGAACGGGTGTCGAGGGCGCCCCACGACAGGACGGCGAGTTGCACGCACTGGCGCCTGCCGTCCTGCGCCGGGCGGTAGACGCGGGCCCAGGGGCCGAATCCGCGCCGGGTGAGCTGCCACTTGGCGCGGGCGATCCGCCGTACGACGTCGTGGTCCGCGGGCAGCCGCAGGGCCCTGCGGTCCTCCAGGACGGCGGGCAGGCCGAGGCGTTCGGCGGCCGCGGCGGTCAGGACGATCAGCGGGTCGGCGTCCTTGCCGTTGCGGTGCAGGCGCGGCGCACCGAGCTTCGCCTTGGTGAGGGTCCACTCGACGAGCGACGGGACGTCGGTCGCCGGGCACGGCAGCACGAGGCCGCCGGCGCAGTAGGCGGTGCCGTCACCGTCCAGCACGGCGAGGGGGCCGTGGGCGAAGCGCGGATCCGCCGCGGCGGGCGCGGGTGCCGCTTCCCTCCGCGCGACGGCAGGGGCGGGCCTGGTGACGGCCGCCGGAACAGGCGCGCACTCCGGAACAGGCGCGGACTTGGGCACGGGTGCGGACTTGGGCACGGGTGTGGGAGCCGTGGCGCCGAGCTGCGCTGCGATCCCGTCCAGGAGCTTGGCGTACGCGGCACGGGTGGCACCCTGCGGCTCGCTGCGGCCGGCCTCCCAGCCGGCCACGGTCGTCCGGGTCACGTCGAGCGCCTCGGCGACCTCCGCCTGGGTCAGGCCGTACTCGGTGCGCAGCCGGGAGCGTTCGGCGGGCTCGGGCAGGCGGGTCCGCCGCGGCCCCGGCTTGAGGAGGGCATCGACGGGATCGGACGTGCTGGCCATGCGGCGGTGGGCTCCTTCACTGCTTCAGTCCTGGCCGGTTCCGGGGACACGACGGGGTTCCGCGTCGAGGAACTCGCGCAGGTGCTGCCCCGTGAGGATACGGGCCGGGTTGCGCCCCGGGGGCAGCGGAAGCCTGCGGCCCAGCGCCCACCGGAAGCGTCCCGCGGGTGCCAGGTCGAACACGTACTTGCCGCCGCTCCGGTCGTCGGTGCGGCTGCCGCGGATCTCGAACGCTCCGACGCAGACCCCTCCGTCGACGAACGCCAGCAAGAAGTCCCCGTGCTGGGCGACCGTCCGGGACGAGAAGCGCCAGGCCCGGGCCGCGCTCTCCTCGACGGTGCGCCCGTCGCGCAGTGCCTGCCGCACGTCCACCGCCAGCATCCCGGCCCTCCCTCCGCCGTCGCGTCCGGCCCCGGGCCCGTTCCAAGCCCGCTTCGACTGACTTTATCGGCCGATAAAGCGGTCCGTGGACAGCGACGCGCCCGGAAGGGCCCCATCGTAGGGTGTGGTCCGTGGATGACGTGCTGGGCTGCCTGATCCTGGCGGCCGTACTGGCCGCGATCATGGGCGCGTTCGGCTGGCTGGCTCGTGTGATCCGGCGCCGCGGTGTCGCCGGGCACGCGGTCGCCGCCGCCCTGGCCTCCTACGAGGAGGCGTTTCGCGTCACCTCCTACGAAGCGCATCAGGAGACCCGCGTCCAGGCCGAACGCAGGCTGCCCTTCGAGTCGCCGGACGAGCCGTGGCGCCCGGCTCGGGCGGCCCTCCCGGCCCGCCCGGACGCACGCCCGGCACGAGGGCCGCGTACCTGGGTCCGCCGACTGCGGCGGCGGGGGGGGGGGGGGGGGGGGGGGGGGGGGGGCGGGGGGGG
>NZ_CBDRCM010000043.1:0-66260 GCF_965342435.1 Actinacidiphila sp. bgisy160 | reverse complement strand
CCCCCCCCCCCCCCCCCCGAGCCGGTCGGTCAGCCCGTGGGGGGCGGCGTCCCCTCGTACGCCGCGGTCAGCAGCGCACGCAGCTCGTCCGCGTCCGCCGGGCGCGGGTTGGCGTACGAGGCCGCGCCCACCAGCTCCACAACGCGGGCGATGCCGTCGGCCGGCAGGCCGACCTCGGCCAGCGAACGCGGCGCGCCGACCCGTTTGCCCAGCTCCCACAGTGCGCGCGCCGGGTCCTCGGTCACCAGGGCCCGGCGCAGTGCGGCCGTCGCGTCCGGTGCGGCGGGGGCGTTGAAGGCGAGGACGTACGGGAGCAGCACCGTGTGGGTCGCGGAGTGCGGCAGGTCGAAGGCGCCGCCGAGCACATGGGCCAGCTTGTGGTGGAGGCCCATCGTGGTGGCGCCCAGGCACGCCCCGCACAGCCAGGCCCCGTACAGGGCCCGGCCGCGCGCGTCGAGGTCGCCCGGGCCGGCGACGGCCCGGGGCAGCGCATCCGCCAGGGCGCGCACCCCCTCCTCGGCCATCAGCGACACGATCGGGGTGGCGTCGGGGGCGTACAGCGCCTCGACCGCGTGGGCGAGGGCGTTGACGCCGCTGGTGCCGGAAAGCGCCGCCGGCATCGACAGGGTGAGCTCCGGGTCGTAGACGACGCTGCGCGGCAGGACACGGCGGTCGCGGCCGGTGCGCTTGACGCCGCCCTCCGTCAGGCCCCACACCGGGGTCATCTCGGAACCCGAGTACGTCGTCGGCACGGCCAGCAGCGGCAGCCCGGTGCGCAGCGCGACCGCCTTGCCCAGGCCGACCGCCGAGCCGCCGCCGACCGCGACCAGCCCGTCGGCGTCCAGTTCCCGGGCCACCGCGACGGCCTCGTCGGCCACTTTCACCGGCACGTGCATCACGGCGCCCGGGTGGACGCCCACGCAGGCCGCGCCGAGGGACGCGGCGACGGAGCGCGCGGTGTCCTCGCCGTGCCGGCCGCAGAGCACCAGCACGCGGCGCAGGCCGAGGCGCCCGGTCTCCTCGGCCACGGCCGTGGTGGCGGCCCCGGCGCGGAAGACGACCCGCATCGGCAGTGCCTCGTGCACGAACTCCAGGCTCATGACCGCTGCAGCACGATGTCGAAGTTCGCCAGCCGGAAGGGGTTGGGCACCCCGTACTCGGCCGCCCGTTCCGGGTCGTCCACCTCGGTGAACTCCTGGACCAGGCTCTTCTTGACCGCGAAGACCGCGTCCGACTCCAGGTAGGGGCTGTCCTGGACGAACACGTGCGTGGTGACCGGCTGGTGCCCCTCGGCCGCCGCGATGAAGTGGATGTGCGCGGGCCGGTAGGGATGGCGCTCGGTGGCGTTCAGCAAGTCGCCCACCGGGCCGTCGGTCGGGATCGGGTAGTGCGCGGGCACGACGGTGCGGAACCGGAAGCGGCCCTCCTCGTCGGCCTCGAACAGCCCGCGGCCGTTGCCCTGGGGCTGCTCGCCCGGCTGCTGGACGTCGTAGAAGCCGTGGCCGTCGGCCTGCCACACGTCCACCGATGCGCCCGGCAGCGGCGTGCCGTCCACGGAGACCACGCGCCCGGTGACGACGCACGGCTCGCCCGAGCCGATCATGTCGATGGCGTCGCCGAACTCCCGCCCGGGGGAGTCGACCATGTGGAACGGGCCCAGCACGGTGGAGTCGGTGGCTCCCTCCCCGGCCGACTTCCGCTGGTTGATCGTCTCCACCAGCATCGACACGCCGAGCACGTCGGACAGCAGGATGAACTCCTGCCGCGTGTCGGTTGACGCCTGGCCGGTGCGGGTGAGGAAGCCGATGGCCGCCTCCCACTCCTCCATCGTGGGCTCGACGTCGCGGACGAAGGCGTGGAGGTGCCGGGTCATGCTGTCCAGGATCTCCCGCAGCCGCGGGTCCGGCGTGCGCGCGAAGCTCTCGACGACGGCCGCGGTCGCGCTCTGTTCGGTGAAGTCCATGGTCTCTCCTCGTCAGTCCCGTCCCAGGATGCGCCGCAGCGCAGCGCCGAGCGCGGCCTGCGCCTCGGCGTCGTCGGCGGCCCCTTCGGCACGCCGGAAGGCGATGTAGAGGTCCGGCCGCACGAGCAGCGCGCCCGTGTCGCCGATGCCGCGCACCCGCGCCCAGTCGCCGTACGGGTCCTCGTACTCCCGCCCGGGGCCGATCACCGCGGTCGTGATGTCCAGCCCGAGCTCGGCGCCGGCCGCGCGGGCCGCCGCCACCCAGGCCTCCCCGCCGATGCCGGTCAGCAGCGTGAACCGGCCCCCGCCGCCGAGGTCGAGGGTGGACAGCGTGCGCGTGCCCGCCGCCAGCCAGGCGTGCGGCAGTTTGGCGCCGGGGCGGCTGCTCGGCTGGTGGTACAGCTCGGGGTCGCGGTCGAAGCCCGGGTCGGCGGTGCCGTCCGGGACGACCGCGGCCGAGGCGTAGCGCTGGTTGAGCTCCACGCCGTGCGCGTTGAACTCATAGCGCTTGAAGTCGATCGCCTCGCGCAGCCGCGCGCGCCGCTTCTCGCCGGCCGGGGTCGCCTCCTTGCGGGACTCCATGTTGGCGAGCAGTTGCTCGGGGCTCTGCGGGGTGAGCAGGTCCAGCGCCTCGAAGACCGGGGCGGTCTCACCGATCGACTTGTTGGCGCGGGTGACGATCTGCCTGCCGACGGGCGCCCGCTCGGCGGTGTAGGTGTCCAGCAGCGAGGGCGCCGCGGTGCCGTCCAGGACCAGCTTCAGCTTCCAGGCCAGGTTGTAGGAGTCCTGGATGGAGGTGTTGGAGCCCAGCCCGTTGGACGGCGGGTGCCGGTGGGTGGCGTCGCCCGCGCAGAAGACCCGGCCGCTGGAGTAGGCCTCCGCGTACATCTCGTTGACCGTCCAGGCCGAGGTCGAGCGGATCGTGACCGGGACCTCGTCGTCGCCGACGAGCTTGCGGACCACCGACAGCGCGTACTCCTCGGTGAGGTCCGGGGGCGCGCCCTTGACGTCGTAGCCCCACACGATGAGCCACTCGTTCCACGGCCGGACGTTGCGGACCAGGCCCGCCCCGATGCCGCCGACCGTCGCGCCGGGGGTGAGCACCCAGTACAGGGTGCTGGGGCGATGGGCGACGTACCGGCTGAGGTCGGCGTCGAAGACGATGTTGACGCTTCCCGCCACGCCCATCGTCCCGGCCATCGGCAGTCCGGCGTCCTCGGCGACCTTGCTGCGACCGCCGTCGGCGCCGATCAGGTACTTGGCGCGGATCGTGTACTCGTCGCCGCGCAGCCGGTCCTCGACCAGGACGCTCACGCCGTCGTCGTCCTGCTCGAAGGACTTGTAGACGGTGCCGTAACGCAGCTGCGTGCCGCGCGCGACGGCCGCCTCGACCAGCACCGGCTCCATCCGGTGCTGCGGCATGTCGCACATGCGGCTCGGGCTGGCGAGGTCGTGGGCGGCCTGGACCAGCGGGTCGTTGCCCCAGGAGCGCAGCCGCCCCAGCTCCTCGCCCGCGAGGCTGGTGCAGAAGACGGTGTTCCCCATCAGGTGCTGGGGAGTGGCCCTGGCGATGACCTCCTGCTCCACGCCGAGGTCGCGCAGCACCTCCATGGTGCGCTGGTTGGTGATGTGGGCCCGAGGGGTGTCGGCCAGCCTGTTGTAGCGCGTGACGACGATGTTCGGCACTCCGTACGTGCTCAGCGCGAGCGCGGCGCTCGCCCCGGCGGGCCCACTGCCCACGATGAGCACATCGGTCTCGACGGTCTCCATCAACGCGGCTCCTTGACGGATAATTGAAATGGCAACGAACCGATCGTGGATCAGAGGGAGACCGCCGGCGTGTCTCAATCCGATACATCCCCCGAAGAGCTGCTGCTCGGCGCCTACCTGCGCGAGCGGCTCACCGGCCGCGCGGTCGTCGCTGCCGACGGCAGGACGCGGATCGTGAGCGCCGAGGCCGCGCGGCGGCTGTCCGACGAGGCGCTGGCGCTGCTGGAGCGCCGGGCCGGCGGCATGGTCCGCGACGGCCGGACCGAGGCGTACGAGCTGCCCCTGCCGGACGGCGGCTGGCGCGCCCGGCTCCATCCCGTACTGGACTCCGGCGAGGTCATCGGCGCCGTCGCCGTCCTGTCCGCCCCGGCGGAAGGCGCCGGGGGGCCGCCGGCCGTCCCGGAACCGAGGCTGCCGGGGCTGGTGGGCGCGTCGCTGTCCTGGCGCGCCGCGGTGGCCCGCGCGATACGGCTGGGGGGCGAGCAGGGGCCCCTGCTCGTGACGGGGGAGCCCGGTACCGGCAAGGCGACGCTGGCCCGCGCCGTCCGGGCCGGCGACGTGGAGTTGGACGCGGCGCAGGTGACCGGTGCGGCGGCCCGTGACTGGGTGCGCCGGCTGGCCGTGCGCCCCGTGCCGGGACGGGTGCTCCTCCGGCACGTCGAGGCGCTGGACGCAGGTGCCGCGGCCGCGCTGGTGGCGCTGCTGGAGCAGCGTCCCGTCCTGCGGCTGACCGCCACCCACACCCCCGGGGACCGCACGGACCCGTGCCTGGACCGCCTGCTGGGCCGGCTGACGGCGCGCTCGCTGTCCGTACCGCCGCTGCGCGAGCGCCCCGAGGACCTGCCGGTGCTGCTCGCCGCCCTCAGCCCGCGCCCGGCCCCCGGTCACCCGCCACTGACCTGGACCGTGGAGGCCCGGCGCACCCTGGAGCGGCACAGCTGGCCGGGCAACGTCGCCGAGTTGGCGGCGGTGGTGCGGAGCCTCGCGGAGGAGCGCCGGCTGAGCGGTCCGGTGCGCCCGGAGGAGCTGCCGGACGCCGTGCGCGGCGGAGCCGGAGGCCGCCGGCTCGGCAGCCTGGAGCGGGCCGAGCGGGACGCGATCCTGGAAGCGCTACGCACCCACGGGGGCAACAAGGCGCGGGCGGCGAAGGCGCTGGGCATCGCACGGGCCACGGTCTACCGCAAGCTGCGGAGCTACGGTATCCAGGGAATATAGTTCGAGATTCAACATGTTAGGTTGGCTGAAACGCACACACCCCGTAGAAGGAGCTCCCTGATGGCCACCCAGCTGGATGTCCGCCGCGCCGGCCAGCGGTTCCACACCCGCGCCGGCTGGCTCGACTCGCACCACTGCTTCTCCTTCAGCCACCACTACGACCCGAAGAACACCCACTTCGGGCTCCTGCTGGTCTCCAACGACGACGTCGTCGCCCCCGGCACCGGCTTCGACACCCACCCGCACCGGGACATGGAGATCGTCACCTGGGTGCTCGACGGCGGCCTCGTCCACCAGGACTCCGAGGGCCACAACGGCGTCATCTACCCGGGCCTCGCCCAGCGGATGAGCGCCGGCACCGGCATCCTGCACAGCGAGAAGAACGACAGCTGGAAGCTGACCGGCGCGCCGGAGCACAAGGACCCCGTGCACTTCGTGCAGATGTGGGTGTTCCCCGACGAGCAGGGCATCAAGCCGGGCTACGAGCAGCTCGACATCAACGACGAACTCGCCCGCGGCGGCTGGGTCACGGTCGCCTCCGGGATGGACCGCGACCGCGACGAGCGCGCCATCTCCATCGCGCAGAAGCACGCCGCGCTGCAGGCCGCCCGCATGTCCCCGCAGCAGACCCTGACCCTGCCCACCGCCCCCTTCGTGCACCTGTACGTCGCCAAGGGCGAGGTCGCCCTCGAGGGCGCCGGGCTGCTCTCCAAGGGTGACGCCGTACGTGTCACCGGGGCCGAGGGCCAGCGGCTCACCGCCGGCGCCGAGGGCGCCGAGGTGCTGGTCTGGGAGATGGACGCCGCCGTCACCTTCGGATGATCGCGTGGTAGACCTTGGGGCCATGACCCGCACCCTCGCGAGCGCGCCGATCATGGTCCTCAACGGTCCCAACCTCAACCTGCTCGGACAGCGGCAGCCCGAGATCTACGGCTCCGAGACCCTCGCCGACGTCGAGGCGCTGTGCGCCGCGACGGCGGCGCGGTACGGGGGCACGGCCGACTGCCGGCAGAGCAACCACGAGGGACAGCTGATCGACTGGATCCACGAGGCCCGCGAACACCACGCGGGCATCGTGATCAACCCGGGCGCCTACTCCCACACCTCAGTGGCGATCCTGGACGCCCTCAACGCCTGCGACGGCCTGCCCGTCATGGAGGTGCACATCTCCAACATCCACCGGCGCGAGGCATTCCGGCACCACAGCCACGTCTCGGCGCGGGCCGAGGCCGTGATCGCGGGATGCGGCGTCCAGGGGTACGCGTTCGCCGTCGAGCGGATCGCCGCGCTGCTGGACGCCGGCGCCCGCTGAACCGCCGGACCGTCGCGCTCAGGCCTCGCCCGGCTGCCAGTCCGGCCACTCGCCGGGGTGGTCGGCCCAGTGGACCTGATCGGGATCCGACACGTCGATGTCCGGGAAGGTCCGGCGCACCCGCAGCTCGAACTCCTCCCGTTCCAGCTGCTCCCACCCCACGCCCTGGATGTGCACCCGGCGGTAACGGTGGTCGGCCCCGAGCGGGGCGACGTCGACCTTGTGGGTTGTCTCCATGCCTCCAGGGTGCACCCGGGCCGGTGCCCCCGCAGGTCCGGTGACCACCACCTCCGCCGGGCGCAGCAGGTGCGCGCCGACCCGGTAGCCCGGCCGTACGACCGCGCCGCAGACGAGGCGGTCCGCGCCACAGGCGCACGACGAGCCGACCGCCTCGTGGCGTGCCGGGTCGAAGGGCTCGCCCGGCGTGCCGAACGACCGCAGGCCGAGCTCCGCCAGCCGCGTCTCCAGCACCTCGACCACGGCACGGAAACCACCGGTCACCTCACCCAGCTCCCGCGCCCGGTCGACGGCGTCCAGCACCGGCAGCAGCCCGTGCAGCACATTCGCGACGGCGATCTCCCGCACCGCCAGCCGGTCGCGGTGCACGCGCTTGCGGTAGTTGTCGTACTCGGCCTTGAGCCGCTGCAGGTCCGCCGTGCGTTCGACGAGCCGTGCCCGCAGCTCGCCGCCCGGAGGCGGACCGGTGCGGTTCACGCCGTGCCTCCCTCCCGCTTGTCGTCGTCGACGATCTCGGCGTCCACGACGTCCTCGTCGCCCTCGGGCTGCGCCGCGTGCGGGGCCTCGCCCTCGCCCGAGGCGGACCGCTCCGCCTGGGCCTGGGCGTACATCGCCGTCCCGATCTTCTGGGCCGAGGCGGTCAGCCGCTCGGTCGCCCGGCGGATACCGGCGAAGTCCTCGCCCTTCAGCTGCTCCTTCAGCTCCGCCACCGCCGACTCGACCTCCGACTTCAGCTCGCCCGGGACCTTGTCGGGGTTGTCCCGCAGCAGCTTCTCGGTGGAGTAGACGAGGCTCTCCGCGTTGTTGCGTGTCTCGGCCTCCTCGCGGCGCTTGTGGTCCTCCTCCGCGTACTGCTCGGCCTCGCGCATCATGCGGTCGATGTCGCTCTTCGGCAGCCCGGAGCCGCCGGTCACGGTCATCTTCTGTTCCTTGCCCGTGCCGAGGTCCTTCGCCGTGACGTGCATGATGCCGTTGGCATCGATGTCGAAGGAGACCTCGATCTGCGGGATGCCGCGCGGCGCCGGCGGCAGGCCGGTCAGCTCGAACACGCCCAGCTTCTTGTTGTACGCCGCGATCTCGCGTTCGCCCTGGTAGACCTGGATCTGCACCGACGGCTGGTTGTCCTCGGCCGTGGTGAAGATCTCCGAGCGCCTCGTGGGAATGGTCGTGTTGCGCTCGATCAGCTTGGTCATGATGCCGCCCTTGGTCTCGATGCCGAGGGACAGCGGGGTGACGTCCAGCAGCAGGACGTCCTTGACCTCGCCCTTGAGCACCCCCGCCTGCAGGCTCGCGCCGATCGCCACGACCTCGTCGGGGTTGACACCCTTGTGCGGTTCCTTGCCGGTCAGCGACTTCACCAGCTCCGTCACCGCCGGCATCCGCGTCGAACCGCCCACCAGGATGACGTGGTCGACGTCGGCGACGTTGATCCGCGCGTCCTTCACCGCCTGGTGGAAGGGGCCCTTGCAGCGCTCCAGCAGGTCCGCGGTCAGCTGCTGGAACTGGGCGCGGGTGAGTTTCTCGTCCAGATGCAGCGGGCCCTCGGCGGACGCCGTGATGTAGGGCAGGTTGATCGTCGTCTCGGTGGACGAGGACAGCTCGATCTTCGCCCGCTCGGCCGCCTCGCGCAGCCGCTGCAGCGCCATCTTGTCCTTGCCGAGGTCCAGCCCGTACGCGTTCTTGAAGCGCTCCACGAGGTGGTCGACGATCCGCTGGTCCCAGTCGTCGCCGCCCAGCTCCGTGTCCCCGTTGGTGGCCTTGACCTCCACCACTCCCTCGCCGATGTCCAGCAGGGAGACGTCGAAGGTGCCGCCACCCAGGTCGAAGACGAGGATCGTCTGGTCGTTCTCCTTGTCCAGGCCGTAGGCCAGGGCCGCCGCCGTGGGCTCGTTGATGATCCGCAGCACGTTCAGGCCGGCGATCTCCCCGGCCTCCTTGGTCGCGGTGCGCTGGACGTCGTCGAAGTACGCGGGCACGGTGATCACCGCGTCCGTCACGTCCTCGCCCAGGTACGTCTCCGCGTCCCGCTTCAGTTTCTGCAGCACCCGGGCCGAGATCTCCTGCGCCGTGTAGCGCTTGCCGTCGATGGCGCCGGAATCGGGGAACCGCCAGTCGGGGTCGCCCATGTGCCGCTTGACCGAGCGGGCGGTCCGCTCCACGTTGGTCACGGCCTGGCGCTTGGCGATCTCGCCGACGAGTACCTCGCCGCCCTTGCTGAAGGCCACCACCGAAGGCGTGGTCCGCGCACCCTCCGTGTTGGTGATGACGGTGGGCTCACCGCCCTCCAGCGCGCAGACCACCGAGTTGGTGGTGCCGAGGTCAATACCGACCGGACGTGTCATGTCAGCTCGCCTCCTCCCCTCCAGGGTGCGACGCGCGGGGGCCGACCACCAGACGGCCGCCGCCGCGACCCGCGGCGGCGGACCGCCGGACACTGTCCCGGAATAATCACGGGGCCCGTACAGCGGGCGCTGCTAGCGTCGGCGGGATGTCCTCACTGCATGCGGGAGTGATCCTCTTCCACGACCAACGCCTCGTCGTACACAGCGACTTGAGTCTGCCGCGGGCCCCCGTCCCGTCGCGCGGCGACCCCGCCGAGACCGCCCGCGCGGCTGCCCGCGACCTCCTCGGCGTCGAGGTCAGGACCGACGCCCGGCCCTGTCTGGAGGTGCGCGCCACCGGTGGCACCCAGCTGTACTACCGGGCCGCCGCACCACTGCCGTCCGGGCCCGCGCCCGCCCGGCTGCTCAGCCGGTCCGAGGCCCTGCACCTGCCGCTCGCGCCCTGGACGGCGTGGGAGGCCATCCTGCGCTCCTGGGACGGCCCGCCCTGGTGGCGGGGCCGTCTCGTGCTGGAGGACCCGCTCGGCCGGCCGCCCAAGCGGACCCGGGCCGGCGCGGTGATCATCCGCGACGGGCGGATGCTGCTCATCCGCTACCGGCACCGGCGCGGGGACTACTACGAGATCCCCGGCGGCGGTGTGGAGCCGGGGGAGACCCCCGAGGCGGCCGTGCTGCGCGAGCTCGCGGAGGAGACCGGCCTGAGCGGCACCGTCGGGCCGGAGATAGCCCGGGTGGACCGGGTCCAGCGCGGTTCGCACCCCGGGCACTACTTCCTCGTCGAGGCACACGGCGAGGTCGGCCCCCGCTCCTCCCTCGACCTGGAGAAGACCGCGACCCCCGGCTGGGTCCCGGTCGAGGACCTGCGGCACCTGCCGCTGTGGCCCAAACGGCTGGGCTGGCGCATCGCGCACTGGCACCGCGAGGGCTGGCCGGAAAGCCCCGCCGAGTTCTGCGACTCGCTGATCGACCTGCGGGTACCCTGCGACTGGTGACCCCGCGGGAACGGCCGGGCGGCCGGCCGGCCGCGGTGGCAGGATCGCCGGTATGGCACGCATCACCCTCGTCCGGGGCGACATCACGCAGCAGTCCGTCGACGCCGTCGTCAACGCCGCCAACTCCTCGCTGCTCGGGGGCGGCGGCGTCGACGGCGCCATCCACCGCCGCGGGGGCCCGGAGATCCTCGAGGAGTGCCGTGCGCTGCGCGCCTCGCGGTACGGGCGCGGCCTGCCGACCGGGCAGGCCGTCGCCACCACCGCCGGCCGGCTCCCCGCCCGCTGGGTGATCCACACCGTCGGCCCGGTGCACAGCGCCGGCGAGGACCGCTCCGGGCTGCTCGCCTCCTGCCACCGGGAGGCACTGCGCGTCGCCGACGAGGTCGGCGCGAGGACGGTCGCCTTTCCCGCGATCTCCACGGGCGTATACCGATGGCCCGTCGAGGACGCCGCGCGCATCGCCGTCGCCACCGTGCAGGCCACGGACACCGGGGTCGAGGAGGTCCGCTTCGTCCTCTTCGACGAGGCGGCCTACGGCGCGTTCGCGGCGCGACTGCCCGAGGGAGGGCACGGCGAGCAGTGATCCCGGCTTCCGGGCGGAACTCTTGGTCACCGGCCCGGCGGCCCGGCGGCCCCGGCGCGGTCACCCCGACCGCGCCGGGTCCGCCGCCCCCGCCGCTCAGCGGCGCAGTGCCAGCACCGTCTCGACGGTGTCCGCCTCGGCGGCCGTCTTGTCCTCGCGGTAGCGCAGGACGCGGGCGAAGCGGAGCGTGACGCCCGCCGGGTAGCGGGAGGAGCGCTGGAGGCCGTCGAAGGCGACCTCCACGACGAGTTCCGGGCGGACATGGACCGTCCACCCGTCGTCGCTGACGGCAAGTTCCCGCAGGCGCCCGGTCTGCCAGGCGAGCATGGCGTCGGTCAGCCCCTTGAAGGTCTTGCCCAGCATCGCGAAGGTGCCGTCGGGGTGGCGGGCACCGAGGTGGAGGTTGGACAGCCTGCCGGTGCGCCGGCCGTGGCCCCATTCGGCGGCCAGGACGACCAGGTCGAGGGTGTGCACCGGTTTGACCTTGAGCCAGGCCGCCCCGCGCCGCCCGGCGCTGTACGGGGCGTCGAGCGCCTTGGCCACGATCCCCTCGTGGCCCTGTTCCAGCACCTGGTCCGCGAAGTCGCGGGCCGCCCGCCGGGTGGCCGCGTCGCCCGGATCCGCGGCCACCAGCCGGCGTACCCGGCGCGGCGCGGGGGCGACCCGGGCCAGTTCCTCGTGGCGCTCGGCGGTGGACAGGTCCAGCAGGTCGCGGCCGTCGACCGACAGCAGGTCGAAGAAGACCGGTGCCACGGGCAGCGTCGCGCGCGCGGCCGCGACGTCCAGGCGCGAGCCCACCCGGGAGGAGGTCTCCTGGAAGGCGCGGGGACGCCCGTCCTCGCCGAAGGAGATGACCTCACCGTCGAGTACGGCCTCGGTCACGGCCAACTCCCGTGCCGCCGCGACGACTTCCGGCAGCCGGCCGGTGATCTCGTCCAGCGTGCGGGTGTACACGCGCACGTCCTCGTCCTTGCGGTGCACCTGGACGCGGATGCCGTCCAGCTTCTCCTCCAGCGCGCACGGGCCCAGCCGGTCCAGGGCCTCGTCCACGTCCTTCGCGGTCTGCGCGAGCATCGGCTGCACCGGCGTCCCCACCTCCAGCCGGAACGCCGCGAGCGCCTGCGGCCCTCCGGACAGCAGCGCTTGCGCGACGGCGCCGAGCGAACCGCCCAGCATCACCGCGCGGCGCACGTCCGGCGGGGACGCCCCCGCCGCCACGGCGAGCCCTTCGACCGCGAGCGCGTCGAGCGCCCCCTGCCGCAGTTCCCCGCCGATCAGCCCCAGCAGGAAAGCCTGTTCCTCCTCCGTCGCCGCGCCCATCAGCTCCGCCACCAGTCGCTTGCGTTCGGCCGCCGCCCCCTTGCCGGTGACCGCCGCGATCCGGTCGAGCGTCCCGTGCACCTCGCGCACCGTCAGCCGGGGCTCCGGCGCGGGCTCCCGCCGCTCCCGTAGGGTGCTCCAGCCCACCCCGGTGCGCCGCTGGGGGAGCCTGCCCGCCAGGTACGTGATCACCACGGGCGCGTCGTCGGGCTCCGCGGTACGCAGCAGCCGGGCCAGCGCCGCCACCTTCTCCGACCGGGCGGACGTCGCCGCCACCTGCCGGGACGTACGGGCGAGCTCCGCGAGCAGCATGGCTCCATCCTGGACCGCTGGCGCGCCGCGCGCAGCCGTGGGGCGGGGCAGGTCGTCCGGGCGGGAGCCGTCCGCCGCCGGCGGCGCAAGGGTTGGCGGGTTCCTCCGGCGAGCGGGTGGTGGTCCGGGGCGATGGGCCCGCGATGTCGTGAACGCGTACGTCGTTGCGGCGCCCGGTCCTGTCCGACGCCGGCGGGCGCGGCCGTGCGCGGCCGTGGGCGACCGCGGGGCGGGGCGGTTCGTTCAGGCGGGGGGTCGTCCGCCGGTCAGGCGGCGGTGCTGGACGATGCGCGAGATGTCGTCGCCGGTGACGATGCCGATGGGGCGGCCGCCGTCGACGACGATGACGCGGACGCCGCCGGCGCCGGGGCGGAGGCGGTCGAGGGCGTCGTTGACGGGTTCCTCCGCCGTGCCGGTGGTGGTCTGGGACAGCGGGACGGCGATGTCGCGCACCCGCACCTCGTCGCGGCGCTCCACCGGGACCGACGTCAGCCGGCGCACCTGCAGCACCCCGCTGAGGCGGCCGTCGAAGTCGACGAGGGGCAGGGCGGAGTGGCGGGCGTTCACGGCGACCTCGTCGATGAAGCGGTCCACGGGCAGCCAGTCGGGGCCGGTCACGACGGGCGCGGACATGGCGTCCGCGAGCCGCACCCCGCGCAAGGCGGCGTTGATGACCGCGCGCTGACGCTCGGCGCCCGCGGTGAGGGCCATGAAGAGGCCGACCAGGGCGAGCCAGAGTCCGCTGGGCACGCCGCGCGCGAAGGCGAGCCAGCCGGCCACCACGAAGAGGAAGCCGAGGACCTGCCCGCCGCGCCCGGCGACCCGGTCCGCGCGGTCGCGGTCCCCGGTCCGCCACCACAGCAACGCCTGCAGCACGCGGCCGCCGTCCAAGGGCGCGGCGGGCAGCAGGTTGAAGACACCGAGCAGCAGATTCGCCCAGCCAAGCCAGGTCAGCAACGCCCCCGGCACCGTGCGGTGGGCCGCCGCGTCGATGCCGATGCCCGCGCCGAGCGCGGCGCCGCCGATGACCAGGCTCGTCAGCGGGCCGCTGACCGCCACCAGGAAGGCCGCTCCCGCGGAGCCGGGCCGCCCCATGCGTGTCATGCCGCCCATGGCCCACAAGGTGACGTCCTCGACCGACAGGTGCTCGCGCCGGGCCGTCGCCGCGTGGGCGACCTCGTGCGCGAGCAGGCTCGCCATGAGCAGGACCGCGCCCGCGGCCGCGGCGACCGTGTAGACGGTCGCCGACAGGCCCGGGACCCAGGCGGGCAGGGTCTCGCGGCCGAGTCCGTAGGCGAGCAGCACAACGAGGACGGGGACGCTCCAGTGCATCCGGAGCGGAACCCCGAACACGCGTCCGACCTGGACCGAACCGTTCATGACTCCTCTCTCCAGTGTCACCCCACCCGGACCGCGCCGACGCGGTGCTCCTGGGGGCTCACCCCCCGCACCCGCTTGAAGGCGGCGCTCAGCGCGAAGGGGCTGCCGTAGCCGACCCGGCGGGCGACCGCCCCGAGCGTGGCGTCCGGCTCGAGGAGCAGATCCGCGGCGAGCGCCAGCCGCCAGCCGGTCAGGTAGGCCATCGGGGGTTCGCCCACGAGCTCGCCGAACCGCCGGGCCAGCGCGGCCCGCGACACACCCGCCT
Organism: Actinacidiphila sp. bgisy160; assembly: GCF_965342435.1. GTDB lineage: Bacteria > Actinomycetota > Actinomycetes > Streptomycetales > Streptomycetaceae > Actinacidiphila. Next base: position 52,569 of record NZ_CBDRCM010000043.1, on the reverse strand, counting down.
CGGCGGCGAGCCCGGCCACCGTCCACGGGTGGGCCGGGTTGTTCTGCAGCAGCCGCAGCGCCCGGCCCACCACGGGGTCGGCGAAGGCCCGGTACCAGGCGGGGGCCGCCTCCCCGCGCCGGGCGAACCATGTCCGCAGAACGGAGATCAGCAGCAGGTCCAGCAGCCGGTCCAGCACCGCCTCCTGACCAGGCTCGTCCTTGACGATCTCCTCGGCCAGCAGCGGCGGCAGCGGGCTCTCCCACTCGTCCGCCGGGAGCATCAGCAGCGGCGGCAGCGCGTCCAGCAGCCGCCGGCCCACCGCGCCGTCCACCTGGTAGGTGCCGACCAGCATGACGTCGCCGCCGTCGGCCCGGTTGCCCCAGGTCCGCACCCCCAGCGCCATGGCGTCGGCCAGGTCGTGGCCGTCCGCGGTGCGGCACACCCCGCCGGGCAGGACCCAGGCGTGCGGCGGCGTGGAGGGGAGGTCGGCGACCGTGTAGGGCACGGGGCCGCGCGCCACGGCCACGTCCCCGGGGCGCAACCGCACCGGCGCGCCCTCCTCGGGCACGATCCACGCCCCGCCGCGCGCGACCGTCATCACGCACAGCGGTGCCCGGTCCTCGATCCGCAGCGACCACGGCGTTTCCATGACCATGCGCAGCAGGAAGGCACCCCGCGCGCGGGGTCCGTCGAGCAAACCCGACAGTGCGTCCATGCCGTCAGCTTAGACGTCCGCATCACGTTGGGTAATTGTCCGGATCTCACGCGTCACTTCCGCGGCGCCCACGGGTCCCGGGGCGGGCGCCCGCCCGGCCCGGGACCGACCCGGCCGCCCGGGGGCCGTGTTGACCGTCACGTCCGCGGCCCGGAAGGCTGGGCCCGGGTGGGTCGGCCGACACGGGGAGCGCGCATGGGCGGCAGGAACGCGGTGGTGATCGGCGGCGGCCTGGCGGGGACGCTGGCGGTACGGGCGCTGCTGGGACACACCGAACGGATCACGGTGGTCGAGCGCGACCGCTACCCGCAGCGCCCGGAGTTCCGCAAGGGCGTACCGCAGGCGCGGCACCTGCACATCTTCGTCACCGCGGGCCAGGAGGCCCTGGACGAACTCCTCCCCGGCACCTGCGCCGAACTCGCGGCGGCCGGCGCCCGCACGCTGGAGATCCCGCGCGACCTGCTCACCTGCGGGGCGACCGGCTGGCAGATCCGCTTCCACGAGGGCCGCCACCGGTTCATGAGCTGCACCCGTCCCCTGCTCGACCACGTCGTGCGCCGCCGCGTCCTCGCCGCGGCCGCGGAGTCCGGCACCGAGGTGGAGATCCTCGAGGCCACCGAGGCCGTCGCCCTGCTCGGCTCCGCGCAGAGGGTCACCGGCGTCCGGGTACGCGGCCGCGGGGAACGGCGCGGGGAGCGGGAGATCCCCGCGACCCTGGTGGTGGACGCCGCGGGGCGCGCGTCGAGGGCACCGCGCTGGCTGGCGGAACTGGGCCGGCCGGCGCCGCGAGAGGAGACCGTCGACGCGGGGCTGCAGTACGCCACGCGCGCGCTGCGGCTGCCCACGCCGCCGGATGCCGCGGTCTACATCCCCTACCGCAGGGACAACTTCGCGGGCGGCGGACTGCTCCCGGTCGAGGACGGCACATGGCTGCTGACGGTCTCGGGGATCGGCGGGCTCGCGGCCCCGTCCTCCGAGGCCGAGTTCGCAGCCTTCACCGGCCGGCTGGTCCATCCGTACCTCCACGAACTGGTCGCCGGGGCCGAGCCGCTCTCGCCGGTCCACGGATCCCGCGAGACCTCGAACCGGCGCCGCCACTACCACGCGCCCGGCGGCGTGCCCGAGGGCTTCGTCGCGACCGGCGACGCCGCCTGCTCCTTCAACCCCGTGTACGGGCAGGGCATGGCGGTCGCCGCGCTCGGCGCGCTCGCCCTGCGCCGCGTCCTGGACGAACGGGGCGGTCCGCGGCCGGGGTTCGCGCCCGTCGCCCAGCGCGCCCTGGCCCGGGCCGCCGACGCCGCGTGGATGATGGCGGCCGGCGCGGACCGGCCTTACGCCGAGGCGGGGAAGGCCACCGCCCCCGCCCTGTCCCAGCGTGTGCAGGGCTGGTACTTCGAACGGTTCCTCGCCCGGGCCGCGGTCGACCCCGTCGTGGGCGCCGTCTACCGGGACGTCGTCACCCTCACCGCGCCGCCGGCCAGGATGTTCTCCCCGGCTGTGGCGCTGCGCACGGTCCTGCTGCCGCGCCGTCCCGCTTTGGCCGATCCCCCGCGGTAGGCCGCCGGGCTCACGGGCGGTGATGGCGTCGGCGACCCGTTCGGGCTCGTCGGCCCGGTGCGCCGCAGGGGTTGTGGGAGCGCTCCCATGAGGTGCATCATGCCCGCATGACCCCACGCGCCGTGATCCGCCCGTACCGCCCGGAGGACCGGGCCGCCGTCTACGACATCTGCGTGCGCACCGGCCACGAGGGCGGGGACGCACGGCACCTCTACGCCGACCACGATCTGCTGCCGGACAACTTCGCGGGCCCCTACGCCCACCTCGAGCCCGAACTCGCCTTCGTCGTCGACGACGGCACGCGCGCCGTCGGCTACATCGTCGGCACCGCGGACACCGCCGCCTTCGTGCGGCGCTTCCGCGCCGAGTGGCTGCCCCGCCTCGAGCACCGCCATCCGAAGCCGTCCGGGCCGCCGGTCACACCGGACGAGCTGATGGCGGACCTCCTGCACCGCCCCGAGCGCATGATCGTGCCCGAACTCGCCGGGTACCCCGCGCACCTGCACATCGACCTGCTGCCCGAGTACCAGCGGCGCGGCTACGGACGGGAGCTGATGGAGCGTCTCCTGTCCGCCCTCGCCGCTCAGGGCGTCGGCGCCGTCCACCTCGGCATGGTGACCGCCAACACCGCGGCCCGCGCCTTCTACGACCGGATGGGCTTCCGCGAACTTCCCGTCCCGGACCCCGGCCCCCTGACGTACCTGGGACGCGGGACGTCGTCCGCGGCGGCGCCGGCCAGGGGATGAGAGGGCGTCGCACGAGGGTCCCCGGTCCCGAGGCCGGGCGGGAGCGCGCCGCTGACCAGGTGGGCTCGGATTCTCGGTGGTGCCCCAGCCGTCACAAGCCCGACGACGAGGTGACCGTCACCCGGGCCGGCGGAGCCACCCACGGGGCCCGGCTGACCACGGCGGACGCGATCGTGGAATCCTCGCTCGCCAACGGTCGTTGAGGCTGCCATGAGCGACAAAGACCTCCTGCGCCTGCTCGCCGACACCAACGGGGGCGTGCTCGTCACCCTCAAGCGTGACGGCCGTCCCCAGCTGTCCAACGTCAACCACCACTACGACCCGGACACCAGGGTGCTGCGGGTCTCCCTCACCGACGACCGGGCCAAGACCCGCAACCTCCGGCGCGACCCCCGGGCGAGCTACCACGTCACCACGGCCGACCGCTGGGCGTGGACCGTCGCGGAGGGCACGGCCGAGCTCACACCCGTCGCGGCGGAGCGGGACGACGCGACCGTCGAGGAGCTCATCGACCTCTACCGGGCCGTGCAGGGTGAGCACCCCGACTGGGACGACTACCGCCGGGCCATGGTCGAGGACAAGCGCCTGGTGCTGAAGCTCCACGTCGAGCGGGCGTACGGCCAGCCCCGCCACGGGTAGCGGCCTTCCGGGCGCCGTCCCGCCGTCCGTCCGCACCCGCTGGGGCGGGCGGCGCCCGGCCCGCGGCAATGGCACCATCGAAAGTGCGGCGCGGCGATCTCCCGGACCGGCGAACTGCCTGGTCAAGGCAGTGCCGCCGGTCATGGGCGGAATCCGGCGGGCCGCCGCCGGCCGATCCCACGAAGGGGAGCGGAACCGGAATGACCGGTGTAGGAGTTGTCGCTGTACATACTGGTTCTGCCGGGGCCCGGACGGCTCACGGCACGTTCGTGACCGCCGACCAACGGGAGGTGCCGTGTCCGGCTCCAGTCCGAAGCGTTCCCTGCTCTCCAGCCTCATCCCCGCATTCGGTGACAACCCCTACGGGGAGAGGATGGAGCGCATCCGGCGGTCGCCGAACTTCGCCGACGGGGTGTTCACCAACCCCGTCGGCGCACGTACGGCGCCCTCCGGATCGATGCTGCGGTTCGCCCGGACGTACTTCCGCAAGGAGGAGCGGGTCCGCAGGGCCCCGGTCGGGGACATCCCGCTGCACACCACGACCCTCGCCGACCTCGCCGCCCCGCCCGCCTCGGGCCTGCGGCTCACCTGGATGGGCCACTCCACCGTCTGGGCCGAGATCGACGGGCGCCGCGTCCTGTTCGACCCCGTCTGGGGCGAGCGGTGCTCCCCGTTCTCCTTCGTCGGTCCCAAGCGCCTCCACCAGCCGCCGGTACCGCTGAAAGAGCTGGGCGAGGCCGACGCGATCGTCATCTCCCACGACCACTACGACCACCTCGACATGCCCACGGTCAAGGCGCTCGCCGGGTCAGGAACCCGCTTCGTCGTGCCGCTGGGCGTCGGCGCCCACCTGGAACGCTGGGGCGTCCCCGCGGACCGCATGACCGAACTGGACTGGCACGAGTCGACGCAGGCCGCCGGGCTGACCCTCACGGCGACGCCGGCGCGGCACTTCTGCGGCCGGGCGATCCGCAACACCCAGCACACCCTGTGGGCGTCCTGGGTCGTCGCGGGGCCCGAGCACCGCGTCTACCACAGCGGCGACACGGGGTACTTCCCCGGTTTCGCGGAGATCGGGGAGACGTACGGACCGTTCGACGCCACCATGGTGCAGATCGGCGCCTACAGTGACTTCTGGCCGGACATCCACATGACCCCCGAGGAGGGCGTCCGCGCCCACCAGGACCTGCGCGGCGGGCTGATGCTCCCCATCCACTGGGGCACGTTCAACCTGGCGCCGCACCCCTGGGAGGAGCCCGCCGAGGGCACCGTCGCGGCGGCGGGCGCGGTAGGGGCCCGGGTCGCCGTACCGCGCCCCGGCGAGCCCTTCGAGCCCACGGCCGGGCTGCCGCTCGACCCCTGGTGGCGGGCGATCGCGCACGGGGCCGCCACCCGCACCTGGCCCGCCCTCACCGACGACACGCGGCCGGCCGCCCCGCAGCCGGACAGCGCCCCGGCCTGAGCGGGCAGGGGGCGGGGCGCCCAGCGCGCCCGCCCCTTCCGCCGCGGGCCGTCAGCTCCCGCCCGCCACCTAACACCTGCCGCCTCGCCGCCTCGCCGCCTCGCCGCCTCGCCGTCGGCGCGGCGGCCGGTACCTCACGGGTGCGCGGCGGTCGCCCCCTCGGTCACGTCGATGCCCGTGAACCGGGCCCAGTTTCGGCCGATCTCGCCCCAGCCCGTCACCGGCTCGCCGTCCAGGCGGCCGGTGAACAGCGGGAGCAGGTCGCTATCGCGTTCCGCCCACGCCGCGGAGAACTGACTGCGCGTCACCCGGAGACTGGTGTTGAGCTGGACGACGGCCGCCCGGGCACAGTCCTCGCGCCATTCGTCGTCCGCCCAGGCGGCGGAGCCGACGGGGGGCCGCGCGGCCAGCGCCAGACTGAGGAAGCACGCGGCGTTGTAGTTGACGAGGTATCCGGCGGCGGCCCGGTTGGAACCGCGGTGCCGGGGTGCGGAACCGGCGATGCCCGCCCGGCGGTGGGCGTCCCCGCCCGCGTGGTCCGCGCCGTCACGGTGGTCTGCGTAGAGCAGGCGGCACAGCCCCCAGTCGGGCCCGCCCCACAGCCGGGCCCAGCGCGCCCAGCCCCCGGTGACCTCCCTCGCCACGTCGCGGAACGCGGTCCGCAGCTCGTCCGGACCGGGCGAGCCGTTCTCGCGCAGCACCTCGGCAGCGCTGGCGATCCGCACCGCCCCGCGGAAGGAGCGGCGGCGGGTGCGCAGGGAGGGGCGCGGCCGCTCCATGGCCCACCACTGCCGCCAGTATCGGCGCTCCCCGAGGTTGCGGCGCCCGGGGAGCCAGGTGCGGGTGTACCGGCGCAGGATGGCGCGCCGCGACAGGCGGCCGAGCAGCAGCCGCAGGTGCTCCCGCGAACCGGGTTCGCCGCGTCTTGCCCGCTCCTGCCTGAGCGCCGGGTGGCGGCTTTCCTCGGCGCGGGCGATGGAGAGCCGGTAGGCCGTCTCGAGGTGCTCCGGCCACAGCCGGACGCAGTACTGGTAGATCTCCACGGCCTGCCGGATGTGGTCGCCGGGCTCGGCGACGCCGGGGAACTGGCTCATCAGTTCCAGGACGCCCGCCTGGTGCAGCCGGACCGTGAGGTTGCCCGGAACCAGAGCCGCGGCCTTGTCGAAATGCTTCAGGGCCTCCTCGTACCTGGCCCGTTCGCGCGCCACGTCCCGGTGCTTGTTCGCGGCCAGCGCCTCCTCCTGCGCCTTGGTGCCCATGCGGTACCAGTGGTACGCGTCGGGGTCGTCGCCCCAGCTCTCCCAGCGCGGGATGCGGTCCTGCGAGCGCGGGTCGGCGAGGATCTTGACGGTGCAGTAGCAGGCGACGCGCTCGTACAGCTCCCGGTCGGCGCCGCGCCTGCCCCCGTCCGTCGCGCCGGGCTCCGGCGCGCCGGCCTCCATGATGGCCGCGGCCACCACCGTGTTCTTCGGCATGTACAGGATCCGCACCGAGAACCGGGTCGGCTGGTCGCCCGTCGACAGGCAGTGCAGCATCACGTGGTACGCACGGGGCCGGAAGAAGGCCAGGCGCTTCATCACGTCCACCCAGCCGTGCGGTGAGGAGGCGGTCTCGGGCGCGGGATCGGGCCCGATGGTCGTGCCGCTGCCGGGGGTCAGGACGTTCGGCCCGAGGGCGTCGGCGGCCATGTGCTCCGTGATGTACGCGGCCAGCTCGGCGGTGGCCGCGGACTCCTGGCCCTGGTCGGGCCCGCCCGGCCCGGCGCCGCGGTGGCCGTTGCCGTGACCGCCGAGCAGACCGCGGTCCTCGCACACCACCACCGGCAGCAGCCGGTTGCCGCGGTGGCGGCGCAGCAGCCCGGAACCCAGCCGTACCAGGCCGATGAACACGGCGACCGCGAAGATGCCGAGCACCCACACGGCGGTGCCCCCGGACTGCTCCCAGAACCCCTGAGGCCACGGTCCGCCCTCCCCGGCGGCCGCGGGCGCGGTGACGACCGTCCCCATGGCACATCCCCCCGACACATCCCCTTTGCGCACTCTTGTGGAGATCCCCACAACCGGAGATCGCCAAGCCCGTGCCGGGGTGGCGAATCGTCAACTCCCCGTCATCAGGGGGGCGCTGTGCGACGCGCTGGACGGATCGCGCCGAAGGGGGGCCACCTTCAGGCGGGAGGGGCGACCAGCGCGTCGGACTGCCCGGCCCGGCCCGCCGCCATCGCCTCGACCGACTTGCGCGCCGCGTCGAAGCACACCGGCTCCGCCGGCACGCCCAGCCGGGCGCCCGGCTCACGCGCGCTGTCGACGGTGACACCGCCGGGGGATTGCGCGGTGCCGTGCGCCGGCAGCGGGTTGCCCAGGTTGACCGACGCCCGCAGGACGCCCGTCGGCGCCGGATCCTTCACGACAGCAGCAGTCACGGTGCGCACGGTCCGGAGTCCAGGCCCCGCAGGCCCGCCATCCCCGGCGGCCCGGCACGGCCCCGCCGGCGCCCGCCTCCGTGGTTCCGGTTGCGGCCCGGCACCTTGTCAACAAGGAGACGGGGGCGTTGTCAGTGGCCTCGCCTACTGTTCCGGTGACTTGATCACGGCGTTGCAGGGAGGCACGCATGGGGTGGGTCACGGCGGGCGACTACGAAATCGCCCTCGACGGTGGGAAGGTCGTGTGCCGCAACGCGGCCGGCCGCCGGCTGAAGTCGGTGCCGGCCAAGCTGGCGGACGACCCGGCGGTGACGGGACTGCGGCAGCTCGCCGAGTGGCTGGAACGGCACGAACGCCAGTGCCTGACCGACGTCGAGCGCTGGATGGTGCGTTCGCTTCCCGTGCCCCTGGCCGTGATCGGCCGCGTGTGGCCCGACCCGGCCTGGCGGACGGCCCTGCGCGACCTCGTCGTCACCGGGGAGGACGGACAGGTCGCCGGCTTCCTGCGGGACGCCGACGCCGAGCGCGGCCTCGGCCTGGTCGACCTCGACGGCGACACCGTGCGCATCGCCCCGGACATGGTCCGCATCCCGCACCCGGTCCTTCTCGACGACCTTGAGGAGCTGCGGGAGTTCGCCGTCGAACTGGGTGTGGAGCAGAAGGCGCGGCAACTCTTCCGTGAGGTGTGGCAGCGGTCCGCCGGGCTCGACCCCGAGGGCACCCTCGTCGAGGAGTACGCGGGCGGCACCTTCAAGGAGCTGCGCTTCCTGCACGGCCGCGCCACCTCCCTCGGGTACCGGGTGCGCGGCGGGCACTCCGTCTGCCCGGTGCTGGAGGACGGCCGCGCGGTCGAGGCCCGTATCTGGATCGGCGACCACGACGGCTGGAGCGAGACCGAGACCGGGCCCCTGTCCTGGACCGACACCGCCGGCAAGACCCTGACGCTCGGCCAGGTCGGCCCCGTCGCCTGGTCGGAGGGCATGCGCATGGCGGCCGCGCTCTACGCGGGACGCGACATCGAGGACGAGGAGCAGGCGGCATGACCACCTACGACCCCACCACCACGGCCGCGCTGCTCGACGCGGGCGCCGTGCTGCCGCCCGGCACCAGCGCCCGCGAGGACGCCGACACCCTCACCGCCCGCACCTACAGCCACCCCGTGCTGGACGGCCGGCGCGTCGTCCGGCTCGTGCCCGGCACCCTCGGCGAGGCCGAGGACCTCGCCCTGGACTTCCTCGGCCTGACCCGCGAGGGCGAGGCCCCCGAGGTCGGCCAGGTCCGCCGGGAGACCCTCGGCTTCCCCGCCTGGGCCCTGGTCAACGACCCGGCCAACGGCCACCACGCGCTCGCCCTGGTCAAGGAGGTCGAGCGGCTCGCCAGGATGGCCAAGTCCCGTGCCGGCGCCGCCAAGGACGGCTTCGAAGCGCTCGCCGAGCGCCTGGGCCGCGCGGTCCCGCACTTCCTGCCCACCTTCCACGAGCAGGCGGCCCGCGCCTTCCTCCAGCACGAGAACACCGCGTACGCTGCGGCCTTCTTCGGCAAGGCCCGCGCCGCCGAGCGCGTCCACGGCCTCGCCGTCGACGAGGACCGGCAGCGCGCCGTCTTCCTGGAGTTCGCCTTCGCCGGCGCCCTCACCGTCAAGGCCCTCAAGGAGCACGTCAAGGATCTGGCGCGGCGGCTGGACCCGGCCGAGGCCTGGCGCCAGTTCCGCCGGCTGATCGTGGAACGCTGCGCCGCCGGGATGCCCCCGTACGCGTCGCTGCCGCAGGACGCCAGGAGCCTGATCAAGGCCGCCGGCCTGAACCGGGTCACCGAGGAGTGCGCCCTGCTCGCCGACCTCGTCGCCTCGCCCGCCGTCGTCCGCGCCCCCGGCTCCTTCTGGACCGCCTACCGCGCCACCCTCGCCGTCCTCGCCGAGCGCGAACCGGCCGTCCGCGCACGGCTGCTGGAGATCATGCCGACCGGACTCGGCCGCGACGCCGAGGGCGACGAGTTCTGGCTCGCCGTGCTCGCCGAGACCGGCGCCGACACCGTGCTCACCGGCGAGGCGGGGGAGGCCGCGCAGGCCGTCGACGCCGCGGACTGGCTCAGCCGCTGGGCCTCCCACCGCAAACACGGCTCCGCGAGCTCCGACCTCTCCCCGGCCACCCTCGATCTCGTCGCCCGCATGGCGCCGCGCCTTCGGGCCGACGGCAGGCCCGTCGACCTCTTCACGGGCCGCTGGCACGCCGGCGCCGAACTCGACCTGCTCGACCTGTGCGCCGCGGAGCGCGTGCCGCTGTCCGTGCCCGCCGAGAACGTCGCCGTACACCTGCCGCTCCACCGGTGGCTGAGCTCCACCGACCCCGCCCGCCGCGATCTGGCCGCCACCGCCGCCGACCCGCGCCTGCGGCGCCTGCTGCACAAGGCGATCGGCAACCTCGGCGAGGACCGGGGGCTGCCCGGCGTACTGGAGGCCCTGGCCGCGCACCCGGTGCTCGGCGCCATCCTGCGCGAGTGGCTGGACGAGGCCGCCGGGCAGTTCACCCACGCCACCGGTCTGCCCGCCGCCCGGAAGGCCTTCGCACGGCTGCGCCCGTTCCGCCCCGTCGCGGCCCGGGTCAACCCCGGAGCCGTGGCCCGCGTCGCCGCGCACGAGATCGCGCCGCTGCTCGGCCGCACACTCCGCGAGGGCGTTCTCGACGAACTGGGCTGGCCCGCCCTCGACGAGGGCCTGCGCCTGCTCGACGCGGCGGTCGCCAAGAACAAGGACAACACCCTGGCCGTGTCCGAAGCCTGGCCCGCGCTGATCCTCGCCCGCGGGGACAAGGCCGTCGTCGTCGGGCCCGACAAGGTGCTGCTCGCCCACGACCTGCGCATCCCCGTCGAACTCGACCGCTGGAACCGCCCCCACTTCCGCTGGGCCGACGGCGAACTGCTCGTCATGTGGCGGCAGGAGGACAAGCAGTTCGGCTACTGGTCCGCCCGCCCCTCCGAGGTGTTCACCCTCGGCGGCGAGCAGCTTCCGCACTGGTGGCACGGCCACGTCGCCGCCCCGTCGATCCCGCTGCCCGGCGGCGGGCGCGCCACCGGCGGCCGCACCCTGCACGCCGGTGACACCGTGCTGCCGCCCGGCCGCCCCGTCCTCGGCGACGGCACCGCCCTGTGGCGCCAGGGCAAGCAGGGCCGCGACGACGTGTGGCTGGAGTACGACCCGGCCACCGGCACCCACGGCCGCGCCTCACTGCCGGCCTTCCTCCGCTCCGGCATCCGCGACGGCGCGCGACTCAGCCAGGAGGACTGCGAGGTCCTGCCGCTGCAGCCCGGCCTCGAGCAGAGCCCCTTCGGCACCGACGGCACCGTCCTCGGCCGCTGGGTCCGCGTCGAGGGCGAGGGCGGGCAGTCCCGCACCGTCACCGGCACGCCCGACGGGCGCACCGTCGCGCTCCCCACCAGGAGCCATGGGTGGGCACGCTGTGTCCCGCTCGGCGCGCTGCGGCTCCCCGGCGGGGCCGAGCCCGTCGTGGCGCTCACCCACCAGAAGGTGTCGTTGTACGCGGCGGGCGACGCCACCTGCGACGACGAACTGGGCAGCGTCGCGTTCGCCGAGCAGGGCGGCGAGTTCGCCGCCGGCACGCGCTACGTGCCGCCGCTCGCTTTCTGGCACGCCCTGCGCCCGCGTGACGAGGGGGCCTCGGCGGTGCTTCGCGCCCTCACCGACGAGCAGGCCGCCGAGCTGATGCGCGTCACCGCCCAAGCCCTGGCGGAACACCACGCCGAAGTCAGCCGGACCAAGACGTACACCGGCCCGTCGGCGGAGACCGTCGCGCGGGCGGCCGTCGCGGGCACCCTCCCCGCGCTCACGGACGCACGGCTGCTCATCGGCGTCACCGCCCTCGTCCGGGGCACACTGCGCCACGCCGGGTCCGTCGCCTCCTTCGTCGCCCCTCCCGACGACACGCCGCGGCAGTCGCTGCGCCGCACCGAGGGCATGTTCGCCGACTACAAGCCGCCGCACGGCGACGACGGCACCCTGCGCTCCGCCCTGGACGGCATCGCCGGCCGGCGCGGCTACTGGTGGAACGGCACCACCCAGTGGAGCGCGCTGCAACAGATCCGGGCGGTCAACCACGTCCTGTCCGGCAAGGAAGCGGACGGCAAGCCACTGCCGGAGTCGGCCGGACTCGGTGCCACGGGCGGCGGCTGGAGCAGCGACGCGTACACCGTCCCCGGCATCGGCATGGTGTGGCTGTCCGCCCTGCCCGTGCTGCGGCCGCTCGCCTACCGGGCCGCGGCGCCCGCCCTCGCACCGGAGGCACGCGAGGCGCTCCTGCTGTTCTTCGACGCCATCAGCGAGGGCCCGCTGGCGGTACCCGGGAGCGGGCTCCGCGAGATTGTCCTCGTCGAGAAGCACGGCAAGCAGCAGCGCGCCGGCCAGGTTCTGCGCAAGGGCGGACGCACCGTCGTGATCCTCGGCTGCCAGAGCGTCGACGGCGACCGCGGCCGCGTCCACTGGCTCGCCCTCGACCACGACCCCACCGGGGTGTTCGGCGCCGTCGCCCACTTCAGCCTGGAGGACGAGACGGACCACGCGCCGGCCTTCCCCGCCGAGCGGCTCGCCGCCGTCACCCGCCTCGTCCGCGACAAGGGCCCCGCGCCCTGGCGCGCCGACGCCCCCGCCGCGCTCGCGGCAGCCACCGGCGGCGGCCTCGGCCCCGTCCAGGCGACGCTGCTCGTGGCCGGGCGACCGGAGGAACCGGGCGCCGAGGCGCTGGCCCTCATGGAACTGAAGCCACGCCAGAAGGACTTCGGCGACGGCATGCTGGAGTCGGTCTCCCGGGACGACCGCGCCGCCCTCATCGGGTCCCTGCTCCCCGACGAGCCCGCCGACCTGTGGACCCGCGGCCCCGACACGGCCGCAGCCGGCCGCCTCTGGCAGGAACGCCTCGGCTCCGCCGTGCGCCTGCCGGAGGACGTCGCCGCCGAACTCGCCGGGGTCACCGCCGCGTCCGCCGAAGCCGTGCTCAACCCCGCCCTGACGCCCTGGCTGAGCCGCACCACCGTGCAGCGCCCCGGCAAGGACGGCGAGCTCGTCCCCGCCGACCCGTCCGCGCTGCCCGGACGGCACGACATCACCAGTTCCGTCGCCACGCTCGCCGGACTCGCCTACGGGCTGCCGTACGGCCATCCGCTGCGCGCCGCCCTCCCCGAGGGCCTGGCCGCGCTGCGGCGGCGGATCGCCGACCCCGGCCTGCTGCTCGACCTCGACGTCGCCTGGACGGAGAAGGGCGGCCCCACCGCCGTCCAGATCCGCAAGGCCTACGGGCTGACCGCCGCCGGGGCCGGCACCCACGGCCTGACCCAGGTGGGCGACGCGCTCGTGCTCCGCCCCTGGTACAGCGACACCGAGGCGGTGCTCGTCCGCCCCGCCGGGCTGACCGGGTCCGAGGACCCCGTCCTCGGTCTCCTCGAGGGGCTCGTCGGCGTCCACCGCGGCGGCGGCGTGCAGGCGCTGCGCGCCGTGCTGGGCGGCGAACTCGCCCGGGCCGTCACGGCGGGCGGTGACCCCGGCGCGCCCGCAGGTCACGCCCAGGACCCCACGGTCACCGTGCCCGACCTGGTCACCGAGGTCGCCGCGGCCCACGGCCTGAGCGAGGACGCCGCCGGGCTCTACCTCCAGCTGCTCGCGCTGCCCGACCCCACGGACCGCAACTGCGCCCGCTGGACGGGCTGGAAGCCCACCCGCATGAGGAAGGCCCGAGCCGAACTGGCCGCGACCCCCCTCGTCGTCGAGGCCAAGCGCCCCCGCGCCGGCCGCACCCTCTTCCTGCCCTGCGGCTGGCGCGACCTCAAGGCCCCCGCCCTCCCCGTGGAGACCTGGAAGGAAAACCTCTACCCCGTCCGCCACCACGCCCGCGTCGTGCCGATGCTGCCCGTGCCCGAGCTGTTCGCCCGCGCCTGGGAACGCGTCCGCGCCGGCGACGCCCCCGCCTTCGAAGAACTCACCACCCGTGCCACCCGGAAGGGCCGCCGCCGATGACCACCACCGCCCCCGCCCCCGCCGCGCGGCAGATCACCCCGCCCGAGGACCGGTACGCCACCGAACTCGCCTTCCTCGCCGCCCACGACGGCGGACCCCGCCCGCCCGCCTGGCGGCTCACCCCGCGCGCCGTCGTCACTTTCGTCATGGGCAGCGACGGGCAGGTCCTGCGTCTGCCCGACGACGCCGAGGTCCCCGAGGGCGTGCCGCGCCGGCTCGTCGTCGAGGCCAAGTTCGTCGGCGACCGCGCCCTGGTGGAACGGTGCGTCGTCACCCTCGCCGGGGAACGCGGCCTGCTCCTCGTCGGCGAACCCGGCACCGCCAAGTCGATGCTCTCCGAGCTTTTGTCCGCCGCGGTCTGCGGCACCAGCGGGCTCGTCGTCCAGGGCACCGCAGGCACCACAGAGGACCAGCTCAAGTACGGCTGGAACTACGCCCTGCTGCTCGCCCAGGGCCCCAGCCGGCAGGCGCTCGTCCCCTCACCCGTGCTCACCGCCATGACGCGCGGCGCCATCGCCCGCGTCGAGGAGGTCACCCGCTGCCTGCCCGAGGTGCAGGACTCCCTGGTCTCCCTGCTCTCCGAACGGCGCATCGCCGTCCCCGAACTCGCCGGCGGCGACGACGCCCTGGCGCACGCGGCGCCCGGCTTCAACCTGATCGCCACCGCCAACCTCCGCGACAAGGGAGTCTCCGAGATGTCCGCCGCCCTCAAGCGGCGCTTCAACTTCGAGACCGTCGGCCCCATCGACGACCTCGACGCCGAGACCGCGCTCGTGCGCAGCCAGTCCCGCGCCGCCGTCGAACGGGCGGGCGCCCCGTACCAGGTCGACGACGCCGTCCTGGAGGCGCTCGTCACCGCCTTCCGCGACCTGCGCGAGGGCCGCTCCGCCGAGGGCTGGGAGGTGGAGCGGCCCTCCACGGTGATGAGCACCGCGGAGGCCGTCGCGGTCGCCGGCGCGCTCGCCCTGGCCGCCGCGTACTTCCCCGGCGACCGGGACGTGCTCGGCCTGCTCCCCGGCCATCTCCTGGGCGTCGTACGCAAGGACGACCCGGCCGACGCCGCCCGGCTGCTCGGCTACTGGGACGGCCCCGTCCGGCGCCGCGCCGAGCAGGGCTCCCCGACCTGGCGCACCCTGTGGGAGCTGCGCGCCGTCCTGGAAGGCTGAGCCCGTGTCCCTCACCCCGGACGAGGCCGCAGACATCCTCACCGACCCGGCCGCGCCCTACCTCGTCGGCGTACGGCACCACGCCCCGTCGCTGGCGGCGGCGCTGCCCGCCCTCCTCGACGGGGCGAAGCCCGACGTTCTGCTCGTCGAACTCCCCGGCGAGATGCAGGAATGGCTGACCTGGCTCGCCCACGAGGACACCCGGGCCCCCGTCGCCCTCGCCGCCGCCCCCGGCGACCGGGGCGGCGGCCCCGCCTTCTACCCCTTCGCCGACTTCTCGCCCGAACTCGCCGCCGTCCGCTGGGCGGCGCGGGGCGGCGTCCCGGTCGTCGCCTGCGACCTGCCGCTCGCCGACCGCGCCTGGCACGCCGGCCGCACGACAGCCGCGGCGGGGAACTCCGGACCCGGGCTGCACGCCGCCCTGCGCGCCCGGCTCACCGGCCGCCCCGGCGACGACCTGTGGGACCGCCTCGTCGAGGCCACCGCCCCGGGCTCACCGCCCGAAGCGCTGCGCCGTGCCGCCCTGCTGACGGGATGGGCGCTACGCCGCGACGCCGCCGAGGGCCCGGGCGTCCCCGGCCTCGACCTGCGCCGCGAGCGGTGGATGCGGGCCCGCATCGCCGAGGCCACCGCGGACGGCCGCCGCGCGGCCGTCGTCGTCGGCGCCTTCCACGCGCCGGCCCTCGTCCCGGCCGAGGTGTGGCCGCGGGGCACCGCGCCCGTGGAAGGCCCGGAGGAGGCACCTCCGGCACCCGGGAGCGGTGCCGCCTGGACGACCTCCCTGATCCCCTACGCGTACCCGCTGCTGGACGAACGCTCCGGCTATCCGGCGGGCATCCGCGACCCCGAGTGGCAGCACATGGTGTTGGAGGCGGCCGGCGACCCCGCCGCCCTCGAGGAGGTGCTCGCCCGCGCCGCCGTCCGCATCTGCGCCGAACTGCGTGCCCAGGGCCACCCGTCGGGCCCGGCCGACGCGCGCGAGATCAGCCGGCTCGCCGGTGACCTGGCACGGCTGCGCGGGCTGCCCGCGGCCGGCCGGGGCGAGCTCGTCGAGGCGGTGCAGACCGTGCTGGCCCAGGGTGAGCCGTACGGCCGCGGACGGGCCGTGGCGCGCGCCATGGAACGGGTGCTGGTCGGCACCCGCGGCGGACGCCCCGCCCCCGACGCTCCGCGCAGCGGTCTCGCGCCCGCCGTCGAGGCGGAACTGGCCGCGCTGGGCCTGCCCGCCCCCGGCCCGGACTCCGCCGCCCCGGCCGGCGCCCGGGACCTGCGCCTGGATCCGCTCCGCTCCGACCTCGACCGCCGCCGCGAACTCCTGCTGCGCAGACTGACCGTGTGCGGCGTGCCCTACGCCGAGCCGAAGGACGTCGCGGGGGCGGCCGGCACCGAGGGCCTCACCACCCGCTGGGAGCTGCGCTGGACACCCGCCACCGCGGCGCTGCTCACCGCCGCCGGGGTCCGCGGCGTCACCGCCGCCCAGGCCGCCGAGGGCGTGCTGCGCGAACGTCGCCGCCAGGAGACGGACGAGGGCGGCCCCACCGCGGCACAGACCCTCACCGGACTGGCCCAGGCCGCCGAGTGCGGGCTCCCCGCACTCGCCGGGGAACGCCTGGCCGAGACCGCCGAGGTGCTCCCCGCCTCCGGCACGCTCCCCGAACTCCTCGCGGGGCTCGCCTTGCTGGACCGCGTCCGGGCCGGCCACATCGCCGGGCTCGGCGCGGACGAGGCCCGCACCGCCCGCGCCACCGCCGTCGCCGACCTGCTGACCGCGGCGGCGGTCCGCCAGGTGGACGGCCTGACCGGCTCCGAGGACCCCGCCGACGCGCACGCCCTGCTCGAACTCGCCCACCGCGCCGACCTCCTGGGCGGCGTCCGGCTCACCGACGCCCTCGCGCGACTCGCCGCGGACGGCTCCCCGCTGATGCGCGGGGCCGCGGGCGCCGTCCGGGTCCTCCTCGGCCACGAGGCGCCCGAGACCCTCGGCGCCCGCGTCGCCTCCTGGGTCGACGCGGCGGGTGACCCCGACTCCCGCGCCGCCCTCACCGCCCGGCTCACCGGGCTGCTGACGGCGGCCGGCCCGCTGCTGGAGGCGGCGGCGCCCGTCCTGGAACCGTTGCTGGACCGCGTCCGGGACCTGCCCGACCAGGCCTTCCTGTCGCGCCTGCCCGCCCTGCGCGGCGGCTTCGACACCCTCAGCCCGGCCGCCCGCGACCGGCTCCTGGCCGCAGTCGAGGAACGCCTGGACACCGACGGCATCGCCGACACCGAGGGCGTCGACCCCGTCGCCCTCGCCATCTGGACCCGCGCCGACCTCGCGGCCCGCGCGGCCCTGGACCGACTCGGCCTGCTCCCCCCACGGGCGACGCCGCCCTCGCACGAGTTGCCGGAGGCAGTGTCAACGGCCGTCGCGGCGGCAACAGTCCCCGTGGAGCCGGGCACTTCGTACGACCAGGCCACCGACGCGGCTGTCCGCGAGGACGGGCCCGCGGGCCCGTCGGCGACGGCGTTCCCCGCCGGCCCCGCCGCCACGGCGTTGCTGAGCGCACCGCACGGTGCCACCGCCCCCGGCGCGGTCACCGGCGAAGGCGGACCCGTGGGCGCGGCGGCCGACGGTGCGGGCCACGCCCACCGGACGCCGCCGGGCACGCAGCGGTCCGCCGGCGCCCCCGGAGCACCGGGTGAGACCCCCGCCGTGGCGGCCTTCACCCTCGCCCCCGCCCACCGGTGGCGCCTGGTGCTGGGCCGCCGCGGCGACCGGCTGCCGCTCTCCGCCGCCGCCCTGGCCACGGCACTGGACGAGCTGTACGGCAACGGCCGGGGCGAGGGCAGCCGCGGCGACCTCGGCGGGCGCGGCACGGCGGGCGGCGACCGCGGTGGCCGCGAGGCACCCTACCCCGGGGTGCGCGAGTGGTCCGAGGAACTGGCCGCGCTGTTCGGGCCCGGCATCCGCGAGGAGGTGCTGGCGGCCGCCGCCACGTCCGGCCGCAAGGACGTCGTCGCCGAACTCGGCCCCGACAGCGTGCGCCCCTCCGTGGACCTGCTGCGCAGCGTCCTGCGGCACGCGGGCGGGCTGCCGGAGGCCCGGCTGGTCGCGCTCCGCCCGCTCGTACGGCGCCTGGTCGAGGCCCTCACCCGTCGACTCGCCACCCGCCTGCGCCCCGCGCTGCACGGCACCGCCCTCCCGCGACCCAGCCGGCGCCCCGGAGGCGGCCTCGACCTGGCCCGTACGCTGCGCGCCAACCTGGCCACCGCACGCCGCGGGCCCGACGGCACCGTCCAGGTGATCCCGGAGCGGCCGGTGTTCCGCTCCCGGGCCCAGCGGGCCGCCGACTGGCGGCTGATCCTGGTGACCGACGTGTCGGGGTCCATGGAGGCCTCCACGATCTGGGCCGCGCTCACCGCCTCCGTCCTGGCCGGGGTGCCCACCCTGTCCACGCACTTCCTGGCGTTCTCCACCGAGGTCATCGACCTCACCGACCATGTCGAGGACCCGCTCTCCCTGCTCCTGGAGGTGAGCGTCGGCGGCGGCACCCACATCGCCGCCGGGCTGCGGCACGCGCGCGAACTGGTGACCGTGCCCTCGCGCACCCTCGTCGTGGTCGTCAGCGACTTCGAGGAGGGATATCCGCTCGGCGGCCTCCTGGCCGAGGTCCGTGCCCTGGTCGGAGCCGGCTGCCACGTCCTGGGCTGCGCCAGCCTCGACGACGCCGGGCGCCCCCGCTACTCCACCGGCGTCGCCGGGCAGCTCGTCGCCGCGGGCATGCCCGTCGCCGCCCTCAGCCCCCTCGAACTCGCCCGATGGGTGGGGGAGAAGATCGCATGAGGCGGCAACTTCACCGGGCGGGTCCGGCCGTCCCTTGGGCGGTCGTGGACGGCCCTCGCCCGCGGATCGTCGTGGATGCCGGTGGTGAGGACATTCGCTGCGGCTGCCGCCTTCCGCCCTCGCGAAGGCTGCTGGGTGGGGGAGGAGATCGCATGAGGCGGCAACTTCATCCGGCGGCCCCGGCCGTGGCCCGGGACGCGGGGGTGCCGGGGTTCGCGGCCGCCGCCTTCCGCCCTCTCGAATTCGCCCGCTGAACAGGGAAGAGCTCACATGGACCAGCAACTCCCCCCGGTCGCGCCGTCCGTGACCGCGGAACTCGTCGAGGCCCTGTCCCCGCGGCTGCGCAAGCGCCTCGACGCCGGCGTCGCCAAGCTCGTGGCCCGCCCGGTGGCCGTCGACGGCGACATCACCCGGATCGCCGTCGACGACGGCACCGACCTCGAACTGCACGCCCCCGGCGGCACGGTGAGCCGGGTCGAGGACGTGCGCTGCGGCTGCCTGCTCGCGCCCGACTGCCTGCACCGTGCCGCCGCCGCCTCGGCCGCACCCGTCGCCGAGGCTCCCGAGCCGGCAGCCGAGGAAGTCCCGCCGGAGACGGCCGGGGAGACGGCGCCCGAGGCCGCGCCCGAGACCGCCACCCCGGAGCAGCGTGCCGCCGCCGGCGCCCTGCGCGCAGCGGGCGCCGTAGTCCTCGACGCGGGCATCGACGGCTCCGGCGCCGTCGTCCAGGCCGAACTGCTCCGGGCCGCGCACGCCGCCCGGCTGGGCGGACTGCACCGCTGCGCCGCCGCGGCGGTCTCCGTCGTCACCCGGCTGCGCGCCGCCCGGGCCGCCGACCCCGGGCACCGTCTCGCCGACCTGGTCGCCGCACTCCGCGAACTCCTCGGCACCGCGTACCGCGTCCCCCACGCGAGCGGCCCCGAGCTGGCTGCCGTGCGCGGCACCGCACGGCAGCCGTACACCCCGGACGGCTCGCTGCGGCTGTACGGGCTGTTCTCCGAGCCCGTGCTCACCGCGAGCGGCTACGCCGGCGCCGTCACCTGGACCGCCGACGCCGACGGCCGCCTCTACACCGTCTCCGACGTCGCCCCCGGCGGCCCCGGCCGCGCCACGGGAGCCGGCGACCGGGCCGTGCGCATCGGAGACACCGCCCTCACCCACCGCGAACTGTCCCGCGCGGGCCTTGCGGTGTCCGGCGCGACGGTCTCGCCCACCGGGCGGCTCGGCGCGGGAGCCGCCGTCCGCGCCGTCCGGGCCACCGGCGCCGCCTGGACGGCCGAGCCCCTGGACCGCCTCTGGCGGGTGCCCGTCGCCGAGCAGGCCATGCGCGCCCTCGGCACCGGCGACGGCCTGCTCTTCCTCGACGTCACCCTGATCGGCACCGCCCCCGAGGCCGGCGGTGACTGCCTGCTCGCCCAGTGCGGTGATCTGACGGTCCGGCTTTCCGCAGCGCACGACCACCCCGCGCTGCCCCACCGCGACAACCTGCGGCTGCTCGCGGGCACGCCGGGCACCACGCTGCGTGTCGTCGCCCGGCTCGACCCCGCCCCGCACCCCCGCGCGCTGCTGCTGGCCACCAGCCACCCGGCCGACCCCGAGGCCCGCGTCGACACCGGCCTCGACCGCCTGCAGCGCGCCGACCTCCCCGCCGCCGCACCCGCGGTCCCCCTGCCGCCGTCTCCCGCGCCCGACGAGGCCCCCGTCCACCTGTTGCTCCGCCGCGTCCACCAGGCAGCCTCCGGCGGCCGCCGCGTCCTCGCCCTCCCCACGAACTCCGCGCCCGACGCGGGACACCTGCGCCGCTCCGCGCTCCCGACGGCCGCGGACCTCCTCGACGACCTCCGCCACGCCGCGGCCGACCGCGGCCGGGACCCCTTCGGGCGCCTCCTGCCCGCCGACACCGACCGCTTCGCCCTCGCCTGGCTCGCCGCCGCCGTCTACGCCGACGAACTCTCCCGTGCCCTGTGCGCCGCGGCCTGGGGCGCCGATCCGTCCGCCGACGCGCCGGTCTCGCCCGCCGGGGCGACGGGCGCCCCGGTGTAACGGCTCAGCGGCGCAGGGAACGGCGGGCCGGCGGTCAGCCCTCCGCCGACCAGCCGGGAGGCGTGCACGGCTGGTCGGCACCGGGACCGGATCCGGGGGCGAAGCCGCGCCCGCTCGATGTGCGGCGCAACCCGGATCCGGCCCCTGCCGCCTTCAGCCGGGTGCCCTGCACGACCACGAGCGGTACGGAGTCCGGCAGTTGCCTGCCCCGCCGCGCGCTCAGCCCCGGCATGGACCGAAGCGCCCGCACGACCGGCACCCGGTCCGCGTTCCCCGGCCCCGACCCGGTCAGCAGCACGCTGTGCGTCAGGACACGATGTCCTTCCCCCGGAAGCCGCGGAAGGCCAGCGCGAAGAACACCACCGCGAAGGACAGCGACACCGAGGTGCCCTTGAGCATGCCCGACCATTCCAGGCGGGGCTGCAGCGCGTCGATCCAGGCGTACTGCCAGTGCGTCGGCAGGACGTCCCGCAGCGAGCCCAGCGCCGAGATCGTGTCCAGGATGTTGGAGAGGATCGCGACGCCCACGGCCCCGCCGACCGCTCCCAGCGGCGCGTCGGTGAGCGTGGAGAGCCAGAAGGCGAAGCCCGCGACGGCCAGTTGGCCCACGAAGACGTACAGGGCGGCGATCGCCAGGCGCCCCGTCGCGGTGCCCGGGGGCAGGGAACCGGCCGTGGTGAGCTCCAGGTCCCCCCAGCCGTAGGCGAGCGTGCCGACGGCGAGCGCCACCGTGGGCAGCGCCAGCACGGCGGCGGCGCTGAAGGCGAGGGACACCAGCGCCTTGGAGGCGAGCAGCCGGGCGCGGGGCACCGGGGCGGCCAGCAGGTAGCGCAGGGAGGACCAGTTGGCCTCCGAGGCGATCGTGTCGCCGAAGAAGAGGGCGACCGGGATCGTCAGCAGGAAGCCGGAGGAGACGAAGAGGACCGCCAGCGAGAAGTTGACGCCGGAGGCGGTGGCCACGTCCATCATCGTCGGGCCGGTGTCCCGCCCCCGCGGGGTGCCGCCGATGGCGAAGGCCGCCCACACGATCACGGGCAGGCCGAGGACGACGGCGGACGCGACGAGCGTACGGCGGCGCAGCAACTGCCGCACCGCCTCGACCCGCAGCGGGAGGGTGCGGCCCGGACGGTACCCCTCGGCCAGTTCCAGGGTCTCGGTCACGCGGGACCTCCGATCAGGGTCAGGAACGCGTCCTCCAGGCGGCGGTGCGGGCCGACCCGCTCCACCGGCACATCGAGCCGCAGGAGTTCGGACAGCAGTTCCGGCACGGCCGTCGCACCCGGCCGGACCAGCAGCCCGCCGTCCACGGCCTCGGCCGCCTCGACGCCGGGCAGCGCCGACAGCTTCGCGGCGACCGCCTCCCGCGCCTCGTCGGCCATGCCCGGCGCGCCGACGAAGAGCGTCTGTCCGCTCCCGGCGATCTCGCCGACCGGACCGGCCGCGACGAGCCGCCCCTTGTCCATGACGACCAGGTGCGTGCAGCTCCGCTCCACCTCCGACAGCAGGTGGCTGGAGACGAGGACGGTACGGCCGGCGGCCGCGTAGCGCCGCACCACCTCGCGCATCTCGCGGATCTGCGGCGGGTCGAGCCCGTTGGTCGGCTCGTCGAGGATGAGCAGGTCGGGCAGGCCCAGCATGGCCTGCGCGATGGCGAGCCGCTGGCGCATGCCCTGCGAGTACGTGCGCACCGCGCGCCCCAGGGCCTCGCCGAGGCCGGCGATCTCCAGGGCCTCCTCGACGTGGGCGTCGGCCGCCGGCCGGCCCGTGGCCCGCCAGTACAGCTCCAGGTTGGCCCGCCCCGTCAGGTGCGGCAGGAAGCCCGCGCCCTCCACGAAGGCCCCCACCCGGGACAGCACGGGCGCGCCCGGCCGGATCGCGTGGCCGAACACGCGGATGGTGCCCGCGTCGGGCCGGATGAGGCCCATCATCATGCGCATCGTCGTCGTCTTGCCCGCGCCGTTGGGGCCGAGCAGCCCCAGCACCTGGCCCCGCTCCACCCGGAACGACAACTCCCGCACGGCGTAGCGGTCCGCCGCCCCACGGTAGCGCTTGGACAGCCCGGAGATCTCCAGCGGGACCTGCGCGAGCGCCGGGTCCGGCGCCTGCCGCACCGCACCCGCCCGGCGGCGGCCGGTCAGCAGCAGCGCCGCCGCCAGCGCGAGCGCGCCGGCCGGCACCAGCCACACCCAGGCGGGCAGCGCGCCCTGGTCGGTGGTCAGCTCCGGGTCGGTCGGCACGGTCAGCGCGGTGCCCTCGGGCAGGGACACCCGGTACGTGGCGGCCGCGACGGGGGAGGCGTAGCCCAGGTCGGTGGTGGACAGCACCAGCCGCAGCCGGTGGCCGACGGCGAACTCGTGGTCCACGGCGGGCAGTCGCACCCGCACCGTGCCGCTCCCGGCGACCCGCAGCGGCGCGACCAGCTGGTGCGGCAGGGTCTCGTTGCCGCCCGGACCCACGTCGTACAGCTTCGCGAAGAGCACCGCTCCGGCAGGCGCGTCCGTGCCGACGGTGACCCGCGTCGTCGGAGCGCCGGTCAGCCGCAGCGCCGAGGTCAGCGGCGCCGAGTCGAAGGCGGCGCGCTGACCGGGGAAGTCCAGGGACAGCGACAGCCCCTGGCCGAGGTCGGAGAGCTGGGACAGCGCGCCCACACCGGGCACCGCGGAGATCGCGGGCGGACTGCCGCCGGCCGGGTTGGCCACCGTCTGAGCGCGCCCGCCGAGCGGGACCGTCCGGGTCCGTGTGCCCTCCAGCCCCGGGTACGCGTCGGCGTCCGCGCCGCGGCGTACGGCCCTGCCGTCGGTGGTGTCGACGCCTCCGGTGCGGGTGACACGGAACGCGGGCCCGGTGTCGATGCCCTTGTCGCGCTTCAGCCAGCGGTCGAACCAGGCCGTGGTGCGCGCCTCGATCCGGGAGGTCTCCTGGTCGCCGCCGTCGTGCCCGCCGGAGAACCAGTCGACGGCCACGGGCGCGCCGTTCGCGGCGACGGCACGCGCTATGGCGTCGCCCTGGCCGAGCGGGAAGAGGGAGTCGTTCTGGCCCTGCACCACCAGGGTCGGCACCTTGATGCGCCCGGCCACCGAGGAGGGGCTGGAGCGCTTCAGCAGCCGCAGCGTCGCGGCGTCCGGGCGGCCGGCGACGGCCGACCTGTCGTACATCGCGCACAGTTCGGCGGTGAAGCCGCACGCGGCGCCGCGCGAGCCCGTGGAGAAGAAGATCCCCGCCCACAGCTTCTTGAACACGCCCTGCGGGAACAGCGCTTCGCCCAGGTCCCACCAGGTGATCGCGGGCGCGATGGCGTCCACCCGCCGGTCGTGGCCGGCCGCCAGCAAGGAGACGGCCCCGCCGTACGAGGCCCCCGCGATGCCGACCCGCGGATCGTCCCGGCCGTCGCGCAGCACCTCGGGCCGCCGGCCCAGCCAGTCGATGAGCCGCGAGACGTCCGCGACCTCGGCGTCGGGGGAGTTGAGCCCGATCCGCCCGCCCGAGGCGCCGAAACCCCGCGCGGACCAGGTCAGCACGGCGTAGCCGCTGCGGGCGAGGGACTCGGCCTGGGCCCTCATGTCGTCCTTGCTGCCGCCGAATCCGTGCGCGAGCAGCACCGCCGGGCGCGGCGCCGACCCGCCGGAGGTGAAGTAGGAGGTGTCGATCCGCACCTCGGCGGCGCTGCCCGGGGCCTCGGGCAACGAGAGGACCCGGTCCTGGCGGCGCACGGGCGCGGGGTCGTCGGCCACCGCGAGGGTGACGACGCCGCCTCCGGCGAGCAGGGCGAGGGCGGCGACGGCGGCCGCCGGCCGCCGTCGCGTGCGCCAGGTCCTGGGCAGGGCGAATCGCATGCGTGATCCTCGGACGGGGACGAAGAGCCGGACGTTCCCACTATGCATTCCGGTGATCACCCGCGACGTCCGCCTCAGGCACCGGATCGGCGTACTCCACCGGGAGTACGGTGGCGACCGTGCCCTTCGAACGACTCGCCACCGCCCCCCTGCCCCGGCTGGGTCTCGGTCTCGCCGCCGTCGGCCGACCCGCCTACATCGACCTCGGCCGCGCCGCCGACCTGCCCGCCGAGCGCACCGTCGAGGCGATGCGGGACCGCGCCCACGCGGTCCTCGACACCGCCTACGCGCTCGGCATCCGCTACTTCGACGCGGCCCGCTCCTACGGGCGGGCCGAGGAGTTCCTGGCGAGCTGGCTGGACGCCCACCCCGAGGCCACCGACGTGGTGATCGGCAGCAAGTGGGGCTACACCTACACGGCCGGCTGGCGGGTCGACGCCGAGGTGCACGAGGTCAAGGACCACGGAACCGCCACGTACGACCGGCAGATCGCCGAGACGCGCGCCCTGCTCGGCGACCGCCTCGACGTCTACCACATCCACTCCGTCACCCCGGACAGCCCGGCCCTGTCCGACCGCGACCTCCACGCCCGCCTCGCCCGGCTGGCGGCCGACGGCGTCGAGGTGGGCCTGTCCACCAGCGGGCCGCTGCAGGCCGAGGCGATCCGCGCGGCGCTGAAGGTGACGGTGGACGGGCGGCGCCTGTTCACCGTCGTGCAGGCCACCTACAACCTGCTGGAGCCCTCCGCCGGCCCGGCCCTGGCCGAGGCGCACGACGCCGGAGCGACCGTGATCGTCAAGGAGGCCATGGCCAATGGCCGCCTGGCCACGGCCGATCCGGACTCCCCCCTCGCGGAGGTGGCCGACCGGACCGGTGCCACGCCCGACGCCGTGGCCCTCGCCGCGGTCCTGCGCCGCCCCTGGGCGGGCATCGTGCTCTCCGGCGCCGCGACGACCGGTCAGGCCGCCGCCAACGCCAGGGCCGCCTCCCTCGGGCTCGAGGCCGGGGACCTGACCCGGCTCGCCGCCCTGGCCGAACCGGCCCCGGCGTACTGGCGGCACCGATCGGAGCTCCCCTGGAGCTAGCGGACGCCCCCGGCTACCGGACGCCCGAGCCCACGAGGCCCGCCGGGCGCGGGGAGCCTGCCAGGAAGCCGCCGATCCGCGCCCGCAGCCCGGCCGCGTCCAGGCCGTGGGCCGCCACATGCTGCTGCCAGGTGCCGTAGCGGCGCAGCTCCTGGCGGGCCGTGCCCAGGGCGAGGACGCGGTGCGGCAGGTCGAGCAGGGCCTCGGCGGCGAAGGGCGCCGACGTGCCCGCCAGGTACGGCTCGACCAGCACCACGTCCGCCGCGTCCGTGCGCGCCACGGCCGCCCGCAGCCCGGCCGCGTCGAAGGGGCGCACCGTGGAGGCGTACAGCACCGTCACGTCCATGTCCTCCACGGCCTCCAGCGTGGCGTCGAGCAGCGGGCCCACGGCGACGACGACGCCCGCCCGGCCCTCGCGCAGCACCCGGAAGCGGCCCGGGGAGACCGGCTGCGCCGTGCGGTTGGACTGCTCGCCGAGCCGTACGTAGACCCGGTTGTCGTCGTCGGCCGCGGCGTGCCGGAGCAGCGCCTCGGCCTCGTCGGGGTGGCCGGGCACGTGCACGGTCCAGCCGTCGAGGGTGTCCAGCAGGGCGACGTCACCGGGAGCCTGGTGGGTGCGGCCGCCCGCGGCGATGTCGTACGAGGCCCCCGAGCTGACCAGCACCGCGCCGACGCCCTGGTGCCCCAGGTCCAGCTTGACCTGCTCGAAGGGGCGTTCCACGAGGAAACTGCCGAAGGTGTGGACGATCGGCCGCAGCCCGGTCAGCGCCAGCCCGCCGGCGACGCTGACCAGCAGCTGCTCACGAATGCCGACGTCGATCACCCGGTCGGGATGGTCGCGGGCGGCGTCCTTGAAGCGGTCCCCGGAGATGACCGCCAGCACGACGGCCAGCCGCGGGTCATCGTCCAGCAGGCGTCCGGCGACGGCGGCGAAACGGTCACGCATGGTGTCCATGGGAAGGTCTCCTCGGCTCGGGGCGGCGGTCACCGCTTGGACTCGACACGGGCGACGACGGCGCGCGGCCGTCCGGGGTGCGGCGCGGTGAACGCCTCGTACAGCGCCTCGTGGTCACGGCCGTCGACGGCCGTCACGGACCAGCCCTCGCCGGCGAAGAGCGAGGCGGGACCGCCGGGGCGCCGGTAGGTGGCGGAGGCGTTGTCGACCGCGACGACGTGCAGGCCCTCCAGGCCGATGGCGCCGGCGAAGGCCACGGCCTCGTGGTTGCTGCCCTCGTCCAGTTCCGCGTCGCCGACCAGCACCCACACCGCGGCGTCGGTCAGGCCGTGCGCCCGCAGCCCCAGGGCGCTGCCCACGGCGATGGGCAGTCCGTGGCCGAGCGAGCCGGAGCCGATCTCGGCGCCCGGCACGAGCACGCGGTCCGGGTGGTGGCCCAGCGGCGACTCGAAAGAGCCGAAGCCCGGCAGCCACTCCTCGGGGACGAAGCCCTTGGCCGCGAGCACCGCGTAGTACGCCATCGGTCCGTGGCCCTTGGAGAGCAGGAAGCGGTCCCGGCCGGCGTCCTCCGCCGTACCCGGGGTCACCCGCAGCACCCGGTCGTAGAGCACCCACAGCACGTCGAGGGTGGAGGTGGCGGCGGGCCCGTGCTTCTCGTCGCCGGTCATGAGCGACATCAGCCGCCGGAGATCGTCGTAGTCGTACGCGGTGTCCGCGCTGGTCAAAGTCATATGGGGATGGTGCGACTTCAAGTCGGCTTGAGGTCAAGCGGTACGCTCGGCCCCATGAGCGACTTCGCACCTCGCCGCGACCGCCTGGCCATCGGCGAGCTCGCCGCCCGCAGCGGCCTGGCCCCCTCCGCCCTGCGCTACTACGAGGAGCTCGGCCTCATCCGCTCCGAGCGCACCGCGGGTGGGCAGCGTCGTTACGCCCGCGCCACGCTGCGCCGCGTCGCCTTCATCCGGGCCGCCCAGCGCGTCGGCCTGTCGCTGGAGGAGGCCGGCGCGGCCCTCGCCAGGCTCCCCGAGGACCGCGCCCCCAGCGCCGCCGAGTGGAACGCCGTCGCCCGCACCTGGACGCACCGCATCGACGAGCAGATCGCGGAGCTGGAACGGCTCAAGGGCAACCTCACCGGCTGCATCGGCTGCGGCTGCCTCTCCCTGCGCAAGTGCGCCCTGTACAACCCGGGCGACACCGCCGCCGCCAAGGGCCCCGGCGCGCGGTACCTGCTGGGCGACCAGGCGGCTAGACCCCGTCGACCTTGAACGGGTCGTGCTCGGCCAGCAGCTTGTCCAGCCGGGCCTGGTCCACCCGGCTCGTCACCTGGCCGGCCTCCTGCCGGTCGCGGACGACCTTGGCGAGCGTGAACGCCGAAGTCACCACGTAGAGCAGCCCCACCGCCAGGAAGGCCCGCACCCACGGGCCGACCGGCAGGTAGGCGATGCCCACGACCATCGCCCCGAGGGCGACGGCGAACGAGATCGCGGCCTGCGCCGAGTAGGCCGCGGTCGTCTGCTGCTGGATCGGATTCGCCATGCCTGAAGCATCGGCGGTCGTGGCCCGCGCCACATGAGTACGGCTACTCATCCCGGGCCGGGCACCCCGCCGCGGTGGCGCCGCGCGGGGTGCGGGAATGGTGCGAGCGAGCACCCGGCGACGTGCGGTATTGTTCTCGTGCGCGGTCGGCCGGGCGGGAAGCCCGGCGCGAACCGGCACCGGGACGTGGCGCAGCTTGGTAGCGCACTTGACTGGGGGTCAAGGGGTCGCAGGTTCAAATCCTGTCGTCCCGACGGTGCTGACCAGCGGGTTTGTCATTCATGACAAACCCGCTGGTCGCGTTCTGGGGCAGTTGTGCGGCACATGAGGCGCGAACGGAGCGAGGCGGCACCGCCCGACCGCCCCCGCCGCCCCCCGGCCGCCGGGAGCCCCGCCCGTGCGCCGGGAAGCCTCCGTGCGCCGTGCCGCCGGGCCGGAAAACGCTTGGACGCCGCCCAGCCCGTCGCGGGACACTGCCACTTCCGGACCGCCCCTCATCGCACCGCCGGCATCGTCGCGAGCCGCGCGGACCCGCCGGCCCGGACGAAGCGCCGCGCCGGAACGACGGCAGCGGCGGCACCTCCCGGAGAAGGACGCGGCAGCGCGCCGCACGATACCGCAGGGTGGAGATGGGATCGCCTGAATCACACAGGTTCCGCGCGGCCGGGGGCCCGGTGCTCCTGGCACTTCGTCACTACGGAAGGGAACTCGCCCGGCTACGGTGGCTGACACTTCCGGCGATGCTGTCGCCGGCCCTCGGCAACATCGGCATCAACTACGTCGCGCCGCTGGTCGTCGCGAAGCTCGTCGGCGGCTTCGTCGACGGCACCACCCCCGGCCTCGGGGCGACCCTGCCCTACGTCCTGGCCTTCGCCGGCGTGCTGCTGCTCGCGGAGACGCTGTGGCGGATCGGCCTGCACTGCCTCAACCGCCTCGACGCCCTCGGCATCGAGCACCTGTACGTGGTCGGCATGGACGAGCTGTTCGCCAAGGACGCCTCGTTCTTCCACGACAACTTCGCCGGGTCGCTCACCAAGCGGGTGCTGAGCTTCGCCTCGCGCTTCGAGGAGTTCGTCGACACGCTGACCTTCAACGTCCTGGGCAGCTTCGTACCGCTGCTGTTCGGGTCGGTGGTGCTCTGGGCCTACGAACCACTGCTGGTCGTCGGCCTCCTGGTGATGATCGCGGTGACCGCGCTGTGCGTGGCGCCCCTCATCCGCCGGCGTCAGGCGCTCGTCCGCCAGCGCGAGGAGGCGATCGCCCGGGTCTCCGGGCACGTCGCCGACAGCCTGATGAACATGGACACCGTCCGGGCGTTCGCCGCCGAGGAACGCGAGGCCGCCGAGCACCGCTCACGCGTCGCCGAGTCGCGCAGGCTCACGCTCAAGTCGTGGGACTACGGCAACCTGCGCATCGACACCCTGGTCGCACCGCTGTCCGTGCTGACCAACGCGCTCGGCCTGCTGCTCGCGGTCACGCTCGGCGCTGGCACGCACGGCGTGGAGGCGGTCGTGGTGGCCTTCACCTACTACTCCAACGCGACGCGGATCATGTTCGAGTTCAACCAGATCTACCGCCGTCTGGAGAGCTCGATGACGGAGGCCGCGCAGTTCACCGAACTGCTGCTGAAGCCGCCGACCGTGCTCGACCCGCCCGCGCCGGAGCCGCTGCGGTCCCGGGGCGCCGACATCCGCTTCGAGCACGTGACCTTCGCCCACGGAGGCGCGCAGCCGCTCTTCGAGGAGCTCGAGCTGACCGTGCCCAGCGGGGCCCGGATCGGTCTCGTCGGCCGGTCCGGCGGCGGCAAGACCACGCTCACCCGGCTGCTGCTGCGGATGAACGACATCGACGGCGGCCGGATCCTGATCGGCGGGCAGGACATCAGCCGGCTGCGCCAGGCCGACCTGCGCAGCCTTATCTCCTACGTCCCGCAGGACCCGGCGATGTTCCACCGCTCGCTGCGGGACAACATCGCCTTCGCCCGGCCGGACGCCACCGAGAGCGAGATCCGCCGTGCGGCCCGGGCGGCCCACGTCACGGAGTTCGCGGACGCGCTGCCGGACGGTTTCGACACCATGGTCGGCGAGCGCGGGGTCAAGCTCTCCGGCGGACAACGGCAACGGGTCGCGCTCGCCAGGGCGATCCTGCGCGACGCTCCGATCCTGCTGCTGGACGAGGCGACCAGCGCCCTGGACTCGGAGAGCGAGATCCTCGTCCAGGAGGCGCTGTGGCGGCTGATGGACGGGAGGACGGCGCTGGTGGTGGCGCACCGGCTGAGCACGGTCGCCGGCATGGACCGGCTGGTCGTCCTGGACCGCGGGCGCATCATCGAGCAGGGCACGCATCAGGAGCTGCTCACGGAGGACGGCGCCTACGCCAGGCTGTGGCAGCACCAGTCCGGGGGCTTCCTGGACGACACCGCCGAGCGGGCCGGTCTGCACTGAACCGGGCCGCCCGGCCGCCCCACCGGTCAGGCCGCCCCGGTGGGCTGTGCCACCGCGATGGACACGTCGGTGCCCGGCACCTCGTGGCCGTCGTCGGTGAGGAAGGCGACGTGGACGGCCTCGCCGGTCGAGCGGGTCCGGCGGCGCGCGGAGGGGCCGGAGGGGCGCGGCCGGTGCCGGTCGCCCCACTGCTGGAGGGAGGCCATGACGAGGTCGAGCTCGCGGCCGGCCTCGGTCAGGTGGTAGCTCTGCCGCGGCCTGCTGCCCGGCTCCTGGTACGTGCGCGTGCACAGCACCCCGGCCTCGACGAGCAGCTTGAGCCGGGTGCTGAGGAGATTGGGCGCGATGCCGAGCGACGTCTGGATCTCGGCGAAGCGGTGCCGTCCGGCGAAGATCTCGCGCAGCACCAGCAGGGACCAGCGCTCACCGAGGATCTGCAGGCTCCGCTCGATGGAGCAGGCCGGCTCGTCCTCCTCGGGGCCCGACACGTGCCGTCCGGTCGCCACGGGTCTCCTCACCTCCTGCCCGATGCTGTTTCCGTGCCGCCCCGCCCCGCCAGGTCGCGCGGCCGCGCGAGGGCGGAACGACAGTGTACACCTAGGTTTCCTCTTGCTACTCAGCCCCGGGCCGGAGGGCGCCCGCCCACGGACAGGGGACGCGTCGCGGCCGTTGTCGGAGGCGATGGCTACGGTGTTCGCATGCCCGATTCCGAAGACGTCCGCCGCATCGCCCTCTCGCTGCCCGAGACGGTGGAGAAGGAGGCCTGGAGCATGCCCACGTTCCGGGTCGCCGGGAAGATGTACCTCACGCTGCCCGACGACGAGACGTCCTTCGCGGTGCGGTGCCCCATGCACGAGCGCGGCGAGCTGATCGCGGCCGAGCCGGGGAAGTTCTGGGTCCCGCCGCACGAGGCCGGATCGAACTGGGTGCGGGTGCGGCTGGCCGCCCTGGACGACATGGACGAGCTCCGTGACATCGTCACCGACTCCTGGCGGCAGGCCGCGCCGCCGCGGCTCACCGAGGCGGCGGGCCCGGCAGCGGGAGCCGGCGCGTGACGAACCCGGCCGTGTCCCCGCCCCTCAGGACCGACTTCACCTTCACCGGCCGGATCGAGCAGACCGCCGCCGCGGCTGCCCGTGCCGAGGCGCATGGCGCGGACGGCGTGCTGGTCAACGAGATGCGCCACGACGCCTTCCTTCAGTGGCCCTCGCCGCGGGCGCCACCCGGCGGGCGGACGTCTCCCTCTCCCAGGACGCCGACGACGCCCTCGCACTCGACGTGCTCGCCGGGGTGCGGGACTGACCGGCCCACTTCGCGGCTGACCAGGCCGCACGATGATCGGCGGACCCTACATCGATCCGGAGACTTCCGTGCGACTTACGGAACCTTCACATCCGCGAACGTTCTCGTGCGGCAATGTGTCCCCATGAGATCGCGCCCGTACGTACTGCTGTCCGTGGCCTCCTCGCTGGACGGATGCCTGGACGACACGAGCACGACCCGGCTGCTGCTCTCCAACGAGGAGGACTTCGACCGGATCGACGAGGTCCGCTCCGGGATGGACGCCATCCTCGTCGGCGCCAACACCATACGGGCCGACGACCCGCGGCTCCTGGTGTGCGGCGCTGAGCGCCGCGAACGGCGCGTCCGCGCCGGGCTGCCGCCGACCCCGCTGAAGGTCACGGTCACCGAGAGCGGGAAACTGGACCCCGGCGCCCGGTTCTTCACCACCGGGGAGTGCGAGAAGGTGGTCTACACGACCTCCGGCGTGGGCGACCGCGTTCGCGAACGCCTGGGCGGCCTCTGTACCGTCGTCGAGGCGGGCGACCCGCTGGACCTCCGGATCCTGTTGGCCGACCTCGCGCGGCGCGGTGTCGAACGGCTCATGGTCGAGGGCGGGGGAGTCGTCCACACCATGTTCCTCAGCGCCGGGCTCGTCGACGAACTCCACCTGGTGTACGCGCCGTTCTTCGTCGGCCAGGCCGACGCGCCGCGCATGGTGAACCCCGCGGTCTTCCCCCAGGGCCCCGAGCACCGGATGACACTCGCGGAGACCCGCCAGATCGGCGACGTGGTGCTGCTGCGCTACCTGCCCCACCAGGGCGCCTGACCAGGCTCCACGGCCGATGCTCCCGGCCCTGCGGCCTGTGCTCCGTGCGGTCCGCGGGCTCCTTGACGGCGGGTGACCTCGGGGCGATCCCCGTACCGGCTGCGTGAAGTCGGCCGGCCGTCGGCGGGTCCGAGTGCCGGACGGACCAGAGGAGCCACGGCCACATGCGCGGGCCCGGCGTACGGGCGCGCTGCGATGTGCTGTGCTGTTCTGTTCTGTTCTGTGCTCCGTCGGCCGTCGGCCGTCGGCCGGCCCGACATGACGGCATGAAGGCCATGAGTGGGACGGGTGGCTGCTCTCGCCGGCCTGGTGTCCCGGGGCGATGCGGTGCGCTCTTCCTGGCCCGTCAGACCGGGATTCCGGCCGCTGGTGGCACCTGCGGGGAGCCCGAACTCGCCGCGCCAGGAGCTGTGGCCGCCGGGTGGTGCCGCGCTGAGCCGGGGCGGCCCTCGCGAGGCCCGCGGCGGCAAGGCCGTGAAGCGGCGCGCCGTTGCCGGCCGGCCGGGCCGGGCCCCGGCAGCGGAAGTCGCTGCCGGGGCCCTGACACGTACCGGGTCAGGCGGAACGGCCGTCCGCGGACGCGGAGACCAGATCGCGGGTCTCCGCGGATGCCCCCGCCGCCTTAGGGAAGACCGCGGCGGACCGCGGGGCCGGCCGGTGCCGCCACAGCCACAGCACGTCGCGGCCGAACGACCACACCAGCGAGGCCAGCGCGAGCACCGTCAGGGCCGCGGAGACCCCCGCGGGCACGAGCCCCGAGCAGGCCACGAGCAGGACGACGCCCTGCGTGGCCGCCACCGTCTTGCGCGCGAAGCTCGGCGGCAGCGGCGAGTCGAGCCACGGCAGCACCCACGCCGCCGCCACGAAGGCGTAGCGCATGGCACCGATCAGCAGCACCCACGGGCCCAGAGTCAGGGCGAGCCGCGCGCTCAGCACCAGGATCAGGAAGGCGTCGACCTCCATGTCGAAGCGCGCGCCCAGGGCGGACGCCGTGCCCGTGCGCCGCGCGACCTTCCCGTCCACCGCGTCGAGCGCCAGCGCCACCGCGGTCAGCCCGGTCAGCAGCGGCTCGCCGTGCGCGACGCCGCCCGCCACCATCGCCGTCACGCCGCCCACGAGCACCGCCCGGGCCAGGGTGACGTGGTCGGCCGGGCCCAGCGAGCGGCGTCCCGCCCGCCGCAGGCCCGCGGCCAGCAGCGCCCAGGTGCCCGCCGCGAAGACGGTCCCGGCCAGCCAGCCCACGGTGTCCAGGCCCACGGTGGCCCACAGCGCGGCCAGCAGCGCCAGCTGGGCTGCCGCCGCCCTGGCCTGCTCGCGGCCCGCGGTACCACCACGGAACTCGGATCCAACGGTCATCACGGTCATGAGACGTCCCCGCTTGTCGCCTGTGCGGCACAGCCGCGTACGGTACGGGCCCGGCACCACCCGGATGGCGGGTGCTCGTTGCCCGCCATGGAGTACGGAGGAAATCGGTGGAGCGTTCGGCGCGTGCGTTCTGGCTTCGTGAACCAGGCGAGGGCGAAATCAGGCAGGCCCCCCTGCCGGAACCGGGCCCGGGGGAGGTGCTGGTGCGGACCCTGTACTCCGGGGTGAGCCGTGGCACCGAGACCCTGGTCTTCCGGGGCGGGGTGCCCGTGAGCCAGCGCCAGGCGATGCGGGCGCCGTTCCAGGACGGCGAGTTCCCGGGACCGGTCAAGTACGGCTACCTCAACGTGGGCGTGGTCGAGCAGGGGCCGTCCGAGCTGCTCGGCCGCACCGTCTTCTGCCTCTACCCGCACCAGACCCGGTACGTCGTACCGGCCGCCGCCGTGACGCCCGTGCCCGACGACGTCCCCGCGGGGCGTGCGGTACTGGCGGGCACCGTCGAGACCGCGGTCAACGCGGTCTGGGACGCGGCCCCGCAGATCGGGGACCGGATCGCCGTGGTCGGCGCCGGCATGGTCGGCTGCAGCGTCGCCGCCGTCCTCGCGGGCGTCCCGGGCGCGCGGGTGCAGCTCGTCGACGTCGACCCCTCCCGCGCCGCCGTCGCCGAGGCTCTGCGCGTCGGCTTCGCCCACCCCGACGCGGCCGAGGGCGGCTGCGATCTGGTCGTCCACGCCAGCGCCACCGAGGCGGGGCTCGCCCGCTGTCTGGAACTGCTGGAGCCGGAGGGCACCGTAGTGGAGCTGAGCTGGTACGGCGACCGGCGGGTCAGCCTGCCGCTGGGCGAGGCCTTCCACTCCCGGCGCCTGGTCGTGCGCAGCAGCCAGGTCGGCACCGTCTCACCCTCGCGCCGCACCCGGCGTACCTACCCGGACCGGATGGCACTGGCCCTGCGCCTGCTCGCCGACCCGGTCTACGACGCCCTCGTCACCGGCGAGAGCGACTTCGAGGAACTGCCCCTGCTGATGAAGGAGATCGCAGGCGGTGAACGTTCCGTGCTCTGTCACCGTATTGCCTACCGTCCCGGTTAGGCCGTTGGGGAAGGTTGTCCTCGCGTGTTCAGTATCACCGTCCGCGACCACGTCATGGTCGCCCACAGCTTCCGCGGCGAGGTCTTCGGACCCGCGCAGCGGTTGCACGGCGCGACGTTCCTGGTGGACGCCACGTTCCGCCGCCCGGAGCTCGACGCCGACAACATCGTCGTCGACATCGGCCTGGCCACCCAGGAGCTGGGCGTGGTGCTCGCCGCGCTCAACTACCGCAACCTCGACGACGATCCGGACTTCTCCGGGATCAACACCTCCACCGAGTTCCTGGCGAAGGTCATTGCCGACCGGCTCGCCGACCGCGTGGCCGCGGGCAAGCTCGGCGCGGGCGCGCACGGCCTGACCGGCATCACCGTCACGTTGCACGAGTCGCACGTCGCCTGGGCGAGCTACGAGCGTTCTCTGTGAGGACGCCCGCGCGCTCGACCGCCCCCGCTCCGGCGGGGGCGGACCCCGCGTACGTCGTCCTCCCGGGCGACGTCGACGACACCGCCGCGCCCAGCGGCGGCAACGTCTACGACCGCCGCCTGATCCAGACCCTGGCGGCGGCGGGCCGTCCGCTGCGGGAACTTCCGGTGCGGGGCGCGTGGCCGCGTCCGGACACCGTCGCCCGGCAGCACCTGGCCAGGGCGCTCACGGCGGTGCCGGACGGCGCCGCCGTCCTGCTCGACGGGCTCGTGGCCTGCGGCGTCCCCGAGATCGTCGTACCGCACACGCGCCGGCTGCGCACCGCTGTCCTGGTGCACCTTCCGCTGGCCGACGAGACGGGCCTCGACCCCGCGGACGCCGCGGAACTGGACGCCCTGGAGCGCGAGACCCTGCGGGCGGCCGCCGCGGTCGTCGCCACCAGTCCCTGGGCCGCCCGGCGCGTCGCCGAGCGGCACGCGCTGCCCGCCGGCCGGGTCCACGTCGTCACCCCGGGCACCGATCCCGCGCCGCTCGCGCCCGGCACGGAGGCCGGCACGCGCCTGCTGTGCGTCGCCTCGCTGACCCCGCGCAAGGGCCACGACCTGCTGGCCGGGGCGCTCGCCGCCGTCGCCGACCTGCCCTGGACCTGCCGCTGCGTGGGCCCGCTCGGCCGTGACCCCGGACACCTCGCACGCGTACGCGAACTGATCGGCCGGCACGGCCTCGACGACCGGGTGGACCTCACCGGCCCGCTCACGGGTGAGCCCCTCGCGGCGGAGTACGCCGCCGCCGACCTGCTCGTCCTGCCGTCCCGCGCCGAGACCTTCGGCATGGTCGTCACCGAGGCCCTGATGCGCGGCACACCCGTCCTGGCCACCGCCGCCGGGGGAGTGCCCGACGCGCTCGGCCTGGCACCGGACGGCACACCGCCCGGCCTCCTCGTCCCCCCGGACGACAGCGGCGAACTCGCCGCGGCGCTCCGCCGCTGGCTCGACGACGCCGGCCTGCGCGGCCGGCTGCGGACGGCGGCCGGCCGGCGGCGCGAGACGCTGCACGGCTGGGAGCACACCGCGCGGCACATGGACACGGTGCTGGAACTGCTGCGGGAGGGAACCCGATGACCACGTCCGACACCGCCCCCTTCACACCGCGCTGGCTCGCGCTGCGCGAGGACGCCGACGCCGCGGCCCGCGCCGCGGACCTGCTGGGCCCGCTCCGCGAGCACTTCGCGGGTGTGCCCCGAGGCACCGGCCCGCTGGTCGTCCGCGACCTCGGCTGCGGCACCGGGTCCATGGGCCGCTGGCTCAGCGGACGGCTGCCCGGACCTCAGCACTGGATCCTCCACGACCACGACGCCGCCCTGCTCGCCCTCGCCGCGGCGAGCCTGGCCGGCCGCACCGCGGGCGGCAGCCCCGTCACCGCCGAAACCCGCGAGGGCGACCTCACCCGGCTCACCGCCGCCGACCTCGCCGGGACCTCGCTCGTCACCGGCTCCGCGCTGCTGGACCTGCTCACCGCCGACGAGATCGACGCCCTCGCCGCCACCTGCGCCGCCGCCGCGGTGCCCGTGCTCTTCGGTCTCTCCGTGGTCGGCGAGATCGAACTCGGGCCCGCCGACCCCCTCGACGCGGACATCACCGCCGCCTTCAACGCGCACCAGCGGCGCACCGCCGGCGGCCGCGCACTGCTCGGACCCGACGCCCTCGACGCCGCCACCCGGGCGTTCACCTGGTACGGCGCCACCGTCACGACCCGTGCCAGCCCCTGGAGGCTGGGCGCGGACCAGGCCGCGCTCACCGCCGAGTGGCTGCGCGGCTGGGTCGGCGCCGCGGTCGAGCAGGAACCCGCCTTGGCCGCCCCCGCGCGGGCCTATCTGCACCGCCGCCTCGAGGACTGCGCGGCCGGGCGGCTGACCGCCGTCGTCGGTCACGGCGACCTGCTCGCCCTGCCCGGAGGTGCGGCCCGGTGAGGCAACGACTGTGGGCCTGGCTGCGGTTGCTGATCGGCGCGGGCATCCTCGCCGCCCTCGTGTGGCGGCTCGGCACCGGCGCCTTCGTCGAC
Organism: Actinacidiphila sp. bgisy160; assembly: GCF_965342435.1. Classification (GTDB taxonomy): domain Bacteria; phylum Actinomycetota; class Actinomycetes; order Streptomycetales; family Streptomycetaceae; genus Actinacidiphila. The sequence goes on along the minus strand of NZ_CBDRCM010000043.1, from coordinate 15,098 downwards.
GGCCTGCGGGTCGTCGACGGCCCCGCCGTCCTGGCCGCTCTCGCGATCGGCCTGCTGACCACCGTGACGAGCGCCTGGCGCTGGTGCCTGGTCGCCCGCCGGCTCGGCCTGCGGCTCCCGCTGGCCCGGGCCGTGTCCGACTACTACCGGGCGCTGCTGCTCAACGCGGTGCTCCCGGCCGGCGTCCTCGGCGACGTCGACCGGGCCGTACGCCACGGCAAGAACTCCGGCGACGTCGGCCGCGGCGTGCGCGCGGTCGTCCTGGAGAGGGCCGGCGGCCAGGTCGTCGTCCTCGTGCTCGGCGGGGCCGTCCTGCTCACCCGGCCCGCCCTGGTCACGGCCATCGCCGGGGACCTCGTGCCCGGCCGGGCCGCCGCCGAGGTGACGGCCGGTGTGCTGGTGGCCGTCGTGGCGCTCGGCGGATGGCTGCTGTGGCGGCGCGGCGCCAAGGGCCGGCAGGCGCTGGCCACCGGGCTTGCCGACCTCCGCGGCGGACTGCTCGCCCGCGGCACCTGGCCGGGTGTGGTCGCGCTCTCCGCGGCGGGACTCGTCGGCCACATCGCCCTGTTCGTGGTCGCGGCCCGCGTCGCGGGCTCGTCGGCGCCGGTCACCGCGCTCGTGCCGCCGCTCGTCCTGGCCCTGCTCGTGATGGGACTGCCCGTCAACATCGGCGGCTGGGGCCCGCGGGAGGCCGCCGCGACGCTCGCCTTCGGCGCGGCCGGGCTGGGCGCCACGCAGGGCCTGGCGACCGCCGTCGTGTACGGGGTGCTGACCCTCGTCTCCAGCCTCCCCGGGATCGTCGTGCTCGCCCTCCCCGGCCTGCGCGCGCTCGCCGCCCGCTTTCAGCGCGCGGAGGGCGGCGGCGTCCCGTCGCCCAGCTCGCGGACGAACCGGAGCCCGGGGCGGCCGTCGAGCTCGACCGTGCCCGCCGAGACGAACCCCGTGCGGGTCAGCACCGTGCGCGAGCCCGCGTTGTCCAGCGTGGTGACCGCCCACAGCGTCGTCAGCCCGTACTCCCCGGCGGCCAGGGCGCACACCTCGTGAACCGCGGCCGTGGCGAGCCCGCGCCCGGCCGCGCTCTCGGCGATCCGGTACCCCAGCTCCGCCGACCCCTCCGCCACGTCCACCACGTTGACCCGGCCCAGCACCTCGCCGCCCGCGCCGACCAGCACATGGAAGTGGCAGAACCCGGCGTCCTGCTCGGCGAGCAACGCGTGGTGCCGCGCGTCGAAGTGCGCGAACCAGTCGTCGCCCCGGTCCGGTATCGACGCGGCGAAGTAGGCCCGGTTCGCCACCTCGAACTCCAGGAGCGCGGTGGCGTGGTCGGCACGGAGACGTTCGAGGCGAGGCATGATCCGATGCTAGGCCCTGCGCGGCGCGTGCCCGGACGTGCCGCTGACGCGGCGGATGCGCCGCCGTGCCCCGGCACGGGCGGTGGCGTTTCCGGGCACGCGGCACCGGACCGCCCGGCACGCGGAGCAGGAGGACGCCGGCTCCTGGCCGGATGTGATGCTGAGCCGGCCGCCGCCCGCTCCACGCCGGCGTCCGGCCCGACGCCTGACCGGCTGTCATACGCGGCACATCCACGTCTCGGTGGTCTGCCCGCCCCGGACGGCCGCCCGCCCGGCCGCCCCAGGGTCAGGAGGCCGGCGAGGCGGCGGCGTCGGGTCGGGCGGGGCGGCCCGCGCGGGGGGTCTCGACGCCGAGGGCGTCCTTGTCGGAGACGAAGAGCGCGGCGACCGCGGAGATCAGGGCCAGGCCCGTGCAGAGCACGAAGCCGGCGTGGTACGCGCCCAGATTGGCCTTGGTGGCGCCGCCCGCCGCCACGGCGGTGGTCCCGACCGCGGTGAGCAGCGTGGCGATGAGCGCGGTCCCGAAGGCGCCGCCCAGTTGCCGCTGCATGTTGAACACGGTCGCCGCCCGCCCGGTCGAGGGGGCGGGGATCGTGGCGAAAGCGGCGTTCTGCGCCGACATCATCACGTGCCCGATGCAGTAGCCCAGGACGAAGAGCACCCCGCGCAGCACCCACGGCGAGGTGGCCGTCGTGAACCCGGTCATCACCGCCACGCAGACGCCCATGCCCGCCGAACCGCCCACCATGAGCCACCGCGGCCCGATCCGCCGGTACAGGCGCGGGGCGATCTGCGCGGCGGCCATCACGCCCACGGCCTCCGGCCAGGTGGCCAGCCCGCTCTCGAAGGCGTTGAAGCCCAGCGCCTCCTGCAGGAACATCGGGTACAGCCACACCGTGCCGAGGAACACCGCGCTGAGCGGGAACATCACCACGGTGTTCGCGCGGAACAACCGGTCCCGGAAGAGCTCCAGGTCCAGCATCGGCATGGCGATCCGCCGTTCCACCAGCACCATCGCGCCGAGCGCCGCGATCCCCACGAGCAGCGGCACGAGGATGCCCGTGCTGCCCCAGCCGTCCTTGGCGCCGTTGGTCAGCGCGTACAGCGCCAGCGACAGCCCGCCGCCGGCCAGGACGAAACCGAGGAGGTCGAAACGCCCGGGGCGCTCCAGCCGGTAGTCCGGCAGGAAGAGCAGACCGAAGACCACGGCCGCGGTGCCGACGGGCAGGTTGACCAGGAACACCCAGTGCCAGGACACGGCGTCGCACAGCCAGCCGCCCAGCACCGGGCCCACGGCCGGGGCGATCGCGGTCGGCACCATCAACGCGCGCTGCGCCTTGATCCGTTCCGCCGGCGGGTAGGCCCGGAAGAGCATGGTCTGGCCGACCGGGACGAGCAGACCTCCGCCGGCACCCTGCAGGATCCGGTACAGCGTGAGCTGTTCGAGACTGGTCGACATCGCGCACAGCGCCGACGCCCCGGTGAAGGCGACCAGCGCGGCGAGGAACACCTTGCGGGTGCCGTACCGGTCGGCGAGCCAGCCGGCGACGGGGATGAAGACCGCCAGGCTGACCAGGTAGCCGATGTTGACACCGCCCAGACCGGAGGCCGGTACGCCGAAGTCCTCGCCGATGGCCGGTACGGCGACGTTGACGATGGTGGTGTCCATGATCGCCATGAACAGCGCGGCGACGAACACCACGGCGACCGCGGTGGTCGGCGGAATCCTGCGTGCCAAAAGGAAGCTCCTCGCTCGGGGCGCCTTCTGCGCGGCGGACCGCCCGGACGACACCGGTCACGGCTTCCAGATAAGCCCGGCCCCCGGTGTGGCGCACGCCGGAGTCACCCGGGTGCGTGTATCCGCCGGTTACCGGGGTGTCAGCGGCCGGTCCAGCGGGGCGGTCGCCTGTCGAGGAAGGCGGCGACGCCCTCGTGCCGGTCCTCGGAGTCCATCACGGTGCGGGTCGCCTCCTCGGTGGCCCGCCAGCCGAGTCCGTCCGAGCCGGACAGCCACGCGTCCATCGCCACCAGGCTCGCCCGGACCGCGACCGGGGCGTTCTCGCAGACCCGCGCGGCGAGTTCGAGCGCGCCCGCCAGCGCCCCGCCCTCCGGGACGATCCGGTTGACCAGCCCCGCGGCGTGCGCCCGCGCGGCGTCGACGGGGTCGCCGGTCAGCACCATCTCCCTGGCCAGGTTGACGGGTAGGGCGCGCGGGCCGCGGAACAGCCCCGCGCACGTGGGCACCAGGCCGAGCCGGACCTCCGGCAGCCCGAAGCGGGCGGTCGCCGCGGCCACCACCAGGTCGCAGGCGAGCACGAGTTCCATCCCGCCGCCCAGGGCGGCGCCCTCCACGGCGGCGACCAGCGGCTTGCGCCGGTGACGGCGGATCAGCCCGTACTCGCCGCCGCGCTCGGTGACGTAGTCGCCGATGGCGTTCAGGTCGCTGCCCGCGCTGAAGACCCCGCCGGAGCCGGTGAGCACCCCCGCCCACAGCTCCGGGTCGTCCTCCAGGGTGTTGAACGCCGCGTCGAGCGCGTCGGCCAACTGCCGGTCCACCGCGTTGCGCTTGTGCGCGCGGCACATCCGGATCACCAGGACGCGGCCGTGCCGCTCCGTGCGCACCAGCGGCTCCACGAGGGGCTCGGACTGGGCCATGGCGGGCACCTCCGGTCGTGGTCGTCCGTGTCCGGGGCCTCCCCGGGGTCAGCCGACGATATCCCCGCGCCCGTGGTCGCCGGTGGACCGGGGCGGCCGCGCACGGCACGATGGCCAGGGGCTGCACGAGGAGGGCGCCTTGGAGGCGACGCAGGACGGATCCACCGGTGAGACGCCGCGCTGGCTCGAACTCGCGGAGGTCGACAACATCCGCGACCTGGGCGGCCTGCCGGTGCGCGGCGGGGGCACGACCCGGCGCGGCGTGGTGTTCCGGGCCGGCACCCTCCAGGAGGCCACGGCGGACGACGTCGAACTCCTCCTCGGCCGGTACGGGCTGCGCACCGTCCTCGACCTGCGCGGCCCCGACGAGGCCGCCCGCGAGGGCCACGGCCTGCTGGCGGACACCGCCGTGCGCAGGATGAACCTGCCGGTCAGCCGGGTACGGGCGCTGGTCACCGACACCGTTGCGGTGACGACCGCGGACGACGGTGACGCGACCGGCTTCTATCTCGGGCTGCTCGACGGGAGCGGCGAGTCCCTGGTCGCCGCGGCGCGCGTCGTCGCCGACACCGACCAGCACGCCGTTGTCTTCCACTGCGCCGTCGGCAAGGACCGCACCGGCGTCCTCGCGGCCCTCCTGCTCGACGCCGTGGACGTGCCCGCCGCCGCCATCGCCGCCGACTACGCGCTCACCGCCCAGCGCGTCGTCCGCATCCGCGCCCGCCTGACCCGCCTCCCCTCGTACCGCGACCTGCCCGCCGTGGAGCACGCCTTCATGGCCTCGGAGCCCCGCGTCATGCACCGCTTCCTGGACACCCTCCACACCGACCACGGCGGCGCGGCCGCCTGGCTGCGGGACCGCGGCCTGACGGCGGCCGAACTCGCCCGCCTGAGGGAGGTCCTGGTCATCCCGGCCCCGCGCTGACCGCTGTCGCTCGTGCGGGCGCGACCCGGCCCCGGGATGCCGCGGTCCGGGCCGGTGGCGGCGAACGCGTCGCCGGGGCGGAGCGGTGCGGGTCCGGCAGGGGCCGAGCGCGGCCGTGCCCCCGGGGCAGGGCCTATGCCCGGGGCTTGCCGTCCCAGCGCCACGACGTGGGACGAGGGTGTCCGGGCAGGGCCTCGCGCTCCGGGCGGCCGTCCGCCGCTTCGGCCGATGTGCGCCGCGGAGAGCGGTGGCGGACCGGGCTGCCGGGACCGGCCCGATGAGGGAGGGGAGCACCGCGCCCTGGGCCGGGCCGGTCCGCGCCGCATGCCGGTGCGGGTCAGGCGGTGGGCCAGAGCGTGACGTGGACCGCGGGGTGGGAGCGGGAGGGGGCGACGCCCGTGCCGGGGGCGCGCATGACGCGCGTGGCGGCGGCCGTGTGGACGAAGTGGAGGAAGACGTCCGTCGCGGGGGAGCGGAAGCCGGGGGGCAGGACGGTGGCGTACCAGGTGGCGTCCACCGGGGTGGCCGGGGTGTCGAGCAGGCGCAGTTCGTCGCGGCGCAGGCGCGGGCTGACCAGGTGGGCCGTCGCGGGGGCCACGCCCGCGCCCTCCGCGGCGGCGGCCCAGGCCGCGGTCTGGTGCGGGAAGACCCGGACGCGGGCCTCGGGCACCCGCAGCCTGCGCAGCAGGCGTCCCGCGTCGGCGCCCGGGTCGGTGCCGGAGGGGTCGACCAGCCACGTCCACCGGGACGGCGGCCCCGCGGGCCGGGGCGACCGGGTACCGGTCACCGCGACCAGCAGGGCGCGGAAGACGGGCTCGCCGATCAGCCCTCCGCCGCCCACCGAGCCCAGGTCCGGGCCGAGCGCCACGTCGGCCAGACGGTGCTCCACCAGCGCCCGCATCCCGCTCGTCGTGGCGACCCCGAAGGACGTGTCGATACGGCCGCCCGTCCGCTCGGCGAAGGCCTCCGTCAGCGAGGGCAGCACGAACTCCGCGAGTGTGCCCGCGGCCACCACGCGCAGCTCGTCGGGCTCGCCCTGCGCCGCCCGCACGGCGGCCTCCGCGTCCGCGCCCAGCGCGACCATGCGCGAGGCGACGGGGAGCAGCCGCGCGCCCGCCGGGGTGAGTCGCATCCCGCCGCCCGGCGCACGGCGGATCAGGGGGTCGCCGAAGTGCGCGCGCAGTGCGCCCAGGGACTGCGACACAGCGGACTCGCTCACGTTCAGCGTCCGCGCGGCGGCGGTGACCGAACCGAGCCGGGCCACCAGCACGAAGGTGCTGAGCTGCGTCACGGTCACCCCTCGATTTTCCCGCTTTCGCCCCGATAAGTGAAGGCTTATCGGCCCATTGCCCGCCCCCGCGGGCAGGCGCAGCATCGGCCCCACAGGGGGCCACGTCCGGACCCAGGAGGGCGTATGCAGGTTCCGGCCACCTTCCAGTACGCGCGCGCGACCGGCGTCGACCACGCCATCGAGCTGCTCACCCGGTACGGGCCCGAGGCCCGCGTGGTGGCGGGCGGGCACAGTCTGCTGCCGATGATGAAGTTGCGGCTCGCCCAGCCGGAGGCGCTGATCGACATCAACGGCCTCGACGAGCTGACGCGCATCCGCGTGGACGGCGGTGAACTCGCCGTCGGCGCCATGGTCCGGCACGCCGACCTGCTGGCCTCTGCCGTGGTCGGCGAGCACTTCCCCGTCCTCCGCGACGCGGAGCGGATGATCGCCGACCCGCTGGTGCGCAACCGCGGCACCGTCGGCGGCTCGCTCTGCCAGGCCGATCCGTCCGAGGACCTGTCCGCCGCGTTCTGCGCGCTGCGCGCGACCCTCGTCGCCCAGGGGCCGGGCGGGCGACGGGCCGTGCCGGTCCGGGAGTTCTTCCTCGGCCCGTACGAGACCGTGCTCGGCGAGGCTGAGTTGCTGCTGGAGATCCGGGTGCCGATCCGCTCGCACGCCAGCGCCTACCGCAAGGTGGAGCGCCGGGCCGGAGACTGGGCGGTCGCCGCGGCGGCCGCGGTGCTGGAACTCTCCGCGGGAGTGGTCGCCGAGGCGGGCATCGGGCTGACTGCGGTCGGCGCGCCCCGCTTCGTCGCGGAGGAGGCCGAGCGACACCTGCGCGGCGGGCCGCCCGGCGAGGAGCGGTTCACCGAGGCGGGCCGGATCGCGGGGGAGGAGTGCCGGCCCTCCGCCGACCAGCGCGGCCCCGTCGACTACAAGCGGCACCTCGCCGCCGAGCTCACCGTGCGGGCGCTGCGCGCCGCGGCCGCCCGCGCCCAGGGGCAGGAGGCCTGACATGCAGATCACGGTCACCGTGAACGGCGAGCGCCACACCCGGGACGTCGAACCCCGGCTGCTGCTCGTGCACTTCCTCCGCGACGAGCTGGGCCTCACCGGCACGCACTGGGGCTGCGACACCTCCAACTGCGGGGTCTGCGCGGTCTGGCTGGACGGCACGCCCGTCAAGTCCTGCACTGTGCTCGCGGTGATGGCCGACGGCCACGAGGTGCGGACCGTCGAGGGCCTCGCCGAAGGATCGGAACTCGACCCCGTCCAGCAGGGGTTCGTCGCCTGCCACGGACTGCAGTGCGGCTTCTGCACCCCCGGCATGATGATGACCGCCCGCTGGCTGCTCGACCACGACCCGGACCCCTCCGAGGAGGACATCCGCGAGGCCATCTCCGGACAGATGTGCCGCTGCACCGGCTACGAGAACATCGTGCGCTCCATCCGCTGGGCCGCCGAGCACGGCGGCACCGCGCGCCCCGCCGAGGAGACGGCGCGGGGGGCGCCCGGCCGCGAGGAGGTGCGGACATGACCACCACCGCGGGACGGCCGGTCGGCTTCGGGCGGATGACCCGCAAGGAGGACGCCCGCTTCGTGCGCGGCCACGGCACCTATGTCGACGACGTGCGACTGCCCGGCATGCTGTACGGCGCGGTGCTGCGCAGTCCGCTGGCGCACGCGCGGATCGTGTCCGTCGACACCTCCGCCGCCGAGGCGCATCCCAAGGTGAAGGCCGTCATCACCGGGCAGACCCTGGCCGGGCTCGGGCTGGCGTGGATGCCCACGATCTCGTACGACACCCAGGCGGTGCTGGCCACCGACAAGGTGCGCTTCCAGGGGCAGGAGGTCGCCTTCGTCGTCGCCGAGGACCGCTACGCGGCCCGCGACGCCCTGGAGCTCATCGACGTCGAGTACGACCCGCTGCCGCCCGTCGTCGACGCCCGCAGGGCGCTCGACCCCGACGCGCCGCTGATCCGCGACGACAAGGAGGACCAGACCGGCAACCGCGTCTTCGACTGGTCCGCGGGCGACCGCGAGCGCACCGACGAGGCGTTCGCCCGCGCCGACGTCGTCGTCACACAGGACATGCTCTACCCCCGGGTGCACCCCGCCCCGCTGGAGACCTGCGGCACCGTCGCCGACATGGACGCCGTCACCGGCAAGCTCACCGTGTGGTCCACCACCCAGGCCCCGCACGCGCACCGTACCCTGTACGCGATGGTGGCCGGCATCCCCGAGCACAAGATCCGCATCATCTCGCCGGACATCGGCGGCGGCTTCGGCAACAAGGTCGGCATCTACCCCGGGTACGTGTGCGCGGTCGTCGGCTCCATCGTCACCGGCAAGCCCGTCAAGTGGGTGGAGGACCGCTCGGAGAACCTGATGAGCACCTCCTTCGCCCGCGACTACCACATGCACGGAGAGATCGCGGCGACCGCGGACGGGCGGATCCTGGCCCTGCGCGTCAAGGTCCTCGCCGACCACGGCGCCTTCAACGCCACCGCCCAGCCCACCCACTTCCCCGCCGGTTTCTTCGGGGTCTTCACCGGCTCGTACGACATCGAGGCCGCGCACTGCGAGGTCACCGGCGTCTACACCAACAAGGCGCCGGGCGGCGTCGCCTACGCCTGCTCCTTCCGCGTCACCGAGGCCGTCTACCTCGTGGAGCGCATGGTCGACGTGCTCGCCGCCGAACTCGGCACCGACCCGGCGGAACTGCGGATGCGCAACCTGCTGCGGCCCGAGCAGTTCCCTTACCGGAACACGACCGGCTGGGAGTACGACTCCGGCGACTACCCGCGGGCCCTGCGGCTCGCGATGGACCTGGCGCACTACGAGGAGCTGCGCCGCGAGCAGGCGGAGCGGCGCGAACGCGGCGAACTCATGGGCATCGGGCTCTCGTTCTTCACCGAGGCCGTCGGCGCGGGCCCGCGCAGGCACATGGACATCCTGGGCCTGGGCATGGCCGACGGCGCGGAACTGCGCGTCCACCCCACCGGCAAGGCGGTGCTGCGGATCTCCGTGCAGACGCAGGGCCAGGGCCACGAGACGACGTTCGCGCAGATCGTCGCCGAGGAACTGGGCATCCCTCCCGAGGACATCGAGGTCGTGCACGGCGACACCGACCAGACGCCCTTCGGCCTCGGCACCTACGGCTCCCGCTCCACCCCCGTGTCCGGCGCGGCGGCCGCGCTGGTGGCCCGCAAGGTCCGCGAGCGGGCCCGGCTGGTCGCCTCGGCGATGCTCGAGGTCAGCCCGGACGACCTGGAGTGGGAGAAGGGCCGCTGGTTCGTCACCGGCGACCCCGACCAGGGCCGCACGATGGCCGAGATCGCGTTCGCCGCGCACTCCACCCTCGAACTGCCGGAGGGCGTGGAGGGCCACCTCGACGCGACCTGCGTCTACAACCCGCCCAATCTCACCTTCCCGTTCGGCGCCTACATCTGCGTCGCCGACGTCGACGCCGGCACCGGGCAGGTCAAGGTGCGCCGCTTCGTCGCCGTCGACGACTGCGGCACCCGCATCAACCCGATGATCGTCGAAGGACAGGTGCACGGCGGGCTCGCCGACGGGCTCGGCATGGCGCTCATGCAGGTGATCGCGTTCGACGAGGACGGCAACTGCCTCGGCGGGTCCTTCATGGACTACCTGCTGCCCACCTCCGTCGAGTGCCCCTCCTGGGAGCTCGGCGAGACCGTCACCCCCTCCCCGCACCACCCGATCGGCGCCAAAGGCGTCGGCGAGTCCGCCACCGTGGGCTCGCCCGCCGCCGTCGTCAACGCCGTCGTCGACGCACTGCGGCCGCTCGGGGTACGCCACATCGACATGCCCCTGACCCCGGCGGCGGTCTGGCGGGCCGCGCGGGGACAGCCGCTCCGCAGCGACCTGGCGATCACCTGAGGCACCCGATGACGAGCACCGAACTGCTGCACCGAGCGGACGAACTGCGGCACGGCCGCACCCCGTTCGTCCTCGCCACGGTCGTCCGCGCGCAGCGCCCGACCAGCGCCAGGCCCGGCGACAGCGCCCTGGTGCTGCCCGACGGCACCGTGGAGGGCTTCGTCGGCGGCGTCTGCGCCGAGTCGACCGTGCAGCTGCAGGGGCTGCGCCTGCTGGAGACCGGGGAGTCGGTGCTGCTGCGGATCACCCCCGGCGGCGCGGAGACGGGCGCCCAGGACGAGGGCCTGGTGACCGTCGGCAACCCGTGCCAGTCCGGCGGGACCCTCGACATCTTCCTGGAGGCCCACCTGCCGCCCCTGCTGGTGCACGTCCAGGGCCACGCGCCCATCGCCCGCGCCCTGCTCGACGTCGGCCGGGCGCTCGGCTACGACGCCCGGCCCGCGGAACCCGGGACACCACTGCCCGACGACCTGGACGCCGTCGTGATCGCCTCGCACGGCCGGGACGAGGAGGCCACGCTGGCCGGGGCGGTGCGCGCGGGGGTCCCGTACGTCGGACTCGTCGCCAGTCCCCGGCGCGGCGCGGCCGTCCTGGCCGGGCTCGGGCTGACACCGCGGGAGCGGGCCCGCGTCCACACCCCGGCGGGGCTGGACATCGGCGCCCGCACCCCGGCGGAGATCGCCGTGTCGGTGTACGCCGAGGTCATCGCGGTGCGGCCACGGCCGGCCGCCCCTCCCGCCGCCCGACCCGCCGCCCCGGACACCGCGGCGCCCGGGCCGCCCGTCGCGGAGGCCGTCGACCCGGTGTGCGGCATGGCGGTCGCCGTCACCCCCGGCACCGTCGCACTGACCGGACAAGGCGGCGGCAGCGTCTACTTCTGCGGCCCCGGCTGCCGGCACGCCTACACCGACGACCCCGCCCGCTACGCGCATGCCTCCTGACCCCGACGCCCTCGTCCCCGACGTCCCCGCCCTGCGCGCGCGGCTCGACGCCGCCGACTACCTCGCCGACGACGCGCTCGCCACGGCCCTGCTGCTGGCCGTCCGCATGCGCCAGCCGATCCTGCTGGAGGGCGAACCGGGCGTCGGCAAGACGGAGGCGGCCCGCGCACTGGCCACCGTCCTCGACACGCCGTTGATCCGGCTCCAGTGCTACGAGGGGCTGTCCGCCGCCGAGGCACTCTACGAGTGGAACTACCCGCGCCAGCTGCTCGCGATCCGGCTGGCCGAGTCCCGCGGCGAACCGCTGCGCGACGCCGACCTGTTCACGGAGGACTTCCTGATGCCCAGGCCCCTGCTCGCCGCGATCACGCACCCGGGGCCGCGACCGGCCGTCCTGCTCATCGACGAGGTGGACCGCGCCGACGACGAGTTCGAGGCCTTCCTGCTGGAGCTGCTCGCCGACGCCGCCGTCACCGTCCCCGAACTCGGCACGCGCACCGCGACGGTGCCGCCCGTCGCCGTCCTGACCTCCAACCGCACCCGCGACCTGCACGACGCGCTGAAGCGGCGCTGCCTCTACCACTGGATCGAGTACCCGGACACCGAGCGCGTCGCCGCCGTCATCCGGCGGCGCGTGCCCGGGGCGGGGGAGTGGCTGGCGTCCCGGGTCGCGGGGGCCGTGGACCGGTTGCGCGCCGATCAGCGGCTCACCAAGCCGCCCGGCATCGCCGAGGCCGTCAACTGGGCCGCCGCGATGCGGGCGCTGGGCCTCACCTCGTTCGACGCGAACGCGGCCGACCGGACCCTTGGCGCGGTCCTCAAGTACGCCGAGGACCTCGCGGCGGTCCGGGCCGGGGGCCTCGCGCACCTGGTGGACAGCGATGCGTGAGCGTGGAGGCCAGGCAAGTAATGCGAGGGTCGAGATGCCCTCGGCACCGGGGCTGGCCGAGGTGGTGGCCGCGTTGGGCGAGTCCCTGCGGCGGGCGGGGATACCGGTGGGCCCGGACAGGGCGGGGCGGTTCGCCCGTGCGGTGACCGCACTGGGGCCTGCGACGACGCGGGAGTTGCGGCACTGCGCGCTGGCGACGCTGGTGTCGGACCCGGAGCAGATCACGCTGTTCGACGCGGTGTTCCGGGAGGTGTTCGGCGGCGAGGCCCCCGCGCACGCGGTCGCGCGGGGGCAGCGGGGCGACCCGCCGCGGTCGCCCGCCGGCGCCGGGCGTACCGCGCCGAGGGGCGGTGCCGCCGGGCGCGCGCAGGATGCCCGCGGGCGGTCGCGCGAGGTGGAGACGCCGACCATCGCCAGCCCCACCGACCGGCTCGCCACCCGGGACTTCGCGGAGCTGTCCGAGGACGAACTCGTCCTTCTGGCACGGGCGATGCGCGCGATCGTGCTCAACACCCCTCTCCGCCCCTCGCGCAGGCGCCGCGCCGCCCGGCACGGTGAGCGCGTCGACCTGCGCCGTACGCTCGCCGCCGGGCGCCGCACGGGCGGACACCCTCTGCGGCTGCGCCGCTTCGTGCCGCGGACCCGGCGCCGTGACCTGGTCGTCCTCTGCGACATCTCGGGGTCGATGGAGCCGTACGCCCGGGCCATGCTGCAGTTGCTCTACTGCGCGTCGCGCGGCGCGCGGGCCGAGGTCTTCACGTTCGCCACCCGGCTCACCCGGCTGACCTCCGTCCTGCGGCGGCCCGGTCTGCCCTCGGACGCGCTGGCGCGTGCCGGGCGTACGGCGCCGGACTGGTCGGGGGGCACGCGGATCGCCAGGTGCCTGGGGGAGTTCAACGAGCGGTACGGACGCCGCGGCATGGCCCGCGGTGCCGTCGTGGTGATCGTCTCGGACGGCTGGGACACCGGCGACCCCGCGCTCCTCGCCCGGCACATGGCCGCGCTCGCGCGGGTAGCCTTCCGTGTCGTGTGGGTCAACCCCCGTACGGCCAGTCCCCGTTACCGTCCGCTCGTGGGCGGCATGGCCGCGGCGTTGCCGTACTGCGACACCGTCGTCAGCGCCCACGACCTGGCCGCCCTGGACGATTTCGCCGCCGCGTTGTCCGCGCCGGGGCGCCGCCGCGCCGGTGCGAAGCAGGGCACGGCGGGTTCCGTCGCGTCCGCGGGGGATCGCTCGTCCTGATTCCGTCCTCCCGGCAAGGCCCGGCAGCGGCCCACGAGGTTCGCCGAACGGGGTTGTGCGGCGCTCGCCTTCGGCCACCGCGGCCGGTTGGCAGGCGAGGGTGCGCCGCGCCGGTACGAGGACGCGACCGCCGGGGTCGACGACCTGCGGGAGGCCGGCAGTTTCCCGACGACGCGGCCCGAGGCCGGCCCCGGCCGCACCGCGGTGTGCAAGGCCTGTCTCGGCGGCATCCACGCCACGCGGTTCACCGCGTTCGGCCCCCGGGCCAAGCGTCAGGAGCTCACCCTGGCGGCCGACTCCCACCTCCCGCCGGCCGCGTCTCAGCCGCCCAGCGCCTTGGCCTCCTTCTCGGGGGCGAGGCCGACCACGGGGCGGTCGGGGCGCTGGGGTGCCGTGCCGCCGACGGAGCGCAGCCATTGCCAGGTGTCGGCGACGGTCTCGGTGACGGGGCGGCAGCGCAGGCCGGTGGCCAGGGCGCGGGAGACGTCGGCGGTGTGGAGCGTGTCGTAGAGCTCGCCCGGCGGGAGCCAGACGGGCAGTTCGGTCCAGGGTTCGATGCCCGCGGCCAGGACGGTCTCCGGGTCGGTCCAGCGCAGTTCGGCGTCGGAGCCGGTCACCGCGGCGCAGGTGGCCAGGAGTTCGCCGGTGGTGGTGTGCCCGGGTGGGCTGACGAGGTTGTAGGCGCCGCCGAGGCCGGATTCGGCGGCGTCCAGGACCCATGCGGCGAGGTCGCGGGCGTCGACGTACTGCAGGGGCAGGTCGTGGGGGCCGGGGGCGAGGACGGGGCCGCCGCGGGCGATGCGGTTGAGCCACCAGGGCAGGCGGCCGATGTTCTCGTGGGGGCCCAGGATCAGGCCCGCGCGCACCAGCAGGGCGCCGTCGCCGAAGGACTCGGCCGCGGCCAGTTCCCCGCCGCGTTTGGCGCGGGCGTAGTCGACGTCGGGTCCGTCGCCGGGGGAGGCGTCCACCACGGGTCCGTCCTCGTCGAGTCCGGCGGCGGCGGGGTAGGTGTAGACGGAACGGCTGGAGATGTAGGCGTAGGTCCGGGCACGGCCGGCCAGGAGGCGGGCGGTCTCCCGTACGGCGGCAGGCGCGCCGGACCAGGTGTCGACGACGGCGTCCCACCGGCCGTGTCCGAGGGCGGCCAGGCCGCCCTCGGTGCCGCGTTCCCCGAGCAGCTCGGTGGTGCCGGGCGGCGCCTGGTGGCGGCCGCGGTGGAAGACCGTGACCTCCCAGCCCCGTTCGAGCGCGTCCTCGACGACGGCGCGTCCCACGAACTCCGTACCACCCAGTGTCAGCAGCTTCATACCGGCCACTGTGCCCGGTGGCGCGGCCGGGCGGCACCGATCACGCTGTGGGCGCAATCGCGCGGCCAGGCGGTGAGCACCGCCGCCGAGTGGACCGCCGCGATGCCCGGCACCACCTCGACCGTCTGCACGTCGTCGTCGCCCCCGACGTCGCCGCCCGCTTCCCCGCACCGGGCGCCATCGCCGACGTTCAGGCGCCGTTGGCCGCACAGTGCCGCGCATGGACGAGCTCACGCTGCCTTTCCCCGGCCCCGAACGGGCCGCCCGGCAGTACCGGTTCGGCGACCTGTCGCGCTGTGGCGCCATGCCCGCCGCCGGCAGCGGCCGGCCGGTCAGCAGCCCCGGCCGGTTCCAGGCCCCGCACGCCGCGGTCAACCGCCGCACCCCGGACGCCCCGGAGGGCGTCCCGTGTCCCTGCCGGAGGAGGGCCTGGGTGAACCACCTCGACGACGCCGGCACGTTCACCCCGGGCGGGCTCGGCGACCTCGTCGTCCTCGACCGGGATCCCTTCGCCGGGCCGCCCGCGGAGACGCCGCCACCCGGGTGCCACAGACCCTTCGGCGGCGAGCGGGTGGCCGCGGGGCCCCGGACGCGCGACCGCCCCGGT
>NZ_CBDRCM010000042.1:0-67412 GCF_965342435.1 Actinacidiphila sp. bgisy160 | reverse complement strand
CATCCATCCCGACGGCCGGCTGGAGTTCCGCGACGGCGTCCCAGACCAGATGCTCAAGGACGCCGACCCACAGCATGGGACGTCGTCAGCGTTCACCATTCGGCGCGCCTCTGGGGGCGGTAACGGCCTGCACGGCCACGTCAGCGACGTCTCCCGCCTGACCTGCACCTATCCGCCGAACCATGTCGCCACCTCATTCGTGGCCGCTCTGGGAGGCCCGCAGGAGTACATCTTCGGAAACCTGACCATCTGCGGCAGCCGACCCGGCCCCGACAGCGGCGAACCAACCCTGTGCGGCCTCGTCGAGGCGCAACAGAACCTCATCCACGATGTCCACACCGCCGTCTCCGAGAAGGCCGCCGGCAGCAGCGACCACCACACCGCTCGGCGCTCGTGACGGCGAACAAAGCCGATGAACACCCACCGCGGCTCATCCCTGGCCTGATGCCGCTGCGGGCGTCCTGCCGAACCAGATCGCCCAGCCGTTACGGGATCCGCCACCGCCGCATTGCGGCAGCAGTCGACCGGTCCGTGATGAGGCTGACCGATCGACGTGGAGGCGCCGACATGGCAACCGCAGGTCCAGCCGAGCCCATGGCGTCGCAGCCGCGGATTCCGGTCGTCGGTGGCGGGCATGGCGGCCTGCACGTCGCGCCGCGACCTCGGCGTCTCCTGCGCCACCGGCAGGCGACGGTCACCGTCGTCGACGCCGACTTCTGCGTGACCTACCAGCCGCTGCCGGCAGAGGTGGCCGCGGGCAGCGTCGGTCCGCGCCATGTGGTGGTGCCGCTGCTGCAGGTCCTTCCCTGGGCGCCGCCCGCGGTCAACCGCCACCCGAGGGTGGTCGCGGACTGGACCCCTGCCCTGATGTTCCCGCGCGGGATCGTCTCGCTGAAGGCCGTCGAACACAGCCGCCGGGAGTTCACCCTCACCGCCTCAGCGGCGACCAAACACGCCCCACACGCGTGACGCGCCGCACACCGTCAGGGACGGCCCCGGTGACGCTGCTGACGTTCGGGCACGGCACCGCGGGACACGAGCAGTTGGCCGCCCTGCTGCACGGCGCCGGCGTACGGGCCGTTGTCGACGTACGGACGGCGCCCGGCAGCCGGCACAACCCCGACGTGGGCCGGGAAGCACTCCGGCGGTGGCTGCCGGAGGAGGGGATCGACTACCGGTGGGAGCAGCGCCTGGGAGGCTTCAGGAAAGTGGCCCCGGATTCCCCCGATGTCTTCTGGGAGAACGCCTCCTTCCGCGGCTACGCGGGTCACACCCGCACCCCGGACTTCCTGGCGGCCATGGACGATCTGCTGCGGCAGGCGGCCGACGTCCGCACCGCCGTGATGTGCGGTGAGTCCCTGTGGTGGCGCTGCCACCGGCGGATCATCGCCGACTTCGCCGTCCTGGCGCGCCACGCCCGAGCACTGCACCTGGCCCACGACGGCCGGCTCACCGAGCACCGTCCGACAGCGGGAGCCCGGCTACGCGCGGACGGGCTGCTCGTCTACGACCGCGTGTGACCGCCACCCGTGCCCAAGCCCCTGCCGGGCGTCCGGACAGGATGACATGACCCGTCATGAACCGGGCGTGCCCGGTTCCGCGTCCGCGCACTTGTGCGTCATCAGTGAGGTGCGGTCTCTCCCATCGCGTGCAGGGCGAACGTGGAGTGGGCGTAGGCGCCCCCGGCGCGCATCTCGGCAGCGACCCAGATGGCCTCCATGATCTCTTCCGGGCTGTTGGCCTTGCGCTGCGCGAGTCGGGTGTGCCCCTGAATGCAGTACGGGCGCTGCGTGGGCGACGGCCACGGCGATCAACTGCTTGGTCTTCTCCGGCAGCGCTCCCTCGGCGAACACAGCCCGGGTGAGGTTCTCGAACGCCTCGTTGACGGCCGGGGCCAGTTGGGCGCGGCGGGCGCCGGCCTGCGGTGTGGCCGGATGGTAGACGGAGTGGGTCATGAGTGCCTCCCGTTACACGACGATGCGCATCGGTTGTTCGAGCAGTGTCCTGAGGTCGGTGAGGAAGACGGCGCCGGTGGCCCCGTCGAGGGCGCGGTGGTCGATGGACAGGGTCAGGGCCATCACCGTGCCGGCGGCGAGTTCGCCCTCGCGGACGACGGGTTCGGGGTGGGCGGCGCCGACCGCCAGGATGGCGGCCTGTGGGGGGTTGACGACGGCGGTGAAGTGGTCGATGCCGTAGGAGCCGAGGTTGCTGATGGTGAAGGTGCCGCCCTGGAGGTCGTCGAGGGTGAGGTTTCCGGCGCGGGCCTTGCCGGCGAGCGTGCGGGCCTCGCCGGAGATCTCGGTGAGGGTCTTGCGGTCGGCGTCGTGGATGACGGGGACGGTCAGCCCGTCGTCGAGGGCGACGGCGATCCCCATGTGGATCCGCCGGTGGCGCAGGATGCGGGTCTCGTCCCAGGAGGCGTTCATCTCCGGGTGTCTGCGCAGTGCGGTGGCGCACGCCTTGACGATCAGGTCGTTCACGCTCACGCGAAGTCCCTGCTCGCCGAGCGTCGCGTTGAGGTCGGCGCGGAAAGCGAGTAGCGGCTGTGCGTCGATAGTGGCGGTGAGGTGGAACTGCGGGGCCTGCTGGGCGCTTTGGGTCAGGCGCTGGGCGGTCAGGCGGCGCACCATGCTCAGCGGGACCGCCTGGCTGTCCTCGATGGTCGTGGGAGGCGCTACAGCGGGTTGTCTCGGCCCGGGTGCGGCTTCCACGCCGTCCACGTTGTGCGGGATCTCCAGCGCGGCACCGCCGATGCGGCCGAGCCCGTCGATGGCGACCTTCGGCATCCCCGATGTCCCTCCGGTGCTCGCTGGTGCCCTGTGCCCGTCGTATCACCCGCGAGTGCCCCGGCAGGCGGGCCTACGCCATCTGCGTGCGGGTACCCGCTATCGCCGGCCCCGTCCTACGACGTAGGGACCTCGCGGTGAAATCGCACGGTCTGCCCTTCCTGACGGCCACCCCGTCAGGCGACCGCCCACGATGCCCGGCACGCCGGGAGGCAGGGTGCGTGTCTCACCCTGCCGGGCCGCCTGAGGGGGTGCGCACGGCGAGCAGGGCGACGTCGTCGTCGAACACCTGACGGCTCCGGCTGATCAGGGTGTCGCACAGCTCCTCCAGCGGGGCCGTGGCCAGGCGGGCGGCCTGCTCGGCCAGGTCGTCCAGTCCCGTGTCGATGTCCTGGTCGCGGCGCTCGACCAGCCCGTCGGTGAACAGCAGCAGGGTGCTGCCGGGCGGAAGAGGGTGTTCGTGGCTGAACCTGGGGACGGATGCCTCGATGCCCACCGGGATTCCGTGACGGGCGGGTGCCAGGTAGTGGGTGCTGCCGTCCGCGCTCACCAGCAGCGGCGGCAGATGCCCCGCGTTGCTCCAGGTGAACGTGTACTGTCCGGCCTCGCCGCGGCCGGGCTCGATGCGGCCGAACACCAAAGTGGCCGTCGGCGGCTCGTCGAACATCGTCAGGGCGTGGTCCAGTCGGGACACGACCAGGCCGGGCGGCTCGCCCCGGTCGAAGGCGAGCGCCCGCAGCATGTTGCGGATCTGTCCCATCAGCGGGGCGGCCTCCACGTCGTGGCCGGTCACGTCGCCCACCACGACACAGGTGGCGCCGTCCGGCAGGACCATGGCGTCGTACCAGTCCCCGCCCAGCCTGAGCAGCTCGGAGGCGGGCTCGTAGCGGGCGGCGGCCTCGAGCGGCGCAAGGTCGGGAATCAGGGGCAGCATGCGGCGCTGGAAGTGCTCGGCAGCGCGCCTGAGCTGCTCGTACAGGCGGGCGTTTTCGAGGCTGACGCCCGCGGCACTGGCCAGGGCAGTCAGCAGACCCTCGTCGTCGTCATCGAAAGGCGTACCGTCCATCTTGTCGGCGACGTAGAGGTCGCCGTAGGTCGTGCCGCGCATCATGAGCGGTACGCCCAGCAGCGTGCGCATGACCGGATGCCCGGGCGGAAAGCCGGCCGCACGAGGGTGGGCGGCCACATCGGCCACCCGCAACGGCTCCCGGTCGTCCACCATGGTGTGCAGCAGGCCATGGCCCTGCGGCAGGCCCATGGCGGCGCACAGTCGCGGATCATCGATGCCTACGGTGATCAGGTCGATGACCTTGCCGCTCTCGTTGAGCACGCCCAGCGCCCCGTAGCGCGCGGCGACGAGATCTGTGGCCGCTTCCACGATGCGGCGCAGCACGGTGCGCGTGTCCATGTCGGTGCTGACCGCCCCGACCGCGTCCAGCAGGTGCCGCAGCCGGTGCCGGTCCAGAGCACGCTGCGGCGGTCGCGCGGCCACCCCGCCCCCGGCCTGTCCCCGCCTCCACCGCTGCCACGGATTGTGCGTCATGGTGCGTCCTTCCGGCGCCGGGCGCCGGGCGCCGTCAGCCTGTCGCCCTGCCTTGTCACACTACGCGCTCACCTGGTCGGAAGCAGGCCGCAGTGTGTGCCCCTTGCCCCGTCTCAGAAGGCCGCTGTGTCCGCCTTTCCCCCTGTCGCGCCGACCATACGTCGAGCAAGGTCAGGGCACGATGACGACGGGGCAGTGCGCGTGGCGGGGCCATCCGCGCCTGCCACTGCGGTATGGGACGAGTCTGTGGAGCATGGTCTTCCCCATCGGCATGTACGGGGTGGCGACCGGGGAACCGGGCGAGGCGACAGGCTGGGACCGGTTGAGATGACCGCGACCGGCGCCGGCGGTGTGGGCAGTGGTCTTCGCCGGGATGCTTCCGTCGTATATCCGCCCTCGAGATTTTGGTCTGCCCTGTATGCGGGCTGACGGAGTGTCTGCTCTGTTCGGCACGCACGCTGGCAGAGCATGGTGGCCACCGCCCTCAGGGCCGGTCGCGCGAGGCATCGGGCCGCAAACGTGTAGGCAGCTGCAGCAGCTGAGGAGGCGAATGGTGTGAGCACCGACCGGGCCCATGCCGCGACGGAGCGGCTGATGCGTACAGCGCAGTACTTCTTCCCCGGCGCCCAGTCACCCGACCGGCGGATGCTGTACCGCGAGGGCGGCCGGGCGGCGGAGGAGTTCTACCGGGAACGGTGGCGCCGCGACCGGGAGGTGCGCTCCACCCACGGGGTGAACTGCACCGGATCGTGCTCCTGGCGGGTGTTCGTCAAGGACGGACTGATCACCTGGGAGACACAAGCGACCGACTACCCCTCGGTCGGCCCGGACTCCCCGGAGTACGAACCGCGCGGCTGCCCGCGCGGCGCCTCGTTCTCCTGGTACACCTACTCACCCACACGCATCCGCTACCCGTACGTGCGCGGCCCGCTGCTCCGGTTGTGGCGGCAGGCGAAGGCCCGGCACGCGGACCCGGTGGAGGCGTGGCGGTGGCTGACCTCGGACCCGCGGCGGTGCGCCGCCTACAAGCGAGCCCGGGGCAAGGGCGGGTTCGTGCGCTGCGACTGGCGCGAGGTCACCGAACTGGTGGCGGCGGCACAGGTCCACACCGTCAAGCGGTACGGTCCGGACCGGATCGTGGGGTTCTCCCCGATCCCGGCGATGTCGATGGCGTCCTACGCGGCCGGCACCCGGTACCTGTCGATGATCGGCGGCACGATCTCCTCCTTCTACGACTGGTACGCCGACCTGCCGATGGCCTCACCGCAGGTGTTCGGCGACCAGACGGACGTGCCCGAGTCCGGCGACTGGTGGAACGCCGGCTACCTGATCGTGTGGGGCACCAATCTGCCGATCACGCGCACCCCGGACGCGCACTTCATGACCGAGGCCCGTTACAAGGGGCAGAAGGTCGTGGTGGTCTCCCCGGACTACGGGGACCACACCAAGTTCGCCGACGACTGGCTGGCGGCGGCCCCGGGCACGGACGGCGCGCTGGCGATGGCCATGGGGCACGTGATCCTGACCGAGTTCTACCGCGACCGGCAGGTGCCGTACTTCACCGAGTACGCCAGGACGTACACCGACCTGCCGTTCCTGGTGCGGCTGCGTGAGCGCGAAGGCGGCGGGTACGTGCCGGAGAAGTTCCTCTCCGCCGCCGACCTGCCCGGCCGGAACGGTGAGGAGGAGGCGGCCGAGTTCAAGACGGTGCTGCTGGACGCCCGTACGGGGCAGCCGGTGGTGCCGAACGGGTCGCTGGGTTTCCGCTGGACGTCCCCGGACGGTGGCCCTCGGTGGAACCTGAACCTGGAAGGCGCGGATCCGCTGCTGTCCTTGCACGGGCGACCGGACGGCGAGACGCCGGCCGTCGACCTGCCGCGCTTCGACGCCGGGCCCGGCGAGTCCGGCGGGGTGCTGCGGCGCGGTGTGCCAGCGGTGCGGGTCGGCGGCCACCTGGTGACCACCGTCTTCGACCTGGTGCTCGCCCAGTACGGCGTGGCCCGCGAGGGCCTGCCGGGCGAGTGGCCGACGGGGTACGACGATGCCGACGCGCCCTGCACGCCGGCCTGGCAGGAAGCGATCACCTCCGTGCCGGCGAAGGCGGCCGCCCGGGTGGCGCGGGAGTTCGCCCGCAACGCGGAGCGGACGGGGGGCCGTTCGATGATCGCGATGGGGGCGGGCACCAACCACTGCTTCCACTCCGACTGCCGTCTCGGACGCCTCACCCGCCAAGGCTTCCTCACCCAGCCCGGACGAGGCCGCTACCAGAAACGGACTTAACGACCTCTGAGGACCAGGAGAAGTGGAGGGGCGGCTGGACCCTGAACCGCCGGGGCAGGCTGAAACTCAAGGCCGGCGGCCGACTGCGCAAACTGGCCACCATCTTCTACAACCCCGAGCTCCCCTCGCTCGACGACTTCTACGAACCGTGGACCTACGACTACCAGAGCCTGACCACCGCCCCGCTGTCCGACAGCTTCCCCAGCGCCCGCCCCAAGTCCCAGCTCACCGGCCGCGACATGCGCCCCGTGCACGGCCCGAACTGGGACGACGACCTCGCCGGAGCCGCCGAGTACGCCACCGCCGACCCGAACCTGAAGGGAATGGCGGAGCGGGTCCGAATGGAGTTCGAGCACGCGTTCATGTTCTATCTCCCGCGGATCTGCGAGCACTGCCTCAACCCTTCCTGCGTCGCCTCCTGCCCGTCGGGGGCGATGTACAAGCGCGAGGAGGACGGCATCGTCCTGGTCGACCAGGACCGCTGCCGCGGCTGGCGGTTCTGCGTCTCCGGCTGCCCGTACAAGAAGGTGTACTTCAACCACCGCACCGGCAAGGCCGAGAAGCGCACCTTCTGCTACCCGCGCCTCGAGGCCGGGCAGCCCACCATCTGCTCCGAGACCTGCGTGGGCCGGCTGCGTCATCTCGGCGTGATGCTGTACGACGCCGACGCCGTCCTCCAGGCCGCCTCCGTCAAGGACGACAAGGACCTGTACGAGGCACAGCTGTCGGTCTTCCTCGACCCCGAGGACCCCGAGGTGCGGGCGGCGGCAGAGCGTGAGGGCATCGCCCACGACTGGATCCAGGCCGCCCGCCGCTCCCCGGTGTACGCGCTGATCAAGAAGCACCGGGTGGCGCTGCCGCTGCACCCGGAGTACCGCACCATGCCCATGGTCTGGTACGTCCCGCCGCTGTCCCCGGTCACGGACGCCGTGCACGCCACCGGCTACCACGACGACGACCCCGACCGTGTGTTCGCCGCCATCGATGCCCTGCGCATCCCCATGGAGTACCTGGCCAACCTCTTCACCGCCGGCGACACCACCGTGGTGGACGGGGTGCTGCGCAAACTGACCGCGATGCGCGTCCACATGCGCGCGCAGCAGCTCGGCGACCCGCCCGACCAGGATCTGCTCGGCCAGGTCGGCGCAGGCGCCCAGGACATCGAGGACCTGTACCGGCTGCTGGCCATCGCCAAGTACGACGACCGCTACGTCATCCCCCGGGTGCACGCCGAGGGCTCCGGCGCCCTCATGGCCCAGCACTGCTCCCTCGACTACCCCGGCGGCGTGTCCAACCTCGCCGCCCACGACGAAGACCGGCTCACCCCCGCACCGCCGCCCCTGCCCGGCCTGAACCCGTCAGGCGGCGGCAGCCAGTTCCGCGACAGCGACGGAAAGGTCCGCTTCAACCTCCTCGGCTGGAACGGCACCGGCCGGGCCCCCGGCCTCTTCGGCGACGGGAGCGGCCGATGATCGCCCGCCGCCGCACCCGCCACCCGTCAGCCGACACACCCCTGGTGCACCGCATCGCCTCGGTCCTGCTGCGCTACCCGGACGAGGCGATGCCCGCCTGCCTCGGTGACGTCGTCGCCGCGCTCCCCGCCGTCGCCGCCCCGGCCGACCGTACCCGGCTGGCCAACGCCTGCGACCACCTGCGGCGCCTGCCCCTCACCGAAGCCGCCCAACGGTACGTGGACACCTTCGACCACACCCGCCGCCGCAGTCTGCACCTGACCTACTACCGGCACGGCGACACCCGTGCCCGCGGCATGGCCCTGCTCGCCCTCAAACACACCTACCGCCAGGCCGGCCACGAACCACCCGAGACGGAGCTGCCGGACTTCCTGCCGCTGATCCTGGAGTTCGCCGCCCTCGCCCCCGAACCCGGCCATCGCATCCTGCTGCAGTGCCGGGCCGGACTCGAACTCCTCCGGCAGGCGCTCCACGAGCACTCCGCCCCCTACGCCGATGTCCTGGACACCCTCTGCGGCAGGCTGCCCGAACCGGCCCGCCACGAGCGCGACGCCTGGCGACGGCTGGCCGCCGAGGGACCACCGGGCGAACATGTCGGCCTGGAGCCCTTCGGCCCGCCGGAGCGGACCGGACTGGACCCGATCGCCCCGCCCGGACACCCGACACCGTCCGCATACCCGACGCACAGAGCGTTCCTGAGCGCGAAGGAGGGCCGATGAGTTCCCGGGACCTGTGGTGGTGGGTCATCCTGCCCTACCTCGCCCTGGTCACCCTCGTCGTCGGCCATGTCTGGCGCTGGCGCTACGACCAGTTCGGCTGGACCAGCCGCTCCACCCAGTTGCAGGAGCGCCGCCTGCTGAAATGGGGTGGACCACTCTTCCACTACGGCACCTTCGCGGCCATCGCCGGCCACGTCATGGGCATCCTCGTCCCCGAGTCGTTCACCCAGTGGCTCGGTATCCCCGAGGACACCTACCGCTGGTTCTCCTCCATCGGCGGCACCGTCGCCGCGCTCGCCGTCCTCTTCGGCGTGGTGATCCTCGCCTTCCGCCGCACGACCGTGCCCAAGGTCCGTGCCACCACCAGCCCCGTCGACTGGGTGGCCCTCATCCTGCTCGCCGTCGTCATCGTGCTCGGCATCATCCCCACCATGGGCATCGACCTCCTCGGTGCCGGCTACGACTACCGTCAGAGCGTGGCGTTGTGGTTCCGTGGCCTGTTCGCAGGCAACCCGGATGTGGCCGCGATCTCCCACGCCCCGCTGATCTACCAGGTCCATGCCACCTCCGCCTGGGCCATCCTCGCCGTGTGGCCCTTCACCCGGCTGGTGCACGCCTGGAGCGTCCCGCTGTGGTACTTGTGGCGGCCGTTCGTTCTCTACCGCTCTCGCACCGCCGCCCACCCCACCGAGCCCGGCACGAGCGGGCGCCGCTGGCGCCGTATCGGCGTCCGCTACTGAGCCGAGTCCACGCAAGCTCTCCGACACAGAAACGGCAACCGCGCCATGCAGAAGCTCTCCCTGGAAGCGAAGGCCCGCGAGCACCTGGAGCGGGCCGCGGCTTCGTCCACGGGCCGCAGCGCCGAGACCCTCTACGGCGGCCACGAACACACCCTGCGCCAGACACTCATCGCCCTGACCGCCGGCACCATCCTGGCCGAACACGAAAGCCCCGGCGAGGCCACCGTCCTGGTGCTGCGGGGCCGGGTACGGCTGCGCAGCGGCGACGATGTGTGGGAGGCCATGACCGGCGACCTGCTCCTGGTACCGCCCGCCCGCCACGACCTTCAGGCCATCGAAGACGCAGCCGCACTGCTGACCGTAGCGAAGTCCGCCTGACCTCGGCGTCACGGCGACACGCATGGCACCCGGTATCCCGGTCGCCGACCGCGCCAGGTCACCAGGACACCTCGCGTATGGTCGCCTTGCTCTGCGGGGTGGTGGTGGCGACGATCTCGGAGCGGTGCCGGTCCCCGGAGAAGGTCACCGTCAGCTGCTGCGCCCCGTCCCGCCTGGTGGAGACGGTGAACCCGCTGGCGGGCACGGCGGACACGAGGCACACGGCGTCCTCACCGAAGCGCACGGAGGCCTGGCCGCCCTGGGACTGCAGGGTGTGCACCCCGGCGCCGCCGGTCCCGCAGTCGGCGGGCGTGGCGGACGGGCGGGGGGCGCGCGGGGCGGGGGGCGCGGTGGTGGCCGGCCGGACCGGGGTCGGGGTCGGCCGGCGCACGGTGGGGCTGGGGGTGCGCTTGGCGGCGAAGGACGCCGGCGCGGAGCGCGACGGGGAGGGCGGCGCGGCGGACGGGCTGCTGCCGGCGAGCGCGCTCTCGGGGATGTCCCGCGCCACGGGCGGCGTCGGGCGTGTGGAGCCCACGACGAAGCCCACGGTGAGCATGACCGCGGTCACGCTGACCGCGGTGCAGGAGAGCCATATGACGACGTAGCGCAGGTACCGGGGCACCCCGCCATCTTTCCCGACCGGCTACTGTCCCTGCCCATGGCATCCGTACTCCTGGTCGAGGACGACCCCGCGATACGCGCGAGGCTGGTCGAGGTGCTGACCGCGCACGGCCACATGGTGCGCAGCTCGGCCCTCGGTTTCGAGGCGCTGCGGCAGGCGGCGCAGCGCCCCCCGGACGCCGTGGTGCTTGACCTCGGCCTGCCGGACCTCGACGGGGTGGACGTACTGCGGATGCTGCGCGGCATCTCGCGGGTGCCCGTCCTCGTCACCACCGCGCGCGACGACGACAGCGAGGTGATCCGGCTGCTGAACGCGGGCGCCGACGACTACCTCGTGAAGCCGTTCTCCGGGGGCCAGTTGGTGGCCCGTCTGACGGCGGTGCTGCGCCGGTCGTCGATGACGCCGGCGCAGACACAGGTTCCGGCGCCGGAGGGCGCGGCCGGCGCGCTGCGGGTGGGTGGTCTGGTGATCGACGCACCCGCCCGGGTGGCGTACCACGACGGGCGGGAACTGCGGCTGACGCGCCGGGAGTTCGATCTGCTCGCCTATCTGGCGGAGCACGCGGACCGGGTGGTGCCGCGCAGCCGCATCCTGGCGGACGTGTGGCAGCAGGCGTACGTGGAGGACCAGACTATCGACGTCCATCTGTCGGCGCTGCGCCGCAAGCTGGGCGAGCGGGCCTCGCAGCCGCGCTACCTGCACACCGTCCGGGGAGTCGGCATCAAGCTGGTGACGCCGCGATGAGACGCGCCCTGGCCGGGGTGGCGCTGGCGGTGACGTCGATGGTGGCGCTGTCCTTCCTGATCCCGCTGGCGCTGCTGGTGCAGTCCGAGGCCCGTTCGCGGGCGACCACGGTCGCCGAGCAGCGGGCCGCGGCGCTGGCGCCGGTGCTGGCCCTCACCACGCGGCCCGCGGACGTCCAGCAGGTGGTGGCCGGGCTGGACTCGGGGGACCACCTGAGCGTACGGCTGCCGGACGGGCAGGTGGTCGGGACGGTGCGCGCCTCCCAGGAGGCCCTCGACCGGGCGGCCGACGGACGCCGGACGGTGGCCTCGGACACCCCCGCCGGCTGGGTCTACCTCCAGCCCGTGATCCTGGCCCGGGACCGGGTGGCGGTGGTGGAGGCCTTCGTCCCCCGCGCGGACCTGGACCGCGGGGTGAAGGCGTCCTGGGCGATGATGGCGCTGCTGGCACTGGGCCTGGTGGCCGGGTCGGTGCTGGTCGCGGACCGGCTGGGCGCGCGCGTCGTGCGCGCCTCCCAGGGCCTGTCCCGTGCCTCGCGCTCGCTCGGCGCCGGGGAACTGGGCATCCGCGTCGCCCCCGCCGGGCCGCCCGAACTGCAGGAGGCCGGGGCGGCGTTCAACACGATGGCCGACCGGGTCGTCGAACTGCTCGCCACGGAACGGGAGCTGGTCGCGGACCTCTCGCACCGCCTGCGGACCCCGCTGACCCGGTTGCAGCTGGAGGCCGAGCGGATCGCCGCGCAGGTCCCCGGCTACCGGGGCGAGGACCTGGAGGCCGCGATCGCGCACCTGGAGAGCGAGCTGGACTCGATCATCGACGCGGCCCGTACACCGCTGTCGGCCCCGTCCGACCGCCAGGGCCGCGCGCAGCGGTGCGACGCGTCGGCCGTGGTGCGCGGGCGGGTCGAGTTCTGGTCCGTCCTGGCGGCGCAGCAGGGGCGGGAGTGCCGTCTGGAGGCGACGGCGGAGGCGACCGCGGTCCCGCTCGGCGAGGACGACCTCGCGGCGGTCGTCGACGCGTTGATCGGCAACGTGTTCAGGCACACCCCGCAGGGCACGGCGCTGGCGGTGCGGGTGGAGCGCGGCGCCCGGGCGGTGCTGCTCACGGTGGACGACGCGGGGCCGGGGATCAGCGACCCGGACACCGCCCGGGCCCGCGGGGTGAGCGTCGGCGGCTCCACGGGCCTCGGCCTGGACATCGTGCAGCGGACGGCGGCCGCCGCGGAAGGCGGCATGGAGATCACCAGGGGCCCGCTGGGCGGGGCGAGGGTGCGGGTGACGCTCGGGCTCGCCGGCGGGCCGCCTGTGGGGGGAAGGAAGGCGGCCCGACGCGCGAGGCGTCACCCGCACCCGGTCTGAGGCCGGCCGGCCGCTCCAGCCGGCCGACCGGTCGGCGGTTCAGCGGGGTGTGCCGAAGTCCTGGGTCCACCAGGGACCGTCGGACGAGGTGTTCACGCCGACTCCGATCTGCTCGAAGCTGCAGTTGAGGATGTTCGCCCGGTGCCCCTCGCTGTGCATCCAGGCGTCCATCACGTCGGCGGCGGTCCGCTGGCCCACAGCTATGTTCTCGCCGAGGGTCGACCACTGGTAGCCGGCCGCCTCGACGCGCCCGGCCATGGTGGACCCGTCGGGCCCGGTGTGGGAGAGGACACCCGAGCGGGCCATCACGTCCGTGTAGTCCTGCGCGGCCTCGGTGAGCCGCTTCTCCAGCGTCACCGGACGGCATCCGGCCGAGGCGCGCTCCTCGTTGACCAGCCGGACGATCTCCTCGACCACCGAGTCGTCGCCGTCGGACCGGGTGGGCTGTGCCGCGACGGTCGTCTTCGCCGGTGACGGTGCCGCCGTGCGGGCCGGCGTGGCGGAGGGCCGCGGTGTGCGGGTCTGCCGCGAGGCCGGCTTGCGCCGCTCCGGGGTGGCGGAAGCGCTGGGGCTCGCGGTCGTCGGCGCCGGGCTCGCGGTCTCCGGGCGGGCGTCGGACGCGACAGGGTCGTCGCTCTCCCGGTCGCCGGCCGCCAGGGAGGCCCGGTCCTTGCCGCCGGCGCCGTTCCCGAACTGCGCACCGGCCCCGACCAGGGCGCCCGCGGCGACCGTCGCCACCGCGGCGGCCAGCGGCCAGGACCGCGCCGAGGGGGCCCGGCGGGCGCGGTGTCGTTTCCTGTGGGAACTCATGCTCGGGGGTACCTCCGGACGACGGGACTTCCACCGGGCACGTCGGAACGCGGCGTGCCGGGCACTGCGACCCTAGGCGCCCCGGGCGGAGAACTCGCCGGTCCGGAGCGGATCTTCAAGAACACATAAGGCTGCGCTCAGGTAGGGCACCGGTTCCACCGGCCCTCTCCGCCCGGGTGTGGGGAGCGTCACAGGGGCCCCGATGGGTG
Source organism: Actinacidiphila sp. bgisy160 (assembly GCF_965342435.1). Classification (GTDB taxonomy): domain Bacteria; phylum Actinomycetota; class Actinomycetes; order Streptomycetales; family Streptomycetaceae; genus Actinacidiphila. Next base: position 53,751 of record NZ_CBDRCM010000042.1, on the reverse strand, counting down.
TCAGCACCCATATCGGCCCGGTTCGCCGGATGAAAGGATGAGGATCCACTGGGGGGCGAAACGGACAAGGAACCGGGCGGCGGCGCGCCGTCCGTGAAGGGAATCGAGCTGTGCCTGCTCCGCGGATGAGCACGACGCCATTGCCGGGCATCGGTGTCCGGTACGACCTCACCACGCGGGACCGGCGCCATCTGTCGGTGGTCGCCCACCGCGACGGATCGCGGACGGTGAACGTGTACCGCGTCGACGACCCGGACGCGTGCGCGCAGTCGCTGCGGCTGACCGGGGCCGAGGCGATGTCGCTGATCGACGCGCTGATGCCGACGCACCACAGCCCGAACCTGCTGCACACCACCGACCTCGGTCTGGTCGCGGAGCGGATCGAGCTGTCCGCGACCTCGCACTGGAACGGACGCCTGCTCGGCGAGACGCGGATGCGCACGGACACCGGCGCCTCCATCGTCGCGGTGCTGCGCAGGGCGGACGCCATCCCCTCCCCCGCACCGGACTTCCGCCTGTCGGGCGGCGACACGCTGATCGTGATCGGCACCCGTGAGGGTGTCGAGGCCGCCGCCGCGATACTCGGGCGGGAGTGAGCCCTTGCACTCCGCGGTCTTCCTCATCGAATTCGGCGCCATCATCCTCGGTCTGGGCCTGCTCGGCCGGGTCGCCGGCCGGTTGCGCTTCTCCCCCATCCCCCTCTACCTGCTGGCCGGCCTCGCCTTCGGCGAGGGCGGGATCCTCCCGCTGGGCACCAGCGAGGAGTTCGTGGCGATCGGGGCCGAGATAGGCGTCATCCTGCTGCTGTTGATGCTCGGCCTGGAGTACACCGCGAGCGACCTGATCGGGAACCTGCGGACGCAGTACCCGTCGGGCCTGGTCGACATCGCGTTCAACGCCCTGCCCGGCGCGGTGGCGGCGCTGCTGCTGGGCTGGGGCCCGGTGGCGGCGGTGGTGCTGGCGGGCGTCACCTGGATCTCCTCGTCCGGGGTCATCGCCAAGGTGCTGGGTGACCTCGGGCGGCTCGGCAACCGCGAGACGCCGGTCATCTTGAGCATCCTGGTCCTGGAGGACCTGGCGATGGCGGTGTACCTGCCGATCCTCACCGCCCTGCTGGCCGGTGTCGGCTGGGCGGCGGGCAGTGTGACGCTGGCCGTGGCGCTGGGCGCCGCGGGCCTGGTGCTGCTGGTCGCGGTCCGCTTCGGGCGCGTCATCTCCCGGTTCGTCTCCAGTGACGACCCGGAGAAGCTGCTGCTCGTCGTGCTGGGTCTGACGCTGCTGGTGGCGGGCATCGCCCAGCAGCTGCAGGTGTCGGCGGCGGTGGGCGCGTTCCTGGTCGGCATCGCGCTGTCCGGGGAGGTCGCCGAGGGCGCCCACTCGCTGCTGAGCCCGCTGCGTGACCTGTTCGCGGCCGTGTTCTTCGTCTTCTTCGGCCTGCACACCGACCCGGCCAGCATCCCGCCGGTCCTGCTGCCGGCGCTGGCGCTGGCGGTCGTCACCGCGCTCACTAAGATCGCCACCGGGTACTGGGCGGCGCGCCGCGCCGGGGTCGCGGTGCGCGGCAGGTGGCGGGCGGGCGGCGCGCTCGTGGCGCGGGGCGAGTTCTCCATCGTCATCGCGGGGCTGGGGGTGACGGCCGGCATCGAGCCCGCGCTGGGCCCGCTGGCCACGGCGTACGTCCTGCTGCTGGTGGTCTTCGGTCCGCTGACGGCCCGCTACACCGAGCCGCTGGCCCGGGCGCTGGCGGGGCGCCGCGCCCCGGCGCGCGAGACCGGCTCGGAGCCGGAGCGGACCCCGACCCCCGTCGCCGGGGACTGACCCCGCGCCGCGCGCACTGAGGCGGGAGCCCGGTGCCCGCGCGTTCCCCCGAGAGGAGGCCCTTGGGCCGTGTCGCTGTTCTGGCGGATCCTCCTGCTCAACGCCGTCGTGCTGGTGGTGGCGACGATGCTGCTGCTGGGGCCGGTCACGGTCTCCTCCCCCGTCCTGCCGGCCGAGGCGGCGGTGGTCGTGGCGGGACTGGTCGCGATGCTGGTCGCCAACGCCGTGCTGCTCCGGGTCGGGCTGGCCCCGCTGCGCCGGCTGACCCGTGCCATGGCGGCGGACCTGCTGCGACCCGGCAGCCGGACGGCGGCCGCCGGGCACGGCGAGGTCGCCGAGCTGATCACGACGTTCAACACCATGCTCGACCGGCTGGAGAGCGAACAGGCCGCCGGCAGCGCCCGCGTATTGTCCGGCCAGGAGGCCGAGCGGCAGCGCATCGCCCAGGAGCTCCACGACGAGGTCGGGCAGACGCTCACCGCGGTGCTGCTGCAGCTCAAGCACGTCACCGAGTTGGCGCCCGGCCCGTTGCGCGAGGAGCTGCACCAGGTCCGCGAGACCACCCGCGGGAGCCTGGAGGAGATCCGCCACATCGCGCGCCGCCTGCGGCCCGGTGTCCTGGAGGAACTCGGCCTGCCCAGCGCACTGCGGGCGCTGACCGCCGAGTTCACCTCCCCGGCACTGGGGGTGGGCCTGCGCCTCGACCCCGACCTGCCGGCCATGGGCGAGCAGACCGAGCTGGTCCTCTACCGGGTCGCCCAGGAAGGCCTGACCAACGCGGCCCGCCATGCGGGTGCCGGCCTGCGCGACCGTCTGGAACTCACCCGGTACGCGATCCGGGCCGGGCTGATCGAACCGTGAACGGAGGAACGATACTGGCGGAGTGCCTGTTTGAGTGGGCACCCATGCTCATGGTCACCACCAGCCGACCGGCGTGGGCAGGTAGGTGATGTCCGAGACCAGCTTGGCGCCCGGCTCCGCAACGGTGAAGTCGCGACCGACCAGGTCCGGCGACGGGCTACCTTGACCTGCTTCCTCCGGGACCTTCCGTCCCAGGATCAGGCCGTCCAGCTCACAGGGGGAACCTCATTCAGAGCCAGGCGACGTCGATGCGGAACCGGGGGATTTTCGGGCTCCGTGCGGTGCGTTCGACGAGCGTTGCCCTTCTTGCGGGGGAGCCTCCCAGGTCGCGGTGATGTCGCGGGCGACATCACGCAGGAGGTCGATGAGCATGTCCGCGAGTGGTGTGAGGCTGGCGTCGGCCTTGGTCACGGCGTAGAGCTGGCGGTGGGGCCTGGGGTGGGCCAGTTCGCGATGGGTCGTGCCGGGCGCATGGGTCAGGGCCAGGCGCGAGACCAGGGCCACCGCGATGCCCGTGCCGACGAGGGCCTGGGCGACGTCGTACGACTCGGTCTCGAACCGCACGGTGGGAGTGAAACCGGCCTCGCGGGCGGCGTCGTGGAACTGTTCGCGGGCGGCATGACCGGCCAGGATGGAGACCCACGATTCGTCGCGCAACTGTTCCAGGTGAAGTTCGGTGTCCGCGGGCTGCCCGGTGGCCAGCGGATGGTCATCGGGGAGGACCACGACCATCGGGTCCAACAGGAGCGGGTGGGCCCGTACATGTGGGGGCGGGGCGAGCGGCGTGCCCCAGGACGCGACGATGGCCACGTCCAGGCGCCCCGCGCTGATCTCGGCCGCTCCGCGTGCGGACCCCACGTCCACGACGGAGACGTCGGCGCCCGGATGGCGGTGTCGCAGAGTCGTCAGGGCCGGTGGCAGCAGGTGCAGGGCAGCCGCCTGGAACGTCCCGATCCTTAGACGGAGCGACAAGTGGCCGAGCAATGCGGCGAGTTCCGCCTCGGCCTTGTCCGATGCCTCCTCGACAGTATGACCGTGGGAGGCGAGCAGCGCACCGGCCGCGGTGAGCGTTGCCCCGCGAGGACCACGGATGACCAGCGGCACCTGCCAGTCGCGCTCGGCCTTCGCCACCTGCTGGGTGACCGCGGCGGGCGTGAGTTGGAGTGCGTGAGCCGCCGCCGTCAGGGAGCCGTGCCGCTCGATCAACGTCAGAAGTCGCAGCTGTCCCGGATCCACCACCATTCACTAATCCTAACGCTGCACCCTTCTTTTTTAACTTCTCTTAGGAGCGTGAGGCAGGAAGCCTGGTGGTGTACACCCATCGGCCGCTGTCCCCAGAAGGGGTTCCTTTCCCATGCCCACGCATGTGCCCGTTTTCATCGCCACCACCTTGCTGCTGGCGATGCTGCCCGGCGCGAGTGCAGCCCTGATGATCCGGCAGGTTCTGGAAGGCGGCCAACGTACGCTCCAAGGCACGCTCGCGGGCAATGCCACCGGCTTCGTGCTGTGGTCCACGGCTGCCGCGGCCGGTCTCTCCGCCGTCCTGCTGGCCAGCCCCACCGCGTACGCGGCGCTCCGGATCGCAGGCGGGATCGTGCTGATGTACCTCGGGGTGAAGACGCTACGGACCACGTTCAACACCACCGTGTCCACCACCCCGACCGACGAGGGCGAGCGCAGCACCGGCTTCGCGAGTGGATATCTCACCGGCCTGAGCACCAACCTCGGCAACCCCAAGGCGGGTGTGTTCGCCATCTCGGTGCTGCCCCAGTTCGTGACCGCGAAGGGCCCGGTGTTCCTGTCGACCGTCGCCTTGGGAGTCGTGTGGGCGCTCGTCAGCGCCTCCTGGTACATGTTGCTCACCTGGGCCGTCAGCCGAGGGCGCGACCTGGCGTCGAAGCCGACCGTCCTGCGGGGACTCAGCGTGGCCACCGGCGTCGTCCTGCTGGCGCTGGGCGCCGCGGTGGCAGCGGGCGTCTGAGGGCCGGGCCGGTACGTCTTCCGGCTCCCGGCCGCCCGAGCCGTCTGCCGCCGGCCATACTGACCTTTGAGATCGCCCGGTACGACCGGTGGCGACGAAGCACATCGAAACGATCGCCCCGGCTTCGCCGTAGCTCAGGCCCGGGGCAACGCGGGCAGTCCGCCCGACAGCACGGGAGCAAGGAAGCCTTTGACGTACGCCGTGACACCGGACGGAACCCGCATCGCCTACCAACTCCGTGGTCAGGGCGCGCCGTTGGTGCTGCTGGCGGGTCAGGCCAGCAACCACCACTGGTGGGACGCGGTTCGTACCGACTTCCATCCTGCTCGCAGCACCCTCACGCTCGACTACCGCGGCACGGGCGACAGCGACAAGCCCGACGCCCCCCACAGCACCGACCTGTTCGCTCGTGACGTCATCTCAGTCCTTGACGAACTCGGCATCGACCGGGCTGACGTCTACGGCACGTCCATGGGCGGACGAGTGGCCCAGCAGCTCGCGGTCCGCCACCCCCACCGGGTAGGCGCCTTGGTCCTCGGCTGCACCTCACCCGGCGGCCCCCACAGCGTCGAACGCGACAACGACGTCCGCAAAGCCCTGGCGCAACCTCAGCCCGGAGCCGCGCAACAGGCCCTGCTGGAGCTGATGTACACCCCCCAATGGCTCGCATCCCATCCCGGCCCGCACCACACGCTCGGCGACCCTCACATGCCCGCGCACGCCCGGCGCCGCCACCTCGTGGCCAGCAACCAGCACAACGCCTGGCACCTCCTGCCGGACATCAGCGCTCCCACCCTGGTCATCCACGGAACCGCCGACCTGCTCAACCCCACCGCCAACGCACCCCTGCTCGCCGACCGCATCCCCGGCGCCCGGCTGCACCTGATCCCCGATGGCCGGCACGCCTACTTCGAGGAGTGCCGCGCCCACGCCAGCCCGCTCGTCATGGACTTCCTCACCACCGCGCACAGGCCTTAACTGATCGTTTCAGAATGACGTGCGGAGTCGTCGGAGGCAGATGATGCTGCAGGCGAGTTCCAAGAGGCTCTGGTGAAGGTCGGCGCGGCGTTCGTAGCGGATCCTCAGTCGTTTGAACTGGTGAAGCCAGGCGGTTGGGTCGGCCGCGCGGTGAGGTGCTCGCCGTGGGGCGAGTCCTGTTCCGCGCGGCCTCCCGCCGAACCGGACATGGCGGTTTCCCCGGTCATCCGGCTCTCCGGTGACTACTGCGTGAGTGGTCTGGCCAGCCCTGTGTGGGCCGAGCCGAGGAACCTCCATGGCACAAGCAAGAGCGACATCCGCCGTGGCGTCCTGCACGGGAAACCGCACCGGCCGCCTGGCGAGGCCATCGCGTACACAGACCGAACCGCCCTGCTCCTGAGCTTCCTTGCCGAATTCTCTCGGGCCCCCGGACTGGCCGGCCGGAGCCCGCATCAGCCCCCACCGCATGACGTCAGTCGCCAAGGCCGTTCTCACCCTGGAGTCGCGAAGCTGAAAACGCTCACGTGCAGCGTCAGGCGGCCTCCTCCGCGGGCGTCACCGGCTCCCCCTCGGCGGGCGTGCGCGGTGCCGCGCGGTGGGGCAGCGCAAGCAGTGTCGCCCCGAGGGCGAAGGCGAGGGCGGGCAGGGCGGCGAAACCCCCGCCGGGGGCGAGTCCGTGCACGGACCAGTACGCGAGGGCGGCCGTGCTGAGGGCGAGGCCGGTCCAGAGGAGGGCGGGGCGGTCGTGGCGGGCGACGGCGGGTGGGGCGACGGCGCCGAACAGGCGGGCCAGCACGCGTTCCAGCGGCCGCAGTGCCGCCAGCACGCCCGCCAGGAACACCGCGAGCACCAGCAGCCAGGGCACGCGCAGGGCCCACCAGGCGGCGGTGCCGAAGGCGGCGCCTGGGGCGAGGCCGACAAGGTAGAACACCGCGGCGAGCAGCACAGGCAGCATGTGCCACAGATACAGGGTCATGCTCGCGCCGCCCAGGAATCCGACCGCCCGCCCGACGCGTGCGCCCTCCAGTGCCCGCCGGACGGCCGGCGCGGCCAGCAGGCAGCCGCCGGCCTGGGCCACGACCCAGGCCAGCATCGCGGGCGACGGCGGGTCGGTGTTACTGACGGCCTCCCCGGTGACCCGGATCAGGCTCACCGGGTACGGCCCGAGCGTGATCAGCGCTGTGAAGGCCGCAGCGCCGCCTGCCGCCATCGCAGCAGCGCGCCGGCGCGTCAACTGGCCGTCGCGCCAGCAGAACCCGAGCTGGTACGCCACGCACCAGACCAGTACGTAGTCGACCGGCCGGGTGGAAGCCGAGACGCTCGCGGTCACCGCGACCGCGCCCAGCACGGCCGGGACCCACGATCCCCAGCGCCGGTGTGCCGCGTGCAGCACCGGGGTCAGGGCGCTGAGCAGCAGATACACCGGGAGGAACCAGAACTGCATGGCCATCGCCCACCCCGCGAGCTCGAGCGTGTGCCGGTCCACCCCGGCCACCGAGCAGATCGCGACGGCGAGCAGCACCAGCCCGCAGTAGGCGGCCGCGGGCAGCAGCAGGCGCAGGGCCCTTCGGGCCACCCAGGGCGCCGCCGTGCCACCCGCGGCCCGGGTACGGACCCAGGAGCCGCCCGCCGCGTGGCCGCCGGCGAGGAAGAACAGCGGCATGATCTGGAAGCCCAGGGTCAGCCACTGCGTCCAGCGGATCTCCGCCAGGAGCTCGGGCGCCACGATGCCCCCGCCCGGCTCCCGGACGAGGGCGGTGATCAGCCAGTGGCCGAGCACGACCATGCAGATCGCCAGGGCCCGCAGGAAGTCGACGTACCGGTCTCGCTCCATGCCCGGTCATGCTGCCCGACCCCCGCCGGCGGCGCCGCAATCGGCGGCGACCGCAACCGTTTCGTGCCCACTGCGCGACCCGGCCGGCGTAATTCGCGTGGCAGGCACGCCTATCGGGGCGAGGCCGGCCGGCCGGTCGCGAGGAGAGGCAGTCGCTGATGGCGGGCGAGGAGCAGCAGGACGTTTCCCTGCGCCGGTCGGCGGCCCTGGTGACCCCGTGGCGCTGCGCACGACAACGATGCCTGCGGGGGACGGCGGTGCGCACGGCGGGGGACATCGGCATCGTCGAGTTCACGGCCGTCTGACCGCGCCGAGCGGCCGCCCTCACCGCAGCGTCGGTACGGCGCCGCCCTCCACCCGGGTCACCTCGACGCCGGACAGGCCGCGGCTCCACGCGGCGGTGATCCCGGCGAGGCCGGCCGCGTCGGGCGGGGCGGGGCCGAGGCCGACGGCGTAGTGGGCGGAACGAGGGCCGGTACGGAAGGGCCGGGGCCAGGCGTGGACGCCGCCGGTGCCGGCGTCCTCCAGCGCGGTGAGGAGCGCGCGGACGCGGCCCCGGACCCGGCCGAGGGTGTCCTCGAACTCCGCTTCCGTCGCGCCGTGGACGGCCAGCACCACCCAGGCCGCGTGCCGGCGGTGGAGCGGTGGCGGGGCGGTGAGGGCCGGCCGGGCAGCGGCGCCCGTGCCGGCCGCGGCATCCAGCAGTTCCCACGCGCGATAGAGCTCCTGGGCGAGCAGGTCGCGGCCGGCCGGGCCGACCTGCTCGGTGCAAGGACGGACGGGCTCGGTGGGGGTGGCGATGGAGACCGCGGGGCCCGATTGCCCGGCGGCGCCCACCGGTTGACGCCAGTCCCAGGCGGCCCAGGTGGCGAAGAAGTGCCGGAGCAGCTCGGCCCCGGCCAGGCCCGGGGCGTCGTGGACGGTGCGGGCGGCGAGCAGCGCCCAGGCCAGGCCGGGCAGGCCGCCGAAGGGCGCGCAGTCCAGGCCGCGCGCCCTGGCCCAGGCTTTGACGTCGCGGGCGAGAACCGCGAAACGGTCGTGGTCACCGGCGAGTCCGAGGATCGCGTCGGCATCGCTGACGGCGCTCAGCGCCACGGCGGCGGCCTCGCCGAGTTCGGCGCGGCAGGGCACTGCCTCGGCTGGGTCGTGGCCTCCGGTGGCGACGACGACGAGGTCGACGTCGAGACCGCCGACGCGGAAGCGCAGTCCCGGCACACGGGCGCCGGTCACCTCCCGTACACGGGTGGCCTCCGGCAGCGCGGCCGTCACCTTGTCCCGGACCGCCGCCGTGTCGGCGGTGCCCGGCAGCGCCGCGACGAGGTCGAGGTCGGCGCCGGGCAGTGCGCAGCCCATGCGGCGGGAGCCGGCGACATGGACCACACCGTCGTCCAGGGCGGCGGCCACGCGCCGGGCGGTCTCCTCCGCGTGCGGGAGGTCATCGGGGGTGTCGGCGGTGTCGGCGGTGTCGGCGGTGTCGGGCACCCAGCGCAGCTCCCCCGTGCCGAGTGCGACCGTGGCCCGGACCCCCATCGGTTCGTCCCCGCGCCGGGAGAGCAGGACGAGTTCGCCGACCTGTGCCGTCGTCCCGCGAAGCCGGGCCGCGCAATCGGCGGCGACCCGCAGCGGGTCCCGGGTGCGGCCGAGCGACAGATGCGGGGTGTAGCCCTCGGCGCGGCCCCGGCAGCGGGGGAAGCGGCGGGCGAGGGCGTGCTGGAGGACCGCCCAGGAGGTGCCGCCGTCGGCAGCCGGGTCGAGCCAGACGGTGGCGTCCTCGCGGCGCCCGAAGGTGTGCACCCCGTCCAGGCGGGCGGTGAAGGGACGGACGCCTGCCGCGGCCTCGGACAGCAGGCGTGCGGCACGCTCGAAGGCGGCCTCCGGCACGAACCCGAAGAGCAGGTTGACGTGCGGCGGCCAGCGGTGGATCTGCGGATCGTGCTCGCGGCGGACGGCCTGGATCGCGGGCCACAGCTCGTCCGGGGGCAGCCAGGCCACGGCGGTGCGCACGGTGGGCGGCAGGCCGAGGGCGCCTTCGGCCTCGGCCTGCGCGCCGGCGGCGAGGCAGAGGGTGACTTCCACACCGTAGTGGTCGGAGACGAACAGGCCCTCCTGCGTCGGGGTGTCGCCGCGCAGGGCGGCACCGGTGACGCGGGGTCCGCCCTCCCGCAGCAGGACGCGGTCGAGCCGGGAGGCACGGCCGCTGAGCGAGGAGACCGCCGCCAGCGGATTGACGGCCGGGTCGAAGGTGGGGGTGCGGTCGTGCGGCCCGTGCGCCTCGGTCCAGGCGTCGCGCAGGCCGAGGGCGAGCGACGGCCCGTCGCCTCCGTCGTTGAAGTCTCCGAGCAGCAGCAGGTCGCCCTCGACACCGGCGAGTCCCTCCGCGAGCCGGGCGAGTTCGACCTGCCTGCGGGCCGGACCGTCGTCGCAGTGGTCGCTGCTGAGGTGGGTGGCGGCGACCACGAGCGGTCCGGCGGACGTTTCGACGGTGATCGCGGCGACGGCCTTGTGCGGACCGAGGGCGTGCTGGGCGGCCTCCCGTACGGGCAGCCGGCTGAGCAGCAGCACCCCGGTGTCGTCGGTGTCGCGTCCGGCCGGGTCGGTGCCGAGGGTGTAGCGGGAGCGCACCCAGTCGGCCCGCAGCAGCGTGTCGAGCAGCGCGGGCTCGACCTCCTGGAGGGCGATGACGTCGGCGTCCGCCTCCTCCAGGGCGCGCAGCAGCAGGGGGCGGCGGCGGGCGGTGTCGATGCGGTGGCTGTCGTAGCGGTCCCACAGGGTGTTCCAGGTCAGGACGCGCAGCCGGCCGCCGTCGGCCGTTCCCGCCCGGCCGGGCGGGACCTGCTCGGCGGGCCGCCAGCGGTGCCCGTCCTCGTCCCAGGCGTGCGGGACGCGGGCCGTGAAGAACGGCGGCCGCAGCAGGCGAGGATCGCGGACGCGCCCGGCGTCGGTGGCGTCGATGCGGTCGGTGCCGGTGGCCCGGTCCCAGACCAGCTCTCCGTCCGCCTCGACGAACAGCACGCGGTGCCAGGGGATCTCGCCGCCGGGCACGAAGGCGGGCAGCGGGACCCGCTTGGGGGCGGCCCCGCGCTGGTGGACGCCGATCACGAAGCGCGCCGGGTCGAACCGGGCGTCCCAGCGGACGCGGTGGTAGATCTCCTCGCTGGTGCGCATGTCAGGCCTCCTGTCCGGGCGCGGCGCCGCCGAGCGAGCCGTCGGTGTCCTCGACGGTGCCGCCCGCGCCGACGTACCAGGTGCGGTGGGCCTCGCCGGGGTACGGCGGGGCGAACCGGCGGGCCTGCGCGGTCAGCACCGCGGCCGGCACCGGGTGGGCGCGGTCCGCGTTGCGCCGGGCCAGCTCCTCCTCGTCGACCAGGGTCACCACGTGCGTGACCAGGGCGTCGCGGCGGCGGGCCACCGCGTGCACCAGGGAGCGCTGGTGCGGGTTGAGTGACGTCGCGTCCCACACCACCGTCGCACGCCCGGTCAGGGCGCTGTCGAGCCGGCGCAGCCCCTCGCGCAGGACGTCGGCGTTGGCCCGCTGGTCGGCGCGGGAGCCGCGGGCGAGGCGCAGGTCGTCGAGAGCGATGCGGACGGCGGTGCCGGGCAGGGTGCCGGCGAAGGTGCTCTTGCCGCTGCCCGCGGGCCCCGTCAGGTGGATCAGGCGGGGGAACTGCGCGGAACGCCGGCGCCAGGTGGTGGCGACGGCCTCCTCTGCGCCCGCGATCCGGCCCGCGGCGTACCCGGCGCGGGCCTCCGCCCAGCAGCGGTCGGCGGCTTCGGTGTCCAGCCCGGCGAGAGCCGCGCGCAGTCCGTGGCGAAGGGAGCCGAACGGGTCGGGGCCGAGCAGGCCGGCCTCCTCGGCGAGCAGGGCCGACCATTCGGTCTGCTCGCGGGACTCGGCGTCGGGCGCCGCCGCGGCCGCCACGGCGTGCAGGACGCCGAGGTCTGCGGCGAGCGCCATGCGGGCGAGACCGGCCACGCGGTCCTCGTCGGGGTACGGGCGCTGCAGCGCCGGGTGGAGTCCGGCCAGGTCGGCCACGCGCCGGGCCTGCGGCATGCCGAGCGGTCCGGCGAGGCGGGCCGCCAGTCGGGCCCGGGGGATGTCGTGCAGCAGGGCGGCGAGCACCCCTGCGAGCCGGGCGTCCCCGGTGCGGCGAAGGACGTCCAGCCGGCCGGATACCTCGGCGGCGCGCTCCGCGGCCCCGGGGCCGGCGACGTCGAGCCCCACCGCGGCGGCGAGCGCGCCGGCGTCGGGAGCCGCGCCGGAGCGCACCGCCCACAGCGCGGCGGCCGGGCCCAGCCCGTTCTCGACGACGGGGGCGTGCATCCAGTGGGTGCCGGTCGTCACATGACCGGTGCGTACCCACTTGGCGACATGGCGGCCGAACTCCTCGTGACGGAAGCCGTCGACGGTACGGACGACGTAGCCCTCCTGGCGTGCGGTGTCCAGGCGCAGTGCGCGCAGCGCGCGTTCGTCGTACCTACCGCGCCACAGCACGGGTGGCACCGGGATACCGAGCCCCCGCAGGAATCGGACCGTGCGGTCCCAGTCCAGGCACCGGTCGCCGTCCCAGACGGAGAAGCCGTAGAACCAGCTGTCCAGTTGCTCGTAGCCGAGGGAGTGGCGGGCGTGCAGATTCTCGCCGCAAACGCGCAGGCCGGGCCGCAGAAGGGGGCCGATCCGCCCCTGGAGCGCCTTGACCCATGCCCGGGAGGGGTGGTGGGCCGAGTCGGGCGACCGGGCGTGCGTCCCGTCCCGGTGAAGCGTGGTGTTCTCGCCGTCGAGTTTCTCGGTGACGACGACCTCGCGGCCCCGGAGCGCGCCGGGGTCCCCGGCGCGTATGTCGTCCGGCGTGGCCCCGGGCGACCAGGGCAGGTGCGGCGTGCGTGGATAGTGCGTGCGCATGATGCCGGATTCCCCCGTGACGATGTGGTGCGCGCCCACTGTAGGAGCGGGGGAGCCGGCAAGCCACCGATTAATCGGGGCGCGCCACCAGGGAGGAGTGAATTCCGGGAAAACGAACGGTTAATGCGCGGCATCCCAATTCCCGATACATATTACCCAATTAATTTGGTGCTAAGTTCTGCCCGTGAACGATTCCGGCTTCCTCACGCTCAACAGGCTGCTCCCCCTGCCGACGCGTCGTCGGACCCTCCGGCCGGCGCTTTGGGGCGGGGTGATCACGGCCGTCGTCCTGCTCGGCTATTCGACGGTGACTTCGGGCATGAACGGGGACCTCAGGTACGTCCTCGCCTGCCTGCGCAGCGCGAGGGGCGGGGGATTCTCGGCATCGGACACCTTTGTGCACCGGCCACTCTTCTACCGCTGGTTCGTCGCCGGTCTCGACTCACTCACCTTCGGGTCGACCGCGAACCGCGAGATGATCATCCGCATCGTGGCCGTCCTGCTCTGCGTGGCGACCGGACTGGCCCTGCGAGCGGCGCTGGCCCGCCGGATCCCGCTGCGCGACGCGACGCTCACGGCGGCGGCGGTGGCTCTGGCGCTGGCCTTCGCCCCGAGGATCGACTTCCTGCAGCCCGAGTGGACGGCGACCCTGCTGTCGGTTCTGGCGATCGCCGCGGCCCTCGGCATCGAACGGCCGTGGCCGGCGGCCGCCGTGGCGGCGGTGCCGCTGGGCCTGGCGGTCTTGATGAAGTACTCCACCGCGGCCACCGCCCTGATGGCACTGCTGCTGCTCTTCGCCGTCGACCGGATGCGTGCGGTGCGGCTCGGCCTCGTCACGGGCGTCTCCTCGGTGGTGCTCTTCGGGATCAGCGTCCTGGCCGGCTCCCGGGAGTTGCAGTGGGCCAGGGACATGCCCAAGATCAACCAGGGCGCCCTCACCCGCAAGGGACTCCACCCCTCCTTCCTGCTCGACAAGTCCGCGTCCTTCCTCGTGGACCGGGCCTACCTCAGCCCCGTCGTCGCACTGCTCCCGGCGGCGCTGCTGCTGTTGCTGCTGTCCCGCCAGGAGGACCGCCGCCGGCGCGCCGAACTGGCCGCGTTGGCCGGCCTGATCGTCCTCGTGTGCGTAGCCGCGGTCGCGGTGCAGGGCAACTGGTTCGGCTACCACGCCGCCTCCCTCCCGGTGGGCGCCGCCGCGCTGTGGGGCCTCGCGGTCGCCTCCTGGTACCGGGCGTACGGCAGGCCACCGCTGTTCTTCACCGCGGTCACGGCGGTCTACGCGGCCTTCGTGCCGTTCGCCGAGCAGTCCCCGCACGCCGTGCAGGGTGTCGCCGCCGGCTGGGCGGCCGCCCTCGTCGCGCTGCTCGCCGCGACGGCAGACCTCCTGTTCGCCCCCAGGCCCGCCGTCCGCCCGGCCCGCCCCGGCCGGTTCGCGGCCGCCGCCGTCGCGCTCTCCGCGGTCGCCGGGGTCTTCTGCCTGGCCGCCGCGGTCTGGCCCGGCTCGCCGCAGCTGATGAACGCCGGCCGCGTCGTCTACGGCAACGGTTCCTTCGCCGCGCGGTCCGGCCAGACCGCGCTGGAGGCCGCCGAGGTCAACCGGCAGATCCCGCACGGTGCGCCCGTCCTCTACCTGGCCTTCGGCGACGTGGCGTACTACGTCGGTCATCCGACACCGTGCCGCTACCCCGTGCCGACGTTCCTGCAGCGCACCAAGTTCCTCCCGGACGTCGACAAGCTGCCGTCCTACAAGGAGAACCTCCGCTGCGTCACCGAGGACCCGGCCCCCTACGCGGTCCTGCAGCGCTCCTGGTTCCAGCTCGGCAACGTCGACAAGACCATGGCGGCCACGATCGAGGCCACCTACGAGTGCCCGCCCCTGAACGGCAACCCCCGCACCCCGGTGGTCTGCCGCCTGCGCTAGGCACCCGGCTCCCCGCCCCGCCCCCGGGGCCGCAAAATGCGTGGTGGGCTCGGGGGCGGGGCGGAATGATGGGCGGGTGACGTTCCTGGAGGTCGCCTGCGACGAGTCCGGCTCGGACGGCGAGAACCTGATCGGCGGGAACACGGACGTCTTCGCGCACGCGGGTGTGTGCGTCGCCGGCGAGGCCGCGGCCCGGGCGCTGGCGGAGGTGCGCGAGCGGATCCGCTCGCCCGCCGAGGAGTACAAGGCGAACCATCTGCTGCGAGACAAGCACCGGGCGGTGCTGGAGTGGTTCCTGGGGCCCGCGGGGCCGTTGGGCGGCGCCGCCTCGGTGCACCTGGTCGACAAGGCGTGGTTCGTGGTCGTGGCGGTCGTCGATGTGCTGGCCACGGGGCCGTCCGCGGCCGCCCTGGCGACCACGTTGTACCGCGAGGGACGCCGCACCGTGGACGCGGCGCGGTGGCGGGAGTTCCTCCGCGCCGCCAACGAGCTGGTGCGGACCAGGAACCACGAGGCGGGGGTGACACCCGTCGACCCGTTCCACCGCGCACTGGGGGCGCTGGATCCCGCGGACGGCGCCGCCGGCGCCCTTTCCGGGGTCGTCGAGGTGCTGCGGCGGGCCAGGCCGCGGGCGGAGGCGTTCCGGGCGCGGCTCGCGGCGGCCCCGGAGGCGGTGGATCCGCTGGACCCGCTCTTCCCCGCGCTGGAGCGGACGATAGCGCGCTGGAGCGAGGGCGGGGCACGGGTGCACGTCGTGCACGACCGGCAGAACTCGCTCACCGAGGAGCGGATCGCGCGGCTCGGGGCGTCCCTGGCACCGGACCGGCGGCCGGCGGGGCTGCGGCTGGCCGAGTCGCGCCACGACCCGCGGATCCAGCTCGCCGACTTCCTCGCCGGGGTGGCGCGGAAGCTGGCCTCGGACGAGCTGGCGGGCCGCGGCGACCCGGTGCTGATCGGTCTGCTGCGCCCCTACGTGGATCCGCTCTCGGTGTGGGGCGACGACCGCAGCTGGTCGCGGCTGGGGCCCGGCTCTTGCCCGGCCGGGCCCCAGCCGCCGGCGGCTCAGCTCGCGCCGATGAGCTTCGTGACGCGGTGCGCCAGCGCGATGGAGTAGCTCTGCCCGCGGTCCTGCGGGTAGATCTGCGCCATGGTGGCGAGCGTGACCCGGCTCATGTGGGTCCGGTGCTCCGGGATGAGCGAGCGGTACTCGGGGGTCACGACCGGCTGGGCGAAGGGAGCACGGGAGAAGTGCCACTCCTGGATCCACGAGCGCTCGAACTCCGGATTGAGCCGCTGCAGGTACGGGATGTACCGGTCCAGCAGCTCCGCGGGGGCGGTGGTGAACCGCCAGTCGTCCCGCGGCACGTAGTTGCCGACGTAGAGGAGGTGGCGGCCGCCGTACTCCGCGCGGTCGACCATCCGCGTGTGCTCCACGACGGCCAGGAAGGGGAAGTCCGGGTCGTTGATGTTGAGCCAGTAGTACGGGATCACGCTGCGGTCGAGCTCGAGCACGAAGCAGGTGGCGCCGAGGTACTGGTTGCGCCACACCGTGTCGTCGGAGGGGACGTCCGCGGCCTTGGCGAAGACGGGCTGCGGGACGGTGACGACGAGCTGGTCGAAGTCGTAGGACGCGCCGTCGCCAGTGGTGACGGTGACCTGCTCGGCACCCTCGGGCTGACGGATGGTCTCCACCTTCTTGCCAAACTCGACCTTGCCGCCGCGGGCGGCGACGGCGTCGCGCAGCGCGGCGTACACGCGCTCGAAGCCGCCGTGCACGTAGCCGAGTTCGAAGGTCCGGCAGTGCACGCGGGCCCACAGCCAGGCCATCGAGACCTCGTCGGCGCGGTCGCCGAACTTGCCGCGCAGCAGCGGCTCCCAGATGGTCTCGGTGGCCTTGCGGCCGGCCCGGCGGCGCAGCCAGTCCAGAGCGGTGAGGTCGTTGTAGCGCTCACCGCTGCGGACGGCCTTGAGCAGCGCGGAGGAGGCCCCGAAGCGCACGCCGTCGAGCAGCGAGAAGGAGGGGAAGCGCAGCATCTCCAGCGGGGTGCTGAAGGGGTGCAGCGTGCCGTCCCGGAAGACGCCGGTGGTGGGCTTGTGGAAGCGCAGGTCGCCGCCGAGGCCGAGCTCCTCGATGAGCTCGATGATGTCCCGGTCGCTGCGGAAGATGTGGTGGTAGTACCGCTCCAGCGGGACGCCCCCGACGGGGATCGACGCCGCGAGCCCGCCCAGCTCGTCGGCCGCCTCGAGCACCGTGACCTGGTGTCCGGCCTTGACCGCGTCGTACGCGGCGGTCAGGCCGGTCGCACCGGCACCGATGATGCCGAGATTCATCCGAAACTCCACTTTCTGTTGAGCACGAACTGGGTGGCCAGCACCAGGGGCAGCGAGCCCGCCTTGACGACGTTGGCGTCGATGCCGAGCCAGCTGGTGAAGATCTGGAACAGCACGTAGGTGAGGGCGATGCCGGTGAGGCCGACCGCGTAGAAGCGCAGGAAGCGCACGAACACCCGGTCCCGCTTGTCGAACGTGAAGATCGCGTTCAGCACGAAGTTGTTGGTGATGCCGAGGCTCGTGCTGATGACGTTGGCGACCTGCTCGTCGAGGCCGAGCACGTTGAAGAGCAGCAGGAAGGACACGAGGTCGAGGGCGACACCGCTGCCGCCGACCAGCGCGTAGCGGATCAGCTGCCGCAGGTCCCCCCGCCGGTCGGGACGCGCCGGAGCCGGGGCCGCGGTGTCCGCGCCCCCGGCCGCCTCAGTCGCCGTCATGCCCGAGGACCTCGCGGACGATGTACAGCGGCCGGTCCTGGGCCTCGCTGTATATGCGCCCTATGTAGCTGCCGAGCACGCCGATGGCGAGCATCTGGGTGCCGCCGAGGAACAGGGTGACGACCATGAGCATGGTCCAGCCGGACACCGTGATGTCGGGCCGGAAGATCTTCATGCCCAGCGCGTACAGGATGCCGAGGAGGGAGAAGGCGAGCACGAGGAAGCCCAGCCGGCTGATCAGCCGCAGCGGGACGGTGGAGAAGCTCGTGACGCCGTCGATGGCCAGGCGCGCCATCTTCCGCAGCGGGTACTTGGTCTCCCCCGCGAAACGCTCGTCGCGGTCGAACTGGACCTCGGTCTGCCGGAACCCCATCGAGGCGACCATGCCGCGCACGAAGCGGCTGCGCTCGCGGAAGCGGCGCAGCTCGTCGGCCGCCCGCCGGTCCAGGAGCCGGAAGTCGCCGGTGTCCAGCGGGATGTCCACCTCGGCCCAGCTGCGCAGGATGCGGTAGAACGCGTGCGCGGTGGTGCGCTTGAAGATCGTGTCACGCCGGGTGCGGCGGCGCGCGTGGACGATCTCGGCACCGGCGCGCCAGGCGTCGACCAGCTCCAGGCTGATCTTCGGCGGGTCCTGGAGGTCGGTGTCCATGATGATGACGGCGTCGCCCTTGGCCTCGTCCAGGCCGGCGGTGATGGCGATCTGATGGCCGAAGTTGCGGGCGAAGTCGACCACGCGCACACGGCGGTCGTTCTTCGCCAGGTCCCTGAGGATGGTCAGGGAGTCGTCGGCGGAGCCGTCGTTGACATACACGATCTCGTAGCGGAATTCCGGCCGCCCGGCGAGGGCCTTGACCAGCTCCTCGTGGAAATGGCGGATGCCGTCCTGCTCGTTGTACACGGGGAGGACGTACGAGATCAGTGCCGTTCCGCCCGATTCCGTCGCCGGCCGGCGGGCGACGGCGTTCGCGAATTCAGCGGTCTGCGTGGTCACCGTCGGTCCTCCGCACCGTGCACTGCGCGCACATGGGGATTCTCAAACATTTGGCAAACCTATGGATCGACTCTTAATCGAAGGCGAACAAAGCCTTTCCGGGACGACGCACCGAGTTGACGGCAGGGCGGCGCTCCGGTCACGGAATCACCGGTTCCGAATGGGGATGCGGGGAATTCCGGCCACCGCCGCTTCCGTCCTCGCGCGAACGGCCTGGAGTGGGCGGCCGTGGGTCAGCACTGCCGGAGGAAGGCGGCCTCGCCGCAGGGCCGGCAGGGCCGACCGCGCGTGGCTCAGCTCGCCCCGCCGGGGCGGCGGCGCAGCAGATAGGTGTCCATGATCCAGCCTTTGCGTTCCCGGGCCTCGGTGCGGGCCCTGAGGATGCGTTCCGAGGTCTCGGCGAGCGGGCCGGAGATGAGGATCTCGTCCTCGGTGCCGAGATAGGCGCCGTAGTGGATGTCCACGCCCTCCGGGTCGATCCCGGCGAAGGCGGCGCGGCCGTCGAGCATGACCACCACGTCGTCGGCGTCCTCGGGGAAGCCCTCGGACAGACGGCGGCCGGTGGTGATCTGCAGGGGGCGGCCGACCCGGGTGAGGGTGAGGCGGTGGCGGGCCGCGAGCGCGGAGACGCTGCTGATGCCGGGGACGACCTCGTGGGTGAAGGAACCGGGCCGGCGGGCGAGGACCTCCTCGACGACGGCGATCACGCTGTCGTACAGGGAGGGGTCACCCCAGACCAGGAAGGCGCCGGTCTCGCCGGGGCGGAGGTGGGCGTCGAGGAGTCCGGCCACCAGGTCGGCGCGGCGGCGACGCCAGTCCTCGACGGCCTCCGCGTAGCCGGGTGCGCTGCGGTCGCGCTCGGCGTCGGGGACCTCGACGAGACGGTGGCCGGGGCGGGCGTGCTCGTCCAGCATCCGGCGGCGCAGGCGGATCAGGTCCTGGCGCTCCTCCGGTTTCCCGAGGACGAGGAAGACGTCCGTACGGCCGATCGCCTTGACCGCCTGAAGGGTGAGGTGTTCGGGATCGCCCGCGCCGATGCCGATGACGAGGATGTGTCGCATGCGGTGATTGTGCCCTGCGGTGTGCCCGTGACGGCCATCGCGGCAACTGTTCCCAGGACGTCCTGTGATGTCCCTCACGCTGGATTGGGTGGTTACGGTGCGACTTAGTAGCCGGCCTTCGCGCGGCATATAACCTCCATCCGCAACGGAATGGGACATAATTCGCCCACGGGGCGACGGCATTCGATCCGTACGGCGTCATGGGCTGCCCCGGGGCGGGGTACGCGTTCTGAGTGCCCATCAGGTCTCCTCCGGACCTCGGATGCGGTGGCGCGGCACGCTCACACGCCAGTGGCATGAGGCGTCGCGGCTACGAGTCCGCGTAGTACCGATCTTTCATTGCCCGATGTTCGGGACGGTCCACACAATGGCCGGGCCCGCCAGCCGTCACGGCAGCTCAGGCGGGTTGTGAACACGCACGCCGACCCCTCGAGTGAGGTCACGCAATGACGAAGCACCGCCGGACGAAGCGATTCCGGAAGATAACCGTCGCCGCCCTCGCCGTCGCCGCCGTGGGTGTGCCCTCGGTGGCCATGGCCTGCGTCGGTGGCCAGCAGGGTCCGCGGTACGACCGGTCCCAGGGCCAGGGCCAGGGCCGCTGGAACCACGGCTCGTGGGCCGGGTCCTGGAACGGGTCCGCGGGCGGGTCCGGCAACGGGGCGTGGACGCAGGGCGGCCAGTGGGGCGGGAAGCCGTCCTGGGCACCGTCCACCGCTCCCTCGGCCCCCGCCTCCGCGCCGTCGTCCGCGCCGTCCTCGGCGCCCTCGTCGGCACCGTCCGCCGCGCCGGCCTCCCCGGGCGCGGGCTCCGGCGCCACGCTGACGGGTGCCTCGGCCACCGTGCTCGACCTGGTGAACAAGGAGCGGGCCAAGGCCGGCTGCACGGCCCTGAAGGTCAACGCCAAGCTGAACGAGGCCGCGCAGGACCACAGCAAGGACATGGCCTCGCACCGGAGCATGTCGCACACCGGATCCGACGGTTCGTCCCCCGCCGACCGCATCTCCTCGGTGGGCTACAACTGGAGCAGCTACGGCGAGAACGTGGCCTACGGCTACTCCTCGGCGTCCAGCGTGATGAGTGCCTGGATGGCCAGCCCGGACCACAAGCGGAACATACTGGACTGCTCCTTCAAAGAGATAGGGATCGCGCTGGCACAGCCCGGCAACTACTGGACGCAGGACTTCGGCGCCGCGCGCTGAGGCAGAACGCCGGGAGGCCCGGCCGCCCCCGTGGCGGCCGGACCTCCCGGCGTGTGCGCGGTGGGCTCAGCGCAGGCCGCGGCCGAGCGCGTTGATCAGTTCACCGCCCGCGGTGTCCCCGCTCAGCTCCCAGAAGAAGGCGCCGCCGAGGCCCTGCCTCTTCACCCAGGCCGCCTTGCCGCGGAGGGTGAGCGGGGTGTCGTAGCTCCACCACTCCTGGCCGCAGCGGGCGTACGCGGTGCCGGCGACCACGCGCGTGGCCGGGCAGCGGGTCTTGAGCACCTTGTAGTCCTCGCTGCCCGGCTCCCAGGTGCCGGGGGCGGGTCCCGTGGCGTCGCCGCCGGGCGCGGTCTGCGTCACCCCGGTCCAGCCGCGGCCGTAGAAGCCGAGGCCGAGCAGGAGTTTGCGGGCCGGGATGCCGAGGCCGCGCAGCTTGTGGACGGTCGCCGCCGCGTTGGCGCCCTTCGCCGGGATCCCGCGGTAGGAGGTGAGCGGCGAGTGGGGGGCGGTCGGGCCGGTGGCCGACCAGGTGCCGAAGTAGTCGTAGGTCATCGCGTTGTACCAGTCGACGTACTTCGCGGCGCCCGCGTAGTCGGCGGCGTCGATCTTGCCGCCGTCGGAGGCGTCGGCGGTGATGGCGGCGGTGACCAGGTTCTTCTTGCCGAAGCGGTGGCGCACCGCGGCCATCAGGTCCGTGTAGGCGGTCGGGCCGCTGGTGTCGCAGGACATGCCGCAGGCGTTGGGGTACTCCCAGTCGATGTCGATGCCGTCGAAGACGTCGGCCCAGCGCGGGTCCTCGACGAGGTCGTAGCAGGAGTCGGCGAACGCCTCCGGGTCGGCCGCAGCCTGCGTGAAGCCGGGCGACCAGCTCCAGCCGCCGAAGCTCCAGAGGACCTTGATGTGCGGGTACTTCTTCTTCAGCTTGCGCAACTGGTTGAAGTTGCCGTGCAGCGCGCCTTCCTCGGTGCCGTCGGCGACGCCGTCCACGCTGCCGGCCGCGTCGTAGGGCTTCTGGTAGTCCGCCCAGGCGTCGCCGACGGCGCACTTGCCGTCCGTCACGTTGCCGAAGGCGTAGTTGATGTGGGTGAGCCGGGACGCGGCGCCCGAGGTGACGATGTTCTTGACGTGGTAGTCCCGGGCATAGACGCCCCAGTCGATGAAGTAGCCGACGACTTTCGACGTGCCCGCCGGGGCGTGCGGGGCGTGGTGGCCGTGGGACACCGCGGCAGCCGGCTGGGCCGCGGCGGGGCCGGTGACCAGGCTCGCGGTGAGCAGCGCCGTGCCGGCGGCGACGAGGCCGACCAGGGCTCTGCGGAACCGTGATCCCTGCGGTCTGGGCATGGAGTCACCTCTGGTGAGGAAGCGGTCGTGAGCGCGCGTGGGTGCGAGGACACCCTAGAAGGACTAGACCAATAAGGTCAATGGTCTGCACCAATACGGAAGTCCCCGCTTTCCGAGCGCTCATGACCGGCCGTCAGAGAGGCATCGGCGTCCAGGACCAGCGGTGGGTGCCCGGGCCGACCCGGTACGCCGGCAGGGTGAACGGCGGGCCCGGCTGCGGCGGGGACGACGGTCCTGCGTGGGGGTTCCCTTCCGGGGGTGGCCGGTTCGCGGTGGGGCGTGAGTCCGCCGGTGCCCCCACCCGCGCGCGGCCGTCCAGGCGGGCGGCCGTGGAGCCGGGCGTTCCGCCGCGGGCACGGGCCGGGCCTCGGTGAGGGTCTCCGTCCGGCCGGTGACGGTGAGGTGCCCTGGCCCGGGGGTGGGTTCGCCGGTCGTCGTGGGGCGGTGGGGGCCGCGGCGGCGAGCTGGGCTGGGACGTCGCCGGGGGTCTCCCGGCGGAAGCGGGGCCGGGCCCACGGCCGTCGGCTCGGGGTGGCAGCCGGGCAGCGCGTTCGGGAGGGCACGGACGGGGTGCGCACGCGGGCCGGAGTGCCCCGTGCGGGCGCGGCCCGCCCGCACGGGTCCGGCCCGAACAGGTCAGGACGGCGTCCGGGACCTGTTCGGGCGGAGGGATCCGGCTATGCGCACGGGGTGAGGCGCAGGGTGAGGATCTGGAACGGCCGCAGCGCCACCCGGATCCCTCCGTCGGGCCCGAGCTGCGCGCTCTCCCCCTCCAGCGGGCGTTCCAGCAGGTCGGTCACGCGCACCCGCTCCACCGGGAACGAGGCGCGCAGGGTGGTGGTGGCGCGGCCGCCGAGCGACTCGTACAGCCGGACGACCACGTCGCCGGAGCGGTCGTCGGCGAGCTTGACCGCCTCGATCGCGGCCCGCGTGCCGTCGAGCGTCACCAGGGGCGCGGCCGGTGCGGCGTCCACGGCCCCGGCGGTGACGCGCAGCGGCAGGTTGAGCTCGTAGCCGCCCGCCACCGCGTCCTCCACGGCCGCACCGGGGAGCAGCGCGTACGTCAGGCGGTGCGTGCCCTGGTCGGCGTGCGGGTCGGGCACGCGGGGCGCCCGGACGAGGCTGAGCCGCAGCGTGGTGGTGGTGCCGCCGTCCTCGCGTGAGGTGCGGCCGACATCGTGGCCGTAGGTCGAGTCGTTGAGCACGGCCACGCCGTAGCCGGGCTCCGCGACGTGCACCCAGCGGTGGCAGAAGACCTCGAACCGGGCCGCGTCCCAGCTGGTGTTGGTGTGCGTGGGCCGGAAGACGTGCCCGAACTGGATCTCGGCGGCGCTGCGGTCGGCGTGCACGTCCAGCGGGAAGGCCGCCTTGAGGATCTTCTCGCTCTCGTGCCAGTCGATCTCCGTCTCGAAGTCGATCCGCGGGCTGCCCGCGCGCAGCCGTACGGTCTGCGCGAGGCGGGAGCCGCCGAAGGACCGCTCGACGCGGAGGGCACCGACCAGCGGGCCCTCCTCCACGACGGTGATCGCGTCGACGGCCGTCAGGTCCGTGTACTGCCGCCGGTAGTGCCGGTCGATGTCCCAGGCGTCCCACTGGTTGGGCAGGTCGGTGTGGAGGCGCAGCAGGTTGCCGCGCTCGCCCGGGGCCAGCACCTCGCGGCCCGCGGTCAGGTCGAACACCGAGATCAGCAGCCCGTCGTCGTCGAGTTCGACGCGGACCAGCCCGTTGTCCAGGACGCGCTCGGTGACGGTCACCGTGCCGCCCGGCTCGGCCGCCACGAGGGGCCCCGCGCCCGAGGCGGGCAGCTGGGCGAAGACCGCCACCCGGCCGTCGGCGAGGGGCTGGACCCCGGCTCCGTCCGGCGCCGCCGGCACGGCGACGACCTCGGCCCGGGGCCGCGGGGAGGTGTTGAACACCCAGGGGGCCGACGGCCCGGTGCCGGGGTCGCCGGCCACCACCGCGGCGGCGCCGGCGATGATCGCCTCCAGCTCCTCCTTCAGGCGGGCGTAGGTCGCCTCCGCCTCGCGGTGCACCCAGGCGATGGAGGAACCCGGCAGGATGTCGTGGAACTGGTGGAGCAGGACCGTCTTCCACAGCCGGTCCAGGTCTTCGTACGGGTACGCGTACGAGGGGTCGCGCGTCGCGGCGGTGGCGGCCCACAACTCGGCCTCGCGCAGCAGGTGCTCGCCGCGCCGGTTGCCGGACTTGGTGCGCGCCTGGCTGGTGTAGGTGGCGCGGTGCAGCTCCAGGTAGAGCTCGCCGGACCACACCGGGGCGTCCTCGTACTCGGCCCGGGCCTCGCGGAAGAAGGTGTCCGGGTCCTGGACGACGACCTTGGGCGAGCCCTCCAGGTCGCGCAGGCGCCGGGCCTTCTCCAGCATCTCCCGGGTGGGGCCGCCCCCGCCGTCGCCGTGGCCGAAGGGGACCAGGGAACGCGTGCCGCCCCCCTTGTCGGCGTAGTTGCGCACGGCGTGGGCCATCTCCTCGCCGGAGAACACCGCGTTGTAGGTGTCGACCGGGGGGAAGTGCGTGAAGATGCGGGTGCCGTCGATACCCTCCCACCAGAAGGTGTGGTGCGGCATCTTGTTCGTCTGGTTCCACGAGATCTTCTGCGTGAGGAACCACTCCATCCCGGCCAGCCGGGCGAGCTGCGGGTAGGCGCCGGTGTAGCCGAAGGAGTCGGGCAGCCACACCCCCCGGCACTCGACGCCGAACTCCTCGGCGAAGAAGCGCTTGCCGTGGATCAGCTGGCGGGCCATCGCCTCGCCGCCCGGCAGGTTGCCGTCGGCCTCGACCCACATGCCGCCGACCGGCACCCAGTTGCCGGCCTTCGCCGCCTCCTGCATGCGGCGGTACACCTCGGGGTTGCGCTCCTTGACCCAGGCGTACTGCTGGGCCTGGGAGCAGGCGAAGACCAGCTCCGGGTAGTCGGCGGCGAGCGCGGTGACGTTGGAGAAGGTGCGGGCGGTCTTGCGCTTGGTCTCACGCAGCGGCCACAGCCACGCGCTGTCGATGTGGGCGTGGCCGACCGCGGACAGCGTGTGCGCGCTGGCGTGAGCGGGCCGGGACAGCACCCCGGCGAGTTCGGCACGGGCCGCGGCGGCGGTGCCGGCGACGTCGGCGATGTCGAGGGCGTCGAGCATCCGTTCCAGGGCGCGCAGCAGTTCGTGGCGGCGCGGCTCGTGTGTGGACAGCTCGCGCATCAGCTCGCCGGCGACCTCGATGTCCAGGACGAGGTGCCACACGTCCTCGTCGAGCACGGCGAGGTCGGCGCGGGCCATCGTGTACAACGGGTCCGCGGGCGCGGTGAGCCGGTCGCCGAGCGGTGTCGGCAGGAAGCCCTTGGCGAGGATGTCGGGGTTGGCGGCGGCCTCCAGCAGCAGTTCCACCGGTTCGCCGCCGGCCGCGGGGTTCGCGACGGGCACGTACTGGTTGCGCGGCTCGATGCCCTTGACCGGGGTGCCTGAGGCGTCGTGGACCAGGGCCTCGGCCTGGCCGCCGGGCCAGTCGCCGATGAAGCCGAGGTCGAAGACGGCCTCCACACGGCGGCCGGCCCACTCGGCGGGGACGGTCCCCCGGGCACGTATCCAGCTGGTCGACCAGGGGGTGCCCCAGCGGTCGCCGGTCGCGAAGGGCACGTACTCGGCGGCCAGCGCCTCGCCCACGGGTACGGGCTCGCCGTCCACGTGCCACGCGGTGAGCGTCAGCGGCACCGACGCGGCGTACACCGCGGGGCGGATGCGCTGTTCGAGGACGCGGTCGAGGCGCGCCTCGACCTGCTTGCGGTCGTCGTGCATGGTGCTGGTCCCCTCAGTCCCGGAGGTAGGCGAGTCCGGGTACGTGCTTGCGGTAGCCGTCGAGCAGGCGCTGGGCGACGGCGACGGAGTCGACGAGCGGGTGCAGCGCGAAGGCGCGCAGGGCGGCGGCCCGGTCGCCGGTGGTGGCGGCGGTGATGACGTCGCGCTCGACGGCCTTGACGGCGGTGACCAGGCCGGCGGCGTGGCCGGGCAGCGGGTCGCCGACGATGGGGCGGGCGCCGTTGGCGTCCACGTGGCAGGGCACCTCGACGACGGCCTCGGCGTCGAGCGGCTCGAGGGCGCGGCGGTTGCGGACGTTGAGGATCAGCGTGGCGCGCTCGTCCAGGGCGATGGCCCGCATCAGGGCGAGGGCGACCTTCTCGTAGCCGCCGGACTCCAGGTCGCACGAGTCGCGCTCGCCGGCGCCCGCGGCCTCCCGGACGTCGGCGCCATAGGTGGTCTCGCGCTCCAGGCGGGTGGCGTCCCAGGCGGCGAAGGGCTCGGTGCCCGGGGCGCGCATCTTCTCGTAGAAGCGCTGCTGCTGCTCCAGGAGGAAGGCGCCGCGGGTGTGCTCGGCGTCGCGCGCGGCGGCGACCACCTCGCGGTTGGAGTAGTAGTAGTTCAGGTACTCGTTGGGTACCGAGCCGAGGGTGCGCAGCCAGTCGGCGCCGAAGAGCTTGCCCTCCTCGAAGGAGGTGAGCGCCGCCTCGTCGGCGAGCAGGCGCGGCAGCAGGTCGACGCCGTCGACGCGCACCGCCCGCAGCCAGCCGAGGTGGTTCAGGCCCGCGTAGTCGAACCAGGCCCGGCCGGGGTCGATGCCGAGGGCGCGCGCCACGCGCCTGCCGAGGCCGACGGGCGAGTCGCAGATGCCGATGACGCGGTCGCCGAGGTGGTGGGACATGGCCTCGGTGACCAGGCCGGCGGGGTTGGTGAAGTTGATGACCCAGGCGTCGGGGGCGAGCCGCGCGATGCGGCGGGCGATGTCGACGGCGACCGGGACGGTGCGCAGCCCGTAGGCGATGCCGCCGGGGCCGACCGTCTCCTGGCCGAGTACGCCCTCGTCGAGGGCGACCCGCTCGTCGACGACGCGTCCGGCGAGACCGCCGACGCGGATCGCGGAGAACACGAAGTCGGCGCCGGTGACGGCATCGTCGAGATCGGTCGTGACGGTGACCTCGGGCGCGTCGGGGTGGCCCTGCGCCTGTTCCCGCAGGACCCGGACGATGGCGTCCAGGCGCGCGGGGTCCAGGTCGTGCAGGGTCACGTGGGTGACGCGGCCCTCCGCGCGGTCCTCCAGCAGGGCGCGGTAGACCAGCGGGACGCGGAACCCGCCGCCGCCGAGAATCGTGAGCCTCATACCTCGACCACCTCCACCCCCGCCTCGCGCAGCGAGGTCCGGGTCGTCGCGTCCGCCGGGGCGTTGGTCACCACGACGTCGATGTCCTCGGGCCCGCACACCCGGGCCATGCCGGTGCCGGGGAACTTCCCGGCGTCCGCCACGAGCACCACCTGGTCGCTCGCCGCGATCATGGCCCGTTTGACGGGCACCTCCACGGCGGTCGTGTCCAGTATCTGCCCGCCCGGACGGATGCCGCTGGTGCCCAGGACCAGCCGGTCGGCCCGGACCTGGCGAAGGTTGTCCTCGGTGAGGAAGCCGACCAGCGAGCGGTACTCGCGGCGCACGACCCCGCCGAGCAGCACCAGTTGCACGTCCTTCTCGTCCTGCAGTTCCTCGTAGACCGCGAGGTTGCTGGTGATCACCGTGAGCGAGCGGCCCCGCAGGTGCCGGGCAACCCGCAGGGCGGTCGTCCCGATGTCCAGCAGGACGGTCTCGCCGTCCTGGATGATCTCGGCGCAGCGGACGGCGATGGCGTCCTTGGCCTCGACACGGACCGCGGCGACGTCGGGGAACGGATCGTCCTCGCCGGTCAGCGGGACCGCGCCGCCGTAGACCCGCTTCAGCAGGCCCTCGTCCTCGAGCTGGATGAGGTCGCGGCGGATCGTGGCCTGGCTGGCGCCGATCCGCTCGGCCAGCACGCTCACCGAGGTGGGGCCGTCCGACCGCAGCGCGCGGAGGATCAGCTCATGTCGTCGGTCGGGGAGCATGCCACGAACCCTACCCGGACTCTGTGCAAAGTCAATCAAAGTCGAGCAAGTTTGTGATTGACCCTTGTCAAACCACTGCACAGCATGCGAGCTCTTGCCTACGTCAGGCCGGGCGTCCCCCCGTCCGGGCCTGGACCGGGGGGACACACGCCGGCAGCACCCGGGAGGAGGCAGCCGATGTCTTCCTGTCCGGGCTGCTCTTCTTCGACCTGGGGTCCACCGGGCTCCCCACGCCGCCCACCCCGGGCGCCGAGGTGTGGACCAGGGATTTCATCGCGGGCGCGACCGAGGGCGCCGTCCGCGGCTGACCCGCCGCGAACACCCGGGCGCCGCGGCCGGCCGCGGCGCCCGGCGTCCGACCGGGAGCGCCTCCGCCAGGCCGTCAGCCCGTGCGCACCGTGACGACGCCGGTCCGGGTGGTCGCGGTGATCCGGTGCGGCGACGAGGGGTCGGCCGGCACGCTCACCTCCCGCATCCCGACGTCGGCCGTGGCATGGACGTCGTAGGAGCGGCCCGCGGGCACGGTGACCGTGACCGCGCCGTTCCCGGTGCCGGCGTCGACCTCCTTCGGCGCTGCCGTGAACGCCGCCTCCACCGTGCCGTTCGCGCTCTTGAGGGTGGCCTCCCGGGCGCCCAGTGAGGCACCCCTGACGCCGCCGTTGCGCGTCGTGAGGTCCACCGGCCCGGTGACGCCCTCCACGTCGACGTCGCCGTTGTCGAGTCTGACGGTGACCGGCATGGCGGCGGGGACCGTCACCGTGTAGTCGACCCTGCAGGGGCTGCTGTCCCCGCAGCCGGAGCCGACCAGTTCCAGGGTCCCGTCCTCCACGCGGTGACGGGTGGTGGGCTTCACGGCGCCGTACTCCAGCGTCTCCACCACCGACACCGGCCCGCTGCCCGCGGTGACGCGGACGGTGCCGTTCACATTGCGCACGCTCAGCGCCCTGGCGCCGGATACCTCGTACGCGTGCGGCGAGGGCGAGGAGGGCGCGCCACCGCCGGCGTCCGCGCTCGCTCCGGTGCCCGCGCCGGGCACGGACGCCGACCCGGGAGCCGGGCCCGCGGGCCGTGCCCGCTCGCCACCGCCCGAGTCGCAGGAGGCGAGGAACCCACCCGCCACGAGGGCGAGCACTGCCGCCCCGACACGCCAACTCTTCACCACGGCCTTCTCCTTGCCCGTCGTCACCCTCCCTCCCCTGGGGAGCATATCGCCGCGAACACGGCATTCCCGATCCTCCGTCGGGGTGACTGGCCCGCCCGGCCGGGGGTACGCGCGCATCCATCGGGAGCGTCGCACCGGGTGCGGCGAACGGGTGGCGCGCCGACGTCCTCGCCGGCCGTCACCGCGGGGCCGGCTCAGTGGCCGCCACGACGGCGGCGATGGTCATCGCCGAGTGGCCGTGGCCCGCGCTGTTCCGGGTGGTGTGGCCGGGCGGCTCCACACGGCACGACCGGGCCCCGCTCACGGCGCTCGGCTTCATGCTGTCGATCGCCGGGGCGCCGCCCGCGCCGGCCGCGGGCGGCGCCTCGTGGGGGTCGCCTGCCGGTCGTCCGCCGGCCGGTCTACCGGCCGGGCCAGGTCCAGTCGGCGACCTCGGGCAGGTCCGTGCCGTGCTCGCGGATCCACGCGTGGTGCCGCAGCCGGGCGTCATCCATCAACTGCCTTACCGGTGCGGCTCGCACCGCGAGCCCCGGCACGCGGTCGATGACGTCCATGACCAGCCGGAAGCGGTCGAGGTCGTTGCGGACGACCATGTCGAAGGGCGTGGTCGTGGTGCCGATCTCCTTGTAGCCGCGGATATGCAGGTGGGCGTGCCCGGCACGGCGGTAGGCGAGGCGGTGGATGAGCCACGGGTAGCCGTGGTACGCGAAGATCACCGGCTTGTCCCGGGTGAAGAGCGCGTCGTAGTCCGGGTCCGCCATGCCGTGCGGGTGCTCCTCCCTGGGCAGCAGCCGGGCCAGGTCGACCACGTTGACCACCCGTACGGCCAGCGCGGGCAGGTGACGGCGGATCAGTGACACGGCGGCCAGCACCTCCTGGGTGGGGACGTCCCCCGCGCAGGCGAGGACGACATCGGGGTCGCGGTTGCCGTCCTCGGTGCCCGCCCACTGCCACACGCCGGCGCCGCGGGCGCAGTGGGCGCGGGCGGCGTCGAGGTCGAGCCAGTCGAAGCAGGGCTGCTTGCCGGCGACGACGACGTTGACGTAGTCACGGCTGTGCAGCACGTGCTCGGCGGTGGACAGCAGGGTGTTGGCGTCCGGCGGCAGGTAGACCCGCACGACCTCGGGCGCCTTGTTGAGGATGTGGTCGATGAAGCCGGGGTCCTGGTGGGAGAAGCCGTTGTGGTCCTGCCGCCACACGTGCGAGGTCAGCAGGTAGTTCAAGGAGGCGATGGGCCTGCGCCAGGCCAGTTTCCGGGTGGTGCGCAGCCACTTGACGTGCTGGTTGACCATCGAGTCGACGATGTGGACGAAGGCCTCGTAGCAGGAGAACAGCCCGTGCCTGCCGGTGAGGAGATAGCCCTCCAGCCAGCCCTGGCAGGTGTGCTCGGACAGGATCTCCATGACGCGGCCGTGCCGGTCGAGGTGTTCGTCGACGGGGAGGACCTCGGCCTGCCAGGCCTTGCCGCTGGCCTCGTAGACCGCCTGGAGCCGGTTGGAGGCGGTCTCGTCGGGACCGACGAGCCGGAAGTCGCGGCGTCCGGCGGTGTCGGCCATGACGCCTTCCAGCAGGCCGCCGAGGATCCGGGTGGGCTCGTGCAACGTCACGCCCGGCTTGTCGACCTCGACGGCGAACCGCTCCAGGGGCGGTACGGGCAGGTCGCGCAGGAGCAGCCCGCCGTTGGCGTACGGGGTGGCGCCGAGCCGCAGGTCGCCGTCGGGGACGCAGGCCAGCACCTGCGCGGTGGGCGAGCCGTCCTCGTCGAACAGTTCCTGCGGCCGGTACGAGCGCATCCACTCCTCGAGCTGCCGCAGGTGCTGGGGGTTGTCGCGGACCGCGGCCATCGGCACCTGGTGCGCGCGCCAGGTGCCCTCCACGGGCAGGCCGTCGACCTCGGCCGGGCCGGTCCACCCCTTGGGCGTGCGCAGTACGATCACCGGCCAGCGCGGGTGCCCGCGCTCACCGCCCTCGCGCGCGGCGGCCTGGATCTGCGCGATGCGGTCCAGGGCGGTGTCCATCGTCTCGGCCATCGCGGCGTGCACGGCCATCGGGTCGTCCCCGGTGACGTGCAGCGGCTCGTGGCCGTAGCCGCGCAGCAGTTCGTCGAGCTCGCTCTCCGGGATCCGGGCGAGCACGGTGGGATTGGCGATCTTGTAGCCGTTCAGATGCAGGACCGGCAGGACGGCCCCGTCGTGGACGGGGTCGAGGAACTTGTTGGAGTGCCAGGACGCGGCGAGCGGCCCGGTCTCGGCCTCGCCGTCGCCGATCACGCAGGTCACCACGAGTTCGGGGTGGTCGAAGGCGGCACCGTAGGCGTGCGAGAGCGAGTAGCCCAGCTCACCGCCCTCGTGGATCGAGCCGGGGGTCTCCGGCGCGACGTGGCTCGGCACGCCCCCGGGGAAGGAGAACTGCCGGAACAGCCGGTCCATGCCCGTCGCGTCACGGGGGACGTCCGGGTAGGTCTGCGAGTACGTACCCTCCAGCCACGAGTTCGCCAGGACGGCGGGCCCGCCGTGCCCCGGCCCCCAGACGGCGAGTTCCCGCTGCCCACGGGCCTTGATCACCCGGTTGAGGTGGGTGTACACGAGGTTCAGGCCGGGTGAGGTGCCCCAGTGGCCGAGCAGCCGTGGTTTCACGTGTTCGGGGCGGAGCGGTTCGGCCAGGAGCGGATTGCCCATCAGGTAGATCTGGCCGACTGCCAGGTAGTTCGCGGCGCGCCAATGGGCGTCGAGGGCACGGAGCTCCTCGTCGTGCATGGCTTCCTCCGAAACGTCGGGTACGGGAGACCTCTCCTTCCCAGACTCGGCATTTGCGATGACGGTCCGCTAGGGCCGGATGGGGCCTCTTCCGGTGCCCGGACGCCGACGGGGGTGTTCGGCACGGGGCCTGATCTGGAGCGCGCGTGCCGCAGGAGGCGACAGGGAAGATCGCGGATTGAGCGGATCCGGGCGAACAGGACCGCTTTCGGGGCATCCCCGGCGCGGCCCGCCGAACTCGGGGACGAGTCGGGGCGGGGCCTGCTGCTGGTGGAGGCCCTGGCCACGGGGTGGGGCACCCGGCCGTCCAACGAGGGCAAGACGGTCTGGTTCACCCTCCGGCTGCCGCAGGGGTGACGCTCCGTCCGGCACCGCGGGCCGCCTCGGCCACCTCGACGAAGTGCGGGTTGTGCATCACGCCGAGCAGGTTGCCGAAGGGGTCGAGGACCGCGCCCGCGACGAAGCCGTGGCCGTGGTCGCGCGGTGCCTCCTGTGGGCGGGCGCCCAGGGAGAGCAGGCGTTCCCAGGTCGCCTGGACGTCGTCGACGTGCCAGTAGGCCACGACGCCGGCGGGCGCGGAGGCCGTGCGGGAGACGCCCAGCTCCTGGCTGTGGTCGCCGAGACGGAACTCGATGTAGTCCGGGGTGTCGAAGTAGGGCTCGATGCGCAGCAGTTCGGTGTACCAAGCCTTCGCGGCCGCGAGGTCCCCGGCGTGGTAGCGAATGGTGGCCAGGCCACGGAATGTTGTCGTCATGCCGTCATGCTCGCGTGGATCGCGGCCCGTTCCGGTCCGCATTGCGCGGGCCGGGGCCCGGACGGCGGTGCGAGCCCGGTCGCGGCCGCGCGCCGCCGGTCCCGGCCCGCGGCCCGTCCGTAGCATCGGGTCCATGGCAACCCTGTGGGAGCTCATGCGCGACTGCATCCCCGACGACCACGCCCGCCAGGTCACGTCGCGCTTCTACCTCGACCAGGCCATGTCCTGCGCCCACGCACCGGACCGGGTGGTGGACCTCGGCTGCGGCCGCGGCACGTCGGCCGCGCTCTTCCGCCGGCACAACCCCAAGGTGCGCTGGGTGGGGGTCGACATCAGGGACTCCCCCGAGGCACGGCAGCGCACGGCCGGCGGGGAAGCGGTCCTCCACTACGACGGCGTCCGGCTGCCCTTCCGCACCGGCGCCGTCCCGCTGATCTACTCGCACCAGGTGTTCGAGCACGTCTCCCGGCCGAGGGAGCTGCTGGCCGAGATCGGCCGGGTGTTGCGGCCGGGCGCGGTCTTCATCGGCAGTACCTCGCAGTTCGAGCCCTACCACTCCTTCAGCCTCTGGAACTACACGCCGTACGGCTTCCGGGTGCTGGTCGAGGAGGCCGGGCTCGCCCTGGAGGAGATCCGGCCCTCGCTGGACGGGGTGACCCTCATCATGCGCTCGTACCACGGCAGGCCGCCCGAGTACGGCCGGTACTGGGACGAGGCGTCGCCGCTGAACGCCGAGATCGACACCTGGGCGCAGCGGACGAAGCGGGGCGCCGCCCTGGCGAACCTCCGCAAGCTCACCTACTGCGGGCAGTTCGCCTTCCGCGTCCGCAAGCCGGCCGCCGCCACCGCCTGACGCCCGGTCACGACGCCGGGGACAGCGCCTCCGGGCTCAGGTCTCCCGGGCGGGAGTGGCCGGACAGGGCGAGGGTGAGGTCGAACTCGGCCAGCACGCAGCGGATGACGTGCTCGACGCCCGCTTGACCGTCCAGGCCGAGGCCGTAGGCGTAGGGGCGGCCGAGGAGGACGGCGGTGGCACCGAGGGCGAGGGCCTTGAAGACGTCGTCGCCGGTGCGGACACCGCTGTCGAAGAGGACGGCGAGCCGGTCGCCGACGGCGCGGGCCACCGCGGGGAGGGCGTCCGCGGCGCCGATCGCTCCGTTGACCTGGCGGCCGCCGTGGTTGGACACGACGACGCCGTCCATGCCGGCGTCGGCGGCCAGGCGTGCGTCGTCGGGGTGCTGCACGCCCTTGAGGACGATCGGGCCGTCCCAGTTCTCGCGCAGGAAGGCGAGGTCGGGCCAGGTCTTGCCGGGGTCGGCGAACATGCCGACGAAGCGCAGGACGGCTGCGTTCAGGTCCTCCTCGACGGGCTTGGTGAGGCCGGCGAGGAATGCGGGGTCGGTGAAGTAGTTGGCGGTGCCGATGCCCTTGAGGAAGGGCAGGTACGCCTGGTCCAGGTCCCGGGGCCGCCAGGCGAGCAGCGGGGTGTCGAGGGTGACGAGCAGCGCGGTGTACCCGGCGGCCTTGGCGCGGCCCAGGAAGCTGCGCGTCACCTCGCGGTCCTTGGCCCAGTACAGCTGGAACCAGCGTTCCGCGTCGCCCATGGCCTCGGCGACCTCCTCCATGGGCGTGCTGGACGCGGAGGAGAGCACGAAGGGCACCCCCTGCGCCGCGGCGGCACGGGCGGCAGCGCGCTCGGCGTCGGGGTGCACGATCGACAGCACGCCGACCGGGCCCAGCGCGAGCGGGGCGCTCAGCGTGCGGCCGAGGACCTCCACCGTCAGGTCGCGCGCGGACACGTCGCGCAGCATGCGCGGCACGATCCGCAGCCGGTCCAGGGCCTCGCGGTTGGCCCGTTCGGTTCGGCCGCTGCCCGCGCTGCCGGCGACGTAGCCGAAGGGCCCGGCGGCCAGGCGCTCGGCGGCCAGTTCCTCCAGCCGCGTCAGGTCGGTGGGGAGGGCGGGCAGCACGCCCGCGAGCCCGTTGAGGTAGATCTCGTACTGGTGGTCCGCCCGGTCGCCCATTCCTGTCCCGTCTGTCGGTGCCGAGACCAGGACTGTGTCAGGACCTGTCCGCCGCGTCCACCGTCCGGTCAGGCCTGCGGCAGTTCGGCGGCCATGTCGGCGCGCACGGCGGCGTTGCGGCGGCCCACCACGGCCCCCGCCGTGAGCGCGCCGACGGTGAAGCAGGCCGCGACCGTCCAGACGTTGTCCAGCACGTGGCCGGTGAGCCGGTCCAGTGAGTAGCGGCCCGGTCCGGCCAGGCCCACGGCGGCGGCGGTGTAGCCGAGGAACGCCGGGTACTCGAAGCCGCCCGAGGCGGAGAAGAAGCCGGCCGGCAGATGCACGGAGACAGCGCCGGCCATCCCGCCGGCGGCGGCCGCGCCGGCGGCCGGGGTGGCCAGGCCGAGCGCCAGCAGGGTGCCGCCGCCCGCCTCGGCGAGGCCCGAGGCGAGCGCGCTGAGCCGGCCGGGCCGGAAGCCCATGGACTCCATCGCCTCGCCCGTGCCCTCCAGGCCGTGGCCGCCGAACCAGCCGAAGAGCTTCTGGGAGCCGTGGGCGACGAGCACCGCGCCCGCCCCCAGGCGCAGTGCGAGCAGTCCGAGGTCCTTGCGGCGGCTGTCGGGCATGGCGGGGTCCTTCCGGGGCGGTGCGGGCGCGTACGGCCAGTCTGGACGCCCGCCGCGGGGCGCGCCGCCCGCGGTGGGCCGTCCGGGCGGTCAGGAGGCGATGGCCACGGCCCGCCGTACGCAGTCCTCCGAGCCGAGGGCACGCAGCATGAAGTCGGCGAGGTCTGCCCGGCTGACCCGGGAGGCCAGGCCGAGCCGTAGGTCGGGGCCGGTGCGGTAGACGCCGGAGTAACGGCCGCCGGTGATGACCGCGGGCCGCACGATGGTCCACAGGTCGCCCTCGGCGCGGATCAGCTCCTCCTGGCGGTCCTTGTCCCGCATGATGGCCGGGATGACCAGTGAGGTCGCGAACCGGTGCACACCGCGCCCGCCCGGTCCCGACCCGTAAGCGCCGACGGCCACCAGCCGCCGTACGCCGAGCGCCCGCATGGCGGGGAGAATGCGCCGCATGCCGTCGGCGCAGATGGTTCCGCCGCGCGGGGAGCGGGTGCCGAGGGCGCTGAGCACCCCGTCGGCGCCCGCGATCACGCGGCCGACGGCCTCGGCGTCCCGGACGTCGCCGGGCACGACCGTCAGCCGTTCGCGCGGGGGGAGCGCGGCGGGGTCGCGGGCCAGGGCGGTGACCTCGTGGCCCGCGTCGAGGGCCTGCGCCACGAGCTCGCGTCCCACATGGCCGGTGGCTCCGAAGATCGCGATACGCATGTCGGCGTCGCTCCGGGTCGGGGTAGGGTCACCCGCCATCCTGGGTCACCACCCGGCGGGCGGCTACTTCAGAAGGCGCGACATCCTGCGGTCGGCGAGCGGCTTCCCGCCGGTCTGGCACGTGGGGCAGTACTGCAGGGAGGAGTCGCTGAAGGAGACCTCGCGGATCGTGTCGCCGCAGACGGGGCACGGCTCGCCCGTGTGCCCGTGCACCCGCAGCCCGGTCTTCTTCTCGCCCTTCAGGTCGCCCGCCGCCAGGCCGCGGGAGCGTTCGACGGCGTCCTGGAGGGTGGTGCGCAGCGCTTGGTACAACCGGCTGACCTCCTCCTCGGAGAGGTTCGCCGCGAGTGCGTACGGCGACATCTTGGCGGCGTGCAGCACCTCGTCCGAATAGGCGTTGCCGACACCGGCGATGACGCCCTGGTCGCGCAGGACGCCCTTGATGCGGCGGCGTTCGCCGGAGAGCAGGGCCGCGAAGACGCCGAGCGTGAAGGCGGGGCCGAGCGGTTCGGGGCCGAGGCGGGCGATGCCGGGGACGTCCTGCGGGTCCCGGACGCAGTGGACGGCCAGCCGCTTCTGCGTCCCCGCCTCCGTCAGGTCGAAGCCGGCGCCCTCCGGTTCCGCCATCAGCAGCCGCAGCGCGAGCGGGCCCTTGCCGGGGCGGGGCGGGGTCGCGGGCAGGTCGTCCCTCCAGCGCAGCCAGCCGCCCCGGGCCAGGTGCACGGCGAGGTACGGGCCCGCTCCGGCGTCGGTGGTGAAGACGAGGAACTTGCCACGGCGCCCGACAGAGGTCACGGTGCGCCCGTGCAGCGCGTCCAGCGGCGGCTCGTAGGTCTTGAGGACGCTCACCGCCACCGGCAGGACCCGGGCGATGGCGTGGCCGGCCATGCGGCCGGTGAGGAACCCGGCCAGGGCCTCGACTTCGGGCAGCTCCGGCATGCGACCAGTGTGCGCCCGGGAACGGTGGGGTGCGAGACGGCGACCGGACGGCTCCGCCCGCTTGCGGCGTCAATACCGCACCATGAACAGACAGTTGGATGTTCGGTAGAACTGGACATCGGGACGCCGGGTGTGAATGATCGCAGCCATGGCCGATTCTCTCCCCCTGCCCGCCGAGGCACCGAACCACCCGGACCCGGGTGCGCTGGACCCCACCGAGGTGATTCCCCGGCCGCAGCCGGTGGAGGCCGGTGAGGCCACGGAGGTCAGGGTCATCAGCGGAGAGGTCGTCGGAGGCCGCCATCGCGGGCAGCGCCGTGGTCCCGGCCGCGGCTCGCTGGGCACCGCCGTGCTGACGGCGACCGGCGCCGTCGCGGGCCTGTCCATGCTGATGCCGCACGGCGGCGCCGGCAACGTCGCGGAGGCCGCCCAGGAGTCGGTGAGGGCCGTGCCGGACGGGGCCGTCGAGGACGCCATCGTGCCGACGGCGGCGGGCGCCGCCGTCTCCGCCGAGACCCCGGAGGCCGGGACGAAGGCGTCGACGAAGCCCGCGTCGACGGGCACGGGCACCTCGGCGGGCACCGGCGCCCGTGACACCGCGCGGACGGACGCACCGGCCCCGGGCCGCCACGCACGCGTCAGCGGCACCTGGGACAGCGAGGACTGGCAGGAGGCCGTGACACGCGCCATCGCCGCGCACCGCTCGGGCGAGCGGGGTGGCTTCGGCGGACGGCACCGTGCCGACGGCGGCACCGGCTGGAACGCCTACGGCGGTGGCCAGTGGGACGGCGGACGGCAGGGCGACTGGTACCGGGGCGGCTGACGTCGCTTCCGGGCTCACGTCGTTCCACAGTTGACGTGGGCTGCGTGCGTCAGGGCGGCCCCTGCTCGGGCCAGATCGTCTTGCGGCCGGGCGTCTGCCGGGATCCGCAGCGCTGGGTGAGCCGGGCAACGAGCGGCAGGCCGCGGCCGCCCTCGTCGAAGATCCGGGGCGGCGCAGGTGCGGGGCGGTGCTGCTGGTGTCGCAGGCCTCGCAGATCACGGTGGCGTCGCGGATCAGCCCGAGTCCCCGCCATGACCAGCACCGCCCTCAACCGCCGCACCGGTCCGCACCGGCGGCTCACCCGCCCCGCTTCCCCGGCGACCCGGCGCCGCGCCCGGGGCCGTCGGTGTCCCGAGTGCCGCCGGCCGCTTTCGCGGTCGGGCCGGCCGAAGTCGGCCCGACGTGCTCCTCCCCTCCTCCGTGCCGCCCGTGGCCGGTGCGCCTTCTCATGGGTCGTCCTCGCCCTCACGGCCGTTCCCTCAGCATGATCCCCTCGGGCACTCTCGAGCGGCGTGCGCGGCGGCGGCGCGGCGCACACGGCACGGGGCCGCCGCTTCACCCGCGGTCGCCCTCTGGGCAAGGCCCTCCGTACGCACGAGACTGAGGCCAGGCGAGTGTGAGGAGTGGCACAGGTGACGGTGAAGGTCGACGGGCCACTGACGGCCTCCCCCCGGCTCGCCTCGCCCTGGACGCGCGGCGCGGCGGCCGCGGCGGCAGGGGCGCTGCCGGCGCTGGCCTTCCCGGCGCCGTCGCTGTGGTGGCTGGCGTACGTCGCCCTGGTGCCCTGGATGCTGCTGGCGCGCGCCGCGCCGACGGGGCGGCGGGCCGCGCTGGACGGATGGCTGGGCGGGGCCGGCTTCATGGTGGCCGTGCATCACTGGCTGATCCCGAGTCTGCACGTCTTCATCGTGCTCATCGCCCTTCTGCTGGGGGCCCTTTGGGCGCCGTGGGGATGGCTCGTGCGGCGGCTGCTCGGGGGCACGCCAGGCCGCCGCCCGGTCCTGGCGGCGGTGGTGCTGGTGCCTTGTGCCTGGCTGCTGGTCGAGCTGGTGCGGTCGTGGGAGTACCTGGGCGGGCCGTGGGGGCTGCTGGGGGCGAGCCAGTGGCAGGTGCCGCCGGCGCTGCGGCTGGCCTCGATCGGGGGCGTGTGGCTGGTCAGTTTCCTGGTGGTGGCGGTGAACACGGCGCTGGCCGCGCTGCTCGCGGTGCCCTCGTGCCGGGCCGCCGCCGGGTCCGCGCTGGCGACCGCGGCGGTGGGGACGACGGCGCTGTGGGCCTGGGCCCCGGTCCCGTCCCGCAGCGGGGAGTCCGTGCGGGTGGCGGTGGTGCAGCCGGGGGTGATCAACGGGCCGCAGCCACGCTTCGACCGTGGGGAGCAGCTGACCCGGACGCTCGCGGGCCGGGGCGTGGACCTGGTGGTGTGGGGGGAGAGCAGCGTCGGCTTCGACCTGTCGGCACGCCCCGACCTGGCGGACCGGCTGGCCGCGCTGTCCCGGGACGTCGGCGCCGACATCCTGGTCAACGTCGACGCCCGGCGGGAGGACGGCCTCGGGATTTCCAAGACCTCGATGCTGATCGGCCCGTCCGGGCCGGTCGGCCCGGGCTACGACAAGATGCGGCTGGTGCCCTTCGGCGAGTACG
Organism: Actinacidiphila sp. bgisy160; assembly: GCF_965342435.1. GTDB lineage: Bacteria > Actinomycetota > Actinomycetes > Streptomycetales > Streptomycetaceae > Actinacidiphila. Next base: position 14,789 of record NZ_CBDRCM010000042.1, on the reverse strand, counting down.
TGCCGGCCCGCACCGTGCTGGGCTGGACGACCTCGGTGGGCAGGGCGGCCGGGGAGGACCGCATCCGCGGTGACCGCCAGGTCGTCATGGACGCGGGCACGGTGCGGCTGGCGCCCCTGGTCTGCTTCGAGTCGGCGTTCCCCGACATGAGCCGGCACCTGGCGGACGACGGGGCGCAGCTGCTGGTGGCGCAGTCCTCCACGTCCTCGTTCCAGGACAGCTGGGCACCCGCGCAGCACGCCTCGCTGGCGGCGCTGCGCTCGGCGGAGACCTGGCGGCCGATGGTGCACGCGACGCTGACCGGGGTCAGCGTGGTCCACGACGCCCGCGGCGAGCGGATCGGCCCGGCACTCGGCACGTCGCGCGGTACGGCGCAGGTCTACGACGTGCCGCTGAGCTCCGGACGCAGCCCGTACGACCGGCTCGGGGACTGGGTCCCCCGGCTGGCGGTGCTGCTGCTGACCGCGTCGGGGGTGTACGAGACGGCGCTCAGGAGGTCTGCTCGGTCACGGCGGTGACGACGCGCTCGCACAGTTCGTGGGTGAGCAGCGCGTCGCGGGCGTCGAGGGGCCTGCCGTGCCGTACGGCGTCGAGGAACGCGAGGGCGATCCCCTCTATGCCGCGCTGGCGGGCGACGGGAACCCAGTCGCCGCGGCGGCGGACGGTGGGCTGGCCCTTGTGGTCGACGACCTCGGCCAGGTTGAACACCTGGCGCTTGCTGTCCTGGCCCATCACCTCCAGGACCTCCTCGTTGGAGCCGCTCATGCGGTTCATCACGCCGATCGCGGTGAATCCGTCTCCCGACAGCTGCAGCGTGACGTGGTGGAGCAGCCCACCGCGCACCCGCGCCCGGACGTCGGTGTGCTCGACGGGGCCCGGCAGGAGGAAGCGCAGGGTATCGACGACGTGGATGAAGTCGTCGAAGACGACGGTGCGCGCGGTGTCCGGATGTCCGATGCGGTTCTTCTGCATGACGACCAGGTCGCGCGGGTGGTCGGCGCACTGCACGTAGCCAGGCGCGTGGCGGCGGTTGAAACCGACCGTCAGCCCGACGCCGCGCTCCTCGGCGAGCCGCACCAGGTGCTCGGCCCCGGCCAGGTCGTAGGCGAGGGGCTTGTCGACGTAGACGGGGACGCCGGCGGCGATGAGGCGTTCGGTGATCTCGACGTGCGTCTCGGTGGGCGCGTGCACGAACGCCCCGTCGAGTCCCTGGTCGAGCAGGGCGCCGAGGGTGTCGTGGCGATGCGCGGCCGGGACCCGGTGGGTGTCGGCGACGGCGTCGAGGGTGGCGCGGGTGCGGGTGTGCAGGTGCGGTTCGACCCCCGGCTGGGCGGTGAGCACCGGCAGGTACGCCTTGCGCGCGATGTCGCCGAGTCCGATGACCCCGATCCTGAGGGGTTCCATGTGCCGCTCCCGCCTACGTCTGCCGTGCCTGACCTGTGCCGTCGGCAGCATACGGGCCGGTCGGCGGCCGCCGGTCGGCGATCCCGTCGAGGCCGCGCGGCGCCAGGCGCGGGCCGACCGGGTTGACGGTGGCGAACCTGGCCCGGGTTGGGCGTCATGGCGTGCGCGGCGTCGCCGAGCCGGGCGACGCGCCCCGGTGGAAGGGCGGCAGCGGCGTCGCGAGGTGGTGGACGTGGTCGCGGAGCACGGTCCCGGGGGCGGCGGAGGCGATGAGTTCGGGAATCGGGTGGTGCCGTCCGCCGCACAGGCGCCGCGGCTCTGTCCGTTCGTCCCCGTCGAGGGCGCCGGGCGGTTCCACAGCGGTGGCGTGGCAGTGGACGCGGCCGCCGGTGAGCGGACGGTGCCCCACAGCCGGCCGCGCCCCCAGGTCTCGTCCGACAGGTACGCGGCGGGCGCCGGGCGGCGTCCCGTCACCTCGGCCGGGGCGAGCCGGCCACCGGCCACACCGCCGCCCGCCCCGGGCCGAGTTGCGCGCGGGAGCGGCCGACCTGCTACGGGGGATGGTCGGCGGCCGTTCCGGCGGTTGATGCGTCGACGTTGTCAGAGACCCCCGCCATCATGGCGGCCATGACGACGACACCGGAGCGCACCGACCCGCCCTACATCGCCGACGAGCGCACCATGCTGGAGAGCTGGCTGGACTTCCACCGCGACACCCTCGCGATGAAGTGCGCCGGCCTGGACGACGAACAGCTGCGCACCGCGAGCGCGCCCCCCTCGGACCTCAGCCTGCTCGGCCTGGTCCGGCACATGGCCAGCGTCGAGCGCGGCTGGTTCCGCACCGTCCTCGCCGGCGAGGACGTGCCTCCGCTCTACCTCACCGAGGAGGACCCCGACGGCGAGTTCCACGGCCTGGACGACGCCGACACCGCCGAGGCCTTCGCTACCTGGCGCGCCGAGATCGCGCGCGCCCGCGAGCTGACCCGCGGCCGGTCGCTCGACGACGTCGGGTCGCGCCGCGGCAGGCACGAGGTCTCCCTGCGCTGGATCTACGTCCACATGATCGAGGAGTACGCCCGCCACAACGGCCACGCCGACCTGATCCGCGAGCGCATCGACGGGGTCACGGGCGACTGACGCCTCACTCCGGCACCCGGTGCAGCACCTCGTCGCAGAGGACGCCCGGGTCGCCGGAGCTCACGCACAGGCGGGTGTCGTCGCGCCAGTCCTCGACGACCCCCAGCCCCGAGAACCCGTCGAGCTCCACATAGCGGTGGTGGAACGTCCAGGTGCCGCCCGTGGTCGTCACCCCGTCGACCCACCGGCCCGGGGTGAAGACCTGGGCGGGCATCCGGGAGGCGGAGAAGTGCCCGTCCGCGTCGAACCGGATGGAACCGTCCCCGTCGTCCGTCACCCAGGTACCGAACAGCGCGCTGCGCGAGGCGACGGAGGCCGGGGCCACGTCCGCCGCCAGGAGGTGCTGGATCAGCCCGACGTCGGCGACCATGCCGAGCACCAGTCCGGCCGCCCACGCCGCCGCTTCGGCCCGGCGACGCGCCCTGCCCGTGCGCGGCCCCGTCCATTCCGTCCATGCCATCGGCATCCCCCTCGGCCCGGGCCGGGCGACGACCCCCGTGCGTCGCCCGGCCCGGGCGACGTCACTCGCCCAGGTTCGGGATGCGCCAGTCCACCGGGTCGTGGCCCTGCGCCTTGAGCGCCTCGTCGATCTGGGTGAAGGGGCGGCTGCCGAGGAAGAGCTTGGCCGACAGCGGCGACGGGTGGGCGCCCTGGACGACCGCGTGCCGCTCGGTGTCGATCAGCGGCAGCTTCTTCTTGGCGTGGTTGCCCCACAGGACGAAGACCGCCGGGTCGGGCCGGGACGCGACGGCCTTGATGACCGCGTCGGTGAACTTCTCCCAGCCCTTGCCCTTGTGCGAGTTGGCCGTGGCCTCGCGCACCGTCAGCACCGCGTTGAGCAGCAGCACGCCCTGCTCGGCCCATGGCATCAGGTAGCCGTTGTCCGGGATCGGGTAGCCGTACTCCTCCTTCATCTCCTTGAAGATGTTCCGCAGCGAGGGCGGCGTCTTGACGCCGGGCCGCACGGAGAAACAGAGGCCGTGCCCCTGGCCCTCGCCGTGGTACGGGTCCTGACCGAGGATCAGCACCTTCACCTTGTCGTAGGGAGTGGCGTCCAGGGCCGCGAAGACCTGCTCGCGCGGCGGGAAGACCTTGTACTTCCCGCGCTCCTCCTCCACGAACTCGGTGAGCTGGGTGAAGTAGGGCTTCTCCAGCTCCTCACCGAGGACGGCCTGCCAGGACTCGGGCAGCGTGATGGGCACGTCGGGAACCTCCGGTACGCGATCCGTTACTGGGGACGAACGTACCGTTCCGCACTGACAATCCGTCCGGCCGGGTGTCGTCGACCGTGGTGCCGAGGGGTAGGGCGCCCCGGCACAGGGTGCTGACCTTCGGCCCGGCGCCGCCTGCCGGTGTGCGGTGTCGCATGGTGCGCACTCCTCGGATACGGGGAAGTCCCTGGTGCCGGCCGCCGCGGCGGCGGCCGGTACCAGGGACCGTGCACGTGGGAGTGCGGACGAACGCAGGCCTCAGGCGCCGACGCCGGCGTTGAGGAAGATGCCGCCGTCCACGACAAGGGTCTGGCCGGTGATCCAGGCCGCCGCGTCCGAGAGCAGGAAGGCGGCGGCGCCGCCGATGTCCTCGGGCACGCCGAGCCGCCTCAGCGGGTACGCGGCCGCCGCCTGTTCCTCGCGGCCCTCGTAGAGGGCGGAGGCGAACTTGGTCTTGACGACCGCGGGGGCGATGGCGTTGGCACGGACGCCGGGAGCCATCTCGGAGGCGAGCTGCAGCGTGAGGTTGACCATCGCGGCCTTGCTCATGCCGTACGCGCCGATGAAGGGGGAGGCGCTGATGCCCGCCACGGAGGCGATGTTGACGATCGCGCCGCCGTTGTCCTTCATCCACGCCTTGTACGTCTGCTGGGCGAAGCCGAGCGCGGAGATGACGTTGGTCTCGAAGACCTTGCGGGCGACACCGAGGTCGAGCTCGGCGAGCGGGCCGAAGACCGGGTTGGTACCGGCGTTGTTGGCGAGGTAGTCGACGCGGCCGAAGGCCTCCATCGTGCGCTCGACGACCTCGGCCTGGTGCGCCTCGTCGTGGGCCTTGCCGGCCACGCCGAGGGCCCGGTCGGCGCCGAGCCGTTCGACGGCCTCCTTCAGCGCCTCCTCGTTACGGCCGGTGATGACGACGCGGTCGCCGCGGGCCACGAGGGCCTCGGCGATGCCGTAGCCGATGCCGCGGCTGGCGCCGGTGACGATCGCCACGCGGCCGCCTGCGGGCTGGGTGCTCATGATGCGGGTCTCCTGTCGCTGGTCAGTCGAGCGGGCCGCCGGCCACGTACAGCACCTGGCCGGACACAAAGCCCGCGTCGTCGCCGGTGAAGAAGGCGATGGCGTTGGCGACGTCGTCGGGCCGGCCGACCCGCTGCACCGGGATCTGGGTGGCGGCCGCGGCCTGGAACTCCTCGAAGCCCATGCCGATGCGGGCGGCGGTGGCGGCGGTCATGTCGGTGACGATGAAGCCGGGGGCGACGGCGTTGGCGGTCACGCCGAACTTGCCCAGCTCGTGCGCGAGGGTCTTGGTGAAGCCCTGCAGGCCCGCCTTGGCGGCGGAGTAGTTGGCCTGGCCGCGGTTGCCGAGGGCGGAGGACGAGGACAGGTTGACCACCCGGCCGAACTTCGCGTCCACCATGTGCTTCTGGACGGCGCGGGTCATCAGGAAGGCGCCGCGCAGGTGCACGTTCATGACCGTGTCCCAGTCGGCCGCGCTCATCTTGAACAGCAGGTTGTCGCGGAGCACGCCCGCGTTGTTGACGAGGATCGTCGGCGCCCCGAGCTCCTCGGCGACGCGCGCGACCGCGGCCGCGACCTGCTCCTCGTCGGAGACGTCGGCGCCGACGGCGACGGCCCGGCCGCCCGCCTTGGTGATCTGCTCGACGGTGTCCTTGCACGCGGTCTCGTCGAGGTCCAGCACGGCCACGGCGCGGCCCTCGGCGGCCAGGCGCACGGCGGTGGCGGCGCCGATGCCGCGCGCCGCCCCTGTCACGATCGCTACGCGCTGCTCGGTGGTCGACATCTGCTCTCCTCAGCCCTGTGGGGAGCGGTCGCGCAAGTGAGCGACCGCTTAGTACGTCCCGTAGCCGAAACCGTAGGAGCGCGGTGACCCTGTGTCAACGCCCACCGCGCCGATGTGGCTCAGCGCACCAGAAGATCCAGCAGACGGTCCACCTCGGCCTCGGGGTCCTCGGTCAGCCCGGTGTGGATCGGGCCCGGCTGCACGATGGTGCTGCGCGGCGCCGTCAGCCACCGGAAGCGCCGCCCGGGATCGTCCTCCGCCGCCTGCCCGGCCCGCTCGCCGCCCGCGCAGACGCCCTCGTACCCGCGCAGCGCGGCCCGTACGCCTGCGACGTCCACGTCCGGGTCGAGGCAGCGCAGCCGGGTCTCGTCCAGGTGGACGCGGGCACCCACAAAGGACTTGGCGCGGCAGTAGACCAGCACGCCCGCGTTGATCACCTCGCCGCGCTCGATCCGCGGCATCACGCGCACCAGCGCGTACTCGAACACATCGCGCCCGCTCGCCGTGCTCACTTGGCGGCCTTCCCCTCGACCCAGGTGCGCAGCCACTCCGGCGGCGCCTGCTTCTCCTGCTGCTTCGGGGCGAGGGTGATCCGCTCCCCCACGGTGCCGGCGCGCGCCAGCAGCACCCGCTCGTAGGCGCGCCGCACCTCCTCCGGGCCCGCGAAACCGGGCTCGTCCAGCAGCCACTCGTCGGGGATCTGCGCGGTGACCTCGCGCAGCAGCGCCTCGTCCACGCGCGGGGCGAGGTCGCGCGCGGCGGCCTCGACGTCCGGGGAGAACCGGGCGAGGGCGTGGTCGGCCGCGTCGTAGGGCTTGTCGGCGGCCTGGTCGGCGCCCTTCCAGTTGTGGTGGAAGATCAGCGAGGCGCCGTGGTCGATCAGCCAGAGGTCCTTGTGCCAGACCAGCATGTTCGGGTTGCGCCACGAGCGGTCGACGTTGCCGACGAGCGCGTCGAACCACACGACCCGCCCCGCCTCACCGGACTCCACCTCGAAGACGAGCGGGTCGAAGCCGAGCGCGCCGGGGAGGAAGTCCATGCCGAGGTTGAGACCACCACTGGCCTTCAGCAGGTCCTGGATCTCCTGGTCCGGCTCGCCGAGCCCGATCACCGGGTCGAACTGGAACCGCACCAGCACCGGCACCCGCAGCCCCAGCCGCCGGGCGAGCTCCCCCGCGATCACCTCCGCGACCAGCGCCTTGCGGCCCTGGGCCGCCCCGATGAACTTCACCACATAGGTCCCCAGGTCGTCGGCCTCGACGACCCCGGGCACCGATCCGCCCTCACGCAACGGCGTGACGTAGCGGATCCCGGTCACTTCCTCCATGGGCGCATCCTAATGACCGGCCTCCCACGGCCACGCCGCGCCATGGCTGGGACCCGACGCGAGCGCCGCGGGTCCCGGCCCTCCCGCTCCGGGTCCCGAAGGGCCGATCCGCCGTACTCTGGAAGCACCCCCCTCTGCGTCCCCGGCGGACGCACAGGGCCCCGGTCTCTGTGGCGGAGACCGGGGGCTCCTTCGCCTCTGGCCCCGGTTCCCCTTCAGCTCGTCCACGTCGTTGTACGCGAAGAAGACCTCCCGGTCCACAGGCGTGACGGGGCGGCCGGCGTACCGGCGGCCCACGTGATCCGGAGGCCGAACGCGTGGCCTCCACGCGCTCGGGCATCTCGTGCGAGCGGTGCCCGGACCATCCGGTGTTCCGGTCCGAAGTAACGGGCTCGAGGGGACTTCGGCTCCGGCACCGGCCGCCACGTGAGATTTCCCGGGGAATGGTTGAACGGCTCACCCATCTCGTCCGTACGTCAGGGCAGGGCGTGACTTGCGCTCCCGGGCCCCGGCAGGCGGTCCGGAACGGACGAGGCAACAGGATGTGTGACGCATGGCCGAGACGACTGGCATCGCAGGAGCTCCGACCCGCCGCGCCGTGGTCGCCGGAGTGGGTGCGGCGGGACTCGCGGCCGCGCTGGCGGCGTGCGGTGACTCCAACGACTCCGCGGGCGCCTACAGCCCTGCCGCGCCCCCGCAGGGCGGCGACCAGGGGGCCGGGGGGTCGGCCCCCGCCGGCGGCGGGGCGCAGGCGGCGCTGGCCAGGACCACGGAGATCCCGGTCGGCGGCGGCAAGATCTTCGCGGACGAGAAGGTCGTCGTCTGCCAGCCCGAGGCGGGCTCCTTCAAGGCGTTCTCCGCGATCTGCACCCACCAGGGCTGCGCCGTCAACGAGATCGCGGGCGGCACGATCAACTGCCCGTGCCACGGCAGCAGGTTCAGCATCAAGGACGGCAGCGTGGCAGGCGGCCCCGCGACCCAGCCGCTGCCGGCGGCGAACATCAAGGTGGAGGGGGACTCAGTGGCCCTGGCCTGAGTCCCCGGGACCCGGCCCGGACCGTTTCCGGCTGCCGACGACCTCGTCGGCGGTGGTGACCGTGGCGAGGAGCGCGAGGGTGTGCCGGACCATGTCCGCGGTGTACGTCTCCGGCACCGCGGCGATGGCGTCGGCGGGCACGACCGCCTCGTAACCGGGGTTGACCGCCTCGAAGACGGCGTTGGGAACGGCCATGTCGGCCGACACCCCGGTGCCGACGACCGTGCGCACGCCGAGGTTGCGCGGCACGGCGTCGAGGCCGGTGCCGGCGACCGGCGACAGCCCGTGCAGCCGTCGCGCGACGAAGCCGCCGGCACCGGCCGGTACTCCTCGGCGAGCTCGACGGCCGGCGTGCCGGCGACCTGGAGCGCGGGCAGCCGCTCGGCGGCGCGGAGGATCCGCGCTGTGCGGCTGGACCCGCCGTCGGCTCGGCGTTCGGCGGTCGGGTGCACCACAACGTACGTCGTCCGGTCGGCACTCAGACGTCGGCGGCCGCCACGTCCTCCCCCGCCCGGCGCAGGGCCTCGACGGCGGCGCGGATGGCGGGGCGGCGGTCGGCGTCGGAGCGCCAGACGGCGTAGATGTGCCGCTTCATGGTGTGCCGCACGCGGATGGCGCGGACCCCCGCCGGGAGCGGGCCGCGGCCGAGGCGCGGGAGGACGGCGACGCCCAGTCCGGCGGCGACGAGGGCGAGGACCGTGGGGTGCTCCTCGGCGTGGTGGGCGATGCGCGGCTCCACGCCCTTGCCTCGCAGGGTGAACAGCAGCCACTCGTGGCAGAACCCGCCGTCCGGCCAGGCGATCCAGTCGTCGCCGGCGAGTTCGCCCAGGTCGACCTCGTCGCGGCCGGCCAGGGGATGGCCCTGCGGGACGACCACGTCGGCGATGTCGTCGAGCAGCGGCTCCTTGGCCAGGCCCCCGGGCAGCGAAAGCGGCTTGTTGTACCAGTCGAGGACGACCGCGAGGTCGATGTCGCCGCGGACGAGCCGGGCCAGCGCGTCCTGGGGCTCCATCTCGTGGACCATCGCGCGCAGCTTGGGGTGGTCGCGCCGCGTCGCGGCGAGCGCCTGCGGGAACAGGCCGCGCACCGAGGTGGGGAAGGCCCCCATGCGCAGCTCGCCGACCGCGGCGCCGCGGTGCGCCTCCAGGTCTGAGTGGGCGAGCTCGACGAGGGAGAGGATGCGGTCGGCGTGCCCGGACAGCAGTCGGCCGGCGTCGGTGAGCCGGACCCCACGGCCGTTCTTGGCCAGCAGGGTCTGTCCCGTCTCGCGTTCGAGCTTGCCCATCTGCTGGGAGACGGCAGAGGTCGTCACGTGCAGGACGTCCGCGGCGGCGCTCACCGAGCCGTACGTGGAGATCGCGTGCAGGACGCGCAGGCGCTCGAGGTTCAACATGTAAGCAAGTCTACGTGATCACCGGCAGGTTTTCTCGCTTGTCCTAAGAGGTTCAATCCGTCATGGTGATGGCCATGAGCGCACCCAGCACCCGCCGCCCGGCCGCCGTGGCCGCCCCGTCAGCCGCCGACACCCCATCCGCCACCGCCACCACTGCGCGCCGCCGCCCCGTCGTGGACTGGCGGGTCAGCTGGGCCGCACTCGCGCTCATCTGGGGTTTCAGCTTCCTGTTCATCAAGGTGGGCACCGAGGCCTACGCCCCGCTGCAGGTCGCGCTCGGCCGCATGGCGTTCGGCACCGCCGTGCTGGCCGCCGCCTTCGCCGTCAAGCGGGAACGGCTGCCGCGCGGCGCGCGCGCCTGGGGGCACATGGCGGTCGCCGCGCTGCTGCTGAACACGGTGCCGTTCACGCTCTTCGCCTACGCGGAGCTGACCATCCCGTCCACACTCGCGGGCATCTGCAACGCCACGACCCCCCTGTGGAGCATGGTGCTGTCGGTGGTGGCACTCTCGGAGGACAAGCCGACCCGGCAGCGGGTCGCGGGTGTCGGCATCGGCTTTGTGGGCGTGCTGACGGTGCTCGGCGCCTGGCAGGGCTTCTCCGGCACGGATCCCGCGGGTACCGCGATGGCGCTGGGTGCCTCCGCGAGCTACGCGGTGGGCTGGATCTACGTGCGCCGCACCCTGAGCGGCAGCGGCAACTCGGCGCTGTCGATGTCCTCCACGCAGCTGCTCCTCGGCACGGTCCAACTGGCCGTGCTGACCCCGCTTTTCACCTCTGTGCCCGCCTCGTTCCCGCTGTGGCCGACGCTGTCGGTGGTGGCCCTGGGCGCGCTGGGCACCGGGATCGCCTTCCTCCTGCAGTACGGGATCGTCGCGGAGAAGGGCCCGACCATCGCCACGATGGTGACCTACCTGATCCCGGTCATCGCGACCGCGGCCGGTGTCGCCCTGCTGGACGAGCACCTGACGTGGAACGAGCCGGTCGGCGCCGTCGTGGTGCTGGCCGGCGCGGCACTGACCCAGCGTCGCCCGGCGGGCTGAACCACCTGCCGATCAGCCGAAGCGCCCGGCGCGGTGCGGCCGGACGGCGTCGGCTACGGCGTCGGCCAGGGCCGGGACCTCGTCCGGCGTGACCGGCGAGACGGTGATGCGGATGCCCGGCGGGGAGTCGAGGCGGAAGCGGGCGCCGGGCGCCACGGCCCAGCCCGCCTGCAGGAGCCGCGCGACCGCCCCCGTCTCGTCGGGCACCGGCACCCAGACGTTCATGCCGCTGCGGCCGTGCGCCGCGACGCCGCGGTCGGCCAGCGCCCGTACCAGCGCCTCGCGGCGCGCGGCGTAGGCGGCGGAGACGGCCGGGACGTCGACCGCGCCGGTGCGCCACAGGTGGGCGACGGTGTGCTGCAGCAGATGGCTGACCCAGCCGGGCCCGAGCCGGTAGCGGCCGCGGACCCGGTCGACGGTGACGGGGTCACCGGTGAGGACGGCCAGGCGCAGGTCGGGGCCGTAGGCTTTGGCGGTCGAGCGGACCAGCATCCAGTGCGCGGTGCTCTCGGCGAGCGGGTGCAGCGGCAGTTCGGTCAGGCCGTTCACATGGTCGTCGTCGATGACGAGCACCTGCGGGTGGCCGCTGAGGACCGTGCGCAGTTCTCCGGCGCGGGCCGCGGAGAGCGTGGCGCCGGTCGGGTTCTGGCCGCGGTCGGTGACGATCAGCGCCCGCGCGCCCTGCCGCAGGGCGGCGTCGACGTCGTGCGGCAGCGGGCCGTCGTCGTCGACGCCCACCGGGAGGGCGCGCAGCCCGAGGGCCGGCACGAGGTCGAAGACGCTGCCCCAGCCGGGGTCCTCCACCGCCACCGCGTCCCCGGGCCGCAGGTGGGCGGTGAGCGCGCGCTCCATGGCGTCGAGTGAACCGGAGGTGAGGGCGACCGGGCCGGCCGGTACGCCGTCGGCGTCGAAGGCGGCCCGCGCCAGCGCGGCGAGCTCGTCCTCGACCGGTGCGTGCCCGTAGAGCACGGGCTGCCGCGCGCTGCGTGCGGCCGCGACGGCCAGCGCCTCACCGAGCGGGGGCAGCAGTGCGGTGTCCGGGTTGCCGGTGGACAGGTCGCGCACCCCGGCCGGCACCTCCGGGCGGATCTCGTCCCGCGCGGTGGTGGCCGGACGACGCCGGACCCGGCTGCCGCGCCGGCCCGCGGTCTCGATGACGCCGCGGTCGCGCAGCAGGCGGTAGGCGGCCGCGACGGTGTTGGGGTTGACGCCGAGTCCGGCGGCGAGCTCCCGCAGCGGCGGCAGCGCGGCGCCCGGCGCGAGGGCGCCCTCCCCGATGGCCCGTTCGACGCTCGCCGCGATCTCCGCTGCGCCCCGGCCGGTGAACGTGTAATCTCCTAGCACAAACGGCATTATGCACTAGTGCAAAGGATCGCGCCATGTCCGCCACGCCCTCCGCTGCCGACGCGTACGCTCCGACCGACCGCACGGTCCCGACCCGCAGCCGCGAGCGCGCCACGTACGACCGCGACCTGGTGCACGCGATCCTCGACGCGGACTACCTCTGCCACCTCGGCTTCGTCCGCGACGGGGCTCCTGTCGTGCTGCCGACCCTCTACGCCCGCGTCGGCGAGCGGCTGTACGTGCACGGCTCCACCGGCTCCCGTCCGCTGCGCGGCGCCGGCGAGGCGACCGGCCTCCCGGTCTGCCTGACCGTGACACACCTGGACGGGCTCGTGCTGGCCCGGTCCGCCTTCAACCACACCGTCAACTACCGCTCCGTGGTGGTGCACGGCGTGGCCCGCCAGGTCACCGACCCCGCCGAGCGCTCCGCCGCCCTGGACGCCCTGGTCGACCACATCATGCCCGGCCGCGCCGCCGACTCCCGCCCGGCCAACGCCAGGGAACTGGCCGCCACCGCCGTCATCGCCCTCGACCTGCGCGAGGTGTCGGCCAAGGTTCGCACCGGCGGCCCGGGCGACGACCCCGAGGACCTGACGCTCCCCCACTGGGCGGGCGTGCTGCCCGTCACCCGCGCCTACGGGCCGCCCGAGCCGGGCGACGACCTCGACCCGTCGATCGCCGTCCCCGGCTACCTCACCGCGCGCTGAGAGGAGCCCCGCGCATGCTCGTCCACCCCTGGGACGCCCCCGCCGACGAGGCCGAGTGGCAGGACTGGCTGGCCGCGCACGACTTCGGCCAGCTCGCGGTCAACGGTCCGGGCGGCGAGCCCCCGTTCGTCCAGCCGCTGCACTTCGCCTACGACGCCGGACGGCGCGAGGCGGTCACCCACCTCGCCCGCCCCAACCCCCTGTGGGCCGCGCTGGAGACCCACCCCCGGGTGACGCTCAGCGTCGTCGACGACTACACCTTCATCCCCGGCCCCTGGCACGCCCCCGAGGGCACCCCGCCCGAGCACGGGACGCCCACCAGCTATTACGCGGCCGTGCAACTGTTGTGCGTGGCCCATCTCGTGGACGACCCGCAGGAGAAGGCGGACCTGCTGCACCGGCAGCTCGCCCACTTCCAGCCGCGCGGCGACCACGCCCCCGTCGTCCCCGGCCAGGCGCCGTTCGGCCGGATACTGCCCGGCATCCGCGGGCTGCGGCTGGAGGTCACGGACGTCCGCGCCAAGTTCAAGTTCGGCGGGAACAAGCCGCGCGAGACGCAGTGGCGGGTGACCGGCCTGCTGGCCGGGCGGGGAGGTCCGGGCGACGACGCCGCCCGGACCCAGCAGTTGCGCCGCCTCGGGCAGCGAGACTAGTCGTCCATCGCCGCGCCGAACCGGGCGTTCTGGTAGGGCGCGCCGATCGAGCCGCCGCCGTACGCCCAGCTCCCCGGCAGCTTGAGACCGCCGGACCCGGCCGAGAACACCCACACCACACCGTCGTTGGTGTTCTCGCCCGGGGCCGCGACGAGCAGGCCGTAGTAGCCGTCGCGGTTGGGGTCGGTGAAGGAGACCTGGGCGCCGAACTTGTCGGCCTTCTCGGCGGCGCCCGGGACGCCCGCGGTGTTCTGGTTGACGTCCAGGACACCGGCCGTGGTCAGGCCCCGCGCCGAACCGCGCAGCACCCACACGGCCCCCGCGTCGGCGACTCTGCCGATGTCCTCGCCGGAGGCGCCGATCGCCACGTCCGCGTAGCCGTCGCGGTTGACGTCCCCGACGGAGAGGTCGGAGCCGAAGCCGTCACCGCGCTCCGCGACACCCGGCACGCCGGCGGTGTCCTGGGTCCACCACACGGGCGGGCTGCCCGGGCCCTCCTGCCCGACCGGCCCGTCCGGGCTGCCGTAGTAGACGCCGACCATGCCGCCGGTCATCGACTCGCCGCCGTCGTCGGGGCTGTGCGGCTCCCCGGTGACCAGGTCGTCGAAGCCGTCGCCGTTGATGTCGCCGGAGGCGACGACCGGGCCGCCGCGCAGGGCGGTGACGGGCAGCGGGTCGATGTCGTCGCTGAGGATGACGTACGACCAGCCGTGGCCCGGCTCGCCGCCCACGCTGGGGCCCGAGACCACGAGGTCGGCCAGGCCGTTGTCGTCGTAGTCGCCGGTCGTCAGGGAGGTGGGGGTGATGCCCGGCCCCTCGGCCTGCCGGGCGAGCGGAGTGCGCCGCCGGTCCTTGAACGGTGTGAACGACCCCCCGCCGCCGTCCTTGCGGGCCGCGGCCTGCGGCGCGGACTCGTACTGGTGGAGGGACAGCCCCACCCTGTCGATCACCGCGAGCAGGTCGCCGGGGACGTACGTGGTGAAGTGCCCCGCGGCCAGGGCGCTGCCGAACCGGTCGCCCTTGGCGGCGTGGTCGGACTGCAGCCAGTCGCTCGCGGCGCCGGACAGCCCCTTCGCCGAGCCCCACAGGACCACGACGCCGCCCGCGTCGGCGCCGACGCCGGTCAGGTCCTCGCCGGGGATGCCGACGACGGCGTCGTCGTAACCGTCCCCGTCGAGGTCGCCACTGGCCACGGCCCGGCCGAAGGCGTCGCCGGTCTCGGCGGCGCCGGGCACGCCGGAGGTGTTCTGGCTGAAGACGCGGGCGCTGGTGGTGACCCCCTTGGGACCGCCGTACTGCACGGTGACGACGCCGGCCCCTGACCGGCCGCCCACGGTGGCGCCGGGGGCACCGGTCAGCACGTCCTCGTACCCGTCGCCGTTGAAGTCCCGGTTGCGGTCGCCCGCGTGCGTGCCGCCGGGGGTCCCGGCGACGGAGGCGGGCGCGGCGGCGATGGCCGCGCCCGTGATGAGGAGAAATGACGCCGCGGTGACCGCAGCCGAGCGGTTCTTGCGCATGAGCGGCTCCTTCGCTCAAGAACGACCGGGCGGTGCGGGGGTGTCCGGAAAGAGCCCGTTTCCTTGTCCGGCGCGGTGTTTGACACGCCGTGGGACGGAATGGTTGTGCGGACCGCGAATCCGGCACGGGTGCCGGGCACGGCCGGCACCCGTGGGTGCCGGGGGAAGTGGGGGGTGCGGGGTCGGGGGGGGGGGGGGGGGGGGGGGGGGGGG
>NZ_CBDRCM010000041.1:0-67977 GCF_965342435.1 Actinacidiphila sp. bgisy160 | reverse complement strand
GTGCTCGCGCTCGACGAGGTCCTTGAAGCGCTCGAGGTCGTCACGGACCGTGCGCTCGATCGCGCTGACCTGGGCGAATCCCTTGGGGCCGCCGAAGGCGTCACGGAGCTCGGCGGGGTCGTACTCCATGCGGACCTGGACGCGGCTGTGCTGCTCGTCGATCGGGAGGACCGAGCACGTCCCGGTGATCTCGGCACCGCCGCTGGTGCGCCAGGTCATCTCCCGGGTGTCGCTCCGGGCCTTGGTGCGGTCGGAGAACTCCGCGTCGAGGGAGTCGCTGCCGGTCCCCGACACGCCGAGCCGGGCCTTGCCGTCCCCGGCGGCGCTCGCCTCCCGGACGCCCCCCACGAACTGCGGGTAGTCCTCCAGGCGGTGCAAGTGCTGCCATGCCACCTCGGTCGGAACGTTCAGGTCGATCTGCTCTTCGAGTCTGCTCATGAGCTGCCACCTGCCTTCCTCCCTCCAGCGTGCCTCCTGGCTCCGGCTCACGCCACGCTGACCTCCGGGGCCTCGGTGAACGCTTGCGTCACGGCGGCGGGCGGGCGGCCGGGCGGGGCGTGGTGGACCCGGGTGGGCCGTCGACCCGGCGCGCACCCCCTTCTACGTCAGCCCCCACGCCCGCCCCTGGATCGCGGCGTTGCTTGGGGTGGTGGCGGAGAAGACGGGGCGGGCGCGCCTCAGCCCAGCCGTACGGCGACGGCCGCGCGGTGGCCGTCCCCGACGGCGACGTCGCGGAGCGACCAGCCCTCGGGGCCCGCGGCGGGTACGGGGCCGGAGCCCACGTAGTCCTCGGACGGGTCCCTGGCCAGGCCCGTCCCCAGGCCCTTCAGGTACGCCTCCTTGCGCGCCCACGCCCGCGCGAAGGCCTCTCGGCGCTCCACCGGCGGCAGCATGCCGAGTTCGTCCACCTCCGCCGGGTGCAGCGAGCGCCACACGCCGTCCACGGCCTCCTGGCCGGGCAGCGCCTCCACGTCCACCCCCACCGGGGCCGCGGCGAAGGCCAGCAGCGTCAGCTCCCGGGAGTGCGAGAGCGAGAAGTGCGGGGCGCCGCCCTCCACCGCGGGCCTGCCGTGCGGGCCGCCGCAGACCGGGCAGGTCTCCCGCGTCAGCGGCACCGCGCCGGGCGGGGTGCCCAGGTACGCCGCCAGCAGCAGGCGCAGCGCCACGTGCGCGGTGATGTAGCTGGTGCGGTCGCGCTCGAAGCGGAAGGCCGTGGCCCGCTCGCGCTCCTCCCGGTCCAGCAGCCCGGGCGCCAGGTGGACGGCGGCGGCCGCGTTCGCCGCCGTGTCCACCAGGCACAGCCGCGGCGGGTCGCCTGGCCGGGGCGGGGCCGGCCGATGGGCCGCCGCCGCCACGGTGAAGCGCTCCGGGACCAGTGTCACGGCCGTGCCGTCGGGGCGCCGGACGTGGTCGGAACGATCGCGAACGCCTCGACCTCCAGCAGCAGTTCCGGCCGGAAGAGCGCGGCTACCTGCACCGCCGAGCTGGCCGGGGGCCGCTCGGTGTCGACGTACGCGTCGCGCGCCTCGCGGACCGCGGGCAGGAAGGCGACGTCGGTGACGAAGAAGGTCAACTTGACCACGTCGCCCCAGCCCGCGTCAGCGGCAGCGAGGCAGCGGTCGAGGTTGGCGAAGACCTGGCGCGCCTGCGCCGCCGGGTCGCCCGGCCCGACGAGTTCGCCCCGCTCGTCCACCGCGATCTGCCCCGAGAGGGCGACGAAGCGGCCCTCGCCCCACACGACGTGGCTGTAGCCGGTGCCCGGGAGGACGCCCTCCGGAGCGGCGACGTGGGTGAGGTGCGACATGTGTTCCCCCTTGATGATCGACACCGCTCCATGCTCTCCCACGGGGTCGGCCCGGCGCCACAGCGGACGTCATGATCGGTGTCATTGGCCAGGGATTCTCTGGGCATAAATCGTCATATGGGCGGAGACAGGAGGTTCCCCTCATGAGTCATGCCGAAACCTACGAGCTGACCTTCCCCGTCTCCGGCGACACCGTGGTCGTCAAGCGCACCGAGCGCAAGGGTGCCGGGGGGCACCCGGTGTACAGCGACGACACCGGCATCGTCCAGGCGGAGATCAGCGACCGGGGAGAAGTCCGCATGCTCGCGACGGGTGGGCACCAGCACCACGACGTCCCCTCGCGGGCGACGCCGCACTGAGTGCCCCGTCGGCGCCGGCGTCCCGGAACGGGCCGTGCGCCCGTCACCGGACGCCCCATCGCCTCGCCTGTCTCCCGTCGCGGTCCGTGACCGTGCCGACCGGCCCCGTCGCGACGGCGGCCGCGCCGGTCACCACCCGGGTCACGCCAGGTCATTGCCGTGGGCCCGGACAGCGAACCCACACCCCCCGTGGCACGGACACCTGGACGCCACCGGCGCCATGCGACCCGCGGACGGCGGCACCGTCCGCGTCTACCGGTCAGCCGATCTCGGCCCCGTAGACCTCGAGCGCGTCCGTCACCGGCCGGAAGAGCGTCTCCCCTCCGCCGCTGCCGCCGCTGCCGCCGCTGCCGCCGGGCTCGGCGCAGGCGCCGGTCCGGGTCAGCCCGGAGACCGAGCCCTCCTGGTGGTCGACGGTCGCGTCGAGCCCGGTGACCGCGCGTCGGGCGCCTGAGTGCTGCTGCCGCTGCGCGGCGGCCTGGCCGGCGGCCGGCGTGGCCGCCGAGGCGTTGCAGAGGCCGACGGCGCTGGGGTGGTCGGCGCCGGTGCCGGTGCACGTCACCGGAGCGTAGTCGCGGCCGGGGAACAGGGGGACGGCAAGGGGCCCTTCCCCGTGCCGGGGTGGAGGGGGCTCAGCGGACGCCGCGCGTGCGGAACTGGATGCTGATCCGCGGTCCCACGGCGCGCGTGCTCTTGGGGATCGCGTGCTCCCACGTCCGCTGGCAGGAGCCGCCCATCACCACGAGGTCGCCGTGCCCGAGGGGCAGCCGCATAGCGGCCGCGCCCCCGCCGCGGGGCCGCAGCGCCAGGTCGCGCGGGTCGCCGACGGACAGGATCGCGACCATCGTGTCCTGGGTCGCCGACCGGCCCGTCCGGTCCCCGTGCCAGGCCACGCTGTCCCGGCCGTCCCGGTAGAAGCACAGCCCCGCGGTGACGAAAGGCTCCCCGAGCTCGTCCGCGTAGTGGGCGTCGAGGGCGGCCCGGGCCTCGCCGAGGACGGGGTGCGGCAGCCGCTCGCCCTCCCCGTAGAAGGCCAGCAGCCGGGGCACGTCGACCTCACGCTCGTACATCTGCCGGCGTTCGGCACGCCAAGGAACCGAACCGGCCAGTTCCTCGAACAGCGCGTCGGCCCCCCGCAGCCACCCTGGCAGCAGGTCGAGCCACGCCCCGCTGCCGAGCCCGGTCCGCCGGAGGCCGTCCAGCGGACCGAGCAGCAACTCGTCGGTCTGGTCGAAGAGCGATCCTTGGAGCGGTGCGGTCATGGCTCCAGGGTAGCCCTTTGATCGAACATGTGAGCTATTCGCTGAACGCGGCCAGGTCGAGCCCGGCCAGCCGCTCGGGATCGGCCAGGATGTCGAGCTCCACGACGAGCCCGTCCACGATCGTGAAGCCCATGACCGACACGACCCGGCCCTCCATCGTGGTGACCACCCCGGGCGCGCCGTTGACCAGCGCCAGCCGCGCGTGGAGGGCCGCGCGCCGGAAGGTGAGCGCCTGACTCGCGACCGTCCGCGCGCCGCGCACCTCGCGGGTCGCCCCCGGGAAGGCGGCGCCGGTGTCCGCGCGCAGCACGATGTCCGGGTGCAGCACCGCCACCAGGCCCTCGAAGTCACCCGCGCGCGAGGCCGCCAGGAACGCGCCGACGACCTCCCGCTGACGGCTCAGGTCGGCGTCCGGCACCGGCGCCGCCCCCCGCACCCGGCGCCGCGCCCGGCTGGCCAGCTGCCGCGCCGCCGTCGGCGTGCGCCCGACCATAGGGGCGATCTCCTCGAAGGGCACCGCGAACATGTCGTGCAGCACGAAGGCGAGCCGCTCGGCGGGCGACAGCGTCTCCAGCACGATCAGCAGCGCCAGTCCCACCGAGTCCGCCAGCAGCGCCGCCTGCTCCGGGTCGCCGGCCGCGTCATCCCGGCTCACCACCGGATCGGGCACCCTCACGTCGTCCAGCGGCGACTCGCCCCGGGAGGTCCGCGAGCGCAGCATGTCCAGGCACACCCGGCCCACCACGGTCGTCAGCCAGCCGCCCAGGTTGCCGATCCCGTCCGCCCCGGCGCGGTTCAGCCGCAGCCACGCCTCCTGCACGGCGTCGTCCGCCTCGGCCAGCGACCCCAGCATGCGGTAGGCCACCGCCCGCAGATGCGCCCGGCTCTCCTCGAACCGCTCCGCCAGGAACTCCTTGTCGTCCATCGGCCCCATTCCCTCGTCACGTTCCCTCGGCGCACTGACGAACCGGACGCGTCCAATGTGACAGAGGGGTGCGACAACGCGCCGGTGCGGTGCCGGGGCCGTCCGCCGGGGCCGGGTCACCAGCCGGCGAACAGCCGAACAGCCGCCCCCGGTGCGCGGCGCGCCACGCGCTGCTGAGCGGCACCTGGATCCGGCCGCCCGCCTGATCCGCTCTCTCCAGCCGGGACGGGAAGGACAGCCGCGCGCCGCGCGCAGCCCCGGGGGCTGCCGCACGTCGGCGGACGAGGCTCACCGGCCGCTGCGGCCTCGCCGTCCGGTGGCCCAGCGCCGCAGCCGCTCGACGGCGTGCCCCTTGCGTTCCCGAACAGCCGCGCTCTGGACCGGGCCCGTCGCGAAGGCGCTGACGGCCGTGACAGGCTGCTCCCGCGGGAACACCCGCGTGCGCGGGTACCCGCGGATCGTCAGGCGCCCGGCGGACCAGGTCACCCCGAGCCGGTACCCCCCGTAGCGCGAGGACCGCGCAGACCACGGCGAGGACACGGGCGCCGAGGCGGAGGAGCGCGGCCGGTGCGGCCGGAATCGCGCGAGCCTACCCCCACGCCCCGTGGGCTGCGGCAGGATGTGCACGGTTCCCCGAAGGACGGCGAGAGCCAAGTGGACGCTGTGGAGGGCGCATTGACGGCACAGAGCGAAGACGTGGCACGGGCGGTCGTGGACAGCGTCATACCGATGTTCCCCGCGGTGTCCCCGGACGGCCGCACCGTCGTCCACACGGCGCGCCCCCTCGGCATCAAGGACCGCCCGGCCAGTGTCCTGTGGGCGGTGCCCGCCGACGGCGGCGCCCCGGCACGGCAGCTGACCGACGGCACGACCTGGATCGGCGCCCCGCGCTGGACCCCTGACTCGTCGGCCGTCCTGTTCACCACCGCCGGGCAACTGCACCGCGTACGCCTCGCCGCCGACGGCGGGCCGGACGGCCCCGCCGAGGCCCTCACCGCCTGGCCCGGCGGCATCGCGGACCACCTGCCGCTCGCCGACGGCCGCACCGTCGCCCTGATCGCCGCCGACGAACCGGACGAGGCCGAGGACGACGACGTGATGGTGTGGACCGAGCGGACGGGTCCCGAGCCCTCCGCCCGCCTGCGCCTGCTCGACCTCGACAGCGGTGCCCTCCGCACCGTCGACGTCCTCGGCGACCGGCACGTCGTCGAGGTGGCCGAGCGCCCGGACGGCGGCATGCTGGCCGTCCTCACCTGGGACTGCGCGGAGGAGGACCCCGGCTCGCTCACCGCCGAGCTCCACGTCCTCGACACCGCCACCGGCACCGTCCACGACCTCGGCCCCGCCGGGCACGGGGCGCGCCGCCCGGTCTGGTGGCAGGCCGAGGACGGCTGGCACCTCGCCCACCTGGCCACCACCCCGCCCGGGCTGGTCGGCTCCCCGGCCGTCCTGGACCGCGCGGTCCCGGCCGACCCCGGGCACCAGGTACCGCCCGAGGCCCGCGATCTGACCCACGGCATGACCGTCTGCCCCACCGAACTCCTCCAGGTCGAAGGCGGCCCGCCCCTGGCCGTCTTCGCCGACGGCCTGGACACCGCGCTGTTCCGGCTCGACCCCGGTGAGCGGCGCTTCCGCCGTCTGCACACCCGCCAGGGCATCGTCCACGCCCTCACCGCGGACCGCACGGGCGGGAGGGTCGCCGTGCTCGCGGGCACCGCGTACGAGCCCAAGGACGTCCACGCCGGACCGCCCGACGGCCCGCTGACCCGGATCAGCGACACCAGGCCCGAGATCCGCGACATCCCCTGGGGCAGCCAGGAACGCCTCTCCTACAAGGCCTCCGACGGGCTCGCCCTCGACGGGCTGCTCCTCCTGCCGCCCGGCCGCACCCGCGAGGACGGCCCCTTCCCGATGATCACCCTCGCGCACGGCGGCCCGTACTGGCGCTACACCGACGAATGGCAGTTCCACATCGATCTGCCCCCCGGCCAGCTCTTCGCCACGGCCGGTTACGCCGTCTTCCTCCCGAACCCCCGCGGCGGGCAGGGCCACGGCCACGCCTTCGCGGCCACCGCGGTGGACGGCGCGATCGGCGGCGCCGAATGGACCGACATCACCGAGGGCATCGACCTCCTCGTCGCCCAGGGCGTCGCCGACCCCGACCGCCTCGGCATCGGCGGCTGGAGCCACGGCGGCTACCTGGCCGCCTGGGCCGTCACGCAGACCGACCGCTTCAAGGCCGCGATCGTGGGCGCCGGCATCAGCGACTGGGGCATGCAGGGCGCGACCGGCGAGCAGGGACCCGTCCGCGAGTCGGCGGGCAGCGGCAGCATCGGCTGGGAGGGCCCCGGACCCCACCCCCACGACCGGGTCAGCCCCATCTCCCACGCCTCCCGCATCCGCACCCCGGTCCTGATCCTCCACGGCGAGGACGACACCAATGTGCCCGTCTCCCAGGGTGTCTTCCTGCACCGCGCCCTGCGCCACCACGGCGTCCCGCACGAGTTCGCCGTCTACCCCGGCGAGGGCCACATGATCGGCGGACGCGGCCACCTGCTGGACCTGCTGCGCCGCAGCCTGGCCTGGTACGACCGCTGGCTCACCACCCCGGGGCAGCCCTGAGCCCTGACGCGCGCGTCGCTACCGCCCGGCCCCGTACTCCTCGGGGCAGGGCGGCAGCAGGTCCAGGAACTCCTCCGTGGTGAGGACCGCGTGCGCGTAGAGCGGCGCGTTCACCTCGAAGGTCGCCTCCATCTCCGCCGGGCTGAAGGCGGCGATCGCGTCCCGCACCAGGGTGACGTGGTAGCCGAGCTCCTGGCCGAACCGTGCCGTGGTGTCGATGCAGGTGTTGGCCCGCATCCCGATCAGCACGATGCGCGACACCCGGTGCTGCTTGAGCTGGAAGTCCAGGTCGGTGTTGGCGAAGCCGCTCGACGACCAGTGCTCGTGCACCCGGATCTCACCGTCGACCGGCTGGAAGTCCGGATGGAACTCGCCGCCCCAGGCGCCCAGGGCGAAGACCTGCCCCTTGACGGTCGCCTCCTGGGCGGGGGAGAGGTGCTCCCACTCCGCGTAGTCCCCCGGGGCCGTGCGGCGGTGCGCGACGAAGAACGTCCGGATGCCGCGGGCCCTGGTGGCCGCGAGCACCTGCCGCATGTGGTCGAGCAGCCCCACCTGCTCGGCCACCGCCTTCGCGCGGGGCCACAGTTTCCCGCCGTCGGACAGGAAGTCGTTGTACGGATCCACCAGCAAGAGGCCGGTGTTCGCGTCGCTGTATCCCAGTGCTTCCATGTACCGATTCTGGTCCCGGACCCGTGAGACCACCTGCGCAGCAGGTCAGGGCCGGTGCGGACGGTCAAGTCACGAAAGCACGGGACCTGACCCGCGGCGCGGGCCGGTGTTCCCTGGGGGAGAGCGCTTCGCGGATGCCCTACTGCCGAAATGCCCGTGAAACATCGCGCCTTTCCGGAATCCCGTAGCCGATTCACTCGTCCCGGTAAGGGTGCACATAATGGGATGGGAGGGCGCACGGGAATCGACCTCAATTCCCGATGCCCTACGTCTGGGGAGAGTGCCGTGAGTTCCATACCTCCTCCGCCCGAACGCCCCACCGGCCCTCCGTCCGGACCGCTGTCCGGACGGCCGTCGGGGGGAGAGCACCCACCGGTGACACCGGGCCCCCCGCCCCCACCGGCGGCGCCACCCCCCGGCCCGCCACCACCCCCCGGCCCCCCGGGTCCACCGGGCCCGCCGAGCAGCGCGGGACGCGGCGGCGAACCAGGAGAACCCGGCCGCCACCGCGGCCTCCCCGCCCCGTGGTGGCGGGCCCGCCGCACCCTCGTGACCGCGGGCACCGCGATGGTCGTGGCGGTCGCGGTGATCTTCGCCTTCTCGTTCCTCGGCGGCACCAAGGGCGGCGGCGAGATCTTCCTCCAGAACGCCTCCGCGGCCGGCCCGGACCCCTTCACCCCCTCCACGGCGGGCGAGCCGGGCACCGCGGTCACCCCGACCATCACCCCCAACGAGTCCTCGGCCCCCGGCGGCACCCTCAAGGTCAGCGGCGCGCACCCGGGGCTCTACAGCGGCAGGCAGAACGAGGCCGCCTGCGACGTCGAGAAGCAGATCACGTACCTCACCAGCGACCCGGCACGCGGCAAGGCCTTTGCCGACACCCTGAAGGTCAAGCTGCCGGACCTCCCCTCCCACCTGCGCTCGCTGACGCCCGTTCAGCTGAACTGGGACACCCGCGTCACCAGCCACGGCTTCAAGGACGGCAAGGTCACCGACTACCAGGCCATCCTCCAGGCCGGCACCCCCGTCATGGTCGACAACCACGGCGTCCCGGTGGTCCGCTGCACCTGCGGCAACCCGCTGAGCGCCCCCGACGCCGTCAACGGCACGCCGACGTACAGCGGCCGGCAGTGGGAGACCTTCCGGGCGGCGGGCCTGGTGGCGGTCGTCCCGTCCGACAAGCCGATGAAGACGCTCACGCTCTACGACCAGGACAGCAAGCGCTGGTTCGAGCGCCCCAGCGGCAAGGTCGAGGGCAAGCGGGACCACAAGGTCGAACCGCCCAAGGGCCGGCCCTCCGACTCCCCGGTGCCGGTCCTGCCGTCGCCGTCCACGGGCTCGCAGCTCGAACCGCCGGGGAAGACGGCGTCGCCGCCGAGCGAGGAGAAGAAGCAGGAGGAGCCCAAGTCGCCCGGCACGCGGGAGCAGTCGCCGGAGAAGGGCAAGGAGGAGTCCCCGAAGAGCGAGGAGCCGAAGAAGGAGCAGTCGCCGAAGCAGGAGCAGCCGAAGTCCCCGGGCACGCACGAGGAGTCCCCGAAGCAGGAGCAGCCCAAGTCCCCGGAGCAGCCGGAAAAGCCGAAGACGCCCGAGCAGCCGAAGACTCCGGAGCAGCCGAAGACGCCCGAGCAGCCCGAGAAGCCGCCCTCCGAGCCCCAGCAGCCCCCGGAACAGCCCCAGCAGCCCGAGCAGCCGCCTGCCCAGCCCAAGTCCTCCGACGGCGACACGGGCGACCAGCCCCAGCGGCAACAGCCCCCCGCCCAGCCCAAGTCCGTCCCGCCCGAACCGGCCCCCACGTCCGGCTGACGCCCCACCGCGACCGGCCTCGCCCCACCCGGGGACGGGGCCGTTGTCGGACCCCCCTGCCACCATCCCGGCATGCTGTACGACACCGTGGTGGCCGAAGCCCGCAGGAACGACGCGTTCGACGACGTGCGCTCCGCCGCCCTTGACCGCGCCCGCTGGCTCGTCGACCTCCTCGACCGCGGCCGCGCGGAGTTCCGGCTCGCCTTCGGCCCCCGCAAGGAGGAGTACCGGCGCTTCGAGGAACTGCACGCGGCGACCCGGACCGAGATCGACGAGGGCCTCGCGACCCGCGCCGGCGAGGAGGCACGCGCCGCCGCCCTGTCCCTGCTGCTCGTGGCGCACCCCGACGGCTCGGGTGTGTGGCACTACCGCGACCGGGCCGCGTCCCTCATATCGCGCCAGAGTGGATGGACGCCCGACGAGGTCGCGGTCATGCTGCTCCGCATCGTCGAGTACGACACGGGTCACTGGCTCGCGGAAGCGCTGACCGCGGTGCTGAACGCCGTCGACCGGCTCGACGTCGACGGCCGCCGCGCCGTCAACCCCCTCATCCGCCACGCCTACAGCAGGCTCATGGCCGCGGACGTCGCCGCGGACGTGCGCGGCCCGCTCGGCCGGCGCCTCCGCGCGTTGCTGGCGAAGGACGACCCGGCGAGCATGCCCGACGAGCTGGTCCCCGCGGACGCCCCCTGGGCCACCGCTCTGCGCGAACGCGCCGGCAGCGCGCCCACGCCCGAGCTGGCCGGACTCGTCCGGCACCTGGCGAGCCTGTCGGGCCCGCGCCCCTCCCAGCGCTGGCGCCGGGACTGCCTCGCGCTGAGCGACGCGGCATCGGCGCGCGGCACGACGGCGGAAATGCTGCGGGCACTCGCCGAGGACGCCCCGATGTGCAGCCGGTCGAACGGGTCGCCCACCTCCTGGCACGACGGCGACTTCCACCTCCACTACGTCGTCGGCCAGAAGGACGGCGACCTCGCGCGGGGCGCCGTCTGGGCCGCCGCGCTCACCGCCGGCCCGGACACGGTCGGCCACCTGACCGCCCTCGCCCTGCGCGCCGGCGGGCCCGGGTCCGACGTGATCGAGGACCTCAAGCTCGCGGGCGCGGCGATCAACGCGCTCGCCGAGATCGACGACCCCGCCGCCCTGGAAGCGCTGTGGCGGCTGCGGGCGAAGCTCAAGCACCGGGCCCTCCTCAAGCAGCTCGGCACCGCCCTGGCAACGGCCGCAGCCCGGCAGGGCATCACCCCGGGACAGCTGATCGAGCGCAGCGTGCCCGGGCACGGCCTGGGCCCGGACGGCTCCCTCGTACGCGAACTGGCCGGCTGCCGCGTCCGGCTGGCGATCGAGGACGCCGCGACCGTACGGCTCACCTTCACCGGGCCCGACGGGCGCACGTCCCGTACCGCTCCCGCCGCGGTCAAGGCGCAGTGCGCGGACGAACTCGCCGAGCTCAAACTCCTGGCCAGACAGGTACGGGCCACGCTGTCGGCGGAGCGGGCCCGCCTCGAAGCGCTGATGTCGGCCGGGCGCATCTGGCCGTACGACGAATGGCGCCGCCACTACCGCGACCACCCGGTCACCGGGATCCTCACCCGCGGCCTGATCTGGGAGGCGCAGGACGCCGCCGGCGACTGGCACGCCGTGGCACCCATGAGCCGGCCACCGGGCACGCCCTCGCACATCCGCCTGTGGCACCCGGTCCACGCGCCGGCGGAAGCCATCGCGACATGGCGCGCCCGGGTGGTCGCCGACGGGCTGCGGCAGCCGTTCAAGCAGGCGTTCCGGGAGATCTACCTGCCGACCCCGGCGGAGGAGGAGACCGGCGTCTACTCCAACCGCTTCGCCGCGCACATCGTGGACTACCCGCGGCTGTACGCGCTGTTCAAGGAACGCGGCTGGCAGGCCAACTTCCTCGGCAACCACGACGGCGGTTACGACGGGCTGGCCCGCGGGGAGTTCGGGGACGGCGGATGGCGCGCCTGCTTCCACCACGAACCGGCCGACGACAACACCGGCCACGCCCCCGACCACGCCGCGACCGACCAGGTCCGGTTCGAGCGCCGCGACGGCCGGCGCTGGCGCGAGGCGCCGCTGGCCGAGGTACCGCCCCTGGTCTTCAGCGAGGCGATGCGCGACGTCGACCTCTTCGTCGGCGTCACCTCGATCGCGGCCGACCCCACGTGGACCGACCGGGGCGAGGACCGCTACGCCGAGTACTGGCGGACCGCGTCGTTCGGCGAGCTGACGGCGAATGCGGAGATCCGCCGGGAGGCTCTGCAGCGCATCCTGCCGCGCCTGAAGATCGCCGACCGCTGCTCCCTCGGCGGCCGCTACCTGACCGTCCGAGGCGACCTCACGACGTACCGGATCCACCTGGGCTCGGCCAACGTCCTGATGGCACCGGACGACGCCTACCTCTGCATCGTCCCCGCCCGCCGCAAGGCCGACCGCAAGCTCTTCCTGCCCTTCGAGGACGAGCGGCTGGCGCTGATCCTGTCCAAGGCCGCCCTGCTGGCCGCGGACTCCGCGATCAGCGACCCGACGATCCTGCGCCAGATCAAGCGAGCCACGCGATGAGCGGCGTGACCTTCCGGGACGAGACGGCCGGCGACAAACCCCGCACAGTCCTACGGCTCACGGGCCTCCCGGACCGGATGACGGCCCGCGCCCTCCTCCACCTCCGCGCCCGCGAAGAGGCATCCCTCGCCCATCCGGCGAACGCCGAGCCGGCCGACTGGCGCACCCAAGCGAGCCTCGCCGAACGCGCCTTCCTCTCCAACGCGTTCTTCATCCTGACCCCCACCCACCAGATCGACGACTTGGACGAAGTCATCGACCTCACCACCACCCCGACGCTGACCTTCCTCCGCCTCATCCCCCTGGCCGGCGGCTGACCCCCACGCCCCGAACCCGCCACCCCGCCCGCCCCTGGACCGCGCACACGGCTCCGGAGGGCCCTGCGTTGTTCAGGATCCCCGCAGGTCACCTGTGTCCCCTGGCCTTGTGAACAATTCCTAGTCCACAGATGGTCCGCGCCGACCCCAGACGGTTGAGGGCGACTGCCTACGCGAGGTAGTTCGGCAGTTGTGGTTCCAGCGGCTACGGCAGTCCCACGGCCAGGTGAAGTGTTCAGTGGTATCTGCGTTGTCGTGCGGGCGCCGCTGTACAGCGCGTAGGCGTCGCGGATCAAGCCCATCCGAGCTCCGGTCGTAGGCGGACCTCTTCGTCGCCTCCCGGTAGGCGGTCCGAGTCTTGCAGCACCGTGCACCGCGCACCGCGTTCAGCGGGGAACGAGCGGTCTTACCGACGGCCGATTCGAGCCTGCCCGTCTCGACCAGCTCGCCACCGGCCGCAGGCCACTCGCCGACGTCCGGTTCGAACGGCGCCGATGAGCCTCAGGAACGTCCCGGCGGTGTTCCCATGCGGTACGTGCCTGAGCGCGGAGTCACGTTTGACGCGAGCAGGCAGGTCACTCGGATCCGACAGGAGACCTTCCAGAGGACACGATGATTCCTATATACCCATCGCGATCTTTGCGTCAGGATGAGCTCACGACTCGATCCTCAAGGACGCTGCATGGCAACAAAATTGACGGCCCGTCGCCACGGGCGACTGGAACTGACCTGGACGAACAAGGACAAGACTCTCCTGTCCACGGGCGACGGCAGGTATGACTACTCATTCGTCGACTCGTCGGACTACCGCGTCTCCGAGGTCCGGTTGCTCCACGAGGTCAGTCGGTTCGCGGCCCCCACGCCCCTGGAGCGGCCGGCAGCACTGCCGGAGCCGACCCAAGACAATCTCCTCGTCACCGGCGACGCCATGCATGTTCTCGACGCCCTGGCGAAGATCCCGGCCTACGCCGACCGGTATCTCGGCAAGGTGAAGCTGGTCTACATCGACCCGCCGTTCAACACCGGTCAGGCATTCTCGCAGTACGAGGACAGCATCGCGCACTCGATCTGGCTCACCCTTCTCAGAGACCGCATCCGTCAGATCAGGCCGCTGCTGGCCGAGGACGGCTCCGTGTGGGTCCATCTGGACCATACGGAGTCCCACCGGTGCCGCGTGGTCTTGGATGAGGAGCTGGGTGAGCACAATTTCGTCGCCGAAGTCGCCTGGCAGAAGGCTGACTCGCCCCGGAACGACACCAAGGGACTCTCGACGTCACAGGACACCATCCTTGTGTACCGCAAGAGCGAATCCTGGATGCCGAATCGCATGCCGAGGCTTGCCATCTCGAACACGTCCCGCTTCCAGTCCCGAGATGGAGACCCGATCCCCTGGAGCGACGGTGACGCAACGGCAGGTGGCGCCGCTACGCACCAGCCGATGGTCTACGCGATCGAGCACCCGATCACCGGGAAGCGGATGTATCCGCCGCCGGGCCGCTGTTGGGGCAAGGCACAGTCATGGATGCTCGAGCAAATGTCCGAGTATGCCCCGTATGAGCTTCGCGACATTGGCGACGAGGCGGAACGGGCCCGAATATGCGGAACCACCCCGGACAAGGTGAAACCGGGTGTTCCCGCGATCGCGCTGTCCGTGCCGCTCGACGAGGCCGCGGCGAAGGCCCGGGCACGGTTTGACGCCGGTCATTGGCCGGATCTGGTCATGCTCGGCCTTCGGGAGCGACTCCGACGCAAGAAGCACCTCGAGGACAACGGTCGGGTACCGGAAACCTTGTGGCTCGGCAGCGAGGTCGGCGGCAATCTCCGCGGGAAGAACGAAATTAGAAATCTCTTCCCGGAGGAGCACCCGTTCGCCACCCCCAAGCCGGAGCAGTTGATCGCCCGCATTGTTCATATCGGGTCGCTCCCTGGGGACATCGTGCTGGACTGCTTCGGTGGATCCGGCACGACAGCGGCGGTTGCCCACAAGATGGGACGCCGATGGGTGACCTGCGAGCTGCTCGCCTCTAACGTGAGCCGATTCCTGCTTCCTCGCCTGACGAAGGTAGTCAACGGAGAGGATCCCGGAGGCGTCACCAGCATCACCGAGCGAATGGCCGCGGTCGCTGGTGACGACGAAGACGACATGGAGCTACCCGAAGGGGTCTCTCCGGAGAATGCGCAGGAGTTCAACCGGGTGCTCAACAAAGTGGTCAAGGCGAGCTCGGTCAACCTCGACGAGAAGACCATCCAGGCATTGAAGGCCGCTACCAAGACCAAGAACGTCACGACCCTGAACTGGCATGGAGGCGGCAGCTTCACGCACCTGCGTGTCGGGGAGTCCATGTTCGAGGAGGTCGCTGGGATCGTCGTGCTCGCCGACTGGGCAACCCAGGGGGCGCTGGCCGAGGTGATGTGCGCTCAACTGTCCGTGCCCTACGAACCCGAAGACATCTTCGCCGGCCGCCAGGGCCGTACCCGCTATCTCGTGATCGACGGGATGGTCGGGACAGGGACCATCGCGTCTGTCCTTGACCGGCTGCCCGAGGGCGAGGTTGTCGAGATCTGGGCTACCCAGATTGACAACGACGCAACCGAGACACTGAAGGTTGACCGACCCGGCTCCAAAATCGAACTTATCCCGGACAAGGTCTTGGACAACTACCGGCGCACGACCGCCTTGAAGGCCCCGTTTGGGGCTGGCCGAGCCGTACCGCGACCCCGTACGACCACGGAGACGAGCGACTCTGCTGCGGCAGGGGCCAAGAGGGAGAGAGTCTGATGGGGGAGCTGCGATTCCAGGCTGATCTCCTCGACGAGGTAGCACACCGTCTCGACCTGCGTGAACCCAACCGCAAGGCCATCGAGTCCGTGATCCTCCGGGCCTCTGATCATTACGATGTCCAGGAGAGCTCCGGCCCCTTTGAATGCATCGTCGATTCGGCGACCGGTGTCGGAAAGACCTATGTGATGGCCGGGCTAATGGAATACCTGGCGGGCGCCGAGAGTCCGGCACGAAACTTCCTTCTGCTGGCACCCGGCCGCACTATCCGCGATAAGTCGGTACAGAACTTCACGCCCGGCAATCGCAAGTCACTGCGACCCGTGATGCGCTCGGCCCCGTACGTCGTGACCGCCGACAATTTCAACTCGCCGGCCACCAGGGTCGCCATGGATGACGCGAGTGTCACCAAGCTGTACATCTTCACCGTTCAGGCGCTGACTACGTCCACGGGCGAGGGACGCGCCACCCATGTCCACTCCGAGAACCTAGGCGCCTCGTTCTTCGAACGCCTCGCCCTTCTCGAGGACCTGGTAATCCTCGCGGATGAGCACCACTGCTACCGTGGACCGGCGTTCTCCCGGACAATCACCGACCTCAAGCCGGAACTCGTGGTCGGCCTGACCGCGACACCAGTCAAGGCCGACGAAAACCTGGTCGCATTCAGATATCCGCTCGCTGCTGCCATCGCGGACCAACTGGTCAAAACCCCGGTGATGGTCGCGCGCCGAGACGACCGCACCGACACGGAGACCAAGCTCCTAGATGGAGTTAACCTTCTGCGGTACAAGAGCGCAGCGGCCGACGCGTACTGCACCGAGCATGAACTACCGCGCGTTAACCCAGTGATGCTAGTCATCGCCGGTTCCATCGAAGAAGCCAAGGAGTATCAGGACGTCCTCGACTCTAGCTCCTTCGATGCCGGCGCCTGGGCCGGTACGACCTTGCTTGTGCACTCGAAGCTGAAAGGCGAAGAAAAGGAGAAAGCCCTCGCTGACCTGCAGGCGGTGGAGGAACCCGAATCGCCCGTGCGAATCATCATCAGCATAGGAATGCTGAAGGAGGGCTGGGATGTCAAGAACGTTTACGTCATCGCATCCATGCGTGCCTCCGTCTCCACAGTGCTCACCGAGCAGACCCTTGGCCGCGGCATGCGGCTCCCCTTCGGACGCTATACACAGGTGGAGTTCCTCGACACTCTCGAGGTCCTGGCCCACGAGAAGTACGGCGACCTACTGAAGAAGCGCAGTGTTCTCAACGAAGCGTTCATCGACTACGGCACCTACGCGCAGCTACGGCGAGCGGCCGACGGCAGCTTGGAGGTTCGCCAGAAGGCCATTCCGGCGCCGGGCCCGGTCATTCCGGCTCCACGGCCTTCTGTAACGGCCCAGACTGGAGATCCTGCGACAAGCGAAGAGTTCTTGTTGTCGTCAGAGCCGGGCGATCTCGCGTCGGCAGCCGCAGCTTCCGTTGTCGGGATCGTGGACCAGGAGAGCCGGGCACGCCAGGCGAAGAAGGACGCGCAGTCCGGCGCTGTCATTGAGTATTCGCCGTTGCCGGACCGGGAGCCGATCGTGATTCCGCGACTCGTGTCCGTAGCCCAGCCGACAACAGTGAGCCTGAACGATATTGATCCGGAGGACTATGGACCGTTTGAACGCCTTGGACGGGCTCTGGTTACCGAGCACTCCGAGGAGCTGCGCCGCACCAAGCTGTCTGCGAGCCACAACTGGCAAAAGGCCCAGGTCCGCGCGGAGACTGCCCGAGACTCGATAAGGGCTGCCCTGCCTCTGGACATTCCGCTTTCGGAGACCCGCAAGGCACTCATCCGCCGCGTCATGTCGGCCAAGGACGTGCCGAATCGTAAGAACGAACTCGGGGCCGCAGAGAGGATCGTCGACTGCGTCATCGAGGCCATGGGTGACGAGGCTCAAGAATGCTTGTCGGCCTTCGTCGAGGTATGTGGACAGCGACTTACCCGGCAGATCAGCAAGACCCTCCGGGACTTCAACCCGACCCAGATTATGTATACCGACGATGTCGAATGGCTGCCGATCGACAAGACGCGTAAGGCGCAGCGGAAACAGGAAGCCGGACATGCAGACGGGACGTTCGACAAGAATCTGGCGTTCAACGGATGGCAGAAGAACCTGTATAGCCACGCCTGGTTCGACAGCTCTCCTGAGTTCCAGGCGGCCGGTCTGATTGATAGCAGCAGCTCCGTCGTGGTCTGGGCACGCCTCCACATCAATGATGTGGAGATCCATTGGACCACGGACGGCCGGAACTATAACCCGGACTTCGTCGTCATCGAGGAGATCGAAGGAAAACGCCTTGGCTGGCTCGTAGAGACCAAGAGCGACAAGGACATGTCCTCTGCAGAAGTCCAGGCCAAACGGCGCGCAGCGAAGAAATGGGCTAATACTGCCAACTCATCCCCGCAGGTTCGCGGGGTCACGTGGAATTACCTTCTCGCCGGTGAGCAAGACGTCGAGGACGCGGCTGGGCTTTGGGGGCGACTGAAGAAATTCTGCGTCTAAGGCCCGTGATGTCAGAAGTGCGGTTTGAGTCCACGGCAGCCGTGGCGGACTGGACGCCGGCACTTGTGTGTTACTCGGCACGAGTGCCGGACTGGCAGGGTACGCACTAGGCTCAGCTGGGGCATTGAGAGGCGCATGGGCTTGCTTGATGCGCAGCGACCCTGCGTACTCCCGGTTGGGATTGGGCTGCCGGCGGCTGGTCTGACCCTGAGCCGGCGAATCGTCAGGCGACTCCTGTAGATCGGGACTCAGATGGAGGCAGCGCGCAGGGTACCTTGGTCACCAACAGCAGTGGGAGGAAGGGCTCGTAGCGATGGAACGCATCCCCGAGGACGTAGTGCGCATCGCACTGGACAAGGCCGAGGGATTCCCCTTTGAGCGATTTGCTATGTCCTTCTATTCATCGCTAATCGGGGCAGACTTCGTACCGCTGGGGGGAATCAAAGACGGCGGTGCGGATGCCCGCGACGGAGCAATTTTCGAAGAGAAGGGGAGGCCTGAAACCTACTATCAGGCAAGCGTTGAGATTGATGCAGAGAGTAAAATCAGGCGGACGATGGCGCGCCTGCGAGAGTTTGGTAGAGACCCCAAGGTTCTGTTCTATCTAACCTCAAAGACAATCAAATATAGTGATCGAGTTGAACGGGAGTTGACGGCGGAGCTTGATGTTACGGTATACATTCGTGATGGTGGCTACATTGTTGCGCACGTCAATGACGATGTAGCGGGTCGAGCTGCATTTGATGAGCATCTCCGGAGCTATACAGATTTTCTCAAGCGCATTGGCTCGTCTAGGCTCATTGAGGCATCGAAGCACGTTAAGAACCCTGCAGCATTCGTGTTCCTTTCGCAGGAGCTTGAACGCCGTTCTGGAAATGAGAAGCTCGTAGACTCAGTTGTCGATGCGCTTGCGCTGTGGGCTCTGGAGGGCACCGATCCCGATGCCGGAATCCTCTACCATAGCGAAAAAGTAGAACAAGTGATTGCGCAGTCTCTGCCAAGTGTTACGGCCTTGGTGAAGCCCCGGTTGCGCCGTCGTCTTGAGGTGATGTCAGATAAGAAATTTCACGGGGGCAGGGCAGTGAACTGGCATCGGAAGGACGATGTCTTTTGCCTTCCATTTGAAACTCGTCAGCGAATCGAGGAGGAAAATACAGCCGACGAGACATTGCGATTGGAGGTTATTTCCAGCTTCGAGGACAGGCTGCGAAAGGAAGGAATCAAGGGCCTAGGTAAGGTTCGTGGGCGGCAAGCCGTAGAAGTAGCGCTCCGCACGTTGCAGCTTTCCTTTGAACGGAATGGGTTGGAGTTCGCGGCGTTTTTGCATGCGAATGATAATTCCGACTATGGAACCATCACGGATTGTCTCGCCGTAGCACTGAAGGAATACGGTCTGACGGGGCGTGACTCTGTGAATGTTGGTGACGGCGCTTTCGCTCTCCTGCGGGGCGTCCTCTATAACTCTAGTGAAGTTGAGCGGAGGTACCTTCAGCGGCTATCGCGAACCTACGCTCTCCTATTCACCCTGAACACAGAGCCTAAACTGGTCGACTTCTTTCAGGAGATGACAGGGGAGTTTCATCTCTATGTGGGGTCGGATCAGATTGTACGAGCCCTAAGTGAACACTACCTCGACGAGCCCGATCGGATGACTGCCAATACCCTATTGATGGCCGGCAAGCTAGGAGCGAAGCTAATTTTGACCGACCCGGTGCTCGAAGAGGTGGTTCATCACCTCCGTGTCTGCGACTTCGAGTATCGGAACCACATTGCTGACATCGACGAGTATATGAACTATGAGGTCGCCAGAAACGCGCCGCACATAATGCTCAGATGCTACCTGTATGCGCGG
Source organism: Actinacidiphila sp. bgisy160 (assembly GCF_965342435.1). Lineage (GTDB taxonomy): Bacteria > Actinomycetota > Actinomycetes > Streptomycetales > Streptomycetaceae > Actinacidiphila. The sequence continues at coordinate 48,468 of NZ_CBDRCM010000041.1, read as the reverse complement.
ATAAATCAAGACCTCGGGTGGCGGAGGCCTCAGAGCTGGCCAGCCTTTGTTAAACAATTCTGCACTTACGCCGATTTGCATAAGCCCGCCGCCTTCGACGACATTAGGCGGTATTTGCAGGCGAAGTTTTCGCTCGCGTTTGAGTCGGTCGAGGACCTTGAAAGTCTCGTCGATTTGGGCGAGGTTGAAGCTTTGGCGGTGCAACTTGAGGAGGCCAAGCGGGATCCCCGCCTAGCCCGCAACGATGCACTATTGGCGTTGGCTGTCTATGGTCATCGCGCTGCGAAGAAAGAGACATCCAGCGTTTCCGAGTTCGGCTATGCGACGTGGTGGTTGACTTCTGAGACGGCGATTCTGAAATATACCAGGGGAATCGTCAGGGAACATCGTGCGCGCTACGTGATGCGGCCAGACTTTCTCCTCAACTTTCTCACCTTGGCACCCAGTGCTGCGGATGCTCGTCAAACCTTCAAATCGGTGTTCCCTAGCTTGCTCGGAATCAAGCTCGCTCGCCGCATGAAACTTGAGACTTTCAACCAGATCATGGACTCCGTCGCCGAGGCGGTAAATCTTGACGAAGCCCGTCGTTCTGCAGAGATCGCTAAATCTTTGGATAAACTTAAGAGTGACTTTGCGAGGCAATACACAGCTCTTGGGGAGAGTGGCAAGATTCAGGGAGTGGATTTTGCTGCAGAAAACCAGGCAATGCTGAACGGGCAGGCGTAAGGCCCCCGCGCCGGCTTTGTATTGGCGGAGCGGGTTTGGCCGGTGGCCTGCCTGGGCTGGGGCCGAGCATGATCGGGGGGCCGTACGCTGGTTGGCAACTCGGGCAGGCTTGACCATGCCCGCAATGTGTCCGAGTGGCCCCCTGGTCTTGCTCGGCGCGGGTCCCGGACCGGGGAGGTGGCTAAAGCCGCGGAGCCGACCGGCCCAGGCACAGCGGGTTTTCCCTCGGTAATCCCTCGCCGTTTGGCGGGCGGCCGGCGGCCGGGCCGTAGCGGGGCGCAGACAGACATCCGATGCGGTTGATCTGTCAAGCCACGGTGGGGAAGGCGATCTCTTCGTTGTAGGGGATTCGCGTGGTCAGGCAGTGGTGGAGGCAGCCGAGCATGCGGTTGAAGAGGTTGCGTTGGGCGGCGGTGTGGCGTTCTTCGGTGGCTCGGCGGCGGTCGTAGTGGGCTCGGGCGCCGGTGAGGGCGCCGAGGCCGGGGAAGCTGGTGATGATCTCGGCGTCCGGGTGCGTCTCGAACGCTGTGACGGTGGCGGTTTCGAGTTCGTCGGCGCTGGTGCAGGCCGCGTTGAACTGCCGCAGCAGTGCTTGGGTCTTGGCGCCCATGGCCTGTTCGACCAGCGGCGGTTGCTGCATCTGGGGTTCGCGCAGCAGCTGGTGGAGACGTTCGACTTCGGGGGCGATCTCGCGTTGACGGCCGGCCTTGATGAGCAGGGCCCGCAGCTGGGTGCGGGACAGGCGGGCGGCCTCGGTGGGGGTGGGGGCGGCGGCCAGCAGAGTGCGGGTGACCGGTGAGGTGATGCCCTCGCGGAAGTGAACGAACACCGTGAGGAAGCCGGGGAAGTATTCCCGCAGGTGGGAGCGGAGTTTGTTGCCTGCTTGGGTGCGGTCCCAGACGGCGTCTTGCTGGGCGCGGGCCAGGATGGCGATGGCCTGGGCGAGCTCGCTGTCTGCGGGCAGGGGCCGGTGCTCGGCGGGGTCGGTGCGCAGGATGTTGGCCAGGACCTTGGCGTCCAGGTGGTCGGACTTCTTGCGGGTCAGGGCGTATCGGTCGCGGTAGCGGGCGGCGGTGAGCGGGTTGATGGCGTAGATGGGTCGGCCGGTGGCTCGCAGGCAGGACACCAGCAGGCCGTGGGATGTCTCGATGGCCACCGGGATCGGGGACTGTGGGGTGTCGCCGTGGTCAGCCAGCAGATCCAGCAAGTGCGCCAGGCCGGCGGCGTTGTCGTCGATGCGGAGCTTGGCTAACAGCGCTCCGTCCTGGTCGATCAAGGCCACGTCGTGGTGGTCGCTGGCCCAGTCGATCCCGCAGAACACGCCGGGCATGGGTTTCCCTCCTCCGTGTTGGCGGCGTATGGGTGCTGGTCACAGCCGTGCAGGGGTGCGCGGCTCCCTAATGGAAGGGCTCATGCGGCCCGTCATCCGATCAGCCGTTCGCGATCCCCGGCGACCCGCGGGGCCCTCGGTCTGCGGGGGAACTCGGTGGTTCCCGAAGCGGTGAGAGGTGATCCCTGCGGGCGGCCTGGTCCACGACGCTAACGAATCCGATGCCCCTGGTCGCGTGGCTGGCGGGGTCGGGCCGAGCGGGACGGAGGCAGGAGCGTGGCCCGGGCCCCGCCGGGCCACGCGTCCCCGGCGGATGCTGGGGACGAACAGCACACGGGACCGGCTCTGTCTTTAGAGGTCAGCGCCTCAGGAGCGGATACGGCTCACCACGTGCTGGTCATCCCCAACGCCTTACGTCCCCATTAGGAGCGTCGGCCCGAGACGCCGGGCCGCGCGCCGCCGCGCTCTGCGCGGCGGGAGCGCCTTGAACCCGTGAAGAAGGTTGTAACTCAGGAGGAGGCTGCGATGCTCCACAGGGGGGCTGTGTACTGTCCGGGGCGCTTGGCGATCAGGAGCGCGCGCAATTCTTCGCGCTGAGCCCCGGGTAGATCGAGGGCTTCCGTCAGGCGCCGGAACGTCGTGTGGGTGATCCCGTGGCTGCGAGCCCCAGCTTCGAAGCGGGTCAGCTCTGTTAGGACCGTGGTGGGATTGAGCTCGGCCTGGTCACGCCCCGATAGCCACAGGGCCTTGTTCCGCTCGTAGTCGATCTCGGAGTATCCGCAGATCTCACGGCTGTGCTGCTCGGCTTCTTCGAGAGTGCTCGTTGATACGAGGGCGCGGGCCAGTCTGTTGCGATGGAGTGCGTCATCGATGTCCACCTCGTGGACCGTCGGGCTCTCGTCGGTCAGTGGGACGGGGAGGCCGGCGTCTCGGATTTCGCAGAGGCCGCGGACACCTCGTGCTGCGGCGGCGAGCATCGCGGTCGCCTCGGAGGGGTGCCACTCCAGAACCGTGCCTACCGGCGTCACTTGGTTGGCCGTGAATGTATGGACTGTGCGTCCAAGGCTGTCTTGGAGGTCCCCGGCAGGGATCTCTCCGTCTAGACCCGGACCAGCAATGAGGAGTCGCACGGGAGCCTTGAGCTGTGCGCAGGCAGCCAGGGTGAGGGCGTCGGCGAGAGGGCTCTTGAGCGTGGGCTCATCGCCGCGAGCGAGGATGTCGCCGCCCACGTCCAGGAGGTCAACGGACTCTGGGGAGAGTTCGGCGATGAGTTCTTCGAGTTGCTGGGCCAGGCCAACGGCGCCGCCGCGAGGGTCGATTAGCGCCAGGGTGTGAGGCAGTTCGGCGGCCAAGCGGGGGAGTGTGGAGCCGGCGGGAGCAACGGGCTCGGCATCTGCGGGGACGGCGTACACGCTTGGCGTCAGCTGGCGCAGGCCGTTGAAGTCGGCCGGACTGCGGGGCCCCGGCAACGGGTCGACGATCAGGCGGTCCCAGGCGTAGCTGAGGATCACCGCCGGGTCCTCAGCGCCATACAAGGCCGCGTCCAACATTGCGGCGGCGACAGCGTCGCCCCCTCCTCCGGCTGCCAGGATCAACCGCGTCACGTGGCCAGCGTACGGGTTCAGGTATTGGCCACTCACCCTATAGTGGCCAGAGGTAATAGCCACTTGATGGGGATGGGAGGCTGTGATGCCGCAGATCGAGGAGGCTCAGCCGAAGTACCTCCAGATCGCGCACCACATCCGCGATCAGATCTTGCGCGGTGACCTCAGGCCGGGGGACGAGGTGCCGTCGGAGCGGCAGTTGGCGACGGACTGGAACGTCTCGCGGCCGACAGCTGCCCGCTCGCTGGAGGCGCTGAGCAATCAGGGCCTTGTGGAGAAGCGGCAGGGGTCCGGGACGTACGTGCGCGGCGTGGAGGTCAACCGGCGGGCCCGGGAGCTCTACGGTCGGGCACGGCAGACTGGGAAGATCTACACGGCTGGCGAGTACGCGGTGATCACGTCTGCGGGATGGCTTGATGCGCCGGACTACGTTGCCGATGCCTTGGGCTTGGCGAAGGAGCGTCGGGCTGTGCATCGCCGGCGGGTGACCAGTAACCAGACTGGGCCTATCACCCTGTCGACGTCCTGGTTCGCGCCGGACATGGCTCAACGGGCCCCCAGGCTCATGGACCCCGAGCGTATCCAGGAGGGCACGCTGCTGTACGTGGAGCAGATGACGGGGCGCCAGGGGAGCTATGCGGAGGACCGCATGAGCGCCCGCACCGCGACGGAGGAGGAGGCGGCGGACCTCGGCCTGGAGGCTGGATCGGCTGTCCTGATCGTGCACCACGTGGTCTATGACCTGCAGGACCGGCCGTTGGAGTTCGCCGAGGCCACCTACCCGCCCAACCGGTGGGCGTTCGAACAGGGTTACCCGCTGACCTGATCGATTCGGGCCAAGTGTCCCGAACCCCTTGCCTGACCTAAGTGGCTAATGCCACTATCCACGAAGTGGCTAAGGCCACTTCGAAGGAAGGGGCGCGGTGTGAGCGGTGAAAGGCCGTTACAGGACCGGAGGTCCGCCTGCCGGGGGTGCCGCGGTCGGGGCTGGAAGTTCGTCCGCTCGCGGACGTCATTGGCGTTATCCGTCGCCAATGGGCGCCCCCGCGCCGTCTCCAAGCGGCGCTGCCTTGACTGCGACGGGACCGGCAAGGAGTAACCACGGATGGATGGCATCAGCAAGGGGCGCCCTGACCACGGCGCTGACGACGGCGAAGTGCTCGGCTCGATGACCCTGTACCCGCTGCCTGAGTCGGTGTGCCGGGCTCGTCGCTGGTTCAGGCACTTCATCGGCAAGCACGAAGTGGCCTGTTCGATCGACGACTGTGTGTTGATGATCTCGGAGCTCGTGACGAACGCGATCCTCTACGGGCGAGCCGAGGAGGAATGGCTCGTGCGGGTGGAGTGGCGACGGGACGGGAAGTCCCTGCGGATTGACGTGCACAACCCGGGCTTCCCCGCGAGCGTCCGGTTGCGGTACCCGGCGGCCAATGAGGCCCATGGGCGTGGGCTGGGCCTGGTCGATGCCTTGTCGGACTCCTGGCGTGCCGGCCCGAGCCGCTTCGGCGGGACGGTCGTGTCGTTCGAGATGGCCGACGCCTGGCCGTCGTGAGCGGGCTGCGGTCTGGCTCGTCAGCCAGCTAGCGTGCGTGTCAGCCAGCTGGGTACGCTGGTTGACCAGTTGACTTGACCGATCCCGACTAGGCGGCGCCCGTGGCGTACGAAGTGGCTGCACCAAAGTACGTGCGGCTCGCGCAGACGATCCAAGGTCGGATCGAGGACGGCACCTACCCGCCGGGATCGCTGGTGCCGAGCGAGAACCAACTCGTGCAGGCATTCGGGATGTCGCGGCCGACTGTTGTCCGGGCCCTCGAACTGCTCAAGCGGGACGGCTGGCTGGAGTCCCGGCAGGGCTTCGGGACGATCGTGCGTGGCCGTCCGGAGGCCGTCGAGCAGCGTGACCGCCGAGGACACGAAGCCTTGGAGCGGGACGAGTCGCGGATTCCGGGGCGCCTCGTCGAGGTGGGGGAAGTCCAGGTCCCGCGCCAAGTCGCGTCCTTGCTCGGCCTGCCGCCGGGAGCCAAAGCGCTCGTGCGCCGCCTTCTGGTCGAGGAGGACGGTGAGCCCGTGGAGCTCGCCTCTTCCTACTTCCCGGCCGGCCTGGTCGAGGGGACTGAGCTCGGCAGCTCCGAACCTCTGGCTGAGAGCCCGCGAGCGCATCTCGAAGCGCGCAAAAAGGTGCGCTTCGATCACGTCACCGAGCGCGTCTCGGCGCGTCTTGCGGGCGACGAGGATGCGGGCCTGCTGGGGCTGACCGCGGGGGACCCCGTACTTGGCGTTCTGGTGGTGGCGCGTGATGCCTCCGGGAGGGCGTTGCAGATCGTCGATGTTCTGCTCCCCGCCGACCGGCAGGAACTTGAAGATACCTATCGGCTCAACTGACCTGCTGCTAGGCATCAGTTGCGATCTTCCGGCCCTCCAACTCCACTTGACCAGTCAATCTGGCGTCCCTAGTTTCGAACTTGCTAAGTCAACCTGTCAGGTGACGGGTTGATGTGACCCGACAAAGGAGATCTGTTGTGCGTGTGATCCGTGTCGAGACCTCGGCGGCGACGATCCTGCTGACCGAGTCACCTTCGCCCAAGATCCGGGACCGGCAGACCGGCGAGATCGCCAAGGACGCCGTAAGCGGCGAGGTCCTGATGACCGTGGGCGTCGTCTACATCGATGAGGGGGAGTCCTCGCTGATCCAGGTAACCGTGCCGGAGAGCGGGGTGACCGAGGGGCTGCCTGTGGGCTCGCCGGTCGCGCTGCCCGGTCTGGTGGCTCGGCCGTGGGAGAGCGTCTTCAACGGGCAGAGCCGCCACGGCATCGCCTACCGAGCCCTTGCCGTGGCGCCCGGCGTGTTCGCGACGGCCGGACAGGAGGCCTGACACCGGTGTCCGACCTGCTGACGCTCGTGGAGGTGGGTGGGCCGCTCGCTGCGATAGGTGGCGCGGCCTACGCCCGGCACGCGCATCCGGCGGCGTACTGGTCCACGGTCGGGCTGCCGTTATCGGTGGCCCGGCTGCTGGCCTCGTACTCCTCCACCATGGAGGCATGCGGCCTGACGGTCGAGCCGTCCCGCTGGCGGGCTTTGGCCATCAGGGCGACCACTCGTCGTGAGGTGCGTCCTGTGCCGCCGAGCCGCGGGCTGGTTCGCCCGACATCGACGGGCCTTCGTATGCGGCTTCGCCTGGCCCCGGGGCAGGAGCCGGCAGACGTGGCCGCCTCTACCGAGCGACTGCGCCACGCCTGGGGCGTCCATGCGGTCCACGTCCGGGACATCAAGCCTGGCGTCATTGAACTGCGGCTGGTCGGCTATGACGTGCTGCGGAAGGTGCGGATGCCCCGGAAGACGGACGCCGACTTCCTTAAGATCCCGGTGGCGCTGAGGGAAGACGCGACAGCATGCGTCCGTGACTACCGCGTCGTGCCGCACCAACTCGTCCTCGGCGCGACGTTGTCGGGTAAGTCCATGTTCCTCCGGAACCTCTTCACCGGACTGGCCAGGCAGGCCGTCGTCCTTGTGGGGATCGACTGCAAGCGCGGAGTGGAGTTGGCGCCCTTTGCCGCTCGGCTCTCGGCTCTGGCGACCGATCCGGCGCAGGCGGCGGAACTCCTGCCGGCGCTCGTCCAGGAGATGGAGGACCGCTACGACCTGATCAAAGCCCGGCAGGGAATTGCCCCCGGCGTGTCCGGCGAGGAGATCACGTCGGACATCTGGGGTCTCCCCGAGGAGAGGCGCCCGCCCCCGATCGTGCTGTTCATTGACGAGGTGGCCGAACTGTTCCTTGTCGCGACCCGCAAGGACGAGGAACGGCGCGACGAGATGGTCACGCATCTCATCCGGCTCGCCCAACTCGGCCGCGCCGCAGGCATCTATCTGGAAGTCTGCGGCCAGCGCTTAGGCGCCGAACTGGGCAAGGGCGCCACCATGCTCCGGGCCCAGCTCACCGGCCGCGTGTGCCACCGGGTCAACGATGAGGCCTCCGCGAAGATGGCGCTAGGCGACATCGCCCCTGAGGCTGTCGAAGCCGCGTGCGCCATCGCACCGGAACGCCCCGGTCTCGCCGTCGTCGGTGACACCTCCGGCGGCTGGTCCCGCATCCGCACCCCGTACCTGTCCCTCGCCGAAGCGGCTGCCATCTGCCGTGAGACGGCTGATCTCGCACCGGACGTGCCCGCTCTTGTGCCGTTCCGTCCGGACGTACCGTCCCTGCCGGCGAAGCACCTGGACCCGGCGCCGAGACTCCGCCCGGTTATCGACTGACCCGTTCCACCCCTCGGCCGGCGTGACCGCCTCGCGCCACGTCCCTACCCCCGCCTTGCCCGAAAGCGGAAGGAGCCGTGCCGTGCGCGCTCACCTGGCCCGAGTCGATGCGGTGCTGATTCAGGCGGTCATCGCTGCCGCGCTGTCCTTCGCCCACCTGCACGACATCGCCGCGGCGGCCGGGCAGGACGGCTGGAAGGCCTGGGCCTACCCCATCTCCGTCGACCTCCTGTTGGTTGCGGCCTGGCGGCGGTTGCGATCCGGGAGCTCCCGGGCGGTCGGCTGGTGCTGGTTCCTGATCTCCCTGGTCGCCTCACTGGGCGCCAACGTCGCCACCGCGGGACTGCTCGACCTGGCCGAGGTGCCAGCCTGGCTGCGCATCCTCGTCGCGGGCTGGCCGGCGGTCGCCTTCCTCGGCGGCACGCTGCTCGCCCACACGGCGCCGATGCCCTTCACCGCCGACGAACCGCACGACGACGCGGACGCCGAGCTCCTGCCGGAACCACGGGCGGAACTGCCCGCGCCCCCTGCAAACCCTCCCGCCCGGCCGCAGGCGGAGATTCCGCCCGCCCTCGTCCAACACGCCCGCAAGATCGCCGACGACCATCGGGCCCGGACCGGAACCGCCATCGACGCGACCACACTCCGCGCCCGGCTTGGCGTCGCCGCCCCGCTCGCCGAAGCCATCGCCGCCCAACTCACCTGACCTGGAGCAAACGCCCTTGCGCCCGACCACCCTGCGCGCCCTCAAGCGCGCCGCAGAACTCGTCCGACAGAACCAGTTCACCGAAGCCGTGCTCGTTGCCGAGCCGGTCATCCTCGCCGCCGACTACGCCGAGGGAGCCGAGATCCGCCGCTGGCTGACCGAGCACGTCCACGACTTCACCAGCCACCAGGAGGCCTCTTGATGCCCGCCAATCGCCGGTTCCGCAACGTCCGCCGCATCGGTCCCGTGCAGGTCGCCACCTACTTCGACGGACGCGGCCGCACCAAGCACACCGCCGCGTGCACCGTCCCGCGCTGCGGCTTCTCCACCGACTACGACAGCCGCCCCGCCGCAGAACTCGCCGCCCGCACCCACCGCTGCTCGGCCCGCTGAGGAGGCACCGTGACCGTCACCCTGCCGCTCGTCGCCGTCCTGGGCGTCGTCGCCTGGGCCGCGATCAAGTTCCTCGGCGTCCGGATGTGGGTCGCCGTAGTGATCGCCCTCTTCGGCTTCTACCTCGCCGACACCTTCCTCGCCCCCGCCATCGACTCCGGCACCCGCTCCGGGGTCGAGATCGTCAACGGCACCCACGACTGAGAGGAGAACCACCCATGCTCCGCCCCAAGCTCCCCGTCATGCCCGACACCCCGGCGGTCCGGGACGACCACGCGCAGGCCTGCTCCTGCCGTCACTCGACAGCCCACGCGGTGACACAGGCGCCTGCCCGCACCGTCACGCCCTACGTGAGTGCCGGGGCCGGCCTCGTCGTGGCCCTGGTCGTCGTCGGCATCGTCCTGACCGCGCTGCTGGCCACCGTCGCCCTCACCGCCGTGGCCGTGGCCATCGCTGCCCTGGTCCTGCGCTCCCTGTTCAACACAACCACCGAACGATGACGACCCGCCGGGGCGGCAACACGCCGCCAAGCATCCGACCGCCCCGGCAGGCCCAGCCCCTCACGACCGAAGCCGAAAGGACAGAGGACATCATCACCCGCCCCGCAACACCCCCAGTAGCCGAGCTCGGGCAACTCGCCTCCCTCGGCACCCTCCCCGCCCTCGCCCGACAGCTGTCCGGGCTCGGCGGCTGCGCACGACCGGTACGACTCGACGGCTACCGAACGGAACACCGAGTCGACCCGGCAACCGGCGAGATCGGACCCGTCCTGCACCACATCGACTCGACGACGCTCCCCGCCGGCCGACTCCTCGTGCCGTGCAAGAACCGTCGGGCCACCCGATGCACCGCCTGCGCGGAGACCTACCGCCGCGACACCTACCACCTGATCACCGCGGGCCTGCGCGGCGGCAAGGGAACCCCCGAGCACGTGGCCACGCACCCCCGGGTGTTTGCCACCTTCACCGCGCCTGGCTTCGGGCCCGTCCACAACCGGCCCACCGACAGCCGCGGAGAAGTACGCCCCTGCCGATGCGGCCTGCTCCACCACCAGAAGGACGACGTCCTCGGCACACCGCTCGACCCGGACACCTACGACTACGAAGCGGCCGTGCTGTGGAACGCGCACGCCGGAGTCTTATGGCGGCGCTTCTCCATCTACCTGCGCCGCGAGGTCGCCAAGCGCGCCGGACTGACCCAACGCGCCTTCCGCGACCACGCGCGGCTGTCCTTTGCCAAGGTGGCCGAGTACCAGAAGCGCGGCGCCGTCCACTTCCACGCGGTCATGCGCCTCGACGGCCCAGAGGGCGGCTCCACGCCACCGCCCGCTTGGGCCACCCCCGAGCTACTCGCCGACGCGATCCAGGCTGCGGCCGCTGTAGTCTCTGTCGACGGCCCGGTGATCGGCGGCCGTGCGTACTCCTTCGCATTCGGCCGCCAACTCGACGTCCGCACCATCCGCGGCGCGGACTTCGACGGTGGCACCGAGCTGACCGAGCGCGCTGTCGCGGCCTACATCGCCAAGTACGCCACCAAAGGCGCCGAGGCGGCCACCGGCACCCTCGACCGCCCGCTGAGGCTGCTGGCCGAACTGGGGCATCTGCGGATCTCCGACCATGCACGCCGCATGATCCGCACTGCCTGGACCCTCGGCGCACGCCCCGAACTCGAAGAGCTCAGGCTTCGCGCCTGGGCCCACATGCTCGGCTTCCGCGGTCACTTCTCCACCAAGTCCCGCCGCTACTCCACCACCCTCGGCGCCCTGCGCAACGCCCGCGCCGAATGGCGACGCAGTGAGGCCCTGACCGCGCTCGGCGTCGACCGTCACGACGAGACGACGCTCGTCCTTTCCCACTGGGTCTTCGCCGGCACCGGGCTGACCCCGGGCGAGGCCTGGCTCGTGGCCTCACTCGCACCCGCTCTCGGAACGGAAGGAGAACCCACACCGTGACTGGCAGCCGCGACGAGCTGATGACCGTCCCGCAGATCCTCGCCGAGCTCGGCGGGGTGTCCCGACGCACCTTCTATCGCTGGCGCGAACTGGGCCACGGCCCGGACGCCTTCAAGCTGCCGAACGGCGAGCTACGAGTGTGGCGCAGCGACTTCGTTGCCTGGCTTCGGCAATTGGAAGGGACCGCAGCATGAAGTCTCTGCAGGTCAAAATCTGGGGCGTCCGTAAGCGGCCCTACAAGACGCCGTCATACGACGTGCGCTGGTCGGTGGCTGGCCAGGTTTTCTCCGAGACGTTCAGGACGAAGGGACTCGCCGACCACTACCGCTCCAAACTGCTGCGGGCCTCGCACGACGGTGAGGAGTTCGACGTCGAGAGCGGCCTCCCCGAGTCGATGTCGGAGAAGAAGACCTCACTGACCTGGTACGAATTCGCGCTCAAGTACCTGGCCATGAAGTGGCCGCACGCAGCGCCGAACACTCGCGTCAGCATTAATGAATCCCTGGCGTCGGTGACCGTGGCACTCCTCGACGAGCGTCCGGGCCGTCCGGCCGCCGAGGAGCTGAGGAAGGCCCTTCGTAATTGGGCATTTGTCCTCCCGGGGCCGAATGATCGTGAAATCCCACTGGACATAGAAAATGTCCTTCACTGGGTCGCCAAGGCCTCGCGCCCCCTCGCTGATCTCGGTGACCCCGTGATCGCTCGCGCCGTACTCGACTCCCTCAAGCTCAAGCTTGACGGCACTGCCGCAGCTGCCGAGACCGTGCGTCGCAAGCGACGGACCCTCGTCAACGCCATGCATTACGCGGTCGACCTTGGCGAGTTCTCCGAGAATCCGCTCGCCGGCGTGAGGTGGCAGAAGCCCAAAGTCTCCAGCGAAGTGGACCCTCGGGTCGTCGCCAACCCTCACCAGGCTCGCTCCCTACTGTGCGCCGTGTCCTACATCGGCAGCTACCGGCGTGCCCGTGGTCGACGTCTTGTCGGCCTGTTCGCGGCGATGTACTTCGGGGGCCTGCGCCCCGCCGAAGCGGTCGGGCTTGCCGAGACTGATCTCACCCTGCCCGCCACCGGATGGGGCTCCGCCTGCTGCACCGAACGCGCCCGAGTGTCGGGAAGCAGTGGACCGACTCGGGGGAGAGCCATGACGACCGCGGGCTGAAGAACCGGCCGGCCGAGGACGTACGGCGGGTTCCGATCCCTCCGCAGCTCGTGGCGATCTTCCGGGAACACCTCGACACCTTCGGGGTCGCCGACGATGGGCGGCTGTTCTTCAGCGAGGGCGGAGGAGTGGTCTCATCGTCCTCGTATCACCGAGCCTGGCAGGAGGCCCGTCTGCTGGCGCTGCCGCCTGTGGTGGCCGCATCGCCCCTGGCCCGGCGTCCGTACGACCTGCGGCACTCGGCGCTGTCGACGTGGCTGAACGCGGGCGTGGACCCCACCGAGGTCGCGGAACGGGCGGGCAACAGCGTGGAGGTACTGCTGAGTCGGTACGCCAAGTGCATCGATGGCCGACAGGAGGTCGCGAACCGCCGGATCGAGGATCTGTTGCGCGAGTACGAGTGATCACGGGACGTTGTCCCACGCGCTTGGCCAGGCGGGATCCGCATCGCAAGCCCGGTGTCCACCGGGCTTGCGATGCGCTCGGAAATGAGGGGCACCGCAACTCGACAGGCCCGCCACGAGTTGGGCTTGCGGTGAGTTTGATCCGCAGACAGGCGTAACTTCTTCTCGGGTATCCCCTTAACAAGCAGTGCTTCTCACTCCTTGTCGATTCGACGATCGAAGGTGGCAGCGGAAGGAAGAAGGCCTGTTGAGAGCCGTACTGGCCGCTGAAGGTCGGATCCATGGCCGGTGCGCCCCGTCTGTCTGGCAAGCTGCGCACCGTCGGTGCGCTGGTTGACGCTCCTGATGTCGCCTCTCTACCGTTCCCTCATCGAGAGCAACCAGGACGGTGTAAGGGGGTTTTCATGGACAGCGTGGGGCTCAGCGACGAACGCTTGCTGTCGAGAGCTGAACTGGCCGAACTGGCTGGAGTGATGCGGCCAGCGGTCACCAACTGGCAACGCCGGTACGAGGATTATCCGGAGCCGGTTAGGACGGGCGAAACGGAACTGTTCAGTCTACGGGCGGTCCTCGACTGGCTTGACTCTCGTCAGATCCCGCCGCGTGCTCGTGCACGTGACGAGCCGCCCGGTTTCACCTATGCCGACCGTATGCGACGGAATCTCGCTGCATCGGACGAGGCTCGCCAGAGAGCGGCCGCGCGGAGTGGTGAGTCAGACGGCAGCAGTCTGTCGGGCGACGAAGGACAGCGTGCCCGGCAACTTACCCAACTGCTGGGGCCGATTGCAGACGCCGTGCGCGGCGGCGGATCGATGACAGATTACCTTGCCTTGGTCCTCTCCCTCATCTTTCTTCAGGTGAGCGGAAGCCCTCGCTCGGCGTCGCTCCCGCGAACGGTGCGGGTTCGATCCAGGGATGCCGCAGCGGTGTTGTTGCAGGAGATCGGGGACGCAGCCGACGAGGAACTGCGCCGGCGCGGCGTTCCGCCGGGCATGCGGACGGCCATCGTCAAGTTGGAGCCCCGGGAGTACGGGGATGTCGTCGAGGTGATTTGCCTGACCGACGGCTTGGGGATCGACGAGTTCCGACAGCTGGCGGATCAATTCGGGTCCCGATCCGGGCTTCCCAGCGGAGAGTTCTTCACTCCACGTGCCGTCGTGCGGCTGCTGCGGGACGCCGCCATAGGGGACGAGGACTCAGCACAACGCGTCTACGACCCGTACATGCGCGCAGGCGAGATGCTTGACGGAGCCGCTGAACGTCTCGGTGGTGTCGTGCCTCTGACTTTGCGTGGTGAGAGCCCGCAGCGCGGCACACTTTGGCTGGCCGGAATGAACCTCGCGCTGCACGGAGTCCCGGTTGAGCTGGAGACCGGCTCTATGGCTCCGTGGAACGAACGTCTCTGGCCCAAGAGCCACCAGGCCGACTTGATTCTGACCAATCCGCCTTTCAACGCTCGCGGGGCGGTGCCGAGGCCGCGTGAGGGCATCGACTGGCCGTACGGACCGCCTCCCCCCGGTAGCCCTGCCTTCGCCTGGCTCCAGCACGCCATGGTGTCGCTCAGGGACGAGGGCCGTGCAGGCCTGGTGATGCCGGTCAGCGCGGGCGCCTCCACAGACGTCCGGGAGCAGGAGATTCGGCGCAGGCTGGTGGAGGACGGGGCCGTCGAATGCATTGTGGCGCTGCCGCCCCAGCTCTTTTCGGGGGCTCAGGTGTCCGTTTGCATGTGGTTCATGCGGCGGTCCGCAGCGGTGTGCGACGAGATCCTGTTCGTGGACGCCCGCGACTTGGGCGACAAGGCGACTCGCGGACCTCGAGTCCTGTCCGACGAACACGTTCGAGCCGTCGCGAAAACCGTTCAGACGTGGCGGCGAGGGACCGGATTCCGCCGCGGTCGGCAGAGCGCTGGGCATCTCGCGATCGCTGTTCCGCTGTATGCGGTGCGGGCTGCCGGTTACTCGCTCAGCCCCGCCGACTATGTGGATAGATGGATGTCGACAGCGTCACCGGTTGATGCGGCGACTGAGGCAGCAGCCACGAAGGCGACGCTCGATGCGGCAAGGCGTCGAACGAATGCCGTGGACTGCGCGGTCGATGCACTCTCGTACGGCCCATTGTCGTCAGCGGTCGTGCTCTCGTATGACGGGCTACCTCATGACTGGCGTCGGGTTCGGCTGGGAGATCTAGTCAGCATCATGGCTGGTCCGTCCTACTCACGCGTGCCGGCCGAGGTTCGCTCCGCGGCCGGTGAACTACCTGTCGTGATGCCCAAGCATCTGCGCGAAGGACGTATCGACGATCGCGACGTGGAGAAGGTAACCGCAGATGTCGCCCGCGCACTGGCGAGGTTCCGTCTCAGCCCTGGAGACATCCTGTGCGTGCGTTCCGGCGCCCAGATGCCCCCAGCCATGGTCGAGAAGGCGCAGGACGGCTGGCTGTTCAGCACCAACCTGCTGCGGCTGCGTGCCCTCGAACCGGATGGGGGGCCACTTGTCCTCCCCGGCTACCTGCTCGCCTACCTGTCTCTGCCGGAGACAGTGCACTGGCTCAAGGAGTACGCCCGCGGTACCGCCGTGCCTTCCCTCAGTGCCGCCACGCTGGCACTTCTGCCCGTACCGCTGCCGCCCCTTGCTCACCAGCGGCGAATCAGCGCCGCGCTGGCTGCCGTAGATGCACAGATCACCGTGCATCGTGAACTTATTCAGGCCGCCACGCATCACCGCGGCACACTCGCCGCACATCTGCTGACCGGCGTCCTGGTCCCGGAATGACGTGCTCCTCTCCTTTCAGTCCCTTCGTGAAGGAAGACTCCTGTGAATGCACCTTCGTCCGAGCCGCGATCCGGAATGCGGTACTTGTGGCTACTCATGGCAGCGCTGTTCTCGCTCGTTGTGGCCCTTATCGCTGGGATCCTGAAGGCCAGCACCGGAGCCGGATTTGCCGAGGCAATCCTTTACGGCGGCACTGCTTTTGCCACATCGATGGGCCTCTGTTTGCTTGTCCTGACTGCAATCGGTCAACTGTGAACGAGCTGGCGTGCCTCGCAGTACACCCTGGAGTGAGCCGCGCGCATTCCCCTCAGCTTTCCTAACCGTCCGCCCGCTGCCCCCGGGGGCAGCGGGCCGTATAGGGCGGCTGACGCCCTGGGCGGGATCGGATGCTGCTGGAGTCGGACATTGCGGCACTCGCCCACACGGTGCCGGCGGAGCACTGGTAGGGCGTGCTGGCTGACCGCCGGACGACTGTATATGGCGTGTATTCGCCGAATCCGTTCCAGCGATGCCGTATCGAGCACCGGTCGACGTGCTCCGCACAACCGCTGCCGGATTTTGGACGTGGTCAACGGCACTGCGCGACGAGAACACGTGGCGAGCGGAGCGGCCGGCAGTCTCGGAGTAGTGGCCGGATGCGGGGTGGTTGTTCGTCGAATGTGTACCTGACCTCGGCGAACGCTCCAAGATCCCGTCCACGGATAGTCCACAGACCCCGTCCTGGACCCGCTTCCGGCGGCATACGCCTGCGCATACGCAAAGACCCCGCACTCAGCGTCTTGGCTGGTGGCGGGGCCTTTTGGCACCTCGTGCGAGGTGCCCCCGGCAGGATTCGAACCTGCGCACACGGCTCCGGAGGCCGTTGCTCTATCCCCTGAGCTACGGGGGCGTGTCGTCCGCCGTGGCGGCGACGGGTGAAACCTTACCAGCCTGGGAGGGGTGTCCGTGTACAGGGTTTCCGGGGAGGCGGGTTGTGGGTGGGGAGAGCGTGGGGACGGGGTGGCGGACGTGCCCCGCGCCACGTGCCCGTGGCATAGCCCATGGCGGCGGCACGTGTCCGGCGCACCGCCGCCGGGTCCCCCGGTCGGGGAAGGAATGGGGAAAACGCGGACGCATCCGATCCGGCGCGCCTACGCTCTGAGTGTGCCGGGCGTGTCCGGCCGGGTGCTTGTCGTCGACGACAACAAGGTCATCCGGCAGCTGATCAGGGTCAACCTCGAGCTGGAGGGCTACGAGGTGGTGACCGCGGCTGATGGTGCCGAGTGCCTGGACGTGGTGCAGCGGGTGCGCCCGGATGTGGTGACCCTGGACGTCGTCATGCCGCGCCTGGACGGGATAAGGACGGCGGCCCGCCTCCGCTCGGACCCCCGCACCCGTGACGTGCGGATCGTCGTGATCAGCGCCTGCACCCACGCCGAGGTGGAGAGCGCCGTCGCCGCCGGGGTCGACGCCTTCCTCGGCAAGCCCTTCGAGCCCGGCGAGCTCATCCGTGTCGTACGGCGCCTGGGCGGCGTCGACGCCGACACCCCACACGAAGGCGCGCCCGCCGCGACCCCCCGGCACCGCGGGTGACCAGGGGTGACCAAAGGGTGAAACCGGTTCGCGTCGGCACCCCCCTCCTCGCCTACGCTTGCGCTTGTGACCCCCGCTGAGCTCTCCCGCACCGTGCTCGCCACGGTGCGTCGCGCCGTGGAGGCCCACGAGCTCAGCCTCGCGGGCCCGGTGCCGGAGCGGGTCGTCGTACGCAGGCCGCCGCGTCCCGGGTGCGGGGACTACGCCACCAACGTGGCCCTGCAACTGGCCCCCCTGACCGGCGTCGCGCCGCTCGCCGTCGCCGACGTCATCGGCCGCCGGCTCGCCGCCGCCCCCGGCATCGCCCGGGTGGACATCGCCGCACCCGGCTTCCTCAACATCACCCTTCAGGGGGAGTCCCACGAGGCCCTCGTCGACCTCGTGCGCGAGCAGGGCCACCGCTACGGCGTCGGGGAGCACCAGGCCGGCGACCTCCCCGCACCCGCGCCCACCGGCGAGCCCCGCGCCGACGCCTACGCCGCCGTCCTCCGCCGGCTCCACGCGGCGACCGGCATCGCGCCGCCCGCCCGCCGGCCGCACCCCGTACGCCAGTCGCCGGACGAGCTGCTGCGCACCCTCGGCGCCGACGCCACCGCCTGGGCCCTGCTGCGCCCGCCCGCCGAGGACGCCCCCCGCACCGACCCCGCCGCGCACCTGGCGCAGCGCGAGGCCAACCCCCTGTTCCGGGTCCGGTACGCTCACGCGCGGAGCCGGGCCCTGCTGCGAGGCGCCCACGACCTGGGCCTGGAACCCGGCACCGAGACCGGCCGCCGGGACCCCGCGGAGACCGAACTGCTCGGCCTGATCGCCGACTTCCCCCGCACCGTGGAGGCCGCGGCCCGGCACGGCGCGCCCGACCGGCTGGCGCGGCTGCTGGAGCGCACCGCCGACGCCTTCCTGCGCTTCCACGACGAGTGCCCGGCGCTGCCGAAGGGCGAGGAGAAACCCTCGGCCGTTCACGGGGCCCGCCTGGCGCTTGCCGACGCCGCCGGGACCGTGCTCGCCAACGGCCTGACCCTGCTCGGCATCAGCGCCCCCCGACACCTGTGAGAGCAGAGAGCACGAGACGATGAGCCGTTCCGCACACCCCGCCGGGCCCCGCTACGCCGATGTCCTCCCCGAGGGCCACTACGCGGCGCCGCCCGCCGACCTGAACGCCCTGGACTCCCGGGTCTGGGCCCGCACCGTCACCCGGGACGCCCAGGGCGTCACCACCGTCGGCGGTCTGGACGTCCGCGAGCTCGCGGAGGAGTTCGGCACCCCCGCCTACGTCCTGGACGAGGCCGACTTCCGGGCACGCTGCCGTGCCTGGCGCGAGGCCTTCGGCGCGGACGCCGACGTCTTCTACGCGGGCAAGGCGTTCCTGTCCCGCGCGGTGGTGCGCTGGCTGCACGAGGAGGGCCTCAACCTCGACGTGTGCTCCGGCGGAGAGCTGGCCGTGGCGCTGTCCGCGGGGATGCCGGCCGACCGGATCGCGCTGCACGGCAACAACAAGACCACCGGGGAGATCCGGCAGGCCGTCGAGGCCGGGGTGGGCCGGATCGTGCTCGACTCCTTCCAGGAGATCGTCCGGGTGGCGGACACCGCGCAGAAGCTGGGCCGGCGGCAGCGGGTGCAGATCCGTGTCACGGTCGGCGTCGAGGCGCACACCCACGAGTTCATCGCCACCGCGCACGAGGACCAGAAGTTCGGTTTCTCACTCAACGGCGGGGACGCGGCCGAGGCGGTGCGCCGGGTGCTGCGGCTGGACTCGCTCGAACTGGTGGGCATCCACTCGCACATCGGCTCGCAGATCTTCGACACCTCCGGCTTCGAGGTGGCGGCGCACCGGGTGATCGGCCTGCTGCGGCAGATCCGCGACGAGCACGGGGTGGAGCTGCCCGAGATCGATCTCGGCGGGGGCCTGGGCATCGCGTACACCCCGGACGACGACCCGCGCGAGCCGCACGAGATCGCCAAGTCGCTGGGGGAGATCGTCTCCCGCGAGTGCCGGGGGGCGGAGCTCGCCGTCCCGCGGCTGTCGGTCGAGCCGGGCCGGGCGATCGTGGGCCCGACGGCGTTCACCCTCTACGAGGTGGGCACGGTCAAGCCGCTGGAGGGCCTGCGGACGTACGTGAGCGTGGACGGCGGGATGTCGGACAACATCCGCACCGCGTTGTACGACGCCGAGTACAGCGTGGCGCTGGTGTCGCGGTCGAGCGACGCCGAGCCGATGCTGAGCCGGGTCGTCGGCAAGCACTGCGAGTCGGGCGACATCGTGGTGCGCGACGCCTTCCTCCCCGCCGACCTGGCGCCCGGTGACCTGCTGGCGGTGCCGGCGACGGGCGCGTACTGCCGGTCGATGGCGAGCAACTACAACCACGCCCTGCGCCCCCCGGTGGTCGCCGTCAAGGACGGCGAGGCCCGGGTGATCGTCCGGCGCGAGACGGAAGAGGATCTCCTGCGTCTCGACGTCGGCTGACGGGGAATCTCACATAGAAGGAGACCGGTCTCGCGATCCGGACAGCACGTGGAAACTTCCATCCGGTGCGTGAGACTGGGACCGTCCAAGAAGCTCGCAAGAGCTGGAACCACGAAGCGAGGTCGGATGATGCGTACGCGTCCGCTGAAGGTGGCGCTGCTGGGCTGTGGTGTGGTCGGCTCAGAGGTGGCGCGCATCATGACGACGCACGCGGACGACCTCGCCGCGCGGATCGGCGCACCGGTGGAGCTCGCCGGGATCGCCGTACGGCGCCCCAACCGGGTGCGCGCGGGCGTGCCCGTGGAGCTGCTGACCACGGACGCGACCGCCCTGGTCAAACGCGGGGACATCGACGTGGTCGTCGAGGTGATCGGCGGCATCGAGCCCGCCCGCTCCCTGATCACCACCGCCTTCGAGCACGGCGCCAGCGTGGTGTCCGCCAACAAGGCGCTGCTGGCCGCCGACGGCGCCGCGCTGCACGCCGCGGCCGTCGAGCAGGGGGTGGACCTCTATTACGAGGCCGCCGTCGCCGGTGCCATCCCGCTGATCCGCCCGCTGCGCGAGTCGCTGGCCGGCGACAGGGTCGACCGGGTGCTGGGCATCGTCAACGGAACGACCAACTTCATCCTCGACAAGATGGACACCACCGGCGCCGGCTACTCCGAGGCGCTGGACGAGGCCACCGCCCTGGGCTACGCCGAGGCCGACCCCACCGCAGACGTCGAGGGATTCGACGCCGCCGCCAAGGCCGCGATCCTGGCCGGCATCGCCTTCCACAGCCGGGTGACCATCGACGACGTGCACCGCGAGGGGATCACCGAGGTCACCGCGGCCGACATCGCCTCGGCCAAACGGATGGGCTGCACGGTGAAGCTGCTCGCGATCTGCGAGCGCGGCGCCGACGGCCGTTCGGTGACCGCCCGCGTCCACCCGGCGATGATCCCCCTGACGCACCCGCTGGCCAGCGTGCGCGAGGCGTACAACGCGGTCTTCGTGGAGGCCGCGGCCGCCGGCCGGCTGATGTTCTACGGCCCCGGGGCGGGCGGCTCGCCGACGGCCTCCGCGGTGCTCGGCGACCTGGTGGCGACCTGCCGCAACAAGCTGGCGAGCACGACCGGACCGGGGGAGTCCGCGTACGCGCAGCTCACCGTGCGCCCGATGGGCGACGTGGTGACGCGCTACCACATCAGCCTGGACGTGGCGGACAAACCGGGTGTCCTGGCCCAGGTGGCCACGGTCTTCGCGGAGCATCAGGTGTCGATCGACACGGTGCGGCAGCAAGGGAAGGACGGGGAGGCGTCGCTGGTCGTCGTCACCCACCGGGCGCCGGACGCGGCGCTCGCGGCGACCGTCGAGGCGCTGCGGAAACTCGACACCGTCCGGGGCGTCGCCAGCATCATGCGTGTGGAAGGGGAGTAACCCAGCGATGAACGCAGTCTCAGCCGGCCGCGTGCCGGCCACCCACCAGTGGCGCGGCCTCATCGAGGAGTACCGGGACCGGCTCCCGGTCGGCGCGGCGACCCCCGTGGTCACGCTGCTGGAGGGGGGCACGCCGCTGGTCCCCGCCCAGGTGCTGTCCGAGCGCACGGGCTGCGACGTCTTCCTGAAGGTGGAGGGCGCCAACCCCACCGGCTCCTTCAAGGACCGCGGCATGACCATGGCGATCTCCAAGGCCAAGGAGGAGGGCGCGCAGGCGGTCATCTGCGCCTCCACCGGCAACACCTCCGCCTCGGCCGCCGCCTACGCGGTGCGGGCCGGGATGGTGTGCGCCGTCCTGGTGCCGCAGGGCAAGATCGCGCTGGGCAAGATGGGTCAGGCGCTGGTGCACGGGGCGCGGATCCTGCAGGTGGACGGCAACTTCGACGACTGCCTGGACCTCGCCCGCGGCCTGTCCGGCAAGTACCCGGTGGCGCTGGTCAATTCGGTGAACCCGGCCCGTATCGAGGGTCAGAAGACCGCCGCCTTCGAGATCGTGGACGCGCTCGGCGACGCTCCGGACATCCATGTGCTGCCGGTCGGCAACGCCGGAAACATCACCGCGTACTGGAAGGGTTACCGCGAATACTCCAGGGACGGCGTGTCGACGCGCGATCCGCGCATGTGGGGCTTCCAGGCCTCCGGCGCCGCGCCGATCGTGCTGGGCCACCCGGTGCGCCGGCCGCAGACGATCGCCACCGCGATCCGGATCGGCAACCCGGCGTCCTGGCAGTTCGCCGAGGAGGCGCGGGACGAATCCGGCGGGCTGATCGACTCGGTGACCGACCGTCAGATCCTTGCGGCCTACCGGCTGCTCGCCGCGCAGGAGGGGGTCTTCGTCGAGCCGGCCTCCGCCGCGAGTGTCGCGGGGCTGCTGAAGGCCGCCGAGCAGGGGGCGGTCGACCCGGGCCAGCGGATCGTCTGCACCGTCACCGGCAACGGCCTGAAGGACCCTGACTGGGCGGTCGCCGGCGCGCCCCAGCCCATCACGGTTCCGGTGGACGCCGACGCGGCCGCCGACCGGCTCGGGCTGCTCTGACCGCCGCGCGAGGACAGGGGCGCACGGCACCGCACGCGACACGCATCACGCGCTGTCCGTGCGCCCTATGTCGCAGGAGAACCTTCCTTCGATAGGCTTGCCTCACACCGGCGCCGCCGCACGCCGTCTTGGCCCATGCCATTGGCATCCTCCTCGCGGGATCCCCTTGGTACGGTCCCTCAAGTCCTCGCCGCCGTACGGCAACGATGCCGCGGCATCGCGAGGCAGAAACGCCCTTGAAGCAAGGAGAGTCATCGAACGATGGCCGGACCAGCCTTCCGCGCCGCCGCCGTCCGAGTGCGCGTCCCCGCGACCAGCGCCAACCTCGGACCGGGCTTCGACGCCTTCGGCCTGGCGCTCGGACTCTACGACGACGTCGTGGTCCGGGTGGCCGACTCCGGTCTGCACGTCGACATCGCCGGCGAAGGCGCCGACTCGCTCACCCGCGACGAGAACCACCTGGTCGTACGCGCCCTGCGGACCGCCTTCGACCTCCTCGGCGGGCAGCCGCGCGGGCTGGAGGTGGTGTGCGCCAACCGCATCCCGCACGGCCGCGGCCTGGGCTCCTCCTCCGCCGCCATCTGCGCCGGCATCATGGCCGCCCGCGCGGTGACGATAGGCGGGCAGGACAAGCTCGACGACGCCGCGCTGCTGGAGCTGGCCAACGAGATCGAGGGCCACCCGGACAACGTCGCCGCCTGTCTCCTGGGCGGCTTCACGCTGGCCTGGACCGAGGGCGGGGCCGCCCACGCGGTCCGGATGGACCCCTGCGACTCGGTCGTTCCGGTGGTCTTCGTGCCGGGCAGGCCGGTGCTGACCGAGACCGCCCGGGGGTTGCTGCCGCGCACCGTCCCGCACGTGGACGCCGCGGTCAACGCGGGACGCGCCGCGCTCCTCGTCGAGGCCCTCACCCGGCGCCCCGACCTGCTGCTTCCCGCCACCGAGGACCGGTTGCACCAGGAGTACCGGGCGCCGGCGATGCCGGAGAGCACGGCACTGGTGAACCGGCTGCGCGCCGAGGGCGTCCCTGCTGTCATCTCGGGTGCGGGGCCCACGGTGCTGGCGCTGGCGGACGAGGGCACCGCCGACAAGGTCTCCCGGCTGGCGGGCGAGGGATGGGCGGCGAACCGTCTGGCCCTCGACGCGGCGGGGGCGAGTGTGCTGCCCCTCGCAGTGGGGCAGTGACACGATTGCCGGTCGTAGAGAGGGGGAATGTTTGTTGGATCCGGTAGTGTTAATCTCATTGCTGCACCCGTGGACTCAGGCACCCGCCTGCTGTACCTGTTGTCCCGGTGCCTTGTGTCCCGCATCGGGACCGCCCACTCTTCCGGGAGCCTCCCACACCGCATAGGCAGCCTGCCTGAGCAGTGCCGAGCACGCTCCGGAGACGGCGCGGGTGACATTTCACCCGAGAGTGAACTCTCACCTCGCCGGTAACTGTGTTTTGTGTTCCACATCATTTCCTCCGCCGTCAGGCGGACCACCGCCCCGGGTCCGGCGCAAGCGATAAGGACCGGATCCGGACAGCACGACCGGTCGCCGAGCCAGACAGGCCGACGTCCGCTCCAGGGAAGGACCCTTCGTGAGCGACACCACCGATCTGATGGGCGTACGCGCAGACAGCCCTGTCGCCGCGTCCGATGCTGCCGCGCCTGCCACCGGTGCTGCCACTGCCCCCGCCGCGCGGCGCCGTCGCGCGGGTACCGGTCTTGAGGGCATGGTCCTGGCCGAGCTGCAGCAGCTCGCCTCCGGTCTCGGTATCAAGGGCACCGCGCGGATGCGCAAGAGCCAGCTCATCGAGACCATCAAGGCCGCGCAGTCCGGCGCCGGCGCCAAGGCCTCCGCCGCGGAGGGCGCGCCCGCCGCCGAGAAGCCCAAGCGCCGGGCCACCTCCCGCGCCCGTACGGGTGAATCCGCCGAAGCCGGGGACCAGGGCGCCGAGCAGCAGCCGAAGCAGATCGAGATCCCCGGCCAGCCGGCCGGCGAGAAGACCGCGTCCGCGGCCAAGGCCAAGGCCGAGTCCGCCAAGGCCGAGCAGCCCGCCGAGGGCCGCGCCGAGGCCGCCGTGGACAGCGCCGAGGGCAAGTCCGGCGACGCCAGGGGCGGCGACGAGCGCCGCGAGAGCCGCCGCGACCGTCAGCGGGACCGGCAGCGCGACCGCCGCAAGGGCGGCGAGGACGGCGGCCAGCAGCGTCAGCAGCAGGGCGGCGGCCAGGGCCAGCAGCAGGGCGGCGGCCCCCAGGGCGGCGGCCAGCAGGACGACGACGAGTTCGACGGCGGCGGCCGCCGTCGCCGGGGCCGCTACCGCGACCGCCGCGGCCGCGGTGGCAACCGCCGCGACGACTTCGCGGGCGAGCCGCAGGTCGCCGAGGACGACGTCCTGATCCCGGTCGCCGGCATCCTGGACATCCTCGACAACTACGCGTTCATCCGGACCTCCGGCTACCTGCCCGGCCCGAACGACGTGTACGTCTCGCTCGCCCAGGTCCGCAAGAACGGCCTGCGCAAGGGCGACCACGTCACCGGTGCCGTCCGCCAGCCCAAGGACGGCGAGCGCCGCGAGAAGTTCAACGCGCTGGTGCGCCTGGACTCCGTCAACGGCATGGCGCCGGAGAGCGGCCGCGGCCGCCCGGAGTTCGGCAAGCTCACCCCGCTGTACCCGCAGGAGCGGCTGCGGCTGGAGAACGAGCCCGGCCAGCTGATCACCCGGATCATCGACCTGGTCGCCCCGATCGGAAAGGGCCAGCGCGGCCTGATCGTGGCCCCGCCGAAGACCGGTAAGACGATCATCATGCAGGCCATCGCCAACGCGATCACCCGCAACAACCCCGAGTGCCACCTGATGGTCGTCCTCGTCGACGAGCGTCCGGAAGAGGTCACCGACATGCAGCGGTCGGTCAAGGGCGAGGTCATCTCCTCGACCTTCGACCGTCCCGCCGAGGACCACACCACCGTCGCCGAGCTCGCCATCGAGCGCGCCAAGCGACTGGTGGAGCTGGGCCACGACGTCGTCGTCCTGCTGGACTCCATCACCCGTCTGGGCCGCGCGTACAACCTCGCGGCGCCCGCCTCCGGCCGCATCCTGTCCGGTGGTGTCGACTCGACCGCGCTGTACCCGCCGAAGCGCTTCTTCGGTGCCGCGCGCAACATCGAGGACGGCGGTTCGCTGACCATCCTGGCCACCGCGCTGGTCGAGACCGGCTCGCGCATGGACGAGGTGATCTTCGAGGAGTTCAAGGGCACCGGCAACATGGAGCTCAAGCTCGACCGGAAGCTCGCCGACAAGCGGATCTTCCCGGCGGTCGACGTCGACCCGTCCGGTACCCGCAAGGAGGAGATCCTGCTGGCCCCGGACGAGCTGAACATCGTCTGGAAGCTGCGCCGGGTGCTGCACGCGCTCGACTCGCAGCAGGCGATCGAGCTGCTGCTGGACAAGATGAAGCAGACCAAGTCCAACGCCGAGTTCCTGATGCAGATCGCCAAGACCACCCCGGGTGGCAACAACGACTGACGCCCCGGCGTCGGCACGGCTCAGGAGGCCGGTCCGGTCACTTCGGTGACGGGACCGGCCTTCCGTCGTCCGCGGCCTTCCGTGCCCACCGCGACACCGACCGGATGGCTCTCACCTGCGACGGGTCCGGCGCGTCCCGATGGCGGGGCGGCCCCGGACCCGCTGTCATTGCCCTGTGCGGGCACCCCTGCCGTGCCTGATCAGGTGCGGGACGGGGTACCCCAGTGATGAGGAGCCGATCAGGACAGAGGAGCCGATGGCCGACCACGCGGACGACGGAAGGGCCGCCCGGCGACGCCGGCGCAGTCCCCGCCGACGGGCCCTGCGGATCACCGCCTGGGTCGTGGCGACGTTCCTGCTGCTCACCACCACCGCCATCGGATGCCTCTACCTCAAGCTCAACGGCAACATCAGGGGCATCGACATCAACGCCCTGCTCGGGGGCGACCGGCCGGCCGACGTCGACAACGGCTCGATGGACATCCTGGTCCTCGGCTCCGACTCCCGGTCGGGCAGCAACCAGAAGGCCGGCGGCGGCCAGGACGACGGCACCGCCCGCTCCGACACCGCGATGATCGTCCACGTCTACCAGGGGCACGACCGGGCGAGCGTGGTCAGCATCCCCCGCGACACCCTCGTCGACCGCCCGGCCTGTGCCGAGCCCGGCGGCGGCACCGCCCCGCCCCGCCAGGGCGAGATGTTCAACGAGGCGTACGCGATCGGCGGCCCGGCCTGCGCGGTCAAGACGGCCGAGACGATGACCGGCATCCGCATGGACCACTACATCGAGATCGACTTCTCCGGCTTCCAGCACCTCATCGACGCCCTCGGCGGGGTCACCGTCACCACCAGCCAGGCCATCAGCGACAACCGCAGCCATCTGCACCTGCCGGCCGGCACGCACCACCTCGACGGCAAGCAGGCCCTCGGCCTGGTCCGTACCCGGCACGGGGTGGGGGACGGCAGCGACCTGGGCCGGATAAGGCTGCAGCAGGCCTTCCTGAAGGCCCTGGTGGACCGGGTGAACAGCATCGGGCTGCTGAGTTCGCCGACCCGGCTCTACACGATCGCCGACACCGCGACCGGAGCCGTCACCACCGACTCGGAGCTGGCCTCCGTCAAGAAACTGGTCGGCCTGGGGGAGAGCCTGAAGGGCCTGGGCTCCAAGGACATCGGCATGGTCACCATGCCGGTGCGCTACGACCCCGCCGACCCCAACCGCGTCCTGCCCCTCGCCGGCCAGGCGGAGCAGGTCTGGTCCGCGCTACGGGCCGACGAACCGATCCCCAGGTCCGCCACCAAGGGCTCGGCGGGTGACGACGTCGACACGGACGGTGTGGTCAGGAGCTCCTCGCAGCCGCCCGCCGCCGGGCCGGAATAGATCACCCGGGCCCCCGGTTTTGGGAGATGCGGCCAGTGCTGGCAGACTGGTACGTCGGCCCCGGTTCACGTGACGCAAGCCCGCTGCACGACCCGGGACCCTCCCGAACACTAGGAGCATCCCTTGAAGCGCGACATCCACCCGGAGTACGTGGAGACGCAGGTCAGCTGCACCTGCGGCAACTCGTTCACCACCCGTAGCACCGTCACCGAGGGCGTCATCCGCGCCGACGTGTGCTCCGCGTGCCACCCGTTCTACACGGGCAAGCAGAAGATCCTCGACACCGGTGGCCGCGTGGCCCGCTTCGAGGCCCGCTTCGGCAAGGCGGCCGGGTCCGCCAAGAAGTAGCGACCCGAAAGCGCCGGTCCACGGCTGCCCGGATACCCTCCGGCGGCCGGACCGGCGCTTTGTCGTCCCATGCTGGTACACCGGCGTTCACCCCTTTTCACGAGCAGGGATCCTGATGTTCGAGGCGGTCGAGGAACTGATCGGCGAGTACGCCGACCTCGAGAAGAAGCTTGCCGACCCGGCGGTCTTCGCCGACCAGGCCAACGCGCGCAAGCTCAACAAGCGCTATGCCGAACTGACCCCCATCATCGGCACCTACCGCGGCTGGAAGCAGACCGGCGAGGACGTCGAGACCGCTCGTGAATTCGCGGCCGACGACCCGGACTTCGCCGCCGAGGTGAAGGAGCTGGAGCGGCACCGCGAGGAGCTCACCGAGAAGCTGCGGCTGCTGCTCGTCCCGCGCGACCCCAGTGACGACAAGGACGTGATCCTCGAGGTCAAGGCCGGCGAGGGCGGCGAGGAGTCCGCGCTCTTCGCGGGTGACCTGCTGCGCATGTACCTGCGCTACGCCGAGCGCCTGGGCTGGAAGACCGAGATCATCGACGCCAACGCCTCCGACCTCGGCGGCTACAAGGACGTCCAGGTCGCGGTGAAGATGAAGGGCACCGCCGAGCCCGGCCAGGGCGTGTGGGCCCGGCTGAAGTACGAGGGCGGCGTGCACCGCGTGCAGCGCGTGCCGGCCACCGAGTCGCAGGGCCGCATCCACACCTCCGCCGCCGGCGTGCTGGTCACCCCGGAGGCCGAGGAGGTCGAGGTCGAGGTCAACGCGAACGACCTGCGGATCGACGTGTACCGCTCCTCCGGCCCCGGCGGCCAGTCGGTCAACACCACCGACTCCGCGGTGCGCATCACCCACCTGCCCACCGGCATCGTCGTCTCCTGCCAGAACGAGAAGAGCCAGCTGCAGAACAAGGAGCAGGCGATGCGCATCCTGCGCTCCCGGCTGCTGGCCGCAGCCCAGGAGGAGGCGGAGCGCGAGGCGTCCGACGCCCGCCGCAGCCAGGTGCGCACCGTGGACCGCAGCGAGCGCATCCGTACGTACAACTTCCCGGAGAACCGCATCTCCGACCACCGCGTCGGCTTCAAGGCGTACAACTTGGACCAGGTCCTCGACGGGGACCTGGACGCGGTGATCCAGGCCTGCGTCGACGCCGACTCGGCCGCCAAGCTGGCGGCCGCTGGCGACGGAAGCTGAACCGGAGGCGGAGAACGTGAACCTGCTGCTCGCCGAGGTCGCCCAGGCGACCCAGCGGCTGGCCGACGCCGGCGTTCCCTCGCCGCGGTTCGACGCGGAGGAGCTCGCGGCGTACGTGCACGGGGTCAAGCGCGGCGCGCTGCACACCGTCGCCGACGCCGACTTCGACGCGCGCTACTGGGAGGCCGTGGCCCGCCGCGAGGCCCGCGAGCCGCTGCAGCACATCACGGGCCGCGCGTTCTTCCGCTACCTGGAGCTCCAGGTGGGCCCCGGGGTCTTCGTGCCGCGCCCGGAGACCGAGTCGGTCGTCGGGTGGGCCATAGACGCCGTGCGTGCCATGGACGTCGCCGAGCCGCGCATCGTCGACCTGTGCACCGGATCGGGCGCCATCGCGCTCGCTCTGGCGCAGGAGGTGCCGCGCAGCCGGGTGCACGCGGTGGAGCTGTCCGAGCAGGCGCTGGTGTGGTCCCGCAAGAACGTCGAGGGCAGCAAGGTCGACCTGCGCCAGGGAGACGCCCTGGAGGCCTTCCAGGACCTCAACGGCCAGGTGGACCTGGTGATCTCCAACCCGCCGTACATCCCGCTCACCGAATGGGAGCACGTGGCGCCCGAGGCCCGCGACCACGACCCCGAGATGGCGTTGTTCTCCGGTGAGGACGGCCTGGACACCATCCGCGGCATCGAGCGCACCGCGCACCGGCTGCTGCGGCCCGGCGGGGTCGTCGTCATCGAGCACGCCGACACCCAGGGCGGCCAGGTGCCCTGGATCTTCACCGAGGAGGCCGGCTGGGCGGACGCCGCCGACCACCCCGACCTCAACAACCGTCCCCGGTTCACCACTGCCCGCAAGGCGACGCCGTGACCACGGCGTCACACGTCATGGAGGTCTGCTGATGGCACGGCGTTACGACTGCTCGGACGCGACGGACCGGGTTGCCGGACTGCGCGAGGCCGCGTCCGCCGTACGCCGCGGCGAGCTCGTGGTGCTGCCCACCGACACCGTCTACGGGATCGGCGCGGACGCGTTCAACGCCGAGGCCGTCGGCGACCTGCTGGAGGCCAAGGGCCGGGGCCGCACCATGCCCTCGCCGGTGCTGGTCGGCTCCCCGAACACCCTGCACGGCCTGGTCACCGACTTCAGCGAGCAGGCGTGGGAGCTGGTCGACGCCTTCTGGCCGGGCGCGCTCACCCTCGTCGCCCGTCACCAGCCGTCGCTCCAGTGGGACCTGGGGGACACGCGTGGCACCGTCGCCGTCCGCATGCCGCTGCACCCGGTCGCCATCGAACTGCTGACCGAGACCGGCCCGATGGCCGTCTCCAGCGCCAACCTGACCGGTCACCCCTCGCCGCAGGACTGCGACGCGGCGCAGGAGATGCTCGGCGACTCCGTCGCGGTCTACCTCGACGGCGGTCCGACGCCCGCGGCCGTGCCGTCCTCGATCGTGGACGTCACCGGCAAGGTGCCCGTGCTGCTGCGGGCGGGCGCGCTCAGCGCGGAGCAGCTCCGTGAGGTCGTACCCGACCTGGAGGTCGGCAATTGACACCGCCCATACCCGGGCAGTGGGATCACGGCGAGCGCCCGTTCCGCATCCTCCACGTCTGCACCGGCAACGTCTGCCGCTCGCCCATGGCCGAGCGGCTGACCCGGCACGAGCTGACGCTGCGGCTCGGTGACGGCGCCGCCGGGATCGTCGTGGAGAGCGCCGGCACCTGGGGGCACGAGGGCGCGCCGATGGAGGCGCACGCCGCCACGGTGCTCGCCGAGTACGCCGCCGACCCGACGGGTTTCCTCGGGCGCGAGCTCCTGGACGACCACGTGATCGACGCCGACCTGGTGCTGACCGCGACCCGCGACCACCGCGCCCAGGTGATCTCCATGGGGCACGCGGCGGGTCTGCGCACCTTCACGCTCAAGGAGTTCACCCGCCTGGTGAAGGCGATAGACCCGGCGACGCTGCCGGAGGGCAGCGTGACCGAGCGCGCGCGGTCCCTGGTGCGCGCTGCCGCCGCCCTGCGCGGGTGGCTGCTGGCGCCCACCGCCGACGCCGACGAGGTGTACGACCCGTACGGCGCCCCGCTGACGTTCTTCCGCAGCATCGGTGAGGAGATCCACGACGCGCTGGACCCCGTCCTGACCGCGCTCACCGGGGTTCCGGCGCCCACCGCCTGACCGCCCCCGGCGGAAGGTCTCACCACGAGGTACGCGGCCCCCGGTGGAGCACAAAGCGGCGCGAAATGTCCCGGAGGGTGCGACAGTGGCAGGTGAGAACCTTCCCAGCCGCCGCCCCCGGGAGCGCCGTCATGCCCACCGCGGAAGCGTCTTCACCCGACATAGTCACCCCCACGCTCCCGGCCGGGGCCGCCGGCCTCGACGAGCTGCGCGCCCATGACCCCGAGCTGGCCGACATCCTCCTCGGCGAGGCCCAGCGGCAGGCCTCGTGCCTGCAGTTGATCGCGGGCGAGAACTTCACCTCCCCGGCCGTGCTGACCGCCCTCGGCTCGCCGCTCGCCAACAAGTACGCCGAGGGGTACCCCGGTCACCGCCACCACGCCGGGTGCGAGCTGGTGGACCTGGCCGAGCGGCTGGCCGTGGAAAGGGCCACACGGCTGTTCGGGGCCCCGCACGCGAACGTGCAGCCCTACTCCGGCTCCTCCGCCGTGCTGGCCGCCTACGCGGCCCTCCTGGTCCCCGGGGACACCGTCCTGGCGATGTCGCTGGCCCACGGCGGCCACCTCACCCACGGATCCGAGTCGAACTTCTCCGGCCGCTGGTTCCACATCGTCGGCTACGGGGTGACGCGGGGCGAGACCTTCGAGGAGGGCGGCCTGATCGACTACGAGCAGGTGCGGGCGCTGGCCCACCGCAACCGGCCGAAGGCGATCGTCTGCGGAGGCATCGCCTACCCACGGCACATCGACTACGCCGCCTTCCGGGAGATCGCGGACGACGTCGGCGCGTACCTCATCGTGGACGCCGCGCACACGCTCGGCCTGGTCGCCGGGGGCGCCGCGCCCAACCCCGTGCCGTACGCCGACGTGGTGTGCGCCACCACGCACAAGACGCTGCGCGGGCCGCGCGGCGGGATGATCCTGTGCGGCGCGGACCTGGCCCAGCGCATCGACCGGGCGGTGTTCCCCTTCTCGCAGGGCGGCCCGCACATGCACGCCGTCGCGGCGAAGGCAGCGGCCCTGGCCGAGGCGGCGCGGCCGGAGTTCGCGCTCTACGCCCACCAGGTCGTCGCCAACGCCCGCACGCTGGCCGGCGCGCTCGCCGCGAACGGCCTGCGCGTCGCCACCGGCGGCACGGACACGCACCTGATCGCCGCCGACGTGTCGGCCCTGGGGGTCACCGGGATGCGCGCCCGGGGGCTGTGCGCGGCCGCCGGGATCGTGCTGGACAAGTACACGCTCCCCTACGACACGCAGCCCTGCGCGGCCGGATCCGGCATCCGGCTGGGCACCGCGTCGGTGACCACGCAGGGGATGCGCGAGAAGCAGATGCCGCAGGTCGCGGACCTGATCGTGCGGGCGCTGCGGGAGGAGCGGGGACTGGCGGCCGAGGTCGCGGAACTGGTGGAGGCATTCCCGCCGTACCCCGGCTGAGACGCGCTTCACAGGGGGCCCGGGCCGAAGCCGGCAGTGGCGTGTGCAACCCTGGGTACCCGCTGTGAGTCTACGTCTGTGTTTACAGTCGCCACCCGGACGCGAATAGGGTGTGGCCGTGCGCGAGTACCTCTTGACCCTCTGCGTGGCAGCTGCCGTGACCTACCTCCTCACGGGGCCGGTACGGAAGTTCGCCATCGCGGCGGGCGCCATGCCCGAGATCCGTGATCGTGACGTCCACCGAGAACCCACGCCACGCCTCGGGGGCATCGCCATGTTCGGCGGCCTGTGCGCGGGCCTGCTGGTGGCCGCCCACCTGACGAACCTCAAGAGCGTCTTCGAGCTCTCCAACGAGCCGCGGGCACTGCTCTCCGGTGCCGGACTGATCTGGCTGCTGGGCGTGCTGGACGACAAGTGGGGCGTGGACGCCCTGATCAAGCTGGGCGCGCAGATGATCGCGGCCGGCGTGATGGTGCTGCAGGGCCTGACCGTGCTGTGGCTGCCGGTCCCGGGCAAGGGCATCGTCTCGCTCACACCGGTGCAGTCGACCCTGCTGACCGTGGCCCTGGTCGTGATCACGATCAACGCGGTGAACTTCGTCGACGGACTCGACGGGCTCGCGTCCGGAATGGTGTGCATCGCCGCGGTCGCGTTCTTCATGTACGCCTACCGCATCTGGTACGGCTACGGCATCGAGGCCGCCGCCCCCGCGACGCTGTTCAGCGCGATCCTCATCGGGATGTGCCTGGGCTTCCTGCCGCACAACCTCCACCCCGCGCGGATCTTCATGGGCGACTCGGGCTCGATGCTGATCGGCCTGGTGCTGGCCTCCGGCGCGATCTCCATCACCGGTCAGACCGACCCGGACGCCATCACCAACCTCACCGGTTCGACCCGGGACACCACGCACACCATGGTGCCGGTCTTCATGCCGCTGCTGCTGCCGCTGACGCTCATCGCGATCCCGGCGGCCGACCTGGTGCTGGCCATCGTGCGCCGTACCTGGAACGGGCAGTCGCCGTTCGCGGCCGACCGCGGTCACCTGCACCACCGGCTGCTGGACATCGGGCACTCGCACAGCCGGGCCGTGTGGATCATGTACTTCTGGTCCGCGCTGATCTCCTTCGGCGCGGTCGCCTTCTCGGTGAACTCCTCCAGCCTGTGGATCGTCCTGGGCATCGTCACCCTGAGCGGGATGGGGCTGATCGCCCTGCTCCTGCCGCGCTTCCGGCCCCGCGCCCCGCGCTGGGCCGAGGCGTTCGTCCCACCGCGCTACCGGCGTACCCGGGTGGAGGCCGCGCGGGAGGCGCACGCCGCCGCGGCGGCCACGATCGCCGCGGGGGAGGCCCCCGGCGTCAACGGCGCGACCGCGCTCAGCGCACGGTCCCTGGTGGACGCCGGCCGGGGCGCGGGCAGCCGCCCGTAGGTCGGCCGCTCGATAGCACACCCGTGTTGCGGCGTCAGGAAGACGCCGCGAGGAACACTCCTTCCGTGTGACAGGTCACACACGAACCGGGTAAAGACCTCATCAAATAGTTTGTGATACCGTTCACGAGAACCCGGAGTCAAGCCGAAAGACCCTAGTGCGATGGTCTTCCGGCGTGAGGCATGTCCCCGCCGCCGGGCTACGCTCGTCCTCGACGACCCCTGTACTCCCAACCTCGCCGGAGGAGCTGCCGCCATGCAGTCCAACGACGTCCGAACGCTCCTGAACTGCGCCGTGCCCGCCGCTGCCGCGGGGGTGATCGCGGTCGCTGTCTCCAGCGTGCTCGCGGGCGGCAAGGGCGCGATCGGCGCGGGATTCGGCGCGGTGGTGGTGATCGCGTTCATGGGAATCGGTCTGACGGTGCTTCAGCGCACCGCCCGTTCCTACCCCTCGCTGTTCCAGGCGATGGGCCTGATGCTCTACACCGTGCAGCTGCTGCTGCTCGCCATCGTGCTGGCGGTGTTCAAGCACACGACGCTGTTCGACACCCAGGTGTTCGCCTTCACCCTGCTCGGTACGACCCTGGTGTGGATCGCCGCCCAGGCCCGTGCTCATATGAAGACCAAGATGCTGTACGTGGAGCCCGGATCCGCCGGAACCTCACCGTGAACAGCGGGGCCGGTGCGAGCGAGCTGTCGCTCGTTTGCTATCGTCCGGTCTCAACTGCGGCAGAGCTGGCGCGGGTGGCAGTCATGCCTTCGCAACAGCCCTTCGGCTCAGCGCCCACCCGCCGCCCCCACATCCGTAAGACCAGTCCAGTGCCGTTCCGTGGCCACGTGCCGCGCCGACACGTAGAGGTTGCCGTACCTATGCGCCACGCTGAAGGAGCTCTCGGTGAGTGATGTAACGACGCTCGCCTTCGAGACGAACTGCCACATCTTCGACGGGTGCGGCTTCCCGGCCCCCGGCCTGCACTCCTTCCTCTTCAAGCCGCTGATCGGCGACGCGGACAGCAGCGCCTACTTCAACAAGACGATGCTGCTGGCGCTGCTGGGCAGCATCGTGATCGTCGGCTTCTTCTGGGCTGCCTTCGCCAAGCCGAAGATCGTCCCCGGCAAGCTGCAGATGGTCGCCGAGGCCGGCTACGACTTCGTGCGCCGCGGGATCGTCTACGAGACGATCGGCAAGCGTGACGGCGAGAAGTACGTGCCCTTCATGGTCGCGCTGTTCTTCTTCGTCTGGATCATGAATCTGTGGTCGATCGTGCCGATCGCCCAGTTCCCCGTCACGGCGATCATCAGCTACCCGGCCGCGCTCGCCGCGATCGTCTACGTCACGTGGATGTCGCTGACCTTCAAGAAGCACGGCTTCGTCGGCGGCTGGAAGAACATCACGGGCTACGACAAGAACCTCGGCGCGGTGCTGCCGATGGTCGTCGGCCTGGAGTTCCTCTCCAACGTGATCGTCCGGCCGTTCACCCACGCGGTGCGACTGTTCGCCAACATGTTCGCGGGTCACGTCCTGCTGCTGCTGTTCACCATCGCCAGCTGGTACCTGCTCAACGGGATCGGCATCGCCTACGCCGGTGTCTCGTTCGTGATGGTCATCGTCATGACCGCCTTCGAGCTTTTCATCCAGGCCGTCCAGGCGTACGTCTTCGTGCTGCTGGCCTGCTCCTACGTCCAGGGCGCGCTCGCCGAGCACCACTGAGCACCCGCACGACGCACAGCCCCCCGATTGTCCGGTGGCCAACCCCCACCGGTCCGTGAAAGAGAAGGAAGAAACAGCATGTCCGCTGTGAACCTCGCCGCCACCCAGATCCTCGGCAACCTGGGCTCCATCGGCTACGGCCTCGCGGCCATCGGCCCCGGCGTCGGCATCGGCATCATCTTCGGCAACGGTACGCAGGCGCTGGCCCGCCAGCCCGAGGCCGCCGGCCTGATCCGCGCCAACCAGATCCTCGGCTTCGCCTTCTGTGAGGCGCTCGCGCTGATCGGTCTGGTCATGCCGTTCGTCTACCCGACCTCCTGAGTCCGGGCTGACGAGACAACCCCTTTCGACGGAAGGCACTGATGTGAACGCCCTGGCACAGCTGGCGGCCGAGGAGGCGGAGAACCCCCTCATCCCGCCGATCCCAGAGCTCGTCATCGGTCTCATCGCCTTCGCCATCGTCTTCTTCTTCCTCGCCAAGAAGCTGCTCCCGAACATCAATAAGGTTCTGGACGAGCGTCGCGAGGCCATCGAGGGCGGCATGGAGAAGGCCGAGGCCGCACAGGCCGAGGCTCAGCGGACCCTCGAGGAGTACAAGGACTCGCTCGCCGAGGCCCGTCACGAGGCCGCGCGTCTGCGCCAGGAGGCGCAGGAGCAGGGCGCCGCGCTCATCGCCGAGATGCGTGCGGAAGGCCAGCGGCAGCGCGAGGAGATCATCGCGGCCGGCCACGCCCAGATCGAGGCCGACCGCAGGTCCGCCGCGCACGCCCTGCGCCAGGACGTGGGCAAGCTCGCCACCGACCTGGCCGGCAAGATCGTCGGTGAGTCCCTCGAGGACACCGTCCGCCAGAGCCGCGTGATCGACCGCTTCCTCGACGAGCTCGAGGAGAAGGCCGAGGCCGCGCGATGAACGGAGCGAGCCGCGAGGCACTGGCCACCGCGCGCGAGCGCCTCGACGCGCTGGCGGACAACACGTCCGCCGACGCGGCGAAGCTCGCCGAGGAGCTGGCCGCCGTCACGGGGCTGCTCGACCGCGAGGGTTCGCTGCGCCGCGCCTTGACCGACCCGGCCCAGCCGGGTGAGGCCAAGGCGGGCCTGGCGCAGGCGGTCCTCGGCGGGCAGATCGGCGGCGAGACGTCCGACCTGGTCTCGGGCATGGTCCGCAGCCGCTGGTCGCAGTCGCGTGATCTGGCCGACGCGCTGGAGGAGCTGTCCTACAGCGCCGACCTGATCGCCGCGGAGCGTGCGGGCGTCCTCGACGACGTCGAGGACGAGCTGTTCCGCTTCGGCCGCATCGTCTCCGGCAGCAGCGAGCTGCGGGCGGCGCTGACCGACCGCGCCGCGGGGACCCAGGCCAAGGCGGCCCTGCTGCACTCGCTGCTGGGCGGCCGCGCCAACCAGGTCACCGAGCGGATCGTGATCCGTCTCGTGACCCACCCGCGAGGCCGTAGCCTGGAGGCAGGGATCGACGCCCTGTCCAAGCTGGCGGCGACGCGGCGTAACCGCACGGTTGCGGTCGTGGTCTCGGCGGTACCGCTGAGCGACCGGCAGAAGCAGCGCCTCGGCGCCGCGCTGGCCAAGATCTACGGCCGGCAGGTGCACCTGAACCTCGACGTGGACCCCGCGGTCCGCGGCGGCATCTCGGTTCGGGTCGGCGACGAGGTCATCGACGGGACCATCGCGGACCGCCTCGAAGAGGCGAGCCGGCGGATGGCCGGCTGAACCAGCCACCAACTCAAAGAGCAGTATCAGCGGCCCGAGTTGGGCCGTAGCGAATACTTCGGGCCCAACAAGGAGAGCAGGGAACCCAGATGGCGGAGCTCACGATCCGGCCGGAGGAGATCCGGGACGCGCTGGAGAACTTCGTCCAGTCGTACAAGCCGGACGCGGCCTCGCGCGAGGAGGTCGGAACGGTCAGCCTGGCCGGCGACGGTATCGCCAAGGTCGAGGGTCTGCCCTCGGTCATGGCGAACGAGCTGCTGAAGTTCGAGGACGGCACCCTCGGTCTCGCCCTCAACCTCGAGGAGCGCGAGATCGGTGCGATCGTCCTCGGCGAGTTCAGCGGCATCGAGGAGGGCCAGCCGGTGCAGCGCACCGGTGAGGTGCTCTCGGTCGCGGTCGGCGAGGGATACCTGGGTCGCGTCGTCGACCCGCTCGGCAACCCGATCGACGGCCTCGGCGAGATCGAGACCGACGGCCGCCGCGCCCTGGAGCTCCAGGCTCCCGGCGTCATGGCCCGTAAGTCCGTGCACGAGCCGATGCAGACCGGCCTCAAGGCCGTCGACGCGATGACCCCGATCGGTCGCGGTCAGCGTCAGCTGATCATCGGCGACCGCCAGACGGGCAAGACCGCCCTGGCGATCGACACGATCATCAACCAGCGCGACAACTGGCGTTCCGGCGACCCCAAGAAGCAGGTCCGCTGCATCTACGTCGCCATCGGCCAGAAGGGCTCCACCATCGCCGGCGTGCGCGCCGCGCTGGAGGAGGCCGGCGCCCTGGAGTACACCACGATCGTGGCGGCCCCGGCGTCCGACCCGGCCGGCTTCAAGTACCTCGCCCCGTACACCGGCTCGGCCATCGGCCAGCACTGGATGTACGACGGCAAGCACGTCCTGATCGTCTTCGACGACCTGTCCAAGCAGGCCGACGCCTACCGCGCCGTCTCCCTGCTGCTGCGCCGCCCGCCGGGCCGTGAGGCCTACCCGGGTGACGTCTTCTACCTGCACTCCCGCCTGCTGGAGCGCTGCGCCAAGCTCTCCGACGAGCTGGGTGCCGGCTCGATGACCGGTCTGCCGGTCGTCGAGACCAAGGCCAACGACGTCTCGGCGTTCATCCCGACCAACGTCATCTCCATCACCGACGGCCAGTGCTTCCTGGAGTCCGACCTGTTCAACGCGGGCCAGCGCCCGGCGCTGAACGTCGGTATCTCGGTCTCCCGAGTCGGTGGCTCGGCGCAGATCAAGGCCATGAAGTCGGTCGCCGGCCGCCTGCGCGTGGACCTCGCCCAGTACCGCGAGCTGGAGGCGTTCGCCGCCTTCGGTTCCGACCTGGACGCGGCCTCCAAGGCGCAGCTGGAGCGCGGCAAGCGCATGGTCGAGCTGCTGAAGCAGGGCCAGTACGCGCCGTTCCCGATCGAGGACCAGGTCGTCTCGATCTGGGCCGGCACCACCGGCAAGCTGGACGACGTGCCCGTCGAGGACATCCGCCGCTTCGAGCGCGAGCTGCTGGACTACCTCCGTCGCGAGAAGAAGGACCTCCTGCTGAGCATCGCCGAGACCGGCAAGCTCGGCGACGACACCGTCGAGGCCCTGACCGACGCGGTGGCGGAGTTCAAGAAGCAGTTCGAGACCTCGGACGGCAAGCTGCTGGGTGAGGGCTGAGCATGGGCGCCCAGCTTCGGGTATACAAGCGCCGCATCAAGTCCGTCACCGCGACCAAGAAGATCACGAAGGCGATGGAGATGATCTCCGCGTCCCGGATCGTCAAGGCCCAGCGCCAGGTCCACGCCTCGTCCCCGTACGCCGATGAGCTCACCCGCGCGGTGGCTGCGGTCGCGACCGGTTCCAACACGAACCACCCGCTGACCACGGAGACCGAGAACCCGACGCGTGCCGCGGTGCTGCTCGTCACGAGCGACCGCGGTCTGGCCGGCGGCTACTCGTCCAACGCCATCAAGGCGGCGGACCGGCTGACCGAGCAGCTGCGCGCGGAGGGGAAGGAGGTCGTCCACTACATCGTCGGCCGCAAGGGCGTGGCGTACTACGGCTTCCGTGAGCGCCCGGTCGCGGACTCGTGGACCGGGTTCACCGACAAGCCGACCTACGCGGACGCCAAGTCGGTCGCCGACCCGCTGATCGCGGCGGTCCTCAAGGACACCGCGGACGGCGGCGTGGACGAGCTGCACATCGTCTTCACGGAGTTCGTGTCGATGCTGACGCAGGCGCCGGTGGAGAAGCGGCTGCTGCCGCTCTCGCTCGCCGACGCGACCGGTGGCGAGGCCCGCAAGGAGGGGGAGATCCTCCCCCTGTACGACTTCGAGCCGTCGGCTGAGGGCGTCCTGGACGCGCTGCTGCCGCGGTACGTCGAGAGCCGGATCTACAACGCGCTGCTGCAGGGTGCCGCTTCCGAGCACGCCGCCCGCCGCCGCGCGATGAAGTCGGCGACCGACAACGCCGAGGAGCTCATCAGGACGCTCACGCGGCTTGCCAACCAGGCCCGCCAGGCCGAAATCACCCAGGAAATCAGCGAGATCGTCGGTGGCTCCAGCGCCCTGGCCGACGCGTCTGCGGGGAGTGACTAATCATGACCACCACTGTTGAGACGGCCGCTGCCACGGGCCGCGTCGCCCGGGTCATCGGCCCGGTCGTCGACGTGGAGTTCCCCGTCGACGCCATGCCGGAGATCTACAACGCCCTCACCGTCGAGGTCGCCGACCCGGCCGAGGCCGGCAAGAAGAAGACGCTGACCCTCGAGGTCGCCCAGCACCTGGGTGACGGCCTGGTCCGCGCCATCTCCATGCAGCCCACCGACGGCCTGGTCCGCCAGGCCCCGGTGACCGACACCGGCGACGGCATCACCGTCCCGGTCGGCGACTTCACCAAGGGCAAGGTGTTCAACACCCTCGGCGAGGTGCTGAACGTCCCCGAGGAGAACGCCAACGTCGGCGAGCGCTGGGCGATCCACCGCAAGGCCCCGAGGTTCGAGGACCTCGAGTCCAAGACCGAGATGTTCGAGACCGGCCTGAAGGTCGTCGACCTGCTGACCCCGTACGTCAAGGGCGGCAAGATCGGTCTGTTCGGTGGTGCCGGTGTCGGCAAGACCGTCCTCATCCAGGAAATGATCATGCGTGTGGCGAAGCTGCACGAGGGCGTTTCCGTGTTCGCCGGCGTCGGCGAGCGCACCCGTGAGGGCAACGACCTGATCCAGGAGATGGAGGAGTCCGGCGTCCTGGACAAGACCGCGCTGGTCTTCGGCCAGATGGACGAGCCCCCGGGCACCCGTCTGCGCGTGGCGCTTGCCGGTCTGACCATGGCGGAGTACTTCCGCGATGTGCAGAAGCAGGACGTGCTGTTCTTCATCGACAACATCTTCCGCTTCACCCAGGCCGGCTCCGAGGTCTCCACGCTGCTCGGCCGCATGCCCTCCGCGGTGGGCTACCAGCCGAACCTGGCGGACGAGATGGGCCTCCTCCAGGAGCGCATCACCTCGACCCGTGGTCACTCGATCACCTCGATGCAGGCGATCTACGTCCCCGCGGACGACCTGACCGACCCGGCGCCGGCGACCACCTTCGCCCACCTGGACGCGACGACCGTTCTGTCGCGTCCGATCTCGGAGAAGGGCATCTACCCGGCGGTGGACCCGCTGGACTCGACGTCCCGCATCCTGGACCCGCGCTACATCGCGGAGGACCACTACGCGTGCGCCATGCGCGTCAAGGGGATCCTGCAGAAGTACAAGGACCTCCAGGACATCATCGCGATCCTCGGTATCGACGAGCTGGGCGAGGAGGACAAGCTCACCGTCCACCGCGCCCGCCGTATCGAGCGCTTCCTGTCGCAGAACACCCACGCGGCGAAGCAGTTCACCGGTATCGACGGCTCCGACGTCCCGCTGGACGAGTCGATCGCCGCGTTCAACGCCATCGCCGACGGCAAGTACGACCACTTCCCTGAGCAGGCGTTCTTCATGTGCGGCGGCATCGAGGACCTCGAGCGCAACGCCCGCGAGCTCGGCGTCAGCTGACGCCCGTCGCCTGACGGCTCACCGTGGCAGGGGGCGGACCCTGTGTCCGCCCCCTTGCCGCACCCCCGTTATCCTTTGTTTCATGCACCCGCCGGACGGCGGTGGGTGCCGACCCGAGGAGCCATCTTGGCTGAGCTGCACGTCGAGCTGGTCGCAGCGGACCGCAGTGTCTGGTCCGGCGAGGCCACACTTGTCGTCGCACGCACCGAGTCCGGCGACATCGGCGTCATGCCGAACCACGAGCCGCTCCTGGGCGTGCTCCAGTCCGGTCCGGTGACGATCCGCACCAGCGAGGGCGGCACCGTCGTCGCCGCGGTGCAC
Source organism: Actinacidiphila sp. bgisy160 (assembly GCF_965342435.1). Classification (GTDB taxonomy): domain Bacteria; phylum Actinomycetota; class Actinomycetes; order Streptomycetales; family Streptomycetaceae; genus Actinacidiphila. Next base: position 7,381 of record NZ_CBDRCM010000041.1, on the reverse strand, counting down.
GGCGGCTTCGTCTCCTTCTCGGACAACAAGCTGTCGGTGCTCGCGGAGATCGCCGAGCTCGCGGACGAGATCGACGTCCAGCGTGCGGAGCGGGCTCTGGAGCGCGCGAAGGCCGAGGCCGACGCCGCCGGTGAGCGCCGGGCCGAGGTCCGGCTGATCGCCGCGACCAGCGGGTCGCGCTGAGCATCCGGCCCACTGGGCCATGAGCCGCGGGAGGCCCGTGAGGGTGTCCCGCGGCTGCAGTAACCCCATTCGTGATGTGGAGCGAGGAGGTCGGTGGGAGTGATCCTCGCTTTTCAGGTGTGCGGGGCCCTGGTGGCGGTGGCGCTGCTGGGGCTGTTCGTCTTCGGGCTGCGACGCCGGCTGATCCAGCGGCCCGGCGGCACGTTCGACTGCAGTCTGCGGATGCCGCCCACCGGCACCGACGAACCCTCCGGCAAGGGCTGGGCGTACGGCGTGGCCCGCTACAGCGGTGACCGGATCGAGTGGTTCCGGGTCTTCTCCTACGCTCCCCGGCCGCGCCGGGTGCTGGAGCGCTCCGCCATCGAGGTGCTGAACCGCCGCCTCCCCGAAGGCCAGGAGGAGCTGGCGCTCCTCTCCGACGCCGTCATCCTGGTCTGCGAGCACCGCGGCACCCGTCTGGAACTCGCCATGAGCGACGACGCGCTCACCGGCTTCCTCGCCTGGCTCGAGGCCGCTCCTCCCGGGCAGAGGGTCAACGTCGCCTGACGGCGACGGCGCTACGGCCCCGCGGTCAGCCCCAACTCCTGCGCCAGAACCGCGGCCTGCACGCGGCTGCGCAGCTCCAGTTTGGCCAGCATGCGGCTGACGTGGGTCTTCGCCGTGGCCTCCGCCATCTCCAGCCGGGCCGCGATCTCCGCGTTGGACAGGCCCTGGCCCACGCAGGCCAGCACCTCCCGCTCCCGCGGCGTCAGCGTTCCCAGCGCCGCGTGATCGGAGGCGGGACGAGGCCGGGGGCGGGCGAACTCGCCGATCAGCCTGCGGGTCACGGCGGGCGCGATCATCCCCTCGCCGCGGGCCACCAGCCGGACGCCCTCGATCAGCCGGTCCGCCTCGGTGTCCTTGAGCAGGAAACCGGCGGCGCCCGCGCGCAGCGCCCCGAAGACGTACTCGTCCAGGTCGAAGGTGGTGAGGACGAGGACGTCGGCCAGCCCCTGCGCGACGATCTCCCGGGTCGCGGACACCCCGTCCATCCGCGGCATCTGCAGGTCCATGAGGATCACGTCGGGTCGCAGCTCGCGGGCGGCGCGGACCGCGGCCTCCCCGTCGGCCGCCTCACCGACCACCTCGATGTCGGGCACCGACCTCAGGATGAGCACCAGCCCCGCCCGTACCGCGGACTGGTCCTCGGCGACCACCACCCGGATCATGCGCTCCCCTCCATGGGCAGTACCGCCCTCACCCGCCATGTCGTTCCCTCCCGGCCCGCCTCGAAGGTGCCCCCGAGCAGCTCCGTGCGTTCCCGCATCCCGATCAGCCCGCTGCCGGAGCCGGGAGCCCGGGGGCCGGGCCGGTCCCCCGCGGCGCCGCTGCGGCAGGGGCTCGCCACGGTCACCGTCAGCGCCCTGCCGTCCTGCGCCAGCATGACGGGCACCTCGCCGGGCGCCGCGTGCTTCAGGACGTTGGTCAGGGACTCCTGCACGATCCGGTAGGCCGCCAGCTCCACCGGCGCGGGGAGCGCGCCGGCGCCCCCGGGGCGCTCGTCGCGCAGCACGAAGTCAGAGTGCGGGGCCGCCGCGCGCATCTGCTCCAGGAGCGCGTCCAGGCCGGCCAGCCGCGGAACGGGCGCCGGCTCGCCGTCCTCGCCGGCCGAGTCGCGCAGCAGCCCGATCAGCCGGCGCATCTCCGACAGGCCCTCCACGCTGTTCTCCCGGATCACCGTGAGCGCGTCGCGGGCCGGGCCCTCGTGGCGGTCCAGGGACAGCGCGGCGGTGGAGTGGATGGCGATCGCGGACAGGTGGCCCGCCACCATGTCGTGCAGTTCGCGGGCCATCCGGGCCCGCTCGCGGCCCACCGCCTCCCGGCGGTCCAGCTCGGCGAGGAGCGCGGTCTGCTCCGCGCGCAGCCGTTCGGCGGCGGCCTCGTCGCGGTGCCGGCGCACGATCACGCCCGTCGAGGCGGGGGCCACCGAGACCAGGGCGCCGACCACACCGATCAGCAGGGACTCGGCGACCGGCTGCACCGCCACGGCGGTGGCGGTGAGCGCGGCCGTGGTGAGCACGCTGACGACCGGCACGACCCGGCTCAGCCGCTTCGGCCCGTACAGGACGGCGGCGTACACCAGGTCGGTGAACATCAGCACGGTCACCAGCAGCGAACCGATCACGAAGTCCGCGCAGACGGTGAGTGCGCCGACGACGATCGCGACGCGGGGCGCGGTCCGCCGCAGCAGTTCGCATCCGGCCATGACCACCAGGGGGAGCAGCGGCAGCCAGGGGCGGTCGCCCGCCGGGTGGTTCCCGGAGTGGGTGTAGAGCCCGAACGCCCACATCGCCAGGCCGCCCGCGAGCCCGGAAGCGGCGATCAGCACGTCGTCGCGGTGCGGGCGGCGGGCGGCGGTGGTCGTCATGGGGCCATCCCAGCACGCGGCGCGGGCGGTGCACGTCGGCCGGTGGTCGGAGCCGCCGGGTACACCGAAGGATGCAGCCGGGTCTCGTCAGCGCGGACGACGCACTCCGCCAAGGCGGTGGGGGAGCCTTGCCGCATGCTGGTGACCCTGATCATCGGGTGCGAGATCGCCTTCTGGGTGCTGCTCGGCGCCGGGCTCGCCGTGCGCTACCTGCTGCGCCGGCCCCGGGCCGGAGCGGCGCTGCTGGTGTGCGTGCCCCTGGTGGACGTGGTGCTGCTGGCCGTCGCCGCGGCCGACCTGCGCGAGGGTGGTACGGCCGGTGCCCGGCACGCTCTGGCCGCCGTGTACGTCGGCTTCTCGGCCGGCTACGGCCACTCGGTCGTCCGCCGGGCCGACGCCCGCTTCGCGCACCGCTTCTCGGGCGGGCCCAAGCCGCCGCCCGCGCCGCGGTACGGCAGGGCCCGGGCCGTGCACGAGTGGCGGCTGCTCGGCCGTACCGCGGTGTCCGCGGCCGTCGCCGCCGCCCTGCTGCGACTCGCCGTCCGGCTCGTCGCGGACGCCGGACGCACGGCGGCCCTGCGGGAGTGGCAGGTGCGGATGGTGGCGACGGCCGGGATCCACGCCGTCGTCGCGGCGAGCTACACGCTGTGGCCCAAGCGGGAGCCGGCCGCCCGGCCCCGCGAGTGAGCGGGCGGGGTCAGCGGTTCTCGCCGGGCACCCACAGCACGTCGCCGACCTCCTTGTTGGCCGTGCGGGCCAGGATGAACAGCAGGTCGGACAGCCGGTTGAGGTAGGTGGAGGTGAGCGGGTTCATCGTCTCGCCATGCTCCTCCAGCGCGGCCCACGTGGACCGCTCGGCGCGGCGGACCACCGTGCACGCCTGGTGGAGCAGCGCGGCGCCCGGGGCGCCGCCGGGCAGGATGAAGCTGCGCAGCTTCTCCAGCTCCTCCAGGAAGCGGTCGCAGTCCGCCTCCAGCCGGTCCACATAGGACTGCTCGACGCGCAGCGGCGGGTACTTGGGGTCGGGGACGACGGGCGTCGCGAGGTCGGCGCCGACGTCGAAGAGGTCGTTCTGGACCCGTACGAGGACGGTCGCGACCTCCTGCGGGAGCGCGCCGAGCGCGAGTGCCACGCCGATCGCCGCGTTCGCCTCGTTGGCGTCCGCGTAGGCCGAGATGCGGCTGTCGGTCTTGGCCGTGCGGCTCATGTCGCCGAGGGCGGTGGTGCCGTCGTCCCCGGTCCGCGTGTAGATGCGCGTCAGATTGACCATGTGCCGAGCGTAGTCTCGGCCGCGCCCGGGACGCGCCCCGTGGCGGTGCCGTGGCGGGGGAGCCGGAAGCCGACTCCGGGGGCGGTACCGGTCAAACTGGACGCGGCGGGGCAGCAACTGGGCGCCGGGGCTCCCAACTGTGCGACGAAGGACACAGGGTGACCCGCCTCTCTTCCTGCTGCGCTCCGCTGTGAAGCGACGTTAAGGTCCCGGCAACAGCATCGAGAAGATAGGTGTGTGCCGTGGCGAAGAAGCTCGCCGTCATCGGAGCCGGCCTGATGGGCTCCGGCATCGCGCAGGTGTCCGCACAGGCGGGTTACGAGGTCGTCCTGCGTGACATCACGGACGAGGCGCTGGCCCGCGGCAGGGGCGGTATCGAGGCGTCCTACGAGAAGTTCGTCGCCAAGGGCAAGCTCGCGGCCGAGGACGCGGCCGCCGCGCTCGCGCGCATCACCACCACCACCGACCTGGACGCGGCCGCCGACGCCGACATCGTCGTCGAGGCCGTCTTCGAGAAGATCGAGGTCAAGCAGGAGATCTTCCGCGCCCTCGACAAGATCACCAAGGCGGACGCGGTACTGGCCTCCAACACCTCCGCCATCCCGATCACCAAGATCGCGGCGGTGACCGAGCGCCCGGAGAGCGTGGTCGGCACCCACTTCTTCTCGCCGGTCCCGCTCATGCAGCTGTGCGAGCTGGTCCGCGGCTACAAGACCAGCGACGAGACCCTGGCGCGCGCCAGGGCCTTCGCCGAGGAGATCGGCAAGACGACCATCGTCGTCAACCGGGACGTGGCCGGCTTCGTCACCACCCGGCTGATCGCGGCGCTCGTCGTCGAGGCCACCAAGCTCTACGAGTCGGGCGTCGCCACGGCCGAGGACATCGACGTCGCCTGCAAGCTCGGTTTCGGTCACGCGATGGGCCCGCTGGCGACCGCCGACCTCACGGGTGTCGACATCCTGCTGCACGCCGCCGACAACATCTACACCGAGTCCCAGGACGAGAAGTTCGCCCCGCCGGAGCTCATGCGGCGCATGGTCGACGCGGGCGCGCTCGGCCGCAAGAGCGGCGAGGGCTTCTACCGGTACTGACGGTACGTCAACCCGGCGGGTCCGGCCCGGTGCTGATGACCGGCGGGCTGGGCCCCTCGGACGCCTTCTGTCACTCGCAAGGGTGAATTCGGTATCGGTTCGCTCACAGACGGCAACCTCTTCGTACGACGGACCGTCAGTTACGTAGAACCACGGCAGTTCCACCCATTCACTCCACGGGGAGGCGTAATGCACATCAGGGGCGATCACGCCGAGCTGGTCGTCGGGGGCCGCCTCGACGTCCGCACCGCGGCGGACGCCCGCAAGGTCCTGCACGGCGCGGTGGACGGCGGCCACGGAGATCTCGTGCTCGACCTGACCGAACTCGACTCCTGGGACGCGACCGGCCTGGGCGTCATCATGGGGGCGCACCGCCGCTGCGGCCGCGCGGACCGGCGTCTCGTCCTGCGGGGCGTGCCCGCGCAGATGCAGCGACTTCTGGTCGCCACGCGGCTGCACCGCATCCTGGTCATCGAGGGGGGTATCGCGGCAGAAGCACTGCCGCGGACCTAGCGCACCCACCGGGCGCGCCGATACGGAAGCGGCAACCCCGGACAGATTCGGACGCAAGGGCGGCATGGCCGCCCTGGGCTTCGCACATACTGTGGGAAGGTTTAGGGTTCGGTTCCGGCGTGCCTCAACCCCGTACGCCGAGGAGGGGAGCCGGACCGGTCCAACGGCGGAACCGCGGGCCCGGTGGGGCCCCGCTGCGACGCACATGGGGGCGGAGACTAATGGACCCACACGGACCCGACATGACCGGTGACGAGTACGGCGCACAACAGGACTCCACGAGCTTTGCCGACGCCACGCCGGCCGCGGGCGCGGAGGACGGCACCGCGCCGGCCCCGCGCGGCGGCCGTCCGCCGCGCGACCCGCTCGCCCTCGAGGTCGGGGCGGGCACGGCGGACGGCGACGCGCCACGCGTCGTCGAACTCGTCGTGGGTGACTGCAGGCTGACCCTCAACCCCGTCGACGGCAGCGAGGTCAGCTCCCTCGCCCCGGGCGACCTGCCCGCGCCCGTCCGGCGCGCGGCGGAGGAGCGCGCCACGCTGACCGCCGCCGCCCGGCCGACGGTGCCGCCGGGACCGCACATGCCCCATCTCCCGCTGCTGGAGCGCGAGGAGGAGCGCGAGCGCCTGGTGCGGCTGCTGTCCCGGGGCCGCTCGGTGCGCGTCACCGGGCCCTCCGGCGCCGGCCGCAGCGTGCTGCTCGACGCGGTCGCCGAGGCCTGCGAGGGCCTCGCCCCCGACGGCGTGATCCGGCTCTCCGGCTACCGGCGGACCCCCGGCGACCTGCTCCAGGAGCTCTTCGGCACCGTCTACGACACCGAGGACTACCGCCCCGGCCGCGGCCGTCTGCTGGAGCTGCTGCGCGACGTCGGCGCGGTCGTCGTCCTGGACGACCTGGAGTTCGGCGGCGCATCCCTGGAGGAGCTGCTCGCGGCGGCGCCGGAGTGCGCCTTCGTGCTGTCCGCCACGCCCGACGTGCCGGCCCCCGCCACCGACTCCCTGGTGGAGGAGGTCTTCCTCCCCGGACTGACCCGGGTCGCCTGCCTGGAACTGCTGGAGCTCTCCGCGGGCCGCCCCCTGGTGGAGGAGGAGACCGCCTGGGCGGCCGACCTGTGGTTCGAGTCCGAGGGCCTGCCGCTGCGCTTCGTCCAGGCCGGTGCCCTGCTGCGGCAGCGCGACGCGCTCGGGGCGGAGATCCTCGCGGCCGACGAGTCCGTGTGGGGCGACGTGGACCCGGCGGACGAACTCCCCGTCGACGCGCCCTTCGACGCCGAGCCGGGCGCGTCGGCCTCGCACGTGCCGCTGCCCTCGCTCGCCGAGAGCGCCGCGCCCGCCGCCCTGCTCGCCTCCCGCCTGGGCACCTCGGCACAGGAGGCGCTGCGCTTCGCGGTGGCCCTGGGCGGCGAGTGCCCGCACCAGTCGCACCTGCCGGCACTCGTCGGCGACACCCACGGCGACGCCGCGCTCGGCGAGATCGTGGCCGTCGGGCTCGCCGTCCCCGTAGCCGCACACCACCGCCTCGCGGCGGGCGTGGGCCGGCAACTGGCCCTCGCGGACGGACTGGCCGCCGAGGCCGCCACCGAGGGCTCCCCGCAGGCGCTGGCCGCCGCCCAGCACTACGCCTGGTGGGCCGGGCACCCCTCGGTCACCCCGCGGCGCGTCGCGGCCGAGGCGGAGGCCATCCTGGCCGCCCTGAGCGCCGCCCGCGACGGCGGGCACACGAGCGCCGCCGTGCTCCTGGCCCGTACGGTGGCGCCCGTCCTCGCCGCCGCCATGCACTGGAGCGCGTGGGAGCGCGCGCTGCGCGTCGGCCAGGAGGCCGCCCGGCTCGCCGGGGAGGTGGCCGAGGAGGCGTACTTCCTGCACGAACTCGGCGTCCTGGCGTTGTGCCTCGGCAACCTGGACCGGGCCCGCAGCG